>JAKJER010000104.1 GCA_022705325.1 Planctomycetota bacterium | reverse complement strand
AGTGTGCCGGGCGGCTGCGCGACGAGCTTTTGCCGGGGCCGCTTCGAGTTCGAGGTGGCCCTGCACCAGTTGAGCGGCCTGGGCACGGCGGAGAACCCCGGCCCGTTGCGGGCGGTGTTCGAGGGGCTGGAAGTGCTGGACCAGCTGGACCTGATCGTGATGGAGGAGTTGTACCGGACGGTGGGGCCGGACGGGATGGAGCTGACGTTGACGGCGGACCGGAATGCGGTCATCGCCGAACTGCAGCGCCGCTTCCCCCACGAGAAGGAGGCGATCGCGGCGTTCTTCGAGTTTCTCGCGGCCTTTTTCATGGAGGTCGTCGGCCTGTTCTACCTCAAGGACCCGGCGCCGACGCGCGACAGCTACCCGCGGGCCTTCTCCTGCCTGCTCAAAACGACCCAGGAGGTGCTGGACCAGTTCTTCAAGGACCCGGTGCTGTGCCGGGCGCTGACCGCGTACTGGGGCTACCTGGGATTGCCGCCGCGGCGCATGCCTTTTGTGGACTGGGCCATGATGTTCCTCGCGTACATCGAATACAAGCCGCAGCACATCAGAGGGGGCAGCCAGATGCTGTCGGCGGCGCTGGCGGACACCTTTCTCAAGTACGGCGGCACGGTCCGCTATAACTGCGGCGCCGCGCGGATCGTGGTACAGGGCGACCGGGTCGAGGGCGTCTTGGATGATCGGGGCGAACTGGTGTTGGCGCGGCACGTCATTTCGAACGCGTCGCGGATCACCACGTACGCGGACCTGATCGGGCGCGAACACCTGCCCGACGCGGCGTTCTCGGAGATGCGCGGTTGTACGGTGGGGGCTTCGGCGGTGACGGTCTACGCGGGGTTTGACCGAAGCCCGGAAGAACTCGGCATCACAAACACCACCACCTTCATCGGCGGGCGCGGGTCGCAGGACGAGGAGTATGAAGCGACCCGGATGCTGGGATGCCGCGAAGAGACGGGGCTGGCCATGACGTGCTACACGCGCATGGACAGCGGGTTCTCGCCGCCGGGCACGACCCAGGCGGCCCTCATCATGCTGCAGTATGCGGAGCCGTGGTTCCACGTCCCGCCCGAAGCGTACACCGCGGAGAAGTACAAGGCGGCCGATGCGATGCTGGCGCGGGCCGAGACGGTCTATCCGGGGCTGCGGGACCATCTCGAGGAGATGGAGATCTCGACGCCCATCACCCACCTGCGCTATTTGGGCCATCCGGGCGGCGCTTTCTATGGGTTCGACCAGTACGTGAAGGATTCGGCGTCCTTCGTCTCGCCCAAACCGCCGGTGGACGGGCTGTACCTGGCGGGCGCGTGGGCCGCATCGGGCGGCTTTCAACCGACCCTGGATTCGGGCGTGCGCGCGGCGCGCCAAGTCCTGAAACACCTGGGCAAGTGAGGCGCTAGTATGAAACAGGAAATCCTGCAGCAGTTTGACGGGTACGAAGACGTGGTGAAGGAAATCAAGGCCGCCCGCAAGTTCGGGACCGACTACGGGCACTACAAGGGGCAGGTCGCGCACTGGATTGACCAGTATCATCCTGCGCGGCTGGCGCTGCGCGTCGGCGATATCCGCGCAGAGACCGCCTCGACCAAGACCCTGCGGCTGGTTTCGCCCGACCGCCCGCTGCCGCCCTTCCAGGCCGGACAATACGTCGCCCTGGCCTTGCGGTTCGGCCAGGTCCGGACCGGCCGCCCCTACAGCATTTCCAGCTCGCCCATAAATACCGGCTATTACGACATCACGGTGCGCCGGGTGCCCGACGGCCTCGTGTCCGGCCACCTGCTCGACGAAATCCGCGTCGGCGATACCCTCGAAAGTTCCGGCCCCACGGGCGGCTTCGTATACAACCCCGTCTTTCACGGGAACGCGCTGGTGTTTATCGCGGGCGGCTCGGGCATCGCGCCCTTTATGAGCATGATCCGGGAGACCCTCGAATGCGGGCTGGACCGCCAGATCGTGCTCCTCTACGGGAACCGCGCCGCCGACGATGTCATCTTCCACGCCGAACTGGCCCGGCTGGCGTCCCGCTTCGGGAACTTCCGGTACGTCCCCGTGCTCGAAGAAAGCGGCGCGCTGCACCCGGCCTGGCCCTGCCAAAACGGGTATATCACACGAGACGTACTCCGGGAAGCCGTGGGCGACCTGACCGGCCGCATGTTCTACCTGTGCGGCCCCGCGGCTCTCTACGACTTCTGCCGCCAGGAACTCGAAGCCCTGGGCGTGCCGCGACGCCGCATCCGCCAGGAAGCCTATGGCCCGCCGACGCACATCGCC
>JAKJER010000051.1 GCA_022705325.1 Planctomycetota bacterium | reverse complement strand
GGCGTCTCGCCCATGTGTACCACGGGCATCTTGCCCGTGGAATTGTCCGGAAAACAGCAACTCCCACGGCCGGGACGGCCGTGGGACACACGGGCAAGATGCCCGTGCCACTTTTTCAACGGACTGCTAGGCGCCCAGACGCTGAAGCGAAGGCCCCCCCCGCCTTGTCATGCGGGCGCGACCGCCCCCGATTTAGTGATTCTCTCGACCTCTTCATGGACAATGGCCACAGTCAGCGCATTTGCGGTAGATGTAGCGTTCTGTCTGAAAGGAGGCACTACCATCTGCGTGTGTTCTTCGCGACCCAGCGACCTCTCGTTCGCCTTCGTACGTCAGATAGCGGTGAGGAGCCATCTCTTGACACCGTTCGCAACGGTGACAGGCGTCGTTCTCGCAATACCACTGATGCCCCGTACGGGTACAAGCCTTCAGCATCCCTGCGCCCAGGGCAATACTACGCTTCAACTGGCGCCGCAACATGAAAGCGCCGACCAGCAACATCAGAAGCAGATCACCATGAGGGAGCCACGGAATGTGCCAGAGCACAACTGCACCAAGCAGGAGTGCGAGGAGGAGAGCCGCAAAACCTAATACCGTGGCACTCACGCCGCGAGCGAGAGCGGCAATCTGTGGACGGCTGACGCTGACCAAAACGCGTCTGAATTCCCTTTCGGATCCCATGCTCATCGAGGGACGGAAGGAAACAAGAGTGCAGCCGCAGATCCCCACAAAGAGGAGCCAGACACCGGGGGCAGCGGCGAAGGGCCCGGAAGCGAGAAGAGCCAGTCCCGACCACACGGCAGCGGAGCAGAGCACGAGTCCTGGAATTGTAGCAGCTAACCCGCGGATGCGGCTGGTGCGATACCGGAACCGACGAATATCCTGAGGAAGGTATTCGCCCGCCGGGGAGGCTTCAGCAAAGCGATGCGCGCAGTGCGCGACCAGTAGTGTACTTGCCGCTCGCGATTCACTGCGAAGGATATCGAACTCATGCCGAATTGAGGGAGATTGCTCACTTTCATCCATCACGATATAGGCGGCTCCGCGCACAAGGGCTTTCACGGTTGCCTGCCAAGACTCATCTGTCGCTTGAATGAAAATCGGGATGCTCCTGCGCGGCCATGTTAAAGAGAGCCCTGCATACCCGATCGTCAGCGGATTCCAGTTGCCCCCCTTGCTCTTCGCCATGGGCATCTCACTTGTTGGCATCAGCGCTAGCAACCTAAGACCTCGCGCTCTTGCCCTGAGTAATCCGGCAAACAGGCTAAAATCCGCGAACGAGTTGAACCGTCTAAGAAACAGGCAATAGGGCTCGGTCGGTCTTTCGACTCCTCCGAGGAAGGAAAAGTGGGACGTGACACAAAGCCACCAGGCCGAAACCAAATAGGCAACCGGGGAAACTAGCAAGGCCAGGGATCGGATGCCTCTTCCTGTGAGCGGTGAGCGGAACACCGCATGCAAGGCGTCAGCCGCAACCGAGATAACGGGGAAACCTGCGAAGAAGAGCGGCAAGAGAAAGCCGCAGAAGCCGATGGCGACATTCAGCGTGATCAAGAACAGGGAGACCGTTTGCGACAGACCATCCATTGGGACTGTGACAGGTGTCATCCTCATAAGGAGACGTGCGAGCGGCACCGCAAGGAATGCCGCGGCACCGATTGAAGCAGCGCACAGAACCACGCTCGACCCCAGGTCTGGCAGGCCAAGCCGTTGCGGGAGGTTAGAGTGTGTTGGCCATAAGACCAGGGCGAGCAGGAGACCTTGGGCAAGAGCAATAGTGCAACTGCAAGCAATCGCCTGGGGAGTCGACCAGAGAAGGCGACGCCTGCCTCGGCAGGAAGGGCAATCACAGTAGCTATGATCTTCCTTGGTCATGGACTGTGCCCGGGACTGATAGGAAACTTAAATGTACCCTCCTGTCGCGCCCGCCGCTCGTGGGGAAGCCCATATCGCTCTTCAATACTCAATTCCTTCTTTGCCTCTATCTCTTCAGTTCTCTTCGTCTCTGTTCCTCTGCGTCCTCTTCCAGGAGACGATCTGCATCGCCGCTGCCAGCACCGCCAGAACCGCCAGGGCCTGTATGTACAGGCGGATCTTGGAGCGGCGAAGGTACAGGTCCCGCCCGGCCAGCCAGGCGCTCTTGAGCGGCCCGGCCAGGCGAAGCGGGCGCTCCTGCCCCTCGAGGCGCACGGAGACCTCTCCCCGCTCGGCCAGGCGGCCGGCCTCTTCAGCCGACAGGTACCGGAGGTCCGGATATCGGCGTTTCAACTCGTCCAGCACCCGGCCCAGGAAGTCGCACATCTGGTTGCCCAGGGCGGGGCCGTCGGTGGCGTAGTTGCACGCGTGGGTGCAGATGACTATCGGCTGGCCCGTGGCGACGGCCTGGTCGGCCTCCTCCAGGACCGTCTCCATCGACGGCAGGGAGTTGTCCGGCCGGACCTCCACATCGGTATTACGCGGGATGCCGATGAGCCCCTCGCCCAGGCGCACGCCGAACGGGCGGGCCCACACGTCGCCGGCGCCGCGGTGCCGCCCGCCCTGCTTGTTGGCCCCGTGCAGGTAGCGGATGCCATGGGCGGCGAACGCCTTCTCCGCGGCTGAGCCCCACAGGTAGCGGGGCGGGACGGTACTGACGGGCCGGCGGGCGAAGATCCGCTCAAACTCCGCCAGGCCCTCGGTCACCTTGGCCTCCAGTCGGGCATAGTCGAGTTCCTTGAGGTAGCCCAGGCGGCTGTCGAAATACTCCGCCACGATCCGGTCGCGCTCGCGCTCGTCTCGGGGGTGGAAGATGCGGACCGACTCGGGATCGAATCGCGCCGCCGCTGCGGCGCAGCGGCGGTCTCGACCATGGCGCGGATGTTGTTGCACCACAGGCCAACGTCGCGGTGGTCGCGCCCGTGGTAGACCAGTTCGAGCACGCCCTGTTGGGCGCCTTGCTTGAGGGCAGTCACCGTCCTGGGCATGGAGCGGTCGATGGGCAGGGCATGGTAGGCGAACGTGGGGTCGGCGGCGATGGCGGCGGAATCGGCCTGCTGTACGACAATGAAGGCGGAAACAACCGCCGCCCGGCCCGCGGCGTCGCGCCTGGTGGCCAGCATACTCGCCAGCCGGCGCACGCCCGCCTCCTGGCGAGCGTCGACGGCTGGGCCCGGAGGAACGTAGTGCGGGGGCTCGAAGTCCAGACCCCAGTCGTCGCTCTCAATCACCACCACCGGCACGTCCACGCGGGCGGCGGACCAGGCCGGGCCAAGCTGCGAGCGAAAGACCACCGCGCCGCCCACGCCCGCAAGCACCCACAGGCCCAGCACCAGCCAGGCCAGGCGGCTGAAGATCCGGATTTTGTCACGCTGTGCCATACACACCTATCTTACCAGAAAGCGGCCGGGACAAGAGGATCACCACAAAGGCCCCGGAACTCACAGAGGCTTTGTGGTTTCTGGAGCGGGCTTCTTCAGCATCCGCTTGCCCACGATGACCGCCAATGCCGTGCCGAGGGCAGCGCCGAGCACATTGAGCAGTGCATCGCTGAGCGAGCCGTAGCGGCCCGGGATGATCGCCTGGGCGCACTCCAGGAGTGCGCCGTAGGCGGAGGCCAGGCCGAACGAGACCGCCGCCCAGCCCGCGATGCCGCCGTTGCGCCATCGCGCCCACACGCCCAGTGCCGCCAGCACGGCATATGCGGGCACGTGCAGGGTGTTTTGCGTCTGCGGGGTGATGCGTTTGTCCCACGCCCAGATGCCCTGCTCGGCGTGCGGGTCCGAAGGCATGACGCTGACCAGCAGCAGAAGAACGCCGCAACCGGCCCAGGCAAGCCGGAACCAGCGGGTCAACCTTCCTGGCGTCTGCGGCGGGTGCGGGTCGGTCATGCGGGTTCCTCCGCCAGGCGGAGGCACAGGTCGACCAGCGGGGCCATGCGGGCGGGCCAACTGTACCGCTCACGAACGCACTGGCGGGCCAGGGCGCCCAGTTCGGCACAGCGGCCCGAACTGCCCAGAAGCAGCACTACCTGGTCCTCCCACTCCTGCACGGTCCGAGCCAACAGCAGCTCGACGTCGGGGGCGGCTTCGATGCCCTCGGCTGCTTGAGGCGAAACGATGACCGGCTTGCCCATGGCCATGGCTTCGAGCACCTTGTTCTGAATGCCGCGGGCAATGTGAAGCGGCGCCACGGCTATCTGCGCTCGCGCGAGGAACGGGCGCACATCGGGCACGGCCCCGGTGACGTGCACCGCGGGGACCTCCTCAGCGAGCCGTTGGACGGCCCGTGTGGGGTTGCGCCCGACGATCCAGAAACTCGCCCCGCCGACTCGCTTGCGGACGGCCGGCAGGACGCTACGGGCGAACCAGCACACCGCCTCCACGTTAGGACGATAGTCCATCGAGCCAGTGAAGACGATCTCGGCGCTGGGCGGGTCGGACGGCGCCTGGGGCGAGAAGAACTCGGTATCCACGCCGTTGGGCAGGGCGATCAACCGCTCGCTGCGAATGCCCAGGGCATCGATTTCGTTCTGGCTGACCAGGAAGACCGCCCGGCATTCGCGGACGCTTTGTCGCTCCAGTCGAGCGACCAGGCGTGCCTCGCGTCCGTACAACCACTTCCGCAGCCCGCTCGACTGACCGGCATAGGCGGCCCACTTGGCTGAGTCCACGTCCACCAGGTCGATGAGCCGTTGGCGCGCCGGGGCACGCAGCGCGTAGGGCAACATGCTCGAACAGTAGCCCAGAACAACGTCGAAGGGCTGGCCCTTGCCGCTGCGGGCGATGGCCTGGGCCAGCGAACGGCTGGCGAAGTAGCCCTCGCTGGCAGCCCGCCCCGTCAACAGGGACAGCCCCGCGCGGAGGCGTCCCGCCCAGGCGCTTCGTCCGACCAACAGCACCTGCGAACACCAGCAACGGAGCATCTGGGCCGACTCCAGGTCCGACGCCTCGTAGGCCAGGCTGGCCAGCGTGATCTCGAAATGCTGGGCCAGGGCCTGCAGTTCGTGGAACGCGCGGACCCGCTCGCCCTTGTCGGGCGGGTACGGCATGCGATGCGTGATGAACAGGAGTCGTTTCATGCAAACCAGTCGCGTTTGAGGGGGCTCAGCCCTCTTGTCATCTTCTTATCGGCATTTGTGGCGGCCTTCATGGGTCTTCTGGTTCTGATGGGGCTTATGGCGCCTGTCGGAGCGAGGTATACTTGGTGAGCATGATTGTGCGGCGGATACGAGTCTGGTTGAAGCGTCAGAAGCGGCGTCTGGTGCGTAAGCGTCATTCAGCCAGCGAGATGGCGCGGGGCCTGGCAGCGGGAGTCTTCGCGTTGCTGGTTCCTGTACCGCTGCTTCAGGCGCCGCTGGCGCTGCTGATCGCCTGGTACGCCAGGGGCAGCAAGATCATGTCCCTGCTCCCGCTTGTCGCGTTCAATCCCGCCACGTTCGAGCACATCGTGGCGGCGGAAGCAGCATTGGGCGAGGCGATTTGGCCGGGTCCTCAGGACTCCCTGGTGCAGGCGGTGGAGGCGGCCCGGCTCTGGCAATGGGCCCGTCCGGTGCGGTCGGCGTGGGAGGTTGTGCGGGCATGGGCGGACTTGCCTTCGATCTGGGGGCCCCTGGCGGGCGGGGCGCTGCTGGCGGCGGTCCTGGGCTCGGCCTTCACGCACGTGCTGGGCGTGGCAGCCCTGTGGACCTGGCGGGCCAGGCAGTGGCGGCTTCGTTTGCTGAGCGGCAGGCATCGTACGCGTCAACTGGTCCTGCTCGACCGCCCGGCACTGACCAACGACCAGGCGGTTCGGCGCTACGTCCGTGCTCCCGCTCGGTTCTGCCACGCCAGCCGGGCGGACTTGCTGGTGGACTCGCAGGCGTACACGGAGATGCTGGAGGCGATCGACTCCGCCCGTTCCAGCGTGGACCTGGAGACCTACATCCTGCGGGACGACCGCACGGGCAGGCGGTTTCAGCAGGCGCTGCTGGCGGCGGCCAGACGAGGCGCGAGCATCCGCCTTCTGTACGACTGGGTGGGGGGAGTCGGCCTGGGCGGGCGGTTCATCGGGGAGTTGCTGGAGGCCGGCGTCCAGGTCTGTGTCTACCGTCCGCTGGTGCTGGGCAGGCCCCTGTGGATGCTCGACAAGCGCGACCACCGCAAGATCCTCATCGTGGACAGGCACATTTCATTCACCGGCGGGCTTAACATCGCTGACGACTACGTCCCGCTGGCCGAAGGCGGCCGCGGGTGGCGCGACACGCACGTCCGCATCGAGGGCGAAGAGGTCGCCTACCGCCTGGGACTGCTGTTCGACTATGGCTGGCGGGACGCCACGCCCTACGAATCCGCCGTTACCCTTCACGGCCGCCTGCGGGCCGGCGTACGGCGACGACTCCAGCATCCATTCCGCCGCCGCCGGCACGCAGCCCTCCAGCGGGAGGGCGACAGGAGAGAGCAGCCCGCTGCCGGTGCCGCCGTGCCGGTCAAGATCCTGGGCAACGAGCTGTTCCGCCACCGTCGGCGGATTCAGGAGGCGTATCTCTATGCCATCCGCCATGCCCGCCATCACATCCTGATCGAGAGCGCATACTTCATCCCTGACCTCCGCATCCGCTCGGCGCTCAAGAAAGCTGCCCGTCGCGGCGTGGTGGTGGCTGTGGCGGTCGCAAGGGAGAACGACGTGGCCGTGGCAGCCCTGGCCAGCCGGAACCTGTACGGCGAACTGCTGGCCAGCCACGTGCGAATCTTCGAATGGCCCCACGGCATGCTCCACGCCAAGACCGCCGTCGTCGACGACGGCTGGGCGATCGTCGGGAGCTACAACTTCGACCATCGCAGCCTGGTCCACCAACTCGAAGCGGTGGCCATGATCAGCGACGTGGCCTTCGCCCGCACGCTGCGCCGGCAGACGCTGGCGGACCTGGCCCAGTGCCACGAAGTCACCCTGGAGGAATTCGAGAGCCGCCCCTGGCACCAGATGCTCCTCCAGTCGCTGTGCTACAAGTTCAGGCATTGGATGTGAAACGACAGGGACCAGGAGATGGGGACGGGGGGTGGAGAAGACGATCCATAAGACCTATTCTGTCGCCGGGGGCTTTGGGGTACACTAGGCGAGATGGCAAGCACGAAACGACACGACGGGCGGAAGGCCGATGAACTGCGGGCTGTCCGGATCACCACGCCGTTCGTCGGATCGGCCGACGGTTCGTGCCTGATCGAGATGGGGCGGACGCGAGTGATCTGCACGGCCTGCATCGTGCCGGGCGTACCGGAGTGGCGCAAGGGCAGCGGCAAGGGCTGGATGACCGCGGAGTACGGCATGCTGCCGGCCTCCACGCGCACGCGCAAAGCCCGTCCGCTGGCCAAGCCTGACGGGCGCGGGGTGGAGATCCAGCGGCTGATCGGACGGGTGCTGCGGATGGTCTTGCGCCTGGACAAGCTGGGCGAGAACACCGTGCACCTTGACTGCGACGTGCTGGAGGCTGACGGCGGGACGAGAACGGCGGCGATTACCGGTTCGTACGTGGCCCTGGCCCAGGCGGTGGGCGAGGCGGCGCGGAGAGGGGCATGCGCCGCGACCGCCCTGAGCGGGCGCGTGGCCGCTGTGTCCGTCGGCATCGTTGACGGACGGGCTCTGCTCGACCTGGACTACGCCGAAGACTCCCGGGCCGAGGTGGACCTCAACCTGGCGATGACGGCGGGGGGAAAGTTCATCGAGGTGCAGGCGACGGCGGAGCGGGCGGCGTTCGACGCGGGCCGGCTCCAGCAGATGCTGCGGCTGGGCGGCAGGGGTATCCGCCGCCTGCTGGCCGAGCAGAGCAAGGCCCTGCGAGCCGCGGCGGCCAGGCGCCGATAGCAATGCGAACAGCGCCGCAGACACCCGTCTGCGGCACGGCAAGACTTGTGGAGCGCGGACAATGAGCAAAGGTATCGCAATCGTGCTGGCCTGTCTGCCGGTCGCCGGTTTGGCGGGCTGCTCGGGCGGCCTGGGCGGGCCGTCGGCGTTGTCCCGAGGCGAGTACACGATCTGGCTGATGGGCACCACGGGCGGTCAGCACATCGCCAATTCCAAGGAACTGTTGGAGAGCGTCCGTTCGCACACCGGCTGGAAGGACGTGTTCCTGGTCCATGGCGACAACCACAGCGACATCTACCGTGGGCAGTACCACAGCCCCACCGCGGCTGAGGGCGACCTGGAAACGGCCCGCAACTTCGTGGCCCAGGCCACGGGCATGAAACCCTTCCAGCGGGCCCGCGTGGTGGCATTGGTGCCCAAGGATGTCGGACCGCCCGAGTGGAACATCCAGACCAGCAAGGGCTACTACACTGTACTCGTAGCCGACTATTACGACGTGCCCAAGGCCGACTACGTCGGGCGGCAGAAGTTCGCCGTCGAGCGGTGCAAGGAGCTCCGCGAGCAGGGCTATGAGGCGTACTACCACCACGACCCCGCCCACTCCTACGTGATGGTGGGATCGTTCCCCAAAGAGGCGGTCCGCGTGATCGTGGATCAGGCCAGGCAGCGCGGCAACGACCCGTTCAGGCCCACGGTGTTCGCGTCCCAGCCGATGATCCAGGTGCTGGACCCGAAGATGGCCGACATCGTCGCCAAGGTCCCCTTCAGCGTGAACGGGTACAAGTCGGTGATCCGCGCTCGCGATGCCCAGGGGCGGGAGATCAAGCAGGACGAGCCGCCCCGCGTGGTGCCGGTGCCCGGACGGAAAGACGCCCCGCCGACGGCCGGAGGGCAGCGATGAGTCGGCCCACGATTGTGTTGGCCACCCGAAATCCGGGCAAGATCCGCGAGATCCGCCAGGTGCTCACCGGCCTGGAAGTCCGCATCGCGGCGCTGGACGAGTTCGGCCAGGTCCCCGAGCCCGCCGAAACGGGCGACACCTTCGCCCAGAACGCGTGCGAAAAGGCCCACTATTACGCGAAGGCCACCGGGCAGTGGTGCTTGGCCGACGACTCGGGCCTGATGGTCGACGCCCTGGACGGTCTGCCCGGCGTGCAGAGCGCACGCTACGCCGCCGGGGAGTGCCCCCCTTCCGCACCACGATCGGTCAGCGACGCGGCCAATAACCGCAAGCTGCTGGCTGCCCTGGCGGACGTCGCCGAAGAGAATCGAACTGCTCGTTTTGTCTGCTGCCTGGCCCTGTCGGACGGACAGCGAATCCGCATCCAGACGTTCGACACCGTCGAGGGTCGCATCGGTCATGCGCCGCGGGGGGAGAACGGCTTCGGCTACGACCCGCTGTTTGTGGTGGAGGGCAAGGGGCGGACGGCGGCGGAGTTGCCCGCCGACGAGAAGAACGCGGTCAGTCATCGGGGCAAGGCGCTGCAACACTTCGCGCGACTGCTGAGGGAGATCCTGTAGACAGAACCTCATCGTGCGATGTCCGTCCGGCGGGCATCGTGGGCGGGGTCGATCACCGTTTGCGAACCAGATGCGATGCCGCGAGGATCGCGCTGGCGCACCCGTAGAGGAAGGCGCTGGCGTACCACGGCACGGGGGGCGGGGCTGCGTAGTCGCCGATCCGCGTCAGGCGATACATCTCCTGGGCCTGGTGCCAGACGAACTGCGTTCGAGGGGCCAGCGGCGAGGTGATTGAGTAGAAAGGGTTGACGTACACCGCCGCACGGATGACCTGGCGGCGGGTCTGGTCCTCGCGGGCGGCCTGCAAGGCTGATCCGGTCCACAGCGGCGTGGTCAGGGCGAGCATGAGAATGACGGCGGAGGCCGTCGCCGCGGCGCAGCGGGCGATCGGCCCCGAGAAAGCCAACACCAACGCGACGGCGAAGATCGCCAGCGCCGCCAGCGTGCAGTAGGTCTGCAAGACATTGACGAAGGTGAACAGGCGCGGCGTGTCGGCAGACGCGTCGAGCGCCCAGTAGACCAGGAGGCTCAGGAGAGAAGCGTCGGCGACGGCCCCGCCCCGCAGCAGGGCGGTCAGCGCTCTGCGTCCGCCCACAGCGAACGGACCGGCTGCCAGACAGACCCAGACGGTGCACGCGCCCAGGCCCAACAGGAGCGCGTCGCGACGGGAGGTCGAACCGAGGGCCAGGAAGTACGCTCCCAGCTCCACCGCCAGCGTGGCGACGACGATCCACAGGACGGGTCGCAGTTGCCCGCGCAGCGAGAAAGCCTGCGGATTGCCCTCGTCCGCGGCGGCGGGCGGCGCTGCGGCGGGCAGATTGTCCGGGCGGTCGGTCATGGCCCGCTGGGCTTGTCCTGGGTCTTCGTGCCGGCTGGCTGGGTGCTCGCCTTGTACGTCTCCATCTTCTGGCGGAGATTCTTGGCGTACTGCTCCCACAGACCCTGCGTGGCCTGGAGGACTTGCAGGTCGCGCTGGATCTGTTGCAGCACCGCCTGGGCGTCCTCGGCTGGGTCGCGGATCAGGTCCTGAGCGTTGGCGAACTGGTTGTCCCACCACTTGAGTTGTCGCTGGAGCTGGTCCGGCGTGCGGGGCAGAACGGCGTCCTCCGCCGGCAGGCGGATGATCTCGGTCTCCCACGCCCCGCCCAGGCGAAGCTCCATCCGCACCTGCTCGACGTCATGAACGATGGCCTTGCCCGCCGCGCGGATCTGCACGAAGCCCTTGGGGTACTTGGCAATGAACTGCTCCGCCCACTCCCGCAGGTCGCTGAGAAGGATGGGGCGCCCGTCCAGCCTCAGCCGCCCGAAAGGGTCGATCTCGATCATCACGCGGGCATGGGGCGAGTTCTCCGCCCCGGCCAACGGCTCGATGATCATCTCCACTTTCGTCCCGGCCGGGGGCATCGCTTTGGCATTGGAGACGAAATCCATGAGGGCTTCCTTGTTGGACGACTCGAAGGGCACGTCCAGAACGGCGGACGCAAAATTGGAGACGGAGATGATCTCGCCGTCGACATCGGCCCAGTAGCGCCCGTCGGGCAGGAACTGCGACCCGATGAACACCCAGCGGTCGGGCATGTTGACCTTTTTTCGGCCGGCCGGCGCGATCCAGGCGGAGGCGGGCTGCTCGTGGACCTTGTCCTGCTTGTCCTTCCATCGCAGGGCGATGGAGACGGCGGGGCCCTCGGGCGGGGCGAATCGGGGGTCGCCCTGGTTCTGGTCGATCCAGCGGGCAGGCTTGCCGGGCATGAGGCCCAGGGCCAGCAGGGCGGCATGCAGGTCGCTGCCCTTGACTCTGCTCCGCAGGACGCTTTCGTACTCCTTTCCGCCGCTGCGGACCAGGAGGAACTCCAGGGCGGTGGTGGGGGCGGTGACCTCGGCGTCGATCGTGATGCGCCGGTTCTTCACGTCCAGGCGCAGGCCTTCGAGTTTGAGCGTCTTGTCGGCAGGAGCGGGAGCGGCGGGCGGAGCGGCCTGCTGGGCCGACACAGGCGACGACGGGGCTGCCAGCAGCACACATATCCACGCGATTCTCTTCATGATGGAACCTCTCTGGCTGGGTATTGTACCCCCGCCGGGCGGTGCGGTTCAAGCGACGGCGTCGGTACCGGGCGCTCGACACGACAACGCGACCCGCGCAAGAGAAAGCCCACCCCTTAGGGGTGGGCTTTCGGGTGGTTGCGATGAAACTCAGCGGAAGTCGCCGCGGATCTCGGCCAACTCTTCCTCGTCGCGCTGGATGATGATCCGGGGCTTGACCAGGATCAGCAGGGTCTGTTCGTCGCGGACCTTCATGCGGTTGGTGAAGAGGCGGTTGAGCAGGGGAACCTTGGACAGCACGGGGGCTCCCATCTCGCGGTCCATCTCGCCGGCGATGCGCTGCCCGCCCAGCAGGAGCGTGCCTCCGTCGGGGACCGACACGGTGGTCTGGAGGTCCTGAACGGCCACGGTGGGCAGGTCGATGGTGGCGCTGCCCACGGTGACGCCGCCGAACCCGCCGCCGCCGCTGGAGGAGAACGAGAAGGTGATCTGGCGGTTGCCGATGTCACGGGCGACCTGCGGACGGATGGTCATGGTGACGTAGCGCCGGTCGGCCGACACCGTCGCCTCCACGTCCAGCACGGTGCCGGTGGGCACGTAGCCGATGATCGGACGCAGGGCGGAAGAGCTGTCGCCCACGACCGGCTCATACGAAGCCACATAGGCCCGCTGGGTGGCCACGGTGATATAGGCTCGCTGCCCGTTGAACAGCGTGATGCGCGGGGCGGTCAGCGTACGGCTGGTCTCGTCGGCCTGCGTGGCCTCCAGCAGGAAGTCCACCTGGACGTCGTCCAGGAAGGTGCCCGCCAGGCCGATGCCGTTGCCCACGAGGGTCGAGCCGATGTCACTGCCAACGCCGGTACGCGCCGTGGAGGTCCAGGGGCGGCTGTCCTGGAAGACGCCGATGGGTGTCCAGTGCTGGTTGTCGGCCCTGCCGTCCCATGAGCCGTTGGCCAACTGGCCGTCGATCAGGGCGCGGGCCGTGCTGTAGCCACCGGGGGTGGTGCCGACCGTCCCGCCGGTGAACGGGTCGATCACGCGGTTGGGGTTGGCTCCGCCCAACGGGTTGGCGCCCAGCGTCGAGCCGAGGTTGAAGTAGAAGTCCAGGTCGATGCCGATGCGGTTGAGGAAGCTGGAACTGACGACGACGAAGCGGGCCTCAATGGACACCTGCAGGGCCCGGGCCTCGCGGAGCTGGTTGATCAGATTCTGCACGGCCTGGTGGTTCTCGGAGGTCTGCGTGACCACCAACTGCCCGTGCAATTCACGGAGGCTGCCCACCGTGCCGCCCGCACTGCGCCAGTTCTGCGGATCGATGGTGTCGGTGACCAGCGAGGTGATCTCCTTGACCAGTTCGGCCCGGCTCATCAGCTCTTCGCCTTCCAGGCCGACTTCGCCGCGCCCGCCGCTGCCGCTGCCGGTGCGGGTGGTCTCTTCGTCGAACAGCCTGCCGCTCTGCCCGCTGCCGCCCTGCCCCATCTGGTTGCTGCCCTGCTGGTTGCCCACCTGGGTCAGCTCGATGCGCGGGCCGCGGAAGTTCGGCACGCGGACGATCATGTCGCGGATGTCGTACACCCGCGTCACCGTCCGCTGGTTGAGGTCCTGGCGGGTCGAGATCGTGATCACGCCTTCCTCGATCACGTAGCTCAGCTTGGACTCCTCGCTGGCCGAGCCGCTCACATCGTCGAGGATGACTCGCAGGGCCTTCTCCACCGTCACGTCGCTGAGGTGGATGTTGACCGGGGTGGTCTTGTCGATGCCCGCCAGCGTCAGGGCCGACCACTTCACGTGGAGGCTCAGGCCCGACACATCGCGGAGGAACTGGATGACGTCGCTGAACTGGATGTCATCAAAGTCCAGCTTGTTGACCTTGGAGCGGAGGCGCTGGCGGACGCTGCGGTCCGTATCGCTCTCGGTGACAGCCGTCGCCGAGGAGGCTTCCCGCATGTGGGTGATCTGTTTCCAGTTGCGGGGATAGCGGAGCAGTTCGTACCAGGGAATCTCGGCCTCGCGAAGGTCCAGCCCGATCCGCTGAGTTTCGTAGTTGCGGATCTTGACCAACTCGCCTTCCTCGGTCTGGAGGGCCTTCTGCTCGAGCACTTCGAGGACGGCCTGGGCGGCGGTGTTGTTGGGGTCCAGTTCGAGCACGTCGCGGTAGACCTTGATGGAGTCCTCGTACTTGCGTTCCTTGGCCAGGGTCTTGCCGCGGGCCAGGAGTTGCTGGATCTTGTCGGTCCGCTGGCGCTGCTGCTCGATGATGCGGTGCTCCTGCTCCATGCGGATTTCTTCGGCCTGCTCGATGGCGTGCTGGCGCTGCCAGGCGTCGCGGGACTCGTTGACGTCGCGGATGCGTCGATCGACGATGCCGATCTGCCCTTCGTAATCGCTGCGGGCGAAGACGCTCTTGTTGGACTCCATGACGTTCTGGGCGGCCCGGGCCATGTTGACGGCCTTGTCGAAGTTGGCGGCCTTGCTGTCCTTCTGACTCTGGGCGGCAGCCAGCGCCTCGGTGGAAGCGGTCATGGCCTTCTGGAACTCGACCAGGGCCCGCTCTCGCTGGATCTTGGTCTTCTGTTCCAGGCGGTCGAGGGCGCCGCTGGAGCCACTGACTCGCTGGGCGTCGCGCGAGGCCTGGAGCAGCTTGGTGGCGTCGGCCGACTGCGAGTCCAGGGCCAAGGCCCGCTGAGCATAGCCCATGGCTTTCTCGGGCTCATTGTTGTCGAGGGCGGTGTGCCCGGCCTTGACCAACTCGGCCGCCTGCTGGCGGCGCTGTTCGAGTTCGCGGAGGCGCCGGTCAGCTTCGGCCTTGGCCTTGGCCTTGGCTTCCGCGTCGGCCTTGGCCTTGGCGTCGGCGATCCGCTTGGCCTCGGCATCGGCTTTGGCCTTGGCGTCGGCATCAGCCTTGGCCTTGGCGTCAGCATCGGCTTTGGCCTTGGCGTCGGCCTTGGCTTTGGCGTCAGCGTCGGCTTTGACCTTGGCGGGATCCACCTTGGGCTCGGTCTTCGGCTGGGCCTGAGCGACGGCAGGTGTAGCCGGTTTGGGCTGGACAGTCACAGGTACGACCTTGGGCTCGACGGGGGGGGCAGCCACCGTCTTGGGCTCGACGGGCAGGTCGGCCGGAGGCTTGGGCGCAGCGGCGATCTTGATCTTCTCATCGACCACGGCGAGCTGTTGGGTGGCTTTGTCTCGCTCGGCCTTGGGCAACTGCTCGCAGGCCGCAGCCAGCGTGAGCTTGGACTTGGCGGTCTGGAAGTCGTTGGCCGCCATCGCCTTTTCGGCGTCGCCGAGGGCCTCGCGGGCGGCCTGCTGCTTGCGGATCATGTCGTCCACTCGACCCAGCAGGTCTTTGAGGGTGGCCTTCTCCTGATCGCTCAGACTGGCTGGGGTTTTCTCGACGATGCCGTTGGCGGACATCAGCGAGGCCTTGGCGGCCTTAAAGTCCAACGACGAGAATTCCTTCTCTCCCTTCTGGAGAGCGGCCTTGGCCTGGTCGGCCGTTGCGTCCTGGCCCAGTCCCGTCGTCGCCGCTACCGCCAAGATCAGCGGCAGGGACAGCACCCAGAGTCGATTGCGAGATAGCACTGCTGAACTCCTTACACTAGACAGCCGAAAAGGGAAGCTCGCGCCGATAGGTTCTTGCCCCAGACCATCAGGGACAATCGTCCGAGAACCCGCGCGTGGCTTTCGCGTGTGTGGAACGCAGAATCGAATCGTTTCATCATGCCGTGGCTGCTCTCCAGGCCGAACAACTCGGCTGCACGATCTCATCGTGGCTTAGAAGCCTACAGTCGATGGCGGCACCTTGCAAGCCTAAAATTCTCTTTCGCTCATCTCCGCCCGCCCTCGTACATGGGGGCCATCGGCCCCTCTGTCATGGGCACGGGCGTCCGGGGCGGGGTGGTCTTGCGATCCCGCGGCGTGGGCGGGCGAGGCCGGACCGGTTGGGGCGCGGTGGCCTTGACCAATTCATCCAATTCCTTGCGCCGCGCATCGTCGCGATCGCGGGCCAGCGAGCGGGTATGCAGCGCGCCTTCCTGGTCCACGTAGACCATCTCCACCGTCTGGCGGGGAATACCCCGCAGCGTGAAGGGCACGTTGAAGCGGAACTCCACCGACGTCGCGCCGCTCAGGAACTCCACGTCCCGTTTCTCCCGCTCCTTGGTCAGCGGGTTCATCACGTCGGCCTTCTTGGTCTCGCCCACCGGATGGCCCTCGGCCAGGTTGAAGTCAGCCTTGACGTACTGGCCCATGTGCTGGGCGTACACCGTGACCTTGACCATCCGCTGGCTCTCGTTGGAGCCGGCCAGGAAGAACTCCACCGGCTGGACCACCGAGACCTTGTCGGACCACTCGCTAAAGGCCGTCCGCAGGGTCATGCGTTCGGCGAATTCCGGCTTGTCGCACTCCTTGGGGTAGCAGAACAGGGGGTTATAGACCTCCAACTGGACGCGGAACTGGTACTCCTTGCGGTTGGCCAGCGAGGAGTCGTGGAGCCACAGGACCAGTTGCCCGCTGGTTTTCTGGGACTGCAGGTCGGGGATGGCCTGAGGTTCGTCCAGCGGGGTGACGGTGGGTTCGGCTGCCTCGGTTCGGCCCGTCGTGCGCGGGGCGGGGCCTTCCATCATCGGGGGGACCGAACCGCGCAGGTAGTCCGTCCGAGAGCCTCGCGCAGGCATCGGGCCGCCTTCCATCATCGGGGGCATCATGTCCGCGTAAGGATTGCGCGTGCCCGCACGAGGGGCAACGGGGGTCCGGACCGGTGCGCGAGTCGGTGTGCGCGGCGCGACCGGAGCGGGACCTTCCATCATGGGCGGAATGAGGTCCGGGACTGCCCGGCTGCCCCGGGGCGGAGCGATTGGAGCGCGGGGTACGCCCGTCCCGCCCGGAGGCGGGGCGATGGCCGGGCCCGGCTGGGCGGTCTCGTCCAGGGCCCCGCCGACCGGCGACTCCCAGGCGGGCACATCCAGCTTGGGCAGATGCTGGCGCCAGCTCACCCAGTCGTGGCCGGGCAGCCAGATGTTGTAGTACTCGGGCTGAAGGATATAGGGTTCCCAGGCCATCAGGTTCTGGAACACCTGGTTGATGTACGTACCGCTGACACTCGCCCGCCCGGTAGCAGTCTCCGGCCCGGAGAGATACTCTTCCAACTGCTTCCTGAAGTCCGCAGGCAGCTTGGGAATGTCCTGGGGGATCTGGATGGTCGCACCGTCGGCGCCGGTCAGCGGAAAGCCGGTCATCTTGACCGGACGGGGCTCACTCCACTCGCCATTGGGCGCCTTTTCGCGGACTTCGGCATTCACGTTGAGGATGTAGAAACTGGGGGTGATGATGCTTCTTCGCAGGACGACCCTCCAGCCGTTGACCCACTCGCCGTAATTGAAGACGGCCGCGACGTGGGCGGTCACCCGGTCGTTGAGGGGCTCCAACTCGGGCAGCTCGCGTTTCAGGGTTACCACAGGCTTGCTGGGAGCCAGCAGCTTCGACGCGAAGTTCTCTGTGGGGACCTTCTCGATTTCGACCATTCGGGGAGGCACCGGTGGGGGTTTCTGCGGACAGGCAGGAGTGCGGAGGATGCCGCCCTGGCGGATGGCCATGGCCCGCTGAAGGGCCACCAACTCCTGCATTGACGTGTCCTGCTGAACGGCCAGAGGCTGGGCGCCTTCCATCTTGCGGTACAGTTGCTCGGCCGTCTCGGCCAAGGCGGCGTCGATGGCTTCGGGTTTGACGGTCTGGCCCGGCCCGACGGTGCCGGGGACGGCGAACTCGCGGGGCGAGGACAGCACCCATCCGCTCAGCACATAGACCAGCAGCAGAAAGCAAACACCCAGCACGATCTTCTCGATGTGCTGCTCGATCAGGTTAGACTTCAGCGATTTTGCCATGATCTCCGGCTTCCTGTTGTAGCGGGGGAGTTAGCGAACCAGGCTGCTGCGGGCCTTGGCCAGGCGTTGGCTGTCTTCCGGACGCAGGGCATTGGCCGGCAGGTCCATCAGGACCTGAACGGGCATCAGCGGCGGGAACTGGGGGTCCCAATCCTTCTTGGCCTCGTCCCACTTGCCCCGCAGCCACGGCGACAGCAGCATCAACTCGCCCTCGATCGTCACTTCCATCACCGGTTCGGTGCCGTAGTAGTGCAGGTCGCTGGCCAGTTCGGAGGCTCGCTGTCCCGGTTGCGGTTGGGTGAAGTCCCGCAGGCCGATCCGGTTGATCGTGTGGTAGTTGGACGACAGCAGGTACGTCTCGAGCACCTTGAGATACTCCAGCCGCATGATCAGCGTCACCTGGTAGCGGACGATGTCGTACTCGGGAGAGGGCATGCGCTGGGTGAGGGTGTCGGCCAAGGCGGGGCCTGTGGGCCTGGCGGCCGGACCGCCGGGCGGGTAGGCGCCTTCCATACCCATCATCGGATCCACCAGCATGCCCGCGCCGCCTCGGGGGCCTCCCATGGGCGTGCCCGTGCCAGGGCGAAGCATCTCGCCGCTCTTCTCGCTGACTTCCAGGCGAACCAGGCGCTTGATGGGCAGGACCAGGACCGAGGGGTCGACACCCACAGGAAGTTGCTGGGTGGCGGCCTTGTTGGTCTGGCTGATGGCGCCCAGCACGTCCTGGGTGATCCAGAGGTTGACCTGAGCGTACCACAGAAGCGCGTCCTGGGGCGCGGTGATGGTGCTTCCCCAGGCGAACACCGGGTCCAGCGACTCCCGGGAGGCGTAGATGTTGCCCGTAGCGGCGCGTTCGCGCCGGGCGGAGATCAGCCCGAGGTAGCTGGCCAGGCGGCTGGTGGGCAGGCCGCTGATCTGCGGCACTTGGCCGACCACGAAGTCTTCTCCGAACAGGTCGATGGCCTCGGCGTCCGCCTCGGAGAGGGTGGTGCGCCCGCCCGTGGTGCGGGCTGCGGTGCCGCCCGTGGGGGTGCGGCGGGTGTCTACGGAACCGCCGGCCCTGACACCGGGAGGCAGCGCCCCTTCCATCATCATCTCGCCCATTCCCGTCGGCGGGGCGGTCCCGCGGCCGGTGCCTTCGCGGGCCTCGCGGGCCTCGATCAGCCGCCTGCGCTCGCGGTGCTTGGTCAGTTCACGGTCCCAGTCGTTGGCGGCCTTGATGATGTCGTCGTTCGTCGGCGGGACGATGGGCTCCAGGTCCTTCAACAGCCCATCCAGCTTGCCGCGGTACACGTCCTGGAAGTGGTAGCGCAGGGCATGAAGGCGGAAACGTTCCTCGTCAACCGGGAACAGCGGGATCATGACCTTCTTGTCGCCTTCGGTGATCTCGCGGGTCAGAACCTGGTATTTGACGCGGTTCCAGTTGAGGCTTTCCTCTCGCACCTGCTTGGCGGCGGTCCGGATCATCTCGACCCGCTGTTTGGCCGCCGTCACCACCTCCTGGTTGACCAATTGCTTGCGGGCCTGATCGCCCAGCTTCTTGAGCGAGTCGGCCAGGGCGCGGCGCTGGGCCAACTGCCCGTCCACCTCCGCGGCCGCGTTGAACTCCAGGAAGACCATGATTCCGCCGATCACGACCACCGCCGCAATCACGCAGACCAGGAACAGGTTCTCACGGATAAAGTGCATGCGATCGTCTCCAAGCTTCAGCGGCTCGTGCTCGATTTGGCCGGCGGGGCAACCTGCAGGCCGTCGCTCTCGACTACGACCAGCCAGTGCATGGCGAAACGGGTATCGTTAACCATGTCCTCCGTAGGCAGCAGCGGGTCGGGACGGACGGGCCCGACGTCCTTGGCGGTCGTTCCGCCGGGGGAAGGGACCATGGGAGCGGGCATCATGTCCGGGCCCGGCATGGGCATCATCTCCATGCCCTCCATGCCCATGGGAATGGAGGGGACAGCCCCGCGCCCCGGGGAGGAGGAGCCGCTTCCCCTCTCGGACGAAGGCAGGATCGTCACGGTCGGCCATTCGTCCAGCAACCTGAACTCCGGGGATTCCTTGAACAGCTCGGCCGTCCGCTTCTGAAGGGGCGAGAGGATCTCGGCCATGGCGTCGCGCTGGGAGACCGTCGTCCTGCCGACCAGGCGGACCAGGAAGCCCCGCTTGGCGGAACTGGCCCCGGCGGCAGCCGTGGGCGAGTGCGTCGCCAGCCCCGCCGTCAGCGAAGGCAGCGCGCCGGTCGCGGTGACGGTGACATTGAGCCTGGCGACGGCCAGGTCCGGGTAATACATCGACTCCAGCGAGTCGACGAACACCTGGCGGCGTTTGTTGCGAGGGACCTTGGAGTAGTTGTCGATGTTGGCCTTGATCTGGTTGAGCTGCTGCTGGACCTGGGCGATCTCCTGCTCCTTGCCCTTGGTCTCGCGGTTCTGGATCTTGAGGTCCTGGAGCTGGTAGGCCAGGGCGCTCTTGGCCTCCAGCCAGGTGGCGTAGTTGACCAGTTCGCCCTGGTTGAGGGCCACCTCGCCCAGCGAGCCGAGGATCACGTCCTGGAGGCGGGGCCAGAAGGTCCGATAGGCGAAGAGCTTTTGGGCTTCGTCGATCTGCTTGCGGTCCTGGTCGCCCTTGCCCACGTAGGTGCGGAACTCATTGACGTTGGCCTCCATCTTCTGCACCTGGGCCCGGGCTTTTTCCAGTTGGGTGGTGTTCTCCAACACGCCCAGGTCGGCATAGCTGCGATAGATGGGCCCGGCCAGTGCCGCCAAAACTACCGCCGCCGCGGCGGCGAACCAGGGCTGCTTGGCCCGCCACTGGCGCCGGCGGGAGATTTCCAGAGGCAGCATGTTGGTGCGGACGGCGGAGCGGTCCACTCCCTGGAGAGCCAGCCCGTAGGCCACGGCGTAGCTCAGCACATTCTCATTGAAGGCGGGGGCGTTGACCCCGGCGGCGACCGAGAGGTTGTTGTAGCTGTCGACCCGGGCGACCTGGATGTTGAGGTTCTGCTCCAGGAACCGCTCCAGCCCGGGCAGGCGGAATCCGTTGCCCAGGCCCACCAGCCTCTTGAAGCGGGTGTCTCGGTGGGTGGTGGTGTAGAAACCGATGGACCGCTGAATCTCCTGGACCAGGTCGGCGAAAACCGGTCGCATGGCCTGGAAGATCTGCTTGGCGTACTTGCTGGTGACGGCGGTTCGTTTGAGCTTCTCGGCCTTGGCGAACGAGAGCTTGAAAGCCTTGACCAGGGCCTCGGTGAAGTTGTTGCCCCCGATCTGGATGGTGCGGATCCAGAGCTTCTGGTTATCGGCGACGACCAGGTCGGTCTTGTCGGCGCCCACGTCGGCCAGCAGGGTCGCCCCCTCCTCGGCGAGCTGGTTGTCGTACATCATGTAGTTGTACAGGGCCAGGGGGGCCATCTGCACGCGGTCGACGTTGAGGTTGAGGTCGGTGAAGTGGTCGAGGGTGTCGTAGATGTCGCCCCGCTTCATGGCGAAGATGCCCACCTCGACGTCGGGGCTGTCGGGGTCCTGGAAGGTCTGCCACTGCCAGATCACCTCATCGATGGGGAAGGGGATCTGCTGTTCGGCCTCGAAACGGACGATGTCGGGGATGCGCTTGGTCTCTACGGGGGGCAGCTTGACGAACTTGGTAAAGCTGATCTGCCCGGGGACGCCCACGCAGAGGATCGAGCCCTTGACGTTGTGGGTGGCCAGGAACTGCTCCAGGGCCTGGCGGACAAGCTCGCGGCGGTCGGCGTCGGGCTGGGACAGGATCTTCGGGTGCTCGATGGTCTCGAAGGCCTGCACCTGGATCTCGCCTTCGACCTCGCCGATCTTCAGGGCCTTCAGGGCGCACTGCCCGATGTCGATGCCCCAAACGCTCTTCGCTTTGGCCATAACGACTCCTTGGCTGCGGGAAACCGGGCCGCCACGCGGGCGGCCCCGCCGCCCGGACGCCGTCGACCGAGACCGCTTGCAGCGCGACCCGGCCGGTGCGCCCGGGGTGGACCGTTCCGTTATACTAATATCTTTATGCCCGGACCGCAACGTCCGGTCAAGCGCCAACCGCCCCGGTCCGCAATAAAATCGGAAGCGGGGCGTTTAACCCGATTCGAAAGTCGATTGCCGGCCCGGGGGCGGAGCGATTGTCCGCAGCAGAACTCTACGCACCACACTCCGAGGCAGACGCACCAGACGATCATGATTCGCTTTTCGCTGACGACCCTGGGCTGCAAGGCCAATCAGTACGAAGGCGCCGCCCTGTCGCAGTTCTTGCGCGACCGCGGAGCCACGTGCTGCGACGACGGGCCGGTAGACCTGGTGGTCATCAACACCTGCTGCGTCACCGCCCAGGCGATGCGCAAGAGCCGCCAGGCTGTCCGACGCGCCCTGGCGGCCGCACCGGCGGCGGCCGTCCTGGTCACCGGCTGCTACAGCGACTACCACGCCGCACGAATCGAGGGGATCCTGGATGCCCTGGGCGTCGAGCCCCACAGGCGGGCGGTGGTCGGCCATCACGGCGACTACGCAGCCTGCTGCCGGCAAGTCCTGCACGCATTGTCGGGGCACGTCAACCAAGCAGCTTCATCTTCGGTTCAGGTTCCCGGAGCGGACCTCGCCGGAACAGACCGCACGACACAGACGATTGGTGCAACCGGGCGAACCCTTGCCGACCACGGAGACCCAGACGGCGCGGCGCGGAATGACATATGGATGAGGGTCGATGTATCTCGCCGCACCGAACCGTCCGACTCCCATGCGCTTTCCATTAAATCAGGTCGCCAAAGGGCAGTCAAGGAGAAAGCCCCTGGCGGCGACACCCTCGGGCCGCTGCGCCGTTTCGAGGGCCACCAGCGGGCCTTCGTCAAGGTCCAGGACGGCTGCGACGCCTTCTGCAGCTACTGCATCGTCCCCTATACCCGCAGTCTCGTTCGCTCGCGAAACGCCCAGACCATCGTCGACGAGTGCCGTGCCCTGCTGGCCGCCGGGCACAAGGAACTCGTCCTGTCCGGCGTCTTTCTAGGCGCTTACGGACGAGACACCGCCATCCGCCGACGGTGGACCGGCGGTCCGTCGCCCCTGGCGCACCTGGTCCGCCAGGTCGCCGCTCTTGACGGCCTGTGGCGCCTGCGACTGTCCAGCCTCGAACCGCTGGACCTGGACGAGGACCTCCTGGCCGCCTGGAGCGAAGGGCCCCGCCTGGCGCCCCATTTCCACTTGCCCTTGCAGTCGGGCTCGGACCGCGTCCTGCGGAGAATGAACCGGCAGTATTCCGCCCACCAGTTCCGCCGCACCGTCGACCGCCTGCGGGAACGTCTGGACCGCCCAGCCCTGACCACCGACGTGATCGTGGGCTTCCCCGGCGAGGAGGACGACGACTTCGCCCGAACGCTGGAGATGGCCCGCCATGCCGGGTTCGCCAAGATCCACGCCTTCCCGTTCAGCGCGATCGAGGGCACTGCCGCCTGGCTCATGCGCCGCGATGCGCCGCCCGGGAGGATTGTCCGCGAGCGGATGGCCGAGTTGACCAAGCTCGAACGGGAGTTGGCTGCGGCCTACCGCCAGATGTTCATCGGCAAGATCGTGGAGGCCTTGGTCGACGGCAAGTCCGCCAGCCGCCATCCGCAAACTGCCGGCCGGCCAGGCAGGTCCGCGGTCCGGTGGTCCGCCCTGACCGACCGCTACCTCACCGTGCGTTTTGCCGCCCCCGCCCAGCCGAGCCTGATGGGACAGGTCGTCCGCCTGCGCCTGGATGTAGTGACCGACGAAGGGCTCGACGGCACTCTGGCGGACTGACAGTCTGGCCCTCGGCGGACACGTCGTCGGACAGCCTCGCCTCTGCACTCGGCGCCGTCTCCCCTCTGTCCGCCGGGGGACCCGGAGACGGCGGGGCGACAACCGAAGCAACTCCTTCTTTCGGTTGCCAAGAGAACCGCCATGGTGTAGCATGGGGATGCACTGTCGCCGGGAGACACATCATGAAGAACGTTCAGATGACCGTCGAAGGCCAGACCTTGACCATCAAGGTGGACCTGTCGAAGGAGTTCGGGCCCTCCTCCTCGGGCAAGAACATCATCATTGCCACGACCGAGGGCAACGTCAACGTGCCCGAGCGCGAAGAGAAGATCGGCCTGAACATCTACCGCAAGAAGCCGGCTGTCTAGGCCGCTCCCCCGCCATCGCCGCCCGGCAAGACCGGGCCGGACCAGCGCCTCGAACGACGCGGCGAGCAATCGCCCGACGGTTGCGGTATGATGGAGCGGAATGGCTGCCCGCAAGCGTCAAGCCGTGCTGGAAGACCTCCGCGCCAAGATCGCGGAGTTGCCTCTTGCGCCGGGAGTCTACCTGTTCAAAGACGACCACGGCGTGGTCCTGTACGTGGGCAAAGCCAAGAACCTCCGCTCCCGCGTGGCCAGTTACTTTCAGCCGTCGGCTGATCTGCTGGCCAGCCGGGGCCCCACCATCCAGCGGATGGTCGAGGACCTCGTCTGCGACGTCGACGTGCTGACGTGCGACAGCGAGGTCGACGCCCTGCTCCACGAGAACCGCCTGATCAAGGACATCCAGCCGCGGTTCAACGACCGCCTCAAGGACGACAAGAGCTTCCCTTACCTGCAAATCACCACGGGCGAGGACTTTCCCCGGGTGGAGATCACCCGCATGCCCCTTCAGCAGGGGGCCAAACTGTACGGACCGTTCGTCAGCCCCACGGACCTGCGATCGGCCCTGCCCCTGTTGCAGCGGGTGTTCCAGTTTCGCACCTGCAAGCTGGATATTGCCGACGACGATGACTCGCGCCGTCACTACCGCCCTTGCATCCTCCATAACATTAAACAGTGCAGCGCACCGTGCGCGGCGATGATCTCCAAGGACGCCTACGCCGGGCAGATCCGCCACTTCCGCCAGTTCCTGGAGTCCAAAGCGTCGCTGGTCCGCAAGGAACTGACCGGCCGGATGAAACAGGCGGCCGAGCGCATGGACTACGAACTCGCCGCCGCCCTGCGAGACCAGCTCAAGGCCCTCGAAGGCCTCCAGAAGCGCGGCCTGGTCAGCGAGCACGTTCAGCCGGAGGTCTTCTACGTGGACCCGGCGGAGGGCCTGGCCCGCCTGGGCGAGCTGCTGAAGGCGCCCATGCCGATCCGCACCATCGAGGGCATCGACATTGCCCACCTGGGCGGGCAGGAGACCTGCGGCTCGATGGTCTGCTTCATCGACGGCAAGCCCTTCAAGAGCGGCTACCGGCGATACAAGATCAAGACCGTCAGCGGCGGGGACGATTTCGCGGCCATGCGCGAGGTCGTCTGGCGGCGCTACAAGTACGCGGGCATGAACGAGGAACTCTTCCCCGACGTGATCCTCATCGACGGGGGCAAGGGGCAGCTCTCCGCGGCCTGCGGCGCCTTCGACGAATTGGCCTTTCGCCCGCCCAGGCTCATCTCGCTGGCCAAGCGGGAAGAGGAGGTCTTCATCCACGGACACGATCAGCCGCTCCGCCTGCCGCGGCGCGACCCGGCTTTGCGGTTGCTGCAATCGGTGCGGGATGAGGCTCACCGCTTCGCCCAGAATTACCATCACGTGCTGCGTCGGCGTTCGACGCTGGGGCGCAACGAGCCCGTGCGAGGCAGGACCCGAAGAAGCCAGGAGTAGCCCCGCGCGTCAGACAGACCCCTCTTCCCCTCGTGCCCGTGAACGCGCGGACTATTCCACCGGCGGCGGAGCGGCAGGGGCGTCCACGAACCCCATGCTCTGATAGATCAGGCGGATCTGGGCCCGCAGCCGAGGCAGGCGGGGCAGACCCGCCAGGCAGATGACCACCAGCAGCCCGCCGTCGATCGCCAGCGCCCAGTCCGCCCCCAGGTGGCGGGCCAGGTAGCCCACCGCCAGGCTGCCGAACGGCGTGGTCCCGATGAACGCGATGGTGTACAGGCTCATGACCCGCCCGCGCTTGTCGTCGTCCACCAGCGTCTGGAGCAGGGTGTTGCACCCGCCCATGAGCACCATCAGCGTCCCCCCCACCAGCACCATCATCGCCAGCGACAGCCACAGCGTCCGCGAGAACGCGAAGACCACCAGCGCCCCGCCCATTGCCAGCGGCAGCAACGCCATCACCGTGCCCAGACCCAGAATCGAGCGGCGCCCGGCCAGGTACAGCGCCCCGACGATCGCCCCCAGCCCCGCAGCCGACAGCAGCCAGCCCTGCGTCACGGCGTCGCCGTGGAGGATGTCGCGGGCGAACACCGGCAGCAGCGTCGTGTACGGCAGCACCGTCAGCCCCAGCAGCGTCAGCCCCAGCAACAGGTAGCGGATCGGGGCGAAACCTACCGCGTACGACCAGCCCTCGCGCAGCTCATGCAGCACCGTCCGCTCGGTGGTCCGCGCGGGGCGCCGCGCCGGGCGCATTGCCAGCACCGCCGCCAGGACGGCCAGGTAGCTCACGGCGTTGAGCAGGAAGCACATGCCCTCGCCCCGCACCAGCGACCCCGAAGCCGCACTCCACTCCACCACGAACCCCGCCACCGCCGGGCCCACCAGCCGGGCGGCGTGAAAGCTCAGACTGTTCAGCGCGATCGCATTGGGCAGGTCCTCACGCCGGTCCACCATCTGCGAGACGAACGCCTGGCGGTTGGGGATGTCCACCGACATGATCAGCCCCAACGTCGCCGCCAGCACCAGCACGTGCTGAACCTGGATCGTCCCGCTCAACGCCAAGGCCGCCAGCGCCCCCGCCTGCACCATCGCCAGCGCCTGCGTCGCCAGCAGCACGCGATGGCGGTTCCACCGATCGCTCAACACCCCCGCCAGCGGCGCCACCAGCAGCGACGGGATCTGTCCCACGAAGGCCACCCACCCCAACATCACCTTCGAGTCGGTCAGTTTGTAGACCAGCCAGTACAATGCCGCGTGCTGCATCCAGGTGCCCACCAGGGACAGGCTCTGCCCGCCGAAGAACAGCGCGTAGTTCCGCCCCCGCAACGCCCGAAGGCTGTGGGCGATGCCGGCGAGTGGTCTCTGTCCGTTGAGCACGCTCATAGACGCACCAGAATAACACGATACTCCGCCAAATGCGCGAGTCCACTGAAGAAACGATTTGCGGGCCCGTTTTGTTAGCGTCTCAATGATATCGCCGAATGGCGAGCCCTGCTCGGACACAGGCGCAAAGGAACGCTGGAACGGGCGGGGAAGGTGATGTGCCTTTTCCACGCGTGATCATCGCCCACCACATCATCCTGACCGGGTACGGGCATTGGCTTCCGAACGATCCGCGGGGAAGCATGTCGCAGATGATGCGTCAACCTTCTCTTGAACCCCTTGGAGATATCCACTATGGACGCAAGAGAGTCCATCCTTCACGGAAGGAATTGAAGGCGTTCCGCATTGCGGCGCGCCCGTTGCTGACTCATCCGGTCCTGTGGTTCGAGCACCCGCACCGCCAGGCGCTGATTGATGCTATCCGCCAAAGCATCCGCTCCGAAACGCTGACCTGCTATGCCTGCGCCGTGTTGAGCAATCATATTCACCTGCTGATCCGCCGCCACCGGCTCGACGGCCCCAAACTGAATGCGCTGCTCAAGGACTCACTCGCGGAGACCCTGCACGAGGAGAAGCTTGTGCCTCCGGAGCATCCGGTCTTCAGTGCCGACTCCTGCCATTTCTACAAGTCCGACAAGCAGGCCGTCCGCAACTGCATCGGATACATCAACGAGAACTTCGCCAAGCATCACCTCCCGCTCGCCGTCTACGATTTCGTCACCCCCTACGACGACTGGCCCCCCAAGATGCCCGGATAGTCGCGTTCCAAACCCACCCCGCGCCAATGGACCTCTCCCTCGCCTCCACCGACCGCATCCCTTCGTGGCAGGGCCCGGATTCGGGTTTGCCATTCGGCGACGCGAGGAAAATCCGTTCCCTGTGGCAGATTCCCCCGCAAACGAATAGAGTGGAATACGATTCACCATGAAGAACCGCGAAATTGCCGACCTCTTCACCCAGATGGCCGACCTCATGGAGATCCTCGGCCAGGACTCCTTCCGCGTCAACAGCTACCGAAAGGCCGCCCGAATTGTCGGCGAGTTGGCCCGCCCCATCGAGGACCTCGCCGCCGCGGGCGAACTGACCACCTTGCCGGGGATCGGCAAGAGCACGGCCCAGAAGATCGAGGCCTATCTCAAGACCGGTTCCCTGACGCAACTGGAGGAACTCAAGGCCCAGGCCCCCGAGGGCCTGCTGGACCTGCTGCGCCTGAGCGGGCTGGGGCCCAAGACCGCGATGAGACTGTGGAAGGAGGCCGGCATCACCAGCCTCCAGGATCTCCAGCAGGCGTTCGAGAAGCAGGACGAACGACTCGCCCTGGTCCACGGGCTGGGGCCCAAGAAGATGCGCCAGCTCTGGGAGTCGCTCATGTTCATCCAGTCGGCTGGGTCGCGAGTCCGCCTGGGCGACGCCGACGCCGTGATGGCCGACCTGGTCGCCTCCGTCGCCGCCGCCAACGACGGCGGGCGGGTCGTGCCGGCCGGCAGCTTCCGCCGAGGCCGCGAGACCGTCGGCGACCTGGACCTGCTGGCCGAGGCCGACGCCCAACGGGCCGAGCAAGTCGTCCATGCCTTCACCGCCGCTTCCAACGTGCGGAAGGTCATCGCCGCCGGGCCCACCAAGGCCAGCGTCCAGCTCGCCGGCGGCCTCCAGGTGGACCTCCGCGTCGTCCCGGCCGACAGCTTCGGATCGGCCCTGGCGTACTTCACCGGCTCCAAGAGCCACAACGTCCGGCTCCGCGAGATCGCCCTCAAGAAGGGCCTCAAGCTCAACGAGTACGGGCTGTTCGAGGGCGAGCGGAGGCTGGCGGGCCGGGACGAGGAGTCTATATACGAGGTTCTGGGCCTGCCGTTCATCGAGCCCGAGCTGCGCGAGGACGCCGGCGAGATCGAGGCCGCCCGCGCCGGCGCTCTGCCCCGACTGGTCCGCCTCGACGACATCCGCGCCGACTTCCACATGCACACCGTCGCCAGCGACGGCGCCTGCACCATCGATGAGATGATCCAGGCCTGCCGCAAGCGCGGGTACCGCTGCATGGCCATCTGCGACCACTCCGCCAGCGAGGTCCAGGCCAACGGCCTGAAAGCCGACCGCCTGCTCCAGCACGTCCGGGACATCCGCCAGGCCGCCAAGGCCTGCAAGGACATCACCGTGCTGGCAGGCTCGGAGGTCGACATCCTCAAGGACGGCTCGCTGGATTACGACGACAGCGTGCTGGCCGAGCTGGACTTCGTCGTCGCCTCGTGCCACTCCCACCTGTCCATGGCCGCCCCCGAGGCCACGCCCCGGATCATCCGCGCCATCGAGCACCGCTACGTCAATTGCATCGGCCACCCCTCGGCCCGGCTGATCAACGCTCGAGCGGGCATGGAGATCGACATCGCCAGGATCGCCCAGGCGGCGGCAGCCAACGACGTGGCCCTGGAGATCAACGCCCACTACATGCGCCTGGACCTCCGCGACACGCACGTCCGCGCCGCCGTCCAGGCCGGCGCCAGGATCGTCATCAACTCCGACGCCCACAACACCGAGGAACTCTCCGTGATGCGGTTCGGCGTCACCACCGCCCGCCGCGGCTGGGCCACGCCCGACGACGTCATCAACACCTGGCCGGTCAAGAAGATCCGCCAGTTCCTCGCCCGCAAGCGGTAACGCGGGCGTCTGCCCGCGGCAGGTCGATCACGGGCACGACTGCCTGAGGTCCGTCTCCAATTGTCCCCGGTGCATTGTCGTCCTGCTGGAGCGCGTGTCCAGGGCCGGGCGCCTCGGCTGTGGACAGGATGGACAAGTCGCGCGAGAGACTCTATACTGCCGCCTTCCCCGCCGTTTGGCGAGGGCAGATCAGGTGTGTGTCATGGCGCATTCAGGTTTGCGGCAATGGTTGAGGTGGGCGGCGGTGGCGGCGGCAGCGGCTGGGCCGGCGGCCTGGGCCGCCCCGGCCGGCACGGACATCCGCGGCAGCGGAGGCCCCTTCGCCCACACCGTTCGCGACGGCAAGTGGTCGCAACGGACGATGACGGTGCTCAACGCCAACGAGCGGGCCCGTCGCGTCAAGGGCGGGTTCGTCTGCGACGACCCAGCCCAGGGAGTGATCTTCTACTCCCGCCAGGTGGAGATTCCGCCGCAGGCCCTGCGCCGCCTCGACATCGCCTATCGCGGCGACGGCTTCGCCCCGCCCCAGGCCACCACCCGCAATGTCAGCGCCCGCATTCCCATCACTCTCTACGACGCCGACTCGGGCGCCAAGCTCCTGGAGAACTACCGCACCAGCATCCTGATCCAGGCGCACGACACCCTCCTGGCCACCATCGTCGCCCAGACTGACGAGCACGACGACAACGCGTACCTGGAGGACCTGGTTGAGCGGGACCTGGGCGAGGTGCGGTTCACGGCCGCCAGCCCCTCGGACATGCCCACCTCCTGGTATGGCTACGATCAGGCCGACATGGTCATCCTGACGGGCCTGGCGGCGGGGCGATGCCAGCCCTCGCAGGTCCAGGCGCTGCTGGATTGGGTGGCCCGCGGCGGAACGCTGGTCCTCAGCGGCAGCGAGAACCTGGCCGACGTGTTGGCCGGTCGATGGGGACGCGAGGCCGGCGTGCTCCCGCTGGGCCTGCACGAAACGACCCGCCTGGAGGTCTTCGAGCGACCGGCCGCCCAGGCGCCAGCTGGGCTGTCGCCAGGCCCCGCGGCGCCGATCCTGCTGGGGCGGTCGGACCTGGACTGGCCGCTCACCTTCACCGAGCTGGAGGCCGTCGAGGCTGAGGTGCTGTACGAAGCGGACAAGTTGCCCGTACTGACCCGCCGGCCCGTGGGAGACGGACAGGTCCTGTGCCTGGCCCTGCCGCTGTCGGCCCTGCGGGACAAGTCGCTCCAGCCGATCTGGCGTCACGTGGCCGCGATGCGCAACGCCCGTCCGGCGGTGCATGGCGAGCCGTTCGCCTCGGCCGGACGGCAGGTGCTGGAGCAGATTGCCGGGCGTCGCGGGCCCGGACGGCTGACCGCGGTGGGCATACTGCTGGTGCCGGTGGTGCTCGTGCTGGTGGGCGGGCTGGCCCTGGCTGGCCGCAGACGCGGCGAGTGGCTGTGGGTCGTGCTGGTCCCACTGGGCCTGGCCCTGGCGGTCGGAATGTACGCGTACGGCAAGAGCAGCCAGGAGGCCCCTCGCCTCAGCGGGCTGGCCCTGGTCTCGCCCGCAGGACAAGGGCGGGCGCGGATCCAGCAGGTAGCCGCCTGCTACAGCGGGCCCGTCGCTCGCGAGTTCGACGTCCGCGCGGGCGCTCCCGGCGGGGTGGTCCGCAACGTGAGCCTGGCCGCGGCGGCGTTAAGTTCGGGCGAGGTTCTCTCCGGCCCGCAGATGACCGTCCCCGCCCAGGTGCCCGCGAACACGACGCGGGCGTTCTTCACCGAGGCTGTCTGCCCCACCGGCGGAATCGAAGGGGAACTGACGTTCTCCGCCGAAGGCGTGACCGGCACGCTGACCAACCGCCTGGGCCAGGACGTGCGGAACGCCGTGCTGCTGGTCAACGAACGGACCTACCGGCTGGGCAACCTGCCGGCGGGCGCGGCCACCGAGGTGCGGGTGAACGAGTCGCACCTGCTGGGCCGCCTGACATACATCGACCCGCCGACGGCAGCCCTGCGCCCGCTGGACCCGGAGGCTCAGAAGCGCCGCATGGAGGAGATCCGGCGGCGCGTCCGCGAGGCCCAGGCCCAGGCGAAAGAGCAGACGACCCATCCCGCGGACGCAAAAGGCGGTGCGAAGGTCGAGACCAGGCAAGCCCCCCCAGGCCCTCCGGCCCGCGTGGCGGGTGGACCGCCGGTTGAAAGCGCCCGTTCCCCGTCGCCGGGCGTACCCGAGCGGGGGCGCACGGTGCAAGGCGATTTCACCGGGGCCCTGGTCCGCTCCAGCAGCGACGCCCTCCGCAATCGCCTGGTCAGTTCGCTCGTGCCCGCGCCGACGGTGGGCAAGCCCGTCAGCCGCCAGTGCACCCTCATCGGCTACATGCCTGCTGTCCCCCTGGACGTGCTGGACGGCCTGCCCATCGAGCGACAGGGGTGGTCGGTGGTGGCCTGGCCTCTCACGCTGACCCCGCCGGCGCCGGGCTCGGACGTGATCGTCCCCGCGGGATTCGTGGACCTGGAGTTCCCGGGCAGCCTGATCTGGGACATGATGAACCGGCGCTTCAACCCGTCGTTCTCCCGGATGGATATGGCCGTGGCGGCTTGCCCGCTGGCCAAGCTGTCGCTTGAGGCGGTGACGGCGAAGCTGACGCTGCGCCTGTCGGCCATCGGGTATCGCCTGAAGGTCGGGGGCATCGTGCCTTCGGCGGATGTCGCGGGAGGCGACAGCGATATCGTCGGCGTGGACCGCCTGGGCCAGCGCGAGCTCATCCGCCGCGTGGACAACGCCAACGGCGTGGTGGAGATCAACATCGGCAAGGCCGAGCGCTTCCGCGACGCCCGCGGGCGCTACTTGCTGTACCTTCACGTGGAACGGTTGAACGAGCCGACCTCCGTCGAAGACATGGTCCGCTGGCAACTGGAGAGCGTGGACGTGAGCCTGGAAGGAACCGTGCGTGAGCGATAACGAGATCATGGTGTCGTGCCGCAACCTGGGCAAGCGCTACCAGGAGATCGTGGCCCTGGAGGACCTCAACATCGAGATCCCCCGCGGGAAGGTGTTCGGGTACATCGGGCACAACGGGGCGGGCAAGACCACGACCATCCGCATTCTGGCTGGCCTGCTTCGCCCGACCAGCGGGCGGGCGCGGGTGGCCGGGGTGGACGTGACAGCCGACCCCGCCCCCGTCAAGCGCCTGGTGGGCTACATGCCCGACAGCTTCGGCGTCTACGACCAGATGCGGGTGTGGGAGTACCTGGACTTTTTCGGGGCGGCCTTCCGGCTGGGGCGCAAGGCCCGCCAGAAGCGCATGGAGCACGTGCTGGAGATCACCGACGCCAGCTACATGCGCGACCGCTTCGTGGACACCCTCAGCCACGGCATGAAGCAGCGGGTGGGCATCGCGCGCACGCTCATGCACGACCCGCAGGTGCTGTTGCTGGACGAGCCGGCCAACGGCCTGGACCCCCAGAGCCGCGTCCATATGCGCCGCCTGATCCGCCGCCTGGCCGACGAGGGCAAGACGCTGCTGGTCTCCAGCCACATCCTGCCCGAACTGGCCCAGGTGTGCGACCTGGTGGGCATCATGGACCACGGGCGGCTGCTGGCCTGTGGGACCATCGACCACGTGTTGGCCCGCCTGCAGCGCGACCGCCAGATGGAACTGAAGGCCGGCGCGGGCATGGACGCGGTTACCCGCGTGCTCCAGGCCTGTCCGCACTGCGCAGGCATCCAGAGCGACAGCGAAGAGCCCGGCGTGGTCCGCTTTTGTCTCAACGGCGATGACGACCGCCAGTCCGAGCTGCTGGGGCAGTTGCTGGCGGCCGGGGCGAAGATCGTCAGCTTCCGCGAGGTGCCCCTGAGCCTGGAAGACGCCTACCTGGCCATCAGTTCCGAGGGCGTAGCGGCACCGGGCGGCGCTTAGAAGAAGACCACCACAGAGAACACAGAGATAGAAGACCTGAATGCAGAATGTTGAAGGGCAAATCCTGAATGCCGAAGTGAAGAAGCGTAATCGGCGGAGAATGGCGCTTCCGACTTCGCAACTCGCGCCTCATTGTGCAAGATTCAAAATCCCTTTCTCTGTGTCCTCTGTGGTGAGTTGTTCGGCAGAGCCAAGACCATGGTAACCAACCCGATCATCCGGAAAGAAGTGTTGATGGCCCTTCGGACGCGCAAGGCCGTCCTGATGCAGGCGCTGTACCTGCTGACGGTGGCGGCGCTGGTGTTCCTGTTGTGGCCCGCGGACGGACTGCAGGACATCGGCGGGCACCAGTCGCGGCGCATCCTGGCGGTGCTGGCGGTGGCGCAGGCGGTCCTGGTGGCGCTGTTCGCGCCGGTGTTCACCGCCTCCTCGCTGACCATCGAACGGGAGCGCAACACGCTGGAGAGTCTGTTCGCGACGGCCCTGAAGCCGTGGGAGATCGTCCTGGGCAAGATGGTCGGCTCGCTGAGCTTCCTGGTGCTGCTGGTGCTCAGCGGCGTGCCCGCGCTGGCCAGTCCGCTGCTGCTGGGCGGCCTGAGCGGGGGCGAGGTGTTGGCGGCGGTGGGCCTGCTGATCGTGACGGCCGTCTATCTGGGCACGGTGGGGCTGCTGGTCAGCTCGTACATGCACCGCAGCTATCGCTCGATCATCGTCACTTTCGCGGTGCTGGTGGCCTTGTGCTTCGTGGCCGCAGTGCCCGCCTGGCCGGTCAGCCGAAACCTGATCCTCCTGGGCGGCCCGGCCTGGCAGGCAGCGGTGCACGTGATCGCCTCGATCAGCCCGCTCCAGGCGGTGCTGTCGCTGGTGCTGGGCGAGAGTCCGTACACGCCGGCAGTCGCGGGCATGCCCGCGTACTGGCAGACGTACTTCGTGGTGAGCCTGACGCTGACGGCGGTGGCGGGACTGCTGTGCTATCGCCGCCTCTGCCGGCCCATCGCTCCGCCCCGCCCGCGCGAGACGATGCGGGTGGTCGAGCGGGGGGAGTTTTCCGGGCGGACGGTGTTCTACCTGTACTTCTTCGACCCCAACCGCCGCAAGAAGCCCATCGGCTCGCTGGCCAATCCGATCCTGATGAAGGAGTTCCGCACCCGGCCCCTGCTGCAGACCCGCTGGCTGATGCGGGCGATCGGAACATGCCTGGTGGCCTCGATTCTGCTGGTGTTTCTGGTGGCGATCAGCGTGCAGGCGTTCATGACCGAGCCGTCGAGCTTCTACGCCTCGCTGAGTTCGGCCGTGGCGGCCATGATGGCGGTGCTGGTAGTGCTGGTGGGCCCGGCCATGACGGCCGGGGCCATCTGCTCCGACCGCGAGAGCGGCGTGTGGGAACTGCTGCGGGCGACCCCGCTGTCGAGTTGGACGATCGTGAGCGGCAAGTTCCAGGCGTGCGTGATCCCGCTGCTGCTGGTGGTGATGTCGATGCTGCCGGCCCTGGCGGTGCTGCTGTATTTCGAGGCCAACCTCTGGCCCTACGTGACGGCGGCGGCGGGCGTGGTGGGCGTGACGGTGCTGCTGGTAGCCACCGCGGGGATGTTCTTCTCCAGCCTGTTTGCCCGCACGGCCACCTCCACCGCCTGGACCTACGCCCTGCTGGTGGCCATCGGGCTGCTGAGCCTGTTGGCGTTGCTGGGGCAGGACCTCTTCCCGCCGAGGCTGATCCAGGCCGTCTTCAGCGTCAACCCGATCGCGGCCGCCATGGCCGCCGCGGGCAGCGCGACCATGGTCACCTATGACATCGTCCAGCCCTACCTGATGATTTCGGGCATCGCGATCGCGACCATGTTCACCGCCACAGTCTGGCGGGTGCACCGGCTGAGGCGAACCGATGACCGATCCTGAGGACGATCCGTTGCGAGCCAGACACATGACCTCGACCATCCAGAACGGTGATCGCAGCGAAGTTCGTAGTGCCGCCGCAAGGCGGTCTATCTGTTTCGCGCTGATCGTCTCCTGTTTCGTCTTGCTGACCCCCCTCCCCGCCCTCGCCGGGTTGCCCGGGCGCGAGGCCCAGAAGGACGACATGGCCCTGCAGTGGTACGGCGACGCGGAAGACATAGCCCTGTTGGCCTCATTGCTGACCGATGCGGACCCCCACGTGCGCGAGCAGGCGGTATGCAACCTGGGCCAGACGCGAAACCCCGACGCCCTGGCCCACGTGCGAAAGGCCCTGGACGACACCGAGCCGGCCGTGCGCCGCTCGGCTGTCCTGGCCGCCGCGCAGCTTCGCGCGCCGCTCAGCGAGCAGGTCGTCCGTCAGGCTCTCGCTTCGGACGATCCGGAAACGGTCCTGACGGCCCTCGCGGCGGCCCGTCTCCAGACCTGGCGCGAGCTGGCGGACGCCCTGGCCAAGTGCCTGGGCCACGACCAGGCGCGGGTGCGGGTGGAGGCCCTGGCGTGCCTGACGCAACTGGGCAAGGCGGCGGAACCGGCTGTGCTGGTCCGGCTGCTGGGCGACCCGTCGCTCGCCCTGCGCCTGCGGGCGGCTGAGAATGCCGCCTTGGCGCAGGACGCGTCGCTGGTCGAGCCGCTGCTGGCCGCAGCCGGCGCGAACAATCCCGCCCTGGCGGGTTTTGCCCTGGCAGCCCTGGGCAGGCAGGTAGGCGCGAAGCTGGGCGAGACGCCGGCGGTGCTGGACGCGGTGAACCAGGCCGCTCGCAGCGCCCACCCGCTGGTGCGGCGCGGGGCGGTGTGGGCCCTGGACAACGCCGCCCTGGGTCCGCGCGTCTGTCCGTTCCTGGACGACCCCTCGCCGCTGGTCCGCCTGGCGGCTGTCCGGGCGGCGGGGCGGCACAAGGTGGCCCAGTGCGTCGACCGCCTGTTCGAGTTGATGGTCCAGGCCCCCTTCGACAACTACCTCCAGCACTGGCGCGAGCCCCCCTCCACCGACCCGCACCTGGCTGCCCGCGAGAGCCTCAAGGCTATCGCGACAGATCGCGTAGCCGAGCTGGCGGCTGAACACCTGGCCAAGCTGGCCGACGAGTTGAAGGAGGCGGAGAAGCTGTACGTGTCCGCCTCCTTCGGGCAGCGCGCGGGGGCCAAGGACATGACCCCCCAGAAGGCCATGCGGCGGGCCCTGCTGGAGCGCAACGCCGCCGCCTGCGCCTACCTGCTGGGGCGCATGGGCAACCGGAGCGGCTACGACGTCCAACTGGACCTGGTGAAGGCCCTGCCCGTGGATTGCGTGAGCACGGCGTTCCTGGCGGAGGCGCTGGGACGTATCGGCGACAAGCGAGCGGTCAAGCCGCTGATGGACGTGGTGGCCGTCTGCGCCCACAACGGACGGTTGGCCCTGATTGCCCAGGCCGCCCAGCAGCCGCCTCCGCTTCCGTACAGTCACGAGGTGGCCCAGGCGGTGGTCGAGGCTTTGGGGCGGCTGGACGACCCGCAGGCGGCCCCGTACGTGCTGGGCATCGCGTCGGTGAACGTCTCGATGGCGCGGCTGAACGAGCCCGCCATGGCCGCCGCCATGGTCCTGCCCCAATGGTTCGCGGGCGAGCACGCCAAGGCCATCGAGCTGTACCTGCTGACGGTGCTCAAGGGCAACGGGTATCCGATGGCAGCCCAGTACCAGGCGGCCCGGGCGGCGGTGAAGCTGAAGCTGCAATCCGCGATCGAGCCTCTTCGGGCGCTGATGGATCAGCGTCACAACGACGCCATGATCCACATCACCTCGTGGGCCCTGAGCGAGTTGACGGGCCAGCCGGTCGCGCCGCCCCCGCCGCGCCCCCGCCCCGGCGACTGGATCATCCGAAAGGCGGGACGCTGACCTCGCAATCGGTAGCCAGGAGTCTCTAGCCGGCAGGCAGGACGAGTCTGTCGCGATTGGCTACTGACTGCCGGCAGCCAATCCCAGTCTCCGCTTCACCCTGTCTTCCAGTTGAGCGACGCGTTGCGGGTCGGCTTCGGGCGTGTCGGCAAGCGCGAACGTGCGCCCCAGGCGCTCGTACTTCCATCGCCCCAGGTCGCGGAAGGGGAGCAGTTCCACCCGTTGCAGCGTCTTGTGCGGGCCGAGCACGTCGGCCAGGGCGTCGGCGTCGGCCTCGCTGTCGTTCCACCCTGGCACGACCACCTGGCGGGCCCAGAACGGTTTCTTCAACTCGTCCAGCAAGGCCAGGAACTCCTTGACGCGGTCCAGACCGAAGACGGCATCCGCGCGCCCGCCGCCCACCAGCTCGCGGTAGCGATCGGCGTCGGTGTGCTTGACGTCCAGCAGGACCAGGTCCACCAGCTCCACCGCCCGCCGCACAGCCGGGCCGCCCAGGCAGCCGCTGGTGTCCAGGGCGGAGGCGACGGCGAAACGCCGGCAGCGGGCAAACAGCCCGGCGGCGAAGCCCGGCTGGAGCAGCGGCTCTCCGCCCGACAGCGTCAGCCCGCCCCTGCGCCCGTGGTACGGCTGGCAGCGGAGCACTTCTTCCATCACCTCGTCGACCGTCTTTTCCTCGCCCTGATGCACGTCGTGCGTGTCGGGGTTGTGGCAGTACAGGCATCGCAGCGGGCAGCCCTGGAGGAAGACCACGCAGCGGAGGCCCGGACCGTCCACGGCGGAGAAGGTCTGGATGGAATGGATGCGCCCGGTCATAGTGGGGTCGCTTACAGCTTGGTGTGGAAGGTTCGGGAGATCACCTCTTCCTGTTGCTCGCGGCTGAGGCGGTGGAAGTTGACCGCATAGCCGCTGACGCGGATGGTCAGATTGGGATAGTTCTCGGGGTGGTCCATGGCGTCGATGAGCTTCTCGCGGTCCAGCACGTTGACGTTGAGGTGGTGCCCGTTCTGGGCGAAGAAGCCGTCCAGCAGGCTGACCAGGTTGTCCCCGCGGTCCTCCTGTCGGGCCCCCAGGGTGGCGGGCGTGATGGAGAACGTGCAGGAGATGCCGTCGCGGCAGGCGTCGTAGGGAAGCTTGGCCACGCTGTTGAGGGCGGCGACGGCCCCGCGCTTCTCGCGGTTGTGCATGGGGTTGGCCCCGGGGGCAAACGGCTCGCCCGCCCGCCGTCCGTCCGGGGTGGCCCCGGTCTTCTTGCCGTACACCACGTTCGACGTGATCGTCAGCAGACTCAGCGTGTGGGTGGACCCGCGGTAGGCCGGGTGACGCTGCAAGCTGGCCAGGAACTCCTCGGCCAGCTCGACCGCGATGCGGTCCACCTCTTCCTCGTCGTTGCCGAACTGCGGGTAGTCGCCCGTCAACTCGAAATCCACCACGAGCCCTCGCTGGTCGCGGATGGGACGAACCACCTTGCTGCGGATGGCGCTGAGCGAGTCGGCCGCCACCGACAGCCCCGCGATGCCGAACGCCATCAGCCGCTGCACGTGGCTGTCGTGCAGGGCCATCTGCACCTTCTCGTAGGCGTACTTGTCGTGCATGTAGTGGATGACGTTCATGGTGTTGACGTAGAGTTCGCACAGCCAGTCGCGATAGAAGCGGAAGCGGCCCAGCAGCGTGTCGTAGTCCCACTTGTCGCCCGGCAGGGGCTCCATGACCGGGCCCAGGTGCTGGCCGCTGCGCTCGTCGCGTCCGCCGTTGACGGCCAGCAGCAGCAGCTTGGGCAGGTTGCAGCGCGCCCCGAAGTACTGCATCTGCTTGCCGATGCGGGTGGCCGACACGCAGCAGGCGATGCCGTAGTCGTCGCCGTAGGCCGGGCGCATGAGGTCGTCGTTCTCGTACTGGATCGAGTCGGTCTCGATGGACAACTCGGCACAGTACCGCTTGAAGTGGTCGTCCAGGCGGGTGGACCACAGAACGGTGAGGTTGGGCTCGGGGGCCGGCCCCAGCGTCCGCAACGTGTGCAGGAACCGGAAGCTCGTGCGGGTGACCAGCGTCCGCCCGTCCAGGCCCATCCCGCCCAGGGCCTCGGTGATCCACATCGGGTCGCCCGCGAACAGCTCGTTGTAATCCGGCGTGCGGAGCTGGCGGGCCAGGCGGAGCTTGATCACGAAGTCGTCCACGATCTCCTGCGCTCCGGCCTCGTCCAGCACGCCCTCCTCGATGTCCCGCTCGAAGTAGATGTCCAGGAACGTCGCCACCCGCCCCAACGACATGGCCGCCCCGTTCTGCTCCTTGATGGCGCCGAGGTAGGCGAAGTACAGCCACTGGACCGCCTCGCGGGCCGAGCGGGCCGGGGCGGAAATGTCGTAGTGGTACATCCAGGCCATCTCCTTGAGCTTCTGGAGGTGGTCGGCCTGTTTCCAGAGTTCCTCGGCCAGGCGGACGGTCTCGTCGGTCATGCCCCTCATGCCGAGGTCGTAGCGGTCGTTGAGTTTCTGCTCGATGAGGAAGTCCGCCCCGTAGAGGGCCAGTCGCCGGTAGTCGCCGATGAGCCTCCCGCGCCCGTAGGCGTCGGGCAGGCCGGTGATCAGCCCGCTCTTGCGGATCTTGCGCATTTCCTCGGTGTAGACGCGGAAGACGCCGTCGTTGTGGGTGGTGCGGTAGCGGAACGCCTCCTCGACTTCCTGGCTGAGTTCGTACCCGTAGGCCCGGCAGGCCTCGCGGGCCATCCGGATCCCGCCGAACGGGTTGACCGCCCTCCGCAGCGGGGCGTCGGTCTGGAGGCCCACGATCAGCTCTTCCTCGCTGTCGATGTAGCCGGGCTCGTGTCCGATCACCGACGCCGCATGATGCGTGTCGACGTCCAGCACCCCGCCGGCGGACCGCTCGCGGGCCAGCAGGGCCTCCAGGCGAACCTTCATCCGCTGCGTCCGCGGCGTGGGACCCGACAGGAACGAGTCATCCCCCTCGTACGGCGCATAGTTGCGCTGGATGAAGTCCCGGACATTGACGACCTGCTGCCATCGCCCCGGACGAAACGCTCTCCACGCTTGCTTGTCCATCTCGCACCTCGGCTGGTTGCGTCCCCGGCCGGAGGCAAAGCATGAACACAAGGCGTCATGGCCCGGTCCGCACCTCGGCTGGCGACAAAGCTATCCGCAGATGGGCCGGCCCCTGAAACAAGAAAAGCCCGGGCCATACAGCGTCGCCCAGGCGGTCGGCAAGTACCCGCCCTGCGATCCCTCGTGGTTTGTTCCACACTAGTCCGCCAGTTTCGCAGGGGGTCCAGTTATGTGCCATTATATCCCACCCCTGTCGCCAAAGCAAGTCGCCCCGCCCAAAGGCGCAAACGGGCGGGCACGCCGTTGAAATTACCCCCTGGCGTTGCTTTGGGGTGGTCGAGTGCGGGGGCCGGACCCTAGAATAGGGCAAGACCACCATTTCGGGAGATCGCCATGAAACTCAAGTTGAGCCGGGTGGACGTGTGGGCAGCCGAGATCGAGGACAAGCCCGGCGGGCTGGCCAGCAAGCTGCTGACGCTGGCCAACGCGGGAGTCAATCTGGAGTTCGTGATCTCGCGCCGGGCGGAGAAGGAAGGCACGGGCGTGGTGTTCGTCTCGCCCATCAAGGGCGCCAAAGCCGTCCGGGCCGCCCGGGCCGCCTGGTTCGACAAGACCTCCAGCCTGCACTGTCTCCGGGTCCAGGGTCCCGACAAGCCCGGCACCGGCGCGAGGATCACCGCGGCACTCGCCGAGGCCGGCATCAACCTCCGGGGCCTGTCGGCAGCGGCCGTCGGCAAGCAGTTCATCCTGTACATCGCCTTCGACAGCGACCAGGACATCAAGAAGTCCGCCAGCGTGCTCAAGAAGTTGTGAGTGCTCTGCCGCTGCGCAGCACAGGGCGAAGCAGACTCCGCCGCAAGGCTGCTGTTGCGCGCTTGGGCATTCCACATTCCGCAATCCGCAATGGTATAATCCCTCCGCCGTCGGCCAGACCGCCGGCACGCGCGCAGAAGGAATCACTATGCCTCCGCAGTTCGTCTTCGAGATGAGTGGCGTCTGCAAGACCTATGGCGACAAGCAGGTCTTGCGCAACATCAGCCTGTCGTTCTTCTACGGGGCCAAGATCGGCGTGGTCGGCGAGAACGGCTCGGGCAAGAGCACGTTGCTCCGCATCATGGCCGGGCTGGACAAGGACATCCAGGGCGAGGCCCGCCTGGCCAAGGGCATGCGCGTGGGCTATGTCCCGCAGGAACCGCAATTCGATCCCGACAAGACCGTCCGCGAGTGTCTTCGCGAGTCGATGGCGCCCGTACAGGCCCTGCTGGATCGCTACAACGCCGTCTCCGACGAGATGGGCGACCCGGACGCCGCCGACCGCATGGACGAACTGCTGGAGGAGATGGGCAAGCTCCAGGAGCAGATCGACGCCTGCAACGGCTGGGAGATCGATCGGATGATGGACATCGCCTCCGACGCCCTGGTCCTGCCCGATGACGACCTGCCCATCCGCATCCTCTCCGGCGGCGAGCGCCGCCGCGTCGCCCTGTGCAAGGTCCTGCTGGAGAAGCCCGACCTGCTCCTGCTGGACGAGCCCACCAACCATCTCGACGCCGAGACCGTCGCCTGGCTGGAGACAGCCCTGCGCGAGTACGGCGGCACGGTCATCATCGTCACCCACGACCGCTACTTCCTGGACAACATCACCAAGTGGATCCTCGAGCTGGACGACGGGCGCGGCCTGCCCTTCGAGGGCAACTACACGTCGTGGCTCCAGCAGAAGATCCAGCTCCTGCGGCTGATCGAGAAGAAGGAGACCCAGCGTCAGAAGGTGCTGCGGCGCGAGCTGGACTGGATCGAGAGTTCCGCCCAGGCCCGCCAGGCCGCCAGCCATCAGCGGGTGGAGGCTGCCGACCGATTGGGCAAGGCCCAGGCCGACGACGACATCAGCGGCGACGTGTACATCCAGATCGCGCCGGGCCCGCGCCTGGGCGACAAGGTGCTGGTGGTCCGCGGCCTGAGCAAGTCGTACGACGGCCTGCCGCTGTTGAAGGACTGCTCGTTCGAGCTGCCGCGCGGGGCGATCGTCGGGGTGATCGGGCCCAACGGCACGGGCAAGACCACGCTGTTCCGCATGATCGTGGCCCAGGAGACGCCCGACGAGGGCACGATCGAGCCCGGGCCGTCGGTCGTGCTGGCGTACGTGGACCAGCACCGCGACGCCCTGGACGACTCCAAGACGATCTTCGAGGAGATCACCGACGCGAAGGACAAGGTCTATCTCGGCAAGCTGGCCATGAACAGCCGGGCGTACGTCGCCCGCTTCAACTTCCGCGGCGCGCAGCAGCAGAAGCGCGTGGGGGAGCTGTCCGGCGGGGAACGCAACCGCGTGCACCTGGCCAAGCTGCTCAAGCGCGGAGGCAACCTCCTGCTGCTGGACGAGCCCACCAACGACCTCGACGTGGCCACCATGCGGGTGCTCGAACAGGCCCTGCTGGACTTCCCCGGCTGCGCGATGGTCATCAGCCACGACCGGTTCTTCCTCGACCGCATCTGCACGCACCTGCTGATCCTGGAAGGCGAGGGCAAGACCCGGTGGTTCGAGGGCAACTTCCAGGCCTTCGAGGACAAGATGGCGGCAGAAAGCCCCGAGCGCCTGGCCCACCGCAGAAGCAAGTACAAGCGGCTGAGCCTGCATTGAGGGCGGCCAATAACGCAACGCCGCGACATCGCGTGAGATTTCCTCACCTGTCAGGGAGGAGGCACGAACACGTCTTGCCTGTCGCCATTCCCCATTGGCGACAGAAAGGCCGGTTCCAGTCCTTCGTCACTCATCCGTCTCCAGCAGGTCCATCCCGGGCGGGCGAGGCGACGGGGGCGGCGAGGCGGGAGGGATGTCATCGGGTCCGTAATCGGCGCCAAACAGCGACGCCGCGGTGGCGGCGGATTGGTCGACTTCGTTCTGCGTCTGGCTGCGTCCCTGGCGCAGCTCGGCCAGCCGCTGCTCGCGCCGCTGGGCGATTTCAAGGTCCACCTTGGCCTCCAGACGCTGGATCCTCCAGCCGGGCAACAGGCGCAACCCCACGTACCCGCCCATCAGCAGGCCGCCGGTGATCCAGACGGCCGGGCCCCAGCTTTCCGCCCCGAAGGTCATCCACACCATCGCCGCCGAAAACGCCGTCAACAGGTACAGCCTCTCCAGCCGACGCTCCTCGATGAGCCAGTACCGCATCAAGAGCGCGAACAGGCACACGCCCACGATCAGCCGCGGGATCGACGTGAACATCAGGACCGGAAACAGGAAGACGCCGATGACGGCGTAGCCGACGTGGGCGTAGGCCGGGCCGCCCACGCTGACCAAGCCCACCGCTGTGCCCACCACGAACGCCGCCACAGCCGAAAACACCAGCACCCAGCCGGAAACCATCCCGTCCAGGATCGTCGTCGCCATGTCCAATCGCGTGCCCATGCAGCCCCTTCCGCCGCGGTATTGTAACGCCCCCGCTCGCCGTCAGGAAGGCGCCGAATTGCGAGGGTGCTGTCAACTATTGTGTGTAAGTTCCCAGAAGGTGCCATCTGGCCAGTTGGCCGAAGACGGCCCGTTGGACGGCTGAGGCGTCGTAGTGGACGCCCATGGGGTCCAGTCGCATCCGCAGCGTC
>JAKJER010000050.1 GCA_022705325.1 Planctomycetota bacterium | reverse complement strand
GGCGGGCGGCATCGCAACCGCCAAGGCCGCCAAGGTCATCCCCACCCACGCGGCTGTTCGCATCCGTCTTGTCGTCATCGCGTCTCTCCGGGGCTGAAACCGTCACTTCGGGGTCTTGGTCGATTCTCTGCGCTGCCGGATCGCATCGCAAGCCTCCTTGTACAGGCCTGCCTTCACCGCCGGCGCGTCGCCGAACTCCATGTGCCGGTCGGCCTGCGGATCGTACGCGGGCCAGGCCGGCATGGTCCCGCCGTTAGGCTCGCCCGCGGCCGCGAAGCGAGTCCAGCGGGCCATCATATCGGCTGACAGCCGGCGGTCGGTCTGGTCGAAGCCCATCCCGTCGCGCAGGTTGCCGAACGTGTAGACGATCTCCAACCCGTGAAACGCCCCGAGCTTGCGGGCCAGGTCGATGGGCGGCACGCGGGTGAAGTGGTAGAGGTACGCCCGCCCGCCGTGCTCGGCCATCGACACCGCGATCTCCTTCGCGGGGCAGACGAACGCCGCCACAGTCACCAGCTTGTTCAGGGCCCCCTTCACGTCCTCGTCGCGGGTGACCGGGAACAGCCGCAGCAGCGTGTCGGACTGCTCGGAAAAGAGCACGCGCACCGTCAGGCGATAGCCGACCGTCCGCAGCGCGGGCAACTGCTGGAGGAACATCGTCCCCTCGTCGGCGTTGGTGCCCAGCATCATGGGCACGCGGTGAAACTTGCCCTGTTCGAACATCAGGCCCGGATCGTCGGGGATGGTCCAGCCGTCGACGATGGGGGCGAACTTGATGCCCTTGCCGAACAGCCCCTGCGCGGGATCGGTGGCGGCCAGCAGCTCCGCGGGCGTCTTGGCCCGCATGGCCGCCAGGACGTCATCGGCCTTGTCGCAGCCCAGGCGAGCGGCCACCTGTCGCCCGACGTCCTCCATGCTGTCGAGTCGACCGACGCGTTGGCGGAGGTGACGGTTGCGCCCGTGGGCCCCGCCGCTCTGGGCGATGGCGCGATGAAAGAGCCCCTTCGCCTGCGGGCTGATCATGAGGCGGCAGACGCTGAGCGCCCCGGCCGACTCGCCGAAGATGGTCACGCACTCCGGATCGCCGCCGAAGACCGCGATGTTGTCGCGGACCCATCGCAGGGCGGCGATCTGGTCGAGGTGCCCGTAGTTGCCGCTCACGCCCTCGCTCGATTCCTTCGACAACAGCGGGTGGGCCAGATACCCCAGCGGGCCCAGGCGATAGTTGATCGTCACCAGGACCACGCCCGCCTTGGCCAGGGCGGCGCCGCTGTAATACGGCAGGCTGCCCGCCCCGGTCGTGCATCCGCCCCCGTGGATCCACACCATGACGGGCTTCTTCTCGCCCGCCCGGGCGGCGGTCCAGACGTTGAGATACAGGCAGTCCTCATCCTGCTTGCCCACGTCCCGCTGGGCGCCCAGCCCGGCCGGCTGGGGGCAGGCCGGTCCGAATTGCGTGCAGTCGCGGACGCCGCTCCAGGCGGCGGGGGGTTGGGGGGGCTTCCATCGCAACGTACCGGTCGGAGGGGCGGCGAAGGGGATGCCCAGGTGCGCGGCGACGCCCGCGTCCGTCTGGCCGCGGATCTCGCCCTGGGCGGTCTTGACCACGGGGGGCGCGTCCGACGAGCCGGTCGGCGCATCGGCGGCACGAAGGGCGGCGGTGCATGCCAGCCCCGCGCCGAAGAGGGCGCACCAGGCGAGCTTTCGGATACTCATCCATATTCTCCTTACCGGACTATCATACCGGTCGCGGCGGGCGTTGGTTACGAGGAAGCTCTCGCTGCCGAAGCCCACGCAAAGCCTTCCGTGGGCTCTGGGATGCGGTCGTCTCCTTGACAGGCGCGGCGTTTTCTGGTCCATTGCGGTCCGCATCATTTGTTTTGCCTTCGCAGGACTCTGTCGACGGAGAGCGACTATGGCGACATATCTGGCTGGCCTGGACGTGGGGACCACGGGCGTGCGGGCGGCGGTGTTCGATCTGGACGGGAACATGCTCGCCAGCGACTATCGCGAGTACGGTTCGAGCTATCCGCGCCCGGGCTGGGTCGAGCAGGACCCCCGCGAGATGGTCGCACAGGCGTTCGCCACGTGCCGCGCCGCCGTGGCGGCCTCGGGTGTGAACGCCGCCGAGATCGCCGCCGTCGGCTTCTCCGCCCAGCGCTCGGTCACCGTGCCGCTGGACGCCGCGGGCCAGCCGGTTCGCCCCGCCATCTCCTGGCAGGACGCCCGCCCGGCGGGGGAAGTGGCCTGGCTGGCCGAGCGGATCGACGCCGGCGAGTACCATCGCATCGCGGGCGTGCCGCTGGGCACGACGTGGCTGGCCCCCAAGGTCTTGTGGATGCGCTCCCATGAACCGGACCACTACGCCCGCACCGCGCGGTTCGTGCAGGTCCAGGATTACGTGCTGCGGGCGTTCGGGGCCGACGACTACTACACCGACCTGCCCTGCATGTGCTTCAGCGGCGCGTGGGACGTCCGCCAGGCCCGCTGGAGCGACAAGCTGCTGGGCTTGATGGGCCTGCGGGCAGAGCAGTTCGGCAAGCCCCGCCCGGCCGGCACGAAGGTGGGCGAACTGTCGGCCGAGGTGGCCTCCCGCTGCGGGCTGGCCAAGGGCACCGCCCTGTGCGTCGGCGCGGGCGACCAGAACTGCAGCGTCGTGGGCATGGGGGCGATCCGCTCCGGCATGGCCACCGTCACGCTCGGTACGGCGGGGCTGGCCATCCTGGCGAGCGATCAGCCGCTGTCGGGCCTGAGCGGGATGATGATCACCAACCACGCCGCCGGGGGACTGTGGGAGGCCGAGGGGTTGTCCAACGCCGCCGCGTCGAGCTACCGCTGGTTCCGCGACGCGATCGGCACGGCGGAGGTCTCGGCACAGGCAGCCGGCGGGCCCAACGCGTACGAGGCCCTCAACGAGCTGGCCGCGAGTTCGCCCGCCGGCTCGCGAGGGCTGCTGTTCCTGCCCTACCTGGCCACCGCGGGCACGCCGCGCTGGAACGCCGCCGCCCGCGGCGTCTTTGCGGGCCTGAGCTTCGCGCACGGGCGGGGCGACCTGGCCCGCAGCGTGATGGAAGGCGTGGCCCTGGAGATCCGCGACATGATGAACGTCTGGCTGGAGGCGGGCCTGGCGGTGGACGTGCTGCGCCTGGGCGGCGGGGCGGTACGGAGTGGATTGTGGAACCACATCCAGGCGGACGTGTACGGCCGACCCGTCCAGACCCTCCGCTGCCAGGAGTCGACGGTGCTGGGGGCGGCCATGCTCGGGGGGCTCGGCGCGGGCGTGTTCGATTCGCTCGATCAGGCGGTGGGCCGGATGGTGCAGGTGGCCGACCAGATCGAACCCGACCCGGCCCACCACGCGCTGTACGGCGAATTGTACGAGGCGTACGTGAAGACGTATCAAGGCCTGGCCGATGGCGGGGCGTTCGAGAAACTGGCGGCGATTCAATCGAAATGTTGATTGTCAGGCGCGTCCAGGGCCGCCCGGGTCGCGTATAATCTCTGTAGTTCTGTCATGTTGCGGTTTGGCTATATTCTGATTGTCTGGCTGGCCTTTGCGGTCGCGGCGCCCGTCCCACTGGGCGGGGACCAGGAGGAGTCTCCCAAGCACATCGACGCTCGGGCGGAGTTCATTCGTCTCGTCAAGGATGTGAAGGATGGGCGGAAATACGTCGGGATCCTGGTAAAGATCCAGGGCTCCCGGGAGCACCTGCAACTGCTGATCCCGCTCAAGAAGGACCGTGACGGCGAATGGGTCCAGGACAAGCAGAAGGTCGCCGAGGCCCGGCGGCTGCGGCGCCAACAGGAGATCAACATCACCTACTACGTTCATGACAACCGGATCTGGGTGCATGAGTTTTCGAAAGCCGGCGGCTGAGATTCGGTGGCGACCGGGGCATGCGACAGAAGAAACTTGCCCCCCGGATGAGACAGTTGTAGGATAAGTTATCAGGAAGCTTCCCGGAACGATCCGGGACGCAAAGGCGGCGAACGTGGATGGAAACGCACAACTCCGGTCGGCCTGGCGCAAGGGCTTCACGCTGGTCGAACTGCTGGTGGTGGTGTCGATCATCTGCCTGTTGCTGGCCCTGCTGACCCCGAGCTTTCGCCGAGCCCGCATGTTGGCCATCAACAGCCAGTGCGCCGCCAACGAGAAGCAGTGGGGCAACTCCCTGGCCGCCTACGCCACAGCCAACCGCGGCGCGTTTCCCTACAATGGCCCGGCGCTGCCCGATCTGGGCATCCCCGTCTCCGGGCAGCACGTGAGCTGGAACGGCTCGACGGTGCAGGAGTTCTGGCGCCGCTACCTGCTGCCCAATACCAAGGCCTCCAAGACCGACGTCCACGACGTGCTCAACTGCCCCACGCAGAAGTGGCACCAGATCAACGACGTCAATCTCTCCGGCGGGCTGGTGGGGTACTTCTACCTGCCGCACCGCGACCCCAACAACATCAACTACGCCCCCGAGGGCAACGAGGACGGTAAGAACTGGGTGTCCAAGACCGCCTTCGGAGGCCCCTACAGTCACACGCCCATCCTGATGGACATGAAACAGTACGGCACGTGGAACAGCTCGTGGTTCTACAACCCCCGCGTGCCGTTCTCCAGCCACTATCGCAGCGACGGGGAGCCGGAGGGAGGCAACTATCTGTTCGAGGACGGGCACGTGGCCTGGTATCCCACCGAGGTGATCGAGGTGGGCGCCACCATGGGCAGTTGGCTGTGCTTCTACAAGATCCCTCTGTGAAGGCGCCGCGCGCGACTGCGCCGAATCTCCCCATCTTCTAGGCTTTCCGCCCGGCAGAAGAAGTCGGGACTTACAGTGCGAGCCAAGCGGCATCTTTCGGGTCACCGCCCAGCGGTAGAGATATCACGTGGCCCAGCGCGGAGAGGTTTCGGCATCCAGACGGGCAGCCTTGACTGACCATGCGGACGCGTGCTTGGTAGTCGGTGATTTGTGGCTTGCCCGTTTAGACATGTTGCGATACAGTAAAGTCATCATATCGTAGCCGTTGGCCAAAAAGGCAGAGGAACAAAAATGAGGAGAAGCACATGACTGCTTCAAGAAGCCGTCTATTGGTTCTCGCGGGAGTCCTGGGAGCGTCCTGGGCCATGATACAGGCCGCCGCGTCGGCCGGGGTTGTGGTCGGGAGTTCCACGCTGATCGGCACGCTGGACTACAGCGATACGTATACCGTGTCGGCCTACGGCGGCAACGCCGCGCGGGTGGATAACCAGTGGCCCTTGGCCGACCCGATCACCGCTCGCCAGGTCGAGAACACGTACGGGAACCCGGCCCAGTCCTGGACGGCGGGCCCCGGCGTGAACGCGTCCTTCAACACCGACGCCACCGTCAACCCCGGCGTGTTCGGGTACTCCGGCGGCAGCGGTTCAGGCAGCGCCACCGGGATGACGCAGTGGGGAGGGGGAGCCGACTTCGGCCTGGCCTACAATCTGCGGAACCAGTTCACGGTTCAATATGACGCCGTGCAGGTCAACGACCGCATCGACATCACGGCCGGCAGCGCGAACAACACGATCGGCTCGGCCCAGGGGATCTCGGTGTTCTTTCGGACCGGCGGGATCGGCATCTACAATTCCGGCGTGGGCGAGACCGCCACGGGCCTGGCCACCGGCATCGCCAGCAGCGGCACGTGGCACAACTACGCCGTCAAGTTCGACCTGACCAGCGGCCTGCTGGACATCTACACCGACCAGGTCCTGCGGGGCCAGGTCAACCTGCACACCTTCGCGGGCGGGGCGTACTGGTCCAAGGTCACCGCCGCCACCAACGACTTCGTCAGCGTCGGGTCCAGCAACGGGGCCGGGTGCGACCGGCAGTGGACGGACAACTTCCAGGTCGGCTCGGACGCGCCCGCCGCCACCTACACCTGGACCGCGGGCAGTTCCGACTGGGCCACCGCGGGTAACTGGAACCCCGCCGGCGGGCCCCCTGCCAGCGGCGACAGCATCGCCCTCAATAATGGCGGGACGATCGACCTGGGCGGCGCCCGGGGCGTCGTGAACGTCGGCGCGGGCGGGTCGGGCGGCATCGTCGGGACGCTCACGGGCGGCTCGCTTTTCTTTGCGGGCAACATGTACGTCAAGTCCGGCGTGATCGACGTGGACCTCAGCAACGCCGGCGGCTCGACCGGGCGGCTGTGGATCGGCGGCGACGCCGCCGCCACCGTCACCCTGAACGGCAACAACACCCACACATACGCCGACAACTACGCCACGATCATCGGGCATTCCACCACCGGGGCCGCCGGAACCGCCAAGCTGGGCAGCATCAACGCCCTGGGCGGCGCGTCCAACCGCACCGACATCTACAGCGGCACGCTGGACCTCAACGGGCAGAACGGCGTCGTCCAGAACCAGATCCGTCTGCTGACCGCCGGGGCGTCCTACCTGATCAACGGCAACACGTCGGCCGAGGCGGGCACGGCCGCCGCAATCAACATGGGGGCCAACGGCAGCATCGGGGGCGCGGGCAACCTGACCCTCAGCGGGGTCGTTTCCGGCGGCGGCGCCCTCACCAAGATCGGCGCGGGCAAGCTGACGCTGACCAATGGCGGCAACTCGTTCTCCGGGTTGCTGACCGTGGCCGAGGGCACGCTGTCGGTTGCGAGCTGGAACAACTCCAGCACGAACGGCCCGCTGGGCAACTCCGCGGCGGCCGTCGTTTTGGGCAGCGCAGGCCAGACCGGCACGCTCCAGTACACCGGCGGGTCGATCGCGCCGGGAGTGGCGCTTCGTCCGATCAGCCTGGCCGCCGGCGGGGTGGGCGAAATCCAGATGGTCTTCAACAGCGGCAGCCGGAGCGGCAACTACATCCACATCGACGGCAGCCTCCTGACCGGCAGCGGCGGGCTGACGGTGGACACCATGGGCGGCACGGCCACCTCGCGGTTCATCGTCCTGGGCAGCGCCGCCTACACCGGGCCCACCGTGGTGGCGGACAACAGCGAACTCCAAACCAACTGGGTGGTGGCCACCGGCGGCGTGCAGACGCCCTTCGGGGCCGGCACCAACGGCCTGGGCTCTCCCGTCACGCTGGGCGCCAACAGCATCTTGACCTTCTACAGCTACAACTCACCGGCCACCATCGCCATCGGCTCGCTGTCCGGCACGTCGGCGTCGGCGGTCCTGCACGGCGAGAGCGGCGGGACGCACACCGTCAGGATCGGCGGGGACAATTCCACCGCGGCCTTCAGCGGGGCCATCCAGGACGACGGCGGTGCCCTGGAGATCGTCAAAGTCGGCTCCGGCACGCAGACCTTCAGCGGCGCCCTCAGCTACACCGGGCCGACAACCGTCGAGGGCGGCACGCTGATCCTCAGCGGCACCAGCACGGGCGCGGGACTGGTCACCGTCAACAACGGCACGCTCCAGCTCGCCGGGCCCGCCGGCGGCCCGCCCGACCACGGCACGACCGTCAAGGGCGACCTGACCATCAACGCCGGCGGCACGGCCCGACTCAACCAGCACGCTCAGATCAAGGAGACCTCCGTCGTGACGATCAACGGCGGGCTGCTCGACTTCAACGGCTGGATCGACGGGATCGGGCGGCTCGACATGACCGGCGGGACGTACGCCAACACGGGCAGCGGGTTCATCCTGCTCAACACGAACACCAACGCCCTGACTACCAATGCCGCCTCGACCACCGCGACGCTCAGCGGGCGGGTCAGCCTTCGGGCCGACAACACCTTCACCGTAGCCGCCGGCAGCGTTCCTGACGGGCGCGACGCCGTCATCAGCGGGCAGATCTTCTCCGATGCGGGCGGAAGCTGGGGCCTGACCAAGAACGGTGCCGGCACGCTGGTCCTGTCCGGGTCCAACACGTTCAGCGGCCCGTTGACCGTGGCCGAGGGTACGCTGTCCATTCCGGGCTGGAACAACTCCAGCACCAACGGGCCCCTGGGCAACTCGGCGGCGGCGGTCGTCCTGGGCAGCGCAGGCCAGACCGGCATCCTCCAGTACACAGGCGGGGCCTCCAACACGCCCTCGACGCTACGTCCGATCAGCCTGGCCGCCGGCGGGGTGGGCGAGGTTCAGCTCGTCTTCAACAGCGGCGACCGTAACGGCAACTACGTCCACATCAACGGCGACCGGGTCACCGGCGACGGCGGGCTGACGGTCGATACCCGGGGCGGGTCGGCCTCGGCCCGCTTCATCGTGGTCGGCAGCGCCGCCTACACCGGGCCCACCGTGGTGGCCGCCAACAGCGAACTCCAGACCAACTACGGCGGGGCGACGGTCGGCACACCCTTCGGCGCCGGGCTCAACGGGCTGGGCTCCGCCGTCACCGTCAACGCCGGCGGGATCCTGACTTTCTACAGCTTCAATTCGTCCAATACGTCAGATCCCAAGACCATCGCCCTGGGCTCGCTGAGCGGATCGGGCCTGGTCCATGGCGAGGGCAACGGGATCCACATATTCCAGATCGGCGGAGACGACACCAGCACGCTCTTCTCCGGCCTGATTCAGAACGGCGGGGCCGGCCCGCTCAGCCTGACCAAGATCGGCAGCGGCTCGCTGACCCTGACCGGGAATAACAGCTACACCGGCGGGACGACGCTCAACGCGGGCGCGCTGCTGGTGGACAACACCAGCGGCTCGGGCACGGGCACGGGCACGGTCACGGTCAACGGCGGGCTGCTGGGCGGCACGGGCATGATCGGCGGCAACGTCATGATCAATGCCGGCGGGACGATCTCGGCGGGCGATTCCCCCGGGCACCTGGTCCTCAACGCCGGCTACAACCAGGTTGCGCTGGGCACGTTGCTGGCGGAGATCGGCGGCAACGAACAGGGCATCACGTACGACTGGATCGAGGTCGTCGGAACGGCCACGCTCAACCCCGGAGCGATCATCGACATCAACTGGTACGGTTCGTTCGTTGGCGGCGGCCCGTTCGACATCCTCACCGCCGCCGGCGGGATCACCAACGCCAACCTGGACGGCATCCTCCTCCTGGGCGACGGCGCACCCTACGGCGAGCATGAATGGAAGGCGTCGATCGTGTCGTTGGGCGGCAGCGCCGAGGCTATCCGCCTGGAGTTGGTCCCCGAGCCGACCTCGCTGCTGTTGCTGGGCTTGGCCGGCACGGGACTGGGCGGCTACCTCCGTCGTCGCAGACGCTGACCCAGGTAATCCACGGATCAACTCGCTGCGGGCGCCGTACGAACGACCGGTACGGCGCCCGCCTTTTTCATCCCGCATTTGCCGCGGGCACCTCGATGGCCGTCTTGACCCGCCGTCGCACGTTCGCGTCCGCGAGCATGGCGCGAACCATCGCGGACGGTCCGGGTGAACAGCCGGCGGGAAATGACGTCCAGGTGGCGGCGCCGCAGCCGCTACGGGCGCGGCTTCTCGCCGAGGTGTCGCAGGGTGATGTCGAGGTGGTCGATCATCGCACGACGGGCGGCGTCTTCATCGTGCCGGGCGACGGCGTCGTGGATGGCCTGGTGGCAGGAGACGCTGACGGCGGCCCCGGCGGACTTCAGCGAGCGTTGTCGCGAGGCCCGCAGCAGGTCGGCCAGCGGTTCCAGCAGGGCGTGGAAGACGACGTTGCCGGTGCAGTCGGCCAGGCGGGTGTGGAAGCGGAAGTCCGCCTCGATGAGTTCGTCGAGGTCGCTGCCGGCCTGGCGCATTTCGTCCATGGTCTTGCCCAGGGCCAGGACTTGCGCATCAGTGGCGCGTCTGGCGGCGAGGGCGGCCATCTCGACCTCGATGCTGCGTCGCACTTCCAGCAGGTCCAGCAGGGCGTGCTCGCTGCCGGAGATGAGGATGTGGAGAGGCGCCGAGACGGCCTTGGGGTCGCCGCTGCGGAAACGGGCCCGCCGCCCCTGCCCCGTTTCGACCAGCCCGCGGGCCTCCAGTACGCGTATGGCCTCGCGGACAATGGTGCGGGAAATGCCCAGCCGGTCGGCGAGTTCGCCCTCCGACGGCAGGAGGTCTCCGGGGCGAAAACCGCCCTGGAGGATGGCCTTCTGGATGGCATTGATAGCCCCGTCCAGCAGGCTGGGCTTGCGCAGCGGTTTCACCTTGACGCGCGGGTCACTCATGGATGGAGACATTATACATCCGCCGGGCCGAGAAGCAATTGCGGCCGGTCGGTTATTTCGAGATGCGCCCCAAGCCATGCGGGGGTAGAATACCATCATGAGGCCACGTCGATGCTCCGCCTTTACGCTGGTGGAACTGCTGGTGGTGATAGCGATCATCTCCATCCTGCTGATGCTGCTGTCGCCGTCGATCAGCCGGATCATGGAAATCACCCGCCGGACCGGGTGCGAGAACAACCACCACCAGATCGCCACCAGCCTGGCCGGGTATACAGCCGACTACGGCGGCTACTTGTGCTATCCCAACTGGCTGGGTCCGGAGTCCAGCGGTTCATGGCTGGGCCCGGGCTGGCTGTACTGGTACCGCCAGAAGCTCAACGGCGGATCGGTCTGGGTGGAGGCCGACCGCCAGAAGGGGGCCCTGTTCTCCTATCACGGCAGCCACAGCCCATACCGCTGCCCGCTGGACTCTCCGCCGTGGACCATCGGCCCGACGCACGCGATCACCAGCTACCTGATGAACGGGGCGGCGATCTCCTACGGGCGGGACTGGACCAGCACCACCGTGGGGCCGCTGTTCCGCATCACGGAGTTCTATCCGACGGACATCATGTTCTGGGAGGCCGAGGAGGCGGCGCCCTATCCGCCGTTCAACGACGGCGCGAGCTATCCGGGCGAGGGGCTGACCCGGCGCCACAAGGACGGGGCTACGTTCGGCTGCGTGGACGGGCACGCGGAGTACCTCACGCGGGCGCAGTTCGATGCCGAGACGGTCAGGAGTTCGCAGCGGACGCGGCTATGGTGCAATCCCGCGACGGCGAACGGGCAGTAGCGCCGGCGGGATGGGGCGGTCAAAAATCCGCGGCTGCGGTTGCGGCTGGCCGCGTCGCGATTACAATGGGCAGGATGATCCAGACACGAATATTGCGCGCTTTGGTGATGGTGCTGGGGCTATGCTCGGCGGCGCGGGCCCAGCCGTCGCCCGCCGGGCCGGAGGCGCCCGCCCCGGCGACCGCGCCGACCAGCGCTCCGGCGACGGCGCCGACTACCGCCCCGGCGACCGCCCCTCTGTCTCGCGACAACATCAGCGAGGCGGCGATCGAGTTGACCGAGCGGGAGCGGATCGCCTTGGGCGCCGTTCGCGACCGCAACACGCAATTGGCCGAGACCGGCTTCTTCATGCTGTTGGCGCGGGCGGCGAAGATGGGCGCGCTCAGCGACCAGCAACTCCAGGACGTCGAAAGCCCGTCCTACTCCAATCTGATGGCCCATCCGTCCCGCTACCGGGCCCAGGCGATCCGGATGACCATCAGCGTGTTCACCAGCGAGAAGCTCGAACCGACGTCCGGCGGGGCGTTTCCCGTCACGTCGCACTGGCCCAGGGAAAGGCCGGTGTGGTACCTGACGGGGTTGAACGCATCGCTGAAGGTGGACCCGCAGCAGCCGGTCATGCTGTACGCGACGCTGGACCCGGCCGCCGCGCTGGGCAAGCCGGTCGAGGTCCGCAACCAGACACAAGTCTACGGCGTGCCCGGACAGCGGGTGGACGTGGTGGGGTTATTCTACAAACTGCGCCGCTCCGCCAGCGAGGAGAACGACGAGCGGGACTACCCCGTGCTGCTGGTCTGGCAGTTGAAGGCCGCCGGCGGCGGGGGCGTCCTGGGCAGCAGCGGGGGGTCGATCGTCGGGGTGCTGGCGGTGATCATGCTCGTGTTGGCACTGCTGCTGGGGTTCATCCTGCTCAAGCGGCGCGTGAGCCGGCAGAAGGCCTCTCGCCCAGGCGGTCCCCGATACAAGCCTCTGCGCGACGTGAGCCTGGACGACCAGGGACAGCCGGCCGACCAGGAGGACGTCGGGGTGGACCCGCTGCTGAAGCAGGCGGCGGAGGAGTACCAGAAGGAAAGGCAGAGCGATGGCAAACACGGTCCGAGTTGAGCTGGGCAGCCGCAGCTACGACGTGCGGATCGGCGCGGGCCTGCTGGGCGAGCTGGGCCGGATGGCGGCCGGTCTGGGCGTCGCCAACTCGATCCTGGTGGCCGACTCCAACGTCTCGAACCTGTACGGAGAGGCCGCGATCGACGCGTTGACGGCTCAGGGCGTGGGCGCCCGGCTGATCGACTTTCCGGCGGGCGAGGCGAACAAGAACCTCGCGACGATGGCCCGGCTGTACGACTCGCTGTTCGAGATCCGTCCACAGGTGGACCGCGGATGGCTGATCGTCGCGCTGGGCGGCGGGGTGGCGGGCGACATGGCCGGCTTCCTGGCGGCCACCGCGCTGCGGGGGCTCAAGTGGATGCAGTGCCCGACGACGCTGCTGGCGGACGTGGACGCGTCGGTGGGCGGCAAGACGGGCATCGACCACGCCGCGGGCAAGAACCTCATCGGCGCGTTCCACCAGCCCAACGCCGTGCTCATCGACGTGGACTTGCTCAAGACCCTCAGCGAGGCCGAGCTGGCCAACGGCCTGGCCGAGTGCGTCAAGCACGCGATCATCCGCGACGCGGGCCTGCTGGACTTTTTGGAGGACCACATCCAGGCGATCCGCGCCCGCCAGGGCGATGAGATGACCGAACTGGTCACTCGAAACGTGCAGATCAAGGCCGCGGTGGTGTCGGCCGACGAGAAGGAGTCCGGCGAGCGGGCCCACCTGAACTTCGGGCACACCATCGGGCACGCCATCGAGACGCTGGTGGGCTACGACAAGATCGCCCACGGGCAGGCGGTGGCGTTGGGGATGGCAGCCGGTTGCCGGATGGCGGCCGGGCGGGGGTTCATCGAGGACGAGGCCGTCGAGCGGGTGCGGGACCTGCTGGCGTCGTTTGCCCTGCCGGTGACGTGGAAGGACCTGGACGGCGAGCGGATCTGGGAGATCATGCAGCACGACAAGAAGGTTCGCGACGGGCAGGTCCGCATGGTCCTGCCGGTGGTGCTGGGGCAGGCGGCCGTCTTCGACGACATCACGCCCGAGATGGTGCGAGAGGCGGTGGCGGCGCTGCGGCCGGAGACCGCGGTGCGGAAGTAACCGGCAACGGGAACAGGGCAGCCGAAAGGACTACGAATGCGAGTGCTCCTTGCGGAGTCCGCCTGCAGGCATGGATACGGGGCCGGCGACTATCTTGCGGTGATCCGCAACCCGCACGTGCGGATCAGGAGTCGAAGAGGGCTGCGCGGCGTGTACGAGTTGCTTGGCCGCAATGACGGCGGAAACTACCTGCATATCGTGATTCGGATAGGCTGGATTGGTGAGGAGAAAGTCACTATTGTGTTTCATATTCTCAGGATGTCGGACGCCGCGAGGCGGTACTACCTGAAGAGGGTCCGCAGATGAAGGCGCATAAGAGAAAGAAGAAGATAGCCCCGGCTACCCCGGAAGAACTGAAGTTGATTGAAGAGTTGACTCAGCGGGGTATTGTGGAGCGGCTGGAAACGGGAGAATCAGAGGTAGTGGAAGACTTTGACTGGGCCGATGCGCCGGAACTCGGAGAGGGACGGCACCTGAAAGTATCCGACCGGGTCTACCGAAAACTGCAGACGGCCAGCCGAGAGGAGCATACCACCCCCGAACGTCTTGCCGACAAGTTGCTTTCAAAGTGTCTTGCGGGCCGAAAAGCTCCATAGTGACAATTTGTCCGGACGGTCCAGCGATGCAGAATCATAAGGCAAGAGTGCTCAACGCCACGCCGAAAGAACTCACACTCATCGAAGAGATGACCAGCCGCGGCGCGTTTGACAGGCTTGATGCCGGGGGGGGCAGGATTGTCAGCGAGGATGGCTGGTCGGATATCCCGGAACTTCCGGTTGACGTAGAAGCCAGGTTCCGCCCAAACACCACCAGAGAAACCTGAACCGTGCCGACACCCGTACCAACAGCCGTTGACCTGAGCGTGGACCTGGCCGGGGTGAAGCTGGCCAATCCGCTGATGACCGCCAGCGGGACCTGCGGCTACGCCAGCGAGTACTCGGACTTTGTGGACCTGCGCCAGCTCGGGGCGTTCGTGACCAAGTCGATCACGCCCGCGCCGCGAACGGGCAACGAGTACCCGCGGATCATCGAGACCCGCGCCGGCATGCTCAACGCCATCGGGCTGGCCAACGTCGGGCTCGAGGCCTTCCTGAAGGACAAGGTGCCGCTCCTGCGGGAGCTGGGCCTGCCCATCTTCGTCAACGTGGCCGGGGTGAAGGTAGAGGACTACGTCCAGGTGGCGGCTGCCCTGGAAGACGTGGACGTGGTCCGCGGGGTGGAGTTGAACATCTCGTGCCCGAACGTCAAGGCGGGGGGCATCCAGTTCGGGACCGACCCGGCCCAGGTGGGGGCGATCACGGGCGCCTTGCGGAAGGTGTGCCGCAAGAACATCCTGATCGTCAAGCTCTCGCCCAACGTGACGGACATCACGACGACGGCCCGGGCGGCCGTGGAGGCCGGCGCCGACGCCCTGAGCCTGATCAACACGTTCACCGCGATGGCCATCGACGTGGAGCGCCGTCGCCCGGTGCTGGCCAACGCCACCGGCGGGCTGTCGGGCCCGGCCATTCGCCCCATCGCCGTCCGCATGGTCCACCAGGTGTACACCCAGGTGGCGCGGGCCGCCAACGTCCCGATCATCGGGCTGGGCGGCATCCAGTACGCCCAGGACGCCCTGGAGTTCCTGCTGGCTGGGGCCAGCGCGGTGGCGATCGGGACGGCGTTGTTCGTGGACCCTCGCTGCATCGTGGACATTCGCGACGGGATCGCCGACTACCTCCGCCGCCACCTCATCGCCCGCGTGCGAGACCTCGTGGGCAACCTGCAGACCGACGCCTAGCGGCCCGTCGAAGGAGTTGTCTGTGCCGCGGGCGGCAATCTCGGTTTGGCCAGGTGCTGCGTCTTGAAAACTGCCGCGGGCGGGATAATAATGGCGTCATTGTCCGGGAGATGGTCCGGGTCCTGCAGCATTCTCGCGACCCGGAAGGATGTCTTTGTCCGCCGGCCGGGCGCCGGTAAAGGTAGATTTCGATGAGAGTCTTCATGCTTGGTTGGGAGTTTCCTCCCCACATCAGCGGCGGACTGGGGACGGCTTGTTACGGACTGACCAAGGGTCTGGTGGAGAACGGCGTCCAGGTCTTCTTCGTTCTGCCGACAGCCGTTCCGGTAGGCGGCCCCAGCCACGTGCAGATCCGCACGCCGGCCAGCCTGGGCGCCGAGGGGGCGGAATACGTCGAGAGCATCGAGGATGCCGGGGGCGGCGCGGGGGAAGCCCCGTACCTCATGCCCCAGGTGCAAGTGGTCCAGGTGGATGCCGCCCTCCAGCCGTACGCCCCGCCCGGACGGGTGCTCCAGGCGGCAGGGAGCGTCCGGTCCATCGCCGACAAGCCGCGCCGCTCCCGCCAGGTCAAGCCCGCTGCCGCCCCTCCGCCCGCCGCCCCTCCGCCCGCCGCCCCTCCGCCCGCCGGATCGTCCAAGCGCATTTCCTCCGGGTTGATCACCGCCGGAGGCGGGGCCCACTACCAGGGCGACCTGATGGGCCAGGTCAACCGCTACGCCCGCCAGGCGGTCGAACTGGCCCGCCGCGAGGAGTTTGACCTGATCCACGCCCACGACTGGATGACCTATGCCGCGGGCATGGCCGTCAAGGCTGCCACCGGAAAGCCCCTGGTCGTCCACGTTCACAGCACCGAGTTCGACCGCTCCGGCGAGAGCGTCAACCAGCAGGTGTACGACATCGAGCGGGCGGGGATGCACGCGGCCGACCGGGTCGTCTGCGTGAGCTACCTCACACGCAGCCTGTGCATCACCCGCTACGGCGTGCCGCCCGAGAAGGTCGACGTGGTGTACAACGCGGTGGAGATTCCCAACGGGCAGTTCCCTCTGCGCCCCATCCGCCAGAACGAGAAAATCGTCCTGTTCCTGGGTCGGGTGACCATGCAGAAGGGCCCGGAGTACTTCCTGCGGGCGGCCCGCAAGGTCGTCGACCGCTTCAAGAGCGTGCGGTTCGTGATGGCCGGCAGCGGCGACATGATCACGCAGTGCATCCGCCAGGCGGCCGAACTGCACCTGGGGCGATACGTCACCTTCACCGGCTTCCTTCGCGGGCTCGACGTGGACCGCATCTTCGCCATGGCCGACCTGTACGTCATGCCCAGCGTGAGCGAGCCGTTCGGGATCGCGCCGCTGGAGGCCCTCTCGCGGAACGTGCCGGCCATCATCTCCAAGCAGTCGGGGGTCAGCGAGGTCCTCCGCCACGTGCTGAAGGTGGACTTCTGGGACGTGGACGAGATCGCCAATAAGATCCTGGCCGTTCTGCGCCACCCGCCCCTCCAGCGGACGCTCCGTCACCATGGCGCGATCGAGCTGCGGAAGATGTCCTGGAAGGACAGCGCAGCCCGCCTGAAGGCGATCTACCATACCGTATGCAACCCGGCGGGACGGGCGTGAGGCCCGCGGACGGCCTGCCCGACCGAACGGTTTTCTCTTGATTCCCGCCGGCTTGTTGCGCTTCTTATAGGCCTATGGCATCCGTAGTATTCTATTTTCAGGTCCATCAACCCTACCGGCTGCGGCGGTACTCCATTTTCGACAGCGACCAGGTCTACTTCGACCATCCGCGCAACGAAGAGATCATCCGCAAGGTCGCCCAGAAGTGCTACCTGCCGACCAACGAGTTGCTGCTGCGGCTGTTCCAGAAGCACGGCGAGGCCTTTCGCGTCAGCTTCAGCCTGACCGGCATCGTGGTGGAGCAGCTTCGGCGCTGGGCGCCGGAGGCGCTGGAGAGCTTCGTCGAACTGGCCCGCACGGGCTGCGTGGAGTTCTGCGCCGAGACGTACTACCACAGCATGGCCTTCCTGTACAACCGCGACGAGTTCGTCCAGCAGACCCGCCGGCACTGCGAGCTGGTGAAAGATCTGTTCGCCCAGAGCCCCCGCGTCTTCCGCAACACCGAGCTAACCTACAACAACGACGTGGCCCGTGTGGTCGAGGGCATGGGCTTCTCCGCCATCCTCACCGAGGGCGCGGACCACGTGCTGGGCTATCGCAGCCCCAATCACCTGTACAATCCGCCCAACTGCCCCAACCTGCGGATGCTGATGAAGAACTACCGCCTCAGCGACGACATCGCCTTCCGCTTCGGGCGGACCGACTGGGCGGAGTATCCCCTGACGGTCGAAAAGTTCACTTCCTGGGTGGACCAGATCAACGGAAGCGGCAACGTCTGCAACCTGTTCATGGACTACGAGACGTTCGGCGAGCACCAGTGGAACGAGACGGGCATCTTCCGCTTCCTGGAGGAACTGCCCGCCGCCGTGCTGGCCACAGGGCGAAACGACTTCCTGACGATCTCGCAGGCCGTGGACCGCTACCCCAGCGCGGGCGAGGTGGACGTGCCCCACATGATCTCCTGGGCCGACAGCGAGCGGGACATCTCCGCCTGGCTGGGCAACTCGATGCAGGCCAACGCCCTCCACGACGTCTACGCCATCGCCCACGAGGTGCTGGCCAGCGGCGACGAGGACCTGATCGAGGACTGGCGGCGGTTGCAGACCTCCGACCATTTCTACTACATGTGCACCAAGTGGTTCGCCGACGGCGACGTCCACAGGTATTTCAACCCGTACGAGTCGCCCTACGACGCGTACATCAACTACATGAACATCCTGGACAACGTTCGGGCCCGGGCGGCGCACAAGAGATAGGCCGGCCGTCGCGGACGGTTGCGGTCAGGGTCCCCATAGGTTCCCGGATCCCACGAGACCCGTTCCTCCAGCTCAAAGGAGACATCCATGATGCGGCCTCCAGTTTGCGCGGCCGTGCTGCTGGCGACGTTGGTTCTATCGACCGGCTGCGATCAAGGAAAGAAAGCCGACTCTCCCGGCTCGGTCGGCTGGTCCGCCCGCAAGCTGGGCGAGGTGGGCGGCATGTCCACCCCGGAGAGCGTCGTCGTCGATCCGGCCCGCGCCTGCGCGTACGTCTCCAACATCCAACTCACCACGCCCGACGGGTATTGGGCAGACGACAACCAGGCGTTCATCGCCCGGCTCGTCGACCACAAGGCCGCCCCGCTGAAGTTCAAGACCGGCAGCGACAAGGCCCGCCTGTCGGCGCCCAAGGGACTGACGGTGCTGGACGGCAAGCTCTACGCTGCCGACATCACCCGCATGGTCGTCTTCGACCTCGTCGGGCAGGCCGAGCCCGTGGTGATCGAGCCGCCGAACGCCAAGGGGCTCAACGACCCCGCCACCGACGGCCAGGCCGTCTACGTCAGCGACTACCCCGGCGGGCAGGTCTTCCGCATCGCCGACGCCCAGGCCCGGCGGGTCGCCGCCCTCGAGGAGATCAACGGCATCACCTTCTCCGGCGGGAAGCTGCTGGCCGTCACGTGGGAGAAGACCCACGATATCTTCGAGGTGGACCCGACAGGCAAGAGCCCGCCCAAGCCCTTCGGCCTGGCCTCGCACTTCAAGGCTCTCGACGGCATCGAGGCGCTGGACGACGGCACGCTGATCGTCAGCGACTACGTGGGGGGCAAGGTCTTTGCCGTCTCGCCCGACCGCAAGACCGTCGCGGTCCTCATCGAGGGCCTGACCCAGCCCGCCGACATCGGCCTGGACGCGAAGAGCAAGGTGCTCTACGTCCCGGAGATGGACGCCAACAAGGTCAGCATCTGGAAGTTGGAGAAGAAATAGGCCCGATGTCGGCTATTCCTCTTCCTGAATGATGACCCGGGGCGTAACGAAGATGACCAACTCCTTGCGCTGGACGCGGTCGCTACCTTGGCGAAAGAGCTTCCCGAGGGCCGGAATGTCACCAATCGCGGGGATATTCGTGTCGCTCTTCTCCTTGTTCTCGGTCAACCCGCCGATCACGACCGTTTGGCCGGCCACGATCTTCACGGCCGTCTGGGCCTGGCGCGGGGGCGGATCCTCCCCGGCGGGGAGTGTCTGAATTGGGAACACCAGAGGCTGAACGAGGATTCTATCGTCCCCGGTTCGCCCGATAATGACTTGAATGAGTACCTGGGCGTGGTTCAGATCCATGCCGCCCGCGTCGTCGAAAAACGTCGCCCGCATCGACGTGATGCCGCCTTCTCCCTGGCCACCCAGCGGCACGCTCACGCCGCCTCCCACGCTTGGACTCAGTCCGCTGCCGCTCCTGCTGTGCCCGCCGCCGCGGCATTGCGCACAGGTGCAGCCCGGGGGATGGCCGCTGCGGCTTCCTGAACTGCGCCCCCCTCCACCGCCGAGGCCCACGGCGCCCACGCCCAGGCCAAGCGAGATGGGAGGCGAATCGCCGCCGCTGGTGTTCTGGATCCCCGACGGCGGCAGGACCGTTTTCCCGTCCGGAAGGAAGTCGATGCCCAGGATCGACTGGCTGTCGCGGTTGACGCCTACCAGCTTGGCTTCGATCAGGATCTGACGCTGCGGAACATCGCAGAGGATCTCCTGTCCGAACGCCGCTGTCGGAATGGCCGTCGAACGAGCCGTGGGCGTGCTCACCCGCCCGCCAACCTTGATGCGCACAAGCTGGTACTCGTACTCCTGCATGGGCGTCTGTTGACAGCCGGCAACCCACAGAGCCCAGAGCAACAGATATGACCTCTTCATCGCCATTCCCTTTCGGATAGGAGAATTGTCAGTATTCCTGGCAGGAGATGCCCATTCGCCATATCACGATATGCGCACTTCCTCCCCAGGTCAACCCGACAGGCTGTATAAAAAATGAAAAACGGGAATGGCCGAGGGACGACTACGCTACCTTCCCCTCCAGCAGCGCCAGGACGTCCATCGGGCGCTCGATCAGCACCTTGGCGCCGTTGTCCGTGAGTTCCTGGGCGGAGCGGAACCCCCACAGCACGCCGACGGGGAACATGCCGGCCGCCACGGCCGTCTGCATGTCGGTGTTGGTGTCGCCCAGGTAGAGAAAGTCCGCGGGCGCGAGTCCGAGGTCGGCGGCCATCTGTTTGGCGGAGGCGGGGTCGGGCTTCTTGATCCGCTGAGCGGACTCGCCCCAGACCAGGTCGAATCGCCACTTGGGCAGCAGCTTCTCGACTATGAGCTTGGTGAAGTTATCGGGCTTGTTGGACAGCACGGTCATCTTCAGCCCGCGGGCCGTCAGTTCGTCCAGCAGATCCGCGACGCCTTCGTAGGGGCGGGTCTTGTCCGCCCATCGCCTGGTGTACTGATCGCGCGTCAGGGCGATACAGCGCGCCAGCAACTCCTCGTCCTGGCTGGCCGGCCCCATGGCCCGCTCGGCGTACACCCGCAGCCCGTCGCCCACGAACAGCTTGCACTGCTCGACGCTGAGCGGCGGCAGGCCCAGTTGGCCCAGGGCCTCGTTCATGCAGTCGGCCAGGTCGTCGATCGTGTTCAGCAGCGTCCCGTCGAGGTCGAAACATATCGCCTGAAAAGTCATAGCACTCCAATCGGATGTCAGAGAACAGGGCATTTTACCCCCGTTGCCCCCTCATGGCCAGCCTGGATTGACGGCCCTTCTTCAACGGTCAATCGTCAATGGTCAATCGGCAATTCATCGCTCGTCGTAGACCCTTCGTCCGGACGCGATGGCCTCCCTGGCCTTCTGCTGGAAGGCCGCCCGGCGGGCGAACTTGCGCTCGCGTCGCTGGCACTCGTCGCAGGGGACGAAGCCGGGCATGTCCGCCCGGGGTCGCTTGGCCAGCATCTCCTTGCCCGCGCGGATCAGTTCCAGGGCCTGGGCGTACTTGGGGTCGTTCTTGTCCAGGCGGTTCAGGCACGGGCTGAGTTCGGGGCGGTCGAAGCTCACCATGGCGCCGGGGCTGGCGTTGAAGCTGTTGGGGAACGACGCGCCGGTGAGCTTGCCCAGCAGGCCCAGTTGCTGAGGCGTCAGCGGGCAGCGCCCGGTGGTGCTGTCGCGGTAGGCGCAGTGGTACGTGCCGTAATACACGCCGTTGAGATCGCACCAGGTGATCAGGCGGTCCATCTCGTCGGCGGTCAGCTTCACGTCCTTGTGCCCCTTGCGGAGGTGCTGGATGAGCTTGCTCGCGCAGGCTCCCCAGGCGCGGGCGGGCTGGATCTCGGCCGGACCCGCCCCGACGGCCTTGATGTAGCCTTTCTTCCACAATTCCTTGTAGGCCATGCAGAACGTGGTGGCCCGGTCGCCCGCCAGGCAGATCTTCTTCGCCCCGTCCTTGCCGAAGTCGTGGCAGCGGAGGCAGTGCTTGTCGAAGATGGGCTGGATCTCGGCCATATACGAGAACTCGCGGACCTCGCCTTGCCAGGGCTCGAGGCGGCGGGGCGGTTTGGCCATGGCCAGCGTGGGCTTGGGCTTGGGGCCCAGGGGCGAGCGGAGGCGGTCCTCGTGGCAGCCCACGCAGCCGGCCCGCTCGCCGGGCATCAGGAACGTCCCGCTCCGCATGGACTGGATCATCATCCCGTTCTCGTCCAGGAGCTGGAAGTAGACGAACCGCTCCGCCGGCACGGAGAAGTAGGCCGACCCGTCCGGCTCGACGGGCACGCTGCCGAGGATTCGCTTGTTCTCCAGGCTGTGCCAGTTCATGCCCGGGGCGGTGTAGCCCTGCCCGAACCATCGCCCGTGGCTGTAGGTGCGTTTCTCGGGGGCCTCGACCACTCGCAGGCGCTTGACGGTTCCCGGCTCGACGCCCTTCAAGTGGGTGCCTTCATAGACGTTCTGGACGTAGAACGTGCCCTCGCCGGACGACCAGTCCCGCCGCACCGGCAGCAGGGGCGGGCGCCGGCGCGCGGCGATGGGCATGGGGTCGTAGCAGCCGGGCTCCTCGAAATGCAGCAGCGTCTGATTGCCGAACACGTCGACCAGGTAGATGCCGAACGGCCCGTCCGGGCGGGTCATGCGGGCGACCAGAAAGTACTTTCCCGCGCCGGCGTTATCGTTCTCGCGGGCCAGTGGGTAGGGGTCGGCGTACTTGACCCGCACGCCCTGGAAGCTGTCGCAGTCGAAGGGCCCGTCCACGCGCACGCGGGCCTTCCACTCCGCCGGCCAGACCTGCATCACGCCCTCGGGCCCGTCGATGCCCAGGGTCGGGTCGATCAGGGCCATCGCCCCTTCCAGGCGGAAGTGGTGCGGCCCGAAAATGCACACCACGTGGTTCGTGCCCGGGATCTGTCGCGCCGCCAGGGCGGCCCCCGGCGAGGCCGTGTTGTTGCCCCAGTAGATCGCGTGGTTCGTGCCGTCCGGGTTGCACGTCCAGAGGCTGTGGGCGTCGCCGAAGTTGCGGTCCACGTACTCCCAGCGGCAATAGAGCACGCGCCCGTCCTCCATCAGGATCGACTGGTTGTCGAACAGGTTGTTCTGGTCGATCTGCTCGATGTTCGCCCCGTCGGTCTCCATGCGGAACAGGTTGGCGGCCACGTCCTGGCTGCACTGGTTGTACTTTCGCTCGCGGGTCGAGGAGAAGAGGATGTCGTCGTCCGGAAGATAGACCGGGTCGAAGTCGCACACGCCCGGGGCGAACGTGAGTTGGCGCGGCTGCCCGCCGGCCAGGTCCATCTCGTAGATGTGATAGTCGTCATTGCGATCCTTGCGGAAGGCGAAGACGATCCGCTTGCCGTCGAAATGGACCTCGGGGTCGCGGGGCAGGCCGTCCTTGGACTCCAGCAGCGTCCGCACCGACCCGGCGGCTACGTCCAGGACCTTCAGCGCCCCGCCGCCGGTGAAGTTGCTGGTGTTCATCTCGTCGGTGTGGAAGAGCGTGTCGATCGCGTGGTAGCTGCTGCGGTAGGGGCCGCGGGCGGTGAACAGGATGGGGTGCTGACGCACGAGCGGGTTGGCCAGCAGGGCCTCGCGCGAGAGCGTCTTCAACTCCTCGGCCAGCAGGGCGAGCGTATCGACGGTCCTGTCCGCTTCTCCCGCGCGGGCCAGTTCCGCCAGGGCGCCCTCGGACGCCTTGATCCTCCCCAGGTACTCCGCCCCCTTGGGGTAGTCGCTCCCGAACGTGCGGGAGAGGTCTTCGACGGCCGCCCGCAGTGCAGACAAGTTGGTCTCGCCCAGGGCGCGTTCCAGTTCCAGGCGGCGACGGCGGAGTTGTGCGACGGCGAAGCGTGCCTTCGTCGCCTCGGCGTCGATCTGTCCGGCGGCGGAGAAGTCGTCCAGCGTCACGTGCCCCCAGCCGCGCGTCTCGCGGTCCACCACCCGCAGGAAGACCCGCTGGCCGACGAGTTGTGGGGCCTTCCAGGTCCGGCGCTGCATCACCTCGTCCTGCACGCCGCGGGCCTTGAGCACCTCGGCCCCGTCCAGCGTGCACAGGGCGACGTAGACGCCCTCGTACTTGCCCCCGCCGACCAGGAAGGTCATCTCCGGCCCGGCCAGCACGAACACGGGAGACTCCACCATGCCCGTGAAGCGATCGTTGGAGGGCTTGCCCGGCTGCTGCTCGACGGTGGACAGGTAGTACTTGCCCTGTTTGTTGTAAGGGCGCGGCGGGGGATTGTGATACCGGGCGCGGTCGCTGACGAGATAGTCGAACGAGCCTTCGACCACCTGCCAGCCCTGGAGGTCGCCGCTCTCAAAGTCGAAACAAACCTGCTGACCGGCCGCGGGGCCTGCCAGGCACAGCCACGCTGCCCACAGGAACATCCGCGTCCGGCGGCCGGTCATCCTGGACTCCTCATTTCGCCTTGATGTCGAAACAGTACAGCGTCGTGTCGTAGCGCAGGTACAGCCTCCCGCCGATGATCACCGGGTGGGCCCAGCTCGGGCCGCCGCCCTCGACCTTGACCTTGCCCTTGATCTCCAGACCGTCCGGGGAGCAGGTGGCCAGGGCGGCCTGCCCGGCCCGCTCGCTGAACAGGTAGAGCATGCCGTCGGCCCAGGCGATCGAGCCTTTGCCCACGGCGTCGTGGGTCCACTTCTTCTGGCCCGTCTTGAGGTCCAGGCAGGTCACCCCGCGCTCGTGGTTGCCGTAGATGCAGCCATCTTGCACAAGGTAGCCGCCGTGGTGGCTGACCAGGTCCCTGGTCCGCCAGACTTCCTGGCCCTTGCCCTGGGCGTCGAGCTTGTAGCAGATGCCGCCCTTGCCGTACCCGTTGGACCAGAAAACGTGCCCGTCACTGTAGATGGGGGTGGGGCAGTTGGCGGTGTTGCCCGCGCAGAAGCCGTCGGTCCAGACGGTCTGCCCGGTCTTGGCGCTGACGCAGATGATGCCCGACCGCGTCCCGGTGACGATCAGCGGGATCTTGTTGTGCTCGAAGTACGTGCACGAGCTGTACTCCGGGCCGCCGAAGGACTGGCTGGCCCAGAGCTGCTGCCCGGTCATCTTGTTGAGGGCCACGATGCAGCTCTTGCCGCCGGGCTTGACGATGACGGCGTTGCCCACCACCAGGGGCGACTCGGCGTAGCCCCACCCGCCGGGCTTGCCGCCCCATTCTTTCATCTCCTTGTACCACAGCCGCCGACCCGTCTTGGCCTCGTAGCAGCCCAGCACGCCCACGCCCGAAAGCAGGTAGGCCTTGCCCGAGTCGATCGTCACCGACGCCCGCGAGCCGGGATGGCTGGCTTTCCAGGCCGGGCCGTTGTCCTTCTTCCAGACCTCCTTGCCGCTCAGGTCAAACGCGCGGATGTACAGCTTCTCGCCCTCGTCGCCGGTCACGTACACCAGGCCGCCCGCGACGGTGACGGCCGAGTAGCCCTTGCCGATGTCCTCGGCCTTCCACAGCAGGGCCGGTCCGCCGTCGGGCCATTCCTTGAGCAGTCCGGTGTCGGGGCTCTTGCTCTGGCCGTCTCCTCCGCGGAAGACGGGCCATTCGTCAGCAGCCCGAAGGATCGAAACGCTCAGGACAAAGACGGTCGAGGCGAGTACGAGTCGGACGACGCTGGAGCGGATCATGCTCTGTCTCCTGATGAACCAATGGCCAGGGCTAGCACACACCGGACGCTGTTGGAGCGGGATTCTATCACACGCGGCGGCTTGACAAAAGAGAATCCGTCGAAATCGGACGGGGCGGGCGTCTTCAATTGGATCGGGGCTTTTGCCGATTGTTACCGTAGGGCCGCGAGGCTATACTGCTGGTGATTCGGTAAGGGACGCATGTTGAACAGACCACATCGGCTGTCGAAGGCATTTACGCTGGTTGAGCTGCTGACGGTGATTGCGATCCTGTCATTGCTGCTGGCCCTGCTGATGCCCACGCTGGGGCGTGCCCGGGGCCAGGCGCGGCGGTCCCACTGCGCGTCCAACCTGCATCAGATCGGCGTGGCCTACACGATGTACCTCTCGCATTTCCGCAGCGTGTTCCCCTACGGCGTCCCGATGGCGGCGGAATACACGATCCACCCGCACTACGACCCGGTCGAGGGCGGCCCCTTCATCTGGTGCGCCCAGAAGCGGGGCGGGGGCACGCCGCCCCAGCAGCAGTTCTACTGGATGAGCTTCCACAACAACATCGAGGGGTGGAAGTGTCCGCAGGACCCCACGCCCAACAGCTACAACTGGTGGGACTTCACCGTTCACCCCAACTTCAAGGGCAGCAGCTACATGATGTCCGAGCAGTCGCTGTTCGGGGTGACCTGGTGGCAGAGGCAGCAGGGCCGGCCCCGCGTCTTCGTGGCCAGCCAGATCCTCGACGGGTCCAGCTTCGGGCTGGCCGCCGACGGGTGGATGTGCCCCAACGGCTGGCACTGGGGCACGGTGGACCCCGACTACGAACTCAAACGGATCGACTGGACGCATGACGGAAACGTGAACTTCCTGTGGGGCGATTTCCACGTCGAACCTCGTCCGCAGGCGGGTGCGCAGGTCCTCATCCGCTCCAACCCGGTCAATCGCGACCCGCTGAAGACCGGGGGATGGTGATGTCCGTACGAGGGGCTGGGCGACTGCGTCGCGACCATCTCGAAGGGGGCGCCCCATGACGACTCAGGCGATGAAACAGAAAGGGGCCCTGCTGCTGGCGGCGCTGGGGGCGGCTCTGGCGGGCGCCTTCATGGGCCGGGAGGCCTGCGGCGGCTGGCGCGAGGGCGTGACAGCCAAGAGCTGGCCGACCGTTCAGGGCGTCGTGACCCACCAGAAGACCCTCCAGGAGAACCGCGGCGTGCGCGAGTCCCGCGACCGCCCGAAGGTGACGGCCGTCCTCGGCTATCGCTACGTCGTCGACGCCGTCGAGCATACGGGCGAGACCCGCCGAACGGGACTGGCCGATTACGAAGCGAGGAGCTGGCTTGACACCCATCCCGTCGGGCAGGCCGTCGAGGCGCACTACGACCCGAGTCAGCCCGGCGAGTCGGTGGTGGACCCCGTATTCCGGGTCCGCACGATCCTCTTCGCGGGCGGCGCCGTGCTGGCCATGCTGGGCGCAGTTGCCCTGGCCGCCTCCTTGTTCATGAAGGGCGGCCGCACAGCCGTCAAGACGTCAAGCGGCACGCCGACCGCTGAGAATTGACATCGGCCGCTACGCCTTCTGCACGTTGAGTGCCTTGAGGCCCTTGGGCCCCTGGGTCACCTCGAACTCCACGGTGTCACCCTCTTCCAGGGTGCGAAAGCCGTCCCCGACGATGTCGGTGTAGTGGACGAACGCGTCGGCTCCGTCTTCACTGGTGATGAATCCGAAGCCCTTGGTGTTGTTGAACCATTTCACTTTACCGGTAGCCATGCGGCGGCTCCTTGTGCACGATCGCACGGAAGGATTGACATGGGTTTCATCGTACAATGGCCGACAAACCCTTTAGGTAAAATTACCTAGGGGCATACCCTATTGCACGACCACGTCAAGTCCCCAGTCCGCATCGCCCGGGCGGCCGCGCGCCGGGCACGCCCGGCGACTGCCAGGATCGCCCGCCCGCCGCTCGAGAGCTTTTGACAGAAATGCTGGCCTCCCTCGCGGTGGGCGGTATAATCTCGTCCGTGCGTACCGTAGCCGTGATCAATCAGAAGGGCGGGGTAGGCAAGACCACGACGGCCGCCAATCTCGGCGCCGCGATCGGCCAGGCCGGCTATGACATCTGCCTGCTGGACCTGGACCCTCAGGCCCACCTGACGCTCCACTTCGGCATCGAGCCCGGCGCGCCCGCCCTCAGCTCGTACGACGTCATGACCCAGGACAAGCCGTTGGCGCCGGCCACGATGATGGTCAAGCCGCACGTGTGGGTCGTGCCCTCGGTGATCGACCTGGCCGCCGCCGAGATCGAGCTGGTCAGCACGGTGGGGCGCGAGCAGATCCTTCGCGACCGTCTGGAGGAGGCCCCGCTGCCCTACGACGTGGTCATGATCGACTGCCCGCCGAGCCTGGGCCTGCTCACGCTCAACGCGCTGGCTGCCGCCGACGAGGTGGTCATCCCGCTCCAGCCGCACTTCCTGGCCCTCCAGGGGCTGGGCAAGCTGCTGGAGACGGTCTCGCTGGTGCAGCGGCGGATCAACCCCCGCCTGCGGGTCAGCGGCGTGGTCATGTGCATGTACGAGCGGAACACTCGCCTGGCCAACGAGGTCCTGGCGGACCTGCGCGAGTTCTTCACCCAGGCCCGCGACACGCGCCTGCCCTGGTCGCACGCGAGAATCTTCGACACGGTAATCCGGCGGAACATCAAACTGGCGGAGTGCCCGTCCTTCGGACGGACGATCTTCGACTATGAGCCCGGCTCCAACGGGGCCAAAGACTACCTGCGGCTGGCGATGGAGTTTCTGGAAGGGATGGGCCCGCCGCAGGCCAAGACCGCCGCCTCGGCCTCTTCGCCCGCTTCGGTAGTCGTGCCCTCGGTGAAATTCCGCCCGCCCCCGCCTCCCGGCGCAGGCGACGACGAAGAAGACGAAGAAGAAGACGAGAGTTCATCGGCGGAACCTGCTCCGCTCGTGGACGCGGAGCCTGCGTCCTCGGACGTGCAGGCCGACACGGTGCCGCCCGGCGGCGAAGACGTCGAGAATCCGTCGTCGCAGCCTGCTCCGCTCGCGGACGCGGAGTCTGCGCCCTCGGAGGTGCAGGGCGACGCGGCGCCGCCCGGCGGCGAAGACGTCGAGAATCCGTCGTCGCAGCCTGCTCCGCGCGTGGACGCGTCGGCCCCGACAGGCATCCTGGCCGTTCGACTCCACGGCGCCCCGGCGTCCTTGCCCACACCCGAGGACGGCGACCAGCCTCGCCTGCCTGCCGGGGCCGCCCGGCCCGGCGATCTGGGCGGGACCTATGCGCCTCACGCTCCAATGGGCGGCAGGGCTGAGCGGGACGTCTCGGCGGGCGTCTTGTCGGTCCGCCTGCACGGCCTGGCCGATCCGCCGATGAGCGATCCCGCTGACCCCGGCGACCAGGGGCCTCAAGCTCTATGAGCCTGCCGGACCTCCTGCGGCGTCCTGTGCCTCGAAGGCTGGTCACCCTGGCCTGCGGGGGATATTGGCTGTTCGCCGCCGCCGCTTCTCACGTCCCGGCCAAGCACGTGCCCGACCTCGAGGTCAGCGACAAGGTCCTCCACGGCGGGGGGTATTTCGTGCTGGCCAGCCTGTTCTGGCTGGTCCTGGCCGCCCACCGCCTGGCTCGCCCCATGCGGGTGCTGCTGGTGCTGAGCATCATCCCTCTCTACGGGGTCCTGGACGAGTTGACCCAACCGCTGGTCAACCGCACCTGCGACGTGTGGGACTGGGTGGCGGACGCCGTGGCCGCGGTTGCCGCAGTCGCGCTGTGGGAGTCGCTGACCCGGGCCAGACACTGGGTCTTCACCGGACGCTGAACCCACGGGTATTCCCGGACGGTTCCATCAGGTGAATCTGTCTGGACAAAGTTGAAGACCTCCCGTAACATCAAGGTTTACACGTCGTAATGGATCAGCCCGGCCCACGGGTCGGCAAGAGAGAGGCAAGCAAGGCTCGCGGACAACGAGCCCCGCAAGAGGAGCAGGATCATGGTCAAGGCGAGAACGTATCTGGCGTTTACGGTCGCGGCATTGTTGATGGTCAATTCAGGCGCCTGGGCGGTCCCGGTCTACTGGACGGGAGCGGTCGACAATGCCTGGGACAACTCCGGCAACTGGAGCGGCGGCGTGCCGACCGGCAACTCCGTGTACATCAACGCCAGCCCGGTCGTCGACCTCAGCACGGCCGACAGCATCGCCGACCTCCAGGTCAATCATGGCGGCAGCGCTGGGACGCAGTGGAACGTTCTTCCGGGCGCCGCGCTGACGGTGGCCGCCTGGTCGCGAGTGGCCAACACCAGCACCTTCACGATCGAGCAGACGGGCGGGTCGGTGGCGTTCAACGGCGGGGTGGGAATGGCCGACGGCGGGGGGACGACGACCTGGAACATCAGCGACGGCTCGCTCTCGGTGGCCAACTCGGGCTGGAACTTCGTGGTGGGCATGAGGGGCACAGGCAACCTGAACGTCAGCGGCACGGGCGTGGTCAACGCCCCCGGGGTTCTGTACCTGGGCGGGGCTGCCGGCGGGACATCGGGCACGGGGTACGTCAACCAGACCGGCGGAACGGTCAACACGGGCCGGATCGCCTTGGCCAACAATGCCGGCAACGGCGTCTACAACCTCAACGGCGGCGTGCTGAACGTCACCGGCAACATCAGCGACGGCGGGGGCGCCGGCCAGTTCAACATCGACGGCGGGACGCTCAACCTGGGCGGTTCGACCTTCACCGCCGACTACATCCGCGTCGGCTCATTCGGCGCGGGCAGCTTTGCCCTGGCCGCGGGCAAGACCATGAACGCCGGCAACCTCTACATCGCCGACGGCAGTGGCAGCTCCACCGGCACGCTGGACGTGGACGGCGCGCTCAACGTCTCCACCGCGGGCTGGGGCCTCACCGTGGGCATGCGCGGCACGGCCGTTCTCAACGTCAACGCTGGCGGCGCCGTCACGGTCAGCAACGCGGCGATGTACGTGGGCGGGGCCGCCGGCGGCACAGCCGGCACGGGCACCGTCAACCAGAGCGGGACCGTCACGGTCAACAACGACCTGGTGCTGGCCAACCAGAGCGGCTCGACCGGCACGTACAACCTGAGCGCCGGCTCGCTCACCGTCACCGGCAACGTGATCAACGGTGCGGGCACCGCGACCTTCAACTACGACGGCGGCTCGCTGAGCGTGGGCGGGACCCTGGCGGCCGACACGCTGCGCCTGGGCGACACCGGCACGGTCAGCTACACGGTGGCCCCGGGCCAGGCCGTCAATGCCGGGACCGTCTTCCTGGGCGACAAGGCGGGCAGCAGCGGCTCGCTGACCCTTTCCGGCGGGTCGTACGCCGCCGGCGGGATCACGTACCTGGGCAACGTGGGCGCCGGGACGTTCACGCAGACCTCCGGCACGGCCAACTTCAACGGCGGGTTGACCCTGGCCGACAGCGGCGGGGCGGCGCTCTATGATCTGTCGGGCGGGTCGGCCACCGTGGGCAACGCCGGCTGGGGCCTAACCATCGGCATGAGAGGCGGGCTCTCGACCGTCAACGTCAGCGGCGATGCGACGCTGGTGTCCAACGGCCTGACCTACCTGGGCAGCGGCGCGGTCGCTAACGGCGGCAGCGGCGTGATCAACCAGAGCGGCACGTCCAGCGTCACGATCAACCGCGACTTCTACCCGGGCAACACCAGCGGCACGACCGGAACCTACAACCTCCAGTCCGGCTCGCTGACCGTCAACGCCGTCACCCGCCTGGGCAACGGCGGAACGGGCGTGATCAACCAGACCGGCGGGACGGCCACCTTCACCCGCGAACTGAACATGGGCGACGCCGGCAGCGGCAACGGGACGTACAACCTCTCGGGCGGGACGATGTCCCTCACCTCCACCTCCATGACCGTGGGCATGAGGGGCCAGGCCGCCGTCAACGTCAGCGGCACGGGCAACCTGGTCGCCTCGCCGGGCGTGCCCATCTACGTGGGCAGCCGGGCGGTGGCCAACATGGGCACCGGCTATTTCACCCAGACCGGCGGGACGGTCACCGCCGGGGGCGGGATCGTGCTGGCCAACCAGAGCGGCACCAACGGCTACTACCGCCTTCTGGGCGGGACGCTGTCGGCTACGTCCATCTCCAAGGGCCCCGGCAACGGGCAGTTCACCTTCGCCGGCGGCACGCTGGACGTCGACACGGTCAACATGTCGCTGACGCACAACGGCGGCAGCCTGGCCCCGGGCGGGGTCGGCGCGATCGGCACGACCACCGTCACCGGCTCCTACGACTACGCGATGGCCCCGGCGGTGCTGAACTGGGCGCTGGAGTCGGCCGGCTCGACCGCGTGGCAGTCGTCGACGTACAGTTCGTCGTACCCGGCTGTGCGGGCCATCGACGGGAACCTGGACACCAGCTCGAACTTCTCGCACACGCTGGCCAGCGACAGCCTCCAGCAGTGGCAGGTGGACCTGAAGGGCGACATGCCGCTTTCGCAGATCGTCATCTACAACCGCTACACCAACGGGAACCGCCTGGTCACCGACGGCGGGTTCCGGGCGTCGGTGCTGGACGGCTCGACGGTGGTATGGACCCAGGACTTCGTCGGCGCGACCTACACGCATCCGTTCGTGATCACCCTGCCCTCCGGCGTGGCCGGCGACATGGTCCGCCTGAACAAGATCGGGTACATGCCGACCAACGACAACCGCACCTTCAACCTGACCGAGGTGCAGGCCCTGAGCCCGACCCTGACGCCGAGCCTGGACCTGGAGATCGACGCGGCGAGCCAGACCTGCGACCGCCTGATCGTCGGCGGGCAGTTGACCCTGTCCGGCACGCTCAACGTGAGCCTGCTGGGCGGCACGCTGGCCGAGAACATGGTCTTTGACCTGCTGGACTGGGCCAGCCTGTCCGGACAGTTCGATCAGATCAACCTGCCCAACCAGATGGCCTGGGACACCACGCAGCTCTACGTGACGGGCGAGATCCGGGCGATTCCCGAGCCGGCCTCGCTTGGACTGCTGGCGGCGGGCCTGGCGGCGGTGGGCGGCTATCTCCGACGCCGGCGGGCGTGAGTGAAACCAGCCGGCGCGAAGCTTGACGCCCCGGCAGGGCGCGTTACAATAAAAATGCCTTTCTAGCAAGGAACGGAGGCGGGCCGACGAGGCTGCGCCCCCCGTCAGACAATGGAGAAGCTTGTCATTCAGGAGCAAGCCATGAACGCGGTGCGTAAATTGTGGCGGCGAGGGCTGGGGACATTGGCGGCGGCGGTCGTTGGTTTGGCCATGCTGAACACTCCCTCGCGGGCGGGGACGTTCTCGTACGTCCCGCTGACCGGCGACGCCGACAGCGGGCTGGCCATCGACAAGACCTACAGCCACGCGGTGAGCCTGGTGGGCAACGCCACCACGGCCAACGGCGTGGTCTTCGAGGTGGCCAACACGGCGGGCACCAACTGGACCTTCACCGGGACCAGCACCTATGGCAACAACAGCGGAACGGGCTACGTCGCCGGCAACATCGGCAACGTGCTGCAGAAGTTCCAGTACGGCGAGGGCACGGTGACGCTGACCGGGCTGATCCCGGGCCAGTCGTACGTGACCACCTGGTACAGCAAGGGCTGGGAGGCCGCCGGCGGCCGCGTCATCGACATCTCCGCCAGCGACGGCGGGTCGATCACCTTCGACCAGGACGTCTACGGGCAGGGCAACGGCAGCCTGCTGCAGTACAGCTTCGTCGCGCCCGGGGACGGGTCCATGGCCTACGTCTTCGCTCCGGTCAACACGGGCGCCACGTTCCACATGTACGGCTTCTCCAATGAGCTGGCGACTGCGCCCGCCAACCAGTGGGCGCTGACCACCGGCGGGTCGTGGAACCAGACGTCGAGCTGGACGGCCGGCACGATCCCCAACGGCGCGGGCGCCGAGGCGTGGCTGACCCAGCAGACGACCGGCCAAGCCGACATCACCGTAGACTCGCCCGTGACGGCCGGGGCGATCTACGTCGACAACACCAGCGGGTATCGCATCCTCGGGCCGCAGACGCTGACGCTCCAGGCGGCCTCCGGGCGGGCGATCGTGGCTCTCCAGCAGGGCAGCCTGACACTGGGCGGCACGACGGCCATCGCCAGCGATACGGACGTCACCGTCCTCGGCGGCAGCACGCTCCAGGTCAGCGGCAACCTGACCGGCAGCGGGCAGATCTTCAAGAGCGGGCTGGGCTCGCTCTACATGACCAACAGTTCGCCCGGCTACAGCGGGCAGATCAACGTCCTGGGCGGTTCGATGCGCCTGGACAACGCCGGCGGGGCCGGCACGGGGACCATCAACATCGGCGCGGGCAGCTACACGCAGTTGTGGTACCGCAACGATCGCAACACGATCGCCAATGACTTCATCCTCAACGGGATCGGCACGAATCAGGGCGGCTACACCAAGGCCTCGATCTACGGCGACGGCGCGGGCGGCGGGGCGGGGCTCTACACGCTGACCGGTCAGATCACGCTCAATGCCACCAGCAACGTCGGCGGGCACAACGGAAACGACATGCTCATCACGGGCCGGATCACCGGCGCGGGCGGGCTCCAGAAGGGCGGATCGGGCAGCTTCAACGACGGCGTCGTGGTCACGCTGACCAACCCGCTCAACGACTACGCCGGCGGCACCATCGTCGGCAGCGGCACGCTGAGGCTGGGCGCGTCGGAAGTCATTCCCGACGGCCCGGGCAAGGGCGGCCTGACCGTCAACACCGGAACCACCTTCGACCTGGGCGCTCACAGCGAGACCATCAACACGCTGTCGGGCGGCGGGAGCATCACCTGGAGCGGCATCGTCGGGCCCACCTACTTCACCACTGACGCCGGAACGGGCATCTCGTCGTCCAAGACCTACACGCACGCCCTGGACTTCAACGCCGGCGCCAGCGTGGCGAACATCAACGGCGTCGCGTTCGCGGCCGCCGGCACCACCGGCGCGACCTGGACCCTGAACGCCGGCGGCACAGCCGGCAACGCCAACACCGGCATGATCCCGGCCAGCGGCGGCATGCACACCCTGCTGGAAGACTTCTACTACGGCGCCAACCCGGGCCAGCTCGCTTTGACGGGCCTGACGCCGGGCGAGACCTATGAGCTCCGCTTCTACAATCGCCGCTGGGGCGGCGACCGCACGCAGGCGATCACCTACACGGCCGGAACCGCCACGGCCAGCCTCAACTTCAACGAGGACGCCAGCGACGCGCCCAGCTACATCGGCTATCGTTATGTAGCCGACGCCACCGGGACGGTGACGGCCCGGTTCGCGATCAACAACTCCAGCAACGCCAGCTACCACTTCTACGGGTTGACCAATGAAGTGGTCCCGGCCTCCGCCCTGCCGACGCTGACCGTCAGCGACGGGAACTTCAGCGGCTCCATCAGCGGTATGGGCAGGCTGATCAAGCAGAGCGCCGGGCAGCTCCTCCTGAGCGGCGCCAGCACCTACACCGGTGGGACGGATATCCAGGCGGGCTCCCTCCGCGTGGGCAACCCCGCCGTCCTGGGCACGGGGGACGTGTCCATCGCCAGCGGCGCCAACCTCCTGCTGTGGTGGAACTCCGTCTCGCCCGTCCTGGCCAACAACATCACGCTGAACGGACCGGGCAGTGTCAGCAACAAGTCGGCGATCTATGCCGACGGCGGAGGCGGCGGCTACGGGGAGTATGAGCTGTCCGGGCTGATTACCCTCAACGCCACCAGCGACGTGGGCGGCAACAACGCCAACAGCCTGCGGCTCTCCGGGCAGATCACCGGCCCGGGCGGGCTGACCAAGGGCGGATACCGACCCGAGAACGACGATCGAAACACGGTCATCCTGGCCGGCTCGACCTCCAACGACTACGCCGGCGAGACGACGCTGGTGCGGGGCACCCTGACGCTGGCCAAGACCGGCGGGGCCGTCGCCGTACCCGGCAACGTCACGCTGGGAACCGGGGTCAGCGGAGGCGATCTCTGGCTGCGAATGGCCGGGCCCAACCAGTTCGGCGGGCAGGCCAGCGTCGTTACCTTCGACAACGGCGGCAACAACGCCAAGTTCCAGCTCAACGGCTACGACCAGACCGTCGGCGGGCTGGTGAGCGTCGGCAACCTGTCCATCGTTCAGAACGCCGAGGCCGAGTCCACCGGCATCGCGCCGGTTACGCTGACCATCGACGTGGCCGACGCCCAGACCTACAGCTTCGGTCGCTATCTCCGCGACCGCGCGGGCGGCGACGCGGGCAGCCTGTCGATCGTGAAGACCGGACTTGGTACGCAGGTGTTCAGTGGCGCTAACATCTCGTACACCGGCACGACGACCATCCAGCAGGGCACCCTGGCCACCGGGGCCAGCAACTCCCTGCCCGACGGCACGGCCGTCACCGTTCTGGCCGGCGGGACGCTGGACATCGGGACGTACACGGACACGATCGGCTCGCTGGCGGGCGAGGCCGGCGCCAGCGTCCTGCTGGGCAGCGGCGCCGTCCTGAGGACCGGCAACAACAACGCCAGCACCACCTTTGCGGGCGTGATCTCCGGCGACGGCTCGCTGGCCAAGGCCGGCAGCGGCACGATGTACCTGACCGGGGCCAACAGCTACGCCGGCATCACCACCTTCGCCGCCGGGACCGTGAACGTCGCGACGGTCTCGAACTACGGCGTGGACTCCAGCCTGGGCAACCGCGCCGCCGACAGCGGCGCGGGCAACGTGGGCCTGCTCTTCCAGGGCGGCACGCTCCAGTACACCGGCAGCACGCCCCAGTCCACCGATCGGGCCATCCGCGTCAGCACCACCGGCGGGGCGTTCATCGACGCCTCCGGCAGCAACTCCGCCGCCACGCTCAGCTTCACCCGCACGACGGCCTCGCCGGACTTCTACGAGAACGGCGGCAACCGCCAGATCACCTTCACCGGCACCAACACGGGCGACAACACGTTCGCCATGCCGATCACGTCGCATGACGTCAACTCCACCAACGTCAACAAGACCGGGCCGGGCACGTGGGTGCTCTCGGGCGCCAACACGTATCGCGGCGTCACCTACATCCACGACGGCACGCTGCGGGTCACCAGTTCGGCGGGCCTGGGGCAGGGCGGGCACGACGGGGCCACCATGACGTGGATCTACGACGGCGGGGCCCTGGAACTGACCGGCGGCATCAACCTCAGCGAGCACGCCCACTTCCGCGGCGATGGCCCGACGGGCCTCGGCGCCATCCGCAGCCTCAGCGGCGCCAACAGCTTCAGCGACCGCCTGGCCCTGGACGCCGACGCCACCATCAACGTGGAAGCCGGCAGCACGCTCACCTTCACCGGCGCCAAGAGCGGCAGCGAGGGCGCCCTTTACGAGGCGCCCGGCACGGGAGCGGGCATGACCAAGATCGGCGACGGACTGCTGAGGCTCAACTCCGGCCCGACCTACACCGGCGCGACGGCTGTGCGGGGCGGCAAGCTGTTCATCGCCTCCGCCCAGGGCACCGACGACTTCGTGAACCTGTCGGTCGCCAGCGGCGGGCCGGTCACGTTGGCCAACAACGCCTCCCTGGCCCTCTGGCAGACAGGCAACAGTTCGTTCAACATGCCCATCGTGCTGGACAACAGCGGGCAGTTGGCTGTCGACGGTATCGGCGGCGGCAGCTTCGGGATCAACACGATTTCCGGCGGCGTCAGCGGAACGGGCAACTTGACGCTCTTCCAGAACGGCAGCGAAGCCAACTCCATCGTCTTGGCCGGCGCGATGACGCACACCGGCGGGCTGAACCTGAATCGTCCCACGGCCACCGTGGGCGAATCGGTGACGCTGGCGGCCGCCAACACCTACGGCGGCGACACCAACGTCAACTCCGGCGTCCTGCGGACCGGCGTGGCCAACGCCCTCCCGGGCACCACTCACGTCAACCTCGCTTCCGGCACGACGCTGGACCTGGCCGGCAACAGCCAGACCATCGCGGGCCTCACCGGCAGCGGGCGGGTCGAGATGATGGGACCGACCTACTTCAACACCGACGCCGGCATGGACCTCTCCACCTCCAAGAGCTACACCCATCTGCTGGACTTCTACGACGACGGCACTCCCGCGGTGATCAGCGGCGTGGCGTTCACCTCCGCCGGCAACAGCGGGGCCACCTGGACGCTGACCGGCGCCACCACCGCGCACGATGGCAACGGCGGGACGATCCCCACCTACCTGGACGACGCCGGCGGCGAGAACCTGTTGCGCAGTTTCCTGTACAACGGCAACCCGGCCGTGCTGACCCTCAGCGGACTGACTGCGGGCGAAACCTACGAGACCCGCATCTACGCCCGCAGGTACGGCGGCGACCGGACGCAGTTGTTCACCTTTGACGAGGACCTGGCCGCTGCGGGCTCCTGCGCGGTGCTGTACAATTCCGACGCGGGCCCGATACCGAGCTACCTGAGCTACCGCTTCACGGCCGTCAGCGACGGCGTGGGCGGGGCCAAGCCGCTCACCGTCACCGTCACGCCCCAAGGCGGCGCAGGCACGTTCCACTGGTACGGGATGAGCAACGAGGTGACGGCGGCGAGCATTCCCTCCCTGACCGTGGGCGACGCCAACGACTCGCAGTTCGACGGCGTGATCTCCGGGCCGGGGCAGGTGGTCAAGCAGGGCAGCGGCACCTGGACGCTGACCGGCGCCAACACCTACAGCGGCGGGACGGTCTTCCAGGGCGGCAAGGTGAACGTGTCGGCCGACAGTTCCTTGGGGGGCGCGGGCGGCCCGCTCACGTTCAACGGCGGGGCCCTGGGCGCCACCGCCAGCTTCACGCTGGACCCGACCCGGCGCGTCACGATGGAAAGCGGCGGCGGGACGTTCGACGTGGCCACCGGCCAAACCCTCCGCGTGAACCAGGTCATCGGCGGCGTCGGCGGACTGGGCAAGAGCGGGGCGGGGACGCTCGAGCTGGCCGCCACCAACTCCTATGGCGGCGACACCGTCATCAGCGGCGGCACGTTGAAGCTCGAGACCGTCACCGGACTGCTGCTCAATCCCAGCTTCGAGTTGCCCGCCCTGGGCGCCAACAGCTTCCGCTATTGGGGCGGCATGTCGGCCAGCGACCGGGCAGCCTTCGTCTGGATCGGCGGGGGCAACGGCACCAACGGGCCCGCCCTGGAGAACGGAAACTCCGCCTGGGGGTATACCACGCCCAAGCCCGACGGCGTCCAGGCTGTCTCGCTCCAGAAAGACTCCAGCGTGAGCCAGACCATCGACTTCCCCGCCGCCGGCGAATACACCCTCACCTGGTACGCCGAGCGCCGCGGCGGCCAGGTCAACCCGGCCGTGGTGAGCCTGGACGGCACGACCTTGAGTTCGTGGTCGGCGCCCAGCGGGAGCAGTTGGACGCAGTTCTCGACCACCTTCACGGTGGCGGCCCCCGGCGTGCACACCTTGCAGTTCGCGGGCACCGTCACCGCTTCGGACGTGTCCGTGGCGATCGACAAGCTCGAGTTGACCGCGCCGGCCGGCAGCCTGCCCTCGACCACGGCGGTCCGCCTGACCGGCGTCGGGGCGACGCTGGACCTGAACGGCGTCAACCAGACCATCGGCTCGCTCGACGGCATCGGCGGCACGAACGTGCTGCTGGGCGGATCGGCCTTGCGCGTCGGGTCCAACGGCGGCAACGCCGTCTTCGGCGGGACGATCTTCGAGGGCGGCAGCGTGGCCAAGATCGGCTCGGGCGTGTGGACCGTCAACGGGACGATCCACGCCCCGGTCACCGTCGAGGGCGGGCGACTGGGCGGCAACGGCACGATCGACGGGCCGCTCACGATCCTGGCCGGCGGGGCTGTCTCCGCCGGCGCCAGCGCCGGGCACCTCATTGTCACCGGCGCATACGACCAGTTCGGCGAGATGTTGGCCGAGTTGGACGGGCCTCTCCAGGGCGTCAGCTACGACTGGATCGACGTGCTGGACATCGCGACGTTCGAGCAGGATGCGAGGATCCGCGTGCTGGTGGGCTACGAGATCGGCCACGGGACCACCTTCGACATCCTCACCGCCGCCAACGGCATCACGAACGTGGACCTGTCCGGCATCGACTTCGACTACAGCCAGGCCTACGGCGACCGGATCACCTGGCACGCGGAGATCGTGGATCTGGACGGCACGGCCGGATCGGCCGAGGCGCTGCGCCTGACGGCCGTCCCCGAGCCTCTGAGCGCCGTGCTGCTGCTGCTGGGCGCCGCGGGCGCCGGCTGGAAGACCCGCCGACGCATCCGCCGGGCGTAGTGCGACAGGCGACGCATCTGCGGACGCAGAGGCGCAGAGAGAAGAGAGAGAAGCAAGAAGACCAGCGCAATCCAAAGCCCACCCCTTGGGGGTGGGCTTTCCTTTTCACGCGGAACAGAAACGGTTGACGACCGACAATCGAGGCTGTCCGACAGTCACTGGTTGCCGGCAGGCAAGCTCGGTGGTGCGCGGGCAAGCAGCGCCAGTTGTCAGACAGGCTCAACGACTGCAACTGGCTACTGACGACTGGCTACCGGCTGCTATTCCTTGAACACCGCCGCCTCAGCCCAGTTGGCCATGTCGCAGATGATGCCGTCGCCCGCGTCGGTAACGACCAGGCGGAGGCGGCGCACGCCCTTGACGCTCACGTCCACGCTGCGGGTGGGGCCCAGGCCCTCCAGCCGTCCGGAGTCGAACAGCAGTTTGTCGTCGCCGTAGACGCGGAAGACGACGGTGCCTCTCTCCTCGGCCCCGCCGACCACCGCGGCGAAGCGGGCGTAGGCGCCGTTGAGCGGGTAGACGATCTCCGACGGCGCGTGCGTGCCGATGCCCTTGACGTAGCGTCGCCCGCCCAGGCGCAGCGGCTGATTCTCCGCGTCGCGGTCGAGGCGCGGCAGCTTGTCCTTGTTGATCGACCAGCCGCTGGCGCCCGAGGCCCACTTCAGGTCGCTCAGCCACGTCCCGCGGCGGTCGGCGAGGGACGGCGGCGCGGGTTTGGGCGGCGGCAGCGGCGGCAACGGGATCTCGCGGTCCCACTCGCCCGTGCCCTCCAGGCTGAGCAGGTCGCCCCGGCCGTTGGCGCGCAGGCTCTTGCCGAGTTCGGTCGCCGCGGCGAGCATGGCTCGGTAGTCGCCGTCATCGGCAGTGGCGAAAACGCTTCCGCACCGCTGCCAGCCGCCCGCGGCGCGGGCGAGCGGGGCCTGGAGGCAGCGGCTGAGTTCGCTCCGGCGCCAGTTCAGGCTCAGCCACCACGTGTCCCGCTCGCCGCCGCCTTCGCGCCCGTGGCAGGAGCTGCAGCGACGCGCGTAGACCTCGCGCATCGCCTGGCCGGCCTGGCCGGCGAAGATCCGCCGCCCGGGCCAGCGGCCCTCGTCGTAGCGGTCGTAGTAGACGCCGTTGGCGTCGATCCACCCGGCCAGGCGCTGCCACTGCTCGCCGCTGAGCTTCACGCCGTGATGGCCCTTGTCCAGCAGACGACACAGCGGCGAGCTGCGCGAGCCGTACGTGTACGGGGGGCGCGCGTACACGTCGTCGCCGTGGTCCCAGCGCATGGCGTTGGCCAGGTGGAGGTGCCGCACCAGCTCTTCGTACGAGATGCAGAAGCGGTCGGTCAGGTCGCCGGTAAGGATCACGCCGGCGACCGGGCGGTCATAGGCGTGGCAGCGGACGCAGTGCTCGTCCAGCAGCGGCTGGACGTCGCGGAGATAGCTGATGGTGCGGTCGCGGCCCCACGGCGGCGGGGCCGGGCGGCTGGGCGGGCGACGCCAGGCAGCCGCGGGCCGGTTGGGCGGGGACGTGGTCTGCCCTTCGTGGCAGCCGACGCAGGTGCGGCGCTCCCCTGGGCGCAGGCACACGACGCTCCGCATCCGCTGCACCTCGCGGCCGTCAGCGTCCAGGGCCTCGAAGTAGACGTTGCGGTCAGCCGGCACGACGAAGTACGCCGACCCGTCCGCCTCGACGCCCACCGTGCCGAGAATGCGCTTGACGGTGTAGATGTTGGTGGCCGAGGTGACGATGACCCCGCCGCGATGGAGGCCCACGCGGGGAACGTCCTCGATGATGCGGAGGCTCTTGACCGTGCCGCGCGCCACGCCGGAAAGCCCCTCGTACACGTCGAGCATCAGCAGGTGCGCGTCGTCGTCGGCATTGCCCGCGCTCGTCTCGGGCGGGGCGTATCCCTCCGCCGTCGGCGGGATCGCGTGAGGTCGCGGGCGGCGGACCAGCGGCAGCGGCTCGGCCAGCGATATCGACTCGTCGCGCAGCACCAGCGCGATGTTGCCGTGACGGTCGCCCACGTAGATGGCCCACGTGTCCGCCAGCCACGGCTGGACGGTCGGCGTGTAGGAGCACAGATAGGTCGTCTCGTTCAGCGGGACGGGGTCGCTGAACCACCCGGCGAAGCTGTCGATCACCTTCTCGCCGCTGACCGGCACGTCGGGGGTCAGGACGGTCAGCGGGTGTTCCCCGTCGACGCCGCGGTCCGCGTCGACCAGGCCGACGGGCCCGTGCGTCTGCCCGTGGTGGGCGGTCAGCAGGGCCATCACCTTGCCGGTCCCCGGCACCTGGCGCGGGAACATGATCACGTTGGGGCGGATCGTCGCGTTGCCGTAGACCGGGCTCACGTGCGTGCCGTCCGGCCGCATGGCGAACAGGTTGTGCAGCGACGTGACGGAGCGCTCGTTGTACTCCCAGCGGCTGTAGAGGATTCGTCCGTCGCTCAGAAGCGTCGGGTTGAAGTCGTTGAACATGTTGCTGCTGAGGCGGCGGAGGTTCGAGCCGTCGGCGGAGCACGCGTAGAGGTTGGCGGCGTGGCGGTCGCCGCCGCACATGATGAAGTGCTCGCCGCGGTCGCTGGTGAACGCGACCGAACCGTCGGCCAGGTAGAGCGGCTCGCAGTCGTTCTTGGGTCCGCGGGTGATCTGGCGGACATCCGGTTGGTCCGCGGGGGAAAGCCCACGGGAGGCTTCCCGTGGGCTTGGGTCGGCGTCTTGGAGCTTCAACTCGTAGATGTGGTAGCTCTGCTTGCCGTCCCAGTTGTCCGAGCCGTTGCCGAAGGCCAGCAGCAGCTTCCCGGCGTCCCAGTGCAGGTGCAGGTCGCGGTAGACGCCCTCGCCCAGTGAATCCAGCACGGGCGTCACGGTCCCGTCCGGGCGGACGGGCGAGAGCCGGTACACGCCTCCCCCCGGGGGGTTGCGGAGGTGATGGGCGTCCATGAAAGGCTGCTCGGAGTTGAAGGGGCGGCGTTTGAGGAAGAGCAGCGCGTCGAAGTCGATGCGCCCCAGCAGCAGTCGGTCGCGAAGGGCGCTGGCCTGCTCGAAGAGCCCGCGCCACTCCGCGCCGGCTGACGGGCTCGATGCCGACCACGCGGCGCGGCGGCGGAGGAGGTGGCGCAACTCAGTCGAAGCATCGCTTGTAGTTCCGCCCCTTGGGGGCAGGCCGTCAGGCGGGTCTTTGTCGTTTTCGTCCAATGCCCTTACGGGCACACTACAAGCGTCACGCATCGCGTCGTCGGCCAGGACCTGCTCCACGCCGCGCAGCACGCCCTCGACGTCCTCCACGTACGTCAGCAGGGGCAGCCAGAAGTTCTCCTTGCCGGCCTGGATGTTCAGAACGAGCATCCCGCCGCCGGGATCGGCGAGGTGGACGTCGAACCGTGCGGACGCCGTTGCCTTCGCGGACATGTCGAGTTCCTGTCGCCCGCAGGGGATCGGCCCGCCGGCAGCATTCAAGAACGTCAGGTCGAGCGCGACGCGTAAGGGCGAGTCGCCCGCGTTTCGCAGTCGAAGCGACAGCGAGTTGGTCCCGCGCTGCCAGTCGTCCGGCCAGGCCAGCTCCAGCGCGAACGGGGCGAGGCGGGGGACGACTTGCAGCATGGCGTCGAAGCGGCGGTGGTAGTGGTGGTACCAGTGGTCCTTGGCCCCGCCGCCGACGTGACGGCAGGCCACCAGCGGCTTGTCGGGCGGGGCGAACTCGGCGGCGCCAGGCCCGCGAGTCACTCGAACCTGGGACTTGCCCTTCTCGTCGGCGGCCAGGCGGAGTTGGACCCGGGGCCGGCCCTTCGGCCAGAGCGAGGCGGGCACGGGGACGGGCCAGTCGACGCCCTGACCGTCGGCAGGCAGGGGGAAGACGGGCGTGCGGTCTTTCTCCGGCGTGCGCTTCTCCCACTGGGCCAGCAGCGTCTCCCAGTCGCGGATGGCCCGCAGCGACTGCCGGAAGTACCAGTCTCGCCGGACGACATTGTCCGGCGCGCCGGCGGCAGCGGTTGCCAGCGACAGAACCAGCGTCCAGCCGATAACCGCCAGGTGTGAAATGACTGTCCGCCTGATCATGTGGGCATTGTAGTCGGTGACAGTGTCCATTCGCCAGAGGGTCAGGCGGTTCACCAGGGCAATCGCATGTAATCAACCGGTGAGGATTTTGAGCAGGTAGTCGTGGTCCCAGCTGCAGCACTTGGATTTTGTCTTGATGCCTACCTTGCGGGTTTGGTCCTTCTTCAACAGGTTCAACGC
>JAKJER010000103.1 GCA_022705325.1 Planctomycetota bacterium | reverse complement strand
TGCGCCACGGTTAACGTACACTCCTGAGCGATCACGCGATGCCTCCATGGGGGGAGGCATCATACCCGGCAGGGATGACATAATCGCTGTGGCGTTAAGGGGTGTCATAATCGCTGTGGCACGACACACCGGGAAAAAGGGATCGCGAACGGGCCGATCACCGTGTAGAATGACACATGTCAAGTCGGCGGCGGAACCAGCGACCCTCACGGGTCCGGACGGGACGGTTCCGGCTTGGCGACAAGCGTGTCATGAAGTCTCTTCGCGTTTCATCTCGGGCCTTCACTCTGGTGGAGCTTCTGGTGGTGGTGGCGATCATTTCGCTGCTGCTGGCCTTGCTTACGCCCACCCTCCATCGCACCAAGTACCTCACCCGCTCGTCCATCTGCGGGTCCGACAAGCACCAGGTGGCGGCCGGGCTGTACGCCTATGCCAGCGCCAACCGCGGGTGGTATCCCGCCCGCTACCCGCCCAAGAAGAACGTGTACAACCATCCCTACTGGTTCGGGCGGGTGGGCGTGGCCGGCGAGGACATGCACGTGCAGTTCGAGAAGTACATCGGCCCCCCGGTGCGGATCAACGCGACGACGGTCGGCCCGCCCGCGGTGCTGGTTTGTGCAGTAGCCCCGAAGGGCATCTGGGGACGGGTGATCCCCTGGCCGCTGGAGAAGATCTATCGCAGCAACGTCTGCGTGTACGCAGGCTACGACTGGGCCAACGCCAGCGCGTCCTCGACCGTGCCGCACCAGGACCTGGACCAGATGCCCCAGCGGGTGGATCAGGTACACTACCGCCCGGTCGCCGGCGACCTGCTGGAATACATGACGGGCAATTCCGTCAGCGGCTTCATCGGCTGGAACACCTCGCACTGTTCCGACGCCAGCTATCACGTCCGCGGCAGCGCCAACACCGAGTCGCCCCCGCCCGATCCAATTCCCTACGTCATGGGCGACGGGTCGGTCATCTTCACCCGCGAATTCGAGCCCTGCTATACCGACGCCGGCTGGGGAACTAATTACTGGATGAAGCTGGGGGAACGGTAGAGATTGTCGATTTGCGATTGGCGATTTTCGATTTGCGTTGGATGGTCACGGACCATGGCCCGATCGACAACCTGCCTGCCACAGGCAGGTCGCCAATCGGAAATCGACAATCACTCGGGTCTCTTGCCCGTCAGTTCGCGCATGTCGAAGCGGTGGTAGGTCTGCTTCCAGGCGGGCTCGCCCTTGGGCCCGGCGTTGGCCACGTACAGCACGCCCAGGCCGGGCACCATCAGGGCGTCGTGAAGGTTGCTCTTCATGGCCACCGGGGCGTCCATCAGGCGGATGGCCGATTCGGGCGTGAACGTTCCGCACCCCGCCTGGACGAGCTTGGACAGCGCCTGGTATCGACTGCCCGCCGACAGGACCACCGCCGAGGGAACCGCCCGCGGCAGCAACGGATGGGCTTGGCCGGGCTGGACCAGCTCCACCTTCTCCGGCACGGCCTTCATGCCGACGGCCCGGTTCGCGCGGGCGTCGGCGATGACGTAGTAGTATTCACACGTGCGGGGGTTGTCCTGAAACACGCCGACCGCCTGGTCCAGTGTGACCGCCTCCTCCAGCACCATGCGGACCAGGAAGCTCATGGGGACGCCGTGCCAGCGCCCCGTCCCGCCGCCGCCCATCTCGCCGATGGACACGCCCGCGGCGTTCATCCCCGTCACCGAACCGATGAACCCCGCGTACGAGACGTTGACGAACGGCTGGCGGCCGTTCGGCTCCTGGATGATCAGAACGGCCCGTTCCTGAAGGCGCAGGGCCACCCCGTAATCGAGCACCCGTCCGTGAAGGACCTGTCCGCAGGCGGTGGCCTCCTTGAGCAGGGCGAAGCCGCTGCAATGAAACGCCTCGGGGATGAGGTTGGCGGCCAGCACCTGGGGAAAGGGCATGTCGGCCCCCTCGGCCAGCGCCTTCATCTCGTCCATGAACCGCTGGGGCACCTGCTTCTGGAAAGCGGAATTGAGAAGGGTGGCCGCGGCCATCCGGGCAAGCGTGCCGGCGTCGAGTTCGACCTTTCTGGGGTCGCTGCCTTCCCGTCCGCGAAGGAGGAAGTTGACGTTGTCGCGTATGAGCTGCTTGAGCAGCTTGCCGTGCTGGCGGCCCATTTCGGCCGGCGTGCCCTTCAAGTGCAGCACGCGGTAGCCGTCGACGGTCTCGAGATAGCCCTTGCCCTCGACGGCGATGAGCTTTCGTACGGGAACCGGCAGGTCGGCGGCGCGGGCAGCCGGCGGGACCGACCACAGGTTGGCCCCCCGCCCGGCGGTCGGCGGCCCGGCCCGCAGAGC
>JAKJER010000081.1 GCA_022705325.1 Planctomycetota bacterium | reverse complement strand
AACCGGTTCTCGACCGCCAGTGCGTCCGCTGCCACGCCGGCCGCGAGCCCAAGGCCGGGCTGGACTTCTCCGCCGACCGGGCCGACGACGGTTTCGTCCAGTCGTTCCGGACGATGTTCGGCCTGGCCCGCGGGGCGACCAAACCCGACGCGAAGAAGGCACTGGTGGCCTGCTCGAACCGTTTCAGCGGCGGTAGCGTGTCGAAGCTGACGGAGTTCGGCTCGCACCGCAGCCGGCTGATCAAGGCCCTGCTCGGCGAGGCCCACCGCAAGCGAGTCCGCCTGAGCGAGGCGGAGTGGCAGGCCCTGGTGACGTGGGTGGACGCCAACGCCCCCTACTACGACACGTTCTTCAATCGCCGCCCCCCCGGCGGCGGCCCGCCCGTGCGGGATGTCCGCGTGAACCTGCCTGCGGCGCTTGATACGGCGCGGAGCGTCACGGCGACCTTACCTTCCGAAAGCAGATAGTCCTCCAGAACGCCAACGGCCCCAAGGGCGCAAGAACGCAGTGTCACCCTGCGCTTGACATCGCGCGAGAACCGGGATATGGTGCATACAGTGTATGACGTACGGCGTGTGGCGGGGCTGCCAGGCCGCGGATACGTGTTCTCTGGCGGCATAGGCGATGAGAGGCGCGAACCCGGACATCCCCGAGAATCGAGGCGAACCGAAGTATTCGCCATCCACCCTCTCCCCCGCGTCCAGCCGCCATCCGAAGCCAATCACTGTTCCTGACTGTTCTCGCGCTGCCCAGATAATGAAGACAAGCGACCCCAAAAAACTGATCATCGTCTCCAACCGGCTTCCGGTAAAAGCAGAACTGCGCGACGAGATCATCCACTTCGAGAAGAGCGCCGGAGGCCTGGCGACAGGACTGAATTCCCTTGGCGTTTCGTACGACAAGCACTGGATCGGATGGCCGGGAATCCACACCGACAACGACCAGACGGAGAAAGAACTGAATCTCTCGCTCGAGAACTACAATTTTCATCCGGTATTCATGTGGGAAAAGGACATCGAACTTTACTACGAAGGCTACAGCAACTCAACCCTGTGGCCGCTGTTCCACTATTTTTATGTGTACACAACCCATGACCAAGAGACCTGGGAGGCATACAAGAGGGTTAATGCCCTCTTCCTCGAGAAAGTCCTGGAAGTGGCATCGGAACACGACATCATATGGATACAGGACTACCACCTGATGCTGCTTCCGATGATGGTCCGCGAGCACTTGCCTTCGGTGCGAATAGGATTCTTCCTTCACATCCCCTTTCCGTCCTTCGAACTGTTCAGGACCCTTGAGAACAGGCAGGAGTTGCTCACGGGCCTGTTGGGGGCGGACCTTATCGGATTTCACACGTTCACCTACATGCGTCACTTCCTCAGCGCGCTCTACAGAATCACCGGGATCGAGTCGGACGACAACACGTTCCATTTCAGAAACAGAACCCTCTCGGTCGACGCCTTCCCGATGGGCATCAACTACGACAACTTCTTTAATGCACACAAACAACCTGACGTTGCCCGGATCGCCAGCCAGTTCAGGGAGAGGTACCGCGACCGCAGACTTGTCTTGTCCGTCGACCGCCTTGACTACAGCAAGGGGATCCCGCTCCGGCTCGAAGCCTTCAGGCTGCTGCTGCAGCGGTATCCGCAATGGCGGGGGCATGTCTCCTTGGTCATGATCCTGGTGCCGTCTCGCGACAGCGTTGACAGGTATCACGACCTGAAGGTAGGCATCGACGAAGCCATAGGCAACATCAACGGGACATTCTCGCAGGAGGGCTGGATACCCATCCACTATTTCTACAAGGGGTTCTCGTTCTCCGAGCTTGCTGCGTACTACCACGAGAGCGACGTGGCCCTTGTAACGCCTCTCCGCGATGGAATGAACCTTGTGGCCAAGGAGTACGTCGCGGCCAAGGCCGGAAAGCCAGGCGTGCTCATCCTCAGCGAGTTGGCGGGGGCCGCCATAGAGCTCACCGAGGCGCTACAGGTCAATCCGAACAACATCGGGGAGATAGCCGACACGCTTCACAGGGCGCTCCTGATGCCGCGTGAAGACCAGCTTGCCAGGCTTGCCGGCATGCAGGCGAAGCTTAAGAAGCATGACGTGGCGAGGTGGGCGGCTGATTTCATCGACAAGCTCGAGTGCGTCCACATAAAGCAGAGAGACATCAAGAAGAAGTATCTTCGTCCGAACCAGGCGCGCGAAATCGCCTCTGCCTTCAAGAAGGCGCACAAGCGTCTTCTAATCCTTGATTACGACGGGACGCTGGTCCCCTTCCATAACGATCCGGCCAAGGCGCTCCCCGACCCCTCCCTGAAACGGCTTCTCCAGTCTCTGGCTGGAACTGCCGGCGTCGAACTCGCGATTATCAGCGGACGCAACAAAGAGTTCCTGGAGTCCATCTTTGGCGATCTCGCTATCGCCCTATTTGCCGAACATGGCGCTCTCCGCCGGGTCGCGGGCCAATGGGAGAGCGTGTACAGGAAGGACCTCGCGTGGCAACCGGAGATCCGCAGGATCATGCAGGAGGTCTCAGACAGCACCCCGGGTTCCCACGTTGAAAAGAAGAACACCGCGCTCGTCTGGCATTACCGCAACTCCGACAAATGGCTGGCCGACCTGCGGTCCGCCCAACTGGTGAACAAGCTCATCTATCCCTGCACAAGACGCCAGCTTCACCTGATGCGGGGGGACAAGATCATCGAGGTGAAACCGTCGGAGTACACGAAGGGTACAACAATTCGGACCTTTTTCCGGTGCGACGAATACGATTTCATTCTTGCCGCCGGCGATGATACGACCGACGAGGACATGTTCGCCATCCTGCCCCGGGAGGCCGTTACCATTAAAGTCGGCACGCCCTCCGAATACTCCAGATACACAATTGACAACAACGGGGAGTTGCTCAAGCTTCTCCGCCTGTTAATCAAATAGCTTATGAATATCTCTGACTACGGGATTATCGGAAACTGCCGCAGCAGCGCCTTGGTCTCAAAGACGGGCTCGATCGACTGGTGCTGCCTTCCGGATTTCGACTCGCCCTCGCATTTTGCCCGCCTTCTTGACGAGGACACGGGGGGGCATTTCAGCATTATCCCCGTTGGCGACTACTCGATATCGCAGCAGTATGTCAACCATTCAAACATACTGCAAACCACCTTTTCCTCGGACTCCGCGGAGTTTTGGATACTCGACTTCATGCCCATCTACCGCACGGACGAATCGCATTACTACAATGCGCCGGAAATATACCGCATCATAACGGTTCTTCGGGGAACACCCATCATCAAGGTGGAGTACAGGCCGATGCTCGACTACGCCCGCCCCACGGTGGGAAGAGTCGAGAGGAACTACATAAAACATGCAACAACAGAAGGTCGGTATGAATCGAGTTATCTATATACGTCCCTGCCCAAAGATGATGTACTGAAAGGCGGAGCCATCACTGTTTCGGAAGACTCGTTCTTCTGTGTCAGCTATAACCAGAAGCTCGTGCGAATGACTATGAAACGCGCCTGGTTGGAATACCAGCGCACGAAGGTGTTTTGGATGAATTGGGCGAACCGTACCCCAGTCTTCCCGAGATACAGCGAGGAGATAACCAGAAGCTCGCTCTTGCTGAAGCTGCTGACGTACGAGAAGTCGGGGGCCGTGATTGCCGCCCCGACGACCTCTCTGCCGGAGGCGATCGGAGAAGGGCGGAACTGGGACTATCGTTTTTGCTGGATACGTGACTCGTCAATGGTTATTAAAACGTTTCTTCAGATCCGCCATCTCAACTCAGCCAGGAGTTTTCAACGGTTCATTCTGAGCGTGAATCAGGGCAAGCGGGAGGATATACAGATCATGTATGGCCTGCGCGGGGAGAAGGTACTTGAGGAGAAAGTGATTCCTCACCTGAAGGGGCACAAGGGATCTGCGCCTGTACGGATTGGAAATAGCGCATACGTTCAGAGGCAGAATGATGTGTACGGCGTTCTTATTGACGCTATTTATCTTTCGTTGCAGGCGTTTCCGTCAGCTCTGGACGCTTGCGAGGATCTGTGGTCATTCGTTCGCAGCATCGTGGCCGTTGTTGCCAAGCAGTGGAATAGGCCTGACAAGGGGATATGGGAGATACGAGGCAAGGACCGGCACTTTGTCTACTCCAAGGCGATGTCCTGGATGGCTGTCGATCGCGGCGTCAGGATAGCGAAGATGCTGGACAGGGAGTTCTACGTGGATGAGTGGACCACCCTTGCCGACAGGATCAGAGAAGATGTTCTTAAACGCGGCTGGGATGATGAGGTGGGAGCGTTTGTCCAGTATTACGGGTCAAAGCACCTGGATGCGTCGAACCTGTTGCTGGAGGAGATTGGGTGTATTGATGCTGACGACCCGAGGTACGTGAGCACGGTGCTGAAGACGAGGGAGCAGCTCGGCAAGAACGGGTTTGTCTTCCGGTACCTGAATGAAGATGACTTTGGCGTGCCCAGGAGTGCGTTTCTGCTATGCACGTTCTGGATGGTAAGCAGCCTCATTAAGATAGGTCGCCGCGAGGAGGCCGTTGATGTCTTCAATAATGCTATTAGTTGCGCAAACCATGTTGGTCTGCTCAGCGAACACATAGATGTGGAAACAAGGGAGTTGCTGGGTAATTTCCCGCAGGCCTATTCGCACCTTGGATTGATCCAGGCGGCCTTGCTGATTAACGGGGAGGAGTTGTCCTTTGAGAATGACATATTCAAGTATGTGAAGCCGTAAGACAATGCGTGATCACCCGTGCGAGATGGGGGGGGCATCTTGGCTTTCCGGCCGAGGGCCATGCCCGGCTTGAAGGCGCCGCTTCGCGGCTGGGCGGATATTGCGGCACCGGCTCCCAGGGCTCCCTCCGGTCGCCCTGGGCTTTCCAGGGCGCCGCTTCGCGGCTTGGCTTGAACCATGCGCGAAATAGACTCCTCCCCCGCACAGTTTGACCATCCAGAGCATTCAGGAGCATCTCATGAACCGATTGGCACTGGTATTGTGGATCGTGTCGGCCTCGGCGGCGGCGATGGCGGCGGACGAAGACGGTTGGGTCTCGCTGTTCAACGGTCGCGACCTGGCCGGCTGGGTGAACGTAAACTGCGGGCCGGAGACCTGGGGCGTGAAAGACGGCGTGATCACGTGCACGGGCAAGCCGACCGGCGGGCTGCGGACCGAGCGGATGTACGAGAACTTCATCCTCGAGTTGGAGTGGCGCCACCTCAAGAGCGGCGGCAACGCGGGCATCTTCGTGTGGAGTTCAGCCATCGCGGCCCCGGGCGTGCCGTTCCTGCGGTCCATCGAGGTGCAGGTGCTGGACAACGGCTTCAACGTGCCGGGCAAGAACAAGTGGTACACGACGCACGGCGACGTGTTCCCCATCCACGGGTCGAGCATGAAGCCGATCCACCGCGGCAACGGCTCGCGGTGCTTCCCGCTGGAGGAGCGCAGCAAGGATTCGCCCCAGTGGAACCACTATCGCATCGTCGCCCGCGACGGGACGATCCGCCTGTCGGTCAACGGCAAGGAGGTCTCCGGCGGCAACCAGTGCGTCTGGCGCAAGGGCTACCTCGGGCTGGAGAGCGAGGGCTCGCCGACCGAGTGGCGGAACATCCGCATCCAGGAACTGCCCGGCGGCGCCGCAACCCTTGAGCAGACCGCACCGAAGGACGAGGGCTGGAAGCCGCTCTACAACGGCCTGGACCTGCGCGGGTGGAAGGCGGCGGGCGAGGCCGCCAAGCAATGGGCGGCCAGCGACTGGCAACTGATGCACCGCGGCGGGACGGACGTGCTGGAGAGCGAGCCGGTCGCGGGCGATTTCGAGCTGATCGTGGACTGCCAGCCGCCCAAGCCCAAGGCGGGCGCCGCCGCGGCGGCGGACGATGCGCCCGCGGTGGTGCTGGGCGGCAGCCGCGTCGCGCTGACCGGCAAGGCGGGCGCCTGGACGCGCTACGTCATTACCGTCCGCGGATCGGGGGCGTCCATCAGGCACGGCCAGGACGAGGCCCGGAAGATCGCACTGCCCGCCTCCAAGGAACGCACGATCGGCCTGTGCGGAACCGCCCAGGGCCCGACCCGCTTCGCGAACGTGTACCTGCGACAATCCCAATAAGCAGGGGCCTCGGTTTCCCGATCGGCGCCGCCGGTGAGCCGGCGGCTGAAGAAGTCACCACAGTCCGCCCAGGACAGTTCGTTGCCGGGTCCCGGCGGGGTGGCCGTCCACGCGGGCCGCAGCCAGCACGCCGGCCGACACCGCCCCCATCGCCTGCGCTTCGAAGCCGTACCGCTGGAGGGCGTACGTGCTGGAGGGGCTGAGCAGCGTGCGGATGCGCCCGGCGAGATGGATGTTGGCCGAGCCGCCGCCCGAGAGGATGACCTCGTGCGGTCGCTCGCTCATCGCCAGCACCGACCGGGCGACCGCGCGGGCGATCCACTCGGTGACGGTAGCGACCAGGTCCTCCGCCCGGCAGGCCAGGTTGCGGGCCCGAAGTTCCAGCCGCTCGACGAACAGCCCCCGCCAGTCCCCCGCAGTCGTCGCCCTGGGCGGCGGACGGTGGAGAAAGGGATGGGCGTCGAGCTGGTTCAGCAGCTCGCCGCTGACGCGCCCCCCGGCCGCTATCGCGCCGTCGCGATCGCAGGGCTGGGCGAAGTGCTTGCGGGTCAGCTCGTCCAGCAGGACGCCCGCGGGAACCACGTCGAACGACTGGACCTCGTCCGCGCGGCAGGAGCTGCCCAGAAAGGTCAGCCGCGCCAGTCCGCCCAGCTCGACCAGCACGCGAGAGAGGCGGCGGTCGCGCAGGAGCAGCCAGTGCGCCCACGCGGTCGGTGGACGCCCGAGCCCCCCGGCAGCTAGGTCGCCGCGGGCGAACTCCCCCGCCAGCGTCACGTCCAGCGCCAGGCGAAGGCGCGGGCAGGAGGGCAATTCCAGCCCCATGCCGCCGGGCAGGGCTGATCCAATCACCCCGCAGGCGGCTGCCTGCTCCGGCAAGACGCCCGCCGCCCGCAGCACAGCCTGGGCGGCCCGGGCGAAGCGGGCGGTCAGGTCCGCGTCCAGGGCCTCCAGGCGGTCGTTGTCGGCAGACGGCAGCGCTGCCAGCCCGGCTGACAGCTCGTCCGGATACGGCTGGCGCGTCCAGGCGACCTGACGGACCTTCATCCGCTCGCCCTTGCCGGTCACGGCGATGGCGGCGGCGTCCACGCCGTCGGCGGCGGGGCCGCTGTGCAGTCCGATGAGTATCCGTTCCTTCGCCAAGACGCGAGTCCTTCAAGGCCAGACCGCAGGACGCACAAACACGTAAAACAAATACGACTTTTACCTGGCAGGAAATCCGGCTATTCAGTATATATAATTCCTCGTCCCGCGAAACTGCGGGCCGCCCGGTAGCGGAAAAGGACCCATCGGTGAGCGAACGCAAGTCTTCGCGTCTGGTGCGCTTGGTAACGCTGTCGGCGTTGTCGCCGCGCTGGCGGGTGGCGGTATTCGCCTTGCTGGGGGTGGCGGCCGGGCTGGGCGTGGTGGTGGTCCGCATCTCGAATGCCGCGTCCTATCTCTCCGATTCGCCCCGCACGTGCATCAACTGTCACGTGATGAACAACGCCTACGCGACGTGGTTCCACGGCAGCCACGGACGGGTCGCCGTCTGCAACGACTGTCACGTCCCGCACGACAACGTGCTGGCCAAGGCGACCTTCAAAGCCACCGACGGGCTCAAGCACTCCTACGTATTCACCCTTCGAAAGGAGCCGCAAGTCCTTAGGCTGTCCAGGTCGGCCGTCCCGGTCGTCCAGACCAACTGCATCCGCTGCCACCACGACCAGTTGGCGATGGTCCGCCTGGCCGGCTCCGAGGAACGCAAGTGCTGGGACTGTCACGAGAACATCCACGGCCCGGTGCGGAGCCTGGCAGCCAGCCAGGAGTTGATCCGCCCGCCCCTGCCCCCGGTCGGGTTGGGGTGGATGGCCCGCCTGCTCGAGTCGCGGGCGGACCGGTGAGGCCGGCGCATGATGATGACCCCGGCCGATCGGGCCGGGCTGGAACGGAAGGTATCGCATGAACGCTGACGCCCCCGATCGTTTCGAGACCCCCGCCCCGACGGGTCGCCGGTGGGTCGGTCCGCTGATCCTGGTGCTGGTGGCCGGGGCGGTGGCGCTTCTGGGCCTGCTGGCCGCCTCGATCATGGAACGCCGCTGGGAGACGCAGCGCCCGCTCATGCTCGTGGCGCCGCTGCCCGAGTGGGAGCCTGACAACGCCGTGTGGGGACGCGACTATCCCCGCCAGTACGAGTCGTACCTGCGGACCAGCACCAGCGACACCCGCACCCGGTTCGGCGGATCGTTCGCCCGGGACTACCTCGGGGACGACCCCCGCCAGGTGATCCTGTTCGCGGGGTACGGCTTCAGCCTGGACTACAAGCAGGGGCGCGGACACTACTACGCCGTCGACGACGTGACCAGCACGGCCCGCGTCAAGCCGGGCGCCCACCCGGGCACCTGCTGGACCTGCAAGTCCACCGACGTGCCCCGCCTGATGGCGTCGATGGGGGTGGCCGAGTTCTACGCCGCCAATTTCCACGACCTCCGCTCGCAGATCAAGCACCCCATCGGCTGCCAGGACTGCCACGACCCCAAGACGATGGCCTTGCGGATCACCCGCCCGGCCCTGCTGGAGGCGCTGGGCGTGATCGAGCGTCCGCCGGCGCCGGCCACCACGCAGGCAGCCGGCGACCAGCCCACCACCGCCACCGCCGCCATCCGCCACACCGTCTCTCCCAAGAGCGACCCCAATCATCTGGCCCGCACCGGCCTGTACCACGGCAAGTTCACCCACCAGGAGATGCGCTCGCTGGTCTGCGCCCAGTGCCACGTGGAGTACTACTTCCGCAGCCAGCCCAGGAACTACCTCACCTTCCCGTGGCACAAGGGCAAGACGGTCGAGGACATGCTGGCCTACTACGAGCAGATCGGCTTCGCCGACTGGAAGCACCCGATCAGCGGGACGGCGATCATCAAGGCCCAGCACCCGGACTACGAGTTGTACACCACCGGCATTCACGCGTACCGCAACGTCGCCTGCGCCGACTGCCACATGCCCTACCGCAGCGAGGGCGGCGTGAAGTTCACCGACCACCACGTGCAGAGCCCCCTGCTCAACATCGCCAACTCCTGCGGCGTCTGCCACCGCTGGAGCGAGGAGGAGATCCGCTCCCGCGTCGAGGCCATCCAGACCAAGGTCGCCAACGCCAAGGTCCAGGCCGAGGAGGCGCTGGTGCACGCCCACTTCGACCTGGCCTGCGTCGCCCAGGCGGGCTGCGGAGAGGACGACCTGGCCGAACCCCGCCGGATGCTCCGCGGGGCCCAGTTCCGTTGGGACTACGTCTCGGCCAGCAATGGCATGGGCTTCCATTCGCCCCAGGAGGCCATGCGGATTCTCGGCGACGCCGCCAACCAGGCCCAGCAGGTCCGCCTGCTCGCCGCCCGCCTGCTGGCGGGCAAGGGAATCTCCAAGCCGCCCCGGTACCCGGACATCTCGACCCGCCAGAAGGCCTCCGACGTGGCGACCGCGTTCAAGAAGGGCCAGGCGCCCAAGCTGGTCGACTGAGGGCCGGCGGGCTGCGGGTTTCCCCCGAGGACGCTCCCCTATTGACAAGAACCCGCCGGTATGGTACGGTTCCTGGTGATAAGAATGAGGATGATTGCAGGGGCACGGGCGTGTCCCCGCAACCTACCCGGCGGCGGCAATTAGATGTCGCCGTTTCCCATCGGAAGAAAAGAAAGGTTGTCGGAGGAACGGCCATGACAAACGGTATGGCACGGTTGGCGTGTCTTTTGACAGTGGTTCTGTGTCTGTCGGCCGGCGCTTCTTTCGCCGCCCCCCTGACCTGGGATAGCAATGGGGCGACCGCTCCGTTGGGCCTGGACGGTGCGGGCACGTGGGACACGGCGACGCCCAACTGGTCCGACGGCGCGAACAACCTCACGTGGGTCAACGCCAACGCCGACACCGCCGTCTTCGGCAACGGCGGGACGGCCGGCACGGTCGCCCTGGGCACGGGCATCACCGTCGGCGGGCTGACCTTCAACGCCGGCACGACGGGCAACTATCTCATCCAGTCCAACACGCTGACGTTGTCGGGTACGCCGACGATCGCCGTCCACCAGGACGCGACGATCAACTCGCTGATCGCGGGCACGGCGTTCACCAAGACCGGCAGCGGGATTCTCAACCTCAACCCCCAAGGCTCCAACAGCTACAGCGGCACGATCACGGTGGCCGAGGGCACGCTGCTGATGAACGGGACCGGGGGCGACGGCACGATCCGCGGGAACGTCGTCGTTCAGAACGGCGCGACCTTCCAGATCGGCACGGCCAATCGGATGGTCAATTCCGGCATCGTCACTGTGGAGACGGGCGGAACGTTCAACGCGGGCGGGCTGAGCGAGGCCTTCGCCTACATCGCCGGCAACGGGGCCATCAGCAACATGGGCACCTTCGAGTTGGACCTGGGCTCGGCCGGACCGCAGACCTTCAGCGGCACGCTGGGCGGCGGGCTGCTGCGCGTGCGCGGCAACAACAGCGGCGGGACGCAGATCCTCACGGGCACGAGCGCCGTGAGCAGCATCGAGGTCCGGCGCGGTTCGGCGGGCACGACCACGCTGGAACTGGCGGGGAGCGGCACGACGACCGTCAGCGGCACCACGGGGCTGGGCTATGCCGGCAGCGGGTCGGCCGTCCTGAACATCAAGAACAGCCACGTTCTCACGACGAGCAACCTGTACTCCGGCGAGCAGAGCGGACACGGGGGGACGATCAACCAGAGCGGCGGGACAGTGAACGTCACCGGTACGGCCGCCGGGGTGGGCAATGGTCAAGGCACCTTCCGCCTGGGCCACTGGGGCAGCGAAACCAGTACGTATAACATGCAGGGCGGGGTGCTCAACGTGACCGCCGACTTGAGCGTCGGCTGGGACGGCACGGGCGTGTTCAACCTCAGCAACGGACAGGTGACGGCCAACCGCCTGGTGGTCAACAACAGCAACAGCATGAACACCACCGGCTCGGGCACGTTCAACCTGACCGGCGGGACGCTCACGTTGGGCACCGGA
>JAKJER010000018.1 GCA_022705325.1 Planctomycetota bacterium | reverse complement strand
CGTTCCGCTTTCACCCATTGGATTCTCCGGACTTCCGTGTCTCGATGGCGAGAAAACCCTGTGTTCATGCGGCCAATCGCCACCTCATTATACTTGAAATTGAGGATCTATATGGGAAATCCGGGTTAAGTGCTTTGACTATAGTCTTGCCGTTCGGTAAGTCTCTCTCAATTGTGTGCATAATATGGCGGAGAGTGTGGTCACAAAGATCCGCCTCGTTGTAGTCGTAGAATCCTGACAGAAGCTCTCCGCAGGTGATGAGGTCCAGGACGGCGGCCTCAGGGTCGGCGTCAACACCCCGTAAACTGCGAAGATAGAGTCTACTTGCCGCCCCGAAAATCTCCACCGCCCTGCAATTCAAGTCCGAACCCATGAACAAGGGAAGCAGCTTGCCAAAGTGTTCCAGATTGAGCGGGATGCCGCAGTCCCTTCTCGGCTTATGGTTATTCGGCCCGATCTGCGGGTAGGAGGTCGGAGGAAAGGCATTCTGCGTCGGGGCGTGGAAACGTCCTTGCCCCTGGATCATCCCATGGCTATCAAATCTCTTGCCAAACAGAACCGCCAGCCAGGAGCAGAAGACTTCACCCATAGATGAGAAATCCGGTTCGGGCCGGAGGCTTGTCGGCCCGCCGCTAACAGGTTCCTCTGAAAGTGAAACCGCAACGATGTATTGATTCCGGGAATATGGATTCTCTTGAAGTCCAGCCCACAACCGGGCAGAGTCCCACAACATCCAAGCATGAGTCAACAGCAGGTCGTCACACTCGTACTCACCGACGAAGCGGCTTGTTGAAGATATCAAGAAGACGTGCAGGGACTTGTCAGGGCGCAGTCTCCCCATAAGGCCTTCTGCTCCTTGCTAAGGTCAATGTTCTGCCTATGCGGGCCATGATCGCTCTTGGGCAGGCTATTCGACGAATGTCCTGTGCTGCTCTGGAATGATCGGAGTGAGATTCCCGACCTCGGGATCAAAGAGCCGCAAGAAACTACCGATTCCAGCGGCTGACACAATGGGAACACTGCGAATATACTGCGATGCCAAGGCATCAGCAAGATCGCGGAAACCTGTGTCCCGGCTCAACGTCTGCTTAATCCCGGTAGGAAGATGGTATTGGTAGATGAGGAAGTCGGAAGGGTTGAGTGCGCACGCGTCCTTTTCGACTTCACCTTCAAAGACATCCGCGTCCTTCAAAGAGACTTCGCTTGTCCAAAGACGCGCTGTCGTGAAGACGGCCGGAACTACAACAGCACCCTTGTATTGGCCCATGCAAGAGGGGTTGTTCAGGAGGAATTCGAGCAACCCATTTGCACCTTTGCAGGCCTGCCCGACAGCTTCATCGGCAGCCAACGGCTGTCCAGGCTCCCGATCCTTCTCCCCCCGCGGTCCCCTTGTCCGGACTTGTAGCCCAATATGGTACTTCGCCAACGTTGAGAGGCCTTGTAGCTCGACAGCTCTGATGCGCCAATCTCCCGCAGGATTAAAGGCGAGTTGATCTGCCGTTATCCGATCGTAATCGCAGTTTCTGTGGACATAGGGCGCCTTGAGAAAGCACCAGTGCTTCCTCTCTGGGTCTGCCCGTTTGCACTCTACGCACAGAAGAAAGGGGGATTTGTCCTTGCGCAGAATAAAGTCGATACGCGTATCTTTTCCGCCGACGGCTACGGGAAACTCTGCGACTTGGAAGAACCACCGCGACTTCCGTGTTTCAAAGAACTCACCTGCTGTGTTCAAGGCAGCATAGTGAAAGGGAAAACCTTGTCTATTCAGCACATCGGCGAAGCGAGTTATGGCATCATCGGCACTTTCAGTCATTGCGTGTTCCGTATGATTGTGTGATTCTCTGGAGGGTGTTCTCCGGTGTGCCCTGCGGGGTGTTGTGCCGGGAGGAGGAAGTCTGGCCTGCGCCGGCCCCCGAAGCGTGAATGTCCCGCAGTTCGCGAAAGTACGTTTCAACCGGGTCCATGCGAGAGTGTGTATCCGAATTGCCCGGTGGCTGCAAGGGCAAACGCGAGGCCGCCCATTCGTAATGATCCCATCGGCCAGGGCCGATTCACTTCACCCGCGGCTACCTGCTTTCGACCCTTCGGGTCTCGTCTATGGGGCGGACTTGCGGACGACGGCGTAGTTGATGATGAACCACGGCGGGCCGCTGCGGTTGGAGGAGTCTTCCATGCACTCGATCGTCAGCGTGTTGTAGCGTTTCAGGTCGGCTGCGGGCAGGACGAATTTCCGCAGCGACCAGCCGTTGCGGACGAAGCCGCTGGGCCCCTCGAACACGGTCGCGTCGTTCAGGCGGATGCGGATGCGGCACGGCGCGTCGGCTTCGTCGTCCTGGGCGCACAGGTGCAGTTCGTACGGGCCCGACGGCGGGAACGGGTCGCAATCGAATCGCGTGGCCGCCCTGGGGATGGGGGTCTTCCGGCCGCGGATCAGGCTCCCCAGGCGTCGCGGGCAGCGGTTGGCGTAGAGCAGGATCTCCCCGCCGAGGAAGTCGGTGGGCATCTTGAGGATGTGGCCCCGGCTCGCGTCGGCGCCGGCCTCGCGGGCGGCCAGCTCGCGGGTGGCGGCGATGTCCTTGCGGTATTTGGCGAAGAAGTCGGGCGGGTTCTTCGTAGCCGCCAGGAGGTTCCGCGCGAAGTCGACGCCGCGCTTGAGGGCCCCGGGGAAGTTCTCCAGCGAGAAGGCGTTGTACTGCTCCCCGCGGGCGTAGGCGGCTTCGGCGATCTCCAGCCGCCGCCGGATCTCCGGGATCTCCGTCATGGCCTCTGGGGTGATCTGGCCGTACTTGTACTTGTCCAGGTACGCCAGCGCCTGGTTGGCCGGGTCGAGGATGTCGAACATCTCCTTTCCGTAGAGCATGGCCACGCCCTTGCGGATGGACTTGTCCGGGTCGTAGGCCTTGACGTTCCAGAGGCAGTCGGCCAGCGTGGTCGTCTGCGGGGCCTCGGCGCCCATGTGGGCGTTCTTGAGGAACCCCTCGATGTCGTTCTGGAAGAACCCGTCGTAATGCCACTCGGTCCAGCCGGGCGTCGCGTCGGTGATGTACGACAGCAGGTTGTGCGGCCCCGTGCCGTTCTGGAAGAGGAACGGCTTGTGCCGGGTCAGGCCCGCGTACCAGGCCACCTGCTCCCTGTTCTTGGTGAAGCCCTTCACGCGGGGCCCGGTCCAGATCAGCTCGATGCCGGCGTCGAGGGACTCGCCCAGGGACTTGAGGTACGGGTCTCGCGGCTCGGGGTAGGCGGCCCGCCCGTCCGGGCCCCAGTAGAACGGCGGGCAGAAGACCATGCGGAAGTCCGGATTCGTCTTTCGCACGGCCCGGAACAGGCGCGTGAGGTACTTGGCGTCCATGTTGGCGGCGGCGCCGAACCTGGCCAGGTCGGCCGGGTGGATGGGGAAGCGGGTGTCGTCGTACGGGAAGTAGATGCACCCGCCCCACGCGGCCACCTGCGAGCAGACCTCCTCGTGCAGCTCGAACGTGCGCTCGCTGGACAGGGGCAGCTTCGGATACATCGTCCACTGGCGGATGCCGAAGTAGTGCTTCAGGCCCAGGGCGGCGAACGCCTTGGAGACGCGCGAGCAGACCTCCTTCTGGAGCGGCGTCCACGGGCGATACGGGTCGCAGGCCGTGATCTGCACGCCGGACTGCGAGACGACGGTGTTCATCTTGCAGAACAGCATGAACTCCAGGGCGTCCTTCCAGTAGCCCTGGAGGAATCCGCGCCGGGGCGTGTCCGGCCAATCGACGATGCGCCCCAGGCGGACCTTCGCCGGGCGGGCGGAGGCGTCCACGAGCTGGATCAGCGAGACGACGCCCCACAGCACGCCCTGGGCGTCGTGGCCGTTGATGACGGCGCCGTCGGCGGTGACGGTCAGCGAGTATCCCTCGCCCTTGTCGGGGGCGGGCGGGTCGCCCGGCGCGTTGACGCCGATGCGGATCGTGAACGGGGCCCCGTCGGCCAGGGCGATGCCGTAGCGGGCGAACTTGGCCTTCAGCAGCTCGATTCGCGGGTCGTCGCCCCGCAGGCCGCCGCCCAGCGACAGGGCCGCCTTCGTCAGCGGCACGAACTGGTCGCTGTAGGCTGCCTGCTGCGGAGTGGGGAACGCCTTGGCGCCCGTGTGGTAGGGCAGCTTGAGGTAGTCCGTCTCCGGGCGATCCAGGAACTGGAGGGCGTACTTCGCCTCGTTCACCGGGTCCAGGCGGTGGCGTGCGGTGGTCCGCAGATTGCGCGAGGCGAGGTCCTTGCACCAGCGGACGGCCCCCTCGCGGTCGCCCTTGAGGAGGCTCGCGCTGGCCAGTCCCGTCAGCGCGTCGCCCTGCTGAAACGCCGTGGGCTTGGGCAGCTTGAGGACGGCCTGAAACTCCGCCGCCGCCTTGTCCGCCTCGCCGGCCTGGAGGTAGACGTTCCCCAATGCGATGCGGCAGTCGGCGTCGTCGGCCTTCAGCCGGGCCAGCTCCTCGCGACAGAGGCGGTTGTCCCGCTCGGCCTGGCGGAGTTCCTCCTCGCTTCGCATCTGGAGGTGGCGGGCCTCGTAGCGCGCACCGAAGTCCGTCGCGTCAGCCAGGGCCGCCAGGGCCTCCGTCCGCTGGTTGGCGTCGGCCCCGGCCAGGGCCAGCACGCCCTTGGCCGCCGCCACTCGGCCTTCGGCCTTGCCCGTGGCTGCGTACAACCGGATCAACTGCACCCGCACGCTCGCCCGCGACGGATCGTCCAGGCCGGGCAGCTTCTCCAGGGCCAGCAGCTCCGCCTCGGCCTGGGCGTACTGCTTGGCCCGAATCTTCGTGGCGGCCTCGCCCAGCCGGGCGGCGAGGTCCGCGCCCGGGCGGGCCGGCTCCTCGCCCCACGCCGCACAAACGGACACGCCCAGCACCGCCGCCGCCAGCACCACGACGCAGCGAGCAGCCGTCGCGCGCTCCGCACTCTCTCTGTTCATGTCGGTCTTTCCCAATCCAGTGCTGCGGGGGTTGCACAGCCGACTGTCCGTTGGCAGGGCAGGCTGCAGGCCTGGGTGCGAGGCCCGCAACCCGCGCAGCCCCATCGGGGCGGCATACGTCGTGAAACACCGACGAAACGACCACCACCCGCGCCCCGCTACATCGCCATTTCGACAACCGTCCGCGCCCTGTCACATCGCCCTTTCAGGGCTCGATTCTCACCCCGCCGCCACCCTGGCCTGCGCTTCGCTTCGGCCAGGGCTGGTATATGTCGGCCCGTTGGGCCTGGTCTCGCCACGGGCGGGACGCCCGTGCCACTTCTTCAACGCGCCGCTAGATCTCCCAGCCCTTGCGGTACTGTTCGCGGATGAAGGCCCCGGCCTTGTCGTTGCCGCCGGCCTTGAGGTTGGCGGCGTCCCAGTCGAACCCGCCGCCGGCTCGGATGGCGGCGTTGGCCAGCAGGACGGTCTCGCTCAGCGGGCCGCTGTAGTCGAAGTTGCAGGTGGGCGGGGTCTTGTCGCCCTTGGCGGCGAGGATCCACTCCTTGTGGAAGCCGGGCGAGTCGGGGATCGTCTGCGGCGGGGCCTTGAAGTCCTTGAACTTGTCAGCCGGCAGGAGCGTCGGCTCGCCGAACCCGCACGACAGCATGCCCTCGGTCCCGATGAACAGGTTGTTGCCCTTGGTCTTGATGCCCTTCTCCTTGAGCACCGCGGGCGTGCCCTGCACCCAGTGCAGCGTGACCGGTCCGCGGTCGCCCCGGGCCGGGAACTGGAACTTCGAGGCGAACTGCGTCGGCGTCTTGGTCGGGTGCGCCTCCGGCCCCGACACGTCCACCCGCGTGGGGTACTGAAGGTCCAGCGCCCAGAAGGGGATGTCCAGGATGTGGCAGCCCCAGTTGCCGCCCTCGCCCGTGCCGTAGTTCCACCAGAAGCGCCAGTTGTACGGGCAGAGGTCCGGCGTGTACTTGTGCTCCGGCGCCGGGCCGATCCACAGGTCCCACTTGAGCGTGTCGGGCACGGGCGGGTACTTGGTGATGTCCGGCTTCATGCCCCGCGTGCTGGAGACCCACGAATAGGCCTCCGTGACCTTGCCGATCGCGCCGCTGCGGATCAGCTCGACGGTGCGGTGCATGCCCTTGATCGTGTGGCGCTGCACGCCGAGCTGCGTGGCCAGCTTGTTCTTGCGCGCCAGCTCGGTCATCTGGCGGACCTCCCACACGTTGTGGGCCATGGGCTTCTCGCAGTACAGGTGCTTGCCGCGCTGCAGCGCCCACATCGCCGGGAGGAAGTGCGTGTGGTCCGGCGTGCAGACCGTCACCGCGTCGATCTCCTTCTCCATCGCGTCGAACATCTTGCGGAAGTCGTAGAACTTCTTGGCCGAGGGGTGCTTGTCGTACTGCTTGCCCGCGCGCTGGTCGTCCACGTCGCACAGGGCCACGATGTTCTCCTGCGAAACGCCGCCGATGCTGTATCCGCCCTGGCCGCCGATGCCGATGCACGCGACGTTGAGCTTCTCGTTCAGGCCGCGGGCGCGAAGAATCGCGGGCGCCAGGCCCAGCTTCAGCCCGGCCGCCACCGCCGCCGAGGTCTTGATCAGGCCGCGACGAGTGAGTTTGTAAGTCATCGTTTGCGTTTCCTTTGCTCTGGGGAGCCCCCCGAGGGGCCCCGGACCGCTGAGAGGCCTCCCGGCGAGGCCTACTAGTTGAACGCCGCCGGCACGCGATTGCTTACATCGGATTCGCGCCGGAGGCTCTCGACGCGCGAGCGCCGGGCGCACCCGGTCGCGGGCGGCCGGCTCATCCCAGCCGGCTGCCCACCAGGCGGCAGATCTCCTCGAGGCCGCGCTGGTCGGTCCCGTCGAAGGCCGCGGGCTCGTCGGAGTCGACGTCCAGCACGGCGATCAGCCGGCCGGCCCGGTCGTGGACCGGCACGACGATCTCCGAGCGGGTCGTGGAGGAACAGGCGATGTGGTACGGCAGGTCGCGCACGTCGGCGACCACTTGGGTGGCCTCTTCCCGTGCGGCCTTGCCGCACACCCCGCGGTCGAAGGGGATCCTCGCGCACCCGTGCCCGCCCTGGTACGGCCCGACCGTCAGCACGCCCGGCGCCGTCACCCGGTAGAAGCCCGTCCAGTGGAAGCGCTCGAAGCGGTGGTGCAACTCGCAGACCACCGACGCCATGACGGCGATCTCGTCGCTCTCGTCCTCCACCAGGCTCCGCACGGCCAGGAGGGCCTGGCGGTATTGTTCGTCCTTGGTCATCCGGTCTCCCTTGTCGCTTCGGCCGCCGCCGGCGCCGCGGGCGGAAGCAGCGGAGGCAGGGCGACCACGGCGCGTCCTGCGGGCACGTCACAGCCTCCTTCCTGGCGGCCGAAAGTCTGGATGTCCGGGCGAAGCCCCCCCGTGCGCGGCCGACGAGGACTGCCTCAGCGGCGGCATTGTACGCCCCGGGCGCAGACGGCCGCAACCCTCCAACGCGTTCCGCACGTGCCCCGGACGCGGGTGCCTGCGGGGGCGGCGATCCCCGTGAGCCTGTCCGCCCGCCAGGGGACCCTCCGGGGCCTGTCCCGGCGGGGGGCGCCACGGCGGAGGGCAGGGGGTCCATTCGCGTTCGGCCCCCCCGGTTTTCCGTTCTTGACATCGCCCCTGTCGCGGTGTAGTTTTCCGGCGTCCGACGCTGCGCAACCATCAAAGTCGAACAAAAAGGAAAGCCCGTCCCGTCTTGTCGCGGGAACCGGTGAACGCCATGAAGAAACCGCTTGTGGTCGTCTCGCTAGCCCTGGCCATCGCCCTGTGCCTGCCGGTTGTCTACGCCCAGGTAGCCGCCACCAACGTCAGCGAGGTCCGCGTAACGGGCAACAAGGACGTCTCCGCCGCCCGCATCCTCAACATCGTCCGCGTCAAGGTCGGCGACACGTACGACGACGAGGTCGTCCGCAACGACGAGCAGCGCCTGCTCAAGAGCGGCCTGTTCGACAAGGTCACCGCCACCCGCACCCGCACCCAGACCGGCGTCATCGTCACCTTCCAGGTGGCCGAGCGGCCCAAGGTGGCCAAGCTGGAGATCCGCGGGAACAAGAACCTCAAGGAACGGGAACTGGTCAGCGAGATCCCCTTCGTCCAGGGCGATCCGCTCAACCGCTACAACGTCGAGGCCGGGCGCGAGGCCCTGCTCAACAAGTACCGCTCCAAGGGCTACTACTTCGCCCAGATCGCCACCAGCCAGCCCGCCCTCCAGGCCAACCAGGTCGTCTACACCATCGTCGAGGGGCCCAAGGTCGCCGTCCGCTCCATCCGCTTCCAGGGCAACCACTACAGCTCGTCCCTGTGGCTGAGGCTGAAGATCGGCTCCAACAGCCGCTTCTGGCCCTTCACCTCCGGCACGCTCGACAGCGAGCAGATCGAGAAGGACGTCAACACCCTGCGGGCCTATCTCCAGGGCGAGGGCTTCCTGGACGTCGAGGTCGACCGCCGCCTGGACTTCTCCGACGACAAGAGCCGCGTCGTCCTCACCTTCCTCATCAACGAGGGGCCCCGCTACACGGTCAACGAGGTCCGCTTCGACGGCAACGCCGTCTACAGCTCCGAGGAACTGTCCAAGCGCCTCATCCTCGCCAGGGGCGAGTTCTACACCGCCCTGTCCCTGCGGCGCGACATCAAGAAGCTCCAGGACACCTACGGCGAGGTCGGCTACATCGAGGCCGACGTGACCAGCCGCCACGTCCGCAAGGAGCAGCCCGGGCAGCTCGACGTGATCTTCACCGTCCGCGAGCGCGACCAGTTCAAGGTCGGCGAGGTCATCGTCCGCGGCAACGACGTCACCCAGAGCCGCGTCATCCGGCGCGAGCTGCGCTTCTACCCCGAGCAGCTCTACAACACCGTCGCGGTCGAGGAGTCCCGCCAGCGCCTCCGCGAGCTGCGCATCTTCGACAGCGTCGAGATCTCCCCCGTCGGGCGCCAGCCGGGCGTCCGCGACGCCCTGGTCCAGGTCCGCGAGGGCAAGACGGCCGAGTTCCTCGTGGGCTTCGGCGTCAGCTCCAACAACGGACTGCTGGGCAACATCTCGTTCACCCAGCGCAACTTCAACCTGCTCAAGTGGCCCGAGAGCTTCAAGCAGTTCTACACCGGGCAGGCCATGAAGGGCGCGGGCCAGACCCTCAGCGTCATCGCCGAGCCCGGCACGGAGCTGATGCGCTTCAGCCTGGAGTGGGTCAACCCCTACCTGTTCGACCAGCCCTACTCGCTGGGCAACCGCATCTTCCTGTTCGCCCGCGGGCGCGAGACCTGGGACGAGACCCGCTACGGCGACGTGATCAGCGTGGGCCACCGCTTCAAGAACCGCTGGTACGGCGAGCTGGCCACCCGCCTGGAGGGCGTGAAGGTGGACAACCTCGACGACAACGACGCCCCGCCCGAGGTCGTCCGCGACGAGGGCAGCCATCTCGTCCTGGGCCTGAAGGGCTCGCTGGTGCGCGACCGCACCGACAGCCGCTGGATCCCCACGCGCGGCGACCGCTTCAGCTTCAGCTACGAGCAGGTCACGGGCGACTACAACTTCCCCCGCGTCACCGGCGACTACCGCATCTACCACACCGTCTGGGTCGACGCGCTGGACCGCAAGCACGTGCTGGCCAGCCGAGTCAGCGCCGCCCACAACCTCAGCGAGGCCCCCATCTTCGAGCGGTTCTACGGCGGAGGCATCGGCTCGCTGCGCGGCTTCGAGTACCGCGGCATCAGCCCCCGCTCCAAGGGCTTCCCCAACGGCATCGGGTTCGACGAGCCCATCGGCGGCGACTTCATGTTCTTCCTGGGCACCGAGTACCGCTTCCCCATCGTCGGCACCGAGGACGCCGGGCAGCTCCAGGGCGTGGTCTTCCTCGACAGCGGGACCGTCGAGGAGAACGTCGGCTTCTCGTCCTACCGCGTCTCCACCGGCGTGGGCGTGCGGTGGTTCATCCCCATGTTCGGGCCCGTCCCCATCAGCATCGACTTCGGCTTCCCCCTGCTCAAGGAGAGCGGCGACGACACCGAGGTGCTCAGCTTCAGCTTCGGCTGGCGGTTCTAGGGATTGGCGATTGTCGATTGTCGATCGTCGATCGTCGATTGAACCCGTGGCGGATCGCTGACGGCGATTTAACGTGAACTTAATCCTGGAGCGGTGCGAATCAGCTATAGTACAAGACCGGCCGGACCGGCCGGCGATTACAGACCTGCCGGCCGGCAGGCTGCTGGCTACAGACTACAGACAACCGATTACCAATTACCAAGGTGAAACGATGAAGCGAAACATGCCGATCGTGGTCGCCGCCGCCGCGGCGGTTGCCCTGGCCTGGATCTTCCCCCTGTCGGCCCAGCAGGGGCCCGCCCCCATCGGCGGCGCCGCCGACAAGCCCGCCAACGCCACCGTCGCCGTCTGCGACGTGGTGGTCGTCTTCAACGAGTACCAGCGGGCCAAGGACCTCACCCTCCGGCTCAACGAGCGCCGCGACGCCCTGCGGGCCGAGAACGAGAAGCGCGGCAAGGCCATCGACGTCCTGCGCACCGAACTGGAGGGCCTCAAGGCCGGCTCGAAGGAGTACGAGCAGCGCCTCAACGAGGTCCAGCGTCTGACCATCGAGCGGACCGCCTGGCTGCAGTTCCAGGAAAGCCTCATCATGCGCGACCACCAGCGCCTCACCCGCGAGATGTACGAGCAGATCCTTCGCATGATCCAGACGGTGGGCGAGCAGCAGGGCTTCCTCGTGGTCATCCAGCGCGACAAGGAGTCGCTCGAGAGCCAGAGCACCCAGGAACTGATCCAGAAGATCGCCTCGCGCAAGGTCCTCTACAACCACAGCAGCGTCGATATCACCGACTCGGTGCTGGCCCGCCTCAACGACCAGTACCGCCTCAGCGGCGCCGCCGGCGGACCGACCACCCAGCCCTAGCAGCCCGTTGAAAAAGCTGCTCCTGCTGCGGGCGGGCCTTTTGCCTGCGCTCCGGCGTCGCGAAAGCTCGACAAATCGCCTGGATTTGCCTTCGCTTCCGCTCCTGGGTGCTCGGCAACATGCCGCGCCCTCGCGACGGAGCCCGTTTTTCAACGGACTGCCAGGCAGCGCCTCGAGAAAGCCGCTTCCGCCCCTGTCAGGCCGCCGCCTTCCGCCGCGAGCAAAATCCGCGACGGCGGTTGACCCTCGCCCCGCGATGTGGTATTCACGGACCCGCGCCGGGCAGGCCGGGGCGACAACCAGGACCACCAGGAGACCGACATGATTACGATCAGCGCATTCGCCGACGAGATTTCCCCCGACCTGAGCGCCCAGATGGACGTCTGCGAGGCCAACGGCGTCAAGTGCATCGACGTGCGGGGCATCGACAACACCAACGTCTCCAAGATGACCCTCGACCAGGTCGGCCTGTACAAGAAGCAGATGGACGACCGCGGCTTCCGCGTGCCCTGCATCGGCTCGCCCATCGGGAAGGTCCGCCTGGACGAGGACTTCCCCGCCCACCTGGACCTGCTCAAGCACTGCATGGAGATCGCCCGCGCCTTCGGCACCAACCTCATCCGCATCTTCAGCTTCTATCCCCCCGAGGGCAAGAACATCAAGGACTATCGCGGCGAGGTCATGGATCGCATGGCGGCCATGGTCCGCCTGGCCGAGCAGAACGACATCCTCCTGCTGCACGAGAACGAGAGCGCGATCTACGGTTGGGACGTCGAGGGCGTCAAGGACCTCTTCGCCGCCGTCCGCTCCGACCACCTGCGCGGGGTGTTCGATCCGGCCAACTTCGTCGTCGAGGGCCTGCGTCCCTTCGACCAGGCCTGGCAGGGAGGGCTGGGCGACCTGACCTTCTACCTGCACATCAAGGACCGCAAGGCCGACGAGAACGTCTTCGTCCCGGCCGGGCAGGGCGGCGGGCAGTTCCAGGAGATCTTCGCGGACCTGGCCCGGCGCGGCTGGAGCGGGACGGCCACCCTGGAACCGCACCTGAGCCAGGCCGGGCAGTTCTACGGCTTCACCGGGCCCGAGGGCTTCGGCAAGGCCGCCGCCGCCCTCAAGGCGCTGTGCGAGCAGAACGGCCTGCCGTATCAATAGGCCCGCCGCAAGAAGCGGCGCCCCGCGGCTGGATTTGAGTTGCAGGACGGCGGCGGGGCGTCTACCATGGTGCTTGCCCGGTTGAACCTGCAGCCACGTCTCGGCCGGCCCAACAAGGAGAGCGCGATGGAATCGAGCGACCGTCGTCGCTGCCGACGACTGGAATTGCGTCTGCCGATCACTCGCCTGGCCACGCCGGATCGGGATGCGTGGTGTCTTCCCGCCTGCACCGCCAACATCAGCTCGGACGGCATGTATTTCCATCTGCCCGCCGGTCACGCTCCGCTCGCCGGCGAGGGCAGCGAGCTGCGCTTCGAGTTGGCCGTTCCTCCCGGCGCGGGCTACTCCGTTCGCGGCGGGCTCATACGCGGGCGCGGGTCGGTCGTTCGCCTGGAGCGGGGCGAGGCCACTGTGGGCCTGGCCTTGCGCTTCGACCGCCCTCTGGAGATCGACTTCAACGGCGCCGTCCCGGTTGGTCTGCAAATGGGGTTGGCGTAACCGGGAAGACGACTGTATAATCTGATGCCGCGTTGGGCAAGAACGACGGTGATCGGTGGTCCGTTCGATCCCGGAGGGGTCTGGTTTGTGAGACGGGGTCTATCAGTGCCTGGGCAGGGCAGCCCGGGCATCCAGCCACGGACGGTCTGGAATGCGTATTGCGGGTGATGGCATGATTGACAAGACCGCGACGGTTTCGCTTTCGGACCGTGCTGCTGAGAGTTCTGCACACAGCCAGACGCAGGCCTGTCTCTGCCTGGTCGGCGGAAAACGCATCGTGCAGAAGGCCCTGGCCATGCTGCTCAAGAGCCTGGGCTTCCGCATCGGCCACGCCTGCGCCGGCGAAGACGCCATGGCCGAGGCCTTCCTCGCCTCGTCCCGCCCGCCCGCCGACGTGATCGTCCTGATCCTCTCGGGCGTCGGGCCCTTCGGGTCCTTCCGACGCATCCACGAAACCCTCGCCAAGATCGGCCGCACCGTGCCCCTGGTCGTGCTCTCCGAGCAGGCCAGCCGAGGACAGGTCTACGCCGCCATCCGCATCGGCGCCAGGGCCTACGTCAACCTCGACGCCGACACCGAGGAACTCGTCAAGGCCATCGACCTGGCCAGTCGCGACAAGACGTTCCTCGCCTCCGACGCCGCCGAACTGCTCGTCAACGACATCTCCACCGCCGTCGAACCCTCCAGCCGCCAGCGCCTGCCCAGCACCGACCTCAGCCGACGCGAGACCGAGGTCGTCCAACTCCTGTGCGAGGGGCTCAGCAGCAAGGAGATCGCGCGGCACCTCCACATCTCGGCCAAGACCGTCGAGAACCACCGCTACAACATCTACCGCAAGTGCGAGGTCGACAGCATCGCCGCCCTCATGCGCCACGCCATCCAGCAGGGGATGGTTTCGATCTGACCGGCCCGCGCCTCGCCCGGAACGCTCGCCGCGCGCCTGTTGCGCGCGCTCCAACCCGCCTGTCGCCCTCCCTCCCGCGACCCAGATGCGATGTGACCTCCCGGACCCCGCCCCGGCTCCCCCGGCCAACTGTCCACCTGCGCGGATTCACCGCGTAGGGGTAAACCCCGACATGTTCGCCAAGCCGCTGCCATGAAACAAGTTGGGTTCTCTTGTCTCCCGCCGCTTCCGCCCCGGCCCTCCTGTTTCCCCGGTATAGTCTTTAGGGCAAACTCCCTATGACCTCCGGATGAATCCCGAGGCCGGACTTCGGGATGTCCCCCATTCTCGCCGGGGCGGACGAGTGCCGCAAATCCTTGGCCTGAATCCGGTTATGCGTTATTTTCCGCAAAACGGCAAAACTCTGTAACATTGTGTATATTCGCAAAATCATAAAAATTGGAATCGATCGTCGTCCGGCCTCGCCCGGTCGCCCACGCCATTGAGGAAAGCCCCCCGCTTGTCAGCCCGCCTCGCCGGCGGGATCATAAGGGCGTCCACATTTCAGATTGTTCAGATTTGTCAGAGCAATCATATTTTTGGGATTTCTTATCTGGAGACGCACATGGTATCAAGAGAGACAGACCGCGTTCCCGGCTGCGGACAGATCGCCGTCCAGATCGCCGCCCGCCTGTCGCACAGCTACGGGTGGGTCAACCGCGACGACCTCCGAGGGTACGCCCAGCTCGGCGTCGCGCTGGCGGTGAGGAAGTACCGCGACGACCGCGGCGTGTCGCTGGAAGTCTTCGCGTACCACAAGGGGATGTTCCTGGCCATCGACGAGATGCGCAGGGACGGCGTCCTGCGCCGGCGCGACGCCAAGGCCGCCCCGCCCGCCTGCGCCCTGCGCGACGATCTGCCCGATCCCGCCGGCCAGCGGGGCCACGACGCCGTCGTCCAGCGAGACCTGCTGGCCTCGCTGCTGGGCCGGCTCGCGCCGGCCGAGCGACACCTGCTCCTGATGCACTACGCCCAGCACATGACCTTCCGCGAAATCGCCGCGGTCTTCCGGATCAGCGAGTCAGCCGTCAGCCTGAGACACAAGGCCCTGCTGGGACGACTGCGCCGCGCGGCCAACCGTCAAACCGTCTAGTCACGAAAGAGGGACCCCATGGACACCCATCTCACCGCCCTCAGGGGCAAGTCCGTCCTGATCGTGGATGACAGCCCGGACATGACCGCGCTGCTCGACGACATCCTGACCGCCAGCGGCGCCCGGGTCGTCGTCGCCCAGGACGGGCGCTCGGCCATGCGGCTCATCATGGACCGCCACTTCGACCTGGTCATCCTCGACATCATCATGCCCCAGCCCGACGGGCTGGCCGTCCTGCGCTTCATGCAGGACCAGTGCCCCTGCCTGGTCCGGCAGACCATCCTGCTCACCGGGGCCGTCCATCACAGCGCCGTCCGCTGCCTGGAGGGCCTCGACGTCTGCCTGCTGCTCAAGCCCTTCGACCTCCGCCACCTCCGAGGCGCCGCCTGCCAGCGGGCCCTGAGCCCCACCAGGCCCGCGGCCTGACGCGCGCCGCCCGCGGCGCGCAACAAAAAGCCCACCCCTCAGGGGTGGGCTGTGTGTCGAATGGGACTTCCGGACTACGCCGCCCGCCGCCGACGGAGATACCCGCCGGCCGCCGCCGCCCCCATCGCCATCAGCGCCAGCGTCAACGGCTCGGGAACCTCCTGGCCCGTCACGTCCTCGAACGCGATGTCCGGCTCGCCGTTGCCGTCGCTGACCCGCAGGGCGTCGATCAGGCCCGATGTCTGGTCCATGGTTCCGTACGCGAAGATCCCCGCCAGGTACAGGTCGTCGCCCATGTCGGCGCTGCCGGCCGAGAACAGCGGGCTGCCCAGGTTGCACAGGTCGCTCGGGTCCGCCCACAGTTCCATCGTGTCGTTGCCGGGGCCCAGAATCAGCCGGCCCAGGATCAGGTGAGTCTCGTTCAGCGCCAACGTCGCCAGCGAGCTGCTGTTGCTGTTGTTGTAGCGGGCGATGAGGCTCGTGCCCGACAGCTCGATATCCCACGGCCCCTGGTTGTAGTCGATGGCGGAGCTGCCTTGCGTCGCCGTGTGCACGTTGAACTGGATGCCGGCGTGGTGGTTGGACGCCGTGTTCTGGAGCAGGACGGAGAACCACACCTCGCCCGCCAGGTCCGGCTCCACCTGGCGGTTGATCCCGCGGAAGGCGTTGTAGTTCCCGTTGGCATGTCCCGTCCCGCTCTGGGTGACGGAGTAGAGGGTGGATGTCAGGTTGGACGACGCGTCTACCAGAACGCGGGAGGTCGTGTTGGTGGTCGCGCCCCACGGGCCGCCCCAGCCGGAGCCTCCCGTCCGGTCCCTCAAAATGCCGGAGGAGTACGAGAAATCCTCCACGACCAGACCGGCCGACGCCGGCGAGACGGACAGAACCATCATCGCCAGACCCGCCATGACCGCAAGAAGGGGATAGGAAGTCCTCATCATATCTTATCTCCTTTAGACGCAGGCCGCGTCCTGCGGTGTCTCCACCCCGCCTCGCAGCCAGCCGGCATACAATCCTACACGCATGCGCCCAAAGCGCCAAGGGACAAAACCGCGCCCGGCCGCGGCCGGGCTGTCCGGTTGACCCGCCCGTCCGCCGGGGGTATCGTGTGGACGTGGCAGTCCGGCTCACCCAGGCAAAAGGCACAGAGATGATCACACGGACCTCATCGCAGTCTTGCGCCAGCGAGATGCGCCCGTTGGCGAGGCTCTTGCTTCTCGTCCTGCTCCCGGACGCGATCATCATCGCGTCGACCGCCGCCGGCGAGCAGCCCTCTCAGCCGCAGGCCCAGCCGCCCAAGATCGTCCTGCTGGCCGGCCGGCCCAGCCACGGCGGCGGGGCCCACGCATGGGAAGACGATGCCCGGTTTCTCCAGCGGTGCCTCGCCTCGGCCTCCAACCTGCCCCGCCTGCGCGTCGAGATGCACACGCAGGGCTGGCCCAAAGACGCCGCCGCCCTCGACGACGCCGCCACCATCGTGCTGCTCTCCGACGGATTCGACGGTCATCCGTTCTTCGCCAAGGCCCAGCCCGAGCGGATGGAAATCCTCCGCAAGCAGATGGCCCGCGGCGCCGGCCTGGCCTGCATCCACTATGCCGTCTGCCCCCGCGGACGCGGCGAGAGCGAGATGATGAACTGGATCGGCGGATACTACAAGGACGGCTACTCCAGGAACCCCATCCACACTGCCGTCGTCTCGCCCGCGGGCGATCACCCCATCTGCCGCGGCTGGAAACCTTTCACCGTGCGGGACGAGCTTTACTACCGCATCTGGTTCGGCCGGGAGGGCAAACAACCCGACGGCAAGGGCGTCGACGGCCAACCCACCGCCGTTCCCGTGGCCACCGCGCCGCTGCCGCCGGACAAGCCCGCCAGCGAGACCATCGCCTGGGCCATCCGGCGATCCGACGGCGGGCGGGGGTTCGGCTTCACCGGAGGGCACTTCCACAAGAACCTCCTGCTCGACGACTACCGCAAGCTCCTGCTCAATGCCATCGTCTGGACCGCCCGCATCGACGTGCCCAAGGAGGGGGTGCTGTCGACGGCAATCGACCGCGAACAGGGATCAGGGAACGGGGAATAGGGAACCTGCCTGCCGGCAGGCAGGTAGGGACTAGGGACCAGGGACGAGGGAAAAGAGACCAGGAAGCAGGGACCCCGAACCAGGGACGAGGAAGACAATGGACAGGCGAAGTTTCTTGCGATGGACCGGCGCCGCGGCTGCGACGTTGTTGACCCGGTGCCCATCCCCAAGAGGTGGGCTTCTCGGCAGTGCCGCGTGGGCGGCCCCGGCGCCGGGCGGACCGGGCGGTGGGGGAGGCAAGGCCCCGCGTCCCGACATCGTCTTCATCCTCGCCGACGACCTCGGCCACTGCGACGTCGGCTTCACGGGCGGGAAGGTCATCCGCACGCCCAACCTGGACAAGCTCGCGGCGGCCGGGGCGGTCCTGAAGCAGTTCTACGTCCAGCCGGTCTGCTCGCCGACGCGGTCGTCGCTGATGACCGGGCGCTATCCCATCCGCCAGGGGCTCCAGGTCGGCGTGATCCGCCCGCACTCGCAGTACGGCCTGCCGCTGGAGGAACGCACGCTGGCCGGCGCCCTCAGGCAGGCGGGCTACACGACGGCCGTCTGCGGCAAGTGGCACCTGGGCGACTTCGACAAGGCCTACTGGCCCAACGCCCGCGGGTTCGACCACTGGTACGGGCACCTCTTCGGCGCCCTGGACTACAACACCCACATCCGCGACGGCGAACTCGACTGGTACCGCAACGGCGAGAAGTGCAAGGACGAGGGCTACACCACGCACCTGGTCGCCCGCGAGGCCGTCGACGTGATCGCCCGCCAGCCCAAGGACAAGCCGCTCTTCCTCTACGTGCCCTTCAACGCCGTCCACTCGCCCTGGCAGGTGCCCGGGAAGTACGAGCAGCCGTACGGCGAATTGAAGGGCGCCCGCCGCACCTACGCGGGCATGGTGGCCGCCCTGGACGAGGCCGTCGGCCAGATCGTCGCCGCCGTCGAGAAGTCGGGGCGGCGGGGCAACACGCTGTTCGTCTTCTCCAGCGACAACGGCGGGCCCGCGCCCGGGCGCGTAACCGACAACGGCCCCCTGCGGGCGGGCAAGGGCACGGTGTACGAGGGCGGCACGCGGGTGTGCGCCTTCGCGACGTGGGACGGCCATCTCAAGGCGGGTTCGTCCGTCGAGGCGCCGCTGCACATGGTCGACTGGTACCCCACGCTGCTCACGCTGGCCGGGGCGCCGCTCGACCAGCCGCTGCCCCTGGACGGGCGCGACGCCTGGGACGCGATCGCCCGCGGCGGGCCCTCGCCCCACGAGGACATCCTCCTCAACGCCGCCCCCGGCGGCGGCGCCCTCCGCGCGGGCGACTGGAAGATCGTCGTCCACAACCGCGGCGACGGCGGCGCGGACGGTGCCGCGAAGGGCAAGAAGGCCGCCAGGAAAGCCGCCCCGCGACCGGGCGTGGAACTCTACAACCTCCGCGACGACATCGGCGAGAAGAACGATCTGGCCGCCGCCCACCCGGACAAGGTCAAAGAACTCCGCCGACGCTACGACGCCTACGCCCAGGCGGCCGTGCCGCCCAGGAACAGCGAGTAGGCGGCATCGCCCAGGCGCCCCTCCGGGCGCCCCCCGCGATGGCCTCCCTGGCTTGACCGTTCTTGCCTGGGGGGGCATAATGTCGCTGAATCCACTTCTTCCGGGCGGTCCAGTTGAGGTCGGCCGCAGAAAGGCGAACGCGTGACGTGGATACGGTAGCGATCAACTCCTCGTTGGGAGCCTCCATCAAACCGTACGCGCCTCGCGTGTTTGTCAGCGCTACTACCGGCGACCTGGGCAGCTATCGCAAGATCGTGTGTGACGAGTTGTTGAAAGCGAAATGCCTGCCCATCGTGCAGGACTACTTCCGCTGCGATCCGCGCAGGCTGTGCGACTTCCTCGAAGACGAAATCCGCCCCTGCGAGGCCGTCATCTGCCTGCTGGGCCCGCGATTCGGCGAGGCACCGGACTGCGAGGGCCAAACGCCCCGTTCCTACACGCAGTTCGAGTACGATGCCGCCCGTCGCAATCAGAAGGACGTCTACGTCTTTCTCGCTTCTGATTCGTGCCCGCTGGACGGCAGCCCGGACGAGCCGGAAGAGAAGCGCCTCCTGCAACAGCAGCACATCGCTGCCGTGCAGCGGAAGGACCAGAGCATCTGCAAGATGTTCTCCAGCCCGCAGGAGCTGCGAGAATACATCGTCTCCGTGGTGTCCGAGATCGCCAAGGCCCGCCAGCCCAAGGTGATCATCCAGAGCCCGTCGCCCTATGCCTACTTCGCCGGACGCCAGGCTGAATTGAAGCAGTTGAGCCAGGCCATCCTGACCTCCGGCCCTTCCGTCGTGGTCGTCCTGGGCGTGGCCGGGCAGGGCAAGACCACGCTGACCTGGGAATGGTTCACCCACCACCTCCCGGACGTGTTCGCCGGCGCGTTCTGGTGCCCGGCCGAGGAAAACCAGTTCACCTTCGACATGTTCGTGGACCTGGCCCTGGGCTATCTCATGCGGGGCAAGTACGACAAGCGCAGCTTCCGCTCCATCCAGGAGCGGATTCGCCTGCTGGTCCAGCACCTGCGGGACCGCCCGTGCCTGCTGGTCATCGACGGGTTGGAGAAGTGGCTGCGGGCCTGGACCCACAGGGGCGACATCGCCTCCGCCGACTGCGACAGCCGACTGGGCGGGCAGGAAGGGCTGGACCTCTTTCTCAGCCAGTTGGGCGGGGTCACCGGCCCCAGCCGCTTCGTGCTGACCTCGCGAGTCCTGCCCGCGGTCCTCGACCGCGCCCCGCACGCCGTCATCCCCGTTCTGGACGAGTTGGCCCAGGCCAGGCTGCGGGGCCTGGACGATGCCGCCGCCGTCGCCCTGCTGAGGAGTCTGGGCGTGCGCTGCGACGAGCAGGGAGCCCTGGCCATCGCTCGCGCGTACGACAACCACCCGCTGAGCCTCACTATCCTCGGCAAGCTCGCCTCCCGCCGATACGGCGGGTCCGTGGAGCGGTTCAAGACCGCCAGCCGCCTGGTCCACGACGACCGGAACCTCATCTCGCTGCTGGACGAGATGCAGCAGGCCCTGCCCGCCAGGGACGACTCCCAGCACCTGCTCGATCTGCGGGCGCACTTCATCGAGACGCCGAGCCTGGGCCAGTTCTCCCACTTCCTTCGCTGGCTCGCGATCCATGAGCACCACCTCGACCTGGTCGCCCGCCTGGCCCTCCACGTCGATGACGACGCCCTGCGCGAGGCCCTGGCCGTCCTCGACGACTGGTCGCTGATCTCCTGGGACCGCCAGGACGATTCCCTCCACATGCACCCGATGCTCGGCGAGCACTTCCGCGCCTCCAGCACGCGCTCGCCGCGGATCCACGCCGCCCTGTCCCGATGGTACCTGGACCAGCCGGTCGACGACGCGAAGTCGCTGCCAGAGATGCGAAGGCGGATCCTGGCCGTCGAGCACGCCCTTCAGGCGGGCGAGGCCGCGCTCTGCGACGACGCCGTCCTGTCGGCGGCGGGGCAGTCCTCCTCGCTGAGCGAATGGCTGGCCCGCTGGGGGCACCAGTCGACCGGGATCGACCTGCTGACCAGGGTCGTTGGCCTCTGCCCGCAGCCCCAGCGCAGCCTGCATCTCATCAGCCGAGGGGCCATGCGCACCGATCTGGGCCGCCTGACGCCCGCCCGTGAAGACCTTACCGACGCCATCGGCTACCTGGACGCCGCGCCCTGGAGGCGCCGCCGCCACCGCCAGGTCCTGGCCGGCGCGTACATGAACCGGGGCACCGCCTTCGCCAGCTCCGGCAACCCGCTTCAGGCGGTCGCCGACGCCGACCGTGCCCTGCGGGTTCTCACCTGGCCCTTTGGCCTGGTGCGACGCTGCCCGGCGATGATGGCCGACATCCTCACCAACCGCGGCGCCGCCAACCGGGAGATGGGGTGTCTCGACGCCGCCCAGCGCGACACCAGCGAGGCAATACGACTCTACCAGCGATGCCAGGCGACCCAGAGAGAGGAGGGCGGCTATTTCGCCAGGCGAATCGCCACCGCGCTGCTCAACCGCGGCAACGCCCGCTCCAACGCCCGCCAGTATGAACTGGCCGATCGCGACTACCTCCAGGCGATGGAGAGCCTCTCACACGCGGACCTTCAGTCAGACGACAGCGCCGCGCCGCTGCGCGCCATGATCCACGAGATGCGCGCGCTCTTGCTCAACGACACGGAGCAGTGGTCCACCGCCCTGGGGGAGCATGACGCCGCGACTGATACCCTCGCACAACTCGTCCAGCAGGGGCGGTCCGACTGCCGCATACCTCTGGCCCATTCCTTCGTTAACCGGGTCCATACCCTCATTGCCTTGGACCGCCTGGACGAGGCTTGCCTGGATGCCCAGACCGCCAAGCGAATCTACAACCAGGAAACCTGGGAGCAGGCTTCCACCCTTGCGATCTGGCTGGCCGCGAACCAGAGCATATTGGCAGGGATCGGACGCATCCTCAAGATGGACATGTCGATTGGCAACGTCTCGCTCAGCTTGTCTGCCTCATGGGAGACCTTGAGCACAACCCAGGGGCCATACACGTTGGCCCCGTTTGTCAGAAGCGCCGTGGGCTGCGCCAGACTTGTCTTTCCCTACGATCCCCAGTTCAGTACCGATTCCCTTTGTGACATCGTCCAAGTGCTTCAAGGCGCGTTGGAGGGCGGCTATCACTCCCAGTGGATGATGTGGGAAGTACATGACCTCTGCGAGTTCGTATCCGCGCACCGGGACGAACTGGCGCGCCGAGGACTGCCCGTGGAACGGGTGGACTGGGCTTATGAGGAACTTCAGCGGCACGCAGCCAGAAAAGGGGGCTCTTGCTGATTGCCGTCGTCTTGGCTTTGCTGGCTTGAGAAAGGAAAGGGTCCGGATGTTCCCATTCAAACCGTGCCTGGCCGGGATGCCAGGCGGCGCCGGCCCTGAAGAGGGCCGCCCCGCCAAACGCGATCTGCCATGGCGCCCGCCGCAGGTTCTTGCAGACGTGCGGGAACACTCTGACGAAGCCCAGAGTTACTACCCCTCGGGCGGATCGAGCGGGTTCGTCCAGCTCACGCTGGGCGAGGCCATCGACCAAGCCGTCGCGGGTGCCATCGAGCCCCACCGGGTGGTCCGCCAACTCCCTCAGCACCTTCGAGCAGTCCTGGACGCGTTCGCACAGAAGGCCTTCTCCCGCGAATTGGATTCGCTGAGTCGCGACCAGTGCCGAACCGTTCTGGCGATGCTGGGCCAGTTGATCAAGCAGATGGACAACAAGTCGTCAGCCAGGCCCGCGCCGGCTGCACCGAGCCGTCCGCCCCAGGCCCCCCGCGCGGCAGCGAGGCCGGGACCTCAGCCAAGGGCCTGGGGACCGGCCAAGACGGCAGCAGCCCTGGCCCTGCTGGCGGCCGCGGCATACGCGTTTTGGAAGTGGGTCCTGTAGACGGAAGGGCCCCTACGGCATCTTCGGCTTGACGGGCGTCTGCTTGTCGGTCTTGTCCACGGGGTAGACCGCGCCGCACTTGTCCAGGCCCGCGATCAGGCCCTTCATCATGCGCCGCAGCTCGTCGCCCTTGCTTGCGGCCAGGTCCGTCTGCTCGAACGGGTCGGCGGCCAGGTTGTAGAGCTGGTAGTGCGAGCCGCCGGACACCTGGGTGGGGAAGTAGTGGTAGATGACCTTCCAGTCGCCCTCGCGATAGACGGTGAAGTAGTCGCTGCGGTGGGGCGAGTGCGGATAGTGCATCAGGAACGTCTCCGCCCGCGACGGATCTCGCTTGCCCGTCAGCAGCGTGTCCAGGGGCGAGCCGTCCATCGCGTAGCCGTCCGGCGCCGACGCCCCGGCCGCGCCCAGCACGGTGGGGAGGATGTCCATCACCGCGCCGAGCTGGCCCTGGACGGCGCCGACGGCGATGGGCAGGCGCTTCTGGTGCGGGTTGTCGGCACTGGCCTTGGCCCAGGCGGCGATAAAGGGCACTCGCATGCCGCCCTCGTAGTGGGCGCCCTTCTTGCCCCGCAGCGGCGCGGCGCAGGCCACCGCGTGCTGGTGGCCCAGCGGGGCGTCCGAGCCGTTGTCGCCCAGGAAGATCACCAGCGTGTTCTCGGCCACCCCCAGGGCCTCCAGGTGGTCCAGCATGTCGCCCAGGGACTTGTCCATGCCCTCGATGAGCGTGGCGAAGGCCTGAGCGGCGGCGGGCTTGCCCGAGTCGCTGTAGTGGGCGGCGAAGCGCGGGTCGCTGTTGAACGGCGCGTGCACCGCGTAGTGGGCCATGTACAGGTAGAACGGCTGGCCCGACTTGACCGCCTCGCTCACGCGGGCCTTCGCTTCGATCGTCAGCGCCTCGGTCAGGAACGTGTCCGTGCCGTGGTATTTGTCCAGGCCCGGAACGGCGTTGCCCGGCCCGCGACGGTAGTTCTGCTTGCCGTAGTAGCTGCCCGGCGCGCCGATCGAGCAGCCGGCCACGTTGATGTCGAAACCGAGGTTGAGCGGCTCGGCCCCCTCGAACTGCCGGGGGCCGAAGTGGGCCTTGCCCACGTGGATGGTCTTGTAGCCGGCCTTCCGCAGCAGGCCCGGCAGGGTCACGTTGTCCTTCTTGAGGCCTTTCCAGTTCCAGTCGGGCGGCCCGAAGGGTCCGCGGTTGTCCCTGTCCGGGTTAATCCAGTTGGTCGCGCGGTGGCGGGCGGCGTTCTGACCGGTCATGATCGAGATCCGCGTCGGCGAGCACACGCTCATGGCGTAGAAGTTGTTCAGCCGCACCCCGCGGCTGGCCAGGCGCTCCATGCTCGGCGTGCGGTAGTAGTCGTTGAGCGGGTAGCGCTTGGGCTTGCCGTCTGCGCCGGTCAGGAACGGCACGGAGGTGTCCATCACGCCCATGTCGTCGACCAGGAAGACCATGACGTTGGGCTTGGCCGGCGCCGTCGGGGCGGCGCACGCATACGCAAGCGGAACCAGCAGGAGGAACGCGAGAATCCAAGGCAGATGCTTCATGATGGTGCTCCTTGCGCCGCGCGTACGATCTTGCCGAAAGGCATAGCCCTTCGACAATCCCATGCTCAAGCAGGTCACGTGGTCCCAGGCAACCAGCCTGACTGCCCACTGGATGCTTGGCACCGGCTACCGGCTACTGGCTACTGGAGTTCCTTGATCCGGATGTTCTTGTATTCCGCCCACATGGGCTTGCCCGCGTGGAGCTGCAGGGCCAGGATGCCCTCCAGCAGGGCGGTCTTCTCGCTGTCGGTGAAGTCGAGGATGAGCTGCCCGTTCATGTAGTGCTGGATGTGCCGGCCCTTGGCGATGATGACCACGTCGTTCCAGTCGTCGAGCTTGAAGAGCTTCTTGAACCCGTCCTGGTCGATCAGCGTGTCGGTGACCTTCTTCTTGCCGTCCTCGCCCCAGACGGCCTTCTCGCCCACCAGGCAGATCCGCCCGCGCTTGCCGCCCTCGTCGTAGATGAACCCGGCCACGCTGGGCAGCTTGGTCTCGTTGCGGATCTCGTGCTGGTAGCCGCGGACGACCCACTTGTTGCGGGCCTTGGCGTCGGCGAAGTGCTTGGAGCGGTACTGGATGCCCGAGTTGTTGGTGGCGTTCAGGCGGAAGGACAGACGCAGCTCGAAGTCCTTCATCGTGACGCCCTGGCAGACCAGGAAGGTGTTGCCCTTGGCGGGATTCTCCGGCGTGGTCTCGCCGCGAATCGCGCCGTCCTTGACCGACCACAGCTTCGGGTCGCCGTCCCATCCGGTCAGGTCCTTGCCGTTGAACAGGCTCTTCATGCCTTCCGGCTCGGGCGGGGCCGACACGGGCTCGGCGGAAAAGGCGGGCAGGACGAACGACACGAGAACCACCAAAGCAAGATAGCGGGCCATGTTTGTCTCCAGTAAAGGCCTGTGATCGATCATCAATACAGAACGTCAAAGTATAGGTGGATATTGGCGCTGTCAAGCTCGCAACGACAGCTCGCAATGACAGTGCGCCGCCAAGGGAGGAGAGTTACACGGAAGTCTCAGCGGATGAACGGTCAACCCGCACTGGCCCCCCGTGGCCGCTTCCCCGGCCAGGGACCGTTGAACGTTCGTCCGTGGAACCTTGTCTTCTTCACGGTGCCGCGGTCTTTCGCCCGGACGGCGGGGAGTAGATCGTCTTCATCTTCCACGCCTTGAGCGACTTGACCTTGACGGGCGAGCCCTTGGCGAACAGCCGAACGTTCGGGTCCTTGCGGACGTCCTTCTGGACGAAGGCGGCCGCCTGGCGGTCGTTGGCGAACACCTCGACCATGTTCTTGTCGATGAACACCCGCAGCGTCAGGTCCTCGCCGTCCTTCAGCTCGAACGGGGCGTTCGTCCCGCCGACCGTCAGCGTCTTGCGCTTGGCCCCGGCGACGATGCTCATGGGGTTCTTGCCCTCGGCGTCGCCCAGGAGGCGCAGGCCGAACTCGTCGGCCGCCGGCGCGGCGAAGACGATCTCCAGTTCCAGCGCGTCGCCCTTGATCTCCGCCAGCGGGCGCTCGGCGTCGGCCTGGACGGCGACGTCGTTCCAGGCCTGCTCGTCGCGGCGCAGCTTTGCCAGCTCGCGCAGCGGGCGGATGCGGAGCACGCCGTCGGCCGGCAGCTCCAGCTCGCGCGGCAGCGACTGCACCCCGGTGGGGTTCAGCGGCCAGCCGATCATCCACGCCCACATCACCCGCCGCCCGTCGCGGGTCAGCATGGATTCCGGCGCGAAGAAGTGGTTGCCGTTCCAGCTCATCATCGCGTGGAACTCGGGCAGGTACTTCTCGTCCTTGAAGTCGCCCAGGTAGTACCGGCAGCCCAGGCGGTGGCTGATGCACAGCAGCATCCACTTGCCGCCGATCTTGAACATGTTGGCGCAGGAGATGTCCTCATTCTTGGCCACGCCCAGGTTCGCGGGGTAGTCCACGTGCAGCAGATCGCCCAGGTAGGTCCAGTCCTTGAGGTTGTCGGACTTCATCAGTTGCGGGTTCTGCCCGCCCGACAAGGCGTAGTACGTCTGGCCATTGAGCCAGCAGTCCGGGTCCCAGTGGCGGATGTTCGCGAGCTTGCCGTCGGCCGTCTTGGGCAGGACGGGCTCCGGATCGCCCCACTTGTTGAACTGGTCGTCCGCCGCCCGCTGGATCCAGTTTCGCCCCGAGCCCTGGCCGTGGTAGATGATGGCCGGCTGGCCCTCCTTGGTGAGGAAGCCCGTGCCGCTGAACATCCCGTGCCCGGTGGTCGGCGGGGCCAGCACGGTGGGGTGCCAGGTCCAGTGCACCAGGTCGTCGCCGGAGACGTGGGCGAAGACGAAGCCCGTCTGGTTGCGGTAGATGTAGTGCAGGTGGTAGCGGCCCTTGTGGTCGAACACGCAGTTGGGGTCGCCCGGGAACGCACTTCCGGGCCCCGGGTGGGCCAGGTGATACGTGAGCCAGTTGGCCGGCGGCTCGGCGGGCCAGGCGGGCGTCTCGGGCACGTACGGCCCGGCTGGGGCGCGGGGGGCGGCCCCGGCGACCGCCCGGTCGGCGTCCGCCTGGTTGCGGGCGGCCACGAGACAGCCCTTGCCGTCCAGCACGAGCCTCCCGCCGGCGAGCTTGGCGCCGTCGGTCATGGCGACGTGGGTGAACCGCCCGGCGCGGTCGACGACCTTGTCGCCCTCGAAGTCCCACCAGGCCAGCGGGGCGATCTCGGACTTGACGTTGGGCTTCAGCGCGGCGATCTGGGCCTGCGTCAACGCCCGGGCGTAGATGCGGGCGTCCTCGACCTGGCCGACCAGCGGCTGGCCCGTCCCCGCCCCGACGTGCCGCAGGCCGAAGACGGCGATGTGATTGTCCATGCCCAGCAGGTCGATGTTGGTCGTCTTGTAGGCGACGTACGGCTGGGCGTTGCGGTAGATGCGGATCTCCGGCCCGTCGTAGACGATCGCGATCTGCACCAGCGTTTTGTCGTCGGCGGTCTCCGCGGGGTTGGCGTTCTGGTCGCCCTGCGTGCGCTGGAAGAAGTTGCTGCCCGCCATCCATCGCCCGACCGCCCGTTCGCCGAGCACGATGGCGTCGAACCGCTCGCCGCTCTGGATGGTCAACGCGCTGCCCCCGCGCTGGGTCAGGTTGCCCGGCGCGACCCAGGCCACGAGCGTCTTGTCGGTCTTGGCCTCCTCGGCGGACAACGCCCGGCCAAAGCAGGACAAGATCACTGCGGTCACGATGGTCAGGGATAGGAGATGAGTTCTCATGCCCGCGACTGTATATCGTGGCCACGGGCGGGTCAACCCGAATGCCCGAATCCCACGACCATTGCCAAACAGCAGGTGTCCGGATAGAGTGTCCTCATGATCGAGATCGGGGAGTTTGTCTGCAAGTCCTGTTGGCGATCAGGGCAGGCACTTTCTTCGGCGGGATGGAAACATGTCTGACATGACCGGTACGACAACGTCGCTGCAAGACCGTGTCGTGAGGGTGTTCGTCTCGTCCACGTTTCGTGACATGCAGGCGGAGCGTGAGGAACTTGTCAAGCGGGTGTTTCCGCAGCTTCGGAGGCTTTGCGAGGAGCGAGGGCTTGCGTTTGTCGACGTCGACCTCCGTTGGGGCGTCACGGATGAGGAGGCGGCAGAAGGGAAGGTGCTCCCGATTTGCCTGGCGGAAATCGAACGGTGCCCGTTCTTCATTGGGATCCTGGGCCAGCGCTACGGTTGGCTGCCCCACCAGATCCCCGACGAACTGACCCAATCGCAACCCTGGCTGGACGAGCACCGTCACAAGAGCGTGACGGAGTTGGAGATCCTGCACGGCGTGCTCAACCGACAGGACATGGCCGACCGCGCCAGGTTCTACTTTCGCGACGAAGGCTATCTCGACCATCTCCCGGCGGACCAGCGCGAAGAGTTCGTTGAGAGCGACCCGGCGCGCCGCGCGAAACTTGAGGCCCTCAAGGAGCGGATCCTGGCAAGCAATGTCGCCTGCCGCGTGGACTATCCCGATCCGCAAACGCTTGGCCAATGGGTGCTTGAAGACCTCACGGCCGCAATCAACCAGATGTACTCCCCGGGCCCGCCGCCCGACCCGCTGGATCGAGAAGCGGGCGAGCATGAGGCCTTCGCCCGCCGCCGGAGGGGCGTGTACGTCAGCCGACAGGAGCATTTCGACCAGCTCGACCAACACGCCGCCGGCGAAGGTCCGCCGCTGGTCGTGTTCGGCGAATCCGGTTCCGGCAAGTCGGCATTGCTGGCCAACTGGGCATTTCGACACCATCGGGAACACCCCGACGTCCCGGTGCTGCTACACTTCATCGGCGCGACTTCCGCCAGCACGGACTGGGCGGCCATGCTTCGCAGGATTCTCAGCGAGTTGAAACGGCAGGTCGACGTCAAGGTGGAAATCCCCCCCGACCCCGAAGCCCTGGGGGTCGCGTTCGCCAACGCCCTGCACATGGCCGCTGCTCGCATGGCAGAACCTCCCGAAGGCGGGCCGCCTCGAAGACTCATCCTGATCCTTGACGCCTTGAACCAGTTGGAGGACCGCCAGGGAGCGCCTGACCTTGTCTGGCTTCCACGCATTCTTCCGGCGCAGGTGCGGCTGATCCTGTCGACGATCCCCGGACGAAGTCTCAACGAACTGAGGAGGCGCGGGTGGCCGGAACTGGAGGTCGAACTGCTGGAGGTTGGGGAGCGAAGGCAACTGATTGACGCGTACCTGGCCCAGTATGGCAAGCACCTGTCAGACGAGCAGACGATTCACATCGCCATGAGCCCTCGATGCGCTAACCCGGTCTACTTGAGGGCCGTGTTGCAGGAATTGCGGGTCTTCGGGGAACACGAGAATCTGCGCCGCAGTATCGACCACTACCTGGCTGCTGCTACGGTTCCGCAGCTCTTCGACCGGATACTGGCTCGTTGGGAGCGAGACTACGAGCGCGAACGGGCGAACCTGGTTCGGGACACGATGACGTGCCTCTGGGCGTCGCGGCGAGGGCTGGCCGAACAGGAGTTGCTTGAGTTGCTCGGCGAGCGCGGGCAGCCGCTGCCTCGCGCTCACTGGTCGCCGCTGCACCTGGCGGCCGAGGAGGTGCTGGTCTTCCGTTCCGGCATGCTCGGATTCGGGCATGACTACTTTCGTGCGGCCGTCCTGGTCCGGTATGTGGCCAGAGAAGACGATCAACGGGCCGCACATGCCAGGCTGGTCACCTATCTGGAGCAACAGTGCTCCCTTGCACGCGCCGCCGAGGAACTGCCGTGGCAGATAGTCCAGGCAGGAGACTGGCCGAAGCTGCGCCAGCTACTTGTCGCTCTGACCTTCTCGGATGTCGGCGAAGACCTCACCTTGGATCTCAGGCGGTGGTGGGCGGCATTGGAGGCACATTCCCAGTTTCGACTGCTGGACGCCTCCCGCCCCGTACTCCGGCAGCCGGAAACCATGGGGGAGGTCGCCCTCTGGCGTCTGGCAGCCCTCCTTAACGAGATGGGCCATCCCAGGGAGTCGCTCGGCCTGCAGCAGTACCTTGTGGAACGGTACCGTCGCATCGGGCATCGCAGGAAGCTCGGCGGGGCGCTGGGGAATCAGGCAAGGATCCTCATGCGTACCGGTGAGATTGACGCCGCGATGTCCCTGCTGAAGGAGGCGGAGCAACTTGAGCGTGCATCGGGCGATTTGACGAACCTGCAATCGACGTTGGGCAACCAGGCGCAGATCCTCGCGGGACTCGGGAAGATCGAGGCGGCCATGGCCTTGCTCAAAGAACAGGAACAAATCTGCCGCGAGACCGCGTATTGGCCCGGGCTTCATCACAGCCTGAATGCCCAGGGGAACATCCTGCACACGCGGGGCGACGCAAAGGGGGCCTTGGCTCTGTACAAGGAAGGGGAACGAATCGCCCGGGAGATCGGCGATACGGCCGGGATCGAGGGGTCGCTTGGCAACCAGGCGGTGGTGCTTATCCAGTGTGGCGACCTCAAGCAGGCCATGACGATGCTGAAGGCGCAGGAGCGCCTGTGCGTTGAACTGGGGGACAAGCGAAGCATGGCCGGATGCCTTTCGAATCAGGGGATCATCCTCAAGGCCGTGGGCAACCTGGACGGCGCGATGAAGCTCTACCGGGACGTGGAGCGAATTGTGCGCGAACTGGACGATCAGGGCTCGCTCCAGACCGTCCTGGGCAATCAGGCACTCCTTCTTCGCAGGCAGGGAGACCTGGATGGCGCCATGACCCTGCACCGGGAGGAGGAACGCATCTGCCGCCGGCTTGGCAGGGTGGATTCCCTTCAGAAATGTCTTGGGAACCAGGCGATCGTCTTGTACGCTCGCGGCGATCTGCAGGGGGCGTTGTCGCTGTGGAAGCAGCAGGAGCGTATCTGCCGGGAAGGGGGATTCGTCGACGGGCTGCAGCGGGCCTTGGGAAACCAGGTGGGCGTACTCGAAGCCGCCGGCGAGTACGAGCCGGCTCTGTCCTTGCTGAAAGAGAAGGAGCGGATCTGTCGCGAGATAAACAATCCCGGATCGCTTGCGATCTCTCTTTCCGGTCAGTCCTATTTGCTGGCAAAGTACCTGGGTCGCGTTCACGAGGCGCTGCCATTGGCGGAGGAGGCTCATCGGCTGTGCGTCCAATGCAGGCTTGCGACCATCGGAAAGAATGTCAAGGAGAACCTGGACTTCGTGCGGGCAAGCGCAGAGAATGCCTCTGCCTCCGGCCAAGCGGACAGCGCGCCATAGCGCATATGGCGGGCCGGGGCGGTCTCGGCTCGCAGGATGCGGTTGTCAGAGGATTTCCAGACAAGGAGACAAGACATGGCTGTGTGCGACATTTGCGATACTCCCGGACAAGGCACCATCGTCAAGGCAGGTGACATGAGCCGCGCGGTGCGAAACGGATTCAACCCCTTCAAGGCAGGGCTTGCCCCCGACATCATGGAGGAGATGGTGGGGGAGAGTTCATATGACAGTTGGCGTGAAAGTGCCATCAACGGCCCCACCTCGACGACTGACTGGAACGTTTGCGCCGATTGCATCGAAGTGCTCAAGCCCTATCTGGGCAAGGCCGCCAAGTCAGAGGATTCGCACACGTGCGATTTCTGCGGCAAGATCTTCGCCCGGTCGGATACGGTTGCGATGGTGGACGATTCGGTGGCCGAGAAGATGGAGCAGCTCTGCGGCTTCCACCGCAAGGGCCAGGCAAGTGCCCTTGATCCCGCCGGGCGGCTTCGCTGGGTTGCCTGCCAGGAGTGTACCAACCAGTTCCACCAGGCCGCGAAGGGTTTCCTGAAGAAGCAATAGCGCCGCTTGCCGCTGCCGCCGGCCCTCGCGAACTCCGGGTGACTCTCCCGCCCTGTAACCTGATCCGCGCGCTCGACGGCCACCGCCGTCCACTCACTCGGCCGCGCGGAACTGGCCGGGCTGCTGCGGGGATATGATCTTGAGGGGGGACGGGTCGTTCGGCCAGATCGCAGCCCCCCGCGTGGACGCGCCCGGCAGGCGGGTCCGCAGCCTGCTTGCCGAAGGCAGGGCAGGGCCGCAATGGGAAATGCCTTGTCCCCATCCGCGTTAGCCTTTACGATTCCGTGCCTGCAAACGGGGTCTGTCCGCCGGCACGGGCTGGCGGCTCCCCGGGTCCTCAAGTGGAGATTCGTCATGAACAAAGCGGTGACCTGCGCACTGACGGTAGGGGTGTTGGTCGGCATGCTCGGCGGCTGCGCCCTCGGCCAGGACCAGAAGATCGATCCCAAGCACAAACCCAGCCTCTTCCTCTCGCTGCCGGAAAACACCAACAACCCCGACGGGCTCACCCTCTGCGAGAAGACGGGAACCATGTTCCTCTCCGTGCCCAACTTCACCCTGCTCAACGAAGGCTCCACGACGCCCAAGTACTCGGGCGTCATCATGAAGATCGACAAGAACAACAAGCCCTGCCTCTTCATCAACCTCCCGGCCCACCCCAAGACCGGACGCGCCGGCCCCATGGGCCTGGACATCGGGCCTGACGGCAACCTGTACGTGGCCGACAACCAGTACTTTTTCGAGAAGGACCACGCCTCCACGCTGCTGCGCGTGGTGGTGAAGGACGGCAAGGCCGCCGGGTGCGATGTCGCGGTGGACGGCTTCAACCTCTCCAACGCGGTGATCTGGAAGGACAACGCCGTCTACGTCAGCGACACCTTCCTGGACATTCCCGACAAGCCCAACATGTCCTGCATCTATCGCATCACCCTGGACGAGATGAAGAAGGGCAAGGTCCACCTGACCGGCAAGCTCGACGATCCGCACATGATCGCCACCTTCACCACCGTCCCCAACCACCGCAAGGACAACGCCGGGGCCGACGGGCTCACCTTCGACTCCAAGGGCAACCTCTACACCGGCAACTTCGGCGACGGCGTGGTTTCCAAGATCACCTTTAACGCCGACGGCTCGGTCAAGTCCAACACCATCCTCATCAAGGACCCCAAGCTGTCCTGCTGCGACGGCATCTTCTGCGACACCAAGACCGATCTGATCTACCTGGCCGACTCCGAGAAGAACGCCATCCGCGTCTTCACGCCGGAGGGCAAGTGGTGGACGCTGTGGATCAACGGCGACAGCGACGGCGCCGACGGCCTGCTCGACCAGCCCTGCGAGGTGCTCAAGCGAGGCAACGAGCTGATCGTCGTCAACTTCGACTATCCGTTCCCCGGGCTGCTGAACTCGAAGTTCGACGAGCATCACACCCTCAGCGTCATCAAGCTGGCGGAGTAGCTTTCCGCGGCAAGCGTTCGGCTTTTGGATCGGGAGCCGTGACTGGAAAAAGGGGTCAGGAACCTTTTCCAGCCAGGCTTGTCCGCCAGGCTACCACGCGGGTGGAAAAGGTTCCTGACCCCTTTTTCCTTTGCGAGGTGCACGATGAACCGAAGACAGTTCCTGCAGTCCGCCGCCGCGACGGCGGCGCTGGGGGCCGGGCGATGGGCATGGGCCGCCGAGCCGCCCCCCAAGCGGCCCAACATCATCCTCTGCATGGCCGACGACCAGGGCTGGGGAGACGTCAGCTACAACGGCCACGAGGTCCTCAAGACGCCCGCCCTGGACGAGATGGCCGCCGCGGGCCTGCGACTGGACCGCTTCTACGCCGCCGCCCCCGTCTGCTCGCCCACCCGAGGGTCGGTCATGACGGGGCGACACCCCAACCGCTTCGGCTGCTTCTCCTGGGGGCGCACCCTCCGCCCGCAGGAGGTCACGCTGGCCGAGGCGCTCAAGTCGGCCGGCTACGTCACCGCTCACTTCGGCAAGTGGCATCTCGGGCCGGTCTACAGCAACAGCCCCGTCAACCCCGGCGCCAGCGGGTTCGACGAGTGGTTGTCGGCCCCGAACTTCTACGACAACGACCCCATCCTCAGCCGCCAGGGAAAGGCCCAGAAGGTCCCCGGCGAGAGTTCCATGGTCGCCGTGGACGCCGCCCTCGACTTCATCCGCCGCCACTCCAAGGGCGACAAGCCCTTCCTGGCCGTCGTGTGGTTCGGCTCGCCCCACAACCCGCACATCGCGACCGAGGACATGAAGAAACCCTACGCCGACCAGTCCGCCCGCGTGCAGAACTACCTGGGCGAGTTGGCCGGCATCGACGCGGCCATGGGAAAGCTCCGTCGCGAACTCCGCGCCGCGGGCCTGCGCGACAACACCCTCGTGTGGTACTGCAGCGACAACGGCGGGGTCAGCGGCATCGCCCGCACCGGCGGACGCGCCGGCAAGGGCTCGATCTACGAGGGCGGCCTCCGCGTGCCCGGCATTATCGAGTGGCCCGCCCGCATCCCCAGGCCGCGCACCTCCGCTCTGCCCGCCGTCACCAGCGACATCTACCCCACCCTGCTGGAACTGGTCGGCGCCAAGGTCGACAAACAGCCGCCCCTGGACGGCGTGAGCCTCGCGCCCCTCATCGCGGGCGACATGACCCGCCGACCGCCCATCGGATTCTGGGACCACGGCGGCGGGGGGATCAGCACCCCCAGCGCCAAGCTCATGGGCGAACTGCTGGCCAAGCAGCAGGGCGGACAGGAGGTCGACGACCCGCAGGCCCTCTGCGCCGACGCCGCCAAGATCGACAAGCAGTATCCCGAAGACGCCTTCCCCGGCCACGCCGCCTGGACCGACTGGCCCTGGAAGCTCCACCGCATCCACGGCGGGAAGGGGGCCAAGAAGAAGGCCAAGGGCAAGCAGGCCGCCGAATCGCCTGCCGACTCCGCCGGCGTCCGCATCGAGCTGTACAACCTGGCCGACGACCCCATGGAGAAGCAGGACCTCGCCGCCGACCAACCCGACCGGGTCAGGACCATGCGGACCGAGATGGAAGCCTGGCTCAAGTCCGTCGCCCGCAGCCTCAACGGCAAAGACTACTAGATTCTCGATTTGCGATTTGCGATCTTCGATTGGGTTTGGGCATTCGAGAAACATGGCCCAATCGTAAATCGCAAATCGCAAATCGCAAACCTAGCAGTGCCGCAGCCACTTCTCGCGGTAGCCCTTCAGCGCCTCGACGGCCTCGGCCGGCAGGGCGTCCACCTGGCGATATCTCACGCCCAGCGGGGCCGTGTCCACCTCGTACGGGTGGACGTTCAGGCAGGCGGCCTTGCCCACGATGGCCGCTCCCAGCGTCGTCGTCTCGGTGACGGCCTGGCCGTCCTTGTCGAACATGGCGTAGACCGCTCTGCCCGTCGCGGCCGCCAGCAGCGCGGCAAACAGCGGATCCTTCGACCCGCCCGCGGTCAGGACGATCGGCACGTCCGCGTCCTGGGCGATCGCCTGCACCTGCTGGGCGGTCGTCAAGGCCGTCAGCAGGTTGCACGCCATGTACGCGACGGCTGCGTCGCCCAGGAACGCTTGCTCGCCGATCACCCGTCCCTGGCACTGCGGGAAGGGCCCCGTGCCGCGATTGGCCGGGTTCACGTTGGGCGTCGCGAAGCAGTCGCCCGCCCGCAGCAGCCGCACCAGGGCGGCTGGGTCCCATCGCCCCTGCATCCCCTTGCCCTTGTCCTGGGCCAGCTTCTTCAGACAGGCGAAATCCGCCCCTCCGCCGTAGCGGGCCGTCACCACGTTCTGCCCGTCCACCGTGCCCTGGATGATCACGTCGCGGGTGAACCCGTCGCCCGCCAGCGGCGACGAGCCGCCCACCTGGGCGATCATGGTCCACGTGCCGGCCTCCACGTGCAGCACCGGCTTGCCCGCCGCCTGCGGATAGGCCTGGTAGAACGTCGACAGGATCGGGATGTGCGACAGGCACGTGTCGTGCCCGCCGCTGACCACGACCGGCCGGCCCGCCAGCGCCAGGGCCTGGGCCTGCGAGGCCGGCATCGTGCCGATGGGCTTGTAGCACACCGACGCCTCGGCGGGCACCAGCCTCCGGAAGCTCGCCACCTTCCCCGCGGCCCGGCTCGGCGTGCCCGGCGCCGCCTGCACGTTGCGCGTGCCGCTGTGGCACATCCAATAGCTGTGCTCGTTGCCGGCAGCCGCCACGGCGGCCAGGTAGTCGTCGCCCAGGAAGTGCCCGCCCAGCAGGGCCCCATAGTGGGCGAACGCCTTGGAGCGGGCCAGCACGGCCGGCCGCTCCATCTCCTCGTACACGAACCGCTTGAGCAGCGTCAGCGAGCCGGGGAAGTCGCGAATCGATCCGGTCTCCTGGAAGAACTCCTCTCGCGAGCCGGCCAGGGCGGCAAAGGCCTCGTTCACCGCCTCCGGGTAGCCCTGCGTGTAGGCCAGCGTCAGCCGCCGCGGCGGCGCCTCGGCCAGCGAATTATCCGCGCCCACCAGCCCGCCCGAGGCCCCCCGCGCCACCGGCGCCACCGCCGCCGCGTGCCGGCACGAATGGGCCAGGCCCCGGATCGCCTCGTCGAACCAGTCCAGCTCCGCCCCCGTGTCGTTGTACTGCAAGCCGTCGTGCTCCGCCTTCGGGCTGGCGGTGACGGCCGAGGCCACCGTCGCCAGCGTCTCGAAGTCCAGGGCCTCCAGCTTGATGTTCGACGCTCCGTCGACGGGGACGAGAATGGTCTTGTCGCTCATGGGATCCTCGATCGGAAGTTGTCAGCGTTCGGTTGCGGAACCTGCAAAACCGGCGGGGCCCGCGAAGGTGTCCCGCGCCTCCCATGATTCCCGCAATGCGTGCGCGATGCAAGACGAAAGCGGGAAAGCAGCCCGCCGGCGCGGCCGGAGGGGGGGGCGGAGAGGCGTCAGCCTCAGCGGGTGGCCTCTTCCAATTCCAGGGTGTTTCCGACGTCCTCGAAGCGGACGCTGATCCGCTTGGACACGCCCGGCTCCTGCATGGTCACGCCGTACAGCACGTTGGCCATGCTCATGGTCCGCTTGGCGTGGCTGATGATGATGAACTGGCTGGTGTCGACGAACTCCTCGACCAGCCGGCAGAACCGCTGCGTGTTCGCCTCGTCCAGGGCGGCGTCCACCTCGTCCAGGATGCAGAACGGGCTGGGGCGGCTCTTGAAGATGCTGAACAGCAGGGCCAGGGCGGTCATCGTCTTCTCGCCGCCCGACAGCAGCGTCAGGCTCTTGGTTTCCTTGCCCGGGGGGCGGGCGACGATCTCGATCTCGCTCTCCAGCACGTCGTCGGGGTTGAGCAGGATCAGGTCCGCCCGCCCGCCGCCGAAGAGCTTGCGGAACAGCTCCTGGAAGTTCGCCCGCACCGACTCGAACGTCTGCACGAACAGATCCCGGCTTTCCTTGTTGATCCGGCGGATCAGCTCGTTGAGCTGGTCGCGGCTGTCGGTGACGTCGGCGATCTGCCCGGCGTACATGTCGTAGCGCTTCTCGAGTTCTTCCTGCTCGACGATGGCGTCGAGGTTGACGTTGCCCAGCCGCTCGATCTTGCCCCGCAGGTCGCCGATCTCGGCCTCGACGGCCTCCCAGTCGCGCTGCTCGTCGTGCTGGTAGTTCTCGATCCGCTCCAGGAGGTTCATGGTCATCTCGTCGTTGGCCCGCGAGATGAGGGCCTCGATGCGGACCTCCAACTCGCCCAGTTCGAGCCGGCAACGATTGAGCTGTTCGGTGGCCTCTTCCTGGGCCTTGCGCTCCTGGACGAGCTGGCGGCGGATCTCGTCGGTGCGATCGTGCACGCTCCGGCGCGATTCCTCGACCTCAGCCGCCTCCTGCGACAGCGTCTCGTGCCGCGCCGTCAGGTCGCTCAGATCGACCTGGGCCTTGCGGACGCCCTCTTCCGCCTCGGTCCGCCGCTGGCGCATCGACTCCACTTCCTCGCGCCCGCGACGCACGTCCTGGGCCATCTGTTCCTTCTGGCGGGCCAGCGAGTCCAGCGCGCTGCGGGCGGCGCTCTTGCGCTCCTCCGCCGACGCCATCGCCACCTTCAGCTCCGTCAGCCGCGCCGTCAGTTCGCCCTGGCGCTGGCGGGCCGCCGCCACCATCTCGGTCAGACGGGTCGTCTCTTCCTGGCGCTGGGCCGACCGCTGCTCCAGCTCGGCGGCCTTCTCTCGCGCCTCGAGCTCGCCCCGCACCGCCTGCTCGATCTCCTCCGCCAATGCGGCCAGGTCGCTGCTGACCACCGGCTGCTCCCGCTGAAGCTTGGCGATCTCGGCTTCGGTCCGCTCCAGGCGTCCCTCGGCCTCCACGCGTTCGGTGTTGGCCTCGTAAATCGCCGTCCGCAGCTTCTGCTCCGTGTGGGCCAGGTGGTCCAGCTCGCCCCGGGTCGTGCCGCACTGCCGCGTCAGCTCTTCGATCCGCTCGTCCAGGGCGGTCCGCTGGCTCTCAAGGTCCGCCAGCTCGCTTCGCCGGGCGATCACGCCCGCGCCGCGGTTGGCCGCCCCGAAACGGACCCGCCCGTCGCTCTCGAGCACCTCGCCCTTGAGCGTCACGAAGCGGTAGCCCGGCGGGGCCAGCTCCGCCGCCCGCGCCGCCTCCGCCAGTCCTTCGGCCACCAGGGTCGTGCCCAGCAACCGCCAGATCGCCGGCGCCACCGCGGGTTCGTACTCCACGAAATCCACCACCCGCCCCAGGATGCCTTCGCACGAGGGCAGGTCCAGGTCCAGGTGGAGCAGGTCCAGGCGGTCCAGGCACAGGGCCTCCAGCGCCCCGCCCTCGCCCAGCAGGCCCCGCAGGTCCTCGCCGCGCGCCAGCAGCTCTTCCAGCCGCTCCACCAGCACCTGCTGGTCGGCCCCGCTCAGCGCCGCCTCCACCATCTTCGCGTGCCGCACGTCGGTGCGGATGTAGTCGCACAGCATCCCGCCGATGCCCGCCAGGTTGCCCTTCTGTCGCTCCTCCAGCACCTTCCGCACGCCCGCCGTCACACCCTCCAGGCGGTCCTGCATCTCCTGGATGGCGTGGATGCGGCTGAGCACGCCGCTGCGCTTCTCGCGCGAGGCGGACAACTGCGACCGCAACTGCTGCTCGTTCTCGTGCAGCGACTTGCTCGACTGGCGCGTCTCGTGCAGGCGGTTCTCGGCGTCGGCGAGCACCTCGCGAGTCTCGCCCAGCCGCTGCTCCACCACCGCCCGCTCGGTCAGCAGCGCCGCCAGCGCCTGGTCGATCTGCTCGGCCCGCCCGTTCAGGCGGTCGCGCTGGCTGTGCAGGTTCTCCTGGCGGATCGAGAAGCTCTTGACATCGCTGTGAAGCTGGGCCGTCCGGCGAAGCAGGTCGATCGTCCCGTTCTTCTCGTCCTCCAGGCGGTCGCGAAGCTCGCCGATCTCCAGGTCCGTCGCCTCGTAGTCCAGCCGCACCGACTCGTACTGCTCGCTCAGCTCGGCCGAGCGGCAGGTCAGGTCCTGCATCTCGCCCTGGCGGGCCTCCACCTCGTCGTCCAGGGAGACCATCTTGGCCTCCAGCTCCTCGCAGCGGGCCGACGTGGTTACGATCGTCTCGCCCAGCTCGCGGACCTTGCCCGTCAGCATCTCGATCCGCTCGTGGTTGGTCGTGATCTGCGCCGATATCGCCGACACCTGCTGCTGCAGCTCCCGCCCGGCCCGCTGCAGGTCGTCCGCCTCCGCCTCGCAGGCCGAGCGGGCCTCTTCCAGATGCACCAGGCGATCCTGTACGCGGGCGGCAGCGTCGCTGGAAGCGTTCAGCCGGACCTGGAGCTCCCCGCGGCTGCGGGTGAACATGTGGTACTGCGCCAGGTAGTGCAGGGCCTTGAGGTCCTTGAGGCGTTCGGCATAGGTCTGGTAGTTGCGGGCCTTGCCCGCCTGCACCTTGATCGACCGCAGGCGCTTCTCCACCTCGGCCAGGATGTCGTTGAGGCGCAGCAGGTTCTGCTCGACGCGGTCGAGCTTGCGGAGGGCTTCTTTCTTGCGGGCCTTGTACTTGCTGATGCCGGCCGCCTCGTCGAAAATCGCCCGGCGGTCGTCCTGGCTGGCCTGGAGGAATCCCTCGACGCGTCCCTGCTCGATGAGGCTGTAGGCGTCGGTGCCCGCCCCGGTGTCCAGGAACATCTCGCGGATGTCCCGCAGGCGGACCTGGAGCTTGTTGATGAGGTATTCGCTCTGCCCGCTGCGGTACAGGCGGCGGGTGATGGAGATCATGTTGTCGCTGGGCGGCTCGGGAAGGTTGGGCTGGAGGATCTGGCTGGAGTTGTCGAAGACCAGCGTCACTTCGGCCATCCCGCTGGCCTTGCGGGCGGACGAGCCGTTGAACACGACGTCCATCATCTCCCCGCCGCGCAGGCTCTTGGCCGACTGCTCGCCCAGGACCCACTTGACCGCGTCGACCACGTTGCTCTTGCCGCAGCCGTTGGGCCCGACGACGCAACTCACCCCGTCGTCGAACTCGAACTCGGTGCGGTCCGCGAAGCTCTTGAACCCCGAGAGGATCAGCTTTCGTAATTTCATTCGGCGTCTTCCTTAACGCACGACAGGCCGCCCTAACGTCCACGCGGCCGGTACGCCTGGCAGTCCGTGCCAGGGCAATCATAGCCTCTTGGCGTCGCCCGTCAAGGGCCAGCCGGCCGGCGGCGGGCGAAGAATGCACTTTTCGTCCGCGCACAGCGTGGGCGGAACCATCCACTTCTTCTTATCGGCACGACGCAAGTGCTTTCCTGAGCCTGTTTTCTCGGGTCGTCGCCGTCGTTGACTGACGCAAGAGCCTCCGGAAGACCTGCCCTCCACCGCCCCAAGGGCGGTGGGGGGCACTTCTCCCGCGCCGCTGCGCTAGCTGGCGAGTCATGCCTCCATCCCTCGGGGATGGTGGGCCTTCCGTCATCCCGCCCCGGCTAGCCGCGAACCTGCCTGATTTGGCGGCGCGGCGCTGCCCGTGCTACGTTCCGGACGGCATGTCGGGCCGGCCGGTGGTCATGACGTCCTGGTAGAGGTCCTGCACGCCGGGCAGCGGCTGGAGGACGAACCGCGCGGGCACGTCGCCCCGCTTGCACAGCCGCTGCAGGACGCCCAGGATCTGGCTGTAGTTGACCCCCAGGCCGTGAATCTCGCCCTCGGCGTCCTCGTAGGGCAGGTTCCCCAGCGTCTGGACCAGCGACCGCACGTACGGCTCGATGCGGAAGGCCTTGCTGTTGGCGCCGCTGCGGGGGATCTTGCGGAAGACCGTCACCTTGTCCGAGGGATTATTGGCGTTCACGGTCACCGTGTCCTCGGGGGCGCAGAAGAACAGCGGGCGGGCCATCTGCATGTCCTTGCCGAACAGGGCGATCCGCGGCAGGCCGCTCTGCGTGGCGTAGATCACCGGGCGGTCGTGCGAGCTGATCAGGTCCAGCACGAACTGCGTTTCGGAGTGGGCGTCCGCGCCCAGCGGGTCGCGACCCACGAAGATCCGCGTCACCGACTTGTCGTCGCCGCGCTCCACGAGGGCTTCGTAGGCCGACACCCGGACCAGCTCGTTGGGGTCGTCCAGCAGCTTGCGCAGCGGGGACGTCGCCTTAACCAGCCTCGGGTGGCGCCCCAGTTCCTCGATCGCCGTCCGCTGGAGCGGGCTGTTGACGGTGTTGGCGAAACGGATGATCACGTCGCCGGCGGCGTCGTCGCCCAGCCGCAGGCCCGCCACCGCCGACCAGTACGCCGTGTGGGCGTTGGACGAGAGGTACAGCGGCTGGATCGTCGGCAGGATCTGCGGGCCCATCGCCTCCCACACCAGGGCCAGCTCCTCGTGCTGGACGCCGGGCATCTCCATCGCGCCGGCGATCTTGCGGGCCTGCTGTTCCCATTCGCCCGGGCCCGAACGGACCGGCAGGTGGGTCAGCAGGCGGAGGAAGTGGACGTAGTCGTTGCGCTGGTCGGGCGGAATCTCGATGGCGATCTCGCTGCCCTGGTTGATGGCGTTGGCGAGGCGGCGCTGCCCGGCCTTGCCGAACCGCCCGTTGATCCGCTTCTGGATCGCGTCGGCCCGGGCGTAGTCGCGGTCGATGAGTTGCAGGCTCACGCCGCGGGGGTGCAGCACCGTCCCGCCGCCCGGCACGCGGGCGCTGCGGAGCTTGACGGCCTCTTCCGGCTTGGCCGAGTCGATGAACGGATTGAGGAACAGCGAACCGCGGGCCTCGCCCAGGATTCGCGACGAGCCGCCCGGCGTGGCCAGGCCTCCCAGCGCCAGGTGCAGGTCGGTCGGCAGGAGGATGCCTCCCTCCAGGCTGCGGGTCGACGTCTGCGGCAGGGCCGAAACGAACATGTCGAAGCGGGCGCCCTTGGGCGAGCCCGGCGGGATCCGCCCGGCCACCAGCACCACCGCCGTGTCCAGGTCTCGCAGCACCTGGGCCGGCGAGGCCCCGGTCAACCCCATCTTGTACGAGCCGATCTCCCCGCGGGAGGCCAGCACCTTGAGCATGTAGTCCCGCGCGTTGGCGGGGACCTCCGCGCAGCCGTTCTTGCCCAGCCCGACGACCAGCCCGTACCCCTGGACCAGCAGGTCGCTGCCGCCGGACAGGCGGCAGTATTCCGCCACCGTGCCCGCGACGTGCGGCGGGGGAGGGGCCTGGGGCGCGCGACGCGGGGCGGCTGTGGAGGGGGACGAGGACTTCCGCACCGCGGCCCACTTCAGCCACGAGGGCAACTGGTCCGCCGCACATCCGCCCAGGCTCCCCAGCGCCAGGCACAACCCCACAAGTACGAGTGACAGCTTGTTGGCGGGCATGAATCTCATCCTGTTAGAGCTTGCCGGACCTCCGGCGATTTCCGCGAACGCCCGTTGCCGGCGCCCCAGAACGCCGATGCCACAGGCACAGGGCCCGTGGCACCGGGAAGTCGCGTCGCGCCCGGTACCACGACGATTATACCGTCGGCCGGGCCTGCGAAAAAGACATCTACTCGATGAAGATCGGCCTGTCGTCCGCAACCGGCCGCCGCCCCGGCGCGCGCGATCCAGCCGCCGGACGGGCGGTCCCGGTGGTGGCGGTGGTCCCGGCGGTTGCGCCGCCGGCCGGCTTGGGCGGGATCACCAACCGCTGGCCCACGCGAAGGGCGCTGCTCTTGACGGAGGGATTGGCCTTCTGGATCACCGGGAACAGGCTGCCGTCGCCGTAGAGCTTCTGGGCGATCGCCCACAGCCCGTTGTCCCCTTCCTTGACCACGTAGACGGTCGAGCCGTTGGGTCCGGCCGTGCCTTCGCCCACGCTGCCCGCACCCACGCCGGGCGTCACCGTGCCCGTCTCCGGGCGCGGCGGGAGCACCGTCGAGGCCGTCGGCAGCGGCGGGACCTTCAGCTTCATGCCCGGCCGAAGCGCCGTCGACGCGACCTGCGGGTTGGCCTTGGCGATGTGGACCCACTGCGAGCCCTTGCCCGGGCCGTACATCTTCTCCGCGATGCCCCAATAGCCCGCGTCGCCCTCGACCACGGTGTATTCCCGCGCCTGGTCGGCGCTGGACGGCGGCGTCACGGCGACGACCGGCTCTTCGATCACCCGCGGGGGCAGGACCACGCTCGGCGGGCTCACTCGCGACGGGGGCTCGACGTGCGGGGCCGGGCCGAAGCTCGGCGTGACGACCTCACCCATTCCGCCCGGCGGGGTCGGATCGCGCCCGGCGATGGGCGGCGTCACGACCGGCGGGGTGACCACGGGCGGCTCGACGATCGCCGGCGCCGTCGCCAACGGCGGACGAATCGGGCGGACCGGATCGGGCGAGATGCTCGGGCCCTCGCTGAAGGGCGGGACGACGATCGAGTCGTCCTTCTTGGCCAGGCGCGGCGGGGCCTTGTCCTTCTTGTCCACCTTGGGCGCCTTCTTGTCCACCTTGGGCGCCGCCGGCTCGACCTTGTTGGCCACCTTGCCGTCGGGACTCGGGGCGGGCGTGGTCTCCGGACCCTTCAGCAGGGAGAAATACACGACCACGCCGCCCAGGATCAGCAGCCCCACAACGATTCCGATTTTCACGTCCGTGCGCATGGTCCAGCGCTCCTCTCACAGGATATTCACAGCCCCCGCCCAGTCGTACCGCCTAATTATATTGCGCGAGGCGAAAAGACTTTGGCAACCAAATTCTTGCGCATGAAAACACAGCCCGGTCCGCTTCGGCGCAACCGGGGCGCCGTCGGCGCTTCCCCGCCGGCCCCGCGCAGGGCGACGGCTAAGAAATCCGCCCGTGCTGCGTCTTGATGGTGGACGCGAGAACAGTCCACCCCTCTTGGCGAAAGGGACAGATCATGACACGCACGGGCATGAAGCGACGGGAGTTTCTGCGGGCGGCGGGAGCGGGGGCGTTGCTGGCGGCGGCGTGGGCCGACGACCTGGCGGCCGCCGACGAGCCCCAACCCCCCGCGCCGGGCAAGGACGACGATTTGAACATCGCCTTCGTCGGCATCGGCACGCAGGGGCGGGTGCTTCTGGCCTCCAATTGCCTGAAGATGGCCGACCAGCGGCTGAGGATCCGCGCGATCTGCGATATCTGGGGAGTTCGGCGCGAGGCGGGCGTGAGACTGGTCCGCAAGTACGGGCACGAGGCCCGCGGCTACGAGGACTACCGCGAGATGCTCGCCGGCGAGAAGGACCTCGACGCGGTCATCATCGCCACGCCCGACTGGACGCACGCGGAGATCGCCGTCGCCTGCCTCAAGGCGGGCAAGCACGTGTACTGCGAGAAGGAGATGTCCAACACGCTGGAGGGGGCCCGCTCGATGGTGCGGGCCGCCCGCCAGACGGGCAAGCTGCTCCAGATCGGCCACCAGCGCCGCTCCAACCCGCGGTACCTGACCGCGCTGGAGTACGTCCGCACGCATCGGGCCCTGGGGCGGATCACCAACGCGTACGGGCAGTGGAACCGCTTCCGCGGGCTGCGCGTTCCTGCGCCGGCCGCCGCCGCCATGCCCAACGCCGCCACCATCGCCCGCCATGGCTACCCGGGCGTGGAGCACCTGCTGAACTGGCGGTGGTACAAGCGGTACAGCGGCGGGCCCATCGCCGACCTGGGCAGCCACCAGGTGGACGTGTTCAACTGGTTCCTCCGCGCCGCGCCCCGGGCCATCTCGGCCATGTCCTGGCGCGACCCCGCCCAGCCCAGCGAGTGGTACACCAGCGTCAACGCGATGTACGAATGGGCCACCACGCAGGCCGGTCGCGAGCAGATCGTGCAGGGCTTCTACCAACTCCTGAACACCTCCAGCCACGGCGGGTATTTCGAGACGCTCATCGGCGACGAAGGCTCGATGAACCTGCGCGAGTTCGACGGGCGAATGGGCCTGCGTCGCGAGGAGAACGTCGTTGTGCCGGATTTCGAGCGGGAGTTGGACCAGTGGTGCGTGAAGAACATCAAGGGATTCACGACGCGCCTGGACGGGACTATCTCGGTCAAGGTGCCCTCGGGTGAGGAGAGCGGACGGATATACCCGCTGCCCTTCGATCCGCGCAACGACCGCCCCGTCCACTGGGCCCACCTGGTGAACTTCTTCTCGGCCGTCCGCAACCCGAAGAACGTCAAGCTCAATTGCCCCGCCGACGAGGGCTACCACTCCGCCGTCTCGGTCCTCCGCGTGAACGACTGCCTGGCCGCCGGCGGCGGGCGGCTGGAGATCAAGCCGGAGGAGTACGTGGTGAGTTGATCGGCCGTTCCGCCGCGCAGACGCAGGCGACAAGCAGCACGAGGCTGCCTCTGCGTTTCATGGGCCGGACGCCTCAAATAGACAATCGACAATCGACAATCGACAATCGAAAATCGACAATCCCTACAGTCCCAGCGTCGCGAGCGTTTCCTTGGTGGGCACGCCGCTCTTGTCCCAGCCGCGAAGCTGGTAGTACTCGGGCAGCATCTCGTGGAGGCGGTGGACGTGGCCCTCGCTGCCGCCGGGGCCGGCGGGCTCCTTGAGCAGGCGCTTGGGCAGGGTGTCGTCCTTGGGGTCCATGCCGGCGTTCAGGTTGAACACGCGCTCGAGGTTCCAGATCCGCTCGCCCGCCTTCATCACGCCGTCGGTGTCGAGGGCCTCGCCCACGATGGTGTTGTAGAGGTCGCGGAAGTCGTCGGCGTTGAGGGCGAACGACGTGAACAGGCAGATGCCCAGCGAGTCGATGAAGGCCGTCAGGTCCTGAAACGCCTTGGCCCAGGTCGCCTTGCCCTCGATGCCGAAGCGGTCGAGCTTCTGGGGGATGCCCAGCACCTCCGGCGAGATCATGTACCCGCGGACGTGGCAGCCGCCGCGGTTGCTGGTGGCGTACTGCAGCCCGTGGCCCTGCACGCCGCGCGGGTCGTAGGCGGGCAGCTCCTGCTTCTTGACCGTCATGGACGCCTCGGGGCAGCCGAACATCTCGGCCAGCCGGGCCGAGCCCAGCGCCAGCTTGGCCCCGAGCCCCTCGCCGGTTCCCATCTTGCGGGTCCACTCCACGATGGCCTCGCTACTGCCGAACGCCAGCGCCGGCCCGTCGCACTGGTCGGCCGGGATGAAGCCCTTCTCGTACAGCTCCATCGCGCAGGCGATGGTCGCGCCGGTCGAGATCGTGTCCAGCCCGTACTCGTTGCACAGGTAGTTGGCGCGGATGACCGCGGGCAGGTCGTCCACGCCGCAGTCGGCGCTGAAGGCCCAGAGCGTCTCGTACTCGGGCCCCTCGCCGTGCTCGTCGCCGATGGCGGTGCTCCGCCCGCAGGCGATCGGGCAGCGCGAGCAGGCCACCTTCTTGACCAGGTATTTCTCCGCCAGCGTCTCGCCGCTGGCTTTGTCCGCCGTCGGGAAGTGCACCTTCTGGAAGTTGTTGGTCGGGTACATGCCCGCCTCGTTGATCACGTTCACCAGCACCGCCGTGCCGTAGGCGGGCAGGCCCTTGCCGGTCACGTCGTGCTCGCGAAGACGCTTGATCAGCGCGGACACCAGCTCGCGGGTCTTGTCGGCGTCGGCCGGCTCGACCTTGCCCGTGCCGCGGACCACGACCGCCTTGAGGTTCTTGCTGCCCAGCACCGCCCCCACGCCGCTGCGCCCCGCCGCCCGGTGCTTGTCGTTCATCACCGACGCGATGGGCGAGAGCCTCTCGCCGGCCGGGCCGATGCACAGCACGTGGGCCTTGGGGTCGCCCGCCTCTTCCATCAGCGCGTCGGTGGTCTTGGAGACGACCTGCCCCCAGACGCCGCCCGCGTCGCGCAGCTCGACCTGCTGGTCGCGGATGAAGAGGTAGACGGGCTTGGGGCTCTTGCCCTCGAAGATGATCATGTCGAAGCCGGCGTTCTTGAGCTCAGGCCCCCAGAACCCGCCCGAGTTGCTGCTGGCGATCAGCCCGGTCAGCGGGCTCTTGGTGACCACCATGTACCGCCCGGAGGTCGGGGCGGGCGTGCCCGTCAGCGGGCCGGCGGCGATGATCACCTTGTTGTCCGCCGAGAGGGCGTCCACCTTGGGGTCCACCTCCTGGCTGAGATACCACGAGGCCAGGCCCCGCCCGCCGATGAACTTGCCGGCAGCCGCCATGTTCAACGGCTCGCTGGAGATCGCCCCGCTGGTCAGGTTCACGCGAAGGACCTTGCCGCAGTATGCGCCCATGATCGTCTCCTGCTGTCTGGGTTGCGATGCGTGGATTTGTACGCCGCCTCGCCGCACAAGTCAAGTCCGCCGGGCCGCGCCAACCCGCGAGCGGGCGGCAGACGCGCGCCGCCGGGCCTATCGCGAGGCCTTCACGCGGGCGGCAAGGTCTTCCCTGGTCGCCGGCGACCACGTCGCCCCGCCGTCGCCGGAGGCGATCAGCAGGCGGGGGTAGAACGTCTCGCCCTTGTCGCGGAAGGTGAAGAACGTGAAGCTCAGGTACAGCACCCCGCCGCGGTCGACGAACAGGCGGTGATAGAAGATGCCGTAACCCTTCTTCCGCCCCGGGGCGACCACCAGCGTCCGCGAGGCGGGCCAGCGATCGGCGCCGGCGGGTTTGGACTGCATCGACAGCGTGGCCACGCCGTCCTTCCACTCGCGAAAGGCAGACAGCAGCGAGTCCTTCCCGATCCACAGGAGCGTGGCGTACGTCTGTCGCCCGCCCATGGCGACCGGCTTGGTCCAGCCCGCATCCACCCGACCGGGCTGCTGCGACCGCAGGTACAGGAAGCTCTGTCCGTGCGCCCCGCAGATCACGTGGAGGCGCCCGGCCGCGTCGGCGGCGATCACCGGCGTGGAGTGCACGTCCGGCACGTCGGGCGGGGCGACGGCCAGGAACTGGCGCTCGACGATCTTGCCGCTCTGGCGGTCCAGCGTGGCCGCGAACGTCGGGTTGCCCTTCCGGCCCTCGCCGGGGATCTCCGCCCACACCAGGTGCGTCCGTCCGCCGCGGGTGACGGCGAACGAATATCCGCCGGAGTGGTTGGACACGCCGAAGCAGTCGCTCGAGACCTCCACCGGCGGCGGCAGGCGCAGGGTCTTGCCGTCCTTCCGCGGCACGAGCACCGACAGCACGTGGTAGTCGGTCCACTCGGCGGGGTGCCTTTGGCGGAGCTTGAGCAGGCCGATCGCCGGCGGCGCGGACAGGTCGTTGCAGCCGACGCGCGTCTCCAGAAACGCCCCGCCGGGCGAGCCGGGCAGCTCGTACGCCGTGAACGTCTCGCCCAGGTCGGCCGAGTACACCAGCACGGGGAACGCGCCCCCCTTGGCCCCGCGACAATAGACGATGGCGTACAGGCCGTCGGCGTCGTCGATGGTCATCGAGCCCTGCGCGTGCAGGTGGCGCTCCTTCGGCGTGGCCGCGAACGAAACGAATCGCGTCGAGGCCTTCTTGATCGCCTCGACGAACGAACGCCGCACCCACTGCCCGTCGCGAAGCGTCACCAGGTAGCCGCTTGTGGACGCGTCGCGCGAGTGGAACAGGTAGGGGCGGTTGCGGCTGTCGAACGCCATCGCCGACGGCCCCTCGGTTCCCAGCGGCGCCGCCAACTCCGCCCCCTGTCCGGACGCGGGCATCTCCAGTGGCAACGTCAGCGCCTCGCCCGCCAACAGCGGCGCGCCCGTCGATAGCAGGGCTGCCAGGAACGCTCCGGCAGTTCTCCAGGCTCTCATCGCGCTCATCGCTACTGCCCGGCCTTTCGCACGAGGACGACCCAGTCCCTGTTCTTCTCGCCTGGCGGCAGGCCGAGCTTGACCGTCGAGCCGCCCTTGACCGTCGCGACGGTTCCGGTCGTCAACTCTCCGCCCGCGCGGGGGTTGTACCAGCGCACGGAGTACGGGCCGGCGGGCAGCTTCAGTTCCGGCGCCTTGTCCGCCCTGGGCACGTACACGGCGTAGACGTCGCCCTCCTTGGCCAGGCAGTAGTCGTCGGTTGCCGGCGTCAGTTCGTCCGCGGGCTGCATTTCCGCGAAGGGCAGGTAACGCTGGAAGAACTCCAGGGCGTGGCGGGTCTGGTCCCACATGCGGTCGCGAGAGCGGAAGTCCTCGAGGTTCAGGTCGTTGTGGGCGAACTTGTAGCCGAAGTACCACTCGCAGCCGGCCCCGCCGGCCATCAGGTTGCCCCACAGCGCGTGGGTGCGGACCTCATCGTGGTCGCCGTCGTCGGCGTCGGGTTTGACGCCGGTGTTGGCCGGGCCGATCTCGTCCAGGCAGACGAACCACGGGTGCTTCGCCGCCGCCGACTTCTCCACCCACTTCAGCGTCTCGGCGTGCGTCAGTTTCATGTTGCCCATCTGGAGCGAGGGCCCGTGCAGGTGCTCGAAGCCCAGCAGCGGGCCGTAGACCTCCTGGTACTTGCCCGGGAAGGTGTGGATCACGATCGGGTGCCGGTACGGGTCGGTCGTGTGGATGTACTCGGCGAAGCGGCGGCGCTCCTCGGGGGTGTTGGTGTTCTCCTCGCCCAGGTTCCACACGAGCGCCGGGTGGTGGGCGAAGCGGGCGATCAACTCGCGGTAGTAGAGCGGCCGCAGGTGCGCGTGCCCGCCGCGCTCCAGGAGCTGGTCGTTCTCGGTCTCCTGCGTGATCACGTGCAGCAGGAGGCCCAGGCGGTCCATGTGGGAGAAGACGATCTCCCACTGGTCGAGCTTGGAGCAGTCGTAGCGGTCGCGGGCGTCGGGGGCGGTCCACGGCCAGACGTCCTTGCCGTCGCCCTCGACGTTCATGGTCAGGAAGTAGACGCTGTTGACGCCCTTGGAGGCCAGGTAGTTCAGGGCCCCGATGATGCCCTTGCCCTTGCCGCCCTTCCAGGTCGGGTCGCCGGCCTGCCAGTCCTTCTCGTGCGGCTGGTAGCGGTGCAGCCGGCCCGAGACCGCCTCGCCCGGGCGGGCCTTCTTGGCGGCCGTCTTGTACGTGCCGTCGAAGCCGGCGTAGCCCAGGAAATTCTCCGGGCTGTCGGCCCCGCCCTTGATGTAGTACTCGCCCGAACCGGCGAATTGCAGATAGCGCCGGCCCGCGTAACGGAGCGTCCCGCGGGCGCGGAAGTCGGGCGACTTCTTATCGCTGCCGGCCACGGTGAACGTGCCGGCCGCCCCGTCGAAGGCCGTCGCCTTGCCCCCTTTGGCGTTGACGGCTACGTCCTTGCCGGTGACGAACGCCGCCTTGTACGTCCACCGGCCCTGCCGGTCGGGCGCGAAGTGGACGCGCCAGCTCCTGCCCGTTTCCGCGCCGCTCTCGCCCGCGTTGCCGTCGGCGGCGAAGAAGCCCGGCACGAGATAGCGCGTCTGGCTCGCCTCGTGGCGGAACTCCACGTTCAGCCGGTAGTCGCGGAAGGGGTTGAGTTCATCCTGCTCGCCGGCCTGCGGGCCGGCGAAGGTGATCGTCACGCGATGCCACTGCTTGAGTTCGCCGGAGATCTCGCCGGATGCAGCCGTCGGCAGCAGCGTCATCATCATTAGCAGGGCGGTCGGGGCCATGGGGGCTCCTCTTTTCCTCGGGGAGGTCCTGGTTGTTGGTCTGCTGAAAGCAGGGCTGGACGTTACGTCGTCACACCAAGCCCTCGGCAAGATAGCAGACCGCGCGGTCAAATGCCACGGGGGTGGTCCCTCGCGTCCGGCTCCTCGCGGCTGGGCGGTGTCTGACGGAGCTTGCAAAGCCGCCGTCCGGCGGGTGCAATGGCGCCTGTGAAACCCGGGAACCGGACGCGGTCCGCGGCGGTCTAAGGGAATCAGGCAGCCCGCCCGGGCGCGGGCTTCCGTGCCTGAGGCGACGGCGCAACGGAGAACGATCATGAAGACGAAATGGGCGGTGGCGGCGGTGTTGGTGATCGTGTCGGCGGCGGCTGGGCAGGGCGTGGCGCCGGCCCTGGTGGCCCAGGTCAAGGGCAAGAGCGTTCCGCTGCGGATCTCGCGGGTGGACGTCGAGGCCCGGATCGTGGGCTATCTCGCCCAGACCTCCATGACGCTCACCTTCCGCAACGACCTGACTCGCCCGCTGGCGGGCGAGCTGTACTTCCCGCTGCCCCAGGGCGCGGTCGTCAGCGGCTACGCGCTCGACATCAAGGGGCGGCTGGTGGACGCCGTCGCCGTCGAGAAGGACCGCGGGCGCCAGGTCCTGGAAACGGAAATCCGCAAGGGCGTGGACCCGGGCCTGGTGGAGTGGACGCGCGGCAACAACTTCCGCACGAGGGTGTTTCCCATCCCCGCGCGGGGCAGCCGCACCGTCCGCGTGGAGTACGTCAGCGAGCTGCCGCCCGGCAAGGGCAACACGAGTTGGGGCCTGCCGCTCAACTTCCGCGACAAGGTCGACGAGTTCCGCCTCCGCGTGGAGGTCGTCCGCGGCCCGGGCAGGCCCGTCATCGCCCGCGGCGGGCCCGAGGGCCTGGGCTTCGAGAAGTGGCAGGACGGCTTCGCAGCCGAGAAGACGCTCAAGGACGCCGCTCTCGGCCAGGACCTCGTCATCGACCTGCCCGACACGTCGTGTCCGCCCGTCCTGGTCGAGAAGGACGAACTGGGCGACGTGTATTTCGTCGTCAACGACTTCCCCGCGGCCCCGCCGGCTGAGCCCGCCCCCCGCCCGCGAAACGTCACCGTCTTCTGGGACGCCAGCGGCTCGCGAGCGGCAGGCGACCGCAAGCGGGAGATCGGCCTGCTGAGGCGGTTCCTGGCCGGGGCTGACGCGCAGGTGGACCTGGTGGTGTTCCGCGACGCTCCGGAAGCGCCGCGCCGCTTCGAGGTCCGCGGGGGCGACACAGCCGAACTGGCGGCCGCTCTGGAGAACGTCGTCTACGACGGCGGGACGCAGCTCGGGCGCATCTCGCCCGCGCCGGGCGCCGCCGGCGTTCCCGATCTGTACCTGCTGTTCAGCGACGGTCTGAGCACCTTCGGGCGAGGCGAGGTCGAGAACCTGGCCGCCCCGCTGGTGGCGGTCTCCGCCGACGCGTCCGCCGACCACGCCTTGCTGGCCTCGCTGGCCGCCCGGACCGGCGGGCAGTACCTCAACCTCGCCCGCCTGGACGACCAGGCCGCCCTGGAGCTGATGGGCAAGCCGGTCTTCAGCTTCCTCTCGGCCACCATCAACGGCAAGGGCGTTGCCGGCGCCGACCTGGCCTACCCGTCCCAGCCGCAGGCCGTCCAGGGGCGTTTCATGCTGGCGGGCAGGCTGGACGATCCATCGCGCCCGGCCAAGGTGGTGCTCTCGTACGGCCTGGCGGGCAAGACGATTCGCCAGAGCGAGTTCGAGGTCTCGCCCGCGGCGGCCGTCTCCGGCGCCGTGCTGCGCCGGCTGTGGGCCCAGAAGAAGGTGGACCAGCTCCTGGCCCGGCCCGAGGCGAACGAGTCGCAGATCGCGGCGGTGGGCAAGCAGTTCGGCCTGGTCACGCCCTTCACGAGCCTGATCGTGCTGGAGAGCATCGAGCAGTACCTGGAGCACGAGATCGCCCCGCCGAAGTCGCTGCCCGAGATGCGCAACGCGTACCTGGCCGAGATGGACGCCCGCACCGCCCGCAAGAAGAAGGACGACCAGTCCAAGCTCGATCGCGTGCTGGCGATGTGGGGCCAGCGGGCCAAGTGGTGGCAGACGGAGTTCAAGTATCCCAAGGACTTCCGCTATCGCGAGCCGAAAGAAGCCAAGAACGACGAAAGCCCCGGCAACGCGCCGGCGCAGTCGCTGGGGCGCGTGTCGGCGCCGCGACCGGCCAGTCCGATGTTGCCCGCACCGGCGGCCGCCCGAGAGGCCGAGACGGGGCGCGGACTGTTCGACGAAGGAGCCGCCCCAGCCCGCAGTGCCGCCGGAGACGCCTTCGGCGGCAGGTCGGGCGGTGCGCTCAAGGACGGGGCCGACTCCTCCCGCGTCAGCGAGCCCGGCGTGGTGGTCAAGGCCTGGGACCCCAAGACGCCGTACCTGGAGGCCATCAAGAAGGCTGAACCGGCCGGGCGATACGAGGCGTACCTGGCCCAGCGAAAGGCGTTCGCCGCCTCGCCCGCGTTCTTCCTGGATTGCGGCGACTACTTCCTCCAGCAAGGCGACGTGCCGACGGGCCTGCGGGTGATAAGCAACCTTGCCGAGTTGGAACTGGAGAACGCCGCCCTGCTCCGCGTGCTGGCCTACCGCCTGGTCCAGGCGGGGCAGTTGGACCTGGCCGTCGCCCTGTTCGAGGAGGCGATGAAGATGCGGCCTGAGGAGCCGCAGTCGTACCGCGACCTGGCCCTGGCGCTGGGGCGTCGCGGGCTGGCGCGGGCCAACCGCAACGTGCGCCAGCGCAGCCTGGAAGAGGCCCAGGCCGACGCCCGGGCGGCCCGCGACGACCTCCAGCGGGCGATGGACCTGCTGGCCAAGGTGGTCATGGGCAAGTGGGACCGCTTCGAGGAGATCGAGGTCATCGCCCTGATGGAGCTCAACCAGATGCGGGCAGCCGCCGAACGGGCCCTGCCCGGCCAGGCGCCCCGCCCCGAGCTGGACCCGCGGCTGCTCACGTTGCTGGACTGCGACGTGCGGATCGTCCTGACCTGGGACGCCGACATGACCGACATGGATCTGCACGTGGTCGAGCCGTCCGGCGAACGGGCGTTCTACGGGCACAACCGCACGACCATCGGCGGGCTGGTCAGCAAGGACTTCACCGACGGCTACGGGCCCGAGGAGTACCTTCTCCACAAGGCCATGACCGGGATGTACAAGGTGGAGATCAACTACTACGGCAGCCGAGCAGCCACTATCCAAGGCCCGGTGACGGTCCAGGCGGAGGTGATCACGCACTTCGGCCGGCCCAACGAGAAGCGCCGCAGCCTGACCCTGCGGCTGACCGAGAAGAAAGAGACCTTCGAGCTGGGGCAGATCGAGTTCTAGTTGTTCAGGCTGTCCGACAATTGCCGCGTCGGGTGACCCCACCGACCTTGTGTCGGTGGTGAAGGAGATTGACCCGCCAGGTCCTTCGGTGGCTAAGCCAGGCAGGCTTGTTCACCTGCCGCTCAAGGCGGCAGGGGTGAAGATGTGGGTAACAGCAAGGCTCAAGGCCAGGGGGGTCTGAATAGTCGGACGGCCTCAGTTGTTCGTTGTTGGTTGTTTGTTGTTCGAATCATCGGCAGCATAGCGTTCGGGTGAGCGCCGTTACCTTGCGTGAGAACCAACTATTCCCGCCAGAATGGGATATCCATCCAACTGATGTACTCCCAAGTCGTGCCCTCTTCAGGGGCTCTTCCGGAGAGCAGTTCAATTACTGCTTCGCCCACGGTACCAAAGTGGGCCAGTGGAGTCTGACCACCGAAGAAATCGGGATGTACCCCGGATAATGCTATGTCCACCTTCTTCAGGCCGAGAGCAATCGCGACTTTGATGACCTCGACAACATGCCGCGTGACCTCCAGCATTTCATCCAGGTCGGTCTTCGAATGCACAAGTTCGTCAATGCGGTAGCCAAAGCAGCCTGGTCCCGAAGCCTGGAACAGTCTCTTGGTTTCTGCTATCACCGCCTGCGCCCAGGGGGAGTTGATGCCGGCAGCCTCTATGTGCAACCAGAAGGTTGTGTGCAAGGGAGGATGGTGCGATCGTGAATCCAGATGCCCTTGTCTCGGTAGCTTATGATGCTGTGGCTCATGTGCTTATCCTGCCCATCTATGGCTGGCCCATTTGCGACAGCCAGAAGCAGGCCAGCGGGGCCGGGATCTTCAGCAGCGAGCAGGCGGGGCCCTTGTCGGCGGGCTCCAGCGGCACGACGTCAAAGTCGTTCGCGTCGCGCGTGACGGCGCACGCGCGGGTAATGTCCTTTTCCTGGCACAGGATCCGCTGGCCCTTCAGGTCGTCAGGGCGGACGCTCTGCTGGTACTTGACCTCGAATGGGATGAGTTTGCCCTGGACCTCGGCTACGAAGTCGACTTCGTAATCCCGCTTGCCACGCCAGTAGGAGAAGGCCCCCCCGCGCGGGCCGTAGGCCCACAGCACGTGCTTGAGCACGGCGGTCTCGACGGCGGCGCCGAGCCGCGTCTCGTCTTCCAGAAGGCTCCGGCCTTTGAGCAGCACGCTGCCGGCCATGGCGGGATCGGCCAGGTACGCCTTGTAGCGCCCCCGCAGGACCTCCTTGCCGTACCCGTAGGGGGGCAGCTTGACGATCAGATGGGCGGCCTCCAGCAGGTCCAGGAAGTTCGCGACCGTTGGCCTCTTCAGTTCCAGCGCGCTGCAAAGTGTGGGCAGGTCGAGCATGCCTCCGTCGTGCAGGCAGAGATAGAGAAACACCTTCTCCAACTCCAGCACCCTTCGCACGCCGAACAGGGCGGTCATGTCCCGCTTGAGCACCTTGTCGATGATGTCTTCGCGCAGGAGCTTCTGGGCGATGGTCACGTCCTCGACCAGCGCGGTCTGCGGGAACCCGCCCCGTAGGAGATACTCGTGGAAGTGGGGCACCAGCGGACGGGCGGACTCGGCGGCGCGGATACGGTCCTTCTCCGGCCAGTCGATGGCCTGCAACAGGCAGGAGACGGGCGGGAGCTTCGGCAAGGGGATGCCTTTGATCTGCAGGTACTCACAGAAGGACAGGGTGGGCAGCTTGATCGTGTGCCACCGCCCGACGCCGGATTCCCGGTCCTCAACGCTCAAGGGGATCGACGAGCCGGTCACTGCGATCCGCCGCTTCTTGCGGAAATCCGTCTGATGCTTCAGCCAGACGGCCCAATCCTTCGCGTACTGGATCTCGTCGAGGAACAGATACTCCAGCCCTTTGGGCGGCGCCCGCAACTCCTCCCATACTTTGAGGGTTCCCTCAAGTCCTGCAAGCTTGATCAGCGGGTGGTCGAAGGTGAGATACAGGATCTGCTCGGGCTTGACCCCCTGGGCAATCAACTCCGCAATCGACTGGAGCAGCAGCGTCGTCTTGCCGACCTGCCGGGCCCCGCTTAACAGGATCGCCCGATGGGTTGGAGGCTGGGCAAGCCAGGCCATCAATTCCTCGAAGACAGAGCGTCTCCAGGGTGGCAGATACGGAATCGCACCCCCATCCCACCAGGGATTGTACTGCCGCAGGACCGAGAAGATTTCAGCCTTGGACGCTATCATTGGTCTGAATAACACTAATTGCTGCTATTAGTTAAAGTATACTTTACTTATTTGCAGCAAACAAGTGCATTTCTTGGTTATCCGGCCGAATCCACCACCCCCGCCCCGTCCTGGGCGGTGGTGGCGAAGACGGGGCATCGCCGCCCGAAGCGCCGCTCGAAACCGTTCTGGATGGCCGTCGTGATGGCCTCGGCGCGGGCCGCCTCGGCCAGGACGATCGCGCAGCCGCCGAACCCGCCGCCGGTCATGCGGGCGCCGTACACGCCCGCCTGGTGCGAGGCCGTGTCCACCACGCTGTCCAGTTCCTGGCAGCTCACCTCGTAGTCGTCCCGCAGGGACATGTGCGAGCCGTACATCAGCCGCCCGAAGGCGTGATAGTCGCCCGCGTCGAGCGCGGCGACGGCCTGCACGGTGCGCTCGATCTCGCTGACCACGTGACTGGCCCGCAGCAGTTCCTTGCCCTCCAGCGTGCCGTCGCGCCCGGCCCGCTCCACATCCGCGACGCTCGCGTCGCGGAGCATCTTGACGCCCAGCCTGGCGGCCGCGGCGTAGCACTGGTCGCGACGCGCGGCGTATCCGCCGTCGCTGATGGAGTGCTTGACCTGCGTGTCGGCCACCAGCAGCACCAGCGACCGGTCGCGGAAGGGCACCTGGCGCGTCGAGCCGTCGCGGCAGTCCAGCAGCAGGGCGTGCCCGGAGCGTCCCATGACCGAGATCGACTGGTCCATGATCCCGCAGGGGGCTCCGGCGTATTCGTGCTCGGCCTTCTGACAGATCATCGCCAGCTCGCGGCCCTCCAGTTTGCCCACCGCCCCGGCCGCCGCCAGCAGCGCCATCGCCGTCGCCACCTCCAGCGAGGCCGACGACGACAGCCCGCCCCCGATGGGCACGTCGCTGTCGAAGAGGATGTCGGCCCCGGCCAGGGGCACGCCGGCCGACCGCAGCCCCGCCGCCACCCCGCGACAGTAGTTCGCCCAGGCGGGCTCGCCCTTCTCGATCGGCGCGTCCAGGTCGATCTCCGCCGGCGCCTCGACCTGGAGCGAGGCGAAGACGACGCGCCGGTCGGCCCGCCCGGCCCACCCGGCCAGCGTCTGGCGGTCGATCGCGATGGGCAGGACGAAGCCGTCGTTGTAATCGGTGTGCTCGCCGATCAGGTTCACCCGCCCCGGCGCGCGGACCAGGCCGGCCGGCGGACGGCCGAACAGCGACCCGAAGCGGGACTTCAACGTCTCCAGTGCGGTAGTGGTGGACATGGGCGACAGGATACCCCTCGCCGCCGGCGCCCGCAATGGGATAGCGGCCCGACGGGGCGTCAGGCTTCCGCCTGGAGGGCCTGCTCGACGCTGGAGAAGATGGGGAACAGGAGGTTCAGACGCGTCGTCTCGAACAGCTCTCGCACGCGGGGCTTGGGGTTGGCCAGGCACACGCGTCCGCCCCCGCGCCGGCTGACGACCACGTGACAGGAGAGGATGGCTTCCAGGGCCTCGCTGTAGAGGAAGTCAAGCCGGTCCATGTCCAGCACCACCAGCGCCGGCGCGGACAGGGCGATCTCCCGCAGGCGGAGCTTGAGAAACTCCGCGCCTTCCATCCCGGCCGAGCCGTACAGGCGCACCACGACGCTGCGGCCGACGCGCTCTTCGTCGAGCTTCAACATGTTGCTGGGCTGACTGTTGCTGGGCTCGTTCATGGATCACGCTCCCCGTGAGGCTATGGCGCCTCCTGGATCTCGACCTTGACCTCGATCTGCCCGTTGCCCTCGATCTGGACGGTGGCCCCGGCGGGGGCCTGGGCCTTGGGCTGTTCGTCGGTCCGATCCTTGGCGCCCTTGTCGTTCCCGGCTTTGGCCTTCTCGGCCTTCTCTTTGGCCCGCTTGGCGGCGTCGGCCTGGAGCTTCTTCTCCAATCCCTCCAACTCGCCGCGGACTTTGGCCATCTCCTTGAGCAAATCCCTGGCGGCATCCTCATCGAGGGCCTGGAGCTGGTTGTCCTTGCCGATGGCCTCGAGTTGCTTGAGCAGGAGCTGAAGGCGGAGCCGCACGGTCCGGGCCTTGGCCGCCGCTGCCGCCTCGAGATTGACCACTCCTCCGGCGGCGGCGATGACCTGGATGGCCCCTCCGGCCCCGCCGGAGTACTGCTTGTACAGCTTGTGGGCCTCCGGGTGCTTCTTCTCCAACTCGGCGGCCGTCTTGGCCTCGTACTTCTTGGTCTCGTCCTTGCCGTCCTTCTTCTGCGTCACCTCGACGCAGATGCCCTTGTTGGGGTCATCGAGGATCTTGACGGTCCTGCCGTCCTCGTCGGCCTCGATCTCCTTCACGCCGTTGACGTTCTTGACGCTCATGCGGCGGGCGACGAGCCCGCCCTGGGCGAGGCGAATGCCGAAGGGCGCCTGCTGCGGACGGGGGCGGCGGGCATCGAGGAACTTCTTGGCGTCTTCGGCGGCCGGCGAGTTGCCCTCCGCCAGCTTCTCCAGGGCCTTCATGGCCGCGGTCCGGGTGGGCTCGTCTTCGCGGTCGGCAAAGGTCTTCAGCAGTTCCATCGCCCGCGCCGAGGGCTCGGGCTTGCGGCTGGCGGCGGCGGACTCCAGGGCCGAGATGCACGCCTTGCCTGTCGCCTCCAGCCTCCGGCTGGCCTCTTCGCGCCGGGCGAACTCCGTGTGGTCAAGCTCCTCGATAAGCTGGGCGATCTCCTGCGGCGTCTTGGCCGGTATGGGAGCGGCGACCGCGGGCTTGGTTGTGGGGGCCGGCTCCTCGCCTGTGCCGGTCTCCACCGCCAGCACTGCCCACGCCGCCGATGCCAGAATCCCCGCGACCAGACAATGGAACCGCCGATTGTGCCACGCCGTGCGCATCGTAGAATCTCCTTGTTCGCCCGCCGGCCGGCAGGCTTCGTCGTCTCCCATCGAGTTCAAAACACACCCCGCGTTCAGAGACGCACTCGCGGCCGAGGGCCTGTCAAGTTTCCCTATCATACCCGCTTGGACGCGGAAGGGGAATGCGTCAAATCCCGGAATCTGCGATGGCCTTCGTGTCCTGAGGCAGGGCCCGCTAGCCGTCGCGGTCTCCGTGCCGAATGTGCTCAACAGAACGGGAATCAACCAATGGCGGATATTCGCAGGCCTAGCGGATAGATCCCGTGACGTGCATTGACCTTCCGTGCCAAAGGGGATACCTTATGGTTACGGAAGGAGAGCACAACAATGGCCATTAGTTCGCTGATTGTCGGGAATTTCAAAGGTGTTGGAGCCGAGCGTGAAATCAGACTCAAGCCCATCACGGTCTTCATTGGGCCCAATTCGTCCGGAAAGAGCACATGCATCCACGCTCTCGCATGCCTCTCGCAAACAATGAAAAACACCAGTCTCGCAAGCACTCTTATGCTTGATGGTGAATCTGCAGACGTGCATCTGGGGAGGTTCACAGAAGTTGCTCACGGGCGTTCCTACAGTGACATGATTACGTTGGGGTTCAGTCTGGATAAGACAAGATACAACAAGATAGATGACGCCGGCAAGATGGTCTCGGCAGTCGGCAGGGCACGAATGAAGTGGACCTTTAGATGCATCAAGAGAACGCAGGAGACTTGCTTGTCTGGCGGAGAGTTTCTTATTGACAGTCACAGATACAAGCTGTCGAAGAAGGGGAAGAATCTCTTTCTCACGAACATGCAAACCAATAACTCCGTAGTATGCAAGAGACCTCGATCATTCTTGGTGGACCCATTTCTGGCGGTTCGCGCGGCAAAGAGCAAGACCGCGTTTGATGTCTTTCGTGAGTTTGTCCCGGTGTGGTCACTGAATCAGACGATTCAGGAGGAACTGCTCAACACGCGCTACCTGGGCCCATTTCGCCAGCAGCCTCTGCGGCGATATCCCATGCATGGTGCCAATCGAACGGAAGTTGGTGCCCTTGGCGAGGGAACGGTCCCGATGTTGGCGAATGAGACAATACAATCAAGGTCTCGGCAGCATTTGGCAAGAGTGGCAAAGTGGCTTAACGAGATGGGCCTGGCGCAGAGGATAGACCTTACTCGCGTCGGGAGCAGTGATCTGTTCGACGTTTCGCTAGGCTTGCCGGATGGCGTTAAGCTCCCTCTGGCTGATCTTGGGTACGGGTGTTCTCAGGTTCTCCCCGTTATTGCGCAGTGCAGCTATTGTGACAGTAGTGCCACGCTTTTGTTTGAGCAGCCAGAACTCCATCTACACTCTGTGTCTGCAAGGGCTCTAGCTGGAGTCTTTATCGATACGGCTAAGCGGACAGACGCTAAGATTCTAATAGAGACGCATTCTCCCGATATGTTGAAGGAATTCTTCAGTAGGATGCGCAAGGGGCAATTTCGGCTTGATGATTTTGTGGCATACAAGGTCACAAGGCTTGACAAGGAAACTCAGCTTCGGGAGATTGCTATTGATCCGGATGATATTGACGTCTTGGATAACTGGGAGAAGGGCATTTCGATTAACTAAAGTCTTCGTACAGCGGTAGAGCTTCATGTGGCGTGAACTCGAAAGCCATTCCTGATGCCTCCGAGAATTGCATTCTTGGGAACACCTCAAAATGGAGGACCTACCATTTCCTTAGCCCGGACTATCGCCAAGATTGGAATAGCAGTGTCCATGCTTGGCGGGTGCACCGCGCCGCCGGCGGCGGGGCCTGTCGTCATGCCCGCGACCGCGCCGGCCGGGCCGGGGCTGAGCATCCGCGACGGGAAGCTCTACAGGAACGGCCGGCCCTATCGCGGCGTGGGGGCCAACTACTACGACCTGTTCCAGCGCATCCTCCGCAACCCCAAGGACGATTCCACGCTGCGGGGCCTGGAGGCGCTGGGCGCCGCGGGCATCCCGTTCGTGCGGTTCAACGCCGGCGGGTTCCAGGCCCGCGACTGGAAGCTCTACCTGGAGGACAAGACGGAGTTCTTCCGGCGGATGGACCTCGTGGTCCGCACGGCCGAGCGGTGCAACGTGGGGTTGATCCCGTCGATGTTCTGGACGTTCGTCCTGCCGGACCTGGTCGACGAGCACCGCGACCAGTGGGGCAACGCGGACAGCAAGACCATCGCGCTGATGCGCCAGGTCGTTCGCGATTTCGTCACGCGCTACAAGGACTCGCCCGCGCTGTGGGCGTGGGAGTTCGGCAACGAGCTGAACCTGGCGCTCGACCTGCCCAACGCCCAGAAGTTCCGCAAGAAGGGCGGCACGCAGCGCGACGACCTGACCTCCGCCCATGCCGCGGTGATGCTGCGGGAGTTCGCCCGGGCCGTGCGGGAGCACGACCGGCGCCGTCCCGTCCTGGCCGGACACTCGCACCCGCGGTTCTGCGCGTGGAACAACACCCATAACCACAACTGGAAAGAGGACACCCGCCAGCAGATGGTGGACATCCTGCTCCGCGACAACGCCGCCACCGACGACATCTCGGTCCACCTCTACGGCGAGGACGCCAACACCAGGGAGATGGCCCGCTGGACCGACACGCACGCGGGGTTCCTCCGCGTGGTCCGAAAGACGGCCAGCGATGCGGGAAAGGTCCTCTGGGTGGGGGAGTTCGGCGTGGGCCTCCAGCCTGATCAGGACGAGCCGCGCTGCCGGCGGATCTTCGAGGACCTGCTGGCCGACCTGGAGCGGGCGGACGTGGACCTGGCGGCCTTCTGGATCTTCGACCTGCCCAACCAGCCCCAGTGGACCGTCACGCCGGACAACGCCCGCGCCTGGGTGCTGCACTGGGTGGCGGCGGCGAACCGCCGGTGGAACAGGCTGGCCCTGGCGCCTCCCGCCGGGCCCTGACCCGGGCCGATAGGGGGGCAAGATACAGTTCGATAGACGTTGAGGGGCTTGTTCTGGTATCCTGTGGCCCTATGTTTGAATCGTTGACCAACAAATTCAGCGACGTGTTCCGCCGGATGTCCGGGCGGGGCAAGATCACCGAGCAGAACGTGCGCGAGTCCATACAGCAGGTCCGCCAGGCCCTGCTGGAGGCCGACGTCAACTACAAGGTCGCCCGCCAGTTCTGCGACCAGGTCGTCCAGAAGGCCATCGGACAGGAGGTCATCAAGTCCCTCCACCCGGGCCAGCTCATGGTCAAGATCGTCAACGACGAGCTGACCGCCCTCATGGGCCCGGTGGACCCGCGAATCTACTACGTCAGCCCGCCGCCGACCATCATCATGCTGGCCGGCCTGCAGGGCTCGGGCAAGACCACCACCTGCGGCAAGCTGGCCAAGCTGATCATGCACCAGGGCAAGCATCCCATGCTGGTGGCCTGCGACCTCCAGCGCCCGGCGGCCGTCGACCAGCTCACCATCATCGGCCAGCAGGTCGGCGTGCCCGTCTTCCGCATCGAGGGCGAGAAGAACCCCGTCAAGGTCGCCCGCTCCAGCCTGGACCAGGCCGCCGCCACCGGGCGGGACGTGGTCATCATCGACACCGCCGGCCGGCTGCACATCGACGAAGAGATGATGAAGCAGGCCGAGGATATCGCCAAGGCCACCCGCCCGCACCAGATCTACCTCGTCTGCGACGCCATGACCGGGCAGGACGCCGTCAACTCCGCCCGCGAGTTCAACCAGCGACTCGAGCTGGACGGGGTGATCCTGACCAAGTTCGACTCCGACGCCCGCGGCGGCGCCGCCCTGTCGGTCAAGGCCGTCACGGGCAAGCCCATCAAGTTCATCGGCGTGGGCGAAAAGCTCGACCGCCTCGAGGAGTTCCACGCCGACCGCATGGCCAGCCGCATCCTGGGCATGGGCGACGTGGTCACGCTGGTGGAGAAGGCCCAGCGCGAGTTCGACCAGGAACAGGCCGCCAAGATGCAGGAGAAGATGGCCAAGGGCAAGTTCACCCTGACCGACTTCCTGGCGCAGATGAAGCAGATGCAGAAGCTGGGCCCGCTGGGCGAGATCATGAAGCTCATCCCCGGCATGGGCAGCCAGATGGAGGCCTTCAAGCTCGACGGCGACGAGATGAAGCGGATGGAGGCGATCATCTACTCGATGACGCCCGCCGAGCGCGAGGCCCCCGAGCGGATCGACGCCCCGCGCCGCCGGCGGATCGCCCGCGGCAGCGGCACGGCCCCGGAAGACGTCTCGGGCCTGGTCAAGAGCTTCACCCAGGCCGCGGGCATGATGAAACAGATGGCCGGCATGGGCATGCGCGACCGCATGGCCTTCGCCAAGCAGATGACCGCCGGCGGGGGGATGTTCGGCATGCCCAAGTTCAAGACCAAGCAGCGCTCCCACCGCCTGACCAAGAAGGAACGCGAGAAGCTCAAGAAGAAGAAGCGCCGCTAGCGCTGGCCTTCGGCCTGCGGCGTTGTTGGCTGTTCGTTGCTGGTTGTTTGCTGGGCGGCGGCGGGCGAAGTCGCGGAAGCCGCTCGCATGGGTCCCATACGTCCCATGGATCCCATCGTTCCCGTTGAATGGGGCGCAGAACAGTGACGGAAAAGGGAAATCTCGACCGGCAGATCGAAGTCGTCGACGACAGGGTCGCGGAGATCCTGCGCCGCAAGAGCCCGGCTGAGCGGGTGGAGATCATCTTCGACCTTAACCGGACGATGCGTGTCATGATAGCGGGACACCTCCGTTCCCGGCATCCGGGTTGGACGGAAGAGCAGGTTCAGGCGGAAGTGGCCCGGAGAATGACCCGTGGAACAACCTGACCTCCTCCGCTTTGCGCTCGATATCCTCGATGACTTGGAGATTCCCTATGCGCTGGTGGGCTCCATTGCCAGCGGGGCGTACGGAGAGCCCAGGCTCACTCAGGACATTAACGTCGTCGTGGACATGTCCGCCGACCAGGCAGAAGAACTCTGCAGTCGGTTCCCCGAGACCGACTTCTACGTCAGTTCACTGGCGGCCAGGAAGGCGGTTCAATCGACAAGCCAGTTCAATATCCTCGATCCCTCCAGCGGCAACAAGATCGACGTGATGATCGCCGGCCGGGAGAATTGGCGCAAAGGACAACTTGACCGCCGGCGTCCCGTGCTGGTCCTGCCCGGTCGGCAGGTGTTTGTCGCCTGCCCCGAAGATGTCATCCTGGGCAAGCTCGAGTACTACGACGAAGGCGGCAGCGAGAAGCACCTCCGCGACATTGCCGGGATCATCAAGGTCAGCGGAGACATCCTCGACCGGCGGTACATTGAAGCGTGGGCGGCCAAGCTGGGCCTGACGGAGACCTGGCAAGCCGTTCTGCGCCGGGCGGCGCCCTCTGACGTCCGTCCCGACATCCAATGACCCGCAGCCGGCTGCCAATACCCTCCCCCTTCATCCGTTCTGCCTTGTAAGCCGCCGCCGGCCCCCGGAGCCGATGGCGGCTGGACGATTTCACAGGAGCGCGGTATGCCCAGCCGGTTCGTCGTCTACGCCCTCGTGACCTTGCTGTTGACCCTCGCCGCCGCCGCGCCTGCGGCCATCCAGCCCGCCGACGGCGACCTCATCCCCGAGGCCCGGGCGCTGCTGGACTACCTCCAGTCGGTGTATGGCAAGAAGACGCTCAGCGGCACGTGGGGACCAGGCATCGCCTCGTACGTGCAGGAGGCCAGCGGACGGTTGCCGGCCATCGTGGCCTTCGATCTGACCGGCTGGAACAGCCCCACCTGGGGCAAGACCTATACTCCGGTGGTCGAGCGGACCATCGAGCACGCCAAGGCCTGGCACGCCCGCGGCGGGATCGTCGCCTTCCAGTTCCACTGGAAGCACCCGATGAACCCCAGCGGCACGAGTTGGCGCGACCGCCCCAAGAACAGCCCGCGCTATGACCTGGCCAAGGCCGCCCAGGTCGGCACGCCCGAGCACAAGGCGTTCATGGACGACCTGGCCCGCCACGCCGACTACCTCCAGAAACTGGCCGACGCCCGCATCCCGATCCTGTGGCGGCCCTTCCACGAGATCGACGGCGGCTGGTTCTGGTGGACCGACCACACCCACCCCGAGAACACCGCCGCCCTCTGGCGGATCATGTTCGACTACCTGGTCAAGCAGCGGAAGCTCCACAACCTCATCTGGGTCTTCAACTGCGGGCTCAAGACCACCCTCAAGCGAGAGGCCCCGCCGGAAGAACACACCGCCTTTCGCAAGCGGTACTATCCCGGCCCGCAGTACGTCGACATCGCCGGAATCGACATCTACCCCAACAGCTACTACGGCTGGGGCAAGAACGAGGAAGAGTCGTACCCCAAGGCGTTCCAGATCATGCAGGAGGTCGCGCCGGGCAAGATGCAGGCCATGTGCGAGTGCGGCACGTTCCTCAACGTCCAGAAGATGGCGGCCGAGGGGCCCAGGTGGCTCTACGTGCTGCAATGGTTCGAAGGCGACGCCGGTTGGGCCCGCACCTGCTACGCCCATCCGCAGGTGCTGACGCTGGAGGACGTGCCCGCCCCGTCCGGGCGGGCTGTCCCCGCCGTCGTGCGGATCGATTCGCCCCCTGACGGCCTGGCCCCGGTTGCGGGAGACCTCGCCTTCGACGTCCGCGCCATGGCCAAGGGGGCCCCCGTCGCCAGGGTCGAGCTGCGCCTGCTCAAGGGCGGCTGGCACAACTGGTTCCTGATGGATGAGGAGAAGAAGGGCGAGGCTCTCAAGGAATCGACCCTGCTCTGCGAGGCTAAGGCTTCGGGACGCTTGGTATGGAAGGATGCCCCGCCCGGGCTGCACCAGGTCGTCGCCCAGGCGTTTGACGGCAAGGGAAACGCCACCCTCTCCAACAGCGTCCGACTCCGCGTGGGCCTGACGAACCTGGCCGGGGGCAAGACGGCGACCGCCTCGTCCAAGGCGGAGAAGGCCCAGGCCGCCCTGGACGACAGCCTCTTCACCGCCTGGTCGTCGGACAAGAAGGACGCCGAGTGGCTGTGCGTGGACCTGGGTTCGGTCCGCACGGTGTCGGCCGTGACCCTGTTCTGGGCCAAGGCCAACGCCAAGGCCTACCGCGTGGAGGTGGCGCCCGAAGCGAACAAGTGGAGCGAAGTGCACTCGGAGACCCGCTCCCGGGGCGGGCTGGAGACCGTTTCGTTCCCGCCGGCCAAGGCCCGATATGTCCGCCTGGCAGGCGTGAAACGCGGCACGGAGTGGGGCGGCTACACGCTGTACGACCTGGGCGTGTACGAGTCGCTGCCGAAGTGAGGCGTGCCGGGCTTCTGACTGGCTTGCCTTGCGACGCCAGCCTCCGAAGGCCCGTTGCGGCGGCGTTGTGGAGACGGCCGGACCTGCGCGTTCTCGAAACGCGATTCTCCCATCTCCTGCGGCCCGCCCAAAGGCGCCGCGCATCCACCTTCGCGGCTTGCGGGACTATCATGGTACGGAAATCACTCTATGAATACCGAGTTATCGCAGGTTCAGTTGCGGGAATTGCTTGACGCGGCCAGGAACATCCAGCCGTGGATGACCAGGATCCGCCATCGCCTGCACCAGGTGCCCGAGCCGGCCTTTCGGGAATTCGAGACGGTAGGGTTCGTCGCGGCCGAGCTGACCGAGCTGGACGCCGCCCTGGTGCGCCGCGTGGGCGATACCGGCATCGTCGCTGAACTGGACAGCCGCCTGCCGGGTCCGGTGGTGGCCCTGCGGGCCGACATGGACGCGCTGGCGGTGGAGGAGAAGACCGGCGCCGCCTACGCGTCGCGTCACCCCGGCTGGGCGCACAGTTGCGGGCACGACGGGCACATGGCCTGCCTGCTGGGGGCCTGCCGGGTGCTGCGAGAAATCGGACTGCCCGCGGGCAAGGTCAGGCTGCTGTTCCAGCCGGCCGAGGAGCAGGGCAACGGCGCCAAGCTCATGATCGAGCAGGGGGCCCTGGAGCCGCTGCCGGCGGCCATCTTCTCGCTGCACGGCTGGCCCGGCCTGGACGTGGGCACGATCGCTTCGCGCGGCGGCACGGTGATGGCCGCCAGCGACGTGTGGGCGGTCCGCCTGGTCGGGCGCGGAGGGCACGGCGCTCGCCCGCAGGAGGCCAACAGCCCCATACTGGGCCTGCCCGGGCTGATCGAGGCCCTGGCGGACATGACCGGCGACGAACTGGTGGTCAGCCCGTGCGTGGTGGAGGCGGGACAGGCGCCGAACGTTATCCCCGACGCCGCCGTCGTCCGGGGCACGATGCGGACGCTGTCGCCTGAGGGGCGGACGCGGGCCCTGGAGGAAATGGCCCGCGTGGTCGCCCGGGCGTGCGGTCCGCTTGGGCTGACGCATCAGATCACGCTCGACCAGCACACCCCGCCGGTGGCCAACGACGCCGCCCTCCACGAGCGGCTGGTCGGCACGGCCCGGGGCATGGGCCTGGACTTCGCCCTCCTGTCGGGGCCCAGCATGGGCTCGGAGGACTTCGGCTTCTATCTCGAGAAGTGCCCGGGCGTGATGTTCCGCCTGGGTGTGGGAAAGACCTGCCCGTCGCTGCACAACTCGGCCTTCGACTTCTGCGACGAGGCCCTGCCCGCGGGGGCGGCCATGTTGGCGGCGATGGCGCTGGAGGCGCTGCGATCGTCATGAAGCCGTGGCAGGCCAACCCGTATCCGACCGTCGGCGTCGAGCAGGAGTTCCACCTGATCGATCCCGAGACCGCCGACCTCGTGCCGCGGATGGAGCAGGTGTGGGGGAGCCTGGCCGGCCCGCTCAAGCAGGCGGTGTCGCACGAGCTGTTCCTGTCGATCCTGGAGACGGCCAGCGAGGTGGCTCGCGACGTGGACGGGCTGCTGGGCGCGGTTGTGCGCGACCGTCGTGCGCTGTCGCGGGCGGCGCGCCGTCAGGGCGTGCTGCTGGCGGCGGCGGGCACGCACCCGTTCGCACGGGGGCATCGCCAGAAGGTGGTCCCCAGCGAGCATTACCGGTGGGTCCACCGCGAGCACGGGATCATCTCGCGGCGGATGCTGGCCACGGGCCTGCACGTGCACGTCGGCCTGCGCAGCGCCGATGCCGGCGTCTACGTCATGCACGAGATGAAACGCTGGGCCTATCCGCTGATGGCCCTGTCGGCCAACTCGCCCTTCTTCGAGGGGCGAGCCAGCGGCCTGGCCTCGACGCGGGCCTTGCTGTTCCACTCCCTGCCCCGCACGCACCTGGCGCCCTCCTTCAAGCGCTTCGCCGACCTGGAACGCTTCTACGATCGCCTCGTGGAAGCGGGCGAGATCACCCGCCCGGGCGACCTGTGGTGGATGATCCGCGTCCAGCCGCCGCTGGGCACGGTGGAGTACCGCCTCTTCGACCTGCCCACCGACGTGCGGCGCGTCGCGGCGCTGACGGCGATCTGCCAGGCCGCCTCCGCCTGCTACCAGGACCGCTTCGAGCAGGGATGTCCCATGACCGAGTTCGCCGAGGGCTGCCTGGACCAGAACCGCTGGCAGGCGACCCGCCACGGCCTGGATGGGCGGGTGCTCGACCCGGTCGACCAGGAAGTGCTCCCCGTGCGCAAGCAACTGGACCGCCTGCTGGAGATCGTGGCCCCCAAGGCGGCTGAGCTGGGCTCGACCCACTGGCTGGAGTTCGCCCGGCGCATGATGGAAGCCGGCAGCGAGTCTCAGTGGCAGGTGCGCCAATACGAGCGGCTGGGAGGGGACCTGCGGAAGCTGGAACGGCTGATTGCGGAGCGGACGGCGAAGCTCTCCAGGCCGGTGCCGTCGGCGGTGCGCTTGTAGTGCGCCCCGCCTACGGCGGGCAGGCCGCAAGGGCGGCAGCGGGGATGGCGACGGGCACGGCGCGCTCGAGAGGCGTTACGATCCCTGTTTCTCCATCGCCTGCCTGGTCTTCTTGACGGCCGCCTCCAACTCGTCCGCGTTCATCCAGTGGACGCTGCCGTCGACGAGCAGGGTGTTGCCACCCAGGCCCGCGTTGAGTTCGGGCGGCTCGTAGGCGCGGACGAGGGAAGCGTCGGCCTTGGCGGGCAGCTCGAAGTAGACGTAGTCGCCCGCTTCGGTGGGAATGCCCTTGGCGTCGGTCTTGATCTGTCGCCGGCTGGCGGGGCTGACGAGCATGTTCGCGGGGATCAGGTGCTTCTCGACCAGGGCCTTGAGGCTCGGCGGGGACTTGTCGTAGTTGTCCGCCTGGAAGGAGGCCACCGCCACGCCGATGGACTTCAGGTGGGCCGCCGACGTCACCCGCACGGCCTGTCGCTGGGCCGACTGCAAGCCCGCCAGCAGCTTCTGCACCAGCGCGGCGTTCAGTTCGGCTTCCAGCTTCACCTCCCGGTCGCTGCGCGAGACCTTCGCCAACTCCATCCGCGCCGCCGCCTGCTCGAACTCCTCGGCCTGCCGGGCCTTCTCGAAGACCATGCGGAGTTGCGACGCCTTGGCCGGTTCGAAGCTGCCGTGCCCCAGGACCTTCTGCGGGGCCGCGGCGTCCATGGCTGCCGGGCGCAGGGTCGCCCATAGCGGCGAGCCGGCTTCCACCTCACCGGCCAGGGCGGCCAGTTCGTCGCTTGCGCCCGCGCCCAGCGTGTGGATGACGGCGCTGACGGCCTCCAGGCGGACCGGGCTGACGATCACGCCGTTTCGGATCTCGCTGAAGGCGGCGGTGTCGGTGATCGCCACGCCCGGGTGGTCCTTGGGCCCCAGCAGGATGAACTCCTCGTGCGGCACGCGGTCCAGGGGGTGGAGCGAGCCCCATCCCATCAGCACCTTTATGAGAAGGTCGGCAAACTGGTCCGCCGTCATCTCCGTCTGGAAGTACAGCAGCAGCAGGGGGGGCTGGTCCTTCAGGCTGACCACGTACACGTCCAGCCAGGCCACCTTCTGAGCCAGATCGGCGGCCGCCTGAAGCATCTGGATCGCCTTCTCCTGCCCGGCGGTCTTCTTCATCTCGTCGGCCGTTCGCACCAGGAACGGCTTGATCGCCTCGGCGTCGACGTGGACGACGCCCACCGTGTGGGCCGGCGCCTGCTTCAGCACGATCTGGGGCGTGGGTTTCTGCGGCTGGTCGTCGGGGCGTTCGGTCGAGCGCGGCGTGGACTCGCATCCGCCACAAAACACAATCATCGCCAGTACGGCGGCGGTCAGCCCGCCTGGTCGCATCGCACGTCCACGGATCATCAGATTGCTCCTTCGAATGATGTCTCTTTATCGGCCAGCGTCCGTGCCGAGACCAGCAAAAACGCTACAGGGACCAGCCCTGGCGGCAGGGGCAGCCAAGCAGGGCGTCGGCCTGCGCGTCGTTGGTGATCTTCCTTGCCGGCGGGTCGTACGTCAACGCGCCGGTGCACTGCGTGGCGACGTTGCCCAGCATCAGGAACTCGTTCAAAGCCGCGGCGTAATCGAAGCTCGTCCAGGCGGACGGCCCGCCGCGGCAGGCGGCCAGCCAGTCCTGCTCCGGCCCGCGGGAGCTCTCCACCCGTTCGGGCCGGCTGCACTGCACGCCCGCGAACTTCTCCGCCGGCAGGAGGCGGAACGACGCATTGTGCCCGGTGGCGTGGAGGCTGCCCTTCGTGCCGACGATCAGCGTCCCCGCGAAGCGCCAGAGGTCCTTCTCGTTCTCGGCGGCGCCCTGTGTGGCCCGGTCGATCAACTCCCTGGCCGACGGCGCGGGCCCGTTGTGCCAGGTGATGGTAATGGGCTTGAGTTCGCCCCGCGCCGGGACGTCCCAGCGAACGATCTCCCACTTGGGGAAGGAGAGGCGGTTGAGGCCCGAACACTCCGCCCGCACGCGGATGCAGGCGGCTGCCGGCTTGGCCTGCCAGAGCTGGTGGACCTGGAGCGACATGAAGGCCAGGTTGGCCGAGTGCGGCGCCCAGTTGCCGAGCTGGCAGGTGCCGAAGTCTCGCCAGTTGTTGCGCCGCATCCAGTCCGGGTGGTAGGGGCGCTGAGCGGCCGGGCCCAGCCAAAGGTCCCAGTCGAGATAGTCGGGCACGGGCGGTTCGCCCTTGGGCGGCTCGGTGCGGTCGCTGCCCCCGCCGGTGTTCCACACGTGGGCCTCGCGGATCTCGCCCAGCGCGCCATCGCGGATCAACTCCAGCGCCCGGCGAAAGGCCCCCGAGTACGTGCCCTGGTTCCCCATCGCCGTGGCGACCTTCTGCTTGCGGGCCAGGTCCCGGAGGGCGCGCGACTCGTGCACCGTGCGGGTGAGCGGTTTCTCGCAGAACACCCCCTTGCCCGCGTGCATGGCCGCCGCGGCGGCGGTCGCGTGCGTGTGGTCCGGCGTGGCCACCACCACCGCGTCGATCTGCCTGGACGACTGGTCGAACATGCGGCGGAAGTCGCGGAACGTCCGGGGCTTGTCCTGACCCAGACGGCGGTACTCCTCCGCCGCCTTCTGCTCCCAGGAATGGGGCGACTTTTCCCATTTCGTCCCCAGGTCCGCCCACCGCTTGAACGCCTCGGCGAGCTTCCGGTCGTTCACGTCGCACAGGGCGACGACGTTGGCCATCTTCGGCATGGTGTCGACGAACCAGGTGCCCCGCCCGCCCACGCCGATGAGGGCGACGTTCAGCTTCTGGTTGGCCTGGTACCCGCGGGCCAGGCGGGCGTCGCCCAGGACGTACACGCCGCCTGCCGCTGCCAGGGTGGTCCGGAGGAATCCGCGCCGGCTGACGTGCTTGCCCATCATGCACTCCTTGCGCAAAACGGACTGTGGAAGGGGCCGCCTGACCCTCACGCGATCGGTCCACGCGCTGGGACAGACATCAACCTACTACCGCGAGCGGGGGAGGGTCAATAGGCAAGGCCCCTGACCCATCCCCAGTTTGGCGCCGTCTTCCTGGAAGCCGCCGCCAGGGCAGGGCGTACCTAAGGGAGGCAGGCTGTACCTTAGGCAGGGCCGTCCTTAGGCAGGCCAGGGCCGAAGGCCCGTAAGAAAGTAGCCCAGGCCTGCCTACGGCAGGCAGGCCGGAGCGCAGCGAAGGCCTGGGTGCCAGGCCCCCAACCCGCGGAGCCCCAACGGGGCGGGGTAAGCCGTGGAACACCGACACGGCAACGATGATCACGAGCGATCCGTTACATCGCCCTTGCAGGGCTCGGGCATCACGCCGCCGCCCCCCTGGCCTGCGCTGCGCTTCGGCCAGGGCTATCCTACGCCGGCCCGTTGGGCCTGTGCGGCGGAGGGTATGACGATGTCGGTCGCTGAGAGTCTACAGACCCACAGAACATGTCGGGCGGGACCGCCCTGCGCAGGTAGCGCCTCTTGAAACTGGGGATGAGTCAGGCAAGGCCCGGGCGTCAGCGGGCGCGGTTGACCAGCTCGGCCAGGCTGAAGTGGAGTTCTTCGAGGAAGTCGGCAGCCTCTTCCACCAGCGCCAGATGGGCCTGGCGCCAGACCGCGGGCTTGCCGTTGCGGGGGGGCAGGGGGATCATCCACCGGGCGAAGATGTCGCCCACGAGCTTGCGGTTGTGCGTGCGGGCCCATCGCCTGAGTCGGGCCAGCCGCTCGACGAACGGATGACGGTTGGGCCCGGCCAGGAACACCTTCTGGTCCTCTCCCCAGGCCGACGGCGGGGGCCAGGCCCGAGGGTCCACCGATTCCATCACCAGGGAGTTGATAGCCTGCACGCACCGCCGGAACTCGCCCTGCGTCTGCGATTGCCTCATGCACAGGGGCAGATGGCGGATGACGCGTTCGTCATGCAGAAAGCCTGGTCCGCGACGGAGCTGCACCAGGGGAATGTTGCACTCGGCCCGCAGGCGGACGATGTCGGCCACCGACGCGACCAGCTCGGGCGGCCAGAGGCGCTCCATGTCCAGCTTCCGCACGCGCCAGCGCCTCCAGAACCCGCCCGCCAGATAGCCCAGCAGCAGGCAGACGACCGCCGCGGTCGTGGAGGCTGTCAGGGTCACGTCCCAACCGGAGAACGCCCCCACGGCGAGTACGCCCCCGACGGCGGCCAGCGTGATCGCCGCCGAGACCAGCGTGGGAAGACGCCGGCTCCACAGGATCGACGCGATCAGACAGCCGATCACCACCAGCCAGTCCGCCCAGCACGGCCAATAGCCCCACCGTCGTCCGGTGAGGTACACGTCGAATATACCGGTCCCAAGCAGCGTGGACAGGATGTCGTTCACTCTTGCCATGATCCGCCCCCCGTCTGACCTATCGGCCTGACTGTGAACCGGATTAAATAAGTGAGCGACGGGATTTTTGGCGTCTTCTGCCGTCCCTTTCGACGCCGCGTCCGCCTGCCCGCCCGCGGGCGCCCGGCCGACCGAAGTGGACCTTCGGTGGCGCGAAAAAAGGCTCAAGTTCTTCAGATCGTCTGGACGAAAAGAGGAATACGGCCAACTGTCGGCCTGGAATTTTCGCTATTTGAAAAATCGTCAGTGAGTTTCTTGCGGCAGGGATGCTGTCGGCGCGCCCCACAACTTGGGCTCCCCGCAGATGGGCATACCATCGGTAGGGCTGACGAGACTTTGCGGGAAAAGCCCAATTTTTTTCGCAACTTCCGGCCTTTTTTGCTTGCCGTTTTCCCTATTTGTGGAGTACTATCCCTGTCGTTCCCAAGTAGTGGTTGAAAGGCCTAGAGAGCGATGGCGCTTCTGATCGGGGAGAACGAACAGACGATTGATCCGGCCAAGCATCGGCTGGCGATCAACGCCATGTTTCGCGATCAGATCGACGCCGAAGAGGACGGAACCAACTTCGTGCTCATCCTGGGTCCCGACCGTCACCTGTGGCTGTACCCGGACCGATACTATGCCCGGCTGGTGGCCACGATGAAGCGGTCGCCCCTGCCGACGACCCAGCAGCGGGACATGAGCCTGTTCTTCGCCATGGCCCGGATGGTCAGGCCCGATGCCCAGGGCCGGATCGTTCTGCCGGAGAAGTCGATGCAGCGGGCGATCCTGGCCGAGCAGGTCACCGTGGTGGGCAACTGCGACCACCTGGAGATTTGGCCGACCCACGAGTGGGAACCGCGGGTGGTCAAGGGACTCGAGACGTACGGGCAGATGCTGTACGAGGCGTCCGATCGCCTGGCCCAGGCCGAGCGAGACAAGACGCCGTAGCGGAAGACGAGTCGCACGAGGCAGACGTATCCGCCGTCGGATATGTGGAGGCCGGCGGCGGGCTGTGAAACCCGGCCGAAAGGAATCGCACATGTTCATCTCTCAGCGAGCTTGCGGTGGAGCGGATCAGCGGGATGGATCCTGCCGGTCCCTTGCCGGACTGCGGCGCCGGCTGAGCGACCCTTCGACATTGGACGAAGGGGACCGGCAGCGCCTGCTGGATCTGGCTCAGCGGCTGGCGCGCGTACAAGCGCTGGGAGATGGACATGGCCGGGTGGAATTCAGCCCCCAAGCCCAGTTCGCCCTGCGGGCGTTGGCGGCGTGCTGAGGGGGCAAGCTGCAAGATCGACCGGACAGCTCTGTTGGCAGCGCCTGTGCCCGATTGAGCACAGTCCAAGGCGGAGGTCTTTCTCGATGAGCTCGGCCGCCGCCCACCGGCCCGTCCTGTTGGACGAAGTCATCCGCACGCTCACCCTGGACCGCAGCGGCATCCTGTTGGATTGCACCGTGGGCCTGGGCGGGCACGCCGAGGCCTGGCTGCGGGCCGCCCCGCCCACGGCCGGCCTGATCGGGCTGGACGTGGATGAGGACAACTTGCGCCGCGCGCGAACGCGACTGGAGGCGTTCGCCCCGCGCGTGCGGCTGTTCCAGGCGAATTTCTCCGAGGTGCGTCACGTGTTGGAAGCGGCGGACATTCGGGCGGTCGATGCGGTGCTGGCCGACCTGGGGGTGGCCTCGACGCAACTGGACGACCCGGCCCGCGGGCTGAGCTTCCAGGTCGAGGGCCCGCTGGACATGAGGCTGGACCCCCGCCTGGATCGCAGCGCCGCCGATCTGGTCAACGCCCTGGACGAGCGCGAGCTGGCCGACCTGATCTACCGCTACGGCGAGGAGCGATACAGCCGGCGGATCGCCCGGCGCATCGTCGAGGCCCGGCGAGAGGAGCGCATCGAGACCACCACGCGGCTGGCCCGGCTGGTCGCCGGCGCCATTCCCGCCCCGGCCCGCCACAGCCGGCGCGGCGCCCATCCCGCCACCCGGACCTTCCAGGCCCTCCGCATCGCCGTCAATGACGAACTGGCCAGCCTGGAACGACTGCTGAAAATCCTGCCGTCAATCCTTGCAGTTGGCGGCAAAGCCGCTATCATCAGTTTTCATTCGCTCGAGGACCGATTGGTCAAGCACGCGTTTGCGGACTGGGTAGGCGGCGGGCACGCGAGTTTTCTGACGAAAAAGCCGATACTACCTACGGCCGAGGAGACGGCCGCGAATCCGCGGAGCCGCTCCGCCAAGCTGCGCGCTGTGCAGCGGACGGACGCTGGGACCTTCGGCACCTGATTTGGATGGAGCCAAACATGACTCGAGAGACGCGAATTGGGCTGCTGGTCGGGCTGCTGTTTATCATCATGTTCGGGCTGGTTCTCAGCGAACTGGCCGGCACATCCACCCCCGCTGGCGTTGAGGGACAAGACCTGGTCTCCAGCGGCGGGGTCGAGGACGTCATCACCCGGTACAGCGACCTGCCCACTCCGCCGCCCGCCCGCACCGATCCGCCCGCCCGGCCCGTGCTGGCGCTGGCCCCCGCTCCCGGCGGTCGATCCGCCCCGCCCAGCGCGCCGGTCGCCCCGCCCGCCGCGCCGGCCGACGCGCCGCCGCCGATCTCGCCCAGGGACATGCTCGCCGCCATCGGCGACGATGCCGCACCCATCCGCTCCGTGCCGGTCGTCCTGCCCCCGCGCGGCGCCGGAACGACGCCCGCTCCCGGCCTCGCCGACGCGCCCCCGCCCCCGGCTCCGCCGGCCCAGCGAACCTACACCGTCCAGCCGGGCGACACCCTCACCCGCATCGCCCGCAAGGTCTACGGGCCCGGGCACGAGAATGAGTACAAGCGAATCCTCGAGGCCAACAAGAGGACCGTCAAGGACGAGACCCGCCTCCAGGTCAACCAGGTGCTCACCATTCCGCCGCTGCCCGCCTCGCCCGGCAGCCCGCCCTCGCCCCCGCCCGTGCGCCCCACCCGGGCCCCCACGATGGTGGCGGACCTGAACACCCTGCCCGCCGTTCTGGACTCGGCGCCCCCGCGACCCATCCGCGTGCAGGGCCCCGGCCCCGCCCCGGCCGAACAACCCCGACACACGTACGTTATCCGTCAGGGCGACACGCTCACCCGTATCGCCCGCGAGGTGCTCAAGGACCCCAGCCGGGCCGGCATCCAGAGACTCATCGACGCCAATAAGAGCAAGATCTCCGACCCCAGGAAGATTCAACCCGGGATGGAACTGGAGATCCCCAGCTAGCAGTCCGTTGAAGAATGGGCTCCGTCGCCAGGGCCGACAGCCGCAGGCAGGACAGACGCAGGACTGACAAGCGAGACGTGAAGTGAGACTGGGCATCATCATCATCGCGCTGGCCGCCATCGCCGTCGCCCTCGTGCAGGTTCGGCGCGAGGAGATGGTCGCCCGTCATCGCCTGCAGACCCTGCGGGCCGCCCAGGTCAAGATTCGTCGCGCCCTGTGGGAGCAGCAGGTTCGCCTGGGCGAACTGACCGCCCCGCGGGCCGTCCGGCACCGGGCGGCCGAGATGGCCCTGGGCCTGGTGGACAAGGCCGAGGCGGAGCGCAAGGTGGCCGTCGACGCGCCGCCCGCCCCCCGCCCGGCGAACGTGAACCCTCAAGTGCCCCTGTGGCAAAGGTGAAGCCGCCCGGAATGAAACCGTCGCTGCCAGGCAAGTGGCGATACGACGCGGTCTTCGGACTGCTCTTCCTGTGCGTTCTCGCCCTGGGCGGGCGGCTGTACGTTCTGATCCGCCAGAACATCGATCCGGCCCGCCAGGCCGCCCAACGCCAGCAGATCATGACGGCGCCCCTGCCGGCCAAGATCGGCAACATCTACGCCCGCACCTACCAGCGATACACCCTGCTGGCGGGCAGCCGCCAGAAGGCGTTCTGCTATCTCGACCCGGCCATGGTCGCCGACGACCGCCTGGCCGACACCGCCATCGAGGTCGCCCGCCTGATCGGCGGCGACCCTCGCGAGATCCAGGCCGTCTTCCTCCAACGCCGAACGGCGCGCTACGTGCCCTTGCGGCAGTACGACCTCACGAACGAGCAGGTCGACGCCGTCCGCAAATCCCGCCTGCGGTCGATTGGCATCGACTATGACTGGGAGCGGGAATACCCCAGCGGCAACCTGGCCGCCGCGGTCCTGGGCTTCCGCCTGCGCGACGGGCTGCCGGGCGGGGGGCTGGAACTCTCCCAGCAGCGCCACCTCAAGGCCCAGAACGGCCAGCGGACGGTGCTGGCCGACGCCCGTCGACGGGCCATCTACGCCATGGTCGAGCAGTCCCGCCCGCCGCGCGACGGCGACTCGGTCTTCCTGACCGTCGACGCCAACATCCAGCGATATCTCGAGGACGCCATCGCCGAGTCGCTGGCCAAGTACGAGCCCCACTGGGGCGCGGGCGTCGTCCTCGACGTCAACACCGGCGAGATCCTGGCGATGCACTCGGCCCCGAGCTTCAACCCCAACGACTTCGACACCGCCCGGGCCGACCAGCGGACCAACCGCGCCGTGACCGTCCCCTTCGAGCCGGGCTCGATCTTCAAGACCATCATTGCCGCCGGCGCCGTCCAGACCGGCGACGTCAGTTGGGAGTCCAAGTACTTCTGCGAGAACGGGCTCTACCTTCCGCCCCGGGGGGGCAAGGTCAGCGACCACGGCAACCGCTACGGCGTGATGACGGTGGCCGACATCATCCGCGTCTCCAGTAACATCGGCATGGCCAAGATCGGCGCGACGATGGGCAACGCCCGGCTGTACGCGATCCTGCAGCGGTTCGGGATCGGGCAGCGAACGGGCATCGATCTGCCGGGCGAGAGCCCGGGCATGGTCCGCCCGCTGCGCAACTGGGACACCTACTCCACCCCCCGCGTGCCGTTCGGCCAGGAAGTCTCCACCACCGCCATCCAGATGACCATGGCCTACGCCGCCCTGTCCAACGGCGGGCTGCTGCTCAAGCCCCGCATCGTCGACCGCATCGTCGACGCCGACGGGCAGGTCGTCTACCAGGGCAAGACGCAGGTCGTCCGCCGCGTGCTCAACCCCGCCGTCGCCGCCCAGACCGTCGGCGTGATGCAGCAGGTCGTCGAGGACGGCACGGGCAAGGCCTGCCGCCTGAGCCGCTGGACCAGCTTCGGCAAGACGGGTACCGCCCAGATCTTCCAGAACGGGCAACTGCTCGACGGCGCCTACACGGGCAGCTTCATCGGCGGGGCGCCCGCCAGCCGCCCCAGGATCCTCTGCCTGATCTCCATCTACCGCCCCGTGCGGTCCAAGGGCTACTATGGCGGCACGGTCGCCGCCCCCTACGTCAAGCAGGTGCTGGAGAAGACGCTGGCCTACCTGGACGTCCCGCCCGATCGCGCCGCCACCCTGGTCACGCGCGACCAGCCGGGCCGGGCAAGGACGCCGCGGGACTGACGTGCAACGCAACCAGGGCCTCGCGGGCCTCTTGGGCCCCATGGGTCCTATTCTTCCCCCTTGCGGGGAAACAGAATCGCGAGCTATGAAGTTCTCTCAGTTGCTTTCGGCGGCCGATCTGGCCGCACCGGACGCGGACCTCGACGCCGATGTCCAACACGTCCAGGTCGATAGCCGGCGCTGCGGCCCGGGCGATTGCTTCGTCGCCCTTCGCGGCGTCAAGGTCGACGGCCACGCGTTCATCCCCGCCGCCCTGTCCGCCGGCTGTTCCGTCGTCGTCTGCGAAGACCGCTCCGCCGTTCCTCCCGGCGTGCCGTGCGCCGTCGTCGCCGACTCGCACATCGCGCTGGGCCGGCTGGCGCAGGCGATCCGCGGCTGGCCCGCCCGCAAGCTCCGCTGCATCGCCGTCACCGGCACCAACGGCAAGAGCACCGTCACCTATCTCGTGCGGGCCATCCTGGAAGCCGCCGGGCACAAGGCGGGGCTGATCGGCACGATCAGCTACGAGACCACCGTCCGTTCCGTCCCCGCCTGCAACACCACCCCGGACGCGACTGTGCTGGCCGAGTTGACCGACGAGATGGTGCAGGCCGGCTGCTCGCACCTGATCATGGAAGTCTCCTCGCACGCCCTGCACCAGCGGCGCGTCGAGGGGCTCGAGTTCGACGTCGCCATCTTCACCAACCTCACCGGCGACCACATGGATTACCACCACACGCCCGAGCACTACCTGGCCAGCAAGCGGATGCTCTTCGAGCGGCTGGGCCCCTCGGCCGCCGCCGTCATCAACGCCGACGACGAGGCCGGGTCCGCGATGGCCTCCGCCACCGTCGCTCGCGTGCTGACCTACGGGCTCTCGCCGCTGGCCGCCCTGCGGGCGGTCATCGAGCGCATCGACGCCTCGGGCACGGCTTTTCGCATGATCGCCCCGGACGGCGAGGCTCGCGTGCACAGTCCGCTGATCGGGCGCCATAACGTTCAGAACGGCCTGGCCGCCGCCGGCGCCTGCCACAGCCTGGGCATTCCGCTCGAGGTTTGCGCGGACGCCCTGGCCCGCGTGAGTCGAATCCCCGGGCGGCTCGAACGCGTCCAGGTCGACGCGCCCTACCAGGTCTTCGTCGACTACGCCCACACCGACGACGCCCTCAAGAACGTCCTGTCCGCCCTCCAGCCGGTCAAGCAGAGCGGGCGGGTCATCGTCGTCTTCGGCTGCGGGGGCGATCGCGACCGGTCCAAGCGCTCCCGGATGGCCGAAGTCGCCGAGAAGCTCGCCGACCACCTCGTCATCACCTCGGACAATCCCCGCAGCGAGTCGCCCCAGGCCATCATCGACGGGATCGTCGCCGGCCTGAGCGAGGGCGCCCGCGCCGGCGCCGACATCCGCCTCGACCGCCGCGAGGGCATCCGCCGCGCCGTCGAGATCGCCCGTCCCGGCGACGTCATCCTTATCGCCGGCAAGGGGCACGAGGCCTACCAGATCATCGGCTCGACCCGCAGCCACTTCGACGACGTGGAAGTGGCCGCCGAGGAAATGAAACGGCGGGAGGCGCGTTCGTGATCAAGCTCCCGCTCGATGAGATCTGCCGCATCGTCCGCGGGCGCCGCCTGGGCTCGTCCGCGCCGCTGGGCGTCTGCGGCGTCTCCACGGACACCCGCACCGCCGGGGCCGGCGAACTGTTCGTCGCCCTGCGCGGGCCCCAGTTCGACGCCCACGCCTTTCTGGAGCGGGCGGCCGCCGCCGGCTGCGCCGCCGCCCTGGTCTGCCGGGACGCCCGCGTGCCGCCCGACCAGGCCCAGCGGTTCCCCGGCGGCCTGATCGCCGTCGACAACACCCTCGTCGCTCTGGGCGAGCTGGGGGCCTGGCACCGCACGCAGGTCGCCGCCGCCGTCGTCGCCGTGACCGGCTCCAACGGAAAGACCACCGTCAAGCGGATGATCCACCACGTGCTCTCGCGACGCCTCAAGGGCACGTGCAGCCCAAAGAGCTTCAATAACGACATCGGCGTGCCCCTCACCCTGCTGGGCGTCACGCCGGGAGACGACTACGTCGTCTGCGAACTCGGCTCCAACGCGCCTGGAGAGATCGCCCATCTCGCCCGCATGGTCCGCCCCGACGTCGCCGTCATCACCTCCATCGGCGAGACCCACCTCGAGAAGCTCCAGTCCGTCCAGAAGGTCGCCGTCGAAAAGGCCAGCCTGCTGGACTACCTCGAGCCGGACGGCCTGGCCATCACCTGGGCCGACTCGAGCGACCTGGAGAAGCTCCTGCGCCTCTACCGCCGCCGCGTCGTCCGATTCGGGCTCTCCGCCACGGCGGAGCTTCGCCTGACCGCCTGGCGGCAGGAGGGGCCTGCCCAGCGATTCTGTCTGAACGATCACGTCTGGGGCACGCTGAGCCTGCCGGGCCAGCACATGGCCTGCAACGCCCTGGCCGCCATCGCCGTCGCCCAGAAGTTCGGCTTCTCGCAGGAAGAAGCCGTCGCCGCCCTGGCCGACTTCGCCGGCGCCGACATGCGACTGGCCTGGGAGCGATGCGGCAAGGTCACCCTCATCAACGACGCCTACAACGCCAATCCGTCCAGCCTGGCCGCCGCCGGGCGCGTCCTGGGCAACTGGGGGAAGGGCCGAAAGGTCCTGGTGGCCGGCGACATGCGGGAACTGGGCGACGACGCCCAGGCCATCCACCGGCGCGTGGGGGCGGAGCTGGCTGGGGCGGGCGTGGATTTCCTCATCGGAGTCGGAGAGCTGGGTCGATATATTGCGCAGGGCGCAGCCGAGGCGGGCGCGGGCGCCCAGGGCTTCGATACCGTCGAACAGGCAAGTCAGGCTCTCGGCGATCTGTTGCACGCCGGCGACGTTATCCTGATCAAGGGTTCCCGCGCGGCGGCCATGGAACGATTGCTCGACCCGATCCGATCCGCCTTCGGCGGGCCGGAATGATTTGTTGTTCGTTGTCTGTTGTTGGCTCCGACCAGGCCATCGCGATACGGACTGCGGATCGCTGACCAACAACTGACAACCGACAACGAAGAAGCAACAGCCCATGATGTACCTGATTTTCAAGGAGTACTTCAAAAGCCCATGGGTGCTGCGGATGACCGCCGCGGCAGTCGTGAGCTTTCTGATCGTCATGCTCCTGGGCCCCACGCTGATCCGCTACCTGATCCGCAAGAAGCTGGGGGACCGTCCCGAGTTCGACCACGCCACGCTCAACGAGATCACCCGCCACAAGTCCAACACGCCCACCATGGGCGGCATCCTGATCGTCATTTCCATCTTCGTCTCGGTGCTGCTGTTTGCGGACCTGCGGAACATGTACATCCGCATGGCCCTGTTCGCGGTGGTCTGGCTGGGCGGACTGGGCGCCGTCGACGACTGGATCAAGCTCTCCAACGCCCGCGTCAAGCCGGGCCAGGGCAAGCCCACCCGCGACGGGCTCAAGAGCTGGGAGAAGATCCTCTTCCAGATCGGGCTGGCGGTGCTGTTGGCGGTGTTCATGCGGGCCTACGGGGCGAACGTCGAGCCCGCCCAGAAGCTCTACCTGCCGTTCCTCTCCGAGGGGCTGGCCCTGCCCGCATTGGCCTACGTGCTCATCGTCGTGCTGACCATGGTCGGCTCGTCCAACGCCGTCAACCTCACCGACGGCATGGACGGCCTGGCCACCGGCTGCACCCTCATCGTCACCGTCGTCCTGCTGATCCTGTCGTGGGTGGTGGGCATCGCGGAGTGGGCGGCGATCTTCCAGCAGCCCCTGGTGATGGGCTCGGCCGAGATGACCATCCTGTGCGCCGCCATGCTGGGGTCATGCGTGGGCTTCCTGTGGTACAACGCGCACCCCGCGCAGGTGTTCATGGGCGACACGGGCTCGCTGGCCCTGGGCGGGCTGATCGGCTACATCGCCGTCGTCACCCGCCAGGAGGCCCTGTTGCTGATCGCGGGCGGCGTCTTCGTCATGGAGGCCGGCAGCGTCATCCTCCAGGTGGGCTACTTCAAGCTGACCAAGCCCGGCACCGGCATGGAGGGCAAGCGGCTGTTCCGATGCAGCCCGCTGCACCACCATTTTCACCTGGGCGGCTGGGCGGAGACGAAGGTCGTGGTCCGCTTCTGGATCCTGGGCATCATCTTCGCCGCGCTGGCCCTGTCCACGCTGAAGATGAAGGGCGGCGAGCCCCGTCCGGCGGAGCGAGCCGCCTCCGCGCCCACCCAACCCGCGGCCACCGCACCGGCCGAGCCGTAGCGGTGAGCCATCGGGTTTTCAGACGATGATGCAACGAACCGGCGGTATAATCCGATAAGCGCAACAGGAAGACGCCATGGCACGGACGCCCGATAACAAGCTCTGCCGCATTCCGCTCGCCCACAACCCCCTGGGGCAGGGGCTCATGCTGGCCTCGCTGGCCCTGCTGGCCTTGGGCGTGGTCCTGGTATTCTCCGCCCTGGCAAGCGTGTCTTCATCGGCCGTCTGGTACGCCCGCACCGACGTCCGCCAGGCCATCTTCGCCGCGGTGGCCCTGCTGGCGATGCTGGTGCTCTGGAAGTTCGACTATCACCGTCTCCAGTTCGACCGCCGCCTGCGCCTGCCCGCCGTCCTGCTGGGCCTCGCCCTGGTGACGGCCTTCCTGGTCTACGTGCCCGGCATCGGGCACGCCGTCGAGGGGCGATACCGCTGGATCCGCGTCGGGCCCTCGCAGTACCAGATCCAGTTCCAGCCCTCCGAGGTCCTCCGCCTGGCCCTGGTGATCTTCCTGGCCTCCTGGCTCACCCGCCCGTCGTGCAACCTCCGCAGCTTCTGGCGGACCTTCGTGCCCGGCGTGGGACTGACGATGATGTGCATCGTGCCGGTCATCAAGGACGACTTCGGCATGAGCCTGCTGATCATCCTGTCGGGGCTGGTGACGCTCCTGCTGGCCGGCGTGCCCTGGTACTACCTGGCCAGCCTCATCCCGCCCGGCGCCGCGGCCTTCTACGTCATGGTCATCTCCAAGGCCGACCGCCTCAATCGCATGATGGCCCTGGTCAACCCCTGGGACATGAACAACCCCTCCGCCTACCAGCCGCGCCAGTCGCTGCTGGCCATCATCAACGGCGGCTGGACGGGAACCGGGCTGGGCAGCGGCCTGCTCAAGCAGGGCTATCTGCCCGAGCGGACCACCGACTTCATCTTCGCCATCCCCTGCGAGGAACTCGGCTTTGTCGGCGCCCTGCTGCTGCTGGGACTGATCCTCATGTGGATCTACCAGGCCCGCAAGGCCGCCGTCACCGCCCCCGACCAACTGGGGCGGGTGCTGGCCGGCTCGCTCGGGGCCGTCATCGCCATGCAGATGGTCATGCACGTCAGCGTCGCCTCGGTCGCCCTGCCTCCCACCGGCATGAGCCTGCCCTTCGTCTCCGCCGGCGGGACGTCGCTGGTGGTGATGGCCGGCGCCGTCGCCATCATGGTCTCCGTCACCGCCAGCCGCTACGCCAAGGACGCCGCCACCGAAGAACTGCTCGCCGCCGCGCCGGCGTGATGGATTTCGGATTGGCCGCTACTGTTTGGGATGGAATCGCGACAAGATCAACAACCTGTGGCAGACCCAATCGACAATCGACAATCGACAATCGTCAATCCGCAATCCGCAATCCAGAATCCCCCGCTGTTCCTCTTCGCCGGCGGGGGGACCGGCGGGCACATTTATCCCGGGCTCGCCGTCGCGGGAGAGCTGCGCCGCCTGCTGGGCGAGGTGAAGATCGTCTTCGCCTGCTCCGACCGCGCGATCGACCGGCGCATCCTCGACCCGCTCGACCACGCCGTCGTCCCCCAACCCGTGCTGCCCCTGCCGCGCCGCCCCCTCCAGGTCGTCCCGTTCCTGCGGGCCTGGTTCCGGTCGCGCCGCCAGGCCGCCGACATGATCGCCGACCTTCGTCCCGCCGCCGTGCTCGGGCTGGGCGGCTTCGCAGCCGGGCCTGTCGTCTGCCGGGCCTTCCGGCGCGACGTGCCCACCGCGCTGCTCAACCCCGACGCCGTCCCCGGCGCCGCCAACCGCTACCTCGCCCGCTTCGCCGACGCCATCTTCACCCAGTTCGAGAACTCCACCCCGCTCTTCAAGCCCCACCTGCGCGACAAGGTCCGCTGCGTGGGCTGTCCGGTCCGCCCCGAACTGCTGGGCGGCGACCGCGACCAGGCCCTGCGCCGCTTCGATCTGCGGGCCGACCGCAAGACCCTGCTCGTCCTGGGCGGCAGCCTCGGGGCCGAGAGCATCAACAAGGCGATCGACCTGCTTCGCGGAGACCTGGAGAAGCTTACGGACACGTGGCAGGTGCTTCACGTGACCGGCCCGCAGAAGTCAGCGACCCCGGGCGCCGACCAGCGGACCGGTCACTTCAGTGATCCAGGCTCTTCGGGTCTGCTCATTCGGACGCTGGAGTACTGCAACGACATGGGCCTTGCCTACGCAGCCGCGGACCTGGCGCTCGCCCGCGCCGGGGCAGGTACGGTCGCGGAACTGTCCGCCACAGCGACGCCCGCGATCTTCATGCCCTATCCCTACCACAAGGACCAGCACCAGCGCCTCAACGCCGAAGGCCCGGCCGCCGCCGGCGCCGCCATCCTCTGCGAAGACCTCAAAGACCCCGCCGCCAACGCCCATCGCCTCCGCCAGACGCTCCTGCCCGTCCTGCGCGACTCCAGCCGCCTGGCCTCCATGACCCATGCCGCCCGCGCCGCCTCCAAGCCGAGAGCGGCCCAGGAAGTCGCCCTCTGGCTGGCTGCCTACGCTGGAATGCAACGCGCGCGACAAGAGTAACCGGCCGCAAAACCCACAGACCGGCACCCGAGGGGGAAGCCACCCGCGGGCTTTGGGATCACCCGCCGTATCCCAGCAGTTCGTCCTCGTCCACGATGGCGGCCTGCTGCTTGCCCTTTTTCTTCTTACCCTTGCCCTTGTCCGTGCGATCGTTGCCGATGTCGGCGGCGTCGCTCTTGGGCAGGTGCGTGGCCAGTTCGGCCTTCACCTTGGCCAGCTTGGCGTGGCCGGCCAGGTTCTTCCACTCGTACGGGTCCACCTGTTCGTCGTAGAGTTCCTCGTCGCCGTTGGCGTAGCGGATGTAACGGTGTGTCTCGCTGCGAACGGTGTGGTTCTTGAAGGTGTAGGTCGTCATGGCGGGCCTGTCCCACGCCCCGGCCGGGTCGCGCAGCAGCGCCGCGATGCTCGGGTCCTGCACGTGGGCGGGCACGTCCAGGCCGCACAGCTCGCACAGCGTCGGGTAGATGGACATGAAGTCCACCGTCCGCTCGCACGTGCCCTTGGCCAGGCCGGGCCCCGCGAAGACCAGCGGCGCCCGCGTCGCCTCCTCCCACAGGGCGAATTTGCGCCAGTGGCGCTTCTCGCCCAGGTGCCAGCCGTGATCGCCCCACAGGCAGATGATCGTGTTGTCCTTGTACGCGCTGGCCTCCAGGGCGGCGATCACCCGGCCCACGTTCATGTCGGTGTACGCGATGGCGGCCAGGTAGGCCTGAACGGCCTCCTTCCATCGGCCTGACTTGAGCATCGTCGCGTGGTCGCCGTCGGGCTTGGCCATCTTCACGCCGGCCGGCGGGACGTCGTCCAGGTCATTCTCCAGGTAGGGGGGCAGCTTGATCGACTCCAGCGGGAACATGTCGAACCACTTGCCCGGCACGGACCACGGCATGTGAGGCAGGTGCACGCCGCAGGCCAGAAAGAACGGCTTGTCGTGTTTCCGGTTGAGCTGCTCGATGGCCCAGTCGGCGATCTGGTAGTCGTGGAGGTCTTCGTCCCTGCAGTCCAGGCGCGCGAAGCGGATCCCGCCCACCCCGCCGGGCGTCTTGCTCCTGGGGTCGCCGCCTCCGCCGCCCTTCATGTAGTCGTCCCACTCCTCGCGCCTCTCGAACCCTCCGTGATAGATCTTGCCGCAGCCCAGCACGCTGTAGCCGCCCCGGCGGAAGGCAGCCGTCATCGGCTTGTCCATCGGGATTACGCGCCGCCAGTCGTTGCGGTTCTCGTACACGCCGCTCCGGTGGGGGCGCAGTCCGCTCATCAGCGCCGCCCGCGACGGGTTGCACACCGGCGCGGCGCAGTACGCCCGCCGGAAGGTCACGCCCCGAGCCGCCAGCGCGTCGATGCGGGGCGTCCGCGTCTGTTCGTTGCGGGCCAGGTGGCCCACCCAGTGGTTCAGATCGTCAATCGCCAGGAACAGGACATTGGGTCGCTTCTTGCCCGCGCCCTGCTGCCCCAGCGCCCGCGGCCATGCGCCGGCTCCCAGCAGGGCGCCAGCCGCCATTCCGCCAGCCGCCAGCAACTCTCGTCGATTCAACGTGGTCATTCGCGCTCTCCCATCTGGTTGTCGCCCTGCGCGGCAGCCCTCAGCCGATCCACTTGAACTTCGCATAGAAAGCGCCGCACAGGTCCTTGCCCGCGGCGTCGCGGAACCACCCGTGTACCTGCCCGGGCCCTGCCGGCAAGTCCACGCGGAAGGTCACGCCCTTGTCTGCGTCCCTGGCGGGCGCGGCCTGCTCCCTGCCGCCCGCCTTCAGGACGGCCTGGGCGATGGGGACAGCCTTGCCCGGCGTCAGGGGCCGGCCGGCGACGGTCTTGGCCGGGCCCGTCGAACTCAGCGTGCAGTCGGCGTGGAAGGGCCAGCGGCGCAGCTCGATCTGGTAGGTTCCCGCACGTTCGACGTGGACGTTCCACGGCCCGCCGACGGGCCCGCCGTCGGCGGCGGCTACGCGGTGGCAGTTGTCCACGTCCACGCCCTGCCACAGGTTGCACGTCAGGATGACCGGATTCTCGTTCGCGCTGCCGATGTGCGCGGGCAGGTACCGGGCCTGCATCGCAGCCACTTGCGCCCACCATCGCTCGTAGTGGTCGAGCATCTTCTTGACCACCTCGCCCTGCCGGGCGGACAGGTCGGTCGACTGGGCCCGGTCGGCCTCGATGTCGTACAGTTCCTTGCCCTTGACAAGCCGCCACTTGCCCCAGATCACGCACGCGTCGTGCTTGACGGGGTGGAGCCGCCCGCCGTACTGCACCACCAGCATGCGGTCGGCGATCTTCGCGCCGGACGCGCGCAGCGGTCCGGCCAGGCTCGTCCCGTCGAAGGTCGCGCCGTCGGGCGCGCGCAGCCCGCACAGGTCCGCGAAGGTTGGCAGCAGGTCCTGCACGTGGGTGGGGGGCGTCACGTCGCGCCCGCCGCTGACGTTCCCGCCCGGCCAGCGCACGAAACACGCCGCGCGGTGCCCGCCCTCGTAGACCTGGCCCTTGCCCGTCCGCATGCCCGCGTTGTAGAACCGCACGCCGGCGGTCCCGCCGTTGTCGTTGAAGAACACGATGATCGTGTCGTCCCGCAGGCCCGAGCCTTCCAGGAAGCTCTCGAGCTTGCCCAGGTTGTCGTCGATGTTGGCGATCATGCCGAAAAAGGCCGCCGCCCCGCCGCCGCGCCCGCCCTTGGCCTTCTTGCCCTTGGCCTGCGCCGAGGCCACCGCGTCGGCGTACTTGTCCTCGTCTTCCTTGCGGGCCCACAGCGGGCCGTGCGGGGCGTTGGTGGGCAGGTAGCAGAAGAAGGGCTTGCCCTCGCGCCGGCAGGCGTCCATCCAGATGATGGCCTCGTCGAACCAGTGGTCGGTGCAGTATTTCCGCGTCTGCTTGACCTCCATCTGGTCCAGGTAGCGGGTCTTCTCGTAGTCGTTGTCGAACTCCAGATCGCTCTGGAGGCCCCATCCGCGGAACCACACCGCCCGATCGAAGCCGCGGTCCATCGGCCGGTCAGGCCAGCAGTCGCCCAGGTGCCACTTGCCGAACAGGCCCGTGCGGTAGCCGCCGTCGCGGAAGAGTTCGGCCATCGTGGGCACGTCGCGGCGCAGGATGTTCCGCCCGCCGGGCACGCAGCAGGCCCGGTTGCGCAGGCAGTCCAGGCCCGTCATGAGTTGGCTGCGCGTCGGCGTGCACACCGGGGCCACGTGAAAGTCCGCCAGCCGCACGCCCTGGTCGTGCAGGCGGTCGGTATGCGGGGTCTTCAGGAAGGGATGCCCGTAACACGACAAGTCGCCGTATCCCTGGTCGTCGGTGAGGATGACAATCACGTTGGGGCGCCTGGCGGGCCTGTCGGCGGATCGGGCTGGAGAGGGCAGAGTGGCCGAGGCAGCCACCACCGCAGTGGAAGACTTCAGAAACGATCGCCGGGTGATCTTGTGGCTGTCCATAGGCAATCCTACCTCCTCCTGTTGCCATGCCTGTTGCGAAACTCTCCCGCCCCGGCGTGCCTGGCCCACTCGCGCTGAAGTTGGCGGGCCCGCGCGGTGCCGACCGGCGCAATCGCGAACTGCGGCAGTTCGGCGACAACAGCGGGAACAACCAAGTGCGCCGACGACAGGACGGCCGAGGCCGCCAACGACAACCTCTCCATCGCTCTACAGGAAGATCGCGAGGTCATTTCAAGTTTTCCATTCGCGGCGCAAACTGATCCTCTTTTCCGAACAGCCAGGGATTGTGCCGACGAAAGCTGCGGTACTCCGCCTCGCTGATCATCTCTCGCAACAGCAGGCAAGCCGCTTCCAGGGCCACGCCGGGGCCCAGCGACGACGCCGTGCGCGACTTTGCGTCGAATGCCGCCGCCTGGTCGGATTTGGGCAACGGCAGGTTCGCCTTGCGAAGCGTGATCGCGCCGGCACACATGGTCGAGATGATGCCGCCGTTCCCGTGAACCCGACGGACGATAGCCACCGCTCGGTCACTCTCCAGATCGGCCTGCCCGGCCCACGTGTGCTGCCCGCGCCCCCCGCCGACGCAGGCGGGAACGGCTACGGCGTCGAACCGGTCGACGTCGGTATCGGAGAGGTCCTTCACCAGGACATGAGGACGGACGATCAGCCCGCCCATCCCGCGCACCTCGGGCGCAAATCCCGCCACGACGACTTCGATCCACGGGACCTCCGCGACCTGCGAGTTCCTGGGAACCATGTAGTTCCCGTTCCGGGTCGTATGGGCCGCCCAACTCAGCACGCCGGTATAGCCAGCCAGCTCGATCTCCTCGAAGTTCTCCCCCACCAGCACAAGAACGCGCCGGGCCGGGCGCACGCAACGGAAACCGATGCAGGCAGGCCGGTAATCGGGCGGGCTGGATCCCCGCGCTGCAGCCGTCTGCTGGTCCGCTCCCATCGCGAAGCAGCCGCCGCGGCGAACGCGGCGCTTCCCCTGTTCGGGTCCGGCGGGCGCGTCCGTTGTTGCCGGGGCATGATAGTCTTCTGCGAACCAGTCGCTGCACCATTCGGCCACATTGCCGGACAGATCGTAGATCCCCTCCGGCGTTCGACCCTTGGGAAAGGAGCCCACCGGCTGGGGATGACCGACGTGACCACCGAAGTTGGCTCGCTCGGGCGTGATCGCATGGTTTCCCCACGGGTATGCGCGTCCTTCCTTGCCCGCGGCGGCCCATTCCCACTCAGCCTCTGTGGGCAACCGCTTGCCGGCCCATCGGGCATACGCCTCCGCATCACCCCAGCTCACGGCGTAGACGGGCCACTGCTCCTTGCCTCGCTTGGGCACGAATCGATCGCCCTGCCTCTGGATCTCCTGCTTGTCGTTGAAGTGTTCAGGATGGGCGTCGTTCAGAAACTCGCAAAACCGCTCATTGGTCACTTCGTACTGATCCATGTAGCAGGATCGAACGCGAACCCTGTGTCCGCCTTGGCGGAGGAACTCCCCGCCGCGGATGAACGCCATGCGGGAGTTGTCGCGCCAGCGAGGCAGAGGCGGACGCCCTTGTGGTTCGCGCTCGGTCGCCATGACGGTCGCCGGCAATAGCGCGCCGGCGAAGAGGCCTACCAACAGGATGGATACTGAACGGATCAGGTCGCTAGGCATCGGTGGAACCTCCCTCGGGCCGCCAAGGCCATGATGCGGGTGGTCGCCAAGCACACCCACGGCAAGGGCGACAGTCGCGAGCCGCCACTGCCAAACAACATGTTCGGGACCCGGTGGGACCTTCTGCCTGCGGGTCCAGTGTAAGGCTCATTCTACTTCCTTCTTGGCTGCCTGGCCCGGAAAGGCCCCGCCCCGACGCGCTTGGCCCAGTCGTCCCACTTGGCGGCCAGTTCCCGCACGCGGTCCGGGTGCTTGCCGGCCAGGTCGTTCAGCTCGACGCGATCGGTCGCCACGTCGTACAGCTCCCACGGCTTGCCGCCCAGGGCGACGAGTTTCCAGTTGCCTTCGCGCACGGCCCGGCTGCCCTCGTGCTCGAAGAACAGCGTGCGCGGCTGGGCCTTCTCGCCCGCCATCGCGCCCAGGAGGCTCTGGCCTTCCAGGGGCAACAGCTCGGGGCCCTTGTCGTTCGCGGCCGGCGCCCATTTGGGGTACGTCGCGCCGGCGGCTTGGGCAAAGGTCGGCAGGACGTCGATGATGTGCACGGGGCGGCGGTCGAACTCGCCCTTGCGGTTCATGCCCGCGGGCCAGTGGACGATCAGCGGCGTGGCGATCCCGCCCTCGTGCGAGTAGTGCTTGTACAGCCGCCAGGGCGTGTTGCAGGCGTTAGCCCAGGCCGAGCCGTAGCTGTGGTACGTGCCCACCTGGCCCATTTTCGCCAGGTCGTCGCCCTTATGGAGCGTGTTGTGCCCGTGGGTGGTGGCGATGTTCGCCCGCTCGATGTTCTCGCGCACGTCGAAGCCGTTGGGGTCCCATTCGGCGCAGGCCCCATTGTCGGAGAGGAACAGGATCAGCGTGTTGTCCAGTTCGCGGTTCTTTTTGAGGTCCGCCAGCACCCGTCCGATGTTGCGGTCCATGCGGTCGACCATCGCCGCGAAGATCGCCATTCTCCTGGCCAGGTCCTTCTGCCGGTCCGCGTCCAGGCTGTCCCAGGCGGGGTTGCGCTTGTCGGCCCAGCCGTTTTTACTGGACACGGGGTTGGGCGGGATCAGGCTGCGGGGCGTCAGCGGGCAGTCCTGGCCGATCAGGCCCATCTTGCGCATGCGCTCGAGCCGCTGCTGGCGGATGGCGTCCCAGCCGTTCTCGTAGACGGCCTGGTACTTGTCGATGTCGTCCTTGGGCGCGTGCAGCGGGAAGTGCGGCGCGTTGTAGGCCAGGTACAGGAACCAGGGCTTGGCGTCCTTCCTCGCGCCGGCCAGCAGGTCCAGCGCGTGGTCGGTGATGGCGTCGGTGGAGTAGAAGAGCGGCGCGGGCTTCAGTTCGCGGTTGATCCCGCCGTGGCGCCCGGCGGGCGGGGCGTCCTGGCGCCTGCTCCAGCGCGTGTAGAGGTCCGGATTCCAGAAACTGCCGTATCCGGTGAGCAGGCCGAAGAACTCATCGAATCCGCAGGCGATCGGCCCCGGGTTGCCCAGGTGCCACTTGCCCGACATGGCCGTGTAGTACCCAGCCCCGCGGAGCAGCTCGGGGATGGTCATGCAGCTGTCCGGCAGCGAGCCCGACATGTGCGGGAAGTTCACCGCGTGGGGGTACTGCCCGGTGATCAGCGACGCTCGCGACGGGCAGCAGCGGGCGGAGTTGTAGCACTGGGCGAACCGCAGCCCCTGGGCGGCCAGCGAGTCCAGGTTCGGCGTGGCGATCTCCCCGCCGTAGCAGCCCAGGTCGCTGTAGCCCAGGTCGTCGGCCAGGATGAGCAGGATGTTCGGCTTCTTCGGCGCGTCGGCGGCGGGGGCCGATGATTGCGCAACAGCCAGGAGCAGGACGACTGCCAGTCGATTCATCACGTTCTCCACTTCAGCGACCGGAAATGACCGATGCCCAGTTCTCTGCCTGCCTGCCGACAGGCAGGTTGATCATTGCGTCACTCCTTCTTCTTCTTTGCGCCCTTCTTGCCCCCTGCCCCTCCCGTCGGTGCGGGCTTCCGCCGCTGGTAAGGCTTGAGTCGCTTGGACAGGCCGGCCACCAGTTCCGCCTGCTCGGGCCGATCGGCCAGGTTCTCCGTGGCCAACGGACCGGCACCGTGGTCGTAGAGTTCGCGGGCGACGATCTGGCCGTCGCGGTCGACCCATTCGGTGTAGCGCCACTTGTCGCAGCGGGCGGAGTAGCCCATGACGGGTCCGCGGGGGTACTGGCTGACGGCGAAGTTCTTCCACTCGCCGTCCGGCTTGGCCAGCAGCCGTTTCAGGCTCTCGCCCTCGCAGTGGGCGGGGGGTTTGTGGCCGACCAGTTCGGCCAGCGAGGGGAAGACGTCGACCATCTCGACCAGGGCCTTGCATCGCTTGCCTGCCGACACGCCCGGCCCGCGGAACAGCAGCGGCACGTGGGTGTCCAGCTCGAAGTTGGTGTGCTTGCACCAGCTCCCGTAGTCGCCGAGCTTCCAGCCGTGGTCGCCCCAGAGCACGACGATGGTGTTGTCGGCGAGCCCGAGCCGGTCCAGCTCGTCGAGCACCTTGCCGACGTTGGCGTCGGTGAAGCTGACGGCCGCGTGGTAGCCGTGGATCAGCTCGCGGGTCTTGTCGTCGTCGAGCGGCCCGCGCTGGCGGGGGATGTCGGTGTAGGCCCGCAACTCGCCGAAATCGGTCAGGGCCATCGGCGGCATGCCCTTGGGCGTGGTGCGCGGGGGTACGGGGAAGTCCTCGCGCCGGTAGAGGTCCCAGTACTTCTTGGGCGAATTGAAGGGCAGGTGGGGCTTGACGAACCCCAGGGCCATGAAGAACGGCTTGCCCGCCTGCTTCAGCTCGCCAAGCTGCTGGATCGCGAGTCGGGCGTTCGAGCCGTCGGTGTACGTCTCGTCGGGGACGTCCGCGCACTCGGTGGCGGGCCCTCGTGCGGCCCGGCTGAGGGCCTTGCCCGTCAGGCCCTGCTGCTTGGCTTCCTGGTGCCGCTTGCGGATGAGGGCCTGGTTCTCCTCCAGCGCATACCCGACGCCCTGGGCCTTGGGCATCCGCGTCCAGTTGGCCTTGTCGTCGTCGTGGTGGTGATAGACCTTGCCGATGGTGACGGTCTCGTAGCCGGCCTGCTTGAAGAACTGCGGCAGCGTGACCACGTCGGGGTGCATAGACCGCAACGGATGGTCGAGGTCGTAGATGCCCGTGGAGTCCGGGCGCCAGCCCGACAGCACGCTCGCCCGCGACGGCGCGCAGACGGCCTGCTGGCAATAGGCGGTTTCGAAGAGCATGCCCTCGCGGGCCAGGCGGTCGATGTTGGGCGACTTGACCGTCTTGGCGCCGTAGCAGCCGAGCTGGGTCCTCAGGTCGTCGACGAAGAAAAACAGGACGTTCGGCGGGGCCTTGTCTTCGGCGGACTGGAGCTTTCGGGGGGCCAGGCCAGCCAAGGCGCCGGCGGCGGACAGTCTGAGGAAGTCACGACGGTTCATGGCAGTTCCTATGGGTCTTATGGGTCCTATGAGTCCTATGCCGACGCCGGCAGCAAGCCAACAAACCAACAACCAACGACTACTTCTTTTTCGCAGCCTTTTTGGCCGCGCCCTTGGGTGTCTTGTGGATCACGATATCCGCATCGTTCTTCTGCCTGGGCCCCGGGGTGCTGCGCCCGTCGGCGATGTACTTCTCCAGCAGGGCGGTCAGGCGCTGGACGATCTCGGGGTGCTCGGCCTGGAGGTTCTTGCGCTCGCCCACGTCGGCGGTCATGTCGTAGAGCTGGACCTCAGGCAGGCCCTGGGCCAGGGCCTGGGCATCCTTGGGCGAGGCCCACCCGCCCGAGCCGGCGCAGAGGTCGAGCTTCCAGCGCCCCTGGCGGACGCCGAACGCGCCGTTGATGGAGTGGTGGATGACGGCCTCTCGCAGGGGCTTGTCGGCCCGGCCCAGCAGGGCGGGCGCCAGGGACACGCTGTCCTCGCCGGCCGTCTCGGGCACCTTGGCCCCGGCCAGATCCGCCGCCGTCGCCATCAGGTCGGTCAGGCAGGCGAGTTGGTCGCAGGTCGAGCCGGCCTGGACCTTCCCGTTCCAGCGGGCGATGAACGGCACGCGATGGCCGCCGTCCCAGACGTCGGCCTTGTAGCCGCGGAAGGCGGCGCTGGGGTAGTGCCCCTTGGCCTCGATCTGCTGCACGCCCACGTAGGGGGCGAACCCGTTGTCGCTGGTGAGGATGATCAGCGTGTTGTCGGCCTGGCCGGACTTGTCCACCGCGTCGATGACCTGCCCGATGACCGAGTCGGTCTGCATGACGAAGTCACCGTAGGGTCCGATCTCGTTCTTGCCCTGCCACTCTTTCGACGGCACGATCGGGGTGTGGGGCGAGGTGAGGGCGAGGTACAGGAAGAACGGCTGGCCCCGGCCGTCGCCGGCGGCCTTGGCCGACTGGGTGCGGTCGGCGATGTACTGGCAGGCCTTGCGGCCCAGCGTGGGCAGGACGTCGACGGCCTCGAAATCCTTGTGGGCCGGGCCGGGGCGGTGGAAGGCCTTCTTCACCGTGCATTCGCCGACGCTCTTGTCGTTCTCCACCCAGATGTACGGGTGCATGTCCAGCGAGGCGGCGATGCCGAAGAAGGAATCGAATCCGCGGGTGGTGGGCCCATTGGCGATGGGCTGGGAGTAGTCGACGTTGTCGTCCTTGCGCTGGCCCTTGTAGGCCCAGTCCCAGCCCAGGTGCCACTTGCCGATGCACGCGGTGTGGTAGCCGCTCTGCTTGAGCAGCCCGGCCACCGTCAGCCGGTCGGGCGCGATCAGCGGCTCGCTGTAGCCCATGAGCACGCCCTTCTGAAGCTTGCTGCGCCAGGAGTAGCGACCCGTGAGCGTGCCGTACCGCGTGGGCGTGCAGACAGCCGAGGGCGAGTGCGCGTCGGTGAAGGTCATGCCCTGCCCGGCCAGGCGGTCCATGTTCGGCGTGGGGACCTTGCACCGCTGGGGGTTGAGGCAGTGGACGTCGCCGTAGCCCAGGTCGTCGCAGAGGATGAAGACGATGTTGGGCTTGGGAGCGGCCGCCGCGGCGGCGGGCAGGACCCGGGGACCCAACACGGTTGCCGCCGCGCCCGCGGCGGACAGCTTGAGAAAGTCACGTCTGTTCATGCGTTCTCCACTGGTTCGATTCCTGTCCGTCAGCAACAGGATATTGAGTATTGATGAGCGGATTATGAATCTGCCCCTGAGAGGCAGGTTCGTCATTCAACTTTCTGCATTCACTCTTCAGTTCTTCAGCAGGGTCAGTTCGACCGCCCGCAGGTCCATGACCTGCCCGCCCGCCACCTGCGCGGCCTTCAGGACCAGCGAGCCTCTGCCCTTGTCCAGCTTGATCGTGCCCAGCTTGAGCGGGCGGAACTCCTTGAGGTAGCCCTCGCCTCTCGGGACGCGGTCGTCCTTGTCCCACAGGGGCGGGTCGAACGCCTTGTCCACCTTGGCCCGCAGCGACGAACCGCTCATGGACAGCTCCACCGTCGAGCCCACGTCCCCCGAGGGGCAGGTGTACCAGGCCGCCACCTCGTACCGCCCGCCGGTCAGGACGTCCACGTCCCAGGCGATGCGGTCGTCGGTGGATTTCCAGTCGATGAAGTACGAGCAATTGGGGTGTCGCGAGCTGCGGCGGAGCTTGCCCGTGAAGGTCGCGTCGCGGGCGGGCAGCCACGCGGTCGGCCAGTCCGGGTGCCCGATCGGGAACGGGCGGTCGTCCTTCCCGCCGTACCGCGTGTCCGGCATTGGCGGCAGGGACTTCCTGAAGTCCTCCAGGGCCTTGGCCAACCTGGCGGCGACCTGGGGCTTGTCCCCGGCGACGTCGCGGGTCTGGCCGGGGTCGGCTGCCATGTCGAAGAGCTTGCCCTGGGCGTCCAGGCGGTACTGCTGGCTGCGGACGCTGAAGCGCCCGTTCTGGTGGGTGAAGATGTATCGCTCCGGCCAGTCGGGTTTCATCCCGGCCAGCAGCGGGCTGAGGTCTCGCCCGTCCAGCGGCTTGTCGCCCACCGGCCTGACGCCGCACAAGGTCGCCAGCGTGGGCAGCAGGTCGATGGCGCCCGCGATCTGGGGGATCTTCGTGCCGCCCTCGATGCGCCCCGGCCAGCGGATCAGGCACGGAACGCGGACGCCGCCCTCGTCGGTCCAGCCCTTGATGCCTTTCATCCCGCCGTTCCACCGCCACCCGTTGGGCCCGTTGTCGGTGAAGAAGACCACGATGGTGTCCTGGGCGATCTTCAACTCGTCCAGCCGCTTGAGCAGCCGGCCCACGTTCCAGTCGATGTTCTCGCACATGGCCAGCACGCAACGGGTGGCCTGGATGTTCTCGCGGCTGGTCTTCTTGCCCTTCTTGTCGGCGGCCGGGTCAGCCAGCATCCCGAGCGTCCTGTCCTTGAAGCGGTCCCAGTACTTGTCGGGCACCTGAAAGGGCGAGTGGGGGGTGTTGAAGGCGAGATAGCAAAGGAAGGGCTTGTCCGCCTGGACGTGGCGGCCCATGAACTCCACGGCGTGATCGGTCAGATCGTCGATGATGAAGCCCTTGCCGCGGACGTGCTTTCCGTTGTGGTCCAGGGGCGGATCGAAGTACTGCCCCCAGTGCCCGCTGGTGAAGCCGTAGAACTCGTCGAAGCCGCGCCCGTTGGGATGGTACGGGTATTGGGTGCCGTTGTGCCACTTTCCGAAACAGCCGGTGGCGTAGCCGGCCTTGCGGAAGGCGTCGGCGATGGTCCGCTCGTCGAGGTTGAGCCGCTCCTGCCCGGTGGACACGCCGTGGACCCCGCCGCGGAGGTGGTATCGCCCGGTGAGCAGCTCCGCCCGGGTGGGGGCGCAGACGGGACAGACGAAGAAGCGGTCGAACAGGGCCCCCTCCCTGGCCAGCGAGTCGACGTTGGGCGTCTGGAGGTTGGTGTTGCCATGGACCCGCAGGTCGCCCCAGCCCTGGTCGTCGGTGAGGATGACCAGCACGTTGGGGCGGCGCTGGGCGGCGGCGTTCTGGGCGGGCAAGCGCCCGGCCGACGCGGCGACGGCGGACAGGGCGGACCACTTGAGAAAGTCGCGTCGGTTCATGCTGCTCTCCAAAACGAACCACACGGTTGTTCGTTACGTGTAAACGCCTCCTCAGGGGTCGAACTTGCCCCGGCCCGCGTCGTGGCCTTCAGCGCCCGGCGACTTCGAGCTTGTAGAGGGCGTTCTCGAAGCTGGTGTGCGGGCGGTCGCCGAAGCTGGGATCGCGCATCTCGACGTCCGGGATGGTCTCTTCGACCACGTAGCGGCACCCGCCGTCGCCGGTGAGGATGTTCCACCCGGGGTCGTTGTGGGCGATGGCGCTGCGGCCCTCCAGGATGTCGAACAGCAGGATCTTGTACGCGGGGAAGCTGGTGGTGTGCTGGTAGAGACGCTTCCAGTTGGCGGCTGGGTCTTTCACGTACGGGTTGAACCCGTAAGCCAGGCGGACGCCGTTGGCGGCCGTCGGACCGGGCTGGACGGACTTGGGCCAGGGCGAGTAGTACTCGTACGTGAAGGCCTCATTCTTCTGGCTGGGGCAGTAGAGCATCTCCCCGCCGGTGAGGTGCCCGCTGACGCGGAGGTTGCCGAGGTTGTTGTAGCCCATGCCCACGATGTAGTACCACCTGGACCAGTGGGTGCAGGTGAGATTGTTCTGGGGATTGGTGGACGAGCCGTCGTTCATCGTCGGCAGCCAGTCCCGGCGCTCGGAGGAGTAGGTGGTGACGGCCCCGTGGATCTGGTGGAGGTTGTTGGCGCAGAGGGCCCGGCGGGTCAGTTCCCGCGACCGCGTCAGCGTCGGGGCCAGCAGCGACAGCAGCAGCGAGATGATCGAAATGACCACCAGCAGCTCGACCAGCGTGAAGGCTGTGCGACGCGTTGTACCGTACGAGGGCATCTTGATTTCCGTCACCCCCACAGCTTAGCACAAACCGCCGAGATCGCAAGTGCCGACTGCCGGGAGCGAACCCGCGGCGTGGCAGGTCAAACCAGCGAGCACGCCGCCTTCCTGAGATGCGTTCATGGGCTGCGGTCAGCCGACTTTCAATTACCCACATCTTCATCCTCGCCGCCCCCTTGGGGGCTGCCTGCCTGCGGCAGGCAGGCCTGGGCACAGGCCCAACGGGCCGGCACAATCTAGCCCTGGCCGGAGCGAAGCGCAGGCCAGGGTGAACGGGCCAGGAAGGGGAAGCCCCAACGGGGCGATACAACAGACGCGGAATGATCGCCGCGACGCGATGGGTGTTCAACGCCGTGTGTCGCCCCGTTGGGGCTGCGCGGAAAACGCCCGACCGTACCCAGGCCTGCGCTTCGCTTCGGCCTGGGCTACTCTGTTACGGGCCTTCGGCCCTGACGCCCGCCCCTAAGGCGCAGCGGTCAGGTCTGTGGAAGATGTGGGTAATTAAAAGGTCAGCCGAGCGGCTACAACTCCAGGGCAGTCAGCTCGTCGCCCAACTTCGCCTGGCTGAGGGCCATGGTGCGGAACGCGGGCAGGAGCTTGTCGTACGCCGCCCGGTTGGCGGGGATGGGCTTGGCGACGGCTTGGATTTTGTGGACGTCGTCGATGGGGGAGAAGTCCTTCCACAGGCCCGCCCCGACGGCGGCCACGGCGGCGGCCCCGAGCGAGCCGGCCTCCTGGCCCACGGTGGTCTTGACGATGTCGATGCCGAAGGCGTCGGCGAAGATCTGTCGCCACAGTTCGCTCCGGCTGGACCCGCCCACGACGACCATCTCGCCGGCCACCGGGCAGAGGCGGCGAAGCTCGTCCAGCACGATGCGGAGGTTGAGGGCGATGCCCTCCATGGCCGAGCGGATCACGTCGGCCTGCGTGTGGCCGAGATCGATGCCCGCGAAGGCCCCGCGGATATGCGGGCTGGCCTCCAGCGAGGACCCGCCGGCCAGGCTCGGGTTGAACAGCAGCTTGTTCGCCCCCACGGGCGAGGTCGCGGCCAGGGCGGTCATCAACTCATATACGTCCTTGCCCTCGGCGGCTGCGCGGGCCAGCAGGTCCTGGCAGAAGCGGTCGCGGACCCACTTGAAGCTCGTGCCGCTGGAGAAGATCGCCGTCGCGCTGGTGAACAGGCCCGGCACGACGTGGGTGAAGACATACGGCTTGGCCCGGTCCTCCAGCAGCGGTTTGTCGCTGATGGCTGCGATCCACGCCGAGCTGCCCAGCGAGGCGTAGGTCCGCCCCGGGGCGATGGCCCGGGCGCCGGCGGCCATGCAGGAGTTGTCCACCCCGCCGCAGGCCACCTTGACCGATCGCGGCAGGCCCAGTTCGTTAGCGGCCTGGGCCGACAGCTCGCCCAGGATCTGCGTCGCGGGCACGATGGGCGGCAGCAGCTCGCGCGTGAGTCCCGCGGCCGCCAGCAACTCGTCGCTGTAGTCCCATTTCAGCAGGTCGTACAGCCCGCAGCCGGAGGCGTAGGAGTAGTCGGTGGCGATCTGTCCGGTCAGGCGGAAGTTGACATAGTCCTTGGTGCCCACGATGGTGCGGACCTGGCGGAACATGTCCGGCTCGTGGTCGCGGTACCACAGGATCTTGAAGACGGTGTAGTGCGCGGGGGGAAAGCCGCATCCGGTGGTGCGGTACCAGCGGACGGGGTCGATCTTCGCAAAGAACGGATCGAGCTGGCGGGCGGTGGGGCGCTTGTCGGACCAGATGGGCGTGGACGCCCGCAACAGCCGCCCCTGGGCGTCCAGGGGCACGCAGCCGAGGCTGTGGCCGGAGATGGCCAGGCAGGCGATGTCGCCCGCGTCCGCCCGTCCGGCTGACAGCAGCTTCCGCGTGGCGGCCACCACGCCCTGGAACCAGTCGTCGGGTCGCTGCTCGTGCCAGGAGGCCTGGGGGTAGCTCGTGTCGTAGGCGACGAAGGCGTCGCCCAGACACTCGCCGTCGCGATGGTACAGGGAAGCCTTGATCCCGCCCGTGCCGAGGTCGTACGCGATGATGGTATTGGCCATGCCAACAGGGTATCGCGCGGCCGATGGCGCGTCCAGCGCATGCTATGGTTCGTGCGGCGGGCGAGATTCCAACCGTTTGCCGGTCGGCTACTTCGCGTCGGCGGGCAGGACGACGACGCTCTGAGTCAGGCCCGGCGCCGTCGTCGGCCAGACCAGCTTGCCGCCGGCCGCCGTCGCGGCCTCGATGTAATACTCGAAGTCCTCGCCCGCCGGCGGCAGGGCGGCGCGATACACCGCCCGCGCGACGTGCTCGGTCTGGATGCGCGAGAACTCGCCCTTGCCCAGCGGCCGCCAGAACACGCTCAGCTGCCGCACGGGCTGGTTGTCCAGCGCGATCACCTTGAGACGCAGCGCCTCGCCGCGGGCAACCACCGACCGTACCGTGGGCACGATCAGTCGGGGCCGGCCCTGGTACGCCTTGGGCGGCTTGGCGTCGTCGCCCAGCGGCCGGCCCAGCGCCGCCTCCAGCCGTCTGCCCGGGCCGTCCACCACGACGGGCCGGAACTGGGCCTGGTTTTCCAGGTTCACCACCATCGCCAGCCCGCCCGGCGTGTTCACCGTCTCCAGCAGCAGGCGGTACGTCTGCCCGTACAGGGCCAGCAACTCCTTGTACTGGGTCAGGGCGGCGTCGGACTTCCTGGCCTTCAGCAGGGCGTCGAATCGCCCAAGGGCGCATCGCATCTCGTGCAGCGAGCGGTGGTACCGGAGCGAGTTGAGCCACCAGTCGAACCGCTCCAGGTTGCCCGGTCCGCGCACCAGCGGGCGAACCTGCTCCAACTCCTCCACGAAAGCGTAGGCTTTCGCCACGTTTTCCCACGGTGCGGGGTCGGCCTTGAGCGAGCCCGACGGGCACCCGCCGGCCACGCTGATCGGCAGCCGCCCGTCGATGGCGGTGAAAACCTTCGCGGCCGCGGGCCCGGCGGCCGGGCCGAAGTTGGCCGCAGCCCAGTCGGCGTAGAAGTCGTCGCAGGCCAGGTAGCGAGGCTTGGCGGCCGACGTCTCCGTGTCGGCCTCGTAGTCCTTGTAGGCCGGCCCGCCGCAGTTGACCTTGCGCGTGCCCGCCGGGCCCTCCGCCACGATCGCCGAAATGCACGGCATCGATACCTTCGCTGTCACGCCCAGCCGCAGCCAGCCGTCAGCGACCTCGACGCCGTCGAAGGTGACGTCCAGCGCCGCGAACTTGCCCGTGCGGGCGAAGATGTCCAGCCCCGCGAGGACCGTCTTGCCCTGGAGGGTGAAGTCGCCGATCCGCTTGTCCGCGGCGTCGAAGTGCGGCTCGCAGAACTTCAGCGTGACGCGGTATCGGCCGTTGGGCAGTTTGAGGTTGTAGCCGCCCATGTCGTAGCGGCATGTCTGATAGAGCGGGGCGTCGTCGCTCTTGGCGATGGTCCGGCCGGGGTAGTTGGCCACCTTCCCGCCGATCGGCCCGTCTCGCGGCGCCGCGGCCTGACCCGGCAGCCTGCCGGGCGCGGGGTTCCACCCTCCCTGGTCCCAGGCCGCCTGGGCCAGCGCCGAGACGTTCGGCCCCAGGGCGTCTGTGCGCCAGTGCAGCCCCATGAGCCCCTGGCAGCCGTAGGCCAGCGCGTCGGCGGCGTCGCGCCGCATCCGTCCGACGAAAAGCTGCATCGCCGCCAGGCCATGTTGGGCATCGCTTTCCAGCCACGGGATGGCCCACGTCTGGCGGGCGCGGATCCGCCCGTAGGCCTCGTCCACCTCGCTCCAGCCGAGCTGCCGGCTGATCGCGCTCATGGGCACGTCCTTTGGCAGGTCGCGGTCCAGCGCCGCCCGGTCGTGCTGCGGCCCGAGCACCCAGCCAGACGTGGCCAGGCGGAAGGGGGCGCCGGACTTCTCCAATGCCTCGATGGCCAGGCAGATGTCGGCCACCGTCCGGGAGTACTGCTCCGGCTTGTTGCCCCGCCAGGTCCAGCCCTCCGGCGTCCAGAGCCAGAAGTAGTCCAGCGGGTGGCTCGCGGCGATGCGTCGGAACATCGCCTCGTACACCTCGCGGACGACGGCTGGGTCGTCGGGGTTCTTCCCCTGTTGCTTCAGCCGCTCGCGCAGGGACGCGGGCATGATCACCGGCGTCTCCGTCCCGACGCAGGTCTTGACGCCCAGGCCGCGGGCGAAGGCGAAGGCGTCGCGAAACTGTTCGCCCATGCGGTTGAACACGTCGTTGCAGGCCTGCGGGGTCTGCGGCTGGGGGCAGTGACCGGCCATCACCGGCGGAGCCCACGCGTCGTCCTCGAACAGCAGCGACCCGCCAAAACTGAACTCGCCGGTCGCTCCGGACCGCATCGGACCCCAGTGGCCCTTGACCAGCGTGTTGAAGTAGTGCGACGGGTAGCTTGCGGTGACCCGCCCGCGATCGTCGAAGTCGCCCCGCGTCCCCAGCCACACCGTCGGCTCGGCGTAGGGGTGGCCCTCCGGATAGCAGTGCACGCCGAGGAAGTTCATCCGCATTTTCGCAAGCTGGGCGAAGATCGCCTTGTAGTCGTCGCTGCTCCAGGCGTCGAAGCCGAACGGGTGCGAGCCCCACGGATTCACCCCGCGCAGGGCGAACAGGGGGCGTCCCGTCTCGTCCATATCCGGGATGGCGGTCAGCCGCTCATCGCCCGCGACGTCGCCGTGCAGATAGAACCGCACGCCGAGCTTCTCCGCGAAACGATAGGCCCCGTAGAGGGCTCCCTGTCCGTCGCCTCCGACGATCCACCACGTTCGCGTCCCGTCCGGCCCAGCCGTCGTCTTGAGGACAAACTCCTGGGGCTGGAGTTTCCCGGCTGCCGCCCTCACCGCCGGATCGGCCACCGGCTCTTGGCCTTTGCACGCGACGACGATGGTCTGTCCGCGGAGTTCGCGGTCGCCCGACAGGACCGCCAGCCGGCCGGTGCGGAGGTAAAGGTACCGCCGCACCTCCCGCCCGGCCAGGCGCTGAAGCGAGCAGGCCGGTTCGCCTACGACGATCCGCTCCTGGGCCCGCACCTCAGCCGTCCCGGCCGCCAGCAGGGCGGCCAATCCGAGCCAGGCCATCTTTGTGATGTTCACGGCCATAGCAGCTCCTTCGCGTCGGCAGAAACACCCAAATAAAGAACGCACTCAGCCGCATTGCATTCGTAGCGATCAAGCGCGGTCGACGGAACCGCCTTGACGACCTGGGGGCCGGCGGGGGACAATACCTCCGTCGTTACGCAAAGGGGTTCAATATGGATCAACAGCGGAGACTCTCTCGAACGGGCGCCCGCACACTCGCGTCAAGCTTCCTGGTCACGATGGTTCTGGCGGCGTTGGCGGCGGAGCCGGCCCGCGCGACTACCATCGATCCACTGAGGTGGGACCAGCTCGTGCTGGGGGCCGACCTGGTGGCGGTGGTGGAATGCACGACGGCCGGCGGGATCGTCGCCCGGTACAAGGTGGTCGAGTCGTTCAAGGGCCCGCCGGCCGGCAGCGAGGTGGCCATCGAGATCACCGTCAACTGCTGGGAGCCGCAGTTTCCCATCGTCCTCATCGGACAGCGGCTGTTCGTCACCGCGTTCCGCAGACCGCCGTCCACGATGATGAGCACGTCATCCGGGGGGCCCGTGCCGTTGTGGTGGCGCAAAATCCCCTCCGACTACCGCACGCCCTTGTTTCAGGGCCTCCATGTCATGCCGACCGACAACGATGATTCCGCGTTCCGTTTTGAGGACAAATCGTGGAAGAACGTCGGCGACTTTCGTGCGGAACTCAAGCGACTGATGAACCTGTCGCCCGAGGAACAGGAGTTGGCTCTGGTCCGGGCCTATCTCCTCAAACACCTGCTTGGACGGCACCGAGACGAAGCGGCCGAAGCCAAGGCTGAAAAGACTCTCGCTCCCGTCAAGACCCTGGGTGATGCCCTGAATTACCTGCTGGAGTTGGTCGAACGCGAAAAAGACAGTACATACAACCGTGGCGTCTCGTTGCTGCAGGAAGCCGGCGGGATCCACATGCTTGACCGGCTGAACACGCTGCCGGCGGACCGCTGGCCCTTGAGCAAACACGAGTTGGAGGAGGTCAAGAAGCAGATTCGCCGCAGGCTGCAGGTATCGGCCGCCACAAGGCCGGCCACTGCCCCGGCCGACGAGGAGGAAGGTGGGGCCCAGCCCAAGGACACCCCTTCTGCCGAAACGCTGAAACAGCTTCGCACTGTGCTGGCGGACCAGAAATCCGATCGGTGGGGGCAAGCCTTCACGCTGCTGACCCGCCACGACCCCTCGCCCGTGGCGGATTACCTGGCCAAGTGGAAGAACACAGGCACCGACTGGAGCAGCGCGGATAGGGGGTACGGCGTCGGGTCGTTCTTCGCTCATTTCTGCGGCAAGGACCGTGCCATCCAGATGCGGACGCTGCTGAGGGCGGAAGACCCGTTCGTCCGCGTCGCGGGGGCCGTGTACTTGTGCTTCGAGGACGAGAAGACGGGCATGGCCGAACTCGAGAAGACGAAGTCCCTGCCCGGCGACCCCGGCGCGTGGGCGGCTCTCAACCTTGCCCGTCGCGGCGAGAAACAGGCCGTCGAGCGAATGCTCGGGGTGTTCAACGAGCCAGGGGAAAGCAACATGGCCGGCGTGCCGCACCGCAACCTCCAGAAACGGGTGATGGTGCTGATGTCCAATTCAGCCAAGGCCTCCGGTTTGCCCCAGCCCTCGCCCCTCCGTCTGCAGGAGGACAACGATGAGGCCAGGTCGACCAAGGCAATCGGGGCCTACTACCTCAAGTGGTTCCAGGATAACCGCCAGAACCTCGTCCTGCACGATCCCTGGCTGGCTGAACTGTCTCGCCAGAAGATGGATTGATCTGATCTCACGGCTGAGCTAGAAGAAACAAACCCCTGAAAACACGCGGTTTTGCAGGGGTTTTCGCACAGCGGGCGAACGGATTCGAACCGTCGACGTCCAGCTTGGGAAGCTGGCATTCTACCACTGAATTACGCCCGCGTCGGTCGGCACATGATGGGCCAACATGGCTATTATTGTCCGGTCCGGGCGGCTTGTCAAGCTGCATTGCGGGCAGACGTCCAGTTTCCGCCTTGCGGGCCTAGGCCTCGTCGGAGGCGATGAACTCCCGGAAGGCCGCCAGCAGGCGGGCGGTGATCTCACCGGGCCGGCCCGTGCCGATGCGGCGGTCGTCGATCCGGGTGACAGCGATGACCTCGGCGGCCGTCCCCGTCAGGAAGCACTCGTCGGCGGCGTACAGGTCAGCCGGCGCGATCTCCTTCTCCACCAGCGGGATGCCCAGGCGCTTGGCCAGTTTGATGACCACGCCCCGGGTGATGCCGATGAGGATGCCGGCCGACGGCGGCGGGGTGTAGACCGTGCCGTCCTTGATGATGAAGATGTTGTCGCCGGTGCACTCGGCGATCTGCCCGCGGGCGTTGAGCATGATCGCCTCGGCCACCCCGGCGTCGATGGCCTCGATCTTGGCCATGATGTTGTTGAGGTAGTTGAGGCTCTTGACCGAAGGGTCGAGCATCGTCGTGGAGGTGCGGACGGTCTTGGCGATGATGACGGCCATCCCGTTCTTGTACATCTCCTCGGGGTAGAGCGCAATCTGATCGGCGATGATGACCACGCCGGGGGTGGCGCAATTGAAGGGGTTGAGCCCCAGCAGGCCCTCGCCCCGCGTGACCAGCAGACGAATGTAGGCGTCGGTCAGGCCGTTGGCGTGCAGCGTCGCGTACATCGCGTCGGACAACTCCTGCTTGGTCAGCGGGATGGCCAGGCGGATCTTGTGGGCCGACTCAAACAGGCGGTCGATGTGGGCCTGGCACTGGAACACCTTCCCGCCGTAGACGCGGATGCCCTCGAACACGCCGTCGCCGTACAGCATGCCGTGGTCGTACACCGACAGCTTGGCCTCGGATCGATCCACCAGATTGCCGTTGAGCCAGATCTTCATCATGCACTCCTGGTAACGCAGCCGTCCGGCTGCGCGAAGCTGGGCGGTTACTATAATCCGGAATCGCCCGGAGGGCAATGGATTGTGGCAACTGGGCGATTGCCAACCACTCCCGCCCTGAGTACCGTATACCCATGATCCGCAAAGCCATCATCCCGGTGGCCGGACTGGGCACGAGGCTGATGCCCATGACGGCCGTCTTGCCCAAGGCCCTCTTCCCGCTGGTGGACTCCGCGGGACGAGTGCGGGCGGTGCTGCACCAGATCCTGGCCGAAGCCGCCGCCGCGGGCGTGCGGCACGCCGGCGTGATCGTCTCCCCCGGCCAGCAGGAGCTGCTGGAACGCTACTTCGCCGCCGCCCGTGAGGCCGGCGCCGACGACCTGCCCAGCCGGATCGAGTACTTCCTCCAACCCCGGCCGGCCGGGTTCGGCGAGGCCGTCCTTCGCAGCCGAGATTTCGTCGCCGACGAGCAGGCCTTCATGCTCCTGCTGGGCGACCACGTCTACCGGTCCGACGACCCCGCCCGCCCCTGCGCCGCCCAGGTGACAGCCGCCTTCGACAAGCTCCCCGACGCCCAGGCCGTCATCGGCATGCAAGAGGTGGACCAGGACGACCTGGCCCTTGTCGGCACGGCCCGCGGCGAGCTGATCGACGGCAACCTCTACCGCTGCACCGACTTCATCGAAAAGCCCTCCGTTTCCGCCGCCCGCCAGCGCCTGGTCACGCCGGGCCTGCCCTCCGGGCGATACCTGGCCCACTGCGGCATCTACCTCTTCCGCCGGACCATCTTCGACTGCCTCCAGGAACTGGACCGCTCGCTGGCCGGCAGCGGGCGGGAGGTCGCGCTCGCCGACGCGCAGTCCATGCTGCTGGAGCGGTTCCCCCAGGCCTACTACCTGGTCCGCATTGCCGGGCGGGCGCTGGACACGGGCACGCCCGGGGGCTTCGCGGCCACGGTGGCCAGGCTCGCGGAGACAGGCGCGCGCGATCTGTAGGCGCCGGCGGTCCTGCTGGTTTCGCCGGGCGGGAGGGCGGCTTCTATCGCTGAATCGCCGCCGTCTGCGCCTCGGCGTGGACGATCTTGCCCGCCTCCAGAACGGTTACGAGCACGATGACCTGGTCCTGCCCCACAGCCTTGACGATCTCCACCCGCAGGCCGTCGGTGATGTCGTCGGCTGATTGACCCTCCTTGGCGTGGGCGGCGTTCTTCTGGCCGACCGTGATCGTCGCCCGCGTGCCGTCGCGCAGCGTCACTGTCGGTGCGGAGAGGACCGACGGCTTACCGCCGCTTGGCCGCTCCTGGATCTTCGTGTTGACGGTCACCACGTCGTCGGCCTGCGAGGCTGTGCAAGTAACCGCGTAGGCCCGCTTAGCGCCGACCGCCTTGGGCTCCTCCGCCGCCACCGCAAGCAACCCCATCGCCAACACACACGCGCCAACCAGTCCAATCGTCTTCATGCCGCTGCTCCGTCTGCAGAACCGAACGAACCCGCGGGCACGCTCCCGCACGGCAGGAGATTATACCAAGGCTACAGTGTCCAACCCTTGCGGTATTCGCGGCCGAGCATCTGCTGCGCCTCTTCGCAGTTGGTGACCTTCAGGTTCGGCCCGTCCCACTGGAGCTTGGCCCCGGTGCGGAACGCGATGTTGCCGAGCAGCACCGTCTCGGTGACGGCCGACGCGAAGTCGAAGTTGCAGTTGGTCGGGCTGCCGGTCTTGCAGGCGGCGACCCACTCCTTCCAGTGGCCGATGGAACTGGCGATCGTCGGCGCGGGTGGTTTGTAGCCGGCGAACTTGTCATCGGGGAGCAGGACGCGCGCGCCGTAATTGACGGCGAGCATGCCCTTGTCGCCGACGAACAGGAAGCAGAAGGGCCAGGCGGCGATCTTGTGATCGGCGACGCGCGGCGAGCAGCGACCCTGGTACCACGTGAGCGCCACGGGCGGCTGCTGGTTGCGGGCGGGGAACTCGTAGCGGATGGTCATCTTCTTGGGGGTGGTCTCGCCGCTGACCGGGTCGCCCTCGGCCTGGATCGTCGTCGGATGTCGCAGTTCGAGGGCCCAGAACGCCAGGTCCATGAAGTGGCAGCCGACGTTGCCGATCACGCCCCCGCCGAAGTCCCACCAGAAGTGCCACTGTCGCGGCAGATAGCAGGGGTGGTAGGGGCGCTGGGGGGCCGGGCCCAGCCACAGGTCCCAGTTCAACGTGGCCGGCACGGGCGGGGTGTCGCTCGGGCGGCTGCCGCCGCCCTCAGCGGCCTTCGTCCACACGTCCACCTCGCGGACCGTCCCGATCGCGCCGCAGCGGAGGATCTCGAGGGCGCGGCGGTAGTTGTCGGAGGCGTGGATCTGCGTGCCCATCTGGGTGGCCAGCTTCTTCTCGGCGGCCAACTGGGCCAGCACCCGGGCCTCGTGAACCGAGTGAGTCAGCGGCTTTTCGCAGTAGACGTGCTTGCCCATGCGCATGGCTGTGGCGCTGGCTGGGGCGTGGATGTGATTGGGGGCGCTGACGACCACGGCGTCGATCTCCCTGGCCATGGTGTCGAGCATTTTGCGGTAGTCCTGGAATCGTCGGGCCTTGCGGTACTTCTCGAACGTAGCGCCCGCGCGCTTCTCGTCCACGTCGCACAGGGCGACGACGTTGTGGTCCTTGAGCTGGTCGAGGTTGGCCGATCCGCGCCCGCCCGCGCCCACGAACGCCAGGTTCAGCTTCTCGTTGGGGGAGTTCGACTCGGCTGAGTTGGCTCTTCCGCAGGCGAGCATCGCGGCGGCGGCCAGTGCACTGCCCTGCAACATCTCGCGGCGATTCAGGCGTTGTGACATGGCGGTTCTCCCAATGGGGCCGGCAAAGACGGCAAGCACTGCCTGTACAAACGGTCGGCGCGGGTCGTTCTTGTGGGCGGCCGCGGATTTCCTGGCTGGGCGCACGTCGCCCCGCGCGTTCTGGACGCCGCCGCGGCGATCCGGTAGACTCTTGCCCAGGACCGGGAGATCGCACATGACCAGTCAATCGAACAACCCGACGGACAAAGCCCAGGCTCCGATGCCGCCGGAGGGCTACAAGCTGGTCCACCAGGGCCTGGCCCTGCCGTGCTACTATGCCGCCGAGATGCTCCGCCCGTACGTGGGGCGGACGGTGTGGGTGGCCGACAACGGCGGACGGGTGCGCTGCGGGGAGCTGGCGGAGGTGCCCTGGCTCAAGGAAGACCAGAAGGACGACTCCGCGGCGCCGGTGAAGTTCGCCGACGAGAAGCCGCTCTACCTGCGGCAGATTGTGTGCATCGCGGTCTACGAACCCAAGCGGTAATCCATTGTCCGTCTACCAGATCATCGCCGTCGCCGTGGGCCTGGGCCTGGACGCCATGAGCGTGTGCATGGCCGTCGGCGTCAAGTGGCACGGGCCCAGGCAGAAGTTCCGCCTGGCCTGGCACATGGGGCTGTTCCAGTTCCTCATGCCGGTGATCGGCTGGGCGGGCGGGCGGCAGTTGGCGGGCCTGCTGGAGGCGTACGGGCGGTACATCGCGGCGGGCCTGGTCTTCGCGGTGGGCGTCAAGATGCTCTACGAAGCCCTCAAAGGCCACACCGGCGCGGAGGCAGGGGGAGGCGAGCAGAAGCCGGAGGCGACCGCCGGCGCCTCGCCCGGCGCGGACCCCACCCGAGGCTGGTCGCTGATGGTCCTGTCGCTGGCCACCAGCATGGACGCCCTGGTGGTGGGTTTCTCGCTGGGGATCGAGGGGCAGGTCATCTGGGTCCCCAGCGTGGTGATCGGCCTGACAGCGGGCGGGATGGCCCTGTCCGGCGTGGCGCTGGGGCGACGGATCGGTCAGGCCCTGGGCCGCTGGGCCGAGATCGCCGGCGCCTGCGTCCTGATCGCGCTGGCCGCGAGTTTTCTGTGGCTGTGACTCAGTCCAGTCCGCCCTTTCTCGGCTTGGGCGGGGTCTCCGCGGGCGCGGCGGGCGGCTCGGTGCTGAACTTGAACAGCCTCGTCTCCAGGGCCCGGTTGTACTGCGTGAAGGCGTTCTTCGGGTCGGGATCGTTCTGGATGTCGCGGAGGGTCATGAAGACCTTGGCGTCGAGGTTGTCCAGATAGTGCAGCACGAACGCTTCGGGGATGGCCGGCAGCTTGGGCGAGCCGTATTCGTGCTCGCCGTGGTGCGAGAGCACCAGGTGCTGCAGGAGGCTCAGCAGCCTCGGGGGGAACGGCTCGGGAGAGTCCTGGCTGACCTCCTCGGCCCGCCGGGCCAGCCAGACGGCCGCGAGGTTGATGTGCCCCACGAGTTGTCCGCACTCGGTGTAGTTGATGGACGTGCCGGCGGACAGTTCGGCCGTCTTGCCGCAGTCGTGGAAGAACGCCCCGGCCAGCAGCAGGTCGGCGTTGAGCTGCGGGTACAGCGGCAGGACGACCCGCACCAGGCGGGCGACGTTGAGCGTGTGCTCCAGCAGCCCGCCGATGAAGGGGTGGTGGAGCTGGACGGCGGCGGGGGCGCGCTTGAAGGCGGCGACGAACTCCTTGTCCTCGACGAACTTCTTGATCAACAACCGCAGGTGCTTGTCACGCACGCCGCGGAGGATCTCCAGCAGCTCGCTCCACATCTCCTCGATGTCGCCGGTCGTGACGGGGAGGTAGTCTGCGATCTCGACCTTCTCGCTCGGTACGGGGCGGCAGGCGTCGATGATGAACTGGAGGCTGCCGCGGTAGTCTTCGGTCCGTCCCTTGACGTGGAGGAAGCCGTCGATGGCGATGGAGTTGAAGATCGCCTGCGACGCCTGCCACATCCGCGCGGGCACCGTGCCGGTCTTGTCGGCCAGCGTACACAGGATGAACAGATCGCCCGTCTTGGTCGTCCGCAGGTCCTTGTCGCGGACCAGGAAGATCTGGTCGAGTGTCTGGCCCGGGACGAGTTGATTGACAAAGAGCCGAATCTCGTTCATGGTCTCGGGATTCTACATCCTGCGGAGGGAATAGGGAAGAGGGACCAGGGAATGGGAGAGGCAGCGGGAGCAAAAGACGGTGGCGAACGAGACCGGGACATGGAATAATCCCGCGTCGGTCTTCAACAGTCAATGAACCATGGCCAAGCCGCGCAACAAGTTCCTGGACCTGCTGGTCTACGTCGCCCTGCGGACGGCGGTGATGTTCCTGCGCATGCTGGGCCTGCCGACGGCCTACCGCCTGGCCGGGCGGCTGGGCGACTTGCTGTTTCGCTGCAGCAGCCGACACCGCCGGCGGGCCATCGGGCACCTGCGGCTGAGCTTTCCCGAATGGGACGAGCAGCGCCTGGCGCGGGTGGCGCGCGAGTCGATGCGGTCGATGTGCTACATGGGGCTGGAGGTTCTGCTGACGCCCTCGCTGGTGCGCCACGACCGCTGGCATCGTTACATCAGCCTGAGCGACTACCGCGAGGTCGCCCGCCTCATGATCCAGCGCCGCGCCGGGCTGATCGCCCTGACCGGGCACTTCGGCAACTGGGAGATCGCCGGCTATCTCTCCGCCACCATCGGCTTTCCCGGCTATGCCGTGGCCCGGGCGATCGACAACCCCTACATCAACGACTACATCGTCTCGGTCCGCGAGCGGACCGGGCAGCGGATCATCTACAAGAAAGGGGCCGCTGAGCAGGTCCAGCAGGTGCTCGGGCGGGGCGAGATGCTCTCGTTCGTGTGCGACCAGGATGCCGGGCGCAAAGGCCTGTTCGTGGACTTTTTCGCCCGCAAGGCCTCGACGTTCAAATCGATCGCCCTGATGGCCATGCAGTTCCAGGTGCCGGTCGCGCTGATGTGCTGCCGGCGGATCGGGGCGGCCTTCCGTTTCGAGGTCTGGCCACAGCGGATCATCGAACCGGCCGAGTGGGCCGACCGCGACGACCCGCTGCGGTGGATCACCCAGGAATACACCCACGCGCTGGAAGAGGCCATCCGCCGCTACCCCGAGCAGTACTTCTGGGTCCATCGGCGCTGGAAGCACCGTCCCAAGGGCGAGGTCGAAGCCCCCGAAGGCATCTCCTAGCCGACCACCAGCGTCCTGTTCCCCGCCGCCCGCTCCGCGCGCCCTGAATGAGACGATCAGGCACGTCCTCTTTTATGAGAAATGGATGAAAACCCCGGTTGACAATCGCGCTCTTCCGTGGACAATAGAAGTGTGAGGCTGCGTCAAATCTGGTTCGGTTTTTCATGGTGTTCGCGCCATATCTCGTGGCGCATGAGCATCTAACGACGAGGAGAATACTATGATCAGTAAGCACCTGGCACAAACCGGGGGGTTGGCATTTGTACTGATTCTCGCGTTGGCGGCAGGCGCCCAGGCGGGCCTGGTGGCCCACTGGTCCATGAACGACGGACCCGGCAGCGGGATGGCCAGCGACGTTAGCGGGTACAACCGAACCGCCACCCTTACGAACATGGACACGTCCACCGACTGGGTCAGCGACGTGCCGCCGGTCTTCACGGGAGGGTACTCCCTGGATTTCGACGGCTCGAACGACTATCTGGTCGCCACCGGGTACAAAGGCGTCACGGGCACCGATCCGCGGACCGTGTCCGCCTGGATCAAGGTGCCCCTCGGTGCGACCAACCACTCCATCGTCTCCTGGGGCACGAACAGCACCGGGCAGAAGTGGAATTTCCGCGTCCAGGACAGCAACGGCCAGGCTGGGACGATCCGCCTGGAGGTCAACGGCGGATTCCAGGTCGGCACGACCGACATCCGCGACAACCAGTGGCACCACGTGGCGGTGACCTGGGACGCCAGCGGCAGCGACGTGAAGACGGCCCGGCTGTGGGTGGACGGCGAACTGGAGGGCGACGGCGCCCGCCAGAGCACCGACATCAACACCGCCAGCAACCGCGACGTGTACATCGGACAGGATTTCTCCAGCCGGGAGTTCACCGGCAGGATGGACGACGTCCGGATCTACGACAACGCCCTGACCCGCGCCGAGATCGCCGCCCAGGCCGGCAAGACGGTCGCCGCCTACTGGCAGGCAGTGCAGGCCGACGCGCCGCAGGGATATTGGCGCCTGGGCGAGGCCAGCGGGGCCAAGGCCTACAACGAGGGCACGATCAGTTCTCCGGTTGACGGAAGCTACGCCGGCAGCCCCGCGACGGCCCAGCCGAGTCTGCTGGCGGCCTCGGCCAATTCGTCGGTCCTGTTCGACGGGTCCAACGACGTGGTCAACATCCCCAACAATGCCACGTTGAACGGCGGGGGCTTGCAGAGGAGCCAGGAGGCGTGGTTTGCCACCGAGGCCTTCCCATCCGGCACCAACCGTCGCGTGATCTTCGAAGAGGGCGGCACGACCCACGGGGCCAACCTGTACATCCAGCAGGACAGCGGCAAGTACTACGTCCACGCCGGCGCGTGGGAGAACGACACGGGCCACTTCCCCGCCCGGATCGAGGTCCAGCCGGGGCGACCCTACCACGCCGTCGGCGCCTATGATTCCGTTGCCGGCACCTTCATCACCTACGTGAACGGCGCGCCGGTCAGCGCCAAGATCGCCACCACCGCGAACCCCCTGAACCCCCTGGACTCGCCCACCGGCGCCAACGGGATCGGGGCGATGAACGACGCCACCCGTTTCGACAGCGGCACCGACACCGGCGACGAGCACTACTTCCAGGGCACCATCGATGAGGTGGCCTCGTACGGCTCGGCCCTGACGCTGCGGTCGGTGCAGACGCACTACGTCACCGGCTCGGGCGACCGCCTGGGCCTGAAGCCGGGCACGGCCCTGGGCGTGGCCCTCAACTACGACGCCAGCAACGCTCAGCCCTCCGGCTCGTTCAACGACTCCATCGGCAGCCGCCCCAACAACGGCGACGCCGACCAGTTCAACTGGGACATGAGCGGGATCCCGCGCGTCGCAGTGGACAGCCCGTTCTGGGAAGGCGTGACCCACGCGTATCACTTTGACGGGTCGGCCTCCGCCGCCACCAATTCCTTCGAGAAGATCGCGGGCAACCCCTCCGGCACCTCGGCCAGTTGGGAACTTCTCTTCCGTCCCTCCGGTTACAACGGCAACCAGACGATCTTTGAGACCGGCGGATCCACAGACGGAACAGGACTGTGGCTGCAGGGCAGCATCCTGCACTTTGACGTCAAGGACGGTTCGGCCAAAGCCCAGGCGCAGTTCGACCTGGCCAGCCTGCCGGCGAGCGAACTCGCGGACTTCCTCCACGTGGTCGCCCTGGCCGACCTGGACAACGACCAGGCCCTGTTGTACGTCAACGGGATCCTGCGGCACACGAGCCCTGCGGTGAGCGGCCTAAACGACTGGGCCGGCAGCGACAACTCCGGCTTGGGCGGTGTCGCGGGGGCGTCCGCCTTCGGCAACCAGCCGAATTTGACCGGCGACATCGCGTTGCTTCGCTTTTACCCCAGCCTGCTCAGCGGGCAGGACGTCGCCGGCAACATGCTGGCCCTCCAAGTCCCCGAGCCGGTCACGCTGGCCCTGCTGGCCCTCGCGGGCACGGGCCTGGGAGGGTACATCCGACGACGGAAGTGATTGCCGATTGACGATTGGCGTCCGAACAAAGGGCGCCAGTCGAAACGTCAGGTCGTTCCAGCGAAAGCCCACGGACCTGCCCCTGGGGGAGGCCTTCCGTGGGCTTTCGCGTCCGACCCCCATGAGCCGACGAGCCCACCCGTCCGCGAAGGCGCTACTTCTTCGCGGGGTCCTCAATCCATCTTCTGTAGCACGGCCCGCACAGGTGAATCGTCAGCCGGCGGTGCACCTGGTCCATCAGTTCCCGCTCGCTCATGCCCTTCATCTGGTCGATCAGCCGCTCGATCTCGTCGCTGACGCTCGTCTGGCCTTCGCGGTCGTCCAGATCGATCGCAGGCGGGGTGGGGTCGGCGAACGCCTCGATCCGCACCACGTAGAAGCTCCCCTCGCCGGGCGTCAGCATACAGCCGCACCGGTGGCAGAGCAGCGGATCCTCGTCGGCGGGAAGGTCTTCCTGCGGACTCATTGCGGCTGGGCCTTCTGGTCGAGGGTCAAAAAGAGCTTGTCCAGCCTGGCAGCGTCCTCGCGGGGGGCGATCTCCAGCACGAGTTCACCGGCCGGCAGGTCCAGGCCGGGGGCTTTCTTGTCCGTCGCGAAGAGGACCCACTCCCATTGCCTGTGCACGCCCACGTGCCAGTCGGCGCGGTCCAGCAGCGCCCGCCCGCGCTGACGAATCGACACGTAGAAGGAATCGTCCTGGGGCGTGGGCGTCTGAACCCGTCCCCACAACCGCCACCGCCCGCCCTGCGGCACGGTCAGGCGATAGCAGGCCATGCCGTCGGCCTGCCCGTGTGCGCCCGCCTCGCCGGGGGCCCAGACGTACTTGCCGCCCGAGGCGGCTGGGTCGGCGGCGACTTCCATCCCGCCCACGACGGCGCCGTCCTCGACCTCCCAGGCCGTGCCCTCCGGGCGGATCGCGATGGGCGATCCGCCCTCCATCGCCCGGCGCCAGGAGCGGACGGGCTCGATGTCGGCCAGGATCTCCCGCCCGACGTCTCGCCCGTCGAACTGGAGCACCGCCCGGGCGGGCGCGGGCGACAGGCGCACGAGTTCGCCGGGCGGGCGGATGGCGACGCTGACCTGTCCGCCGGCGGACGGGACGGAGAAGGTACTCTGGGTCTTGTCGTCCCGCATGGTGGGTCCGGACGACTCGAACTCCCTGCGCCAGCGATCGAAGGCGTCGTCGTCGCCGAGGCTCCCGCCCGCGCGGATCCAGAAGCAGGCCCGCGGGCCCCAGGATGACGCGCCGCGCGTCGTCACGTCGGCGGGGGGGCTGGCCGAGCCAGGCGGGCGGGCGACATGCCGCACCGTCAGACGCACCGCACCGTGCGGATTCCCATCGTTGATCAATGCCGGCTGGACGGAGCGGTTGGCAGTGTCGGTGGCGAGGATGACCTTCACCCCCATCGCGGCTGTGCCCTTGCGGATGACCAGTGCCTGGCCGCGGGCCAGCGGAACCACCTGCTCCGCCTTGGCGGCCCGGGGAGCCTCGATCAGTTCGACGCGCCGCCCGCCAGCCCACAGCTCGTCCACCTCCCGCGGCAGAACGAAATGCGACTCCAGCGTCCTGGTCCCCTCCGGGATATCTCCCGGCCGGTACGCCACCACGCCGACCGCGTCGGTCTTATCCTGGGCGGCCGTCCAGAACGGCCTCAGGTGCAGGGCCTTCATGTGGCCGCTGGCGCCCTCGGCGATCTTGATCATGCCATAGGGGTCGTGGCGGCCGTCGGGGATAAAGTACCCGCGGACCATCTGCCGCCCCTGCCCGATGTCCACCGTCAGCGGCAGGTCCATGCTGTGGTAGCCGGCCGAGCTGGCGCTGAGCGAGACGTCGCTCAACACGTAGTGGGTGCGGGTCTGCTCGTCCCGCGTTCCCCACGACTGGCGGATCGTGCGGGGGTATTTCGTCGCCAGCTCGCGCAGCTCCGCGGGCGGCTTCCACCGCCCCAGCAGCGGCAGGACCAGGCCCGCCGTCCGCGGGGCCGGACCATCCAGCCAGCCCGCAAGCTGGAGATTCAGGTCCAGCATCCCCACGCCGCGGAGGTAGTTGTAGTCGCGGCTGCGCGTGCCGCCCAGCCGCTGGGCCGGGGCGTACCAGTTGGCCGCGATGTCCGTCCACATCAGCCGCAGCAGGGCCCGCGCCTGCTCGACGGCCCGGGGCGAGTCAGCCATCGCCTCGATCAGCAACAGGCAGTCGAGGTCCACGCCGTAGTAGGTGGGGCTGACGTACTCCTGCACGCCATTCTGCCAGACGTCCAGGCAGACGCGGTCCAGCCGGCGCTGGCCCTCCTTCGACAGTGCGACCTTGCCCAGCGCCTGGCCCAGGAGCAGCAGGTTCTGAGCGTTCATGAGGGCGATGTTGGTGTAGCCCGGGCGGACGCGGTGGCGCAGGCAGCCCTCGGCCGCCAGCTCCATCGTCTCGCGCAGGACTTCCCGTGCGCCGGCTGTCAGCTTGTCTTTGTGGCGCAGCCAGAGCGGCGCCGCCGACTGCATGCAGAACTCGACGGCGTTGTAGTCGACGATCCTGGTGTCGTTCCAGTACCAGCGGAAGTTGCCGTACGAGCGGTTGTCCGGGTTTCGGTCGTGCATCTGCGAACCGCGCTTCAGCAGGGGCTCGATCCGCTCGTTGTGCGCGCCCGCCTCGGCCAGCACCAGCGCGTAGGTGTACAGTTCGCGGCAGCCCATACGCGGGGGCGGGTCCTGGGCGCTGCGCCACGTCCGCTCGCCCGCCGCGGCGCAGGCGGCGATCGCATCCGCCCGCGAGTCGGCAAACCCGGGCAGCGGCGCGAGGACCAGCACGGTCAAAGCGGCAGTCAAGGTGGTGCGCATAGGGGCAAGCGTACCCTGGTGGGGCGTGCAGAACAAGAAACTGGCAGTCGGGAGAGGCACGGGTGTCCGTGCCAGGTCTCATGGCTTTCGCAGCTCGCGGGGCGCGTCTCGGCTGTCACCCTACGCCCCCAGCACGGTCTTTCGTTCCTCGACGATGGTCTCGACCAGGGCCTTGACGTTGGCGATGGGCACGTCGTTCATGACTTCCTGGCTGGGGGCGATGATATGCCCGCCGCCCTCGCCCAGGGTGCGGATGGTGTCGCGGGCGAGCTTCTTGACCTGCTCGGGCGTGCCGAAGGGCAGGATGTTCTGCGTCTCGATGCCGCCCCAGAACACCAGGTGCTTGCCGAACTCCCGCTTGAGGTACTTGAGGTCCATCACCGGCTGGACCGGCTCGAGCACGCGCAGCCCGATCTCCAGCAGGTCCGGGATGAAGTCGGTCAGGTTGCCGCACGAGTGCATCGCGATGGGGATGCCCGCCTTGTTGTACGGTTCCCAGGCGGCCTTGAGGCGGGGCAGGACGAACTCGCGGAACATCTCGCGCGAGAAGACCGTGCCCGTCTGCATGCCCAGGTCGTCGCCGTGGTGGGCCATCTTGAAGCCCATCTCGACCACCTTCTTGGCGTACTCGATGCGGTATTCGGTGACCTTGTCCAGGAGCAGGTGAACGGCCTTGGGCTCCAGGGCCATGTTCATCATGTACTCTTCGAAGCCCATCAGGGCCATCACCCGCTCGTAGATGGCGAAGTAGCCCGAGGGCATGACCAGGTACTCGCCCGAGTGCTGGGCCAGGTCGCGCTCCATGTCGTCCCAGATGTGCGGGCGGGTGATGTCCGGGGCGCGGTACTTCTCGGCCGCCACGTTGATGTCCGCCTCGAAGAGGCACTCGCGGACCATGTCGGGGGGCATGTGGTCGGCGTAGTCGGGCGGGGTCTGGTTCTGGAGCGGGTGGAAGCACGAGAAGAACCCGTCGCTGCCGACCTGGATGCCCATGCCCCAGGCGTCGAAGACGACGTTCTTCTCGAAGTGCGGGCCGCAGAAGCCCATCTTGGCCAGGCGGGCCATCTCCGCCCGATCGTTGCGGTAGAACAGGGGCTTGTCGTGATACGACAGCGTGATGCAGATGTGGTTTTCCAGGTAGGCGTCGAGTTCGTGAGGCCCGGCCAGGCCCAGGGCGGAGGCGATCTCCTTGTCGCGCGTGCGGTCGGAGAAGGTGATCTGGCTGGGCAGGTAGTCCACGTCCTTGCCCTGGATCACGCGGAGAACCCGTTCTTCCTTGGTCATGGTCGACATCGGTGGCTCCTGATTCCTGTGCCCATCGGGCCGTGTTCGGCTATCCCGCGAAAGCCGGTTCCTTCAGGCCTCGCACGCCGGGGCGGGCGCGGAACAGGTCGCCCGCCTGCGGCTGCTGTTGGCGCTCCTGGTCGCTCAGGAACGCCCAGGCCGTGGTGATGTACAATTCGTCCAGGTCCTCGCCGGCGAAAGCCATGCACGTGACGTTGGCGGCGGGCAGACGGACCTCCCGCTCGACGGACCCGTCCGGACGGTAGCGGGTGACCCGCCAGCCGCCCCAGTGGGCCGACCACAGGCAGCCCTCGGCGTCGACGATCAGGCCGTCGGGGATGCCCGCCTCCTTGGGCACGACGGCGAAGTCCCGCTTGTTGGCGATCGTCCCGCCGGCCAGGTCGAAATCGTAGGCCACGATCTTGCCGTGGAACATGTCGGTCGCGTAGAGGGTCCTGTCGTCCGGGCTGAAGGCGATTCCGTTGGGCACGGCGAACCCGCCGTCCATCTTGTGCAGGGAGAGGTCCGGGTCCAGCCGCCAGAGCGAGCCGGTGTCGGCGGTGAGATCCTTCTGGTTCATCGTGCCCACCCACAGCCGTCCCTTGCGGTCCAGGGCGATGTCGTTGCAGCGGTGGTCGGGGTTGCCCTTCTCCGGGTCCACGATGAGTTCGAAGTGCCCGCCCGAGCCGTCCCAGAAGGCCAGGCCTTTCTTGGTGGCCGCGATCCATCCGCCCCGCGCCCGCGGGCAGATGGCCGTGACGGGCATGTCGGCCTGGAATTCCCGGCAGGTCCCGCCCGCGGTGTCCATGCGGAAGGCCTTGTCGCCTTCGCAGTCCACCCAGTAGAGGGCCTTCTCAGCCGGCGACCACATGGGCGACTCCCCGGCCACGTTCTGCACGGCCAGCAGATGTTCGACTTGATCCATCCGGCGGCGTCCTTTCTGAAGGGGTCGGTCAATTCCTGCCCGCACCGGGCAAAGGCTGTGAGATGTCCTTATCTTGCCCCCGGGGGGAGTTGTCAAGCGAAAACAGCCGTGGAAGCGGCGTTTGGAAGGATACGGCGGGCATTGTGGCGGGCGGAGTCGATTCGCTATAATCCTCCTGTCGTTCGTGACGGCGGCCCGCCGACGGGCCCGGAAGACGGACGCAGCGGCCCGCGGGCCAAGGTGGTTTATGAAGAAGCGGATAGTGTTGTCGATTGTGGCGGTTCTCGGCGTGTCTTTCTTGGGCGGTGGCCTGTGGGCCCAGGAGGGTCAGCCCTCCGCTCCCGCCGCCAACGTGATGGCCTACGTCAACGGCAAGCCGGTGGCCATGGACCGCCTGCACGAGCTGCTGGTGGGGGCGTACGGCCTGCCCATCGCCCAGCAACTGGTGGCCAGCGAACTGGCGAGCCAGGAGGCCCGCCTCAAAGGCGTCAGCGTCACCGAGCAGGACATCCGGGCCGAGCACGACCTGACCCTCAAGGAGACCTTCCCCCAGGAGACCAACCCCGAGCAGCGCGAGCGCATGCTCGACACCCTCCTGCGCCAGCGCAACATGGGACGCAATCTCTGGCAGGTCATCATGGCCCGCAACGCCCTGCTCCGCAAGCTGGCGGGCAACGACTTCGACGTCTCCGAGAGCGAACTGAAGGTCGAATTCGGGCGGCGATACGAGCGCAAAGCCGTCATTCGCCACATCCAGGTGCAAACGGCCGCCGAGGCTCAGAAGGTCTATGACCTGGCCCAGAAGGGCGATTTCGCCGCCTTGGCGACCAAGTACTCCATCCATCCCTCGGGCCAGAACGGAGGGCTCCTGCCTCCCATCGGGGCCGGCACCAGCCAGGTCAACCCCGCCCTGCGCCAGGCCGCCCTGGCCATGAGCAGGCCCGGAGAGATCTCCCACCCCGTCCAGACCGGGACCAGCTTTCACGTCCTGAAGCTGGAGCGGATCGAGGAGCCGTCGAACGTCAACTTCGCCGACGTCAAGGACAAGCTCGCCGCCGATCTCCGCGAACAGAAGGCCCGCACCGCCGTCAACCAACTGCTGGCCAAGCTGGTGGCCGAGGCGAAGATCCAGTACGTCGACCGCCAGCTCCGCGACCAGGCGGAGAAGGCCGTCCAGCCGGCCGAGACCCCGCGGTAAGGCCCGCCGCGGGCGGTTGCTGCCAAAGGTCGGGGACGAATCGGCCGACTCTTCTAATAGCCCGCCGAGCGTCGGCGGCCGAGCATGATGGCCCGGGCTCCAGGCCCGGCTGGTTCTGGATGATGACCTGATGGACAGCAGGTTCACACTGCTGGATTGGTGCATTCTGTCGGCATTTCCCGCCGTCAGTATCGTCGTCGGCTTTCTGTCGCGCCGGTACGTGGGGCAGATGGACGACTTCGTCCTGGCCGGCCGAACCATCCGTCCGCGCCTGGGACTGGCCTCCATCATCGCCTCGGAAATGGGGCTGATGGTCTTCATCTTTTCCGCCCAGCAGGGGTTGACGCGGGCCATGTCCGCCTTCGCCATCGCGGTGCTCTCCGGGCTGGTTTGCCTGGCGATCGCGGCGGGGGGGGTGGTGGCCCAGCCATTGCGTCGCATCGGCGTCCGCACGCTGGCGGAGTTCTACAGGCGTCGCTTCAGCCGCGGCGTGGGCGTCATTGGCGGGTTGCTGCTGGTGGCCACCGGCGTCCTCAGCGTCGCGCTGCTGCTCAAGAACGGCGGGTCGTTCCTGCTCAACCTGATCGGCCTGGAAGAGCATCGCCTGCCCACCGTCATCTGCCTGCTGCTGGGCGTGGTGGTCCTCTACACCAGCCTGGGCGGCATCGTTTCGGTCTTCATGAAGGACTACCTCCAGTTCGTCCTGCTGACGGTCGGGCTCATGCTCACCATGCTTCTGTCGGTCCAGACCATGGAGTGGGACAACATCTTCCAGACCATCGACTACCTCCGCGGGCGCGGGGGCGTCAACCCGTTACATCCGGAAGCCACGTTCTTCCAGCGCCTGGGGCCCGAGACGCTGTGGCTTGTCGTCGCCCTGGTCGGCTCGTGCACCGTCGTCCAGAGCCTTCTGCTGCGAACCGGCGCCACCGAGAACGTGCCCGCCATGCGCAAAACCTTCAAGTGGGCCTCGCTGGGCTTCCTCATGCGGATGCTGATCCCCATGTTCATCGGCATCTGCTCGCTGGTCTACCTGACGCAGTGGCCCTCGCTCAAGGCCGCCATCCTCTGGGCCGGGCGCGTCGAGGACCAGGACGTCGCCCGCCTGGCTACCGCCACGTTCCTTAACCGCTTCCTGCCCGTCGGCGTGCTGGGGCTGGTGGCGGCCGCGATGATCGGGGCCTTCATGTCCGCCCTCGACAGTTGCCTGGTCGCCTGGTCGGCCGTCGTGTCCCAGGACGTGCTGGCCCCGCTCAGTCGACGCCGCCCCGACGACCGCCAACAGGTCATGATGGCCCGTCTGCTGGTGCCTCTGCTGGCCTTGCTCACCCTCATCTGGGGTCTGGCCATTCCCCGAACCTACGATCTGTGGCACTACGTCATGGGCATCGCCGCCGTCTACTTTGCCGGCGCCATGCCCGCCGTCTTCCTGGGTCTCTACTGGAAGCGCGCCAGCGCCGCCGGGGCCTACGCCGCCTTCTTCGTCAGCTTCGGCTCGCTGCTGGGGTTCAAGCCCGTCCAAGCCGCCCTTGGGCTGGCCTGGCGACCCGCCGTCGTCCACCTGATCATCCTGGCGGGCGCCTTCGCGGCCATGGTCGTGGTCTCGCTGATCCGCCCCAGCCGCCCGGCCGACGAAGACTGGAACGCCGACCACCCGTCGGCCTTTCCGCCCGCGGCTCCGCGCCGTCTTCGCGTCGAGGTCGCTCCGGACCCCCTGCACACCGCCAGCTTCACTCAGGGCGCCACGTCCCCTCCGCCCCAGCCGCCCCAAGAGGCTGACCCAGCCGCCCAGGAGGACCAACCGTGAAACTCTGGCTCAACTTCTGGTACTGGGCGATGGCCGGCGGGCTCTTCCTCTTCGCTTCCATCGCCGTCACCGTCGGCTTCGGGGCCTTCCGCGATATCCACGCCATGCTCCAGAAACTCCGTGGCCGACGTCGATAGGATGTCGCGGCCCGCGGGCGCCCAACCCGCCGGCCGGATTTCGGCTGGCCCTGTCGCCGCAAGGCGTTGTATAATGTGTGCAAGTGCTTCAGGCACCCTGTTCCGGGGGCGAATTGGATTCGACCGGACGGATGAGGTGTCGGTGGCGTGCCCAGGTTCCAAGGAGGCCTGGCTAAACACCTTGGGCTAACTGTTACATGCCAATCAACCGATGGCAATGGCCGCTTAATTAAGCGACCCGTCCCCGGGACCTGGCCCACGAGGACCCGACGGACGCAACTAGTGGGCTTACCGGCCGGGAGTCGCCCGGTTACCCGGTCGGGACATTCAGGCGGGCTGGCTGCGTCAAACCGCGTCGGACTCGGGTTGCCGTGGCGACATCAATAAGCCGACTACGCACGTAGAAGCCGCCATTGAAACGTCACGGGACGCGGGTTCGATTCCCGCCGCCTCCAGTCGACGGGTCCTTGCGACCCGTCTCGGTCCAGAACAAGGCCCGTTGCCATCAGGCGGCGGGCCTTGTGCATTTCGGCCAATAAACAAAGGCTTTTCGCTATCTCGCGGCCGGCCCGCGCCGCCAAACCACGTGACGGGGTAGGCCCCCGAAACGGCCGAAAACGGGCCCAGATCGTCTCAAAGTCTCTGAATCGCGTGACGGGGTCGTACTCCGTCCCGTGAGAGACAACCTGGTTCATTACAGGCACTTACGCCGAATCGCCATAGCTGCGAGTTGCACCTGCCTTTGCCTGCATGCAACGGGACTGCAACCCCGTCACTGTGACGTTTGCAGTGCCAAAAACTCGTCATGTGAGCACGACGTGAGCAGCCCGTGGCACCGCAATGGCACTGCTTGGCACTGCTTCGGGGGTGCGATCGTGAACAGCGACGGCTGGCGACGTGGACGATGTCACCGGTGACAGGCAGTTTACCCAGGCGGCCGCACACGCGTAATTTAGGATTGCAACGTATCTTGAGCCTGACGATACTGGTTTCGGGTGCAGACTGCTACGACAGAACGTTTAGACGGACACTATCATGAAACTGCGCAATTACATCGATCTCAAGGCCATTATCAGCCAAGTCATAGGCGGCATCATTCTCCTTGGAGTCTCTGCTGTAATGCTCGCGGTTTGGGGCTTTCTAAAGGGGCAAGACTGGAGCAAGGTGGTGGGCTGGCTTGTTACCAGCGTCACATTCCCGCTATGGCTGTTGCTCTTACTGAGCATCTTTCTTATTGGTGCATTGCTGGCAGCACTGGTTAAGCCTTTACGGAGTTGGGTGGCGAAGAAGCTAACACCCGGCATAGATGCAACCGAGACCAGCGGACCTTTGGCGGATCAGATAAGAGAGATATTGGTCGGCAGAGACTGGAGCCTTGTGTTTCAACCTGCTGATGGCAGAGCAAAGTCTATGAGCTTCGCGGTTGGTGGGCGGATCACCCAAGGTGCCAATCATAACGAGAACACTTGGCGGGTGACTACGGATGGCCTGCTTGAGCTTGTCCAGAGAGATGGACAAGTTCATGGACGGTTCCGTTACGATGCGAAAAAAAAGCGATTTGTTAGTACTGACGACCCCGACACGCGAAACATCAGGAATCAATACATGGAAGCAATGTAGAGGTTCCTAGCCGCTAGCCCTCACGCCCGTCAGCGACCAACCCTGTCCTCCTCTGCTCATCCCACCGCACCGACAGATTCTTTCTCAGCTTCTCCAGGCTCAGCCCATCGGGCTCGTCGCCCCGCAGGATCGCCTCGATGATGTCGGGCGCGAGGCTGGTCAGGCGGAGCATGCGGCCGACGTAGGTGCGGTCGCAGCCGACGTCCTTGGCCAGGTCTTCCAGGCCGGCATACTCGCCCGATTCGAGCTGAGCCTGCCAGCGATGCCCCTTGGCAATGGCCTCGATCAGGATGCGATTGGCCCCGCCGGTGTCCTCGACGTGCTTGGCCGCCGAGACCGGCTCGGCCTCCCCTTCGGCCATAACCATGCACCGGCCGTTGCGACGGCGCAACCGCATGGGGATGTGGACCACCACCGCGTCGCCGTCGCGGCGAACGCGGAGCCCGGGGTAACGGTCCTGCTGCTGATTCTCGATGAGCTCATGCATTGGCACGTTCCTCGATGGGCCGGAGTTCTTCAACAACCTGCTCGATGCCGTTGGTGCGGAAGCGGATATCGATGCCGCTCGTGCTGACGGTGATATCCTCGACGAGCAGTTGGGCGACACGCCGCTGCTCTTCGGGGAACAGCACATCCCAGAGAGGATCGATGGCCCGCAGGGCCTCGCCGACACGATTCAGTTCCACCGGGGCCCCGCGTGCGACCTGGGTTTCCCCGTCCCGAACGCTCTTGTCCAGCGACTTGAGCTCGGCGCTCAGCCGCTTGAGTTCGTCGGCCATGAAGCCTTCGTCGTGGTCGGCGACGTTCAGTACCGCGCGGATGGACTTCTGCGTCTGCTCGCGGCGCATCCGCAGTTCGTCCAGCTTGTCGAGTGTGGCGCGGTCGGGGTCGGTGTTGCCCGACTTGCTGATCTCCCGGTACGTTCTGGCGATCACGTCGGGGTGCCGCAGCAGCGCCCGCAGTTGGTCGACGACCGCCGTCTCGATCTGGCCGGCGGGCAGGGTCGGCAACGGGCACCGACCATAGCCGTCCTTGACCTTCTTCGTGCACGCATAGTAGCGGTATTGACGGCTGGCGTTCTTCTTGGTCCAGGTCGGTTGTACCCGACTGCCGCAGTGACCGCAGCGGATCATGCGGCGGAGGAGAACGAACCGCTTGACCTGATGCTTGTGCGTGTAGGTCTTGTTTGCCCGCAGGTGGGCCTGGACCCGCTCGAACTGCTCGATCGGCACGATGGCCTCGTGCTCGCCGGGGTACGCCTTGCCCTTGTGGACAATCTGGCCGATGTACTTGCGGTTGGTGAGAAGGGCGTACACCTTGCGGCCGGTCCATTCCTTGCCGCCGCGGGTTCCCCCGCTCTTGGTGGGATGACACTTGGTGCCGAGGCCCTCGGCATTGAGGGCGATGGCGACTTTGCGGCAGGACTCCAGCTTCTCGAAGCGGTCGAAGGTGTCGCGGACGAGCTTTGCCTCCTCGCGGTTGACCACGTACTTCTTGTCCACCACGTCCAGGCCGAGGATCGGACCGCCGCCGATGTACTTGCCCTGCCGGGCGGTGGCCTGCTTCTTGTCACGGATGCGCTCGCCGATGATCTCCCGCTCGAACTGGGCGAAGGACAGCAAGATGTTCAGCGTGAGCCGGCCCATGGACGTGGTCGTGTTGAACTGCTGAGTGACCGAGACGAAGCTGACGCTATGCTCGTCGAACAGGCTGATCAGCTTGGCGAAGTCCAGCAGCGAGCGACTCAAGCGGTCTACCTTGTAGACCACCACGCAGTCGATGTGCCCCGCCTGGATGTCGGCGAGCAGTTCCGTCAACGCCGGGCGGTCCAGCGTGCCGCCCGAGTAGGCCGCGTCATCGTATCGCTTGCGGATGAGTTTCCAGCCCTCATGGCGTTGGGACTCGATGTACGCCTCGGCCGACTGGCGCTGGGCGTCCAGGGAGTTGAACTCCTGGTCGAGGCCTTCTTCGTGGCTCTTACGCGTGTAGATGGCGCAGCGGACGGTGCGTTTGGGCTCGTTCATTTCTGGGCTCCCGTGCGATCGCGTCTGATTCCGAAGAAGAGGTTGCCGCTGGTGTGCTGGCCGGTGATGGCCCGGGCGGCGGCCGTCAGGCTGCGATAGACCTTGCCGTTGTATCGATAGCCGTCCGCTTCGACGATCACCTCGTATCGTTCGCCGTGCCACTCGCGGAGCAGCCGCGTGCCCGTCGCCAGAACCGTCGTCTTGGACTTGGACGGCTTGCTCTTGGCGGTCTTGCCGTCGGCGACAGCCTCCAGCTGCTTGCGGGCATGGGTGCTCAGCCCGCCATAGGCCAGTTCCTGGATGCGGTAGGCCAATCGCCGCATCAGGTACTGCCGCCCCAGCCTGCCGGGATCAGTGCCCATCAGGTCCGCCCACCGCTTGTGGAGCTGGGCCATCGACATGCGGTGGAGTTCGTCGAGCTGTTTCAGAACCGTATTTTCCATCATGTCACCTCGCTATCGTTCCGTGTCTCGGAAGTGGTGACACTGAGCCTCGTTTCGGAGGAAAGCTCAAGGGCGTTTTCTCGCCTCGAACCACTCTTTTTCGTCCCCATGCGAATCATGGCTCGGGCGAGGATTCCGGCCAGTTCGTCCAGGCGGGCGTCGGGTGAGGACGGCACCAGGCGGGCGTCGGGTGAGGACGGCACCAGGCGATCATCGCTCAGGCAGGCCATGGGTTGAACCCCCGATCGGCGAAGGCCCGGCGGATGTGGCGGACGTTCCGGCAGATGGTGGTATAGTGCCGGCCCAGGGCCTTGGCGATCTGGAACTCGCCTAGGCCGTTCATCAACTGCTCACAGACCTGCTGCTGCAACGGCGTCAACGTGTCGACCAACTGCCGAACCTCGCTATCGGCGGCGATGTCGTCCGGCGTGTGCGCGTCCTCCTCGTTCAGCGTCATCTGGCCCAGCCGCGCCAGCATGGCCAGGCGCCGCGCGTTGCTCCGCGCGAGCATGCGGATGCGGTTATCCATGAGACGGCAGAGGATGGTCTTCTCGCTGGCGGCATGGGCCTTGGCCGGGTCGAACGTGAACTGGTGAACCACGATGGCCAGCTCCTGCATCGTGTCCTGCCAAGCCTCCTGCGGCACGCGGAAGTGCATCATCCGTGCGATGGCCAGCTTGATCTGCCACTCCTCCATCCCTCCGACATACTGCTGGTACAGCTCTCGAACTCGGTTCTTTTTCATACAGGCCTCTTTGTAACCAGGGCTTCAATCTCGCTCGGGCCAGTCCCGAAGCAACGGAAGCGATGGTCACGTTCAGGCCGGTGCCACGTATCTAGCCGTGGATGTGAACAGCGAAGATCACATGACCGTCACGTGAGCGTCATAGGACGCGTCACCGGTGCCAGAATCGCTCACGTGAGCGTCATGTGAGCGCTCATGTGATCGGCGATGGCACCGCGAAGTTTTCGGCCCCTGCGGCAATAGGCACTGCGTAAACGGGCAGCGACGACTGCCCGCATAGGGAGTCCGAAAATGCCGCAGAGCGATCAACAAGACGTGTTCATTGACCTGGGCGTGCTGGCGAGCGAGCCGGCCGAGGAATATCACGCCAAAGCAGACCAGTTCCTGAGCAGCCACCAGCTCATCGACTACATGGTCTGCCCGTGGCTGTACCGCAAGAAGAAGCTCGGGCTGATCCAGGACACGGATACGCCGGCGCTCCTGGTCGGCCGCGGGGTCCACTGCCGTATCCTCGAGGGGCGGGACGCCTACGAATCGCTGTTCGCCCTGGGGGGCCCCATCAACAAGACCACCGGCAAGCCCTATGGGAAGGACACCAACGCCTTCCGCGACTGGTGCAAGGCCCAGGGCAAGCCGGGCATCCACCATGAAGACCTGGAGCTGATCGAGAACATGGCCAGCGGCGTGGCCATGAACGATCAGGCCGTCGACCTGCTGCTCTATGGCAGGTCCGAGGGCGTCGTCCGAACCGAGT
>JAKJER010000017.1 GCA_022705325.1 Planctomycetota bacterium | reverse complement strand
CAGGTACGGCCAACTCGAAATCCAGAAAATCGCACGACGCAAGGATCGACTCTTGGTATAAGACCCCAGGCACAGGGATGACATAATCGCTGTGGCGAAGGGGTGACATAATCGCTGTGGCACGACATGCCGGGGGAGCTGCCCTTGCCCGAAGGCTCGATCCGCGGTAGTCTGCCATCATGGCCCGCCCTCGAACCGTCCGCGGGTCGGTTCCAGGGCGTGTCGAACGAGCCTGGAGATGGCCGATGAGCCGCAAGCCGGAGGTGCAACGTGACCGGACAGAATCGCGATCTTGCCCGACGAGCGTTCCTAAGCCTGGCCCTGCTTGCCGCCGCGGCGGCTTGCGCTGCCGACAAGCCCAACATCGTGCTTATCTTCGCCGACGACATGGGCTATGGCGACCCGAGGTGTTTCAACCCGCAATCGAAGTGCCCCACGCCGAATATCGACCGCTTGGCCGCCCAGGGCATGCGGTTCACGGACGCCCACTCCGCCGGGACGACCTGCGTGCCGTCGCGCTACGGGCTGCTCACCGGGCGATACCCGTTCCGCAACGCCAGCATGACTCCCAATACCGGCTCGCTGATCGCTCCAGGCAGTCTGACCATCGCGTCGCTCCTGCGCGACCGCGGGTACGCGACGGCCATGGTGGGCAAATGGCACCTCGGCTTCGAGGGCGGAAAGGACTTCGACTACTCCAAGCCGTTTCGGGGCGGTCCGGTGGACCGCGGATTTGAGACCTTCTTCGGCCAGCATGCCTCGCTGGACATTCCGCCGTATTTCTACATCGAGAACGACCGCTGCACGGCCGCCCCCGTGGAGAAGATCGCTGCAAACAACACGCCCGGCTGGAGCCCCATCCAGGGTGCGTTCTGGCGGGCGGGTCCCGTCGCGCCGGACTTCAAGATGGAGAACGTCCTGCCGACGTACGTCCGCAAGGTCGAGCAGTACATCGCCCGCCGACAGAAGCCCGGCCAGGGCAAGCCGTTCTTCCTCTACCTGGCGATGACCGCGCCGCATACGCCCTGGCTGCCGACCGAGCAATTCCGCTCCGCCAGCATGGGCAATCTCTACAGCCAGTGGGTCGCCCAGGTGGACGCGTCGGTGGGCCAGGTGCTGGCGGCCCTGGATCGCGCGGGCCTGGCCGACAACACGCTGGTCTTCTTCAGCAGCGACAACGGGCCTGTCTGGTATCCCGAAGACGTCAAGAAGTACGGTCATTCGTCCACGGGCGAACTGCGTGGGATGAAAGGCGATGTGTGGGAGGGCGGCCACCGAATGCCTCTCATCGCTCGCTGGCCCGGCAGGATTAAGCCCGACGCCGCCAGCAGGCAACTCGTCTGCCTCATCGACACGCTCGCGACGGTGGCGGAACTCACCGGCGGCCTACCCAAAGACGGGGCCGAAGACAGCTTCAGCTTTCTGCCGGAACTGCTCGCACGCAAGGCAAACTCTCCCGTGCGGACGGAAATGCTCTTGGGCGGAGGCAAGAACCTCTGCATCCGCCAAGGCGACTGGAAACTCATTCCGTTCCTGGGCAGCGGCGGGTTCTCCAGGCCCTCCAGGCGAAAGCCCGGGCCCGGTGAGCCAGCGGGCCAACTCTACAACCTCGCCGACGATCCAGGCGAGACCAGGAACCTCTATGCGGTCCGCAGAGATCTAGTCGAGAAGCTCACAGCCAGGACACGCGAACTGAGCAGCACCCCCAGAAGCCGTCCATGAGAGCGCAGCGGGAAGGTCGAGGTCTTGACCCGACGCGCAGCGGGACTATGCTGGTCCTCGGCGAGCGAGTCCGACTGCCGGCCAGCCAAGGAGAACCACCATGTCGCATATCACGCGTCGAGCCCTGTTGAGTGCGTCCGCCTGTGCGGCCTTTGCCGTCCGCGGCGGCGCCGCCCCGGCCGATCCACCGCGGCCGTCCATGCCCGAGATGCTCCCGGTGAATCACGACCTGCACACCCACACGGTCTGGTCCGACGGCGCCCACCCGTTGGACCTGCACATCCTGGAGGCCCGGGCGTTCGAGCTGGACGCGATGGCCGTCACCGATCACTTCTTCCCCGGCATGAAGCTTCACGACAAGCCGGAGCAGTTCGACGCGTACCTGGGCGAGATCGAGCGCATTCGCTCGGCCCAATCCGACGTGCGGGTGATCAAAGGCGTCGAGGCCGCCGCCCTCGATGAGAAGGGCACAATTTCCATCGACGCCCGCCAGGCCGCCCGCCTGGAGTGGGTGCTGTGCGACCTGGGGGGCAAGACCGAAGGCGTCTTCCGCGCCGCCCCCGCCGACAAGGCTGCCTTGCGCGATAACGTCCTGAAGGCCTACATGGGCCTGTGTGACGTCGAGTACCTGGACGCCATTGCCCACCCGTTCAACACGGGCAACCTGAAGCCCGCCGTGCTGATCGAGGACTACGGCGAGGCCCGCCTGCGTGAGCTGGCCCAGAAGATGGCTGAGAAGAAGAAGGTCTTCGACGTCATGAACGATCAGATCTACTGGTTCAGCAAGTGCGGCATCGCCCCGCGGGAGCTGACGGCCCAGTACGTGGAGTTGGTGAAGATCTTCGCCCGCGCGGGCGTGCGGTTCCAGGTCTCCAGCGACGACCACCGCACGGGCCTCGGCAACACCCGCTGGAGCCGCATCGTCCTGGCCCGAGCCGGCGTGCCCCTGCGCCAGGTGGTCGATGCGACGAAGATCAAGCGGGTCTAGCCCCCCAGATGGTTCCGGGGGACCAGGCCGACCTGGACTGGGACGATAGGGTCTGTCGAATGGTCGAGACTACCATGGAGCAGCTACTTGCCCTTGGCCTTGGGCGTCAGAACGTCCAGGCTGTAGTCGCCGAGTGCGCCGTCCAATCCGGTCACTTCCAAGTAGTAGGTCTCGCCCGGCGTGGCGTCGTACTTCAGGTGGGGGCCCTTGGACGTGGCTACCACGTTGCCGGCGGAATCGTACAGCGTCATGGTCAGCCAGGTGGCCGAGCCTTTCGGCGACGAGGCCTGGACGCTCAGGTGGCCCGACGCCGGGGCGGCCAGCGCGTAGTAGTCGCGATCCCCCTCGGTGAGCGTGCCGCTGGCGGACTGCCAGTTGTCTCCTTGCGGGCCCTGACCGGGCAGGGGGGCGCCTATTGTCTCGCCCGGCTCGCCGGCTTCCGACAGCCCACTGCGTACTACCTGCAGCGTGTAGGGGCTGCTTCCGGCCACGCGAACGTAATACGTGCCGCCTACGGCTGCCTGGAAGCCGGCGACGAGAAGCGAGCCATCCATGGCCGCCGCGCGGGACAGAACCGTCATGTCAGGTCCCCACAATTCCGTCTCCACTGTCGCCCCGGTCAGCGACAGATCCACCGACTGGCCCGCCTGGAGATCAAAGCGGTAAAAGTCCGCTCCGCCCGAGCCGCCTTCGTACTCCAGCGATATCGAGAAGAACGAGCCGCTCAGGTACGCGACTGCCTGGCTGGTCTGCACGGCGAACTCCAGGACCCCGTCTCCGGCCGCCGCCGCCAGCGTTGCCATCGGCACGACGATCTGCACGTTGTTGATACCGGTGACCCCGCCGGTCTGGAAGAGGCTGCCCAGGTGGCAGCCCTCCAGCCACAGGTCCAGGTACTTTGCGTCGCCGCCCAGATCGGCTTTGGCGGTCAGCCGCAACAGGCCGTCCGAACTCGGAGCAGGAACGTCGGCGTAGACGGCCGGTCGCGTCATGCCATCGTACAGCGGGCCGATGACGCTTCGCACGCCAGAAAAGGCCACGCCCCCCGCGCCGTCGCTCTGGCCTTCCACCACGGCTACTTGGCTGCCAAACCCGTCCTCGTACGAAGGCCAGGGCAGTAGCCAGCCGAAGGTCAGGGCCTCGGCTGCGGCAGGCTCATCGTTGGCCGGTCCGTTCAGCGACTCCTGCTCGATCATCGCGGGCAACGCGCCGACGGGCGCGTCGAGGCTGGCATCGAGGGGAAGGGCACTGAGCAGTTGGCGGGTTTCCAGGGGCTCCAGGGCCGAGGGGCAGGGTGTGAGTGCATCGTACATATGCCACCTCTTGAGGGTCGTCCCGACCGGGCCCGGCGGGACCAGTTGGGTCAGCACCGGGGCGACGCGCTCTAAGATGAAGCGTACGATTTCAGGCGGAGGGAAGCAGTCCCCGAAAGGGGCGAGCTCTGGGAAAACCCCGGCAAGATCAGTAGAAACTCAGAGCAACGGCGAGTTGTCCCTGGCGGAGCAATCGCTCCCGTTCGACGCGGACCACCACCGCCCGTCGGGCCGGCTCGCCGAGGGCCTGCGAGTCAAAGGCCGACATCTCCACCTCCTGGCCCACGCGAACAGGCATCGTGAGCGGGACAGCCGCCAGCAGCCCCCCGTCCGACACGTCCAGGCAGCGGGCGGGGAAGTCGCGCTGCGAGGCGGCGTGGTGAAGCGTGAGCGACGCCTGTGACGCCTGGCGCGGGTGACGACGTCGTTCTGTCGGCAGCGGCTGGACCATCGCCACATTCTACCGCGCCGCCCGCGACACGCGAAACGATTCCCATCCGCGGGTCTGCCCGACGTTGTCATTACCAGGGCCTTGAGTTTGCCGAGAGAGTCGCGACAATGCGAGGCATGACTACACAACTGAAGCGCATCGGCATCCTGACCGGCGGGGGCGATTGCCCTGGCCTGAACGCGGTCATCCGCGCGGTGGCCAAGGCCGCCATGGGCGGCGGCCTGGAAGTGATGGGCATCGAGGACGGCTTCCTGGGGTTGATCGAGAACCGCCTGCGCCGGCTGACCTACAACGACGTCAGCGGCATCCTGACCGTCGGGGGCACGATCCTGGGCTCGTGCAACAAGGCCAACCCCGCCAAGTTCGCCACGCAGGACAAGCAAGGACGGTGGGTCACCCGCGACGTCCGTGATCAGGTTGTCGAGCACTACTATCAGGCTCAATTGGACGCCCTGGTGGTCATCGGGGGCGACGGCACGATGAGCGGGGCGCACGACCTGATTGAGCGCGGGCTGCGGATCGTGGGCGTGCCCAAGACCATCGACAACGACCTGTGGGGCACGGAGATCACCTTCGGACACGACACCGCCGTCGCCACCGCCTCCGACGCCTTGGACAAGGTCCACACCACCGCCTCCAGCCATCACCGGGTCATGGTCGTCGAACTCATGGGCCGCTACGCGGGCTGGCTGGCCCTTCACGCCGGGATTGCCAGCGGCGCCGACATCATCCTCATCCCCGAGATCCCCTTCGACATCGATGCCGTCGCGCACAGGTGTCTCGAGCGCAGCAAGGTCGGCAAGCGCTTCACCATCATTGCCGCCGGCGAGGGCGCCCGACCGGTCGGCGGGGAGCAGTTTGTCGACCACATCGTCGCCGACTCTCCCGACCCCATCCGCCTGGGCGGCGTGGCCAAGTGGGTGGCCGAGCAGGTTGAAACGATCAGCCGCCTCGAAGGGCGCTACATCGTCCTGGGCCATATCCAGCGCGGCGGCACGCCCACCGCCCACGACCGCATCCTGGCTACCAAGTTCGGCTATTATGCCTTCGAACTGCTGATGGCCGCCCAGTTCAACCGCCTGGTCGTCCAGCAGAACGGCCAACTCGGCTCGGTTCCCATCGCCGACGTCGCCAGGAAGGTCCGCACCATTCCTCCTGGCCACCCGCTCATCGCGGCCGGGAGGGCCGTTAACACCAGCTTCGGGGATGAGTAGGGGTGTCATCAGGCGCCAGCATTGTCCTGGCTCTGAAGGCGCTCGGCAGCCTGCCTCCGGGAATTCCGCCCGCCGAGTAAAGTACCCGTCTGTATTGTCCGACGAGAGAAGCAGCGGTTCGTGCGGGGGGCACGTTCTCAATTGACGCAACGTATCCGGCGAAGGAGACAAACATGCGACTGGTGACTCGATCCGATTTTGACGGCCTGGGGTGTGCCGTGCTGCTGAAGGAAAAGGGGCTCATGGATGAGATCCTGTTTGTCCATCCCAAGGACGTGCAGGACGGCAAGATCGCCGTCACGGCCAACGACATTCTCGCCAACGTCCCGTACGTGCCCGGTTGCGGGCTGTGGTTTGACCATCACTCCAGCGAGGAGGAGCGGAAGGCGTACGGGCATTTCGAGGGCGCCAGCGACCCGGCCGCCCCCAGCGCCGCTCGTGTCATACACGCCTACTACGGCGGCGAGAAGGCCTTCCCGAACTCGCACATCAAGAGCCTGCTGGCGGCGGTGGACAAGGTCGATTCCGGGCAACTGAGCCTGGATGAGATCCGCCAGCCGACGGGCTGGGTGCTGATCTCCTTCGTCATGGACCCGCGGACCGGTCTGGGACGATACAAGGACTATCGGATCAGCAACTATCAACTCATGCTGGACATGGTCGACTACGCCCGGGCAATGGCGGCCGAGAGCATTCTCCAACTCGATGACGTGCAAGAACGGGTGCAGCGATATCGTGAGCAGGACCACTTGTTCAAGGAGATGCTGACCGCCTGCTCGGTCGTCCGCGGTGACGCGGTCGTGGTGGACCTGAGGCCGAGCGAGGAGATATACACCGGCAACCGTTTCGTCCTCTACAGCCTGTTCCCGCACCAGAACATTTCACTCCAGGTGATGTGGGGCCTGCGGAAGCAGAACGTCGTCATCACATGCGGGCACAGCATCCTGAACCGAACCTCGACGGTGGACGTCGGCTCTCTAATGCTCCGATACGGAGGCGGCGGGCACCGGCGGGTCGGGACATGCCAGGTGGACGCCGAGCAGGCGGACCGGGTCATAGAGCAACTGGTGGCCCACATTCAGGCCTGCCCCAGAAAACAACAACTCGAAGTGGCGTAGGCTTGGCGCGTCATCAGCGGCTGGTCGATCCCTCGGCGCGACCCTGCCCGAGTCGGCGAAACAGTCCACGGCTTCTCTTCCCGACGAGAAGGCGCTGTCAGTTATTGCACCGCCGGCCGCGTCACATATGTTGCCGCCCGCTGATGTTCAGCAGCACGCCATTGCGGGCCACGTAGACCATCTGTCCGTACGGCGTCCTGAAGCTCACCTTGCCGCTCAGCCCAGCCTGGCTGTGCATGCGGAGTTCCAGCGGACGCCAGTCGTTGCTGCTCAGCGAGCAGACCCACAACTCCCCCGGCGCGATGGCCACAATTGCGGATTCGGTCTGTGTGGTCCAGCTTGTCCCTAGGGGTCTACGATCCGCAATCCAATCAGTCTTTCGCTGCCGCGGCGCATCGGCTATCATGACCGGAAGGACAGCGGGCCAGGTCGAGCCGGTGCGCCCGCTACTGGCAGGAGATGTGTGGATGAAGCTTCGGAACGGATTCCTTTTGTCGCTCGCGTTGCTGCTCCCGACGGCGGCGCGGGCAGCCTCTCCCTCTTCGGCTACCTCCGCGTCGGCTTGCCTGGCTGACCGCGTCCGTCACCTGATCGCCGCCTATGAGTCCAAGTTCAAGGGCGCCAAGGTCGGCGCAAGCGTGGTGGATTTGTTTGCCGGCAAGCCTCTGATCGCCCACAACGATACTGAACTGTTTCTCCCGGCCAGCAATCAGAAGCTGCTGACCTCCGCCTTCGCCCTGGCCCGCCTGGGCGGGCAGTTCCGTTTCGAGACGCGCCTTCATCGCGTCGGCAAGGACCTCTGGGTCGTCGGTTCGGGCGACCCCACCTCGGGCGACCCCATCCTGGCCGAGGCCGACAAGACTTCCATCTACGCCGAGATGGACCGGTGGGCGGCGGCCGTCAAGGCCCGCGTGGGCCAGGCCGTCGAGGGCGACCTGGTCCTCGTGCCGTGCTTCGGGCCCCAAAACAACAAGCCGCAGGAGGACTACCGCCACAGCGACTGGCCCAAGAACCAATATCACTGCTGGTACGTCGCCCCGGTGGCCGGGTTGAACTTCCAGAACAACTGCTTCGATGTGACCCTGGTCAGTCGGGGCGGCAAGATCCATCCGGCGCTCAGTCCGGTCAGCCGGCTCATCCAGGTCATCGACACGACTCGCCCGGGCGGCAAGGGCTACTGGGGACTCACGTATAATGACGACGACTCACAAGTCACCGTCGTGGGCAACGTCAACGCTCCCAACGCCGTGCCGTACTCGGTGGCGATCAACCAGCCGCCGCTGCTGTTTGGTCGCGTGCTTGCGGAGCGGCTGGCCCAGGCGGGCGTGAGGCTGGGCGGTTCGGTCCGCCTGGCGGCCATTGCCGACCTGCCCGGGGAACTGGGCCCGCCCGTGGCCACGACGGTCACGCCCCTGGGCGTCGCGATGGCCCGGGCCAACAAGCGGAGCCTGAACATGGCCGCCGAGTGCCTCTTCCTTCGCGCGGGCGACGGCACGTGGGCCGGCAGCGCCTCCCTGGCGGTTGCCACGCTGGCCAAGGAGTATGACGTGCTCCCCGCGTGGCTGGATATTCATGACGGATCGGGCCTGTCCCGCACCAACCACGTGGCGGCCGCGGCCATGACGAAGATCCTCCAGAACGTTCTGCGCCGGCGCGACTGCCTCACTTTCGTCGAGAGTCTACCCTTCGCCGGCATGGACGGCACGCTCGAACGCCGCATGGACGAGCCGCCCTGCCGCGGGCGAGTTCTGGGCAAGACCGGCTACATCACCGGCGTCTCCGCCTTGAGCGGCTACATTCTCAACAAGCAGAACCGCTGCTCGATGGCCTACTCGATCCTCTGCAACAAGGTCGCCTCCGGTCAGCAGGCCAAGCAACTCCAGGACGACATCTGCAAGCTCCTGGTCGACAATGTGGACGCGTCCCCCGCGCCGCATCCGTAGCGGAGAAGCGTACGAAAAAGGACCCGGGAGCTATGGGAGTCGTGGGCCTCATGGGATTAAGTCATCCCGTGGCCTGCGTTTCTCCCGCGTCTCCCGTTCGATAGACTATGGAAATACCCTATCCGGGCGAGATGGCGGCCGTAGCGACCGCCTTCTGCTGGGCCGTCAGCGTCATGAGTTTCGATGCCGCCGGCCGGCGCGTCGGCTCGATGGCCGTCAACCTCATCCGTCTCCTGATCGCCTTCGTCCTGCTGACCGGCCTGACGACGTTGCTGCGCGGCCGGCCCCTGCCGACCGACGCTCCGCCCAGCACGTGGCTGTATCTCTCGCTGTCGGGCTTCGTGGGCTTCTTCCTGGGCGACCTGTGCCTGTTCCGCTCGTTCCTGCTGCTGGGCCCGCGGCTGGCCACCTTGCTGATGTCGCTGGCCCCGCCGCTGGCCGCCCTGGGCGGGATCGTCCTGCTCGACCAGCACCTGCGCCCGCTGAACTGGGTGGGCATGGCCGTCACTCTCAGCGGCGTGGCGTGGGTGGTGATTGAGCGCCCCCTGCGCGAGCCGCCCGTCCACCGCCCGCACAAGGTGACCCCCTGGGGCGTCACACTGGGCGTGTTGGCCGCTACCGGGCAGGGGTTGGGCATGGTCCTGGGTGCCATGGGCATGAGGCTCGATGATGGGACGAAGTACAACCCCATCGCGGCTACGCAGATCCGTGCCCTGGCCGGCATCGTCGGCTTCTCGGTCCTGTTCCTGGCCCTGCGATGGTTCGGCCGCGTCTGGGCCGCCCTCGGCGAGCGACGGGCCATGACATGGATCACCGTGGGGGCCTTCGCCGGGCCCGTTGCGGGTGTCAGCCTGGCCATGTTGTCCATTCAGCTCATCCCTGTGGGCGTCGCCCAGACGATCATGGCCATCCTTCCGGTCATGATCATTCCCCTGGTCATTCTCATCCACAAGGAGCACGTCAGCCTCCGCGCCCTGATCGGCGCGATCATCGCCCTGGTGGGCGTGGGCATGCTGTTTTACAGTCCCGCTTCGTAGATCAGCCTCAATTCCTGAAAAACCTCCGCGCCCGCGGCGTCTTTGTGGTAAGACCACAGCGGATGACAGAGCTGAGCTTTGCCAACCTGGGCCGATGGTACGACGAACTGGGCTCGTCGCTGGCGCTCTATGCCCGCCAGGTGGGGGATGCCCACGAGGCCGAAGACGTGGTCCAGGAGGTGTTCCTTCGCCTCATGGCCCAGCGCCGCCCCCCGCGGGACGTGAAAGCATGGCTGTTCCGCGCGGTGCGGAACGAGGCCATCTCGCGAGGCCGCTCGCGCCGCCGGCGGGAACTTCGCGAGCGGCGCCAGGCGGCCGGACGCGTCGAACTGTTCGAGCCGCGAGCGGACGACCTGATCGACGCCCGCTCCGCCCAGGCAGCCCTGGAACGCCTGGACGCCGACCAGCGCGAACTGGTCGTCCTGCGAATCTGGGCGGACATGACCCTCGATCAGATCGCCCGCACGACTGGCCTGAGCGTGGCCACGGTGTTTCGCCGATACCGCGCCGCCCTGGCCGCCATTCGCAAGGAGATGCAGCCATGCACGAAGACGACCACCTGACAGCCGCGGAGACGGAGTTGGAGCGCGCGTTGGGACGGCTGACGCCGGCCGACCCGGGCCTGGACCGCGACCGGTTGATGTTTCGCGCCGGTCAGGCCGCCGGGCGGCGGGGGAGAGGCCGCTGGCAGGCGGCGACGGCCGGGCTGGCCGCGGCGCTCGTCTTGGCGATGACGCTGTCCACGTGGCGGGCGGGCGAGCCGCCTGCGATGCCGCCCATGCCGGGCGGGCCCGTAATCGTGCACCAGATGCCCAGTGCGGACGAGATTCCTTCGCCGGCCGCTGTACCCGGCGTCGCGTACTTGCGGCTGCGGGACGCCGTGCTGGACGAAGGTCTCGACGCTCTGCCGACAGTGAAGTCCGCCGAACAGGCCACACCTGTTCGAGAAGCCATGATGCCTGGGGCTTGAGAGAGATAGAAAAGGAAATCGCATCATGATCCGAATTCCCCTGTCGCGTGTTCTTATCAGTGCCCTGTCCGCTCTGCTGACGGTTGCGTCTCTCCCGGCGGCCGAGCCGGCCAGCATACAAACGACCCAACCGACCCAGCCGGCCGGCGAGCAGGTACAGACCGTTCGCCTGTCGGTCCAGCCGGCGGCGGCGCCGAAGCCGGCGATGAGCATATATCTTCTGCCCCCGCTGTTGGACCGCCTGCCGGGCAACGCGGCCGGGACGTACGGTATCGCCCTGCAGATGATGCCGGCCGACGAGACCGACGCCGATCGCGACAAGATCGAGAAGTGGCTGAAAATGGCCTCGTCGGTCCTGCCACGCGACGAGGTACGCAACCTCCTGAGTCGCTATGAACAGTCGTTCCGCTATGCCGTGCTGGCCAGTCGCTACGAGCGGTGTGACTGGGACCTGCCGATCCGCCAGGAGGGCTTCAATCTGCTCCTGCCGAACCTCCAGGGCTTCCGTCGGTTGGGGCGGATGCTGGCGCTGGACGCGAGACTGGCCCTGGCCGAAGGGCGGCTGGACGAGGCGATCGCCCGCGTCCGCACGAGCCTGGCCCTGTCGCGCCATGTCTCGGAGGGGACGTTCCTGATCGGCGCCTTGGTCGGCATCGCCAACGCCACCGTCGCGCTGGAGCAGGCGCGAGAGGTGCTGGCCGCTGACGGTTCGCCCAATCTCTACTGGGCGCTGGTGCAGTTGCCGGATCCGCTGATCTCCATGCGACACGCGATGGAGTACGAACAGAACTGGCTGTACTTCAGCTATCCGCAACTCCGGGGGCTGGGCGACCTCAAGCTCAGCGACGAGCAGTGGAACGAACGGGCGCGGGCGGCGATGAACCTGCTGGCCTTGGCTGGCGGCAAAGACGGCTCGACTGCCGCGGATGCCCTGCGGGCCTTGGCGGCGGGGATGAAGATGTACCCCCAGGGCAAGCAGTGGCTCCTCTCGCAGGGGCGGTCGGCCAAGGAAGTCGAGGCCATGCCGCACGGGCAGGTGATCGTGCTGTCCATGATGGGCCAGTACGAGCAGTGGCGCGACGAAATATTCAAGTGGTTTGCCCTGCCTTACGCCCAGGCCCGCGCGGGCATGGAGAAGACCCTCCGCGCCTTTGACGACTGGGCGAGCGGTCCGGGACGAGGCAATCTCGCCGCCGTCCTCCTGCCGTCCCTGGGCCGGGCGGCCTTCGTGCACGCCAGCCTGGAACGGGAAGTCGCCGCCCTGCGGTGCGTCGAGGCCGTGCGGCTGTACGCCGCCGCGCACGGCGGTCAGCCCCCGGCCGAGCTTGGCCAGATCAACCTGGTCCCCGTCCCGGCCGACCCGGTTACCGGCAAGCCGTTCGGCTACCACGTCGAGGGCAAGGGCTTTGTGCTGGAATCGATCGAGGGGCTCCGCCCACGAGATCAACTGCGGTGGGTGGTGGAACTGCGCGAAGCCGGGACGAAGTAGCGGAAAGGGCAAACCGGATGGGAATCATGATCGCTATGGAAGCAGCGGCTTGCCTGAGTACTATTCCCCGGCTTCCCGAATGATGACGGTATTGTTCTGCCCACCGAAGCCGAAGCTGTTGGACATGCAGACGCGGACCTTGGCCTCGCGCGGCTTGTTGGGGACGTAGTCCAGGTCGCAGTCGGCGTCCGGATGGGCATAGTTGGTGGTGGGGGGGATGACCTGGTCGCGGATGGCCAGCACGCAGGTAATCAACTCGGTGGCCCCGGCGGCGGCGATCAGGTGGCCGACCATGCTCTTGACGCTGGAAACGGGGACTTTCGCCGCCCGCTGGCCGAAGACGGCCTTCACCGCCCGCGTCTCGACCTGGTCGTTCTGCTTGGTGCCCGTGCCGTGAGCGGAGATATAGTCGATGTCGTCGACAGTCAATTTCGCATCGGCCAAAGCGGATCGCATGCTGGTGGCGGCGCCGTCGCCCTCGGGGTCCTGGTCGGTGATGCGGAAGGCGTCGGCCGAACTGCCGTACCCGACGATCTCGGCCAGGATCTTCGCCCCGCGGGCCTGGGCGGTGTCGTAGTCTTCGAGGATCAGAATGCTGGCGCCCTCTCCCAGAACGAAGCCATCGCGGGTGAGATCGAAGGGCCGGCTGGCGGTTTCGGGCGAATCGTTCCGTTGCGAGAGGGCGGTCAGGCGGTTGAAGCCGGTCACGCCGAAGGGGTGGATCATGCTGTGTGCCCCGCCGGTGATCATGACGTCGGCGTCGCCGCGGCGGATCTGCAAGGCCGCTTCTCCGATGGCCTGGGTGGAGGCGGCGCAGGCGGTGAGGACGTTGAAGGCGGGCCCGCGGATCTTGAACTGGGCGGCTAGGTGAGCCACCACCATGTTCGACTCCTGCTCCAACTCGCGGTGGACGTTCATCCGCTGGAAGGCCAGCTCGGCCCAGCGCCGGGTGTCGACCTTGCCGTCCTTCCAGGCGTCGACCAGGAGCGAGACGAAATTGGAGAAGTCCAGGCTGCCCTCGCCGCTACCGAGGTAGACGCCCACCCGCGTGTGGTCGAGGTTTACGAACGAGTCCAGGCCCGACTGGGCCCAGGCCTGCACAGCCGCGCCGAGCGCGAACTGGCAGTGCCGCCCAGCCGTCTGGTGCAGGTCCGCCTGGGGCACATGGTCGGCCAGGCGGTAGCCCTTGACCTGGGCCGAGAACGTCGTGGGATACGTGCTGGCGTCGAAGAGTTCGGTCTTGCTCACGCCGTTGGCGCAGGCAAGCATGGCCCGCCAGGTGGACTCGACGTCGTGGCCAAGCGGGTTGACCGTTCCCATGCCGGTGATGACGACTCGACGCTTGCTCATGATACGTACCGCCGCAGGACGCACGCGGCGCTCTGCCCGCCGATGGCGAAGCCTCCGACGACAATATGGGTCAACTCGGCCTGTCGCGGCTGCGAGGCCAACCGGAGGTTGCAGCCGTCAGCGGGCGAGGAGAAGTTTACGGTGGGCGGGACGATCTGGTGGTGCATGGCCAGTGCGGCGGCGGCCAGAAGGGTGCCTCCGGCGCCGGCGAAGAGACTTCCGGTGGCCCCGGTGATGGAGAAGGCCGGGCACTGCACAGCGGCGTCGCCCAGGGCAGTCGTCCAGGCGGCGCTTTCGGCGGCGTCTTCGGCCGGCACTGCGGTGCCGTGGGCTGCCAGGGCCGACACGTCGGCCGGCTGGAGCCCCGCGTCACCCAAGGCGTTTCGGATGGCCAGCTCCAGCCCGCCGGCGGTGCGGGAAGCAATGTCGATGCCCCGGGGATCGCACGCCCCGCCGAAGCCCACCAACTCGGCGTAGATCGTCGCGCCGCGGTTGCGGGCGTGCTCGAGGTCCTCCAGGATCACCAGTCCGCCGCCCTCGCCGATGATGGTGCCCGCGTGCTGCGTGTCAAAGGGTCGGCAGGCGGCAGCGGGCGAGTCATTGGCGGCGGTGCACAGTCGCCCAAGCAGTTGCTGACGGAGATGGCCCATGGGGTTGAGCTTGGCCTCCGCCCCGCCGGCGACGGCGGCCGTCACGTCGCCCCGCTGCACCCAGCGACCGGCCTCGCCGATGCTCAGCAGTCCGCTGGCGTCGCCGCAGGTGATAGTGTTGCTGGGGCCTTCGGCGGCATGGATGATCGTTACGTGGCAGGCGAGCATGTTCGGCAGGTACTTGAGCAGCCACAGCGGGGTGAGGTTGTTCATCCCCCCGCTTCCCCAGGCCTTGAGGTCGAACGCGCCGTCGGTGACGGCGGTCGTGACCGCTGCGCCCAACTCGTCCAGGTCCGTGCAGATGAGCCCCGCGCCGACGTTGCAGCCCAGGCGCTTGGGTTCGACCGTAGGGGGGGCGTTCTCGTCGGTGCCGCGGGTGGTCAGGCCCGCGTTGCGGAAGGCCAGATCGGCCGCCGCGACCGCCACCTCGATGTCGCGGGCCATCACCTTGACCGCCTTGCGGTAGCTCTTGGGCACGTAGGTGCGGGCGGAGAAGTCGGCCAACTCAGCCCCGATCGTGCAGGGAAAACCGGACGCGTCGAACAGGCCGATCGTGCGGGCGCCGGAGCGGCCCTCGATCAGGGCCTTCCAGAACTCGTCAGCCCCCAGGGCAACCGGCGTGACCACACCCAACCCGGTGATCGCCACACGACGCTCAGCCACCGCCGGTCTCCAGGAAAGGGGCCACCAGCCGTTCGAACTGGCCGGTAAAGACGAAGTTCTCCTCGGGGAACTTCACGCCGGCCATGTTTTGATCGATGTGCGAGAACATCAGGTCCACCGTGCCGATGGGCTTGCCGTTGCAGGTCACGGTGCCGGCCGTCACCGCGGCGTCGGCGGTGATGGTCTGGATCTCCGCATGGTAGGCGACCTGGTCGCCCGGTACAACGATGTCGCTGAACTCGGCCTTGGCGATCTTGGCCAGGATCACCTTCTCCTTGAAGTCGCGGGCCTGTCCGACCAGGATGCCCGCGGTCTGGGCCATCCCTTCAACCATCAGCGAGACCGGCATGATCGGGAACGCCTCCCAGTGGTCATGGAGGTGCTCCTCGGCCAGCGAGACGTTCTTGACGGCCGTCGCCTTTCGGCCCGGCTCAAACTCGGTGAAACGATCGATCCAGATCCAACGCATGTGCTTCTCGTGTAAGACGCGGAGCGGACTGGGGCTCCAGACCGGCGGAGCGCTATTGGTTGACCTTGCTGGAGGCGTAGCTGACCAGCGTTTGGACGGTGAACAGGTCCATGATCTTGTTGACCTGGGGGTCCTGCTCGAACTCAGTCAGGTTCACGTGGGGCATGCTCGCCTTTAGCTGGGCCACGCCGGCGGCCGTCAGCACCCCGTTCTGCACGAACTCGGGGTTATTCAACAGGTTATCGGGCATCAGCTCGCCGCGGGGAATCTTGATGTTGAATGCCTTTTCCAGGCGGAAGATGATGTCCAGCAGGTCGATGGACTCGGCGCCCAGGTCGGCGAAGATCTTCGCTTCCGGCTGGACCTCGTCTTCGTCCACGCTCAGGGCCTCTACCAGGGCCTCTTTCACCTTCTCAAAAACTTCCGCTTCGCTCATCGGCATGGGATTTCATCTCCTGTTGCGCCGTTGCGGACCGCTCCGCACCGGCCGGGCCGGTTCCATCTCTATCTATAGGTTGTTTCGTTACCAATGTCAACAAGGCGGGCGGCTACTGCGTGCCCGCCGCCAGTGCCTGCGGGCCGCCCACCAGGGCGAACTGCCGCCGCAAGTCAGCCACGGTCTGCTCGTCGGCCCCCTTCAACCACTCCTGGCGCTGGGCCAGGTTGAAACACTCCAACTCCAGGCGGGCCGTAACAGCCGTCTGACCGTCGATCAGCCCTGTGCCCTTGAACTTGGCCGAGCCCTCGCCGATCTCCACCGCCTCCAACTCGCAGCGGAGGATCTTGCCCGGCGAGACGAAGTTGGCGTACCGCACGTTGCGTGCCGACCGCAGCACGATGATGCTCTTAGCGAAGTCCTGCTCCACCCGCACTAGCCAAGCCGCCGACTGCACCAGGGCCTCCAGCATCATCACGCCCGGCAGGACGGGAAAGGCCGGGAAATGATCCGCCAGGTACTCCTCGGCCAGCGACAGCGCCTTGGTTGTCACGATGCCCGTCGGCCTCGTGATCGACTCGATCCGATCTACCAGGTAAAACTTCATGTTCCGCTCATCATGGGGGTACGCAAAAGGCCGTTGTTTGTAGTCCGCTCGCGGGCGAAATGCAAGAGGTTTTTCCTCTGCTTCGTCGCTGGACAGAAGCGACCACTGCGTGTATCATTAGGGGGTCGGGAGCTTTCCGGCGCGATGAGCGTTCCGGCAGCCGATCAAGTCGTCCCACAAAGGAACAGTTCCGTACGGTGGAGGTATGGCGTCATGGCAAGACTACTGTCGAGTTCCCTGGTCATCCTGTCGTTCCTTGCTCTTTCCCTGGCCCCCCTGGCTGCCGACACGTTGAGCGTGGACACCGGGCTTGACGGCCAGGACGTCCAGGCCGGATGGGTGGGCATCAGCGGTCCCACCAGCGTTTCCCCTCCGGACACTGTCTCGGGGGTCTTCTCCAGCACCATGGGCAGTTCGGGCAGCGTGACGGTCCAGATACGCACGGTCCAGGGTTTCCGCGACCGGGGCAACGTCACCCATCAGATCGGCGACGTGGTGGAGGACATGGTCTTCAACAACAGCCAGCTCGGAATGGGGCTGCTCGGGCTCAAGCCGGGCACGTACTATTTCCGCTCGTACCACCACGACAGCGTTGACCAGGGGCCCATCGACGTCAAGATGACCGACGCGGCGGTCAGTAGTAAGGTGATGTACGAGAACGTTCCCCAGAGCTTCACCCCCAGCAGCGGGCCCGTACAAGCCCGGGCTATTCCCCTGATCGTCCAGGTCGGTGCCTCGGGCGAGGCCTCCTTCAGTTGGACCAAGAAGGGAAACGACACCGACAACGCCGTGCTCAGCGGCTTCCAGGTCACGGATACCCCCGCGGCCGACCTGAAGGTCGACTTCGGGACGACGACGTCGCCGATCCTGGCCGGATGGGAGCGGTTCGGCGAAGCCGACGGCGCGAAGCTGGCCGAGAACTGGTACTTCACTGAAATCGGCAACCAGGGCAGCGTTCGCGTCGCCGTGTCGACCGAAGGTACGCTGGGCTTCCGCAATCGCAGCGGCGTCAGTACCCCCGATGGGCCCATGTTGCGAGACTTCGTCTTCTACCGCGGGGAGGGCGACCTGACCCTCAACAGCCTTCTGCCCGGGCGGTACGCCGTCACCACGTATCACTTTGACAGCGACAATCCGACCACGTGGAAACCGATTTCGATGAGCGTCAGCGATGCCCTCGGGTCTGGCAGGGCTCTGCCGGACGTCCAGCCCAATGGCGGGACCTCGCCCACGACGGTGGCCACCGCCTCCTTCGAAGTGTACAGCGACGGCGTGTCGCCTGTGGTGATCCACGCGGCCAGCGTCTCGCCGTCCATCGCGCTGTACAGCGGCTTGCAGGTCATCCCGCTGGACACCTTACGGGTCGATTTCGGTGGCGACAGTTCCGGCAACGACGTGCAGCACGGTTTCGCCCCGTTCAACCGGCCCCTCAACAGCAACACGAGCGGATTGCAGAGCGAGACCTACGCTACCGGGCTGGGCGCCGCCGGGCAGGTCACCGTGAGCCTCCAAGCGGCCGATAATGTGCTGACCTGGCGCGATCGGGGCGACGTGTATAATCCGGACCTGGGCGACGTGGCCGAGGACTTCGTGTTCGACGATCGATGGATCAGCATGACGCTGACCGACCTGCGCCAGGGCCAGTACCTGATGAGCGCGTATTTTCACGACAAAGGTTTCAACCACGGCTCGGTGGACGTCCTGGTCAGCGACGCCGCCGGAGTCGACCGCCTGGTTGCCCTGGGCGTCGTCATGCCCGACGATGACTCCACGCCGGGCACGGCCAGCTTCGAGTTCTTCTCCGATGGCAGCAACCCGGTCGCCTTCCGCTTCCGGGAGCACGACAGCGATTCGTTCGTCATGCTCACGGGCTTCGCCGTCAGCGAGATCGTGCCCGAGCCCGCCAGCCTGACGCTGGCGGCGCTGGCGCTGAGCGGCTTGGGCGGCTACGTCCGCCGCCGGCGGCGGTAGCGCAAGCGCCTGCCCGCAACCCGGCAGCGGGGGGCACGGGGGCGGGAAGTACCCCAGTGTGGGTCGGCGGCGCGCGGCCTGTAAACAGGGATATATCACGTTGCGATACTATCCGTTTGTCTTGCGCCCGGCCCAGTCGGGCCTGTGCGAGGCCAGCCCCCGTCTTGCCGCACCCGCGTTGCTATTCCCTCACACCCCGTTCCTGTGGTACAACACGTCTCCAGAGGTGAAGTCATGGCCAAGAAGAACACCGCGACCTCCGGCAAGTCCTGGCAGGGCCGGCTGACCGCCGACCTGGACGCCGCCACGGCGAAGCTGGTGGCTTCCATCGACGTCGATCACGTACTGTGGAAGTACGACATCGCCGGCTCGCTCGTCCACGCGCGCATGCTCCAGCGACAGGGCGTCCTCACGCAGCGCGAGTTGGCGAGCATTCGCAAGGGCCTGCTGGCGGTGGCGGGCGAGCTGGAGGCAGGCACGCTGGCGCTGCCGATCGAACTCGAAGATATCCACATGGTCATCGAGAAGGCCCTTATCGAGCGGGTCGGCTCGGTGGGGGGCAAGCTCCACACCGGTCGCAGCCGTAACGACCAGGTTGCCCTGGATCTGCGGCTGTGGGCGCGCGACGCCGTCGACCGCCTGGCCGGGCTGGTCGGCGACCTCCAGCGGGCCTTCCTGGGCCTTGCCCGGTGCCAGGGCGAGGTCGTCATGCCCGCCTACACGCACCTCCAGCGGGCCCAACCCATCCTGGCGGGGGCGGCGCTGCTGGCCTATGTCGAGATGCTTCAGCGCGACGTCGACCGCCTGGCCGACGCCCGCAAGCGCATCAACGTCTGCCCGCTGGGCAGCGGAGCGGTGGCCGGCACGAGCCTGCCCCTCGACCGCCAATTCGTCGCCGCCGAACTCGGCTTCGACGACGTCACGCGCAACTCCATCGACGCCACGAGCGACCGCGACTTCCTGGCCGAGCTGTGCTTCGCTTGCTCGCTGCTGGGCGTCCACCTCAGCCGCTGGGCGGAGGACTGGATCATCTACTCGACCACCGAGTTCGGCGCGGTCGTCCTGCACGACGCCTACTGCACCTCCAGCTCGATGATGCCGCAGAAGAAGAACGCCGACACGCTGGAGTTGATCCGGGGCAAGTCCGCCACCGCGATCGCCCAGCTCACCGGCCTGCTGACGCTGCTCAAGGGGCTGCCCCTGGCCTACAACCGCGACCTGCAGGACGACAAGCGGCTGACCTTCGCCTGCGTGGACGCCGTCGAGCAGGCCCTGGGCGTGGCCTGCGGGATCGTGTCCACCGCCCGCTTCAACGAGCCCCGCATCGCGGCCACGCTGGAAGGCGGGTTCCTCGACGCCACCAGCCTGGCCGAGTACATCACCGCCCGCGGCCTGCCCTTCCGCCAGGCCCACCACGTGGTCGGGCGACTGGTCGCCCAGGCCGAGAAACAAGGCAAGACGCTGGCCGAGCTGGATCTGCCCACTTTGCGGGCCGCCTGCGAGCAGATCGGCTCGGACGTGTACGACTATCTCGGAGCCGCCAACGTGGTCGGTCGATACCGCACCGAAGGCGCGGCCGGGCCGGAGCAACTCAAGCGACAGATGGCGTTCTGGGAAAAGAAGCTGGGATAATTTCGAGAATAGCCTGTTAAATAACACATGTGAGCTTATAATAACACATAGGGCATTATAAGGCTACCACACAATGAAGACGTCCATTCGGATCGCCGAAGAGGCATTCAACAGCAGGCAGGCCAGCGAGATTGTTGGCGTGACGCGGAGGAAGATTGTCCACTGGGATAAGCGGGGCTTGGTCAAGCCGTCCGTTTGTCCCGCTCAAGGTCGGGGCTCGCGCCGACTCTTCTCCTACGTGGACCTGTTGGCCCTGAAGACTGTCCAGACGCTGCGGGAGGAAGGACTGAGTCTCCAGAAAATCAGGAAGTGCGTGCGATACCTTCGCAGGCACCTTCCGGATGTTTCCCAGCCGTTGACCTGCTGTTCGCTGATTGCCGCCGGAGAGACCATCTATCTGGTTGAAGACGAGAAGACGCTGATTGACACCGTGCGTAACCAGGGACAACGGGCTTTTCTCCAGATAAGCATCGCTGACATAGACCGCGAACTGCGTCAGAAAGTGCTCCAGATTTCTACCTCGCGCGTGGAAGAAGTGACGGTCGGAGAGGAGACCTATCAAGTCGAAGTCACACCGGACCTGGAGTACGGCGGGTATACGGCCGAAGTGGCCGGACTGCCGGGATGCGTGACGCAAGGTGAAACGCTGGATGAACTGCGGGAAATGGCCGCTGATGCCATCCAAGCCTGGCTTCTCGCGCGAGAAGAACTCGCGGGAGAAGGGGTTCCGGTTCCGGGCGTTACTTGTCGTTCGGGACACAAGAAGAAGCTGAGACACAAGAGTGCCTAAGCTCACACCTCTTCCTACGAGCCGCGTCCTGCGAACCCTGGAGCGAGCCGGGTGGCGACTTCGCCGGGACGGCGGCTCAAAACACCACGTTTTGAACCATCCAGACATTCCAGGGATCGTTACCGTCCCGCGACACCCGCGCGTGAAGCCCGGCACTCTCAGGAGTATCATCCGACAGGCAGGTCTGACGGTCAAAGCTTTCTTAGACCTTTTCAGGTAGGACAGTCCTGACTACCGGCTACTACTCATGCACGAACTGGACTTCATCAATCACATCCGCCGCAGCGTCGGGCAGCTTGGCCGAGCCGTGCTTGTGGGCCCGGGCGACGACTGCGCGGTGCTGGGCGTGGGCGGCGAGCGGTTGCTGGTGACCGTGGACCAGGTGCTCGACGGCGTGCACTTCCTGCTGGCCGCCCATGGCCCGCGGCTGGCGGGGCGAAAGGCCCTCGCCCGGAACCTGTCCGACATTGCGGCCATGGGGGGCCTGCCGCTGGCTGCGGTGGGCAGCACGGCCTTCCCCCGCGGCTTCCCGCAGGAGCAGGCCCGCGAGATCCACGCCGGCGTGCAGGCACTGGCTGACGAGTTCGCCTGTCCGCTGGTCGGTGGGGACATGGGCGTCTGGGACGGCCCGCTGGCCATCACCATCACCGTGCTGGGGCGCTGCGGCCAGGTGGAGCCCGTCCTGCGGAGCGGGGCCCGCGCCGGCGACGCCATCCTCGTGACCGGCAAGCTCGGTGGGGCGTGGGCCAGCCGGCGCCACCTGGAGTTCGTCCCCCGCGTCCGCGAAGGGCGAATCCTGGCTGAGCGGTACTGCCCGCACGCCATGATCGACCTGTCCGACGGCCTGGCCAGCGATCTGCGACACATCTGCGAGGAATCGAAGCTTGCCGCCGAACTGGATGCCGCCGCCATTCCCATCCATGACGACGTCGCTGGATCGCCCACCGATCGTCTCTACGCCGCCCTGACCGATGGCGAGGACTACGAGTTGCTCTTCACCCTGCCCCCCGACCGGGCCGACGCCCTCCAGGCCGCCCGGGACCTCGGCGTGGCCGTCACGCGGATCGGCACGATGTGCGAAGGGGAGGGCATTACCCTCGCCCACGCCGACGGCCGGTGCGAACCGCTGACGGCGAAGGGGTGGGAACATCGGTGACTTGAATCTGAGACTCGAGGCTTCAGATAGCAGCGAAAAGCCCATGGGAGGCTTCCCGTGGGCTTCTCCGTAATCCGTGCAACTCGTCGCAGTCCGTGCAAGTCGTGTCTTCAGAACTTGTCGTAGAACACGTCCTTCTCGGGGATGCCCTTGTCGATGAGGACTCTCGTGACGGCCTCGATCATCAGCGGCGGGCCGCAGAGGAAGGCCTGGCGCTTGACGTTGGGTTCGAGGTGCTTGTCGACGGCCAGGTGGATGAACCCCGTGTCGCCGTCCCACTTCTCGCCCTCCTTCAGCGGGTCGCTCAGGGCGTAGACCACGTGGAAGTTGGGGTGCTTTCTGGCCAGCTCGCGGAACTCGTCCAGGTAGAAGATGTCGGGCGTGGAGCGGCAGCCGAAGAACAGCCATACCGAACGGTCGGGCCAGCGGTCATAGATGGTGAGGATGATGTTCTTCATGGGGGCCATGCCGCAGCCGCCGCCCACGCAGATGATCTCGGTGTCCGGCTCTTCGTTGAGGCGGAACTCACCGTAGGGCCCGGTGAAGAAGACCTCGTCGCCTTCCTGGAGGTTGTGCAGGTAGGTCGAGCCGATCCCGCCCGGGACCAGGCGGACGTTCATTTCGGCGACGTGCTTGTCCTGGCTGGGCGAGCTGATGGAATACGCGCGGAAGACCGGCCCTTCGGGGGAGGGGGCCTGGATCTGGATGTACTGCCCGGGTCGCTGGTCGATGGTGTCCGGTTCGATCAGGGCCAGGCGAATCTCCTTGATGTCGTAGGTGAGGACCTTGGAGGACTCGACCTGGGCGCGGAACATCTTGACGTTGAGCAGGTCTTCCGGGACGCGGATGGTGATGTCCTCGCGGATCTTGACCTGGCAGGCCAGTCGCACGCCGATGCGGGCCTCTCGCGGGGTCACGTACGTGGTTTCGGTGGGCAGGATGGGCCCGCCGCCGCCCAGGACCGTCACCTTGCAGTACCCGCACGAGCCCTTGCCCCCGCAGGCCGACGGGATGTACACCTGGTTGTCGATCAGGGCGTTCAGCAGCGTCTGCCCGCCGTCGACCTCCAGGAGCTTCTCCCCGGCGTTGATGTCCACCTTGCACACGCCGTAGTTGACCAGGTACCGTTCGGCCACCACCAGCCAGGCCGCCAGCGCCACCAGCAGCAGCACGAAGACGCTGATGGCCGCGACATACACGTTCGAGAACAACATTGTCAGCATTTCAGCCATGATTCGCTCGTCGGGTAAACGGGGCTACGAGATGGCGACCATTCCGGCGAAACCCATGAAGGCCATCGCCATCACGCCGGTGATGACCATGACAATGGCGACGCCCTCGAAGCACTTGGGCGGATTGCTGTACATCATCTTCTGCCTCAGCCCGGCCATCAGGATGATGGCCAGGGCCCAGCCCACGCCGCCGCCGAACCCGAAGGCCACGCTTTGCCAGAACGTGTAGTTCCGCAGGATCAGGAACAGGGCGGCCCCCAGGATGGCGCAGTTGACGGTGATCAGCGGCAGGAAGATGCCCAGGGCGTAGTACAGCGGCGGGCTGAAGCGTTCCACGAACATCTCCACGAACTGCACGAACGCCGCGATCACCGCGATGAACACGATGAACTGGAGGTGCTCGATATGCAGCGGCACGAGGATGCCGTGGTAGATGCCGTAATTGATGGCCGCGGTGAAGGTCATGACGAACGTCACTGCCGTCCCCAGGCCGATCGCGGTGGGAATCTGGCGCGAGCAGACCAGGAAGGAGCACATGCCCAGGAAGTTGGCCAGCAGGATGTTGCTGGTGAAGATCGACGCGATCAGGATGATCCAGGCTGGCGTGACGGTCTCGGTCATGACTTGGCCTCCGCTTTCTGGCCGCGGGCGTTGATGTAGTTGAAGGCGGCGATCAGGAAGCCCAGGGCGATGAACGCGCCCGGGGCGAGGATCATCAACTGGTTCTTGACGTACCAGCCCTCGCTCAGGACGGTGAAGCCCAGGATCTTACCGTCGCCCACCAGTTCGCGGAACGTGCCGATGATCGCCAGCACGAACGCGTAGCCGATGCCGTTGGCCAGGCCGTCCACCACCGACAGCAGCGGCGGGTTGGTCAGGGCGAAGGCCTCCGCCCGCCCCATGACGATGCAGTTGGTGATGATCAGCCCGACGTACGGGCCCAGCCGCTCGGACATCGAGAAGTAGAACGCCTTGAGCAGTTGATCGAAGAGGATGACGAAGGTGGCGATGACGGCCACCTCCGCGATCATCCGCACCTTGCGGGGGATGGTGGCCCGCAGCAGGGAGATGATCAGGTTGCTCATGCCGGTCACGAAGATCAGGGCCAGGCCCATGATCAGCGAGTTGGCCAGGGTGGTCGTCACCGCCAGGGCCGAGCAGATCCCCAGCACCTGGATGGAGATGGGGTTGTTGGCCCACGTGCCCTGGTAGAAGGTCTCTCTGCCCTTGCCGCCGCACAGGCCCGATCCGCACGACGCGCACGCTATTGGATTGGCTGCCATGTGACCTTACGCTCCTGTCGCCTCAACCGCCGCGATGTCGGCGATCAGCTTGTTGATGACCTGTTCCAGCTTGTCGCCCGTCAGCGTCGCCCCGGAGATCCCGTTGACCTGGTTGACGGCGTGGGCCTGTCCGGGAAGGGTGATGTCGAGGGCGGCCTTGCCCTGGGGGCTGACGATCTGCTTGCCGCGGAACAGCCCCTGGAACTCCTCGTTCTCGATGTTCCCGCCCAGCCCGGGCGTCTCTTCCTGCTTGTAGATGGCCATGCGGTAGATCGTCCGCATGTCCGCCTTGAGGGCCAGCAGGCCTTCGATGGGCCCCCACAGGCCCGGCCCGGCGAAGCGGAAGGCTGTCACCTTGCCCTCGCTGGGGTGGTTGTACACGTAAGCGGTCCGTCCGGCGACGGTGGTCTCGCCCACGTTCCGGTTGTAGATCTCCAGAAGTTGCTCAGCCCCGGCGTAGTCGGGGACTTTCACGCCCAGGGCCCGCAGGATGGTCCGCTGCTCCTTGGCCTTGCGGTTGGCCTCCTGGTAGGGCTTGAGGCTCACGCTGGCCAGCGTCAGCAGCGACGCGCACACCAGCGCCAGCACCGCGGAGTAGATGATCGTGTAGGTGTTGCCCTTCATAGTCATTCTCGCTATTGCTGCGCGGCCTCTTCGTTGGCCTTCCCCTCGAACCAGACGTTGCCTTGTTGTCCGGGCGGTTGGCCCCGCTCGGGGGCGATCACGTCTTGGCGGGCCAGGGCGGCCAGGCGGCGGCGGATGAAGACCTCATCGATCACCGGGGCGAAGATGTTGCCCAGCAGGATGGCGAACATCACGCCTTCCACGTAGCCGGTCAGGTTTCGGATCAACGCCGCGCTCACGCCGATCAGCGCGCCGTACACCCACTTGCCCCCGCCGGTCACCGGTCCGGTCACCGGGTCGGTGGCCATGAAGAACGCCCCGAGCAGCATCCCGCCGGCCAGCAGGTGCCAGAGCGGGCCAACGAACCTGCCCGGGTCCGCCAGGTGCAGGATGGACTCCAGGATGGCAAACGCGCCCAGCATGGACACCGTCGTGCGGTAGTTGCCCACCCGCGTCAGCAGCAGGAACACCCCGCCGACGATCAGCAGGATGGCCGACGTCTCGCCGACGCTGCCGGAAACGCTGCCCCACAGCAGGTCGCTGATCGGCGTCAACTCGCCCCCGCCCGCGATCACCCGCTTGGCCTGCGACAAGGGGGTGGGATTGGTCGTCGCGTCGCTGAGGGCCGAGCCCGCCCACTGGAACAGCCGCCCGGGCCAGGCCTTGACCGGGTCCAGGTAGCTGGCCATGGCGGTGGGGTAGGCGATGGCCAGGAAGCACCGCCCGATCAGGGCGGGGTTGAACAGGTTGCGTCCGGTTCCGCCGAACAGCTCCTTGCCCACCAGCACCCCGAACGCCACGCCCAGGGCCACCATCCACAAAGGAAGCGTCGGCGGCAGGATCATCGGGAACAGCAGGCCGGTGACCAGGAAGCCCTCGTTGATCTCCTCCTTGCGGACCACGGCAAAGGCCACCTCGATCGCCCCGCCGATCGCGTACGATACCGCGATCATCGCCAGCACCCGCAGCCCGAAGAAATACCACCCCGCGAGCGCCGCCGGCAGCAGGCCGATGATCACCATGCTCATGTACCGCTTGACGTCCAGCGGGTCCCGCACGTGCGGGGCGCTCTTCGTCCGCGACAGCGGACTGAGCATGAAGTTCTCCACCGCCTCGTACAGCGGCTTGAGCGGTGCCAGCCGCCCCTGGCCGTGAAAGTGATGGCTGTGTTTCTCAAAGAAGCCGCGAATGCTCATGTCGTTGCGCTCCAGTCAGCTTCGCTTCTGCGTCGGCCATGGAGTTCACCAGTCACTGGTCAGTGCTCTTCCGCCGCGTGCAGTTCGGTCTCGATCCGCCTGCGGGCCTCGTGCATGTCCTCGCGCAGTTCGATCTTGGACGGGCAGACGAACGCGCACAGCCCGCAGTCCATGCAGAGGTCCACGCGGGATCGCTCTACGTCTTCCAGGCGGTCGGCGTAGAGCAGCTTGTGGATCAGGTGGGGCATCACGCCGGTGGGGCAGACTTCCTCGCAGAAGCTGCACGAGATGCACGGGCGGCGCTCGCCCCGCATCGCCGTCGTCATCCGCTCGTCAAAACTGCCCCGCAGGGCGCTGAGGTAGCTGTTGCTGTAGGAGCGGCGGTCCAGACCTGGGCGCGTCCAGCCCAGCAGTTCCCGCTCGACGTTTTCCGGCACGATCGTCAGGCCCTGGCACTCGATGTCCACTCCGAGCTGCCCCGCAGCCGTCGCGTCGTAGCCGTTGAGCGCTCCGCCATTGATCACGCGGCATTCACTCTCTTCCAGCCGCCCGGCCGTCAACTCCTCCAGCGGATGCCCGAAGGTCACGCGCAGGTGGACGGGGACCTTCACGCCCGGACCGCCCAGGGAGATCACCCGGCTGCTGACCGACCGGCCGTGCGTCAGCGCGGCGTCGACGGCCAGCACAGCGTCCGGCCCGAGCGTCCAGACGATCTGGTCGCGACGAAAGCCCAGGCGTCGCGCGCACAGGAGCATATTATCGTGGGGATACAGCAGGGGCACCTCGACCAGCTTGATCCACGCGTGCCCGCGAAGCTGCTGGCGGACCTGCTGGGCGAACTCCGAGCGGACGTTGGGGAACAGCAGGTAGATCGGCTGGTACTCCAGCAGCGACTGGAGATGTTCCAGCCCTCGGATGAAGCCCAACAGCGACTCCATCATCTGGACGTCGCCGCGGGCCTGGTAGGGCTCCAGGCGGAGCGTCGAGACGATCACCGCCGCCGGCGTGCCCTGGGGATCGGGCAGCTTGCCGCTGTACGCGTCCTCGACGAAGGCCCACGCGCCCAGGTCCACAAGCTGGCGGCGCTTGGCCGCCGTCTCCCCGCCCGATGGAGCGTGCACCGGGGTCGCCTGCTCTTCACAGGCCGGCGGCTCCAACTCCCCGAGCACCGCGTGGTCCGCCTGGGCCGTCCACGACACCGTCCCGCCCATCGGGGCGACCAGAGGCAGGTCGAAGTTCTTCCCGTCGCGGGCCAGCACGTCGCCCGCCTTGACGCGGGCGCCCTCCTCCACGCAGGCCTGCCCAAAGAGGAACCGGCGGGTCCGCCGGGGCAGCAGCAGCCGCTGGGGTGGGACGATTTGTTGAATGGTACGGCTGGGTCGGCCCGCCAGTCGTATGTCGTATCCGCCTCGAACCTTCTTCATGACGCTCTCTTGCCTTCAGGCTGTTCCAACATTGCCAATCAACGTTCCGAGGGAAATCGAAGCCATCACTATAGCAAATCTCCAAGGGGCCTTGCCAAATGCAAATCATGGTCGTGCCGGGCGGGTGTGGTCCGAACTGGAGCAGGCAGCCGGCCTGCGAGTGTCGCTCGATTCAGGCGATGCCTCGCGTCAACTTGTTCCGCGCAGGTGGTCGGCGTAGGCAGTCGGCGGCTCGGCCTTGCACACCACCGCCAGCGTGACGCTGCTGGCCCCGGCCCGAAGCAACGTTCGCGAGGCCTCATCGGCGGTGGCGCCGGTGGTGGTCACGTCGTCCACCAGGAGAATCCTCGCTCCGGCTACGCCGGCGGGGTCGCGCACGATGAAGGCGCCACGGACGTTTTCCAGCCGCCGGCTCCGTGGGAGGTGGGCCTGCGGCGGCGTGGCCCGCACGCGGATCAGTTCGTCGCCCAGCGGCAGGTGCAACTCCGCCGCCACCGCGCCGCCCAGCACCCGGGCGTGATCGTATCCACGGACCAGGCGACGGCGCCAGTGCATCGGTACGGCCAGCACCAGTTCCGGCCTGGCCTCGGCGATACGCTGGGCGGCTGAGCGGGCTAGCATCGCGCCCAGGCGGCGCCGCATGCGATCCTGGCGGCGGTACTTCAACTCGCGGACGATCACTTTCAGCGGGTCGGCGTACGGGCCCAGCCGCACAACGCGATCGAATCGTCCCAGCGGTTTGGGGCAGTTTGGACAGCCGTCCTCCAGTTCCGCCCGGCCCGGCGCCAACGTCTGCCCGCACCGGACACAGTAGGGCAGGCTCACCAGCGACAGCAGCCGCAGACTGCACGCCTCGCAGAGGTTCAGCGAGTCAGCGGGCGCCGCGTGACAGGCGGCGCAGACGTCCGGAAGGACCAGGTCCAGCAGCCCCTCAGCCGCGCGCCCCGCCAACCGCAGGATGACCCCCGTCGCGCTCATCGCGTCAGGCCCACCCGTAGCTTCGAGCGGTTCAGGATGTACGAGCTGCGCAGCGCGCGCACCTGAAGCTGGCGCACGTGCAGCGGGGCGGCCACGTCCACCCGCGGCAGTTCCGGCGCGATCACCGATACCACCTCGCCCAGGGCCTTGCCCACCAGCAGGAAGTCCACCTGGTCAGCCGGGATCTGCCAGTTCCACAACACCCAGTCCATGGCCTCCTTCCGCCCGGCCGCCAGCAGGCCCGTCAAGGCCCGGCGCTGGGGGAACTCGGTCATCTCCATCAGCCTCAGGGCGGCCTCCTGGGCCTGGGCCTGCCCCAGGGCCGCCAACGCGCAACGGTACGAGCCGGCCACGAAGAAGCTGTCCTCTCCGCCGACGGTCTCGCTGCCGCCCAGCCGTTCGCTGATCCGCTCGACGGTCTGCCGCTTCTGCTCGGCTGTGCGGGCCGACAGCGCCAACAGCATCGCGCCCGCCGAGCGCTCGTTGTCGTTATACACGCGCTGTCGGGGCGGGGCGCTCAGCGGCGGCAACATCGCCAGGCCCAGCTTGAACGCCGCGTCAGCACCCGACGTGCCCAGATGCCAGGCGATATACTCGCCCGGCAGGGTCGTGCCAGCCGCCGCGGCATTGCAGACGTACATGTCCGTGAGCGACTGTCCGTTGGCGCTGGGTCCGCCGGCTGGGCGGCTCGACGCGCCGGTATTGCCTGGCGAATGCTCCAACAGCCACAAGGCTACCGCTGCCGCCGCCGAGGGCACCGGCGTCGTGATCACCATCGGTTCGGCCTGGCCCGGCTGGCTGGTCGGCGGGCGGATGTTGAACACCGCCGCCAGGCGAAGCGCCTGGAGCGGCGTCAGTTCTTCCGCCGGTTGCGTGGTCGGCTGCGTCGCGGGCTGCGTTGTGGGCCGGACAACCACGCCCTCGACCCCGAACGTCTCCATCTGCCTGCCCAGTTCCCGCGACGCCGCGATCAACACCAGCGGCCAGTTCGGACCCCACAGGCGGCTGCATATCTCCGTCAGTTCCTTCCGCACGTCCAGGCTGAGCCGTCCGGCTGCCTCAATTGCCGCCAGCACCTGCTCTTCGTACAGCGCGGTCTTTCCGTCGACCAGCGCCGCCGCCCGCAGCACGTCGCGCACAGCCGGCGCCGCCTCGGCGACCTCCAGCCTTCCGGCCGCCAGCAACGCTATCGCCGGCGGATGCGCGCCTCCTTTGCGAGAGGACTCGACCACCTCGAAGACAGAGGCTGCCGCTTTCGGCTTGTCGAGTTCCATGCTCGCTGACAAGAGGCAGTCCCGAAGCGTCTGGTCTTTGGTGGTCTTCAGCAGCGAGAGGATCTCGCCCCCATGCTCCTTCGGCGCCATGCGGGCCAGCGCCCGTGCGGCCGCGCCGCTTACCTGGCCCTGACCGCGTCGCAGGACCTTCCCCAGCGGCCCGACCAGGACCGTTCGCCCCGCCACGCCCGCGTCGATCGCCGCCCCAGCCGCCACGACCGGGTCCTTGTCGTCCAGCAGTTTCTCCAGCGTCGCGTCCTCCTCCAGCAGCGCCGCCAACGTCGCCGCCACCGACCGCACCGCAGACTGCGGATCGCTGGACGCGATCTCAAGCGCTTGCTTCTGATAGCGATTGGTTCGCCCAGCCGCGACCGCCTCCAGGGCCAGGATCTCCCGTACGTCCGGGTCGGTGGAACGGGCCAACTCGATCGCCCGCACGCGGTCGTACGCCTCAACGGGGCGCTGCGGCGTGTGGAACTTGCCCGCGTTTCGCAGCACGATCGCCAGCGTGAGGTACAGGTCGTCGTCGGCCGTCTCCAATGCCTCATTGAGCCGGCGCAGCGTCTGCGGCGAGGTGACAGCCGCCTTCTCCGCCCGCAGCATGGCCTTCTGGCGGATCAGTTCGCTGTCGCTGGCCAACTGGCCCAGCAGCATCTGGTCCGAGATGTACGGATAAACCCACAGGGCCGCCGCCAGCCCCAGCACAACGGCCAGCGCCAAAAACGCCGCCCGCATCAGCCAGCTTCGCCCGATCAGATATCGCGTCCACTTTGCCATGTCAGTACAACGCCTATCGTACCATCGCGGTTCGCCGCGGGCCAGTAGCGGCCTGGTGACTTTCATGATCTGCGGGCAGCGATCCGGATACTGAGCAGGGACTGGCATGACGACAGACTGGTCGCCTCCTTGTCGGGGGAGTATACTGCTCCCCCGGTGGTCCGCAGCGATGGACAGGTCGAAGACCGACGACGGGCGACTGCCGAATGTCGACTACGGGTTTCCTGGTTCACTGAAGTGACCAGGCCGCGGGAGCAACCATGAGCACACGAGTGGAAACCGATTCGATGGGGGCAATGCACGTGCCCGCCGATGCCCTCTACGGCGCCCAGACCGCCCGGGCGGTCGCGAACTTCCCCGTCTCGGGCTGGCGCATGCCGCGAGAGTTCATCGCGGCACTAGGCTGGATCAAGCAGGCTGCCGCTGTTGTCAACGCCCAAGCGGGCCGGCTGGATCAGGCCGCCGCCGACGCCATCCTGGCGGCCACGCGAGAGGTCGTCGATGGGCGGCTGGACGAGCAGTTCGTCGTTGACGTCTTCCAGACCGGCAGCGGCACGAGCACCAACATGAACGCCAACGAGGTGATCGCTAACCGCGCCTGCCAGCATCTGGGCAGCCAGGCCGGCGCCAAGGCCGTCCACCCGAACGACCACGTCAACATGAGCCAGTCCTCCAACGACGTGATCCCCACCGCCCTGCACGTGTCGGCAGCCCTGGCCCTGCACCAGCAACTCGCCCCCGCCCTGCAGAAACTCCAGGCGGCCTTGGAAGAGAAGGCCCGAGCGTTTGACGACGTGGTGAAGATCGGCCGCACGCACCTCATGGACGCCGTGCCCATCCGTCTGGGCCAGGAGTTCTCCGGCTACGCCGCCCAGGTCCGCCAGCAGACGGCCAATGTGCACTCCGCCCTGGCCGGCCTGTGCCCGCTGGCCATCGGCGGCACGGCCGTCGGCACGGGCCTCAATGCGGTGCCGGGCTTCGCCCCGGCCGTCTGCGGATACCTGAGCGAGCACTTGCACCTGCCCTTCCGCGAGGTAGACAACCACTTCGTCGCCCAGGCGACGGCCGATGCCGCCGTCTTCGCCTCCTCCGTGCTCCGCGGACTGGCCATCAGCCTGGGAAAGATCGCCTCGGACATCCGCCTTATGGGCAGCGGGCCGCGATGCGGGCTGGGCGAGCTGCACCTGCCGCCCACCCAGCCGGGCAGTTCCATCATGCCCGGCAAGGTCAACCCCGTCATCTGCGAGTCGGTCATCCAGGTCGCCTGCTGGGTCGTCGGGGCCGATGCCGCCGTCGCGGCGGGCGCTACCGGCGGGGTGGGTTCGATCCTCGAACTCAACGTCGCTCTGCCCCTGACCGCCTACAACCTGCTCACCTCCATCCGCCTGCTGAGCAACGTCATCAATGTCTTCGTGGACAAGTGCCTGACCGGCTTGGCCGCCGACGCCGACCGCTGCCGCGACCTGATCGAGCAGTCGCTGGCCATGGTGACCGTGCTGGCCCCGCGCCTGGGCTACGACCGCTGCGCCGACCTGGCCAAACAGGCCCACGCCACCGACAAGACCATCCGCCAGATCGTCCTGGAACAGAAGCTCATCCCCCAGGCCGAACTGGACGAACTGCTGGACGCGAGGAAACAGACGGGAGACTGACGCTGCGATCACATGCCTCCCGCGGGACGCACAGGAACTACTATCTGCCGACAGCCAGTGCTCGGATCGTCTGGCGATCCACTCCCTGATCGTGCTCGTACACCAGCAGGACTTGCCCGTCGCTCCCGGCTGCCAGGGCTGGGTTGGCGACGGCCTGATCCGCCCTGGTCGTCGAGGCGACGACGGTGGATGCGGGGGAAGTGAAGGCCGACTGGTCCGGCCCCACGCGGTTGAGCGCGATCACGTACGTGATGGCGTTAGCGTCGCGGCGGTTTCGCCAGCCGAAGTCGAAAGCCGTCACCACCTGTTTGCCGTCCCACGCCGCCGCCGGCCGCCAGAACGCCACCGAGCCCTTGCCCGGGTTGAGCGAACCGCACTCCTTTGGGATCAGCGTCTTGGCGAAATCCTCCAGCGGCAGGCGGTCTGCTTCGCTCTTGCCCGGGCGGGCGAAGGCGTCGTGAGTGGCCAGCCGCGCGTCCAGCCGGATCGCCGCCAGCCTCGCCGCCGGGCTCCACCCGTGCCCGTGGTCGATCAGCACGACGCACCACCCGTCTTTCGTCGGGCAGACGGCCGGCACGTCGTGCTCGCCGCTGCTCAGCAGTACGGGCGGGATGTCGATCTTGCCGGTCGCCCCGTTGACCACGGCGGCTGCGGGCACGGGCCGGTCCTTCTGGGCAAAGGGCTTCTCCCGCACGAATGCCACCAGGCACTGCTCGCCGCGAGAGGCCACCACCGGCTCGTATCGCGAGGCCAGGTGCTGCCACCAGTAGTCGTGCTCGCCCATCCAACTCTGGCCGGGCGGGCGGACCTTCGCGATCGCCTGCGGGTCCTCGGCGTCCACCACGAAGCCTTCGCCATCGATCACCTTCCCCTCGGGGCTCACGCGGGCAGCATAGATCCCGTATACGGGATAGACTCGCGCGTCGACCCAAGCCACCACAAAGTTGCCCCCGGCGAAGGCTACCTTGGGACGTGCCTGGTTGCACGCCTGGGCTGCCACCACGAAGCCGCCCGGGTCGAGCACCTTTCCCTTGGGGCTCACGCGGGCGGCGTAAATGTCGTAGTGCTTGTGGCTGCGGAAGTCCTGCCAGACCACCAGGAAGTTGCTTCCGTCGAAGGCGACAGCCGGCCACTCCCTCAGGTCACCCGGAGGGCAGATGACGATGCCTTCCTCGTCCAGCGGCTTGAGCGTCTTGGCATCGATGCGTCCGCAGCGAATCTCGCAGGCGGGGTGGTCGGCGTCGCGCGAGCCGCTCGACCAGGCGGCCAGGTACACGCCCGCGCCGTACGCCACGTCCGGCTGGCGCTGAATGACCGAGTCGTTGCGGCCCGCCCGCGGGGCGACGTCGAAGGCGGCAGGTATCTCGCCAGCCGTGAGTTCGGGCGGCACCGTCACAAGTACCCCAGCCACGATCAGCACGCCCAGCATCCGTGGCACGGGCATCCTGCCAGTGCATCCCACGGGCGTCTTGCCCGTGGCCCAGTGCCCCACGACGTTCTGCAGGGGCAAGATGCCCCTGCGACGCATGGGCGGGACGCCCATGCCACGCCCGCTCCATCGCCTCTTCATGGCTTGCTCCTTTGTCCCTGCGTGTCCGCCGGCGCGAAGCTCACCCGCACGACCCAGCCACCCCAGGCATAGATGCCCGTCTCGGTGTACAGTCGCCCCTGGCTGTCCACGCACAACGGCGAGCAGAGGCGCCAGCCCGTCTTGCGCCCGCCGGCCAGGAACGTCCCGTCCTTCTGCAGGTGGGCCGCCCGGCCGTCCTGGATCTTGCGGATCACGCCCTCGTCGCCCCCGCCGGTGAACATCGCCTTGGCGTCCGGCGTGTACACGATGAACACCGTGTGGAAGCCCGTCTCCTTCAGCGTGGGTCCGTCCAGGCCCTGGACGATCTTGCCCACACCCGCGAACCTCTCCGCCTGCCCGGTGTGGATGTCGAGACGGTAGAGGTTCGGGCCGCCGCCCGGCATCCAGTAGAACCACCCGTCGGCGATGTGGCTGCCGCCCACGTGCCAATCGTGGATGCTCTTGCCGATCTGTGGGGCCAACTCCTCCGTCGACGCCACCAGCGAGCCCTGAGCGTCGGCCACGCGATATACCCCTCCGTATGTGGCGAAGTACACGCTGCCGTCGGTGTCCAAGGCGAACCGCGACGCGCAGCCGAACTTCATCTCGCGGGCCGGGATGCTCTGTCCCCGCTTGGGCATTTTGTCCCCGCCACCCGATAGAGTCGTCACCTGCCATCGCCCTCGCTCGTCCCGCGCGATGCGCCGAAGGCGTCCGGGCAATCCCTCGCCCACGTAGATCCGCCCCTGGTCGTCGCACGCGATGGCGGCGTCCTGGTAGCTGCCCACGCCGAAATCGAAGCGGGCGCGGTCGGCTGGGCCGTCGCGCCACCCGCGGATGCCGTCGCCCGCCAGCAGGCGCACCGTCCCCTCGGCCACGCGGTAGACCTGGCAGTTCTCGGCGTCCAGCACGTAGGCTGCGCCGTCCGGCCCCGTGCACATGGAGACGTGCCAGCTCTTGGCGGCCTGGCGTGCCGGCCCGCCCAGTCCCTCGCTCATCCTCGCCCGAAGGAATGCAAAATGCTCGCAGCCGGTCACGCGATCGAACTGTCCGTCGGCCCGGGCGTTCGACGGGTTCGGCCCGGGCGAGGCCGCCGGCGCTGACTTCGGCGCCACCTCCAGTACCGCCAGCACGGGCCGATGGTCCGATGCGACCGCCTCGTCCAGCACCGTCGCCTCGACAGCGCGGACCTTCCTGTCGCTTCGGTAGAGGATGTGGTCGATCTGGATAGTGGGCTTGTCGGCCGGGCAACTCAGCATCGGCCGCTCTTTGGCCCCCGCGTCCTGGAACGTCTTCAGGAGATGCTTGACCGACTCGCTGGCGGGGGGGTCGTTGAAATCACCCGCCAACACGACCAGGTCGCCCTTGGCGAGTTCGGACAGTTCCGCCAGGCGGCGGGCCTGTCGGAGGCGGTCAGCCGAGAGTTGGTGGTCCCAGTGGGTGCAGAAGAACGAAACGCTCGGTCCCTCCCGCCCGGCGCGCACCTGAGTTTCCAGGGCGACCCGCGGCTCCTGCCCGGCCTGACCCGGCAGGCGGTGCGTCTGGGCCTGTTCGACGGGCCAGCGCGACAGCACGGCGATGCCGTACGCCCCGCCGTCGAAGTCCATCGCTTTGCCGTACGAAACGTGCATCCCCGTCAGGCGGGCCAGCTCAGCCGGCTCGTCCAGGCCGCCCGTTCGCCGCGTCCGCTGGTCCACCTCCTGCAAGGCGACCAGGTCAGCCTTGGCCTGGCGGATGACCCGGGCGATCCGCTCGACGTCGAGCTTCTTGTCCATGCCCCGGGCGTGGTGGATGTTGTAGGTCAGCAGACGGAGGGTGGCGCCCCCATTCCCCCGCGCCGTGCCTTGGTCGCCCCCGGGTCCCGCCCAAGCCGTCTGGCACCCGCATGCCGACGTCAGCCACGTCAACGCCGCAAGCACGACCACGCACGTACAGTGTCGCTGTCGCATGGGAAGCTCCTTCGCGGGCCATTGTGCGCCTGCGAAGGGGAAAAAGCCATGGGAGTTCCCCCAGGCTGCGGGAAGCGCTGCCCCGATGGAACCAGCGGGTCCATTCAGACTCCTGCGAGGAGCCTACTTGCCCACCACCTCGAAGGCGAAGGCCGGTAGAACGGCAACCTGGCGCCGCTGGCCGGACTTGTTGAACGGGCCTTTGGCGTTGGTGAAGACCTCCAGCACCAGGTTGCCCCGCGAGCCGGGCTTGCTCTTGGTCGGGTCGGCCTGCAGCACCACTTCCATGCCCTCCTTGACCGGCGAGACGGACTTGACGCTCAGGCCCGCCGGCGGGTCAGTCAGGGCCAGTTTCAGGTTTCCCAGGTAGCGGGCCCCGCCCAAGTCGAACATTACCCGCGCGGTCCCCCCGGCGGGGATCTTCACCGGCGTCGGGCTGACGAGCTTGACGGTCGGCCGGCGAAACCCGCCGCCGCCCGGCGCAGCCACCTTCAACTCGTTCACGGGCACCAGGTGATGGTACGCGAAGGCCTGCTCCATGTCCTCTGCCGGAGCGGCCGGTCGAACAATGACGCGTCCGCCGTCCTTGGCCCGCCCCTCGATCTGGAGGGCCACCGGTTCGTTGCCTGTGCCCCTGGACGGAGCGGTCAGCGTGATCTTCACCTGGTCCTGCCCCGCCGGGATCCGCGCCCCGCGAAGGGCGAAGCCGTCAGGGGCGTTCTTCAGGGACAGCTCGATCTCCCCGGCAAATCCGTCCTTGCGGAGGGCGTAGACGGTCAGGGGGGCGGCCGAGCCGGCGCGGATGCTCACGCTGGAAGGCACGACCCGCAGCTCGAAGTCGCCCTGCGGCGGGCTCACCCGCAGCCGGTAGGCGTACTCCTGGCCGCCTTTGCGCTGCACGTCGCTCAGGTGCAGGTAGTAGGTTCCATCGGCAGGCAGGGTAGCCACCAGGTACGAGTCGGCATGGTGTGTGTTCAGGCCAGAGCCCTTGTCCTCGTGGTCGTCGTTGGTGGCGATGGTCTTGCCGGCTGAGTCGGTGAGTTTGAGCAGCGAGTCCACGGGCGAGTCGAGGCGCCGGGCCATTACCTCAGCCACCACTCGCTGGCCCGCCTTGCCCTCGAAGCGGAACACGTCTCGGTCGTCGGCCTGATCAATGCGCCCGTTGACGATGATCGGCAGGGTCAGGGCCTGGGCGCTTGGCGGCATGTTGTTGGGCTCGCGGTCGAGACATTCCTGGAGGGCGTTGACGGCGAAGGGTTCCTGGTTGGACAGCAGACTGCCCCGGGTCACCGAGACCGGGTAGACGCCCACCTCGTCCTGCTTAATCGTGCGGGCCAGTTCAGGCGCGGGCAGGTTCCATCCGCGGACCTGGACGCTGGTCGCCTTGCCGGCCGGTCCGCCCAGCGGGAAGATGCCCGTCACGAAGGGCAACTCGCCCAGGGCGATGCGGTAGACGAAGTCTTCGCGCCCGCGGTAGATCGCGTCGCGGATCTCGACGACATACTCCCCGTCGGCCGGGATCAGGTACGACAGGACCGGGTCGGGGTGGAAGCGGTAATCGTCGGTGTAAACCAGTTCCTTGCCCGCCGCGTCGTAGAGGGCCAGCGTCGCCTGGAACCATCCGGGCACGCCGTCGGGCAGATAGGGCAACAACTCTCGCGCGGAGACGACTGCAACAATGCGCTGGCCCTTCTGGGCTCGGAAGCGGTAGCGGTCCACGTCGCCGGGGGTGATCTGTCCGTTGATTACGACCGGCAGGGCGACCGTCTTCTCCTTGTCATCTTTGCTGGACGGCCCGATCTTGGGCTTGAACTGACGGACGGGGCTGTTGGGGTCGGTGCTTTCGGCCGGGGGCTCGGCTGTTTCGGCGAGTTGGCCCACGAGAAAGAACACCGGGTTGGTCAGCCCCCTGGGTCCCAGCAGGCGGAGTTCCCGCAGGCCCAGTTCGGCGTCGTCTGCCAGCGTCACCTCGATGGTGACCCGCTCGGCCATCGCGGGATTGGGCTTCCGGATGAACTTCGCGAGCTTCTGACGGATCTCAGCGATCTCCTTGAAGATGCTCTGGTCCTTCTTCTTGTCCTCCATTAGCGTCTTGAGCCTCTCGCGGAGGTCGTTGATCTCCTTCTGCGAGAGCGGCCTGTAATAGTCGACGAACTTGGCGGTGGCGCCCTTCCCGGAAAAGCTCACCGCGTTGGTGCCCATCAGGTACTGTCCGCCCACGACGACCTGGAACGTCGAGCCCTGTTTCCCCCCGGCTGGATAGACGTACGCGACGCGGGGGTTCCATTTCTGCTGGGCGGCGGCGCTGGAGGCCAAGGCAAAGAAGACCGCCATTAACGGAAGATTGTCCCGGAATATGCGTCTCACGAGCCTGCTCCTCAGTTGTCAGATCGACAACCCCTCAGGGGTCACATGATCTCTTTCAGCCTCCCGCCGGTGGGGATGTTCGGTTCCCCTGCCGCGGTGACTTTGACCGTCGCTCCCTGCGGGTGGGGCAGGCGGGCGGCGGTATCGATGCCCAGCAGTTCGTACATGCTGGCGATCAGGTCTACGGGGTAAACGGGACGGTCCTTGACGGTCTCGCCTTTGGCGTCGGAGGCGCCGATGACTCGCCCGCCCTTGAACCCGCCCCCGGCCACCAGCGACGAGAAGACCTTCCCATAGTGTCCGCGCCCGCCGTTCCAGGGGGGCTCCCACTGGACCTTGGGGGTGCGTCCGAACTCGCCATTGCACCAGACGATGGTGCTGTCGAGCAGCCCGTGCGAGGCCAGGTCCGCCAGCAGCGTGGCCAGGCCCTTGTCCAGTTCCAGGTGCTTACGGCGGATGGTCTGGAAGTGCTGCTTGTGGGTGTCCCAGCCTTTGTAATTGATGGTGACGTAAGGCACGCCCTTCTCGACCAGGCGCCGGGCCATCAGGCACGCCTGCCCGAAGCTCGTCCGCCCGTACTGCTCGCGGAGGTCGCTCTTCTCGGTGGCCAGGTCGAAGACCTTGCCCGCGTCGCCCATGATGAGATCGTAGGCCTGCTGCTCGGCCTGCCCCAGGGCGGTCAGGTGGGGCTCGTCGCCCAGGGCCTGACGCAGCATGTCCACCCGCCCCAGCAGGTCGCGCCGGTCCTTCTGTCGCTTGGCGGTGATGCCCTTGGCCACCACGCCCTCGACCTCGAACGGGGTGCGGGCTGGGTCGCCCCCGGTGGCGAAGGGCTTGTACCGCGTGCCCAGGAAGCCCGCCTCGCTGAAGCGCCCCTGCGGCTCGGTCAGCACCACGTACGGCGGGATCAGGCCCTTGTAGCCCGCGTCGTAACCCCTGAACAGCGAGACCACCGCCCCCACGCTGGGATACACGTCTCGCTCGCCGGCGGGCCGACCCGTCTGGACCATGTAGGCAGCCGTCTCGTGCCCGTTGTTGCCGTGGGTCATGCTGCGGATCAGCGCATACTTGTCCGCCTGCTTGGCCAGCAGCGGCAGCGTCTCGTGTATCCGGATGCCGTCGACGTTGGTCGCCAGCGGCTTGTTCATCCCGCCGTGGTAGTCCTGGCCCGCGTCCGGCTTGGGGTCGAACGTGTCCAGGTGCGAGGCCCCGCCCCACAGCCAGATCTGGATCACCGACTTGGCCTTGGCGCCAGCCTGCCGGTCAGGCAGGTTGGCAGTTGTCCGCGCCGAGGCCAGCCGGGCCGCCAGCAGCGGCAGATCCGACTGCCCGCCCAGGGCCACCGCCCCCGCGCCCGCCAGGCCCCATCGCAAGGCGTCACGACGAGAGATTTGCGTCTTCATAGTCGCATCCTCTTCAATTGACTGGTGACCACGGTCAGTGGTCAATGTCGATACAGGAACTCACTGCTGTTGATCAGCGCCCAGGCCAGGTCGATCGCCGCCTCCTGCCCGCGCAGGCCGCTCGATTCGGCGTACCAGGCCGCGGTCCTGACTTCCGCGTCCGTCGGCGGGCGGGACAGGATCGTCATGTAGACGGCGTTGGCCGACTCGCGCGGCGTGTTCCGCGAGGCCAGCATGGCCCGCAGTTTCCAGCTCTGTTCCAGCTTGCGCTGCACGTGGCTGGAGTTGAGCAGGTGCAGACGCTGGGCCGCCGTAATGCGGTTGTTTCGCTCCATCTCCATGCCCGTGTCGCGCGGGGGCTTGCCGAACAGCTCCAGGAACGAGCTGGTGATGCTGCCATCGGGCAGGGCGATCGAGCGGCAGTTCTCGGGGATATACGTGAACGGCTCGGGGATCGGGCTGGAATACCGCTCCGTCGTTCCGGTGATCTGGCACAGGGCGTCCACCAGCACCTCCGCCTCCAGGCGGCGAATGGGATAGTAGGCGAAGCATGCTTCCGCCTTGGGGTCCTTGCTGGCCGGCACCGACGACAACTGATACGTCTGTGAGTTCAGGATCACCCGCAACAGGTGCTTGAGATCGTATTTCGAGCGCACCAGTTCCTGCTGCAGATAGGCCAGCAACTCGGGGTTGCTGGGCGGATTGTCGGCTCGGAAGTCGTCGCTCTCGTGGACGATCCCGCGTCCGACCAGCCACGACCAGGCCCGGTTGGCCATGCACCGGGCGAACTGCGGGTCGCTCACCAGCCAGTCGGCGAACGTCTCGCGCGGGTCGCGGTCGCCCCGGAGGATGGCGGGCCGGCCGTCGGGGAAGGTCGCCCGCCATGTCGCGGCGGGGCCTTCGAGCTTCTTGTCCGGATCGTAGTAAACGATCTCCTCCTTCCACTCCGCAGTGGATTTGAACGATACGCGGGTGAAGAAGGCTGCCAGCCCCTCCAGGCGCTGGGCGGGCCACTTGTCCGCCCGCTGGCCCAGGAATGTCAGGGCCACCGTCTTGGCAGTGCCCGTGGGCGCCCGGTCCTGCATGGCCCGGTAGAAATTCACGGCCGGCACGCGGAAATTGCTGCCGCTCTGCGTCAGCAACTCGCGAGCGAAACGGTCGTAGGGCATGTTCGACTTGACGGCCTGGCGAATCCACGAGTAGTACGCCTGGGCGGCGTTGGGCCAGAGGTTGATGGGGAACTCCGCCTTGACCCGCAGCAGGTCGCCCCATTTCATGGCCCAGTAGTCGGCGAACTCGTCGCGCTCCAGCAGGCGGTCGATCAACGCCTGTCGCTTGTCCGGTGAGTTGTCGGAGATGAACTCCCACGCCTCCTTGGGCGTCGGCAGCGTTCCGATCACGTCCAGATACGCGCGGCGGACGAACACCGCGTCGCTGCACGAGCGGGCCGGGGCGATGTTCAGCTCCTTGAGCCGGTCGAACACCAATTTGTCCAGGGGGGTCTTCACGGTCGCGGACGGGCCCTCGAAGACCCGCGCCGCCGCGGCCGCGTCCACCGGAGGAGGCGCCGTTGCAGGCTTGTCGGAAGACTTGCCCGCTTGGCCTGACCGCATCAGTTTCTGCCGCTCCATCCACTTCTCGCGCAAGCGTTTGAAGTCCGGGCGGGCCGGCGGACCGCTCTTGGACGGCTTGTCGTCCTTGACGGCCTCGTCCGCCGCCTGGACGGCCGTCCAGGCCGCCAGGGCCAATAGCGCCATTGCCGCGGACGTTACGATTGGTGCTGCTCGCATGCTTCTGCCCTCTGCCTGAAACTGTATACGCAGCGGCTGGTCCGCCGATTACGCCGATCGTATCATGATGATCATGAGGCGTGTATGAGAAAACGCCACGCCTGCTCACCCCTGTTGTACGCCTCAAGACCCCTTGGGCCATCCCCGCCGTCTTCTCACGCGTCGGCATGAGGCTGTCGTCTCGTCCTTAGAGTTTACGCATTGGCGCCGATCGCCCCGCGCCGATTTGGAAACAACCATCCGCTCGAACCGTTGATCCTATACACGGATGGGAGGGTTTGCGGGAAGCCTTCCGCGGGCCTGCCCCAGACAGATACCGGAGCGAAAGGGTTTGAGATGGCAGCGGATGTTCGTTCGACAATGGTGACGGGAATGGCGATTGCGGCCGCCCTGGCGGCAGCCTGGGCGGTTCACGTGGCGACGGCTGCGGACGCGCCCCAGCCGACGCCGCCCGTGCAGGCTGAGATGAAGACGCAGGCGTGGGCCAACGACGACGCGGCCTTCGACGAGTTCGCCAAGCGCGTCTTCGCCATGAACGGGAGGAATCTGCTGGCCCGCAAGGGCGTCCGCATGGACAGTCCGCTGGGGCAGGGGGCCCTGATGGCCCTGGTCGACGGCGAGGCGGGGACCCGCGGCGATTACGGGCGAGTGTTCATCAGCGGCCAGCCCACCGTCATCACCTGCTACCTGGGGCAGGTTAAGCCAATCCACGAGGTGGGGCTGCTCACGTTCAACATCGACTCGCGGTCCAACCAGGACTACGAGGTCCGTTTCGCCGACAACTCCGCCCAACCAGGCAAGATGCCGACGTTCAGCAACGCGCCGGCCGTGACCACCGGGCCGGTGATCGTCGGCGCCGACCGCGGCGGGTTCCACACGTCGTTCAGGGCCAAGGGCGGCGGGCCGCTGGCCCGGGCTGACTGGGTGGAGTTTCGCGTCTGGCAGACCTACCCGACCAAAGCGGGCGACAAGGCCCACACGGGCACGGGCGGAATGGCCGCCATCGAGTTGGAGGTCTTCGGCGAGGCCTCGGACGTGATCCAGTTGTCGGAGGAAGAGAAGGCCCTGCGAGCGCGGATCCGCAAGGCCCCCAAGAACCCGCCCTACGAGAAGAAGGCCACCTGGCTGGAGACGATGCTGGCAGCCCACGAGGCGATCCTCCGCTGGGAGTGCGACATGGACGACCTGTCCTTCCCGTTGCAGGGCGCCCGCGTGGGCCCCTGGCACGTGGTAGGTCCCGTCGACGCCAAAGAGGCTCAGCGCATCGAGCGGCTCAAGACGATCGACCTGGCTGCGGCCTGCAAGGCCAAGGACGGCAAAGAGCTGAAATGGCAGGAGCGGAAGGACCTGAAGGACGGGCAGATGCTCGAACTGAAGGCCGACCCCTCGGCGGCGGGCGGGGGCGAGTTCTTCCTGCTTTGCCGCACGCTTGAGAACGAAGTCGTCCGCGAGGGCCGGGACGGCAGCATGGCCTTCGGTGTCGGCGGAACCGGCGCGACCGTCCGGCTGGTCGGTACGGGACACGCCGTCGCGACGGGGGACGCCCCGGCCGTGCCGAATCAGAAGGTCTGGACTCTCTCCATGAACCCGGGCAAGTTCCAGGTCCTGGCCAAGGTTCCCGTGCGCCACGGGCGCGCGGCCCTGTGGTTCTGCCCGCAGTCCTGGTCGCGCGACCCCGGCGCGGGCGACGTGAGAACCCGCACCAGCCGCCGCGAGAATCTGCACAACACCCTGCGCCGCGACTTCCAGGACCCGCTTTCGCAGGCCCAGATCACATGGGAGCAGGATGACTTTATCTGGTGCTACTTCGAGCGGCGCGCCATGGGCCACATCGAACGGTTCCTCACCGACTGGGTGCCGGGCCAGCCGACGTTCCTGGTCGAGCAGTACCGCCAGGCCATCGCCCAGCGCGTTGACGCGCTCGAGAAGGAACTCTCCTACCAGGACGAGAAGACCCGTAAGGTCGTGGGCGACTGGCTGGCGGCGTTCGTCGGCCGTGCCGGTGTGAAACGGGCGGACGCGACTGCTGCTGCGCCCCAAGAGACGCCCTCAGAGGCGCACCACGCCCCAGCCGCCATCGAACGCGTGCGCGGGCAGTACCACGAGTTGGCGACCATGCAGGAGGCCCTGGTCGAGGCCCATCGCGTCGAGTCGATGCGCCTGGCGGTGGAGGACCAGCGTTCGACTTTCGGGGCGAAGTACCCCAAGGCGTCGGAGTACCTCGCGCGCATCGGCGAACTGGCCGGCAAGGCCCGGGGCCTGCTGGCCGGGCGGTCCGTCACGCTGGCCGACGTGCTGGCCCTGCGCGAGCAGATCGACCAGGCCGGCCAGGACATCCTGCTGGCCAACCCGGTGCTGGACTTCGAGAAACTGCTGCTGGTCACCGGGGGCGGGCCGGGCTTCAACTCCAACTGGGGCGGGCCCAACCGCCTGGGCAGCGAGATCGCGATCCTCTCGCCCGTCCGGCCTGACGGCAAGCTGACCAGCGTCTACAAGGGCTCGGTGAGCGACGTGGACCTGAACTGGGATGCCAAGCGGATCCTCTTCAGCGACGGTCGGATCATCCGCGAAGTCCACGTCGACGGTACGGGTCTGCGAGACGTCACCAGGCCTAACGAGCACGTCCAACACTACGATGCCTGCTACCTGCCCAACGGGCGGGTCATGTTCGTCTCCACCGCCTGCGAGCAGGCCGTGCCCTGCACGGGCCAGCCGGGCGTGGGCAACATGCACCTGGCCGAGCCCGACGGCAGCGGCGAGCGCCGCCTCACCTACGACCAGGACCACAACTGGAACCCCACCGTGCTCAACAACGGGCGCGTGCTCTACACCCGCTGGGAGTACACCGACACGCCGCATTACTTCACCCGCCTGTTGTTCCACATGAACCCCGACGGCACGGGCCAGAGCGAGTTCTACGGGAGCAACTCGTACTGGCCCAACGCGATGTACTGGCCGCGGCCGATCCCGGGCCACCCCAGCAAGATCGTCTGCGTGGTCTCGGGGCACCACGGCGTGGCCCGCATGGGCGAACTGCTGCTGCTCGATCCGGGCATCGGGCGTCACGAGGCCGAAGGCGCCATCCAGCGCATTCCCGGGCGCGGGCGCAAGGTCGAGCCCATCATCCGGGACGACCTGGTCAACGATTCCTGGCCCCGCTTCGTCACGCCCTGGCCGCTGGGCGACCCGTTCACCGGCTACGCCGCGGGAAAGTACTTCCTGGCCGCGGTCAAGCTCACTCCCTACTCGCCCTGGGGCATCTACCTGGTCGACGTGTTTGACAACATGACCCCGCTGCTGATGGGCGGGCACTCGATGCCCATCCCGCTGCGGCCCCGACCCCTGCCCACCCGCATCCCCGACGCGGTGGACGTCACCCGTAATGACGCCCTGGTGTACATGGTCGACGTCTACGAGGGCGGCGGGTTAAAGGGATTCACCCGCGGCTCGATCAAGGCGCTGCGGATCGGCTCGCACCACTACCGCTACCCGGGCAACGGCGACACGCGGGCCTCGTCGTATGAGGGCGGCTGGGATATCAAGCAGATCATCGGTACGGTCCCGGTGCACGAGGACGGGTCCGCCCTGTTCCGCGTGCCGGCGAACACGCCCATCTGGGTCCAGCCGCTGGACGAGCAGGGCCGGGCGCAGCAGCAGATGCGGAGTTGGTTCACGGCCATGCCGGGCGAGGTCATCTCCTGCGTGGGCTGTCACGAGCGACAGAACCAGGCCCCGCCGCCGGTGGCGACGATGGCCACCCGCATCCCGCCGGCCGACCCCAAGCCGTGGTACGGCCCGCCCCGCGGCTTCAGCTTCGAGCGCGAGGTCCAGGTCGTGCTGGACCGCAAGTGCGCCGGCTGCCACACCGGCGCCAACGACATGCCCGACTTCCGCGCCAAGTCGCTCCACAAGGACTTCACCGGCCCGTACAGCCCGGCCTACATGGCCCTGCAGAAGTACGTCCGGCGCCCGGGCTACGAGGCGGACTACCATCTGGCCGTGCCGGCGGAGTGGGAGGCCCAGACCAGCGTGCTGGTGCAGATGCTGCTCAAGGGCCACCACAACGTCCGCCTCTCGCGCGAGGAGTGGGATCGCCTCTACACGTGGATCGACCTGAACGTGCCGTACCCTGCCTCGTGGACCGAGAGCCATCGCCCCCCCGAGGCCGACATGGTCACGCGCCGGGCGTCGCTGAAGAAGAAGTACGCGGCGATCGACGACCGCGACGAGCAGGCCCCGCCCTTGCCGCCCGTGGCTGCGTTCGAGCCGCCCACCGATCGCCTGGCCCCGCCGCCCACCGCGCCGCCCCTGGGAGGCTGGCCCCTGACGCCTGAGCAGGCCAAGGCCCTCCAAGCCAAGTGCCCCATGGCGCCCAAGAAGTTCGACCTGGGCGAGGGCGTGACCATGGAGCTGACGCCGGTCCCGGCGGGGCGGTTTGTGATGGGCCAGGCGGGCGCGACCGCCTTCGACGACGAAGGTCCGCCCTGCGTGGTAGCCATCGATCAGCCCTTCTACATCGGTCGGCTCGAGGTCACCAACGCGCAGTACGCCCGCTTCGACCCGCTGCACGACAGCGGGTATATCGAGGCCCGCGGCAAGGACCGCTTCACCCGCGGCACGCCCATCAACCAGCCTGATCTGCCCGTTGTCCGCATCTCGTGGCGCCAGGCGATGGCCTTCTGCCGCTGGCTGAGCGAGAAGACGGGCCAGCGCGTCACGCTGCCCACTGAGGCCCAGTGGGAATGGGCCTGCCGTGCGGGCAGCGACGGGCCTTACCACTTCACCTACCAGCCGGGCCAGAACAACCTCGGCAACTTCGCCGACGGCGGCCTGGCCGGCTGGAACTACGGGCGCGGCGAGAGCGGCTACAGCGACGGCGCTCGCTACAGCGTGGCCGGGGGCAAGTACCCGCCCAACGCCTGGGGTCTGTGCGACATGCACGGCAACGTAGCCGAGTGGACGCTCAGCGCATACCGCCCCTATCCGTACGTGGCCCGCGACGGCCGCAACGATCCAACCAAGGACGAGCTGCGCGTCGTCCGCGGCGGGTCATGGAACGACACGCTGCGCTTCTCCCGGTCGGCCTCACGCTGGCGTTACCCGGCGTACCAGCCGGTCTACAACGTCGGCTTCCGCGTGGTCGTCCAGCCGGGCGAACTGGTCAAGCGATAGACGTCTCCAGGCAGGAAAGAAGAAGCCCACCTCTTAAGGGTGGGCTTCTTTTCATTGTTGACGCGTGGGTCGTTACTTCTCGCTGGGCGCGGCGTCGGCGTCGAGGTCGCCCAGGGCGTACTGGATGCCCGCCAGGTGGAAGGCGACCATTTTCGGGTCCATCCACGTCTGGTCGTAATGGCTGAAGGCCGAGTAGAACACCCGCCCTTTGCCGTACGTCTTGATCCAGGCCAGGGCGTAGTCGCCGTCGGCCCGGCCGCCTTTCTTGGCGTCCACGCTGGTCGTGTCGAGCGTCAGCAGCACGCGGAGGGTCTTGCGCGAGTAGGGGGCGCGGACCTCGTAGGTCTCTTCCTTGATCTCGAAGGGCTTTCCCTCGAAGGCGGCCAGGATCGGGCTGGACGGGTCGTCGAGCTTGACGCGGACGACCTGGTTCCAGGGGTGCTTCTGGAAGAATGCGCCGAGCATCTCGCCGAACGTGGGCCAGGTGTGGAACGCCCCGGTCGAGCCGTGGATGCCCACCAGCCCGCCGCCATTCTTGACGAAGGCTTCGAAGTTCTTCTTGAGCCTCGCGTCGCGGTCCAGGGCGGCCTGCTTCTGATCCGGGGGCAGCTTGTTCAGGTCAGCCGGCAGGAACAGCTCGCGCCCCGGCGCGATCCCGCAGGTGTTGTTGAGTACCACCGCGTCGAACTGGGCCAGCTTGTCCGGCTCGAAGCAAGATATGTCGTCGCTGATGACCGTCTCCCATGCGCCGGTCTTCTTGCCCATGGCCTCGATGCTGGCGGAGGTAGCCGGGATGACCGTGTGCTTGTAGCCGGGCGTGAGGCTGAAGACCAACACCTTGCGAGGCTTCTTGGGCGCAGCCGGGGCCTTGTCTGGCGCGGCGGCGAGGATCTTCGCCTTCGCCTCATCGCTGAGCTTCGGCGGCCAGGGAGCGGATGCCTTCTTCGCCTTGGCGGCGGGCTTGGCCTTCGGGGCGACGGGTTTCTTGTCGGCCTCCGCGGCGACAGCGGGTCCCGCGATCAGTGCCGCTACGATCCACAACGCAGCCATCGCTACGAGCGTCTTATGCACCTTCATTGTGGTCCTTTCCTCATCAAGGTCTCGCCGAGCCGCCACGCGGCGGCCTCGCATGCCCCCATTTTCTACAACGGTCAGGGCCCTGTCAAATGCCGGGGAAAGAGCGTTTTGTCGCAAAAATAAGGTAATCCCCTTGCTTTGCGGTCATAGCGTGGCAGATAATCCGTCGGCAGAGTGCCTGAGACGGCGCCTTACGTTCTCTAACGGGCCCCACAGCCCCGCCAAGGCCAATGCCGATGACGAGAAGGAACTGGCTCGTCTGGTTCGCTGCATCCACGGGATCTCCCGGCATGGCCTGTTTCGAGTTGCTGAAGACGCACGAACCCAAGAAAGCCGAGCGGTCAGGCATTAAGTAGTCATTCAGGCCGCATCAGCGGCCGGAGGTGTATTTATGAGTGGCAGGACGTGCGTAGCCGTTTTGGGGTTGCTTGCGCTGGGGTGGAGCGGGTCGATTCTTGCCCAGTCTGGCGGCGCCAAGGCGGGCGACGGACCCAGCAAGCTGGAACTGTCGGGGGCCCGCCATCGGCTGGAAGGCCTGGAACAGAAGGTGAAGCTGGCCCGCGGGCAGCCGATCAAGCTGGGACCCATCGAGACCGAAGGTCTCAAGCGGATCTGGAGCCTCCGGGAGCGGTACCCCGACCACGCCGAGGTCCAGGAGCTCTTCGAGCGGGCCCAGAAGGCCGTCATGGCCAGCAAGGGCGAGTTGACCGACCTGCCGAAGGACGCCACTGCCTACCGCCAAAACGAAAGGAAGCTCCAGGCCCTGTTCGAGAAGGAGGCGCAGGCGGAGTGGGCTGCGTTCCAGGAACAGGCCAAGGCGTCGGGCAGACTGCTGGAGCGCGCCTTCCCGCCGCCCTCGCACCGTGAGGCGAGTGTGGACGAGATGGCCGGCAAGTTGGTCGTGTTGAACAACTTCTTTTATCCGGCCAACCAGTTCATTGACGGTGGGCGCGAGTTCGTCGCAGTCGGCGGGGCGTTGCGCGGCTATTACTTCGTCGAAATCTCCAACCGCTCCTGGCTGGGGGCCTACGAGGCGGTCAAGCGATATCGCCGTTTCATCAACCGCGACATGCCCGAGACGCTGCCCTGGACGGTGGTGGGGCGGGTGACCGGAATCGACCTGCTGGTCCCGCAGGCGGGCGAGGAGAAGACCCGCCCGGCGGCGTGGGGGTGGATCGTCGAGCCGGTGGCCATCTTCGTTCCTGAACGCACGTTCGCCCTGGCCGACGCCAAGCTGGAACTCGGCGGACAGTTCGCGGGCGAGGCGAAGATGGAGGAAATCAAATCCGCGATGTACACCGTCAGGTCCGTCCCCGCCCAGGCCACACCCGAGCAGGTGACGGAGACCTTCGTGACGGCCATCAAGGAGAAGAACTACCCGCTGTTCCTGGAGTGCATCGAGCCGGCCTACCGCCAGACGCCGATCGCCCGCAGCCTCTGCCTGTACCACTGGGACTGGCACCAGCACCGATTCGCCACGATGTACTGCCACGTCAAGGTCGGCCAGGCCAAGGTCCGGGTGGTCAAGGGGGTCGACGACGCCGAGGACAACATCGAGATGAAGTTCCTCAAGCCCGAGCAGGTGGCCGAGTTGAAGAAGCGGTCCGGCCAGACCGTTCGTGAGGCGGAGTTGACGACCCAGGCCTTCGACGAGCACGGCAAGCAGTACGGCTCGCTCAAGCCCAGGTACTTCCGCAAGACCGACGACGGACGCTGGTACATCATGAATTACGCCCAGCCGTTCTGAGGGGTCCGATCATGAGACAGTCGAGGAGTCAGGCAATGAGGACTTGTGTAACGTGGCTTCTGCTGGTCGTGGCGGCGGTGGGGGCGGGCCTGTCCGAGTCGGCCGCTCAAAGCCGCGGCCCCAGGCCTCCGGTAAAGCTCGGGACCGAGGCGAAGAAGCAGGTGGGCGAGGCCATTCGCAAGGCTGCGGACGCCGCCTACGGGGAGGAGGCGGCCGTCTGCCTGGAACGGCTGCGGGCGGCCTTGCTCGAACAATTGCCCGTCATGGACAAGTTCTGGAACTCTCCCCTGTCCAAGGGCAAGACTGCGCAGGAAGAATGGCAGGCGGCGGCCAACGCGCTGTACGAGGACCTGGACCTGTACGGGCGGTCAGCCGTCGACGCCGCCAAGGACGCCCGCAAGGAGAAGAAGAGCCGGGCCACCGACGCCGATCTCGACAGGCTCAAGGCCCAGGTGGACCAGACGCTCAAGCTGGCCGACCAGGTTTTCCGCAAGAAGGGCCTGGAGGTGTCCACCTTCCGCGACCAGGCGCAGCGGGCGGCCGACACGATGTTCGGCTTCAAGACGTCCATGCCGCTGATCATCGCCCGCCTGCAGGCGGACCTGGCCTACGCCTCCGACTGTGCCACCGGCGTGCACAAGGACCTCCAGTCCGGCGAAGAACAAACCGAGGTCGATCTGGACAGCGACGTACGCGGGCTGGAGATCGCCAAGCGGAGCGTCCAGGCGGTCAAGACGGTGGGCGTCCTGCGCCGCGCCTTGCTGGCTGCCACGATGAAGGCCATGTCCAGCGAGACCATCCTCGCCGCCTGCCAGAAGGCTGTCGACGGATGGGTGCCTTCGGACCTGACCTCCGGCACGTTGCTGACGGCCGATCAGATCGCGAGCATCCAGGGCTGGCCTGCGCTGGTGACCCGGAACTTCGGGCAGGGCTACGCCGCGGTCTACGAGGAAGGTCGCAAGGCTGTCCGCCCCCTGGCTGATGCCGACTTCCACAAGATCGGGCTGTTCAAGAACACCTCTCTGGGCGACTTGGACAAGGCGATGGACCCGTACATCAATGAGGCGAAAGCCGCCCTCCAGGCCCGCCGGGCCTTCGCGGCGTCTCAGAAGGACGCTGAGCAGGCCGAGAAACTCGCCGACGAGGAGCTGGCCGCCGCGGAAAAGACCCGCCAGGCCGCCCAATTCCTGGTCGGCAAGTTCAAGGACGTCGAAATCAAGGTGCTCTACGAGGCCGACCGCAAACGCTATCAGGAACTGGCCAAGAGGGCGGCCGAGCTGACCGTCGAGCACGAGAGCATGACCCAGCAGATCAAGCAGAAGGAGGCCAGTCTCAAAGACCTCAAGAAGGTGCGGAGGACCGCCAAGTCCTCCGACCAGGTCCGCGCCCATATCATGAAGATACACGGGTCGCAAGCGGACCTTATCAAGTTGAAGAAGCAGGCCGAACAGGTCGGTTCCGATCTGGAGGAGGTCTGGGAAGAAATCGACACGATGCGAAAGAACGTCCGGGCCGAGTGATCGCACTCGTTCGCGGATTGGTGTTCCTGAACGAAAGGGAAGTTCCGTGGCGGATATCAAGGCCCTCTTGACGTCGGTCTCGACGCAGTTGCGAAAGGCGCAGAACGCTCTCTTCGGGGGGAAGTACGAGGAGGCCCGGGCACAGGTGGAGTCGGCTGCGGCGGGCCTGGCCGAAGCCAAGGCCCAGGATCCGCTCCACGTCCAGATCAAGACGATGGAGTCGCAGGTCGCCAAGTTGCAGAAGGACCTGGCCGCCCGGTCAGGCAAGGGTTCGCCCGCACCGGCAACTCCGCCCGCGGCGCCCTTGGCATCGGCGGCGGGGCCAGCCTCGCCAGCCCTTCCCGCCGGCGTGGCCAAGCGCATACGGGATATCCGGGCCCTGCTCGAACGCAAGAAGGTCTCGGACGCGCTGGGAGTCCTGGCGGAGATCGAAGCCTCGTACGGCGGACAGTTCCCTGGCGACCACCCGGACTATGTGGCCATCCGCGAGACGCTCGCCCAGGCCCAGGCGGCCTCTGACCAGGCCAGCCAGGCCCGGGAGCAGGCCGCCGCCTCCGCTCGCCGCCAGCAGGACGAGATGTCCCGCCAGTCGGAGGAGTGGCTGGTCCGCCTGAGGGCTTTCGCGCCTCACGGCGCCGCGACGTTCGGCCACTTCAGCCAGTCCGTTGAGGACCTCTTGGCCCAGAAGACCGCCCACGCCGATGCGCTGCCTGTGTGGCAAGCGTTCCAGGCCGAGCCCTTTCCCGCGGGCAAGAGCGAGCAACTGGCTGCGCTGGAGGCAAGCCTGGCTGCTTCGTTCGAGCAGTTCCCCTCGCTCTTGGACAGGTGCAAAGGCGAGTTGGCCGGTGAGGTGATGGCCAAGATAGCCGCTTGCATGGAGAACCTGGGAAAGGAACATGAAGGCCTCCCCGCCATCCTGGGCCGAACGGATCGCGAGCAGATCGAGCAGCAGGTGGCGGCCCTGGAGCCGCTGCTGGCTGACGATCCCGCCAGGTGGCAGGGTTTGACGGCCGCCATGAACGAGCTGACGGCTCGCGACCAGGCCAACCGCCGCGAGCGGGCCGGGAAGATCGCCCCTCGTGCGGACGCCTATAGCGGCGCCGATGCGGAACCGATCCGCCGCTGCGCCGAGCAACTGGTCCTGAAGGAATGCGGCGGCGCTCGCGCGATCCAGACCGTCATCTACAAGCCGGAGTGGGCGGAGTCCACCCAGTGGGAATCCGCCTCCGGGACCCAGCGGCTGGTCACGCGGCGCGACATCTATGCCCAGGTCGTCGCCGACTGTGCCGGCGCCCGTCAACTGTTCACCGTGTACATCACCAAGGAGCTTCGCTCCGACAAGACGTGGTCCGAGTTGGGTGGGAACGTGATGTACTCGGACGAAATGGCGCCCCCTTGATGCGGACCTGTGCGGCACGGCTGTCCGCCCGGCATCAGTACCGGTCTTGAGACTTTGTGATTTTGTCGGGTTGCGGACCACGGAGGGTATCCGTAGAATCTCTCCTGTTGCGATCCGAGTAGCTTCAGCCGATCGTCCGACGGGCCCGGGCGATAAGGAGATGAAGACTATGGCGGACATGTCGCTGTTGCTGAGATCGATTGCCGACCACCTGCGCCGGGGAGAGAATGCCTTCCTGGCCGGGCGGGCGGCGGAGGCCCGCTCTCACCTCCAGAGCGCCGCGGCGTCGCTGGCAGCCGCCAGCACGTGCGACGACGCCAACTCCCAGATCCGAGACTTGGTCGGGCGGATGAACCACCTGGAAGGAGAGCTTTCCATTCGCCCCAGCCGACCGCTTCGTGAGAAACCAGTTCCTGAGGTCGAGTCTCCGCCTTCGCCCGATCAGTCCCCCGCAGCAGAATAGGGCACGTTCCGATCTTCCTCGCGTCCCCTTGCCGCTTTCCGCCTTGCCCCGCAGGCCAGGCAAGCCCGCCCGCAGCATGACAGGCTCGTCTTTCGCGGTCCCACCGGGTATGCTGAAACGCCGAACCGGGCCTCGGAGACCTGCTGTCTCCGGCAACCGCTCTTCTCTGCCGGAACCCGGCCCGGCTGACGGTTTCGCAGGCAACGTGGGACGTGACCAATGAACAAGAACGCCGGATACACCTTCTCCCGTCGCTCGGCCCTCGCCTCGGCGGCCGCAGCACTGGCCTTCGGGAATCTGGCGGCGAGGCGGACCGCCGCCGAGAAGCAACCCGCCGCCACTCAGCCGACGAAGCCGCTGAGCGTCCGCGAATGCTACTGCCCAGCCCACTTCGGCAACTCTTACGAAGCGATGGGCCCGCGGGAGATGGCGGCCTACCTGGCCGAGATCAAGGCCTTCGGCTTCAACCGTTACGGAGACTGGATCACCACCACCGACGTCTGCGACCCGTACGCCTCCGACGCCACCTGGGACCTGGCCAAGGAGCAACTCGACCGCAAGAAGCGGGCCTTCCGTGCCGCCCAGGACCTGGGCCTCAAGCTCAACCTGATCGTCACGCCCAACCACGTGTATCTCGACCAGCTTCGCCCGCACTACGCAGCCGAGAAAGGACAGCGGGTCTTCGGGCAGCTCGTCTGCCCCAGCCACGCCGAGGCCCGCAAGGTGATCCTGAACAACTTCCGCCGCTGGTTCGACGACCTGGCCGACGCGGGCCTGCGGCTGGACGCCTTCACCGCCTTCGCTTACGACTACGGCGGGTGCAACTGCCAGCGCTGCCGCCCGTGGATCCTCACCTTCGCCAGGCTGATGAAGGAGATCCACGAACTGGCCCGGCGGCGCCACCCGGACATCCAGCCGTGGTTCTGCTCGTGGTGGTGGACGCCCCAGGAGCATGAGCAGTTCAACGACTGGGCGGCCCGTGAGGCGCCCTCCTGGCTGCGGGGCATGACCATGCACATCGAGTACGGGCAGACGCGACCCAAGGACATTACCGTCCCGGCCGGCTGCCAGAAACTCGCCTTCGTGCACATCGGCTACGGCGACCAGCGCGGCTGCGAGGTGTACGGACGGCAGGGGGCGGTGAGCGCCCCGCGCCGCATCGAACAGACGGTGGCCAACCTGCGCGGCCTGGGTTTCGAAGGCTTCCAGGCCTATAGCGAGGGCGTCTTCGACGACGTCAACAAGGCCCTGCTGGGCGGACTGGGCAGCGGGCGATTCGCCGGCCCCGATGCCGTCCTGGCCGACTACGCCCGTCGTTACTTTGGGGCCGACGAGCAGAAGGCCGCCCGCTGGGCTGCCTGGCTGGCCACGTGGGGCGACCACAGCAGAGTCGTCTTCCCGGCTGCGGCTGAGGAGTTGGCTCGGCTGGGCGAGGGCGTCCAGGCCGACTGGCGACTGGAGCATTGGCAGGTGCGCCTGGAACTGGAGCGACTGGACCGGTTGATCGGCAAGCCGGGCCCGAAGGACTGGACGAACGAGAAGCTCGCGCTGGCGGACCAGTGGCAGGCGGCGCAGGAGCGGCTGTACCGCCGCGTCTACCGCCTGGGCCCGGTCCGCCACGTGCTCAACCCGCGGTTCATGCCCCCGCCCTGGCACGACTCGTGGCGCAAGGCCCGCTCCGCGGCAGCCGGCGAGGGAAAGACGCTCTTACCTCAGCAGTAGGGAAAAACGCTCTTGACTTCACCGCTCGGGACGCCATAATAGACCGCTTGTCCTTGACGCAAGGAGTCGACAGTGTACGCGGTAATCGAAGACAGTGGTCAGCAGTTCCGGGTCTGCGAAGGCGACGTGGTGAACGTGGACGTGCGCGACCTGCCTGAAGACGCCAAAGAACTGGAATTCCCCCGGGTGCTGCTGGTCAGCACCGAGGGCAACGTGAAGATCGGCACCCCCCTGGTCGGCGACGCCAAGGTCGTCGGCGAGATCCTCAACGACGAGTTCAAGGGCGAGAAGGTGCAGATCTTCAAGTTCCGCCGGCGCAAGCACTCCCGTCGCAAGACCGGGCACCGCCAGAAGTACATCCAGGTCCGCATCACCAAGATCGTCGCCTGAACCCGCGACGCGCGGCCCGAACCAGGAGACAACCAGAGAGAAGAGGAGCCCTCAGGCTTCTCTTCTCTCTATTTCTCTGCGCATCGGCCCGGATGGCCGATAATACTCCTGCATGAGCATGACCGGCGACAACCTGGCCCACCACCTGAGCTTCGACGTGGAGGAGTTCTTCCAGGTCGAGGGGGCGGCCAAATGCGTCGACCGCGACGACTGGGCCGGTTTCGCCTCGCGCCTGGACGAGCCGGTGGGGCGGATCCTGGACCTGCTGGCCGAGCGGGGCGTGCGGGCGACGTTCTTCGTGCTGGGCTGGGTGGCTTGCCAGCGAGGCGAGCTGGTGCGTCGGATCGCCCAGGCCGGGCACGAGGTGGCCTCGCACGGCATGAGCCACCACATGCTCGCGCGGCTGGGCCCGGACGCCTTCCGCCAGGAACTCCGGGAGAGCCGGCGCATCCTCGAGGACCTTTCGGGTCAGGAAGTCGTGGGCTTCCGTGCCCCGACGTTCTCCATCATGCACCGGACGGCCTGGGCGCTGGACGTGCTCATCGAGGAGGGCTGGCAGTACGACTCGTCGGTGTTCCCCGTGCGGCACGATCGCTACGGCGTGCCGGACGCGCCGACCCGCCCGCACTGGGCCCGTGCAGGCGGCGAGAAGGCGATCCTCGAGCTGCCCCCGCTCACTCGCCGCGTGCTGCGGGGCAACTGGCCCGTCGGTGGGGGGGGCTATCTGCGGCTGCTGCCGCTGTGGGTCATCAAGGGGGCGGTCGCCGCCGCACAGCGTTGCGGCCTGCCGGCCATGATCTACCTCCACCCGTGGGAGCTGGACCCGGATCAGCCCGTGCTGAAGATGGGGCGGCTCGGCACGTGGCGTCATCGCGTCAACCTGGCCCGCACCCACGACAAGCTCCGGCGTCTGCTGGAGGCGTTCCGCTTCACCTCCGTCCGCGATAACCTGCCCGCCCTCCGCGCGGGCGATTGGCCGACGTGGGCGTACGGGAAGTAAGGACGTTCTCTCTCCTGACTGCGGCTCTGTCTGCCTGCGACCCTCTTCGTCCTGCCGTCCAATTCGCATTCTGTATTCCGCAATCCGCAATCACTTTCGCCCGCGGCTGCAACTCGCTATAATCCGCACCCTGGCGGGTCCGCGGGCGTCGGACTGAAGCGCCGCCCCGCCGCGGAAGGGCCTCTGACATGAGTCGCTTTCTGACAAGACTATTGCTGACGAGCGTGGTGATTCTCTCGATGCTGCTGGCGGCGAGTCTGGCCGAACTGGCCAGCACGGAGATCTGGGATCCCCATGGGATCGCCCTGATCCTCATTGCCTGCCTGGCGGGCCTGACGTGCGTGGTGATCGTTGCGGCGGCGGCGCGGCGGCTGCGACCGCCCCCGCAGGTTCCGCCGCCCGCGACGGACGAGCCTCCGCCGTCGCCAGACCCGTTCGCCAGCCCAGCCCCGCAAGCCCAGCCCAAAAAGGAACCCCCGATGCCACAACCACCGCAGGAAGGCCAGCCGGCCCCCGAGCAGCCAGCCGACCAGGCCCAAGCGTGGATGTCCGAAGAAGGCGTCCAGCCCGTCCCGATCAACGAGGAAGAGCAGCGGGCCCTGGCCGAGCCGCCCCCGCCGCCAGTGAGTCAACCGGGCGCTGCCTCGGCAGCCTCCGCGCCCCAGGCCGATCCGGTCGAGGTCGAACCGCCGGTTCCCCCGGCCGAGCAGGCGCCCCAGACAGCCGAGCCGTGGGTCTCCGAAGAGGGCGTCCAGGAGAATGTCCTGGCCCCGACCGAGGCGCCAGAGGATACGCTCCGGGCGGCGCCCGCCGTCGTCCCGACGCTCCCGCCGCCGGCGGACGCGGCCATGATCCCCCGCATCGAAATACGCCCCCGCCAGCAGTTCGGCGACCCCCATGCCGACGGGGTGCTCCACCAGGTTCGCGAGTTGGGTATCCGGTCGGTCGCCTCGATCCGCTCGCGCCGCCTGTTCTTCCTGTACGGCGAGTTGAGCGACGACCAGGCCCACCGCGTGGCCCGCGAACTGCTCATCGACCCGGTCGTCGAGGAATACGAGCTGACGAGGATGCCCGAGGGCTCCCAGGTGGACCAGGGCGCCGGCGTGATCGAGGTCCACCTCAAGGCCGGCGTGATGGACCCGGTGGCCGCCTCCACCGAGCAGGCCATTCGCGACATGGGCCTGGACTGCCGCAGCGTCCGCACCGCCCGGCGCTATGAGCTGGCCGGAGACGTCAGCGCCGACCAGTGCGAGGCGGTGGCGCGGCGCCTGCTGGCCAACGCCGTCATCGAGGACGTCCATTTCGCCGCCTTCACACCCGCCGAGATGCAGGGCCGCGGCTACGAACTGAAGATCACCCAGGTCCCGATCCGCGACCTGGACGAGGAGGCCCTCCTCCAACTCAGCAAGGACGGGCACCTGTTCCTCAACCTCACCGAGATGAAGGCGATTCAGGACCACTACCGCTCGCTCGAGCGCGAGCCCCGCGACGTCGAGCTGGAGATGATCGCCCAGACCTGGTCCGAGCACTGCGTGCACAAGACGTTCCGCAGCGACGTGTCGTACAGCGGCCGGCCGATCCCCGGCGGCTGGGGCAACGAAATCCCCAACATGATCAAGAGCACGATCTTCGCCGCGACGCAGAAGCTGAACAAGCCCTGGTGCATCAGCGTGTTCCAGGACAACGCGGGCGTGATCGAGTTCGACGACAACCACGCGGTGTGCTTCAAGGTCGAGACGCACAATCACCCCTCGGCCATCGAGCCCTACGGCGGGGCGTCGACGGGCATCGGCGGGGTGATCCGCGACCCGATGGGCACCGGCATGGGCGCTTCGCCGGTGGCGAACACCGACGTGTTCTGCTTCGGCCCGCCGGACATGAAGCTCGACGACGTGCCCAAGGGCGTGCTGCACCCGAGGCGCGTGATGCGGGGCGTGGTCAGCGGCGTGCGCGACTACGGCAACCGCATGGGCATCCCGACGGTCAACGGCGCCGTCTACTTCGACGAGCGCTACCTGGGCAACCCGCTGGTGTTCTGCGGCACGATCGGCCTGCTGCCTCGCGAGAAGTGCTTCAAGGACCCGCGAGCGGGCGACGTGGTGCTGGTGGTCGGCGGGCGGACCGGGCGCGACGGCATCCACGGCGCGACCTTCAGCAGCGGCGAGCTTACCCACAGCCACGAGACCGAGTTCTCCCACGCGGTGCAGATCGGCAACGCCATCACCGAAAAGAAGATGCTCGACACTATCATCCAGGCCCGCGACCAGGGCCTCTACACCGCCATCACCGACTGTGGCGCCGGCGGGCTGTCCAGCGCGGTCGGCGAGATGGGCAGCGAACTCGGCGCCGAGGTCCACCTCGACCGCGTCCCGCTCAAGTACAACGGGCTGTCCTACGCCGAAATCTGGATCAGCGAGGCCCAGGAACGCATGGTGCTGGCCGTGCCCCAGGAGAACCTCGACCGCATCCTCAAGATCTTCCGCGACGAGGGCGTCGAGGCCACCGTCATCGGGCACTACGGTACGCCGGACCGTCACCTGCGGCTGTTCTACAACGGCACCGAGGTCGGCGATGTCGATCTGGAGTTCCTCAACGAAGGTCTGCCCCGCCCGACCAAGCAGGCCGTCTGGGACGTCAAGGCGACTCCCTCGCCCGCACCGGGCGTTCGCGACGACTACAGCGACGCGCTGCTGAAGATCCTGGCCGAGCCGAACGTCGCCAGCAAGGAGTGGATCGTCCGCCAGTACGATCACGAGGTGCAGGGCGGCAGCGTGATCAAGCCGCTGGTGGGCGTGAGTGAAGACGGCCCCGGCGACGCAGCCGTGCTGAGGCCCGTGCTGGGCAGTTCCAAGGCCGTCGTCATCTCCTGCGGCATGAACCCCCGCCTGGGCGACCTGGACCCCTACCAGTCGGCCCTGCACGCGATCGACGAGGCCCTGCGCAACGCCCTGGCCGTCGGCGGAACGCTCGAACGGACGGCCATCCTCGACAACTTCTGCTGGGGCAACTGCAACAAGCTCGACCGCATGGGCAGCCTCGTCAACGCCGCCTGCGCCTGCCACGACGCGGCGATCGCCTACGGCACGCCGTTTGTCAGCGGCAAGGACTCGCTCAACAACGAGTTTCAGACCGACACGGGCGAGACCATCGCCATCCCGCCCACGCTGCTGGTCTCGGCGATCAGCGTCATCGACGACGCATCCAAATGCGTCACCGCCGACGCCAAGGAGGCGGGCAACTACCTCTTCGTCCTCGGGCGGACCGCCCCCGAGATGGGCGGCAGCCACTTCCTGCTGGCCGAGGGCTTGTCCACCGGCAACGACGTGCCGGCTGTGGACCTGGCGACCAACCTCAAGGTCATGCGGGCGTTGGAAGCCGCCATCCGCGCCGGCTGCGTGCGGGCCTGCCACGACCTGTCCGAGGGCGGGCTGGCGGTGGCAGCCGCCGAGATGGCCTTCTCGGGCGGACTCGGCGTGGACATCAACATTCAGGCACTGCCCGTCCGCTCCATGGGCGTCAACCCAGCCGCGCTGCTGTTCGGCGAGTCGGCGGGGCGGTTCCTCGTAGAGGTGCCCCAGGCCAAATACGGCGAGTTCATGCGGCTGGTCAAGGACTGCCCCGCCGGCGAGGTCGGGCGCGTGACCGACACCGGACGCGTCGTCCTCCGCGCCAGCCGGGGCAAGCCCCTGGTGGACGTGAGCATCGACGCAGCCAAGAAGGCGTGGCAGGGGACCTTCGGAGAGTAGAGACTGCCGAAATCACCAAGATCACGAAGACCACGAAGACCACAAAGAAGAAACACAAAAGAGATCACAGAGAATCGGGATATGAGGATACTTCGCCCTTGTGACGATTGGGACGCGTGAGACAACATAAGACATACGCACCTATCCCGCCCGAGTTGGACAAGGCAGCCCACCCATTATTGGAGCGGCCATCGAGGTGCATCGCCACCTCGGGCCGGGCTTGCGCGAGAGCGTGTACGAGCGAGCGCTGATCTACGAACTTGGCTTGCGGGGCTTGGTTTTCCAGCAACAGGTCCCGATCGTGCTGAAGTACAAGGATCTGGATATCCACGGGCAGCGGGCCGACCTTGTGGTGGAACCGGGAGTGCCCGTCGAACTGAAAGCTATCGAGCAACTGATGAAGCTCCACGAAAGACAAGTTGTCAGCTACCTGAAAAGCACCGGCTATCGCCTGGGGTTGCTGATCAACTTCAATGTGTCTATCCTGAAAGAGGGGACACGGAGGATCATCAATTGAGCCGGAATGTTCCCGCATTACGACAAGGTCCGCTGCCGGCCGTCTTTGTGATCTCTATGTCTCTTCTTTGTGATCTCTGTGGTCTTCGTGGTCTTGGTGATGGAAGGACCCCTGCAATATGACCCAACCAAAAGCACTTGTGCTGAGAGCCGCCGGAACAAACTGTGACCGCGAAACCGAGCATGCCCTTCAGCAGGCCGGCTTCGAGGCCGAGCGCGTCCACGTGTTCCGGCTGATGGACGACCCAGCCGCCCTGAAGGACTACCAGTTCCTGGTGATTCCAGGCGGGTTCAGCTACGGCGACGACATCGCTTCGGGCAAGATCCTGGCCAACCAGATGCTCCACCGCCTGGCGGACGCGCTGAACGAGTTCGTCTCCGCGGACAAGCTGGTGCTGGGCATCTGCAACGGCTTCCAGATCATGGTCAAGTCCGGGCTGCTGCCCTGGGCCAGGGTGGACGCCGAGCAGGCCCACCTGGACGCGACGCTGGCCTGGAACGAGTGCGGGCACTTCATCGACCGCTGGGTGCATCTGCGGGCCGACAGCGACAAGTGCGCCTTCCTGCCCAAGGGCGAGGTGATCGCCTTGCCCATCGCCCACGGCGAGGGGCGGTTCGTCCCGCGCGACCAGCAGGTCCTCCAGCGCCTTCGCGACCAGGACCAGATCGCCCTGCGATACGTGGACGCCAAGGGCGACGCCGGCGGCTATCCCGTCAACCCCAACGGCAGCGTGGACGACATCGCCGGCATCTGCGACCCCACCGGGCGGATCATGGGCCTCATGCCGCACCCCGAGCGGTTCGTCGAGATCACCCACCATCCGCAGTGGACCCGCGGCCACGTCCGCCGCGCCGACGGCAGACTGTTCTTCGAATGCGCGTATAAGTATCTTGGTTCTTAGTTACTGGTTGTTCGTTGTCGGTCGTTTAGCGGCCGAGCTTGCTCGGCAGGCCGTTGTCTTCGTGTTCTCCGAGTTTCCTTTGAGATCTCGGCGGTCTTGGTGACCTGCCTGCCGGAAGGCAGGTCTTGGTGATTCCCAGACCCCTGCGAGGTGAAGCATGAAAGTCGCCCTGATCGGCCCGCCGCAGTCGGGCAAGAGCACGCTGTTCGCCGCCGTCGCCGAGGCCGGCGGAAGCCACGTCGACCTCTCGCGCGGCGACCAGCCCCACCTGGCCGTCGTCAAGGTGCCCGACGAGCGCCTGGTGTGGCTGAGCGAGCAGTTCAAGCCCAAGAAGACCACCTTCGCGGAGTTGCAGTTCCTGGACCTGCCCGGCTTCGACCTCAGCAGCGAGGCCGGCCGAAACCACGCCAAGACGCACTGGGCGGCCATGCGACAGAGCGACATGCTCGTGTTCGTCGTCCGCTCGTTCGCGTCCGACCAGGTAGCCGCCTACCGCGACCGCGTCGAGCCGCGATCCGACGTGGACGAACTGCGGGCCGAGATGCTCTTCGCCGACCTCGACCAGGTCACCAACCGCATCGAGAAGCTCGAAGCCTCGCTCAAGAAGCCCGCCCCGCCCGCCAAGCGCGACGAAAGCCTCCGCGAGATGGAACTGATGAAGCGACTCCAGACCGCCCTGGAGCAGGAGCAGCCGCTCTCCCAGGCCGTCACCAGCGAGGCCGAGGCCAAGCTGCTGCGGAGCTTCGCGTTCCTCTCGCTCAAGCCCGCCCTGGTGGTGCTCAACTGCGGCGAGGAAGAGCTGGGCCAGGCCGGGCCCGACGAGCTCCAGCACCTGCCCTGCATCCGCCTGTCGGCCAGGATCGAGGAAGAGATCGCCCAGCTCCCGCCGGCAGAGCGTCCGGAGTTCATGGCCGACCTGGGCATCGCCGACTCCGCCCGCGACCGCCTCATCCGCGCCTGCTACGAGCACCTCAAGCTGGTGAGCTTCCTGACCGTCGGCGAGGACGAGTGCCGCGCATGGACCATCCCCGCCGGCACCGACGCCGTCACCGCCGCCCACGAGATCCACAGCGACATCGCCCGCGGGTTCATCCGGGCTGAGACCGTCGCCTACGACGACTACCGCGCCGCCGGCGACATGAAGGGCGCCAAGGCAGCCGGCAAGGTCCGGCTCGAAGGCAAGACGTACCTCGTCCAGGACGGGGACATCATCAACTTCCGCTTCGCGATCTGACCGAAGGAGCAAAGACCCACCACAGAGGACACGGAGGTTACAGAGACTTGTTCTTCATCTCTGCGTTCTCCGTGTCCTCTGTGGTAATCTTCGGTTCCGCTCAGGGTTTGAACGGCTCGGGGTTGACCAGCACCGAATCGTATTTGCTCAGCGGGATGCCTTGCGTCGTGGCGGCTGGGTCGAGCGTGTCGTCGGCCTTCAGGTCACGGAGGTAGATATTGTTCCCGCCCCAGCCCGAGGCCACTTTGTCCAGCCAGAACACGTTGCAGCTCAGCGTCAGGACATTGACGCCCTCGTCGCCGTGGTTCCAGCCTGTGCCATCGTTGTCGGAGGCGGAATCCACCCGCTTGAATTCCCGCATGCTCCGCCCGTGGCGGTCGGCGAGGACTGCCAGGTCCGGGGGGGACTTGTCGGGGATGATGGGGGCCTTATTCGGCTGGCCGGCTTTGTTGTTGTCGTACCCCCAGTGCATCGCGTAGTCGATGAAGTACGTGCCCGGATCGCTGGCGGAAGCCCTGCCGTAGAACCCGCATTTGCGGTTGCCGAACTCCCACCGTGGCATGACCCAGCTGCCGACCGATGGACAGCGAAAGGCATTCCAGCCGAGATGCCCCATCTCCACGAGGAGGCACAGGTTCTCCAGGATGTGGAGGTTGTCCCGCCCGTCCTCGCTCATGAACAAGCAGGGGCCGGGGATTGGGGTGTCCGGGTCTTCCTTCCCCGCCCGGTAGATCCGGTCATACCCGCCCAGGCGCATGGGCGTTGTGTTGCTGAACGAATAGGTGGAGGCGTCAACCGCCCAGGGAAAGCTGCCGCGATTTGCCGCCGCGTAATTGCTCAGGGCCTTGCCGAGCCCGTTGAGGTTCGCCCCGCACATGGCCCGCTTGGACAGTTCCCTGGCTCGGCCCAGGTCAGGCAGGAGCGCGGCACCTAACAACGCCAGCAGAATCAGGCAGCCTAACACGACCATGACCTGGCCCAGTGTCATTCCGCTTTTCTTCATGCCCGGCTCCTTCCCGTTGCCCTCTCCGCCCTGCATACCCCTCAACCGGGCTTACTGTTACAGCCGTCTCTCTTCGCAATTCGCCATTCGCTCATTAATATTCAACATTCCCCTATCTCATTGGCTCGGGGTTGACCAGCACGGAGTCGTACTTGCTGAGCGGGATGCCTTGCGTCGTGGCGGCTGGGTTGAGCGTGTCGTCGGCCTTAAGGTCGCGGAGGTAGATGTTGTTGCCGCCCCAGCCCGAGCGGAGATTCTCCTTCCAGTACACACGCCCCTCGGCCGTCAGCGCAGTAACCCCGTTGGTATCATGGTTGTAGCCATCACCGTCGTTGTCGCCGGCGGGGTCGACTGTGCTGAACTCCCGCAGGCTCCGTCCATGCCGATCGGCCAGGATGATCAACTCACTCTCCGTCCGGTCGTTCAACGGGGCCGCGTTGGGTTCGGCTGCATCCTTGTTGTCGTATCCCCAGTGCATGGCGTAGTCGTTGAAGTACGTGCCGGTGTCGCGGGCCGAGGATTTGCCGTAAAAGCCATATTCGCGATTCCCGAATCGATCGCGCCGCATCGTATCTCCGCCGACCGTCGGACAACGGAAGGCGTTCCAGCCGACCATTCTCCGCTCCACGAGAACACACAGGTTCTCCAGAATGTGGAGATTGTCGCGCCCGTCCTTGCTCATGAGCACTACGGGGGCGGGCGGCGTCTGCGGTGCGGAGGCAGCCTGGCCAAGGTCTTCCTGCCCTGCCCGCCAGACGCCGTCGTAGCCGCCCAGGCGCATGGGCGCGGTGTTGCTGAACGAATAGGTGGAGGCGTCAACCGCCCAGGGAAAGCTGCCGCGATTCTCATCGCGATAGTGGGCCAGGGCCTTGCCGAGCCCGCAGAGGTTCGCCCCGCACATGGCCCGCTTGACCAGTGGGCCGGCCCTCCCGAAGGAAGGCAGGAGTATGGCCACGATCAGGCACAGGCCAATGAAGAGGGCAACCAGCGTCACCAACAAGTCGCGGAGCGTCATCTGCTTGCTCTTCATGTCCGGCTCCTTCCCGCTGTCCTCTCCGCCTTGCATACCCCTCGACTGTACTCGATGTTACAGCCGTCTCACCTCGCAACTCGCTACTCGCTCATCAATACTCAACATTCCCCTATCTCATCGGCTCGGGGTTCACCAGCACCGAATCGTACTTGCTGAGCGGGATGGCCTGCGTCGTGGCGGCCGGGTCGAGCTTGTTGTCGCCCTTCAGGTCGCGGAGGTAGAGGTTGTTCCCGCCCCAGCCAGAGGCCACCTTTTCTCGCCAGAACACATTATTGCCCAGCGTCAGGACATTGACGCCCTCGTCGCCGTGGTTCCAGCCCGCCCCGTCGTTATCGGAGGCGGAATCCACCCGCTTGAATTCCCTCATGCTCCGCCCGTGACGGTCCGCGAGGACCACCAGGTCCGGGGGGGACTTGTCGGGGATGATAGGCGCCTTATTCGGCTGGTCGGCTTTATTGTTGTCGTAGCCCCAGTGCATGGCGTAGTCGATGAAGTACGTGCCCTTGTCGGAGGCCGACGCCTTGCCGAAGAACCCGTACTCGCGGTTGCCGAACTGGCCTCGCGGCATGACCTCCGAGTTGGCGGCAGGGCAGCGGAAGGCGAACCACGGCACATATTGCTTCTCCACGAGGATGCACAAGTTCTCCAGCACGTGCAGGGGGGTGTCCTTGTGAAGCTCAGCCATCGTGCCGTCGGTGCTCTTGTCCGGGTTCTTGAAGGTGCCCGAGTACCCGCCCAGGCGCATCGGCGTGGTATTGCTGAAGGAGTACCTGGACGTGTCCACCGCCCACGGGTAGCCTTCGGTGCCGATGGTCATCGAGTTCTCCGTCACATAGTGAGCCAACCCCTTGCCGATGCCGTTGAGGTTCGCCCCGCAGTACGCGTAGCGGCGGTCGTGGTGGGTCATCCGGATGCTCGGCCCGACCAGGATGATCAGCAGCAGGATCGACAAGAGGACCGTCGCCAGGTCCCAGACGGTGAATCTCGAGCGACTCATGGCCGTTCACCTTCCCCAAGTGCTGACCGGGCCTTTCCGCCAGATACTCTACCGCGCGGCCGCCCTTGCCAACAACGGACAACCCCGGGCCGTCGAAAGCAGGGGACAGGCACCGTTCTTCGCCGGACGTGTCAGGGCTAAGCGCCCTGGCGCGGATGAAAGCGCCGCCTACTTTTTCGCCCGCCGCTTCTGCGCGAAAAACGGAGCCAGTCCCCTACGGCCGGGTGATTCCCAGCCCCAGCAGCGGCAGGATCTCATTCGCCTCCATCGGACCGAGGTTGAAGATCGTGAACCCGCCCGTCTTCAGGCGGCGGGCGATGGCGATCTTGGACGCGACGTTGCAGACGTCCTTCTCGCCCCAGCAGCTCAGCCCGATGCCCGGATAGCAGGGCACCTTGCCCGCCCACTGTTTCTGCTGGCCCACCAGAGTCTCGAAGTGTCCGTCGTTCGCGGTGTAGTCCATGGGGCAGACGAAGTCCACCCAGCCTCGCTCACACCAGAGCTTCCAGTCCTGGCCCACCGTGTCGCGGTCCACCGCGTAGTTGGAGAAGACGGCCGCCGAGATCTTCACCTTCGGCTTTTCCTTGCGGAGGATCTCGGCTGTGCCCGCCACCACGGCCGTGATGTTGTCGCGCCGCCACTGGAGCCACTTCTGCTCCAGTTCCTTGTCGCGTCGCAGGTCGCCGGGCCAGTTCTTCACCGCCGGGCCGGCGGCCTGCTCGAAGCGTTTGCGACAGCCCTCGCAGTAGCAGCCCTGGCGGCCGGGGTAGCGGATGTAGTCGAAGTGCACGCCGTCGATGTCGTACTTGCGGGCCAGCTCGACCATCGCGTCGATCTCCAGCTTGCGGTTGGCTGGGTCCGACGGGCACAGCCACGGGCCCTCGATCTCCTTGCCCGCCTGGTCGATCTGGACCCGTCCCTCGGCCCGCAGCTTGCTGAGGAACTCAGGCGGCGCCTTGTGCCCGCAATTGAAGTTCACCTTCCACACGTGGCAGGCGATGCCGGCCTTGCGGCAGGCTGCCGCCGCCAGGGCCACCTGGTCGCCGCGTTCGGCGACTTCCGGGCGGACGGGCAGCACGTCGCTCTTGTAGTAGGCCGACCCGCCCCAGAGCATGTTCGGGATGACCGCGGTAAAGCCGTTGTCGGCCAGCTTGCGGGCGACCTCCTCCCAGGTCATGTCCTTCACGCCGAAGGCGGAGTGGCACCAGAAGGCGCGGTGCTCGTTGGCCTGCGGCTGCTGGGCCATGCACCAGGCCCGCAGGGCGTGGCCGCGGGCGGCGGCCACCGCGTCCATCGCCTGGGCCCACTGTTTGGACTTCAGATGTTGACGCGCAGCCTGCACCTGCTCGCCGGCCCGCTTCAGCTCCACCTGGGCGGCGTCACTCGCCTTTTGCTCCCGCAGCGTGCGGGCCAGGTCGTCCAGGTCCTTGGCCCCGGCGATCTGGCCGGCCTGGGCGATCTGGCGTTCGATGGCCCCAGCCGGCAGGTCCGGGCGGAGCGAGGCGATCATCGCCAGCAGCATCTGCTGCTTGTTGGGCGGGCCGTCGTCCAGCAGCACGTGCGTCATGAACACGCAGTTGTCGGAGGCGATCAGGGCGGCGTGGCCGGTGGATTGGCCGGCGGCGTTGTACCAGTAGGCCGCGATGCGGCTCTTGCCCTCGACGGGCTTGGCGGCGTGGATGTTCCACGAGGCCTGTGCGGTCTGCGCCGGCAGGCCGGGCAGGGGCGTGTCACTGGGGCGGATGGACGCGAAGTCGCCGGGCGCCTTCTGGCGGACGTGCGGCCCGCCCTCGATGCCCGCCGCCCGGGCCAGCTCGCCCGAGAGGTTGTAGAACGCGAGCATCTTGCCCCCGCCGGCCAGGTAGCTTCGCAGGGCGGCCGCCGACGCGTCGGGGAGGTGCCCGTTGAGCGGCAGGATGACGAGCTTGCGGTTGGCCAGGGCGGCGGCGTCCAGGGCCGTGTCGCTCAGCGAGATGCAGTCCAGGCCCAGGCGGGTGACCTGGCGGTCCATGATCTCGGCGAAGTGGGCGGCTGCCTTGGCCTCGCCCGGGTCGCGCTCGGCCAGGGCCTCGCCGCGGATGATCGCGATGGGGGCGTCGGCGCCGACCAGGCGCAGGTCGGCCAGGCAGAACTCCGTGTCCGCGTCGCGCCCGCGCCAGGCGGAGACGCGGATGAGGTCGACGTTGCCCCAGCCGCTTGGCGTGCCCTCGGTCCGCGTGGCGTGCTTGTCGATGCGGACGGTGGACCAGGCGTTCTGGCGGTCGGGGAAGAAGTGCCCGTGATACCACCCCTGCCCGCTGCGGAAGTAGACGCTGAACGAGGAGATGCTCGAGCAGTCGCGGGAGTGGAACTGGAACTCGATCCCGCGACAGCCGTTTATGTCGAGCTTGCGGGCGTAGTCGTACGAGGCCCGCTCGGTGGTCGTGCCGGCGAAGCGGCAGGGCAGACGCAGGACGTTCCGCTCGCCCGCGCGGGCCACGCCGGGCTGGTCGAACTCGTTCATGCCGCGCCACGCGGAACGGGCGGCGGCCTCGTCCGCCGGCGCGAGGGCGTCCGCCAGATGCTCGCTCGAAGCGGGCACGGGGGGCAAGGCGTCGGCGGCGGGGGAGGGGCAGGCGGACGAAAGGGCCGACACGAACGCGAGAACCGTCAAGGGGAGCCTGGAGCGCATAATTCACCTCGTACAAGGATGAACGCGATCCTGCCGGCTGGCATTGTGTCATGCTTTTCGAAGAAGAAGAGCGAGGCACATCGTTGAGTCACTGCACTTCGCGGTAGAGCCCCCGGTACTTGTCGATCATTCGTTCGACGGAGAACTCCGCCGCCCGCGCGGGCCCGGCCGCCGCCAGGCGCCGGCGAAGATCGGCGTCGTCGGCCAGTCGGACGATCGCGTCCGCCAGGGCGGGCGGGTTGTTCGGCGGCACGAGCAGGCCGAAGAAGGGGACTGACTCCGTTTCGCCCGTCCTTGGCAGGGTTGTCTGAAGGCGAGTCGTGTTGTCGCAAGCGGCAGCGTTTTCGGACGGACACGAAGCACGGGCGAAACGGTGTCTGTCCCCTTCTTGCCGGATGATTTCCGGGATGCCTCCGACGTCGGTCGCGATGACCGGCACGCCGGCAGCCAGGGCCTCCAGAACCGACACGCCCAGCGCCTCCTGCCGGCTGGGCAGGACCAGCGCGTCGCTCCGCGCCAACAACTCGGCCAGCGCGGGCCGGTCCAGCCGGCCGGCGAAGGTGACGCGGTCCGCTAGCCCCAGCCGCCCAGCCAGTCGGACGAACGGACGATTGCCCGCCAGCTCGCTCGACCCGGCCACGGTGAGCCTGACATCCCGGCCGGCCAATCGCGCCATCGCCCGCAGCAGCACGTCCAGGCCCTTGATCCGCCAGTTGGTCCCGACGAACGCCAGCAAAAAGGGGACTGATTCCGTCTTCCCCGGCTCAGGCGTGTTTGCATGGGTACAGGCTGCATCTTCGCAGGCGGCGGCGTCCTCGGCCGGACACGACGCCAGGGGAAAACGGTGTCTGTCCCCTTTTTGCGGCCCTACCTCCACCGCTTTATGGATCGTCACCACTCGCTCCGGCGGCGGGTTATACGCCCGCAGGACGGCCCGCCTGGTGTAGTCGCTGTTGCACACCGTTCGCGTGGCCGCGCGCACAGCCCGGCGCTCGCGGAGGCGGCGCCAAATCAGGCTGGCCAGTTTCCGCGGGCCCTGGCGCAGCAGCGCGCCGGCTGCGTACGACCACATCTCGGCTACCTCGTAGTCGTTGACCTGGACGATCAGCGACCCGGGGTACTGGCTCATGGGCCCGGCGGCGTGGGCGGCGTTGACGTGCAGGACGGGCCAGGCCCGTTCGCTCGGGCTGCCTGTCTCGCGCAGTTCGTTCGCCACTTGCAGGGCTGTGCCGGCGACCCGGTCGTACACGTTGCCCGCGCCGGCGGCGACGTGCAGCCGCGGGTGCGACTGCCTCGCGGCCGGGCACACCAGGTGGAACTCAATCTCGCCGTCTTCCGCGAACGCCCGCCACAGGTATTGCGCAAAGATCCCCGGCCCGGTCGCGACCTCGTCGAAGACCGTCGTGGCGAAAACCACCTGGATTGCGGATTCCATGTTCAAGTTGAATGCTGATAGCGGATGGCTGGCCGCTATTTCAGTATCGTTTCGTACAGTTCGCGCACCTTGCGTCCGATGTCCGTCCAGTCGTAATGCGTGCGGAGGTAGTCGCGGGCGATCAGGCCGCGGTCGACCAGATCGCTACGCTCCAGCGCGGCGCCCAGCGTGCGGACCAGGGCGTCCGGCTCGGCCGGGTCGTAGCCGAAGAACCCGTCGTCGCACAGCACCTCCGGCAGCGAGCCCAGGGCCGGGGCGATCACGCAGCGGCCGAAGCTTTGGGCCAGCAGGGCCGAGCCGCTGTTCAGGATCGCCTTGAAGGGCAGGGCGACGACGTCGGCGGCGTTGAAGTAGAGCTGGAGCAGGTCGTCGGGGATCAGGCCGGGGATGACGCGGATCTCGCAGCCTTGCGGGCGGGCAGCCGAGGCCCGTAGGCGGATCTGCTCGCAGTACTCCGCCCCGCTGCCCGGCCCGGCCAGCACGAGCATATCACCCTCGCGGGCGATGCGGGCGAAGGCGTCGATGAGGTCCTCCAGGCCCTTGTAGGGCTGGAGCCTTCCCAGGAACAGCACCACCCGGGCCGTCTCGCCCACCGAAAAGGCTGCGCGGGCCTGCGGGCGGCCGACGACGTTGGCGTACGTGTCGATGTAATGCCCGTGCGGGATCACCGCCACCTGAGTCGAGTCGCCGATGCGGTAGGACTCCCGCAAGAGCCGCTCGGCTGCATGAGACATCACCACGACCGCGTTGCAGCGGTCGACCAGGAGTTGGACCATCGTGCGGCGGTAGTCGGCGTTGGCAGCGTCGTGGCCGATCAGGTTGTGAGCCGTCCACACCAGCGGGAAGTTCCTCAGCTTTCGCAGGCCCGCCAGGTACATCTGCCGCTTGGCCCAGGTGGCCAGGGCGCTGCGCCCGACGAAGAGCGAATCGGGCCAGTCCATGTGGAGCAGGTCGATGGGGCGGCGTTTGGCGGCGTGGAGCGGGAAGAACTTGTGCGGAGCGATCCGCTCGACGCTCACGCCCGCCCGCTCCAGGGCCGACGCGAAGAGGTTCTGGTAGGGGTTGAAGCCCGGACGGAACGGAAAGTAGCCGGCGCGAATGGTCATCAGCGAAACCTCGGTCGGAAGTTCAGGCGATAGGTCAGCGGGTTGTCGCGGCGTCCGACGGGCCGGGCGGGCGCGCCCGCGACGATCGCCAGCGGCTCGACGTCGCGCGTCACGACGGCCCCGGCGGCGACGACGGCGCCTCGACCGATCGTGACGCCCGGCAGGACGGTGACGCGCGAGGCGATCCAGACGTGATCTTCGATGGTGACGCCCGCGCCGCGGGTGGCGTGGGTAGCGTCGTTGGGGTCGTGCTCGAGCGTCCAGATGTGCGAGCACGTGCCGATGTCCACGTCGTGGGCGATGCGCAGCGGCCCGCCGCGCCCGTCGAGGATGCAGGAGGCGTTGATGACGCTTCGCTCGCCCAGGAAGATATTGTGCGGGTCGAACACCTGCACGTGCATGCAGCAGAACGCGCCGTCGGCCAGCTCGCCCAGCATCCGTTTCAGCCACGCGCGGCGGACGCGTCGCGAGGGCACGTGGCCGATCGCGACGTTCCACAGGTCGCGGCGGAGTTTGTGCATCCGATGGCCGGTCATGGTCCGCGCGCCTCCAGTGCATCCAGGATTCGCCCTGCCGCCTCTGCCCGCCAATCGCCACCGGCGGCGCCGCTGCTGGCCTTGAGGCGATTCAGGAACAGGCCGAAATGGTACAGGGCGAAGAACGCGGTCAGCGCTGGCTGAAACGTCGCACTGCCGGACAGGAGGTACCTGACCGCGGCGGGCGAGACGATTTCGGCCAGCCAGTGCTGAACATCCCGTTCCTCCAGAAACGCCGAGAGGATCCGCTGCGCGGCGGAGGGCGTTCGGGGCTGTACCATGCCGCGGAGACGCCCCAGGCGCCCTCGGAGCATCTGGAGGGCGGGCACCCTTCCCAGCCGAATCCGCAGGTTCCGCAGGCGATTGCGGAGCCCTCGGCCTCCGAAGTACCCGGCCGCCCCGCCTGCCCAGGGGACCTCCAGCAAGGAAGGCGCCAGCCGGCGGATCAGCGACTCGAAGATGTCGCCGTCCTGACGTTGCTTCCTGGGCTTGCCCAACGCGTGGGCGTAGAGAAGGCGGTTGGCCAGGGGCCAGGCGTAGTCGTACCAGGCGGCGTTGGTCCGGGTCGCGATGGTCCCGCGCAGCCGGGCGTCCAGGTAGGCGACGTGGACGCAGACGAACTCGTCCACCCCGGAGCGGTCGTCGACGAGGGCGTGCCAGGCCTGGCGCGAACGCTCCATCGCTCCGGGCGGGTACAGGAAGTCGAATTTCGGCTGAAAGAACTTGATGTCCAGAGACTGCCCGGGGTCGTGAAGGTCCGCCTCGAAGGGGTCCCAGTAGCCTCGCAGGACCTCGCCGCCCAGCCCGCCGACATGGACCATTCCGCGCACGGCTGCCAGTTCGTGCACCGTGTCCGCGGGGTCCAGGTCGGACAGCGGCTGGACGCCCTCGGAGAAGGGCAGCAGGGACAGGTATCGCGGCAGGAGGCGCCCGGGGGACGAATGCCCGCGGGGAACGGGCCAGTACCTCGCGCCGGCCCGGCGGGCGAGTTGCCCGGCCAGCAGACTGTCTTTGCAGGGATGGTTATGCGTGGCGCACTCGAAGTCCACTTTCGCGGCCATCAACATCGCCATCATCAGGCGGGAATCCTTGCCCCCGGTGAGCCCGAGCAGAAGCCGGCGCCCCAGTCGCGGCAGGGCCTGAAGGCTGTCGAGGATGTCCTCGACGGCCTGGTCCTCGCTCACGTCCGGGCGCGTCAAGTTCCGATGCTCGCAGGACGCCACCCTTAGGGTCGCCTCCTCCAGACGCACGGCGTCGCCGCGGTTCAGGCGGCAGATCCCCTGGATCATCGACGCGTTGGGAAGGACCGAGTCCTTGAGGGCGAAATCCAGAACGTGGGCCGCTTCCAGGTCCAGGCGCCCCGAAAGCACCCCCGCCAGCGAGGAGTAGTTGGAGACAACCGACGGCGAGCGGAGGTCGTTGGCGTAGAGCGGCCTCATGCCCAGGCAGTCCGTGCCGCACTCGAATGCCGGCGCCTGCCCGCCACCAAGCAGGACGTAGAGGAACTGCCCATTGGCGGTTCTCAGCCGCGACAGGAGCGAAACCAGGTCTTGCCCGCGTTCCAGGGCGGCGTTCAACTCGGCGTTCAGGACCAGTCCATGGACCCACAGCCGGGTATCGCCAGGGGTTCGGCTCTCGAGGGCCTGCGCGAGCGGGGCGCCTCCGCCCGCGACGCCCAGCCAGCCCCAGGCTGTCGGGCTGCGAAAGAGCGGCTGGAAGAAGCGGTGCCCGGGATCCACCACGTCCAGCCAAAGGTCGAAGCGCGACCGGCACTCGCTCGCCGACGCCACTTCTCTGGATATTGCGGCAAACGCGAACATGTTGCTCTCCGCTCTGACCAGGCTCCGGGTGGTTCAGAGCACCGACTCCTCCCTCTTGACTTTCCGACCCTGGCCCACGCCCAGCTTCACGAAGAGGCGTCGCTGCGCTTCCTGCACGTCCGGGACCCGCAAGCTCCAGGCCGCCAGCAGGCAGCCGGCCAGGCTGGCGCCGCCCAGCAGGGCCGCCCACGCCAACTGCAATAGCCGCCCGTGCAGGGGGAACCACGCGCCCAGGACCAGTCGCAGGCCTGCCGCCAGCGCCAAGCCGCACAGGGCGGACAACCCCCATCGCCACAGGGTGTCCAAGGGGAAGAACACCGCCAGCTCTCTTCGCCAGATCCACAGTACCGCCATGGAGGCCGTTGCCAGGCCCACGGAGTTGAGCGCCACGACCGCCATCAGGCCCGCCCGGTCCCACAAGGCGATGAGCTGCCAGGCGCCGAGGGCACAGACCAGTTGGACCAGGGCGGCTGCCAGGTACTGATGCTTGACCAGGCCCAGCGACATGGCGGTCTTGCGGGCGATCAGGCCAAGCGAATCGGCCGGGAGAAGGGCAAAGCTCACCACCAGCAGGGTGGCGGCGAAGTACAGGTGTTCGCCGCCAAAGCGATTGGCGCCCCAGAGCCCGGCCAACAGCGGGTGCGCCGTCAGCGAGATGGCGGCGACGGCCAGCGCGGAAATCCCCAGCCCCCTGGCCAGGGCCGTTCGCGCCAGCGCCCGGGCCGAGGAGGCCCCTTCCGCAGCCGCCTGCGAGGCGTGGGTGAAGTAGACCACGCTGATGGGGCTCAGCAGGATGTTGCCCGTCTTGGAGTAGAGCTGCTGCACGTACTTGAAGGCGGCGTAGGTTCCCTGCGGCAGGAGGGACACGGCCGCGTTGAGGACGTACGCGTAGACCTGGGTCGTGCCCACGTAGACGAAACTGTACGACAACTGCTTCCACAGGTCCCGCATTCGGAGGGTGGAATCGCGGAGAATGAAATGGTGGCGGTAATCCATTCGCCGCAGCACCCAGAGGCAGCCGCCCAGTTGGACAATCTGTCCCGCCCACAGGGCCACCACCAGCGCCCAAATACCCAACCAGGGCGCCAGGGCGATGGTGCCGCCCAGCACCGCCAGGCGTCCGGCTACGCCGGTCGCCTCCGGGGCGCCGAACTGACGTTCCGCGAAACCCAGCCGGCGGAACAGGGCGAACAACACCTGCGCCCCCAGCAGGGGGATCAGCCAGCGAAACATGCTGGTTCCCAGCGCCCGGTCGGCGGGCGAAAAACCAGGCACCAGCATCCAGACCATCAGCGGGGCCAGGAACCACAATGCCGCCGACATGGCCGCCACCAGGAACATCGTCCAGTTGACGACCATCGCGAAGACCGCCTGGGCCTTCTCCAGGCCGTGACGAAACCGCACCTGGTGGTAGATCGGGACCAGGATCTCCGCCAGTTGTCCCGACTGCGTCAGTCCGCTGATCAGCAGTTCCAGCGTGGAGGCGGCGAAGAAGACTTCCAGTGCTCGGCTGGTGCCGAAGAACCAGGCGATGATGACGGAGTTCACCACGGCCAGCACGGCGCCGGCGAGGTTGAGGATCGTCAGGATGCCGATGGATCGGCCGGTGCTCACGTCGCCTCCAGCAGGAACTCGCCGCGCTGCTCGATGCCGCGCAGGAAGACCCCGATCGTCGGATGGTCCAGAAGCTCAGATGCATCGCAGCCGGCCAGGCTGCGGACGTCGTTGACGGTAATCTCGCGCAGGAACGGGAAGGGGAGCTGGTAGCGCTCGAAGAGCAGGTACGCGTAGCGCGTGGCCAGCTCGACCAGGCGCTTGCGGTCGACGCTAAAGGGGTCCCATGTCTCGAGCGTGCGGAAGTACTCGTCGCGGCTCTCGACATCGACGGTGAATCCGCGCCCGCGGAAGTGCGTCCGCGAGACCACCATGCAGGGCACGCCCTCCAGGGGCAGCTCCATGCCGACCGTGCTGGTGTGCACGATGCCCAGGTCGGCGACGCGGAGGATGGACCAGCTATTGACCTTCTCGGCCGGCTCGATCACGCGGACGTTGGGCGGCAGGGTCGGGAAGTGCCTGGCGATCAGCGAGGCGAACGGTTGATTGGTCCCGATGACCACCTCGGCGGGGTGGATCTTCACGACGAGCTGGCGGTCGCGGTGGGTGTCGAACCAGGCGATGGTGTCGAGCACCCACTGCACGGGGTTGGAGAAGGCGATCTCGCGCTGGGCGGAGGCGGCGTCCCACAGGACGTTGGTGAACAGGACGAAGGTGGGCTTGTCCTCCAGTCGCAGGCGCCGGCGGGTCTGGGCGAGGCTCTCTTCCTGCCCGAAGTTGTACACGCGGGCGTCCTGGCTGTGACTGCGCCGGCTGGCGAGGTAGTCGTCGATAATCTTCTGCTGGGCGGGCGTCAGGGGCGTGTCGCGGACCTTGTCCCACTCGGCCGACACGTCCCACCAGTCGGCGGAGGTATTCCAGTTGAACTTCTCGGTGTCGCGCTTCTTGCCCTCGCCGTAGGTGACGACGGGGACGTTGGCGGCGAGTAACGCCTCGCGAGCCGGGCCCCACGTGCAGTAGATGCCGTGGCTCATGATGACGCGGTCGGGGCGAAGCTCGGCCAGGGCCTGCCCGACGGCGGCGGACACGCGGGCGGCCTGGAGGAACCGTTCGCGGCGGGCGCGGACGGAGGGGTCTTCTTCCAGCACGCCGACGTGGTAGTGCTTGAGCAGGGCCGACTCGACGTACTCTTCGTGCTCGCCCTCGAGCGGGCGGCCGGCGATGAGGTCGCTGACGTTGAGGACCTCGCAGCCGGTGGCGCCGAGCAGTCGCTGGCCGAAAGCGTGGCACTTGGCGCAGGCAGCCGGCCAGGCGGGCTCCTGGCCCTGCCACTTGACCTCGCAGCAGTCGAGCTGGCGGTCGCACAGGACGTAGCGGACGCGATGCCCGCGGGCCCGCAGGGCCAGGCCCAGCACGACCTCGACGCCGGCGAGCCTGTGGTTGCCGCCCATCATGGTCATGCAGACGACGTCCAGCGGCTTGTCGGTGCGTCGCTCGGCGGGCACGTGGTTGCGGTCGATCCGCGGCACCTGGGCGAGCAGGACCTCGCGCCCGAGCTTCCGGCCCAGGCGGTCCCACGAGAGGCCGGCGCACCGCCCCAGGCGGGCCAGCAGCGGCACGCCCGCCAGGCGGAGACGATATTTCCAGTGGGGCTTCACCATGCGGTCCAGCCTCCGTCGACGGTGACGACCGCGCCGGTCATGTAGGCCGACGCGTCGCTGCACATGAACAGGATGGCGCCCTGGTAGTCGTCGCGCCGGGCCATCCGCCCCAGCGGCGTGCGGTAGCAGTAGTTCTCGATGAACTGCGGGTCCTGCTTGTTCTCCACCCCGCCCGGGGCCAGCACGTTGGCCCGGACCTTCGGCCGCCAGTGAACGGCGATATAGCGGGTCATGTTCAGCAGCCCGCTCTTGGTGGCCGCGTAGGCGATGGGGGAGTTGATCCCGCTTTCGCCGTAGATCCGCGGGTCGGCGCTGACCAGCCCGTAGGTCGAGCTGACGTTGACGATGACCCCGCCGTCGCCTGCGAACATCCGCTTGCCGAACTCGCGGCACATGAGGAACGCGCCGGTGAGATTGACGGCCAGCACCTGGTTCCACGCCTCCAGCGGGTACTCGCCCAGCGGGGCGAAGAACGCCCCGCCCTTGTAGTGGGCGGAGTTGACGAGGATGTCGCAGCGGCCCATCTCGGCGTGGACAGAGCCGGCGAGTTCCCGGACGGCCGCCTCCTGGGTGATGTCGACGCAACGGTCGAGGACGCGGCGCCCGGTAAGCTGGGCGACGCGCTGGGCCTCGCTGCGGGCGAGGTCGGGGTTGTTGTCCACCATGACGATGTCCGCGCCGGCCTGGGCGAGGATCTCGCAGAGCTTGGCGCCGATGAGCCCGGCCCCGCCGCTGACGACGGCGACCTTGTTGTCCAGTCTGTGGAGTTCGCTAATTCGGTTCATGTTGATATCCGGTATCCGGTTCTTTTGGCTCGGACGCCAAAGCCCACGGAAGGCCTTCCGTGGGCTTTCGGTCGGACGTCGGGGTGTTGAGAGTCGTGCCGCAGCCCAGTGCTGCCAGCGCTATTTTCAAAGCAGCGATTCCGTCCTCCAGTGCGATCGCCGCCCGTGGCGGGCTCTCCGCGAAGCCCGCCATCGCGTCCCGCACCATGTCCGCGTAGATCGTGTTGAGGTCGAAATCCGTCGGCAGGCGGGTGATCTCGTCGGCCTGGCCGGCGCAGCGGATGGTGAGCGAGGCGGCGTTCCAGTCGAGGTCCGCGCTGCCCTGGTCGCCCACCAGCGACATCCCGCGGCTGTAGTCGCGCCGGGCGAAGCTGACGTGAACGTGGGCCTGGGCGGCCTCGAAGTCCAGCAGGATGTCGGCGGTGTCCTCGACGCCCAGGCCCAGGCCTCGGTTGGAGGCCAGGGCCTGCACGCGTCGGGGCGGGCCGAGGATCCAGCGGAGCATGTCCAGGTCGTGGTCGAGGGTTCGCACGACCCCGCCGCCGAGGTCCGCTCGGGCGGCGTAGGAGGTGCGGTAGTCCTCCCACGGGTGCCAGGCGGGCAGGTAGCCGGCCTGCCAGGAGCGGGCGTGGAACACGCGACCCAGCCGCCCGGCTGCCACCGCGTCCTTGAGGGCGCGATAGAGCGGATGGTAGCGGAAGCAGTAGGCCACGCTGCACGCGCCGGGGGCGGCGATGGCGGCGGCCTGGAGCGAGCGGGCGGAGTCGAGGTCGGCGGCGACGGGTTTCTCCAGCAGCACCGACGCGCCGCCAGCCAGGGCGGCGCGGGCGGTCTGGGCGTGCAGGGACGTCGGGTTGGCGACGATGACGACGGCGGGGCGGTCGGCCAGGGCGGCGTCCAGGTCGGCGTAGGTGACGGCGCCGTCGGGCGTGTCGAAGCGACCGTCGCGGGGCGGGCCGCTGCGCAGCAGGCGGACATCCGCGCAGCCCAACCGCCGGAGGTTCTGGTAATGCCTCCGTCCGATCGACCCATAGCCGCAGATCAACGTCCAGCTCATGTCAGGCCCGAATCACCAAGAGCACAAGAAACAGAAACAGAGATCACAAAGACGAACCACCAGCTACCGCTTCGAGCAATTGCTCGAATCGTTCGACGTACCGGTCGGCAGGGGCGCCTGGCGCGTAGTTGAAGGCGACGGTCAGCAGGCCGGCGGCCTGGGCGCCTTCCAGTTCGTCCACGTCGTGCCCGACGAACGCACATCGAGGGAGGTCCAGGCCCAGGGCGTCGGCGGCGGCCTGATAGGATGCCGGCTCGGGCTTGGCGGCGCCGATGTCCAGGCTGGTGATCACGGCGTCGAAAAAGCCCTCGATGCCCAGCTCGGCCAGCATGGCCCGCACCTTGGGCTCGCTCGACTCGGTGTCGCTGAGGACGGCCAGCTTGAGCCCGGCCTGCCTGAGTCGCCCCAGCGTGGCCTCGACGCCGTCGAACAGTCTCCGCTGGGCCCTCAGGCGCCGTCCCTGCTCGCGAGCGGCCTCGATCAGCTCGTCGCGGGCCTGGCCCTCCAGTCCCAGCGAGCCCAGCAGCTCGCCCAGGCGCGGCCAGTAGGAGGCGAGCCCGCGGTACACGTCCACCAGCAGGGCCTCCCACTTCTGGACCAGTTGCTCGTACGTCACGTCCACGCCGCCGGCGTTGAGTCGGGCGGTCAGCCAGCGGCGCCACGGCGTGGCGTCGAAGAAGATGTCGCCCATGTCGAAGATGACGCCCGCGATTGCGGAGGACGCAGAGGCACAGAGGCGCAGAGAGGAAGAGGGAGATTGAGCTTCGCAGCCAGAGGTGGTCTTGTTCCTTGCCGGCATCTCTTTCTTCTCTTCTCTCTATGTCTTCTCTGCGCCTCCCCGAAGGGGCCCTTCGGGCTGTGCCTCTGCGTCCCGGCTGTCTACGCGAAGTCCGTCTCGTTGAGGGTGCGATCGGCGGCGATGTCCCGGGTAGCCCGCTTGCCGACGATCTTGCTCCTCTCGCGCCAGCTCAGACCCGTGCCGGGGCTCTTGAGCACGAGCATGGCCTCGGTCAGCGTTGTGCCCGCCGGGATGACCAGCCGGCTGGTCAAGCTGCGCGAGAGTTTCTGGCGGGCCGATTCGACGGCGGGGTCGAAGACCTTCCGCCCGTCGCCCATGGCCCTGCCGCAGGCGCGAACGTGCTGGACGAGCTTGCGGAGGTCTTCCTCTTCGAGGGCGGCCGCGTGGTCGGTGCCCTGCATGGCCCGCGAGAGGGTGATGTGCTTCTCGATCACCGGGGCGCCGAGCACCGCGCCGGCCACCGCGCCGATCACGCCCGGCGTGTGGTCCGACAGGCCCACCAGCAGGCCGAACTCCTTGCGCATGGTCTCCATCGCCCGCAGGTTGAGCCTCTCCTCCTCGGCGGGGTACTGCGAGACGCACTGCATGAGCATGACCTGCGGCTTGTCTGCGGACGCCTCGGCCAGGGCGTCCAGGGCCTCGCGGATCTCGTCCAGCCCGGCCATGCCGGTGGAGAGGATGACGGGCTTGCCCGTCTGGGCGATGGCCCGCAGCAGGGGAATGTTGGTGATGTCGCGGCTGGCCACCTTGTAGATGGGGTTGCCCACGCGCTGCATGAGTTCGACGGAGGGCTCGTCGCAGGCGGTGCAGAAGCAGACCAGCCCGCAGGCCAGGGCGTATTCGCGAAGCTCCTTGTGCTGGGCCTCGCTCAGTTCGAGAAACTCGCGGTGCTGCCCATACGTGGGCGCGAAGGAGTTGGGGTGGTCGTAGGGGCGATTGTAGGCGTCCTCGGTGAGTTCCCAGCGGATGTCGCGCTTCTGGAACTTGACCGCGTCCACGCCGCAGCGCCGGGCCATCTCGATCAGGCGCTTGGCCATGCCGATCTGACCGTTGTGGTTCTGCCCGATCTCCGCGATGATGAAGCAGGGGCAGCCGTCGCCGACCTCGTGCCCGGCCAACGTCATGCGAAGCTGCCTGGGGCCGGTCTCGACGGGCCCAAGCAGTCCGGTCTTCTGGCGGTCCAGCCAGAGGTAGCAGTCGTCGAGGGTGAGGAACTGGCCCGGCCGCTCGACCTCGTAGAACATCCGCTCGAACCGTTCGAGGTCCGCCTGGGAGTCGATGGTGAGGTGCTTGTCGAGGTCGGCCCGCAGGGAGGCGAAATCGGCGGGCAGGACCTGGACGCGGAAGAGCTGGGCCTGCTTGCGAAGGCAGGGGGTGACGTGCTCTCGGTCGAAGGGGTCGGCGGTGAGGGCGTCGATCTTCCGCAGGGCGCCGACGCGGATGAACTCCGGGACCATGTGCGACAGTCCGTCGACGTGGGTGTAGTCCCACTCGCCCGAGCTGTGTGCCCGCCAGGCGGCGGCCGATCGGGTGGGGTCGTAGAGCGGGTTGTCCGCGGTGAAGCGGACCAGGACGTCGTTGTCGTCGAGGTCGCAGGCGGCCTGGAGGAAGCGGGCGAGCAGGTCGCTTCGCTCGCCGCGGACGCAGCGGATTCCCCGGCTGGTGACCAGCGCGACGATAGGCTCGTCGGCGGCGTCCAGCGTGGTGGCGACGACGGTCTCGTGGACGAAGGACATGGCCTGGATGCGGTGGAGCACCCGCCCCAGCAGGGGCTGTCCGGCCACGCTGAGCAGGCTCTTGCCCCGCAGGCGGCTGCTGAGCATGCGGGCCTGGACGACGGCTCTGACTTTCATGACGTCCTCTCCAATCTCGCTCGCGGGGGCGGTCCCCGCGGGCGCAGGCGGAGACGGTGGGGCGGCCCAGCCGGGCGCGCGGGCGCCCGCGCAGGGCTCCTCCCCGCTCTCCGAGAGAATCATCGGCAGGATGGGAGGGCGACCTGAGGAAGGGCCAAGGGGCCAGGGATCAGGGAATAGGAGCTAGGAGACAGGCACTTGTCGTGCCATCGTCCCTATTCTCTGGTCCCTATTGCCTGGTCCGCGTCAACTTACGGCCAGAGGAAGGAATCGATGCCCTCGCCCCACTCGTCTTCGGGGACGGCGGAGGCGGCGTTGAAGGAGGGCAGGCTGTCGGTGCCGCGCTTGAAGTTGGGGGTCCAGATGTTGTCGGTCTTGGTAACGCTGTTGGTGCCGTCGAGGAAGTTGTAGGTCACGCCGCAGATGGGCGTTTCGGTCCAGCGGATCGAGGAGTCGACCGAGACGATGTTCTGCCCGTCCTGGCGGTGGTTGAAGGAGTTGCGGATGTACTCGTCCTTGCCGCTCTTCTTGAGGTTGCCCGCGTCGTCGGTGACGCTGGCCGAGCCGGCGCCGTCGGCGGGGCTCCACCCGTCGAGGCCGGCGATGGGGTTTCGATCGGCCAGGTAGACCAGCGACGGATTGGACCCCAGCCAGATGGAGTACATGCGCTTGGAGCTGTCGATCTGCTTCTGCACCTGGTAGGAGTAGGAGAGGTTCTTTGGGGTCTGGAAGTCGTAGTACTTCGTAGTCGTGTCGGGGGGCAGCTTGTCGGCCTTGTGATCGTTCATGGACGGGCAGACGAACGCGCCGGTCGAGGCGTACTTGTGGTAGACCAGCAGGTACAGGGCGCGGGAGGTCCCGCTCTTGGAGGGGCTGCCGTTGGCCACCCCGATGACCGTGGTGGGGTTGCCGTTGGTGGTGCGGTCGGTGCCGATGCTGTTGATCCCGCTGATGGTCGGCGACTCGACGGGGAAGCAGTGGTCGTAGTCGGTGGAGTACTGGGACATGCCCTTGGCGATGGCCCCGAGATTGCCCTGGCACTGCTTGCGGCGGGCCAGTTCCTTGGCACGGGCCAGGCTGGGCATCAACAGGCTGACCAGCAGGGCGATGATGCTGATAACCACCAGCAACTCGATCAGGGTGAACGCGCCGCGTCGCTTCATGCCGATGTTCCTTCCCCGCCCGGCCGGGCAGGCGGGCGGTCGCAAGAGAAAACTCGAACCACCGTATTATACGGCCCTCGCGGGCCGGCTGGCAAGGCGGGTTGGCGATCAGGGTTCTTTTCGGCGGCAGGCGGCCCGGGAGATGGCGTCCTCGCCGAAACGCTCGACCAGGCGGTCCAGCGTCTGGTCCAGCCGGCGGCCCTTCTCCTGAGCGGGCGGGGCGAACAGGGGGAGCTGTCGGCCCGAGCGCGGGACCAGTTGCGACACGGAGACCCCCAGCAGCCGCAGCGGGCGAAAGCTCCGGCTGGACCACTGCTCCAACAGGCCGGCCGCGGAGGACCACAACTCGTCGCTCAGGTCGGTGGGCTGGTCGCGGGTGGTCGAGCGGGTCAGGGTGGTGAAGTCGCCGTAGCGGATCTTGAGCTGGACGGTGCGCCCGGACAGGCCGCCGGCGCGAAGGCGCCGTCCGACCTGCTCGACCTGCCCCAGCAGGACGCGGCGCAGCTCGTCGAGATCGTCCACGTCCTGGGCGAAGGTCTGCTCCTGGCCGATGGACTTGGCCTGGCTGTCGGGGGTGACCTCCCGATCGTCCAGGCCCTGGGCCAGGCGGTGGAAGTGCTCGCCGGCCGATCCGAACCGCTCGACGAGACGCCGCGGGCTGAGGCTCCGCAACTGGGCGATCGTCCGCACGCCCATCTTGTCCAGTTCCCCGGCCGCGGCGGCGCCGATGCCCCAGATCCGGCCGACCGGCAGGGGGTCCAGGACGGCCTGCACCTCCTCGGGCTCGATGACGACCAGGCCGTCGGGCTTGCGCAGGTCGCTGGCCAGCTTGGCCAGGAACTTGTTGGGCGCCACGCCCACGCTGGCGGTCAGTCCGGTCCGGCTGCGGATGCGGTCCTTGAGCAGGCGGGCGATTCGTTCGGGCGGGCCGAAGAGCCTCTGGCAGCCGGTGACGTCGAGGAACGCCTCGTCAATGCTCAGCGGCTCGACCAGGGGCGTGAACTCGGTCAGGACCTCGAATATCTGCTCGCTGAGTTCGTGATAGCGTTGCCCGCGAGGCGGCAGGACCACCGCCTGCGGACAGAGTCGAAGGGCGGTCGCCATGGGCATGGCGGACCGGCAGCCGAAGACGCGGGCCTCGTAGCTGGCGGTGCTGACGACGCCCCGGCCCCTCGGGTCGCCGCCGATCAGCAGGCAGCGCCCGCGCAGCTCGGGGTGGTCGAGTTTCTCGATGGCGGCGAAGAACTCGTCCATGTCCACGTGGAGGATGCACCGGGGCATGGGCCCGAGTGTACCGCGCCGGCCGGGGCGGGGGCGGGAAATTCCTTGAGACACCCCTTGCCGGGAACGCCGGGCGTGACTACAGTATTTACTGTACGAGCACCCATCGAGCGGCTGTCACAAGGCATTTGAAATGGCATCTATGCGCGAGAGACGCGGCGGGCACGGCTTCACCCTGGTGGAACTGCTGGTGGTGGTGTCGATCATCGTTCTACTTCTGGCGATCCTGACCCCGTCGCTCCACCGCGTCAAGAAGATGACGTACACCACGATCTGCGGCTCGAACACGCGACAGTTCGCCCACGCCATGAACGTGTACGGCACGCAACACAAGAACGAGATCGTCTCGTGCATGGAGTGGGTGCGCCGCTGCCAGTATCCGCCGTGGGACGCCTGGCCCTACCACAAGGACACCCGGACCGCGCTGGTCAACGGGCTGCTGTGGAAGTACCTGCAATCCGAGTCGGTGTACATCTGCCCCGTCTTCGCCTCGCTGAACTATCCGTACAAGGGCAACCCCAACTACGGGCTGAGCTACACCTACGCCATGAACGGCAACATCAACCACCTATGGGGGGCGACGCGAAAGCCCAACTACATCAAGTACTCCGACATCCACAGCCCGCAGACGGTGTTCCTGCTGTCGGAGGAGATGCCCTGGGCCACGCCGGGGTTCTCGGTGGCCGGGCTCAACGACGGCGTGCTGCTCAGCCGCTCCTTCCCCAGCGCCGACAGCCTGGCCTACCTGCACGGCGAGGGCACGGTGGACGAGGGGCTGTCCAACGTCGTCTTCGCCGACTGCCACGTCTCCACGCGCCACATCTGGGAGACCAAGGAAGTCACCTTCGACGACTAGCCGCCCGCCCGCAACGCAAGCCGCTTCTTCACCGCCCAGCCGGGGGAGCCTCGCGCGCCATTGACCGCCCGGGGCGGCGGCGATAGGATGACGGCATGATTCTCGTGTTGGACAACTACGACAGCTTCACCTACAACCTGGTCCAGCGGATCGGCGAGTTGGGCTGCGGCGACGATATCCGCGTGATCCGCAACGACAAGTTGCCCCCGCAGCAGGCGGGCGACGAACTCAAGCCGTCTCACCTGATCGTCTCGCCCGGCCCGTGCACGCCCAACGAGGCCGGCTACAGTTGCGACTACATCCGCCACTTCCACGGGCGGATCCCGATCCTGGGCGTCTGCCTGGGCCACCAGGCGATCGGGCAGGTCTTCGGGGGCAAGGTCCTGCGGGCCCCGCGCCTGATGCACGGCAAGACCAGCCAGATCGTCCATGACGGGCGGGGCGTGTTCGTGGGCCTGCCCAGCCCCTTCACCGCCACGCGCTACCACAGCCTGATCGTGGACGTCGACGGGCTCGACGCGGACTTCGAGCAGACCGCCTGGAGCGAGGACCAGCACGAACTGATGGGCCTGCGAAGCAAGACCCATCCCACCGAGGGCGTGCAGTTCCACCCCGAGAGCTTCCTGACCGACGTCGGCCACCAGTTGCTGGCGAACTTCCTGGCGATGTGACGACGACCGCCGCGCCGTCCCCGCCGGCACTGCCCGCCGCCCCGCCTCGACTCCTCGTCCCGCCGGCCCGGGCCCGTCCGTTCGCCTGCACCTCAAGCAACGGTTCCGAGCGGGCGAATGTCCCATTTTTTCGAAAATCAGGTTCGGCCAACCGGCTCGGTAATTTCGCTACAAGTCACTGCAGGTGCTGGTTTTGTGCGCCTATCTGTCAAATCATAATACTATGACTAATCGTAAAACTCTGCGCAGAGATGCGACATTCGGACCCGAAATGGGACATTCGCGTGCCCTTTCCAGGCCGATTTGTCGCACGCTGTGATAGCCACCCCGGACGGAATTCAGGGAATTCGGAACTCAGGTCGTTCGACGGCCTGCACCGGACGGCTTGTAGTGCGCCCGTGAGGGCGTTCTTCGGGCAGGCGTGTTTGGAGACTGCCTTACGGCAGCACTACGAGCGGGTGCTGGCCGGCACTTCGCACGTGCTGCATCTCCGGGCGGGGCCGGCCTGGCGGCCCCCGGCCCCGCCGCCCTTTGGTTTGCGGTTGAAAATCCCGGCGGGACAAGCAATAATGGCGCGTCTCTGTCTCAGAAAGGACTGCTGATGGGAGCGATCGACAAGGTATTCAAGGCGTACGACATTCGCGGGCTGTACGGCAGCGAGGTGGACGAGGACCTGGCCTGGAAGGTGGGCCACGCCAGCGCCCAGTTCCTTCGCAGCCTGCTCAGCGGCTACGAGCGGGGGCAGGCGTCGGCCAACCGCGTGGTGGTCGGCTACGACATGCGCCCGCACAGCAAGAGCCTGGTCGAGGCCCTGATCGGCGGGGTCACCTCCAGCGGGGTGGCCTGCGTGAACATCGGCCTGTGCGACACGCCGATGGTGTACTTCGCCGTCAACCACCTGGGCGCGTGCGGAGGCGTCCAGGTCACCGCTTCCCACAACCCGGTCGGGTACAACGGCTTCAAGATCTCCGGCATCAAGGCCCGCCCCATCGGGCAGGACACCGGCCTGCGGGAGATCAAGCACATCGTCTCGACATTGCGGCGGATGCCCGGCAGCGCCGAGCTGGCTGAGTGCCAGGAAGTGGACCTGTGGGAGGCCTACCGCAAGCACGTGCTGAAGTTTTTCAAGCCCGCCCGCAAGCTCAAGGTGGCCGTCGACGCCTCCAACGGCATGGGGGGCAAGATGGTCCCCGCCATCTTCGGCGCCTGCCCGGAGGTCGAGATCATCCCGCTGAACTTCGAACTCGGCCAGGGCTTCGCCCATCCGCCCAACCCGCTGGTGGAGGCCAACCTACAGCAGGTGAAGGCCGCCATCCGCGAGCACCAGGCGGACCTGGGGATCTGCATGGACGGCGACGCCGACCGCTGCATGTTCATCGACGAGAAGGCCCAGACCGTCCGCTGCGACCTGATGACGGCCCTGCTGGCCCGCTATTTCCTCAAGGACAACCCCGACTCGATGGTGGTCTACGACCTGCGGTCCAGCCGGGCGGTGGCCGAGGAGGTCCGCGACGCCGGCGGCGTGCCCAAGCGCGAGCGGGTGGGCCACTCGTTCATGAAGCGGGCCCTGAGCGACGGGCACGGCGTGTTCGGCGGGGAACTCAGCGGACACTTCTACTTCCGCGACAACTTCAACTGCGACAGCGGGGCCATCGCCTTCGCCACCGCCTGCACCGTCATCTCGGCCGCCGACAAGCCCTTCAGCGAGCTGATCGCGCCCCTGAACCGCTACAGCCACAGCGGCGAGATCAACTTCGAGGTCGAAGACAAGGCGGGCAAGATGAAGGAGATCGAGGAGAAATTCAAGGACGCCGAGATCGACCACCTCGACGGCGTGACCTGCCAGTTCGACGACTGGTGGTGCAACGTCCGCGCCTCCAACACCGAGCCGCTGCTGAGGCTCAACCTCGAGGCCCGCACCGATAAGCAGATGCGCGAGAAGATCGAGGAGATCAAGAAGATCCTCGGCGAGCCCGTCGATCATTGACCATTCCCTGATGAAGCCACGGCGTCTGGCCGTGCGACGCTGGGAGGCTCCTGCCGATCCGGCTTGGATGTTTGGCCGCCAGGCAGAGTCGCCTATGCGGCAGGGCCTTCGAATATCCCAAGACACGGCTGGCGCATTCGGCCCCGAAGGGGCTGCGGAGAGTAGCCGGGGGTGGAGCGAGGATCGCCGAAGGCGATGCGAGCGGAGCCCCCGGTACGCGTTCGCGACCAGAAGAGCCCCAAAGATGGCATGAGGGAGAAGATGCAGCGGTCTCATGATCGACTCGTTCTTCTCCGTCGCCCCTTCGGGGCTGGGACCTTTGGGGGCGCCAACCGGGGGCTCCCTTCGGTCGCCCCCGGCTACCCTCCGTCAGCCCTTCGGGCTTCTTTGTCCCGGCGCGGGTGAGGCTCTCGATCGAGGACGATCGCACAACATCAAGGTCGAGGCGCACTCGATTCGTGCAAAGCGGCTCCTTCGGAATCCACCTGCGGCTCATCCCCTGGGGATCCTTCATGCCCCCTCAGGGGGCCTTCCTCAGGCAGGCCCGTGGGCTTTCTTCTTCCCTGCGAGAAGAAAAGCCGCCGGACCGATCGCGTGGACCGGTCCGGCGGCAGGGCTCTTGAGAGCTTGATCGAAGTTACTTCCCGGCGGCTGTCCGCGGCTACTCCTTCGCTTCTTTGGCGGCGTCTTCCATGCTCTTCTTCATCTCGTCGCCCATCCCGCCCATCATGGCCTTGAAGATGTCCTGCCCGACCTCTTCGCTGATCTTCTCCGCCGTGTAGCCTTCCTTGCCGACCTTCGCGCGTCCCGCGGCGAAGGCCTCGGCCATGGCCGGGGCGACCTTCAGGAACTGCTCGGCCTGTTTGCCCTTGGGCACATCCGGGATCTCGACCTTCCAGGCCCCGTCCTTCTTGACCATGTCGATCTTCTCGCCGCCGCCCTTGGGCTTGAAGGTGGCCTTGTCGCCCTCGACCTTGTAGTTCGCCTGGTCGTCCAGCCCCTCGAACTTCAGCTCGCCGGAGGGTCCGCCCTTCATGGAGGCGTCTTTGCCGTACTGCTTCTTGAGGGCTTCGTCAAGGGCCACGGCCTCGTGGAGCACCTTGAACATCGCCTCGATCATCGGTTTCTGGTCGTCCTGGGCCTCCACGGTGGCCATGAAGAGGTCCTTGTTGCCTTCCTCGATGGAGGTCTTAAGGTTCTTCATCGCCTGCTGGGGCGTGTCCGCCTTCGGGGCGCCGCAGCCGATTGTCCAGATCATCCCCGCCGCCAGCAGCATTGTCAGAGCCTTCCGCATGTGTCGTCCTTTCCAGGTGTCAGGTGTCCGGCAGCCCGATGCCGCCGCGGATACTGTGCCGCATAGTCTAGGCGGCCTGCAGGCCAATGTCCAGAATTCCCTTGTCACTATCCACTATCCACTTCCTACTTCACCACCAGGTTGACCAGCTTGCCAGGCACGACGATCTTCTTGACGACCGTCTTGCCCTCGAGGGCGGCGGCGACCTTGGCATCGGCCAGCGCTGCCGCCAGAACGGCTTCCTGGTCGGCGGCGGCGGGCACGGTGATCCGCCCGCGGAGCTTGCCGTTCACCTGCACCGGCATCTCGATGGTCTGCTCGACCAGCAGGGCCGGGTCGAACGTCGGCCAGGGCTCGCCCGCCAGGCTCGCGTCGTGTCCGAGCTTCTGCCACAGCTCTTCGGCGATATGCGGGGCGAACGGCGCCAGCAGCAGCACGAACCGCTCCGCCTGAGGCACCAATATCCGAGCCTCTCCGTAGACCGTGTTGACGAAGTCCATCATGGCCGCGATGGCCGTGTTGAACTTCATGGCCTCGACGTCCTCGCCGACCTTCTTGATCAGGCGGTGAAGGGCCTTTTCCACCTTAAGCTCAGCAGGCTTGAACTTGCCCTCCTGTTCCATTCGCCGGTATTCTCTCTCCAACGTTCCATCCGGTGTTGATGGCTCCGGTCTCGGTTTGGTCGGATCATGCAACATTGTCGTGTTGTCCCAGCCGGCCACCATCCGCCAGACGCGGTTGAGGAAGCGGTGCACCCCGCCCACGTCTTTGGTGTTCCACGGCTTGGACGCCTCCAGCGGGCCCATGAACATCTCGTACAGGCGGAAGGTGTCGGCCCCGTACTGGGCGATCACGTCGTCGGGGTTGACGACGTTCTTGAGGCTCTTGGACATCTTCTCGATGCTTTCGGTGACTTCCTCGCCGGTGGCCTTGTGGCGGGGCTTGTCGCCGGTCAGGTCGACCTGGTCGTAGGGCAGGTACACGCCCCGCTTGTCGCGGTAGGCGAAGCTGCGGATCATGCCCTGGTTGAACAACCGGCCGAACGGCTCAGCCGTCGAGACGTGCCCCAGGTCGAACAGCACCTTGTGCCAGAACCGCGAGTAGAGCAGGTGGAGCACGGCGTGCTCGGCCCCGCCGACGTAGAGGTCGATGCCCAGGGGCGACTGGCCCGGCTGGGCGGCCGGCTGCATCCAGTACTGCTCGACGGCCGGGTCGACGAACGCCTTGTCGTTGCGGGGGTCGAGATAGCGCAGATAGTACCAGCACGAGCCGGCCCACTGGGGCATGGTGTTCAGCTCGCGCTGGGCGGGCTTGCCGCAGGCGGGGCAGGGCGTTGCCACCCAGTCGGCCGCCTTGCCCAGCGGGGGGCGCGGCGGGGCGTCGGGGTCGTCGCTGCTGGCCGGGGTGAAGTCCTCGATCTCGGGCAGTTCCAGCGGCAGGGCGCTTTCCGGCAGGGCGACCGCTCCGCACGAGTCGCAGTGGACGATCGGGAACGGCTCGCCCCAGTAGCGCTGGCGGCTGAACAGCCAGTCGCGCAGCTTGTAGTTCACCGCCTGCCGGCCCAGGCCCGCCTCGGCGAGGTCCTCGGCGATCTTCCGCTTGAAGTCGGCTGTGGGCATGCCGTCGTAATGGCTGGAGTTGACGGCGACGCCATCGTCCACGAAGCCTTCCCACGGCGTGGAGGCCTCCGGCGGCTGGACCACCTGGATGACCGGCAGGTCGAACTTCCGGGCGAACTCCAGGTCGCGCGTGTCGTGTGCGGGCACGGCCATGATCGCGCCGGTCCCGTAGCCCATCATGACGTAGTCGGCCACCCAGATCGGGACGGGCTGGCGGTTTACGGGGTTGATCGCATAGGCGCCGGTGAAGACGCCGGTCTTCTCCTTGCTCTCGGCCGTCCGCTCCAGCTCGCTCTTTCGGGCGGCGGTCTGGACGTAGTCGTCAACGGCCTGCTTCTGCTGGGGCGTGGTGATGCGGGCGACCAGGTCGTGCTCGGGGGCCAGCACCATGTAGGTGGCCCCGAAGAGCGTGTCGGGGCGGGTGGTGTAGACCCTAATGGTAGGACAGGCGTCTCGCCTGTCCATTGGCGTGGTAGGACAGGCGTCTCGCCTGTCCATTGGCGTGGTAGGACAGGCGTCTCGCCTGTCCATGGGGGTCGAAGAATCATCAACTACCGGCGGGAACCCGTACTGCTGCCTGTCCTCAAACCAGCTCTGAACCGGATCCTCGGAGAATCTTGCAGACGCGTATCCGCATACCTCTCCCGTGGCGCCCACGACCAACTCCTCCGGATTCAGCCACAGCCAGTCGTATTCGTCCGGGGCATCCACCAGTTTCCGCCTGACCGGGTTCTGAGCAATGTAGGCCAGGAAGTGCGTCAACCACAGGCTGTCGCGCACCACGTGGTCGAAACTCTCCTCCTGCCAGATGGACCCCTTGCCCTCACGGAGCTTGACGATCTCGTGAGAGGTGAAGCTCTTGATGCTGTGGAGCAACTTGGTCAGGTCCTCCCCGTCATATGGACGAACAATCAGATGCACGTGATCGTCCATCACCACCAGACCGTAGACGCAGCATTTTTGGTTGTGCCAGTGCAGGCAAGCCCGATAGACGATGTCCCGCTCGGGCGCGTCAAACGTGATGCCGGGGCACGCGGTGAATGTGACGAAATACGTTGCACCTTCCACCAGGGCGTGCGGGAGGTGCCGAATCGTCTTCATCAAATCGCCCGGGGAAGGCTCTCCGGGAGGATACGGGTTCTTCGGGCAGAATGACCGGGCGTTCACGATCGTCAGCTTGGGGTCGGAGACAAGTCTCTTGAACGCAGCCGTTCCGCCTGCGGGGACAGGCGGGACGCCTGTCCTACCAGACAAAACAAAATCCACTTCAGCGCCAACCGATTTCCCGATCCAGTTGCGCTGCATGATCTTGATGGGCTCGGGCCAGTTGACCAGCTCGAGGTCTTCGAGCAGGCGTTCGGCGTAGGCGGTGATGCGGAGCATCCACTGCTTGAGGGCCCGGCGGAAGACCGGGTGGTCGCCTCGGTCGGAGCGCCCCTCGTTGGTCACTTCCTCGTTGGCCAGCACCGTGCCCAGCTTGGGGCACCAGTTGACGGGCACCTCGTCCATGTAGGCCAGGCGGTACTCGTCGATGAGGCGGCGCTTCTGGTCGTCGTCCATCTCGGGGAACTTGATGAACCCGCCTGCCGTCCCGGTCAGGGCCTCGGCCCGCTCGACGGGCGGGGGCACCACGACGTTGCCCCCGATGTCCACCACCAGCTCGCCCGACTCCAGGCGGTTGATCAACTCGCGGATGGGGCGGGCGGCGTTGGCTTCCGGGTCGTACCAGGCGTTGTAAAGCTGGAGGAAGATCCACTGCGTCCAGCGGTAGTACTCCACGTCGGTCGTCGAGATCCGCCGCGACCAGTCGTAGCTGAAGCCGAACATCTTGATCTGGCGCTCGATGTTGTCGATGTTCTTGAGCGTGGTCTCGCGCGGGTGGACGCCGTGCTCCACCGCGTACTGCTCCGCGGGCAGGCCGAACGCGTCGTAGCCCATCGGGTGCAGGACGTTGTAGCCCTTCATGCGGAAGTAGCGGCTGACGATGTCGGTGGCGGTGTAGCCCTCGGGGTGCCCCACGTGCAGCCCGGCGCCGCTGGGGTAGGGGAACATGTCCAGCACGTACAGCTTGGGCCGCTCGACGAAGTCCGTCTCGCCCGGGTTGGGCTGGCGGAACGTGCCCTGCCGCTGCCAGTAATCCTGCCACTTCTTCTCGATCGACGCGAAATCATAGCCGGCCATGGCGACCTCTTCTCTGCATAGAAACCATCACTTGTATGGCCGGCGGGGGGGCAAGTCAAGGCGCATGGCGGCCGGGGCCCCGCGGGCCGCGGCTCATCCGCCCCGCACGAAATCCGGGATGGGTATGATCCGCCCGTCGCGCCCCACGCAGGCGAGGGTTGTTTCAGCCGTGGCGACCACGATGCCGTCGCCCTGGCGGACCAGCTCGTACGCGTGATCGATGCGGGCAGCCCCCATGCGCGTCACCCGCGTGGTCAGCCGCAACAGGTCGTCGTAGCGGGCCGGGGCCAAAAAGCGGGCCGAGCACTTGGCCACCACGAAGAACACGCCCGCCGCCTCCAGGTCGCGGTAGGCCACCCCGCACTGGCGGAGCAGTTCCGTCCGCCCCATCTCGAAGTAGACCCAGAAGCGGCTGTGGTGCAGCGAGCCCATCTGGTCCACCTCGGCGTAGCGGACGCGAATGTCGATCTGGCACGATGACTGTTCCGTGGTCATGGTCGCCTGTTTCACTCCAACGGTCTTTGGGCGGGTGGCTCGGCCTTCTTGTTGTCCGGGTCGGGCACGGAGAAGCGGACGATGTCGCCCGAGGTCAGGTTGCAGTGGGGGCAGGTGAGGGTGGCCGGGAAGTCCGGCGTCCACTCGGTCTTGCCGGCCAGGCGGTAGAGGAAGTGCCCGGGCCCCAGCTTCTTGCGCTCCAGGCCCAGGAAGACCTTCTTGCAGCGCGGGCAGGCGTAGAACGAGCGGATCACGCCCGGCTGCGAGCAGCGGGGGCAGACGGGCTTGACGCCGGCGGTGTCGTGCCACACGTGCCCGCACTTGTCGCAGGAGAATCGGATGGTCTCGCCCGGCGAGCCGGGGGCAAAGAGCGTTCGGCCGGCCAGCGCCAGGAAGCCCGCGCTGGCCAGCACGACCAGCACGGCGATCACAAGGGCAGGCTTCTTCGCTACCACGGCCACCTCAATACGGTTTGCGTTCCGGCCCCCACAGCCAGAACGGGATGTAGTTGTCGTCGCGGGAGATCATCCGCACGTCGCCCCCGATGAACAGGGCGTTGTAGTGCGACGGGTAGCGGGGCGTGAACCCGTAGCCCGCCCACGTGCGGTTGTTGGTGTCGATCATGAGCAGGTCGCCCGAATCGTCGTTGGAGTACAGGATGGAGCTGCGGCTGGTCCAGATGGGGTCGTCGCCCTTCTTGGCCTTCTTGAAGTGCCAACTGTAGGTCCCCGCGAAGGTCTGCCCGTTGTTGGGGGGCAGGCGCTCGTAGTGGTCCTCGTAGTTCAGCGGGGCCAGGGGGCAGAAGAGGATGTCGGCCTTGGGCAGGTAGTGGGGCCCCTTGCCGGTGGCCACCACGGGCGTGAGGGCGGCCGCGATGGTGCCGGGCCCGGCGGAGTGGCCGGACTCCCAGGGGTAGTCGCCGCTGGCGTTGTCGAATCGCCAGGGCTCGGCCAGTCTCCAGTCCCTCTGGTAGAGCGGGATGGCCCGGGAGGCCTGGCTCATCTGGGATGCGCAGGTGACCTCCTTGGCCAGGCGGCGGGCGCTTTGCAGGCTGGGCGTCAGCAGGCTCAGCAGGAGCATGATGATCGACACCACCACCAGCAACTCGACCAGCGTAAATGCCTTCGAAGTGCGAATGCGACTCATGCGCCCATTGTACAACCGCTGTCAAGTTCAGGCCAGAACATCACCCAGACGGACGCCATGCCCTCGTGTAGAACAAAGAGAACGTCAATCCGGACCGCTCCAACACTTCGACTTGGAACACCGGGGCAGTCGACGTATATCGGCTGCGGAGTCGCCAAGCCAACCAGGGGAAGGCAAACCCGCGGGCCATGTACCTTTGACACTGTCGTCTGATCGGTCTCGTGTCAAGAGCCCAGCCATCGCCAGGCCGCGTAAGCGCCCAGTGCGAGTGCAGTTGCGACAACCGCGGCAAATACTGCCCGGCCCAGGAAGCTCCCAGAGCGTTTCAGCTTTGCCTGGGGAGTCTGGCTCCCTGAACTGGCACTTGCGGGCGGCGACGAAGTCCGGCCGTTGTCCACCTTGGCAGACCCGTCGGAATTAGCGGCCGAAGCACCTAGAGCGGCCACCAAGGCCAGAGCCTCTTCACGCGAAAACGATTGGACCTTCTTCCCGAAATGCGACTCCAAGACAGTCTTAATCTCGTTTGGCAACTGTCGGAGCAGATCATGCGGTTCCATCTCCCCTGCCAGGACGTGTTCCACCGCCTGGGGCAGCGTCAATTGAACCGTTCGATAGGACGGACCGCTGGAAGGATAGTATCCTACGCTTCCGCCGCAGCTTACTCTTGCCTCTGACATAGTCTCTTCTCCGCAGATCCAGATTGTTGATTTCCTCTTGCCGGGTCCGCATCAACTACTTCAGCCACCACCACAAACCCGCAGCGATTCCCGCCGCGGCGGCCAGCGCAAGGCCGATCAGGATCTTGGGCCAAAGGGAGGACTCGCTTGACGCGTAGAAGCTTGTGTGTCCACTAAAAGGTGTTCTTGACTCTGACATGGCGTATTCTCCTTCGATTCTGATTGCCCACCGTGCTTGAACTGGCTACTTCAGCCACCACCACAAGCCCACGGCAATACCCACCGCTACGACCAGCGCCAGGCCGATCAGGACTGCGGGCCACAGAGATCGCCGGGGAGGGCTCGAATGGGAGCTGAATGAGTAAGACGATGACGAATAGTAGCTGCGATGACTATCGGCAGGCAATCGCACCTCAGGCATCATAATGGGTGCGTGCCAAGGACGCTCCGAACCTGCAGTTCCGCGGCTGCCCGTCCCACCACCGCCGGGGACCCCGGCTACTTGCGGCATGTACCTCTGAGAATCCAGTCCAAACATGGCACTCTCCTTGTCTGTGCAATTCACCCGGGCCTGTTCCGACAGGCCACAGTGTCTTCTACCTGACTCGCGCCTGAAGATCGCGGACGACCGCTGCAAGCCGCTCTGTGGGCACGCCCAGTTCACCCAGCCGGCCCTTGTCGGCGGCGACGAATTGCAGAAGATCATGCAACTCCCACATCAACCATTCGGACGCATAGCCCGTCGCCAGATCCTTCTCGAGCATCTTCAGCATGGCCACCACGGCCTGCGCGCTGAACGGTGCATCATGGCGATGCACCAGTCGAATGACTCCTGTCAATTCCCTCACGAAGAGCGCGAGAACGTGGGGGCCCATGGCGAGGCGCAGGGCGAACCAGGACCGGAACAGTCCGGACTCGCCTGGGTCGGCGGACGGGATCTTCTTGAGGATATGATTCAGCCCCCAAAGGGCCGTCTCATTGGCCGCCCCCCACAACGCAAGCTCGGAAGAATCTTCCCAGGCGGCCTGCTTATAAAGGCGAGTGGCGGCGTCGGCATCCTCGCCGGCTCCCTGCAGATCGCTCAGGGCGATCAGAGTCTCGGCGCGGTTGGCGTAAGCCAGGCCCAAGAGGATTTGACAATCCTCCCGGCCCTGGCTGACCAGTTCTGACAACAACGTCACCGCCACATCGTGCTCAGTCCGTGACTCTTCGTGCCTCCCCGTGTCGCTGAGCAACAGCCCGCGCATGGCGTGGGCCAGTGGCAGAAGGGATGACTTGCTCTCGGTGCTGCCGGCCTCCTGCGTCAGTCTCTGGATTGCCTGGCGATAGTCATCGTCTGCAGCAGCATACTGGCGACCGTTTGCCCGGGCATTGCCTCGGTTTATCATCACACGGGCGATGCGCTCGTTCAGCCGAGGGGACGGGCAGGCCCCGGAGGCGAGGCAGGCGAGAAGAACCTGCATTGCTTCTGTGGCGTCCCGTTCCGCTGCCGACAGGTGCCCCAGGTCCCGGTTGGCCGCACCGCGGTTGGTCAGGATATCTGCCACAAGAATCCGGTGGTTCTGACGGTGGCGCCGAAACGGCCTACTCAGTATCTGAAGTGCGCGGTTGAGGTCGGACACGGCCTGGGCGGGATTCGCGGAACGGGAGTTGGCATTTCCCCTGTTCATGTAAGCGCCGGCCAACACCTCCCGGTGTCTGTACCGGCGCCAGAAGTTCCCGTCCAGCCACTGGATGGCCTTGGTCAGGTCATCCCGGGCTGGCACGAGTTTCCCCAGGTCCTGGTAGAGTGCGCCACGGCTGACGAGGTGCAGACTTCGGTTTGGCTGTTCCGTCTGGGCGACCACGCTGGACAGCAGATCGATGCCGGTCGACTGATGCCCCCACTGGGCCAGCCATTCGCATAGAGAGCAGCAGTCTGACATCGGCGCCAGAATGGCCTTGTTGCCCAGGCCCTTGTTCTGTGCCCGCAGGGCATGCTTGAACCCGAGGATGCGACTGGCCACGTCCTGCAGGGACTGAGCATCTGGCGCCACGTCCGCAGCCAAGTACCATTCCGCCAAAGCAGTATCCACCTGAAGCGACCGGCTACTGATCCGGCGAAAGTGTTCCCGGACCAGGGGAGACAAGTAGAGCAAGTCAGTCTTGCGGTCCCATGCGATCAGAGACCAGTCGTCGAGGATCGCCAGTGCTTCGCGCAGCGCGTCGTCGCTCAGGTGCAGGGTCGGCCGAGCTACCAGGCCTGCACGGCCGGACGCGACGACGAGCCACCGAAGAAACGTCGAGAACCGCTCGTACGAAGGGGTCTCGATGAAGCGGGCCAGCAAATCAAGGAGATGTTCACTGTCTTGTCTTGCCGGCAGGGCCTGCTGCATCTCCTCCAGCAACTGCGTGAGCTTCTGGTCACGCGCAATCAGCCATTCGTCGGAGCGGAAGCGATCCATGCTGCCGCCATAGTTCCTGACCGCCAGCTTGCCCATGATCGTCAGGCTCAGGGGGTGCTTGTCGAACCTCTTGGCAACGGTCAGCATCTCCTCCGGGCTGGCCCGCACCCCCAGCTCGCGCAACAGCGCGATGGCCGCTTCGTCATCCAGCCCCTGCAACCTGGCTTCTTTGACTTCCTCCATTACCGGAATGGCGGAGTGAGGAGCCGTATCCAGCATGGACGGCAGGACACGGGACGTCAGCACGACGTGACTGCCGCCGGAAATGAGCGCGATCTGGCTCAGAAACAGGTCGACGCCTTCCTGGCCTTCAGCCCGCCCATCGGTCGGCGCGGCCGCGGGCAACGACTCCCTCCTCATCATCCACGCTCTGAGCCATTTCTCCATCCCGTCGATCACCAGCAGGCACGGGCGATCCAGCAACTGCTGCACCAGCATCTGGACGCGGGTTGCGATGCCCGGGCACGACCGCTTGTCGTACTTGCCTCGCAGCAGATACTCCAGGGCGTAGTCCAGAAACACGTCGAAGGTATACTGGTTCTCGTCAGACGGACACCAGAACGCGGCGGAAAACGCTTCAGGAAGGTGCTTGGCGAACCACTCCCATGCCAGGGTCGTCTTTCCCACCCCAGGCGGTCCCAGGACTACTATAACGCACTGCTCGGACTGTGTCGCAGAGGCGGTCAACTGCTGCAGCTCGAGCTGGCGACCCGCGAAATAGGGATAGGGCGACGGTCGCTGGGTCGCATTCCTGCCCTGCTTCAGCTTCCCCAACAGAGGGACCAGGCGAACGATATTCGCCCGCAGGTCCTCGGGGCTGGAGAACATCTTGCAGATGCTCTGATCCACTCGCTGAACCGACTCAATGTATGCTTGCTGCAGCCGACGCATCTCCTCCGCTTCGGGGGTGTCATCATCCAGAGCGCATTCCGGCGAGGCCAGAAACACATAGACGTCCTTTTCGAGCTTGCGGGCGGTGTCGTACTCGAGTTGCGTGTAGGAACGCAGCGGTCCCCCCTGCGGGTCCGGGGCTTCCCCAAAGCGAGGGCCGATCAAGCAGATGACGGCATCGCACCTGTCGATCTGCTCTTCCAGAAAGACCGACAGCCTCCGTGGGTCGGACGGAAAGTGCTCCTGAACGACGGGGTGATAGTCTCCCACCCAGAGTTCATGGCATACGAGTTGGCGGTACGTGCCCAGGTCTCGGGAGGTGGAGCTGACGAAGATACGAGGGGCATATGCCTTGATGCTGTTTCCGAGACGACCAATGGTTGTTCCCGTATCCACGCCGTGAGACCTCGTCCGGTCACCGGTAAAGTGGTACAGACTCCACGCTTTCAAAACAAGCCCAGCCAAAGCTCTGACATGCAATGAACTGCGTGCCATTGTGCATCGGGCCTGGACGGGTGTCAATGCTCCCGAGCGAAAGTCCGGACCGGGGGAAAGTGCGACTATGCTCTGGCTGTCAGAATCTTGTCAACCCGCGCTTGAGAACCAGTCGCTCTCCCGTCCCTCCGGCGGTCGTCGACAAGGCCGACGCCCGCCAACTGCTTCAGGAGGTTCGCCGGCGTCCAGACGGCCCCGACCAGCCGGACGGGGCTGCGAGATGACCGGCGAAGATTTCCTCGCGCAGTTGGAATCTCTCCTGGCCCAACAGGCCGAGCACCTCCAGGCCGAACGGTACGACCAGGCCGGAAAACTGACCGCCCAGTCAGGCCCGATCGCCAATGCCCGACACGATCGGCTCAATCGCCTGGCCGACCTCTGCCGGCGCAACTGCCCGGTGCTGGCCGAGCGAAAGGCCCACCTCGCCGGGCGCCTCGCCCATTCCACCCGCGGCCGGGCCACCCTCCGCGCCTACGCGCGAAACCAACAGCAGTGCTCACAGGTGGGACCGGTCCGTCCTACGACCCTTAGGACCGACCGAAGAATTCCCCTGCGTCCTCCGTGCCTCTGAGGCCGTCTTCTTCTTCACCGCCCCGCAGCCGCACACAGATCGCGGAACTTCAGCACGCTCTCGACGGGCGTCTTGAACGACACGCACCCGCAGCCCCAGACGAAGTTGACCATCCCCTTTGACTTGGCCGCCAGCTTGCCGATCGCCGACTCCAGGCTCTCCCACGCACCGCGCTCGATGGCCTTGGGGTCCACGCAGCCGCGGACGACGATGGACCGCCCGGCCGTCCGCGAGCGGACGAAGTCGAAGTCGGCGTTGTAGTCGCAGGCGATCAGGCCCGTGCCCGCCTGGACGAAGTAGTCCATCAGCAGCGTGATGTTACCGCCCATGATGATGGCCGGCGGGGGGACCTCGAACTTCGCCCGCACGTGCTGGGTCACGCGCCGGTTGTAGGGCACAACGAACTCCTCGAAGATCTTCGGGTCGATCAGCGGCATGGTCGCCCACGACTCGTAGAGGTAGACGCCCGCGCCCAGGCGGCACAGCCGGTCGGCGTGCTGGATGGCCAGCTCAGCCGTCTTGTCCATCAGGGCGTGCACCCGCGACTTGTCGCTGTACAGGTCGGCGATGAGGTCCTCGAAGCCGCGCAGCTCCACCGCCTGCGACCACGGCCCGCCCATGCAGGCGTAGACCCACACCTGGTCGCCGATGCGATTCACCACCTGCTCGACGGCCTTCGCGATCACGCCCAGCCGGTTGCCCGGCCCGACCTGAGGGACCGTGAGCGAGGCGACGTCCGGCTCGTCGCCCCTTAGGGGGTGGGTCAGCACGCCGGGGATGGAGTTGTCGTCCTCGTGCGAGGCCAGGCCACAGCCGAACGCCTCCGCCTCGATGTTGTAGATGTCGATGCCGACGGTGACGATGTCGTGCCCGTACGTCTCGAACGCCTTGAGGGCGGCCTGGGCCATCAGGTCGGCGTCGCGGCTGACCTCGGTGGGGCTGCGCCCCAGCAGGGCCGCTCCGTGCTCGTAGACCGACGGCACCCACGGTGTGCGGTCCGCGGGCCGGCCCGCCTGAATGTTGGTCATGCGCTCGATCGGCTTCATGTCTGGACTCCTCAGAAGAACAACGCGAGGCGACGCCCGCAATGAACAGAAAATTCCCGTGGGATTCGTGCCCTGGATCACTGAAGTGACCAGGCCGGGTGGCTTCAGTGACCCCGGCTCGAGAGGATCCCGGTTTATCCTTCACACGTCGGGCGCAGGCGACTACACTCCATCCGCATTCGAGGAACCGCCATGAGACTCCTGCACCCGGTAGCCGCGTCCTGCTCGCTTTTCTTCGCTTCGGTGCTCGCCCTCGGCGCTCCCGCCGCCCGCATTGCGGTCGACGCGGCCCGGCGAGACCCGCCCATCTCGCGGAGGCTGTTCGGCAAGTTCACCGAGCATCTGGCCCGCAACGTCTATCTGGGCGCCTGGGCCCAGGTGGCGGCGAATCCCGAGTTCGCCCCGGCCAGCCGCTGGAAGGGCCGCGACGGGATGTTCTACCACAGCCGCAGGGGCGCGTCGGAAGACCAGCGGCATCTGGAGCGGGCGGTGCAGCGCGGTTTCGCCCCGCACTGGTTCGCCGAGAGCGACGCGCAGGCCCGGGCGGTGCCCGGTCCGCACGAGGACCAGGACGCCATGGAGGTCAAGGCGGATCGTCCCGTTGCCGTCGTCACGGCTGTCTACCTGCCCGTGTGGCGGACGCGGCGGTGCGAATTGACGCTCACCGCCCGCGGCGAGGCGCTGCGCCAGACCCGGCCCGGCAGCATCACCGCCCGCGTGGCCACGGGCGAGGGCAAGCCGCTGGGCCAGGCGATGGTGGCGGTGTATCCCGACTGGCGGCAGGCCACGGTGAAGATGGACCTGGACGCGACGGTGGAAGTCCCGCCCGGGCGGGCCCTGCGGCTGGAACTGCACCTGCCCCCCGGGCGTTTCGAGCTGGCCCGCGCGCTGCTGTTTCCGGGCGACCACGTCCGCGGCTGGGACAAGGAGGTGGTGGACTACCTTCGCAGAGCGAGCCTGCCGCTGCTGCGGTTTCCGGGCGGCAACTTCGCCAGCGGCTATCACTGGAAGGACGGCGTCGGCCCGCTCGAGAAGAGGCCCGTGCGGACCAACCCTGCCTGGCCCGGCGTGATGGAATGGGGCCACGTGGGCAGCGACGAGTGGCTGACGCTGTGCGAGCTGGTGGGGGCCGAGCCGCTCATCTGCGTCAACGCGGGCGACGGTTCCGCCGGGGAGGCCCGCCAGTGGGTGGAGTACTGCAACGGCCCGGCGACCAGCGAGATGGGCAAGCTGCGGGCCGCCAACGGGCGGGCCAAGCCCTGGAACGTCCGCCTGTGGGAGGTGGGCAACGAGCTGTACGGCGGCTGGCAGATCGGCCACGTGGACGCCGGCGGCTACGCCAAGCGCTACCTGGAGTTCGCCGCCGCGATGAAGCGGGCGGACCCGACCATCGACCTGATCGCCAACGGCAACGACGCGCGGTGGAATCGCGAGGTGGTCAAAGGCGCCGGCAAGGCGGTGCGGTCGCTGTCGGCCCATTTCCTCCCCGGCAGCCACATCCCCGCCGACGCGGACACGGGCGAGGTGTTCCGCGACTTCATGGCCTGGTCGGCCCGGTTCGATCAGGACATCGCCTCGCTGACGCGCCCGATGGTTGAGGCGGGCCTGGCGCCCCGCCTGGCGGTGACCGAGTTGCAGGTGTTCACCCAGCACCGCAATCTGCCGCGCAACGTCTCGCAGACCGACGCCCTCTGGACGGCGAACATCCTGCACGCGGCCATCCGCTCCAAGGGCGTGGTGGAGCTGGTGACGCATTCCGCCCTGGTCAACCACGGGGGAGGCCTGGGCAAACAGCACGGGATCGTCTACCCCCATCCGGTCTGGTGGGTGACGCATCTCTACGCGAGCCAGAAAGGGACCGTGCCCGTGGAGGCGAAGATCGAGTCGCCCTCGTTCGAGGCCTCGGGCAAATGGCTGGGGCGGCGCGGGAGGGTGCCCGCGCTGGACGCGGTCGCCCTGCTGGACAAGGCGGGCAAGCAATGCACGCTGTTCGTCATCAACCGCGACGACGAGAGGGCTGTCCCCACGGAGATCGCCCTGGCGGGCTTCGACGCCCGCACGCGGGCCCGGGCGATCACGCTGGCCGGCGAGAGCTGCCTTTCCACGAACACGGCCGACGCCCCCCGGTCCGTCCACCCGGCCGAGACGACGCTGAACGTCTCCGGCGGCAAGCTCACCCATACCTTCCCGCCAGCCTCGCTCACGCGAATCACGTTTGAGAAGTGAATGCCGAAACTGCCGGGCCCTGCCCGGCGATCTTCCTTGCTAGACCGCAAAGTACGGCTTGCTCTTTTCCCACTTGCCGCGGGTGAAGTCCGGGCACTTGACCGGGGCCGAGCCCTTCGTGATCGACTGCTCCGACAGCGGGAAGATCACGCTCATCACCACCGAGTCGTACACGCTGATGGGCGTGGGCCCCTTGGCCCGCACCGCCTGGACGAACTTGTCCAGTTCCAGATAATCGGTTCCGCCGTGCCCGCCCGCGGAGGCCTGCATTTCCTTCCACCACTTGTGGTCGTACTTCTCCTGGTAGGGGGCGAACGGCTCCCACTGTTCGTGCTTGGGGCTCACGCCGTGGATGTAGACGGCGTTGCGCTGCTCATTGTACAGCCCGTTGGTGCCCTCGATCTCCCAGCGGTTGTCGTAGGGGCGCGGGGTCTGCATGTCGTTGTTGATGACCAGCGTGTTGCCCTTGACCGTCCTGGCGACGGTGGTCACGATGTCGCCCTGGAGGTACTTCTCCTTGAGCGGCGGGTGGTTAGGTCCGTACTTCTTGAGAAGCTGCCCGCGGATGCCCAGGCAGCGGCTGGCCGTGGAGGTGACGTAGTCGATGCGGTCGCCGCAGTTGAGGTCCATCCAGCTCAGGACGGGCCCGAGGCTGTGGGTGGGATACAGGTCGCAGTTGCGGCGGATGAGGTGCCGGCCCGACCAGCGCGGGTAGCCGCGCCCGTCGAAGTACCAGTGCATGCAGTTGTGGCTGTGGGCGCAGTGGCAGTGAATGATCTCGCCCAGCAGCCCCTGGCGGATCATGTTGAGAACGGCCAGGTTGTCGCGACGGAAGCTCCAGTTCTCCATCATCATGCAGCCGACGCCGGTCTGCTCGCAGGTGTCCACGAGCTGCCAGCACTCCTCGACGGTCAGCGCGATGGGCACCTCGCAGCCCACGTACTTGCCCGCCTTCATGGCGTAAACGCTCATCGGCGTGTGCCACTCCCACGGGGTGGCGATGATCACGCCGTCCAGGTCGCTTCGGTCCAGGAGTCGCTTGAAGTCCTCCTCGCCGGCCGTGTAGGTCTCGCAGGCCGATCGCCCGGCGCGGAGCACCATGTTCCTGGCGTTCTCGGCCGCGGCAGGGCGGACGTCGCAGACGGCCGGGACGTCCAGCCCCTTCATCGTCAGCAGGCCGCCCAGCAGCCCGGTCCCTCGCCCGCCCGTTCCGATCACCCCGATGCGAACGGGTCTCGGCTCACCTGGCGTCGAGGCGGTCTTGGCGGCGGGCGCCTGGCCGCGCAGTGCGGACGTCGCGGTCGCTCCCGCCGCGGCGGCCAGCGTTCCCTGGAGCAGTCTGCGACGGCGGATGGGTCTGGCCATGATGGGATCTCCTAAAGTGACCTTCATCGCAAACGAACGGCTCCGCCCAGGCATTGCAGGCGCCGCTTCTTTGTGGTCTCCCTTTGGCCCTCCGTGGCCTGTCTGCCGGCAGGCAGGTCCTGGTGATGACGCCCGATCTGCGTCTTTCGGGCCGAAATCCCCTGTTGCGGCCGGCGTTAGACGGGTAGCATGGTGAACCGGTTCGCTGCGCTTGGTCCCGATCTCAGGGCTTGACCACCTGGTCCCTACGGGACGACAGAAAGGACACGCGATCATGACGAGCAAGACCACTGGCGGCAACGGGCGGCTGATCTCTCGGCGGGGGCTGCTGGAGCGTTCGGCGGCCGCGTCGGGGACGATCCTTCTCGCGTCGGCCGCCCCGGCGTTCGTGCCCGCCTCGGCCCTGGGCAAGGAGGACCGCCCCGCCCCCAGCGAGCGGATCACCGTGGGCGTGATCGGCACGGGCAGCCGCGGGGGCAACCACTTCGACGCGTCGCTGGGCTTCAGCAACACGCAGGTGCTGGCCGCCTGCGATCCGCAGAGCAAGAAGGCCCAGCACTACAAGGCCAAGGCCGACGCGCACTACGCCAAGGCCGCCCCTGCCGGCACGTACAAGGGCTGCGCCGCCTACCAGGACTTCCGCGAACTGACCGGGCGCGACGACATCGACGCGGTGTTTATCGCCGCGCCGGAGAACTGGCACGTGCTGGCCTCGATCTACGCCCTCAAGTCCGGCAAGGACGTGTACTGCGAGAAGGCCCTGTCGCTGACGGTGGCCGAGGGGCGGGCGCTGATCGGCGTGGTGCGGCGCTACGGGCGGGTGTTCCAGATCGGCACGCAGCAGCGGAGCGACCGGCGGTTCCGCTTCGCCTGCGAGTTGGCCCGCAACGGCTACCTGGGCAAGGTCCACACGGTGAAGGTCGGCGTGCCCGGCGGACGAAGCCTGCCCAACGCCGAGCCCAAGCCCGCTCCGCCGGACATCGACTACGAACTGTGGCTGGGCCCGGCCCCATGGACGCCATACAACGATCTCAAGTGCTCCTTCAACTGGTACTTCATCCTCGACTACTGCGTCGGCTGGGTGCAGTCCTGGGGTGTCCACCACACCGACATCGCCCTGTGGGGCCAGCCCACGCTGGGCCAGAAGACCGTCACCATCGAGGGCAAGGCCGCCTATCCCACCGAGGGACTGGCCAACACGTCCATCACCTGGAACATCAATTACACCACGCCGGCCGGGCTGGTCCTGAACTTCACCGACAACAAGCAGAACCCCCAGGGCGTGCAGTTCATCGGCGACAAGGGCTGGGTCCACGTGTGGCGCGGCGGGATCAAGGCCGAGCCCGCCTCGCTGCTCCGCGAGACCATCGGCCCCGACCAGGAGCACCTCTACGAGTCCAACAGCCACCACGGCAACTTCCTGGAGTGCATCAAGACGCGACGCGAACCGGTAGCCCCGGTGGAGGCCGGCCACGCCGCCACCGCCATCACCATCGTCGGCGACATCGCCTGCCGCCTGGGCCGAAAGCTCACCTGGAACTGGGAAACGGAGAAGTTCGTCAACGACGAGACCGCCGACCGCATGCTCAGCCGGGCCTATCGAAAGCCATGGCGCATCTAGGACACAAAACAGAGAAGTTTCAACAGTGGAACGTTCCATGCTCAATGGTCAAGGAAGGGGCCAAGCTCGCAGTCTTGGGTCAAGGATGGAGCCGGGTGGGCTGGACAAAGAGCGGTAGCGAAAGAGGAACAACATGACAGATCCGGCGATGCGGACTGACGAGGCGAAGGCCGAACGCAAGTATGACTTGCTGGAGCGGTTAATCAGCTTTGCGCTGCGGGTCATCGGGGTGGTGGAGCAGATTCCCAACACGAAGGCGGGGAGCCACGTTTCTGGTCAGTTGCTGCGATCGGGGACGTCTCCCGCTCCCAACTACGCCGAGGCCCAGGGGGCGGAGTCCCGAAAGGACTTCATCCACAAGCTGGGCGTTGTGCTGAAAGAGCTTCGGGAAACCAGGGTGTGGTTGATCATCACGCACCGCAAGCCTCTGGTGAAGAATCCAGCCCGCTTGCTCCCGTTGATTCGCGAGAACGACGAGTTGATCTCCATCGTGTACAAGAGTGTTCAGACTGCAAAGGCCAAGCAGCGAAAGACAAGCAGGAAGGGCGACGGACAATAAGACTTCGGCACGAGAAGCTGGTTCCTCCTGCGCTCTTGGTCCTTGAAGTTTGTCCCTTTCCCTTGAACATTGAAAACTGAACGTTCTGCTGTTGAACCTTCTCTTTTGTGCAAGAGGTTGAAGAATGACCAAACACGCATTGGCAGTTGCCGTCCTCTTGGCCGCCTCTTTCGCCTTCGCCCAGGACGCCGTCCCGCCCTCCGACGCCGCCGTCTTCGCCCAGCTCAAGAGTTTCGAGCACGGGCAGTCGATGGCGCCGCTGCACACGGTCGAGCGGATGCTGGAGAAGACTTCCGACCCGGCCGGACGGGCCGCGCTGGCGCAGAAGCTGGCTGCACTGTTGGCCGACGCGCAGACCACGCTGGACGCCAAGGGCTTCATCTGCAAGCAGCTCCCGCTGGTGGCCACCGACGCGGGGGTGGACGCCATGGCCAAGCTGCTCACGCAGGCGGGCACGGTGGAGATGGCCCGCGAGGCGCTGGAGCACACGCCCTTGGCGGCTGCCCTGGCCGCCTTGCGAGAGGACTTGCCCCGGCGCAAGGGCGGCGAGCTGGTCGCGGTCATCCACTCGTTGGGCAACCGGCGCGACGCGCAGTCGGCCGGCGCCCTGGCGGGCCTGCTGAAGGATGCGGACCCGGCCGTTGCCTCGGCAGCCGCCCTGGCCCTGGGGCGCATCGCCAGCCCCGCCGCCTGCGAGGCCCTGGCCAAGGCCCACGGCGATGCCAAGGGACCGCTGCTGGAGGCCATCCGCGAAGGGCAGCTTGACGCGGCTGAGGCCCTGGCGGCCGAAGATCCCGCCGCGGCAGGGGCCCTCTACGAGGCGCTGTGGAACGACTCCGACGCCAAGCGATTCCGCCTGCCCGCGCTGCGCGGCCTGCTGGCCACCCGAAAGGAGCAGGCCGCCGCCCAGCTTGTCCAGGCGCTTGACGGGCCCGACGCCAGCTTCTACCCCATCGCCCGCAGCCTGGCGGCGGAGATCCCCGGCACGGAAATCACCAAGCTGCTGGTCATCGAACTGGGCAAGCTCCAGGGGGCGGAAAAAGCCGCCCTCATCGACGCCCTGGCTGCCCGCCAGGACCCCGCCGCACGCCAGAGCGTGCTCGACCTGCTCAACAGCGACGACCTGGCCGTCCAGTACGCCGCCGCCCGGGCCATGGCCACCCTCGGCGACGCCGCCTGCGTCGAGCCGTTGCTGAGCCTGGCCGGCGACGCCAAGGGCTCGGCGGCGCCCGCCGCACGCCTGGCCCTGGCACGCATCCGCGACAAGCAGGCCGACGCGGCTCTCCTGAAGGCCGCCGCCACAGGCGCCCCCGACCGGCGCGTCGCCGCCATCCGCGCCCTGGCCGACCGTCGCACGGAGAACGCCTCAGCCGTCCTGCTCCAGGCGGCCGGCGACGGCGAACCGTCCGTCCGTCTGGCCGCCCTGGGCGCCTTGGCCGTGGTCGCCCCGGCCGACAGCTACGACAAGCTCATCCCGCTGGCCGCCTCGGCGAACGAGGAGCAGGCCGAGCCGGCCCGCAAGGCCCTCCTCGCCGTCGCCGCCAGGCTCCCCGACGAGCCCGCTCGCGTCAGGCCCGTCCTGGCCGCACTGGACAAGGCTGCCCCAGCCCAGCGCGTCAACCTCCTTCGCGTGCTGGGCCTGCTGGGCACCGCCGACGCCCTGCCCGCCGTCCGGGCCGCCCTGAAGGACGCGGACGCCGCCGTCGTGGACGCAGCCGTGCGCGCCCTGGCCGACTGGCCCGATCCGTCCGCCGCCGACGCCTTGCTGGACCTGGCCTCCAACGCCGCCAACCCGCCTCATCGCGTGCTCGCCATGCGGGGCTATCTGCGGATGGCCGCCACCGCGAAGATCGCCCCTGCCGAGCGGACGGCCCTGTTCGAACGGGCCCGCAACGTCGCGCGGACGCCGGAGGCCAAGCGGATGCTGCTGGCGGGGCTGATGGACGCCCCCGACGCCGGCGCCCTCAAGCTCGCCGTCGCCTACCTCAACGACGCCGACGTCCAGGCCGAGGCCATCCAGTCCGTGCTGGCCCTGGGCCGGCTGCTCGCCTCCACCGCCCGGGCCGACGTGCAGGAGGCGATGGTCCGCATCGAGTCGGTCAGCAAGGACAAGAAGGTCCTCAACGAGGCCCGCGCCGTGGCCGCCTCCACCCGCAAGCCACTCTCGGCGAACGAACTGGCCAAGTTCCTCACCCACGATGCCGCCCGCTCCGCCGCCACCAAAAAGATGCTCAACGACAAGGCCCCGGCCGGCTATGCCGTGACCTGCTACCTGGACTGCGGCGCCGACGGCAGCGACGGGCAGGCGCCGTCCGTGAAGCTCGTCTCGGGCGCGCCGTACTTCTGGGCCGGCGCCGACACGGTCGCACCGGTCCGCTTCGGCTCGATCTGGTTCGACGCCAGGAAGGTCGCCTTCGAGGCTGCCGGCCTGAAGGCCGATCGCAACTACCAGGTCGGCCTGTCCTGGTGGGACTTCGACCACGACGACCGCACCCAGTCGCTCTGGGCGGTGGCCAAGGGCAAGGAAGCGATGCTGATCAAGCCCACCAGGCTGCCCAGCTACCAGGTGGGGCAGCACATGCCGCAGGAACTGGTGGTTCCCCTCCCGCGCGAGCTGACCGCCGGCGGGTCCGTCCGCCTGGAATTCCGAATCGAGGGCAAGACCAACGTCGTCGTCAGCGAGCTGTGGCTGCTGGAGAGTACAGGTACGACAGGCGTCCCGCCTGTCGCCCGTGAGACAGGCCAGACGCCTGTCCCACCCAAGACAGGCGAGACGCCTGTCCTACCATATCCCGCCGCTCCCAAGGACGCGCCCAAGGCGTGGGAAGGCCCGGTTCTTCAGCCGCTCGCCGCGGCGCCCGCCCCGGCCGGCGCGGTGAAAGTACTCATCGTCACCGGCGACGACCTGCACAACTGGAAGGCCACCTCGCCCGTGCTGGCCGAGTTGCTGGCCAAGGACAAGCGGCTCCACGTCAGCATCGCCTACGACGCCCGCTTCCTGGCCGACCCCAAGCTGCACGACTACGACGTGGTCGTGCTGCACTACGTCAAGTGGCACAAGCCGGACCTGGCCGAGCCCTGCCGGGAGAACCTCAAGAAGTTCGTCACCGGCGGCAAGGGCCTGGTGGTCGTCCACTTCGCCTGCGGCGCGTTCCAGAAGTGGGCGGGCTTCGAGGCCCTGGCCGGGCGGGTCTACAACCCCAAGCTCCGCGGGCACGACCCGCACGGCACGTTCACCGTCCGCATCACCGACGACAAGCATCCGATCACCTCCGGCATGAAGGACTTCCAGACCCTCGACGAACTCTACACCTGCCTGGACGGCAAGACGCCCATCCAGGTGCTGGCAATGGCGACCTCGAAGGTGGACAAGAAGGACTACCCCATGGCCTTCGTCCTGACTGCGGGCAAGGGCAAGGTCTTCCACTGCCCGCTCGGGCACGACGTGCGGGCCTTCGCCGCCGAGGGCGTGCAGGAACTGTTCCGCCGCGGCACGGCCTGGGTGGCGGGGAAGTAATTGGAATGCGGATTGCGGATCGCCAGGCTCGCGCCAAGTACGGGCTATTGGCTACCAACTACCGGCTACTAAAGTAAAGGAGCCCCCATGAAGATCGGCTTTCACACTGACGCGTTCAACTCCGCCTATTTCAGCTTCGAGAAGTGTCTCCAGTGGGCCCAGGACAACGGCGTGCACTACATCGAGTGCGGGCTGATCGACGGTGTGAGCTGGATCCATGGGCTGGGCTATCAGCCGCACGTGGCCATGTACGAGGACCCCGAACTGCTGCGGCGCAAGATGGAGAAGTACGGCGTGCGGTTCAGCCAGGTGGACGCCGCCTTCCCGCTTTCCGGCAAGGACGGGCCCATCCGCGGCGTGCCGTACGTGATGAAGGCCATCCAGTGGGCCAAGCTGATCGGCTGCCCCAACGTGGACACTACCGACGGCCTGCATGCCCCCGAGGGCCTGAATGACGCCGCCGCCCTCGACCTGATGAAGTACGAGTACGAGCAGATCATCGAGGTGGCCGAGGCCAACCAGATCATCGTGAACATCGAGCCGCACGGCTACTTCACCACCAAGCCCGACATGATGGCCAAGATGCTCGCCTTCTGCCGCAGCCCCTACCTGCGGATGAACATGGACACCGGCAACACCTTCATCGCCGGCCAGGACCCGGTCAAGTTCCTCAAACGGTTCCTCAAGAAGGTCAGCCACGTGCACCTGAAGGACGTGTCGGAGTCGCTGGCCGCGGCCACGCGGGGCAAGCAGACCGGCATCGCCGTCAGCCAGTGCTACCTCGGCGGCGGGGTCAATGCCGACAACATCCGCAAGTGCCTCAGCCTGCTGCGCGACGCGGGCTACGACGGCGTGCTGTCCATCGAATGCGAGGGCCAGGGCGGGCCCATGATCAAGGACTCGCTCGACTGGCTGCGAAAGACGCTCAAGGAACTCAAGATCAAGGCTCGGTAGCGTGCCGGCCGTTCGAACAGGATCGGTGCAAAGCCCACCCCCCAGGGGTGGGCTTTTCGCTGAACGCGTTTTGGCGGAGTGAGCAAACATGAAGACCCGCTGCTTGCCGTGCGTGTGTGCGCAGACGATCCTCCTTCTTTCCGCCTTCGCCGCCGGCGCCGACGTTCCCCTGGCCGACCCGTGGCGCCAGCCCTACGCCGGCGAGCACGCGACGGGCAAGCACGTGCTGGCGCTGTGGACGTTCGATGGCAAGGAGCCGCTGGCCGACGCCTCCGCCCACAAGCACGCGCTGACGCTGCGAGGGGCGGCCACGCACGCGGACGGGCGGTTCGGCGGGTGCCTGGAGTCCAACCCGGGCCGGGACGCCCCGCACCAGGCGATCGTCAGGAACCACCCCGCCCTCAGCCCGGGTGGACCGTTCACCATCGAGATGTGGATCAGGCCGCGCGCGGACTTCCAGACCCACGGCGACTGCTTTCTGTTGGACAAAAAGTACGTCGCCCCCAGCGACTACCAGTTGATCCTCCGCTCGCGCGACAAGACCGGCCTGCACGTGCTGGAGGCGGCGCTGGGGTTCGGCTCGTCCTCGTCGAGCTTCCATTCCCGTCCGTTCAAGCTCGAGCCGCTGAAGTGGCGTCACGTCGCGTTCACCTACGACGCCGCCGGGCGGGGCAGCTTCTTCCTGGACGGCCGCCCCTGGGGCAGCCAACTGGTCGAGGGGCGCAAGGGCGTCAGCCCCGGCTCGCACAACCTGGTGATCGGCGATCGGATCGGCAGCTACTACCACGGCTTCGCCGGGTGGATCGACCAGGTCCGCCTGTGCTCGGGCGTGCGGGAGTTTCGTCCCCTGCGGGCGGAGATGACCTCGACGCGGGCGGTGTTTCTCCGCATGGAGAAGGCCTCCGTCGCTCTGGCGGTGACGAACCTGCGGGCCGAGCCGCTGGGCAAGGCCCGCGCGACGCTCAGCCTCGAAGGGCACGCCGAGCAGGCCGTGCCTCTGGAGGGCCTGGGCGGCGGGCAGACGCGACAGATCGACTACGCGCTGGACACCTCGCTCCGGCCGGGCGAGTACGAACTCCGCGTGCGGGTGGACCTGGGCGACGAGCCACCCCTCGAAGAGGCGCTGCGGGTGCGGATCGTGGGCCGGCCCTGCGGGGGTGAATTCCCCGTCGTCATGTGGGGAGGCTACAGCCCCGAAAGCCTGGTCCAGGAGATGGGCCGCCTCAAGCGGATCGGCTTCACGCACGTGCTGGGGCTGGGCGCGGACTCCACGCGGATCTGGGAGGCGGGCAAGGTCGTCCAGGCCGGCAGCGACGAGACGGTGACCGGGACGCGCCGGGCCCTGGACGAGGCGCTGGCCAACGGGATCCGCCTGGCGGCGAGCCTCTCGCCCGCCTCGCGGTTCCGCGGCCAGGACCGTTTCGCCCGCATCGGGCCCGACGGCAAGCCCAACAACGAGGCGGTGTGCGCCGCCTTCGGGGAACTGGAAGGGTTCTGCTACAACGTCGGCGCGTCGATGGCCCGGACGTACGGCGACCATCCCGCCTTCGCGGCGGCCCTGCTGCACACCGAGGTCCGCGACCATGCCCGCCCGTGCTATCACCCGCACGACCTGGAGGCCCTCCACAAGGCGACCGGCCTGGACAAGCCCCCGCCCGGCGCGGGCCGCTGGGGCGCCGACTACGCCAGGCTCAAGAACTTCCCCGCCGATCGCGTCGTTCCGGACGACCATCCCGTGCTGGCCTTCAGCCGATGGTACTGGAGCGAGGGCGACGGGTGGAACCGCCTCAACACCGCCCTGCACCGGGGGCTCAAATCGACAGGCCGTCGCGACCTGTGGACGTGGCACGACCCCGCCGTCCGCGTGCCCAGCCTCTACGGCAGCGGCGGGGAGGCGGACGTGATTTCCCAGTGGACCTACTCGTACCCGGACCCGATCCGCATCGGCCTGGCCACGGATGAACTGTTGGCCATGGCGGGCGGGGCGGGCTCGCCCCAGCAGGTGATGAAGATGACGCAGGTCATCTGGTATCGCTCGCAGACAGCCCCGCAGGCCAAGGACGGGCGGATCCCCGCTACGGCGGCCGACTGGGAGCGCGAGCAGCCGGACGCGCCGTTCATCACCATCGCCCCCATGCACCTGCGGGAGGCGATGTGGACGAAGATCGCCCGTCCCATTCGCGGGATCATGTACCACGGCTGGCAGTCGCTGGTGCCCTGCGACGGCCACTCGTCGTACCGCTGCACGAACCTCCAGACGCAGGACGAACTGGCCCGCCTGGTGCGCGAGGTGATCCGCCCGCTGGGCCCCACGCTGCTGAAGGTGCCCGCGGCCCGCCCGGACGTGGCCTTCCTGGAGAGTTTCGCCTCGCAGATGCTCGCCCGGCGCGGCACGTGGGGCTGGGGCGGTTCGTGGGCGGGCGACGCGTGGCACGTGCTCGCCTGGGCCCGCCTCCAGAGCGAGATCGTCTACGATCAGACTATCGCCCGCCGCGGCCTGGACGGCTACCGCGTGCTGGTCGCCTGCGACTGCGACGTGCTGAGCCAGACGGCGGCCAGGCGCATCCGCGAGTTCCAGCAGCGCGGGGGCCTGGTGATCGGCGACGAGAATCTGTGCCCGGCGATCAAGCCGGACATCGTCCTGCCGCTGTACAAGCGGACCGGCCGGGCCGACGCGGACAAGGCCGCCCTGCTGGAGCGGGCCGCCGGGCTGCGCAGGCAACTGGACGGGCGCTATCGCCGGGCGGTCGATACGTCCAACCCCGAAGTGATTCCCTGCCTCCGCGCCGCCGGGGCGAGCGACTATGTCTTCCTGGTCAACGACCGGCGCGAGTACGGGCAGTACGTGGGACGACACGGCATCGTGATGGAGAACGGCCTGCCGTCGAAAGCGACGCTGCGCCTGGCCCGGGCCGGTGGGCACGTGTACGACCTGGTCCGCAGCCGGGCGCTGCCCTCGCGGCAGGAGGGCGACCATCTCTGCGTGGACGTGGAACTCGGTCCGTGCGACGGCAAGCTGCTGCTGGTGGCGCCGCGCCCGATCGAGCAGGTGCGGGTGGAAGCGCCGCCCGAGCTGGCCCGCGGGCAGCGCGGGCGGATCGTCGTCACCGTCGCCGACGCCGAGGGCAAGGCGATCGACGCCGTCGTGCCCATCGAGCTGGCCATCCGCGACAGCGAAGGCCGCCTCGCTGAGTTCAGCGGGTACCACGCCGCCGTGGCCGGGCGGCTGGACGTACCGCTGGAGATCGCCCCGAACGACTGCTGCGGCGTCTGGCAGGTGGAGGTTCGCGAGAGGGCGTCGGGCCGGTGCTCGACGGCCTACGTGCGCGTCCCGCCGCCGCCCGGCGAGGCGCCCGCAACCCGTCCCGCGCCCACCGCCGCCGACGCCGTGCAGCCCAACGGGTGAAAACAACGCGGACATCCCTGCCAGAGGCACGGAAACCGGATACAGTCGTCACGGAACGGGGATACAATGCTCTCGTCCGTGCGGCAGGGAGGGGCGGACCAATGGAAAACAGCGCGCGCGGGAGATATCGACCAGGGCGGTCGCGCCGCCGCGCGTGTCGCAGGAGAAACCACACATGCGGTTCACGAGTTGGAAGCTGATCGGGTGTCTGGCCCTCGCGGCGATGCTGACGTTCCCGCTGGACCTTCAGGCCAAGGGTGCGCGCCGAGGCGCGGCGGGCGCAAAGGCCCCCAAGGCGGACAAGGCCGGCAAGAAGAAGTCGGACGGCAAGTCCCTTCGGTTGAAGGACCTGCCCCGGGCCGTCCGGGACGCCATTAAGAACGCCGATCCCGCCGCCAAGGTGGGCAAGATCATCAAGACCACGGGCAAGAAGAAGAACGCCGGCCAGACGCTCTACGTCGCCCGCCTGACCAAGGGCGGTCAGCAAGGCAGGATCGGCGTCTCGGCTGACGGCACGGTGGTCAAGCAACTGAAGTGGAAGGAGGGGAAGGGAGGCAAGGGGAACAAGTCCGGCAAACACAAGAAAGGCAAGAAGTAGACCATCAGGCGGCCTCGCCGCGATGCCCGATAAGAGAGCGTAAGAGCCCAAAGAAAAGCCCACCCCCAAGGGGTGGGCTTTGCTTTGGGATCACTTGGGTTATCAGAAATCATTCGCGCCGGCTGGTGGCTTGGCCGCGCCAGGCTCGGCCCCGCCGCCCATCATCTCGCGCATGATCAGGCCGGTGACGTCCTTGATCACGTCGGTGGGCAGGAAGATCACGACGTGAACCGTGGCGCCTTCCGCCCCGCCGCCGATGGCGACGGGGGTCTTGGCGGTGACCTTGAAGGGCGGGGCCTGCTCGCCCATGATCTTGGCGCCCTTCTCGATGGCTGCCATCAGGTTGGCCAGATTGAAGACCATCAGGAACGAGCCCTTCTCGGGCATGAGCTGCTTGACCACGTCCATGCCGGGGCTGGTCGGGATGGTGCCGCTGCCGTCGGCTGCCTTGAGCGCCTCGGCCATCATCGCCTTGCCGCCGCCGAAGCTGATCACGACGGTGTTCTTGTCCTTGGCGGCGATGAAGATGCGGATCTGGTCCTCGCCCAGGGCCTTGGTCATCTCGGCCTTGTCTTTGGGCGACATCTTGTCCATCTCGGGATGGCTGATGACGATGGTGTCGACGCTCACGCCGGCGATGGTCTCGCCGCCCTTGTTGTAGGTGATCTTCAGGTCCTTGACGTCATCCTCGGGGCTGGAGAGGGCCTTGACGGTCTCCATGACGGCAGAGACGCCGTCGGCGATGGCCTGGCAGTAGGCGTCGGCGTCCTTGACCTGGCAGATGCCGGCCAGCCCGATCACCCCGGCGCCTTCCGGCGCGGGCCCGCCGACGATCTGCATGCCCTGGATCTGCTCCATGCCGGTAGTCATGGCGCTCTTGATCTTGGCCTGCGTGGGGGCGGGGATCTTCTTGCCGACCTCGCTGGCCAGCAGCTTGTCCAGCAGGTCATTGGTGACCTTGACGGCTTCGGCCTTGCCCTGGTCGCCGCCGAGCTGGGCGCCCATAGCCAGCACGTACGGCAGGTTGGGCAGGCGGTTGAGCAGGGGCTGGCCGCCCCCGTACATCGCCAGCATCTTGCCGTACTCGCTGTCGGGCAGGAAGGAAGCCAGCTCCTCGATGATCACGCCGGCGGGCGCCAGGCGCAGGGCGAGGGTCAGCGACTGCATCTGGGCGATGGCCTTGCTGTACATGTCCAGGTACATCTTGACGATGTCCTTGGCCAGGGGCTCGCCCTGGGCCGCCATCTCCATCATGGCCCGCACGTTGGTCAGCAGCTTGTTGAGCAGGGGGCCGGCCACCTTCATGTTGATGTGGAGGGCGACGTCGGCGGCGGCGACGGACTTGGCCTCGCCCGGGCTCATGGAGGCGGTGGCCTTTTCCTTGGCCTCGAGCAGGGCGGTGATGAACTTGGCGTCGGGCGACAGCAGGATATACCCGCCGGCCTTCTTGGCCATCATCGGGCCCATGCGCAGCTTGACCAGAGAGCACTCGCCCTGCTCCTCGATCTCGTACTTGTCAAAGACCTCCTTGACGCCGCTGCCGGCGATCATCAGCACGAAGGGCAGCTTGGCGCCCTCGGTCGGGGGCTGTCCGCCCATGCCCGCCATCGCCAGCAGGTCGATGTTGAACTGCTGGGGGTCGAGCATGACGGCTGCGGCGCCGCCGTTAGGGTTGAAGCCCGCCCCGAGTTGTCCCTGCTGGCGGAGCATGGTCAGCAGCATCCCCGGCTCCTGCAACCCGATCTGCTCGCTCAGGCCCAGTTCCTTCATGAACTTCTCGACGCCCTCGAGCATGCCCTGGATGTTGTTGGCGGCTACGAAGCCCATGGCCCCGGCGGGGATGTGCTCCAAAACGCTCTCGGCCTTGGGCATGGGCGGCGGGGCGGCGTCCTGAGCCGGCAGCGAAGCGGTCGACAGGGACAAGACAAGGCACAAAGCGGCTAGGCGGCGGGCGGTCATGAGAGTCTCCTTAATGTAGCTCGAACTACCCATTGCAAGCGTCAATCGCAAACATTCTACCGCCCGCCCGCGGCCTGGTTCAATACACGGGAAAGATTTTGCCCGTATTCTCCCGGATGGACGATTGGATTTCGTCTTGCGTCTCGGCTACGATAAGGTCACCGAATGCCCCAGCAGGACCACAAATCCGTCCGCACCGCAGGCAGCGCCTCGTCCCGACCGGGCCGGGAACTGCTGTCGCGCGGGCGGATTGCCCGCCGGGTGGCCGAACTGGGCGACCAGATCGCCGCCCGCTACGACCGGGGCGAGCTGACGGTGCTGGTGGTGCTGAGCGGGGCGGTGATCTTCGCCGCGGACCTGGTCCGCCGGTTGACCGTGCCCGTGCGGTTGGAGTTTGCCGATCTCCACTCCTATCCCGGGTGCTCGACGCGGTCGCAGGGCATCCAGGCGGGGGCCCGCCTGCCGCAGTCCCTGGGCGGGCGGGACGTGCTGGTGGTGGACGACATTCTCGACAGCGGCCAGACGCTGGGCTGGCTCCTGGAGCAGGTGGGCCGCCAGGGCCCCCGCTCGCTGTCGGCCTGCGTGCTGCTGCGAAAAGACCGCGCGGACCTGCGGCGGCGCGTCGAGGCGGACTGGGTCGGTTTTGACATCGAGGACCTGTTCGTGGTGGGCTACGGGCTGGACTACGACAATCTGTATCGCAACCTCGGCGGCGTGCACGTGCTCGAACCGGGACAACGGGAGGGCGCGCCATGAGCCCGATGGCCGACGGGGCCAATCTGCCGGCGGCCGCCGCCGACGCCAAGGCCGTCCAGGCCGAGCAACTCCTGGGCAGCGGCGAGGTGGTGATCCTGGCGCTGAGGCCCAGCGGGTGGTTCATCCTCTTCGTCTCCTTCCCCGTGCTGCTGGTCTTCAGCCTGCTGCTGGCCGCCGCGTTGATCACCGAGGGCCTGCCGGGCGTGCCCATCTCCCGCGACGTGGCGATCAGCATCTGCCTGCTGGCGGCGGGCCTGCGCCTGGCGGTGGCCCTGGCCCAGTGGACGAGCCGGCTGTACGTGCTGACCAATCTGCGGGTCCTGCGGGTGCGGGGCCTGCTGCGGGTGGACGTGTTCCAGCTCCCGCTGAAGAAGATCGCCCAGGCGCAGGTGCTGGTGACGGTGCTGGATCGCCCGCTGGGGCTGGGCAGCCTGTTCTTCCAGACCACCGAGGGCCGCCACGAGGGCGACTGGACCTGCCTGTCGCGCCCGCTCGAGGTGCAGCAGATCGTCCAGGACGCCATCCGCCGGGCGCGATAGCGGGCCTCCCCGGGGCAGCGAGGGCGGTCGCGACCGATATTCTGTTGCGGGAACCCGATTCAGCGGGTAGGCTCACTTCGCACAGGCGGGCAAGGGGCATTCGCCTCGTGTCCATGATGCCGTGACTGGCCAGCGGCCCGGCCCGGGCCGCCTGGGCGACAGAAGAGGAGTTGAGGCATGTCCAAGACCGACGGGTACGATCTTCGCGCGAGTTCCTCTTTCCCCTGTGGCGTCCTGGAGTCGTTGGAGTGTCGGTTGCTGTTGGCGGGCACCCCTCCGCTCGCGGTGGACGATGCCGCCCAGACCGAGGAGATGGTCCCCGTCAGCATTGACGTGCTGGCCAACGACAACGACGTCGATGGCGACATCAACCGCTCCACGCTGGCGATCCACACCGATCCGGCCAACGGGTCCGCGTTCGTCGATCCCGCCTACAACACCATCGAATACACGCCCAACACGTTCTTCGTGGGCGACGACACCTTCAGCTACACTGTGGAGGACAGCCAGGGCAACATGTCGAACGTGGCCACGGTGACCGTCCACGTGGGCAACACCCCGCCGACCGCGAACGACTCCAGCGAGACCACCACCCAGGACGTCCTCGTCTCGTCCAGCGTGAGCGGAGATGACGCGGACAATGATCCGCTGAGCTTCGCCCGCGACAGCGGGCCCCTGCACGGCGCGCTGGACTTCAACACCGACGGCACCTACACGTACACGCCGATGAGCGGCTGGACGGGCGCCGACAGCTTCACGTTCACCGCCTTTGACGGGCAGGACTACTCCGCGCCCGCCACGGTGACCATCGACGTTCTGCCCCCCGACCTGGCCCTGGAGTTCGACGCCGCCAACTGGGCCAGCTTCCGCAACGCGCGGGGCGACGTCGTCCGCGTCGGCATGGAAGGGCCCGGCTGCGGCGTGGCCTATGTGACCAGCCTTACCGAGGGCGACATCACCAACATTGATTTGACCGGGACGGACCTGAGCAGCAGCCTGCTGGTGCTGACGTCCTCCCCGGCCGGGGCGACCACGCTGGGCGGGCTGGCGGCCGACTGCGATCTGCGGAGGGTGTACGCCCCGCGGATCAATCTGGCCGGGCCGGTGGACATCCAGGGCCAGTTGGGCAGCCTGACGATGCACGACGTGCTCGGGCCGGCCATGCTGACGGCGATGGGGGGGGCGGGCGGGACGTCGCTGTACCTGGACGACGTCCGCGACCTGAGCGTGGAGGTGGTCGGGCGGCTGGGCGTGGTACGGGCTCAGCGCTGGATCAACACCGACGAACAGAGCGACGTGTTGAAGGCCTACGCTCTCGCCCGCCTCTTGATTACCGGCAGCACGGGACGGGAATTGGCGGGCGACTTCGAGGCCGACCTGGCCCTGGGCCAGCAGCAGGTCCTGCTGGCGGGCTTCAGCGAGAGCATTCCCTCGTCGTCTTTGGTCCAGGCGTTGGGCGTAGCCCTGGTGCAGGGCGAAGTCCGCGACGCGGTATGGGAAATCGCGGGCAGGGTCGGTCAGATCCTGATCAACGGCCACGCGGCCCGATGGGACCTGATCGTGGGCGGGGCGTTGCAGATGGCGGTGGTGATGGGACCGCTGATGAACGTGCAGATGATGGTCGGCGGCCTGCTGGGCACGCTGCGCAGCGGCGGGTGGTTCAACACGACCCTCGAGGCGGGGCAGGCCAACTCGCTGCAAGTGCTGGGGCACATGGGCAACAGTTCCGTGACGGTGAACGGACCCGTGCAATCGGGGTGGCGGGCGCTGGGCCAGGCCCTGGTGTCCGGGCAGATTCACAGCTGCACGTGGACCGTCGGCGGGTCGGCCGGCTCCATCCGCGCGGGCGACGTGACCGACTGGTCGCTGTACGTGAACGGGGGACTGGCCGACCTGGGCGTGGGCGCGGTTTCCAACTCGTACGTTGACGTCGTCGGACTGCTCGTGCGCGGCTTCACGGGCTCGTGGGACGGCGGGGCGCTGCGGGCCTTCCGGGCGGGCATCATTCACGTCGCGGGCGACCTCCAGGCGAACGTCGGCGTGGGCGTTTCTTCCGGAAAGACGAGTGAGGAAGGGTTCTCGCTGACCAGCGAGATCTCGACCAGCTCCGTCAGCCGCGTACTCAACATCCTGGCCGTCTGCGGGACCATTCGCAATGCGAACGTGTGGGTGAACGGCTCGGCCGGGCTCATCCACGCCAGGTCCCTGATTGGCTCGAGCATTCTCGTCGGCGCCTACGCAGCCGGCGGCAGCTCGGAAGACTTCTACCTGCCGGCCGTGCTGGACCTGCTGGTGCTGGGGCATCCCGCGGGCGGGCAGTCGGTGATGAACAGCGAGGTCTCCGCCCACACCATCCTCGGCGTCTACCTGGTGGGGCGTCCTGACATCTCGGGCCTGACGGTGCAGTATCACTTCAATCCGTTCGTCATGCCCAGGCGGCTGACAAGCGTGGACTGGGTACAGGTATGAGACGGCGTCAGTTTCTCCGGGCCTCTTCTCTACTGGCGGGGGGGCTGATGCTGGGCGGGCGGACACTGGGCGAATCGGCCGGGCCCGCGCGCCCCGCCAAACGGAGCTACGACCTGATCGTGATCGGCGGGGGCAGCGGCGGGTTCGGCGCCGCCCTGGCCGGCGCGAGGGCGGGACTGAGCGTCCTGCTGGTCGAGAAGGCCGACTGCCTGGGCGGCACGTCCGTCCGAAGCGGCGTCAACGCCTGGGAGCCCGGCTGTGGCGGAACGGGGATTCCCTTCGATCTCTACAAGCGACTCAAGAAGATCCCCCAGGCGGTCGGGATCTACTCCTTCGGCCGCCACCTCGCCTGGTACAAGCCCAAGCAGGAGAAGTACCGTTATCCCGGCGGCGAGACGGTGATCGACCCCAAGCGGCGATATCTCGACACGCTGAAGCGGCACGGCTCCAGGGGCATGGGGGGCGACGAGGCCTTCTGCCGCGAGAACTGGCACGGCGTGGTCTTCGAGCCGGACGCGATGGCGGCGACCATGAAGGCCATGCTGGAAGAGACGGGCCGCTGCGAACTGCTGCTGAACACCGCGTTCGTCAAGGTCAAGATGCGGGTCCCGCTGGGTCCCGCCCCCTCCATCGGTTCGATCGAGCTGGCCTGCGGGGCGGAGGTCTCGGCTGACTTCTACGTGGACTCCACCGGCGACGGCCTGGTGTGCGAGTCGGCCGGATGCACCATGCCCCGCGGACAGGAGGCCCGCAACATCTTCGACGAGCCGCACGCGCCGGAGAAGGCCACCGAGCGCATCAACGGCGTGACGCTGCTCTACCGAACGACGCGAAAGGACCAGCCGGGCGTGGAGGATCTGCCCCAGGGCATCCCGGCCAAGTGCTGGTGGCGGGGGTCGTTCCCGGTCGCCCACGTGAACACGTATCCCAACGGCGACCTGAACGTCAACATGCTGCCCACCATGGAGGGCCAGGAATTTCTCAACCGCGGCTATCAGAAGGCGTACGAGGAATGCCGGCGCCGCGTGCTGGCCCACTGGCACGATCTGCAGACGCGCTTCGAGGAGTTCCGCTCGATGAAACTGGCGCACATCTTCCCCGCGCTGGGCGTCCGCGAGTCGCAGCGGTTGCTGGGGCGGTACGTGCTGAGGGAGCAAGACCTGCGGGCGGGCGTCAGCGGCGGCAAACACCCGGATATCATCTGCCTGGCCGACCACTCGATGGACACCCACGGCAGCCACGCCGCCGGCGGGGGCGAAATGCGCGAGCCCTACGGCATACCCTATCGCTGCCTGCTCGGCCAGACCCGCAACAAGGGCGGCTTCTGGGGCGGCGACAACCTCCTGGTCGCCTGCCGGGCGGCCAGCTTCTCCAGCCTGGCGGCATCGAGCTGCCGGCTGTCGCGGACGATGATGCAGCTCGGGCAGGCGGCCGGCACAGCCGCCGCCATCGCCCTCGCGTCCAAGTGCGCCTTGGCCGACGTGGACGCCGAGGCCCTCCGCGACCGGCTTCGCCGCGACCGCGTCCAGCTTGAGCACCCGATGGGCGACGACCTCAAGGCCTGGTTGGCCAAAGAGTAGCCGCCGCGCCGGCGTTTGATGTTGGGCGCGGCTGGCGGGGATGGTACACTGGGGCCCAGACTTCCCGGACGGCGCGAGGCATGGGGCCGCACGCCGGCGGTGAAGGAGATATCATGACCAGCCAACCTCCCTCGAACACGGAACTCTCGGGCGCCCTTCGCAACCAGCCTTCGCCGCCACCGTGGTGGTATCAGCCGCCGACATGGTGGACCCAGGCCCCCAAACGCAGCCTCGGACGCCGGATGCTCCGCAGCCTGGGCATCATGATCTTCATCCTGTCGATCGCCTTCAACGTCTATCTGCTGGCCCTGGTCAGCGTGGCGGCAGGCAGCAGTTTCGGCACGCAGACCCTCCGCATGGGCAAGGAGAACCAGGTGGTGGCCGTGTACACCATCTCGGGCGTGATCAACGACAGGTCGGCCGACGACTTCGAGCAGTTCTTCCGCGAAGTCAGCACCGCTGAGTCGATCAAGGCCCTGGTCCTTCGCGTCGACTCGCCCGGCGGGGGGGTCTCAGCCTCCGACCAGATCTACTCCCGCGTCAAGCAGTTGAGGGACAAGGGCAAGACGGTGGTGGTGTCGATGGGCGGCACGGCCGCCAGCGGCGGCTACTACGTCTCGGCGCCGGCCAATGAGATCTTCGCCGAGCCCACCACCATCACCGGTTCGATCGGCGTGATCGCCGCCTGGGTCAACGTCAGCGGCACGCTGGACAAGCTGGGCCTGGAGCCGGTGGTGATCCGCTCCAGCGACGCGGCCGCCTGGAAGGACGAGATCAGCCCGGTCCGCCCCATGAGCGACCTGCAGCGCAAGCACATGCAGTCGGTGCTGGACCAGATGCAGCAGCGGTTCAACACCATCGTTAAGGACGGGCGGGGCAGCCGGCTCAAGACCAAAGAGAGCACCGTTGCCATGACGTTCTACGAGGGCACGCCCAAGCAGGAAGTGGTCAACTACAAGCAGACCGAACCGCTCAACGGGAAGATCTATCTCGCCGAAGAGGCCAAGGAGTTCGGGCTGATCGACGGCATCGGATACCTCAACCAGGCGATTGACCGGGCGATCGAACTGGCCAAGCTGGACAAGCCCACCGTGGTGGAGTACAGCAAGCGGGGCTGGTTCTTCTACGCCTTCTTCCGCAGCCAGGAGCCCGACCTGGACGTCAAGGCGCAAATGCAACGGTTGCAGACCCCCCAGATCGAGATGATCTGGAAGGTTGAGTAAGAACTGCGGAATGCGGATCGCGAATCGTGAGCATCGCGCATAACGGCCGGAATTCGAGGACGATGCGGCAGGCGGCGGCGTTTGGGGTGGTGCTTGCCCTGGCTGTCGCGGCCGTCCGCGCCCAGCCGGCGCCGCTGCCCGCGGCTGTCGCGGCGCCGGCGGCGGCCACCCAGCCGGCGGATTCGCCCGCTTCGCCTTTGCCCTCGCGCTCGGCCAGTCCGCTGGACGCGGCCATTCGCAGGGCGGAGGCCTTCCTGCTGGCCCAGATCGGGCCCGACGGCGAGGTCCGTGGCGAGTACGAGTTGTCCAACCCGCGCTACGGGGGCAAGACCGCCCTGTGCCTGTACGCCTTGCTGACCGCCAGCGACGAGCACGCCAGGGAGCCCGTTAGACGCGGCATGAAGTGGCTGACCCAGGCGAAGCTGACCGGCACGTACGCGGTGTCTCTGCGGGCGTGCGCCCTGGCCGCCTACCGCGACCGCACCGTCCAGCCGCTGCTGGAGAAGGACGTGGACTGGCTCATCCGCGCCGCCAACCGCGAAGGCGGCTACACCTACACCTCCTGCGGCAACAAGCCGTCCGACGAGTACGACAACTCCAACAGCCAGATGGCCGTCATGGGCGTGTGGGCGGGCGCCCAGCGCGGCGTCGAGGTGCCCGCGGGATACTGGCAGACGGTCCAGAAGCACTGGCTGGCCCAGCAGCAGACCGACGGCGGGTGGGGCTACCTCATCCCGCCCGGCCGACCCGCCACGCGGACGTACGGCTCGATGACGGCCGCCGGACTGGCCACGCTCTACGTCTGCTTCGACGCCCTGCGACGCGAGGAATTCCTCCGCTGCACGGAGGCGCCCGAGTACAAGCCCGTCACCGGGGCCCTGGACTGGCTGGCCAAGAACTTCTCGGTCAGCGAGAACCCCAACAAGGGCATGGAGTGGCACCTGTACTGGCTGTACTGCCTGGAGCGGGTGGGCCTGGCCAGCGGGTTCAAGTACATCGGCGGAAAGAACTGGTTCGCCGAGGGGGCGGCGGAACTGCTCTCGCTCCAACGCGGCGACGGGGCCTGGGGACCGCTCGAACTGGCCGTCGAGGACACCTCCTTTGCCGTTCTCTTCCTGGCCCGCGGACGAGACCCCATCCTCGTCAACAAGCTCAACTACGCCGGCAAGTGGAACACCCGCCCGCGCGACATTGCCAACTTCACCCGCTTCGTCAGCTATGCCTTCGAGCGCCCGGTCGCCTGGCAGGTGGTGTCGGCGGACGCCCCGCTGGCCGACCTCCAGGACGCGCCCATCGTCTACATCTCCGGCGCCGGCCCCATCGAGCTGGACGACCGGCAGATCGATCGCTTGCGCCAGTTCGTCCAGCAGGGCGGGTCGATCCTGTCCGAGGCCGCCTGCAACAGCGGCACGTTCACGCTGGACATGCAGAAGGTCTACCGCCGGATGTTCCCGGACTATCCGCTGACCCGCCTGGACGACCGCCACCCGCTCTATCGCCTGTACTTCACTCCGCGCGACATGGGCGGGCTGACGGCGATGTCCAACGGCATTCGGCTGCTGGCCGTCCACGCGCCGCGCGAGCTGTCGCTGGCCCTCCAGCTTGGCCCGGGCCAGACCCAGCGCCCGTGGTACGAGCTGGCGACGAACCTCTACCTCCACGCCACCGATCGCTCGCCGCTTCGCCCTCGCGGCGTGTCGCCCTGGCCCGTCCTGACGCGTCGCGCCGACGTCAAACCCGCCGCCGTCTACGCCATCGTCCGCCTGCGACACAAGGGCAACTGGGACCCCGAGCCCCTGGCCTGGAAACGCCTGGGCATCCTCGCCCGCAACCAGCACAACATCCGGATTCAGGCCGACCAGGCCGTCGAGATCGACCAACTCGACCCCGCCCGCCACAAGCTGGCCGTCATGACCGGCACGAAAGCCTTCACCCTTACGCCCTCCCAGACCCAGGCCCTCAAGACGTTCCTGGCCGGCGGAGGATCGCTGATCGCCGACGCAGCCGGCGGGTCCGCCGACTTCGTCAGCTCCTTCGAGGCGCAGGTCTTCCCGCTGTTTCCCGACGAACTGGTCCGCCCGCTGGCCAGCCACGTCGCCTACCAGGGCGTCGAGACGATCAAGGGCGTCAACTACCGCCGCGAGTTCTCGATGGCCCTGGGCAGCCAGCGACACGACCTCCGCCTCCGCGCCATGCTCGTCCAGAACCGCCTGGCCATCGTGTTCAGTCGAGAGGACGTCACCGGCGCCCTGGCTGGCGTGAACGCCTACGGCATCCGCGGGCTGACCGGCGAGTCCGCCCAGTCCGTCGTGCTGAATCTGCTGCACTACCTCAGCGGCGGCGGCGACGGACGACGGGCCACCGACTGACCATTGTCCATTGCCTATTGACCATTGAAGACGTGGCTTCGGCTGTCGAGTCATAAGGAGACTTCATGTCCTCACACGGTTCGTCTGTCACTCGTCGCGCGTTTCTTCATCGCTCCCTGGCCGCCCTTGCAGGCGCGTCGGCCGCCGGCCTGCCCGCCCTGCGGGCGCCGGCCCAGACGGGCGACAAGAAGCGCCGCCCCAACGTCATCCTGATCTACAGCGACGATCAGGGCTCGATCGATCTCGGCTGCTACGGCGCCAAGGACCTGCACACGCCCAACCTCGACGCCCTGGCCGCTCGCGGCGTGCGGATGACGCAGTGGTACGCCCCCAGCAGCGTCTGCTCGCCCTCGCGGGCCGGGCTGATGACCGGGCGCTACCCGCACCGGGCCCAACTGCCCAACAACGCCCCGTCGATCCCGGGCAAGGACGGCATGCCCACCGAGCAGATCACGATGGCCGAGGTGTTCCGCCAGGCGGGCTACCGCACCGCGCTGTTCGGCAAGTGGCACCTGGGCACCAGCGAGCGCTGCCAGCCCAACGCGCAGGGCTTCGACGAGGCCTTCGGGCACCTGGGCGGGTGCATCGACAACTACTCGCACTTCTTCTACTGGCACGGACCCAACCGCCATGACCTCTATCGCGACGGCAAGGAAGTGTTCGAGGACGGCACGCATATCGGGGACCTGATCGTCCGCGAGGCCAAGCGGTTCCTGGACGCCAACAAGGACCGCCCGTTCTTCCTCTACCTGCCCTTCAACATGCCTCACTACCCCACGCAGGCCAAGGTGGAAGACCGCCAGCGTTTCGCCGACATGCCCGAGCCGCGCCGCTCCTACGCCGCCTTCCTGGCCACGCTCGACCGCCAGATCGGGCAGGTCCTCGACGAGGTCGACCGCCTCAAGCTCCGCGAGAACACCGTCATCCTCTTCATCGCCGACCAGGGCCATAGCCGCGAGGAGCGGACGAACTTCGGCGGCGGGTCGGCCGGGCCGTATCGCGGGTGCAAGTTCTCGCTCTTCGAGGGCGGCATCCGCGTGCCGGCCATCGTGTCCATGCCGGGCGTGATTCCGCAGGGCGAAGTCCGCAGCCAGTGGGGCGGCAGCATCGACGTCCTGCCCACGCTGGTCGATCTGTGCGGGCTGGACAAACCCGCCCACAGGATCGACGGGCTGTCGGTCGCGGAGATGCTGAAATCCGCGTCGGCGGACTCGCCTCACCGCGTGATGCACTGGCAACTGGGCAACCAGTGGGCCGTCCGCGAGGGCGACTGGAAGCTCGTGGCCAACGCCCAGGACCCGCTCGGCGCCGACCGGCCCGCCGACCTGCCCAAGCCGGACAAGATCTTCCTGTCCAACCTGGCGCAGGACGTGACCGAGACGAAGAACCAGGCCGCCGAGAACGGCGAGATCGTCAAACGCCTGACCAGGCTGCACGAGCACTGGGCCAAGGACGTGCAGGAACAATAGGCGTTCGGCCGCTGCCTGGTACGATCGCCTCTTCGGGCTTGCCTTCCGGCGGGGCCTTGGGTATCAAGGACATCCACAACTCGAGGTGACACTATGAAGACATTCGCTCGCTCTCTTGTCCTGGTGGGTCTGCTGATTGCCGCGGTGGGTTCCTTCGCGGTCGCGGCCGACAAGCCCGCCGTGGCCCCGCCGAACTACGACGAATCGAAGATCCCGGCCTACACGCTGCCGGATCTGCTGGTCATGCAGGACGGGACGAAAGTGACCGACGCCGAGACGTGGCGGACCAAGCGCCGCCCGGAAGTCCTGAAGCTCTTCGAGACGTACATGTACGGCCGGACCGTCGCGGGCAGGTCCGAGAAGATGACCTTCGAGGTGCTGGAGAGCGCCGACGACGCCCTGGGCGGCAAGGCGATCCGCAAGCAGGTGCGCGTCAAGTTCACGGGCAAGGACGACGGGCCCGGGATGGACCTGCTGATCTACGCGCCCAAGTCGGCGGCCTCCAAGCCCGCGCCGGCCTTCGTGATGCTCAACTTCCAGGGCAACCACACGACGACGACCGATCCCGCCGTGCGGCTGGGCATGACCTACGACCGTCGCACGGGCAAGGCTGCGCAGGCCGACGAGAAGACCCGCGGGGCGGCCAAGTCGCGATGGCCCTTCGAGATGATCGTCGAGCGCGGCTACGCGGTGGCGACGGCGTACTATGGCGACATCGACCCGGACTTCAACGACTTCTCCAACGGCATCCACCCGCTGTACTACAAGCCGGGCCAGACCCACCCCGCCCCGGACGAGTGGGGGGCCATCGGCGCGTGGGCGTGGGGGCTCAGCCGGGCGCTGGACTGCCTCCAGAGCGACAAGCTGATCGACGGCAAGAAGGTCGCCGTCGTGGGCCACTCGCGGCTGGGCAAGACCTCGCTGTGGGCCGGGGCGCAGGACGAGCGGTTCGCGATCGTGATCTCGAACGACTCCGGCTGCGGCGGGGCGGCGCTGAGCCGGCGGGTCATCGGCGAGAGCGTGCACCGCATCAACACGTCCTTCCCGCACTGGTTCTGCGACAACTTCAAGAAGTACAACGCCAACGAGGGCGAACTGCCCCTCGACCAGCACATGCTGGTCGCCCTGGCCGCCCCGCGCCCCGTCTACGTGGCCAGCGCCGAGCAGGACAAGTGGGCCGACCCCAAGGGCGAGTATCTCTCCGCCTACCACGCGGGGGTGGTCTATCGCCTGCTGGGCAAGCCCGCGCTGGAGTCGCCCGACATGCCGGCGGTCAACCAGCCGGTCATGACTACCGTCGGCTACCACATCCGCACGGGCAAGCACGACGTGACCGACTTCGACTGGCAGCGCTACATGGACTTCGCCGACAAGCACCTTGGCAAGCCGTAGTTACCTTAATCTCTACAGGGTTCTTGACTCCTGAGGGGATGTGTTGTATTATTACTTGTGTTGCTAATCTGCAATACAAGAGGTGTTACATGCCAACGGTAACCAAGTCGGTGCGCCTCTCGACGAGGATGGTAGAGGATATCGAGCAGTTCCAGGGGCCGGATAACTTCAACCGGGTGGTTCGTTTGGCACTTCGAGGATGGCTCAAGCGGCGAAGGCGTAAGGCGGAAGACGAGATGATCGAGAACGCGCTGAGGAGCCGTTCGCCGGAGCAGATTGCCGAAGAGGACCAGATCGTGCGGCAAGGCGGGCAGTCTTCGCTTCGCATCCTGAAGGACTCGTCCTTATGAGCGATCCTCTCCAAGGGGAAATGCGCGGGTGGGACCAGGTGCCGGACAATCATCCGATGGGCGACAAGAATCGCATGTGGGTGATCGTGTCGAGGGATGCGTTCAATCGCAGTAGCAGCTACGTGTTGGCATGCCCGATCACCAGTTATCCTCCCACCCAACTCGATATCACGGTTCCTGCAACACCGCATAACCCACTCAGCCACCAAAGCGCCATGCTGGTCCGGATGATTACGCCGATTCTGAAACGTGAGCTTGGGCCTGCGCTTGGCCGGTTGGGACCCAAGATCACCAGGGAGGTCGCCTGCTTATTGCGGACGCTCAACGAAGTCGTCTAGCCTGTCCCAAACCTCGCCAAAGCCTGCTGGTTTGCTCTATACTAGGGGCGCAGGCGATAAGTGACATTGAGAACGGTTCCGCGGTGGAGCGGGGCAGCCTGCTGAGGGAGTGTGACATGGGGAAGAGATGCACACCTGCCGCCTTTGCTTTGCTTCTGCTCCTTGCCGCCGGCGCGTGCATGGCGGCTGAGCCGAAGCCGCCCGTGGAGATCCGCGCGTGGGTGGAGGCGGAGGACTTCGTCTCCAAGCAGTGCCAGAGCGACTCGCTTGTGCGGATCATGTATCCAGCCTCGGGGGGCCGGGCGGTGGGCAACGGGTGGGGCAACAGCAAGGGCGATTGGCTGAAGTACAACATCGATCTGCCGCGCGTCGCGCTGGAGCTGTGGGTGACGCTGCGCGTCGCCCGCCTGACCGCCGGCGGCGCGGAGTTGCGCCTGGTGCTGGACGGCAAGGGGCCCGGCGTTCGCGTCAGCGTGCCCACGACCTACGGCTGGGGGCGCCAGGACCGGGACTGGCAGTACGTCCAGGTCGCCCTGGCCTCGGTGAGCGAGGGCAAGCACACGCTGGAGATCCACAGCGAGCGCGACAACGGGGCGATCAGCCTGGACGGCTTTCTGCTCAGCATGTACCGGGTCAAGGCGGACAAGGGGACCTCGCCGGCGGTGCTGGCCGGCAAGGAGGCCCCGAGCGACAAGGCCCGCAGCGACGACGAGGCCCGCGTGGCGCAGGTGGTGATGCCCACCAGCCCGCTCCAGGCCGCCGTGAACCGCAAATATGCCGAGGCGCTCGCGGAGAAAGGCAAGCAGATCGCCCCCGCGCTGCATCTGATCGAGACGCCGCACTTCCTGATCTACTCGTCCTGGTCGCCCGGCCAGGACAAGGCCCTGTCGGAGAACATGGAGGGGATCTACTCCGCGATGCTCAAGCAGTTCGCCCTGCCGCCCCAGACCAACGTCTGGGCGGGCAAGTGCGTCCTCTACGTCTTCTGGGAGAAGTCCCACTACCAGGCCTTCGCCACACGAGTGATGGAGACGGACTACGCCAGGGCGGCCGGGTTCCAATACCACCGGGGGCATTTCGTCTGCATCGTCATCGGCAACACCCCCACGCGGGACTGGTTCTACGAGATCCTGGTGCACGAGTCCAGCCACGCCTTCCTGGCCCGCTACATCAATCCGCGTCCGGTTCCGGACTGGATCAACGAGGGCATCGCCGAGACCCTCGTCTGCGACGTGCTGGAACCCAAGGGCGTCCGCACGCAGGCAAGGAACAAGCTGCTGTCCGCCTGCCGCACCGCGGTCAGGGAGCGCCGCGACATCTCGCACGTCTTCAAGGAAGTCAGGCTCGTCGCCTACGACTACGGGCTGGCCCAGGGCCTGGTGCAGTTCCTGATCGCCTCGGATCGCCGGGCGTTCATCACCATGGTCCGGTTGATCAAGCAGGGCAAGAGCGACGAGGAGGCTTTACGGGAGGCGTACTCGATCTCGCGGGAGCAGTTGGCCGAGCGGTGGCTGCGGACGGTCGCGGACAAGTCCCGCTGAGCGGGCCCGGCGCCGGGCAGCCACCGGGAAAAAGGGATGTCGTGCCACAGCGATTATGTCACCCCTTCGCCACAGCGATTATGTCATCCCTGTGCCTGGGGTCTTATACCAAGAGTCGATCCTTGCGTCGTGCGATTTTCTGGATTTCGAGCTGGCCGTACCTG
>JAKJER010000016.1 GCA_022705325.1 Planctomycetota bacterium | reverse complement strand
CGCCACCGCCGGCGGGACCGCCGCCATCAATCTCGGCGGGGGCACGATGCGGGCCTCGGGCTCGTGGAGTTCGGCCCTGGCGGGCACGCTGACGGGCACCAACGGCAACGTGACGTTCGACACCAACGGAAACACCATCACCTGGTCCGGCGCCCTGGGCGGTGCGGGCGGGCTGCGGAAGATCAGCGCCGGCACGCTCACCCTCAGCGGGACCAACAACTACGCCGGGCAGACGGTGGCCGAGTACGGGACGCTGTCGATCTCGAACGCCTCGGCCCTTGGCTCGACGGCGGGCAACACCGTCATCGTCGGCAGCAACGGCAGCAGTTCCACGATCCTGTCCATCTCCGGCGGATTGACGTTCAACGAGCCGCTGTGGCTACAGGGCACGGCCGCCGGGCGGGCCCAGTTGCTCAATGCCTCGGGCAACAACACCTGGGCCGGGCCCATCGACGTGACCAGCACGAACAACCTGGTGCAGATCAGCGTCAGCAGCGGCTCGCTGATCCTCGCCGGCGACATCACCGGCACGATGAGCAACGGGTCGATCCTGTTCCTTCGCGGCGGTGGCAGCGGCGGGTCGGTCACCGGGAGCGTCGACATCGGCGGGGGCACGCTGGCCAAGACGGACGACAACGCCTGGACCGTGGGCGCGGCGGGCGAGACGTACGTCTGGGGCGGCACCAACGTCGCCCGCGGCACGATCAAGATGGGCGCCGCCAACGTCGTGCCCGCCTCGAGCGTCCTGAATATCGGGCAGAACGACGGCGCCAACGCCACCTTCGACCTCAACGGGTACGACCAGACCGTGGGCGGGCTGACGTACATCCTCGGCAGCGGCGGGACCAAGAGCATCACCAACTCCTCGGCCACCGCCGCCACGCTGACGGTGAACAGCGCCGCCAACTACACCTTCGCGGGCCCCATCACGGGCAATCTCGCGCTGACCAAGGACGGCGCCGGCATGCTGACGCTCACCGGGGCCAACACGTTCACCGGCTTGACCACGGTGGCCGGCGGGACGTTGAACCTGAACGGCCCGGGCGGCGGCAACAATGACGGGGCGATCAAGGGCAACATCACCATCGACCCGGGCGCCACGCTGCTGATGTCGGTCAACAACGTGATCGTCAACTCCTCGCTGCTGACGGTCAACGGCACGTGGGACATGAACGGCAAGAGCGACGCGATCGGCTACCTGGCCGGGAGCGGGCAGGTCACGAACACCGGCGGGATCACGCTGGACCTGGGCGGCGGGGCGACGCGCGACTTCGCGGGCGGCATCGCGGGCGGCGGCGGGGTCAACGTTCGCGGCAACAACGCCGGGGCGACCACGTCCACGCAGATCTTCAGCGGGACCAACACCTACACGGGCACGACAACCGTCGGCAACGGCACGCTGCTGGTCAACGGCTCGATCGCCGGCTCGGCGGTCGTCAACGGCGGGACGCTCGGCGGCGACGGAACGATCGGCGGGACGGTGAGCGTGGCCGGCGGGGCGCACCTGTCTCCCGGCGCCAGCATCGGCGATCTGGACACCGGATCGCTGACGCTGGGAATCGGCTCCTTCTTCGACGTCGAACTCACTCCGGCCGCCTGTGACCGTGTGGACGTGACCGGGGCTGTCAGTCTTACCGACGCCATCCTGAACCTCTCCATCGTGGGCGATTTCGCCTCCTATGGCGGGACCGAGTACGTGCTCATCGACAACGACGGGGACGCCGACCCGGTCACCGGCACGTTCGACAGCCTGCCCGGGGGCTCGGTGCTCAACTCGCTCCAGGGCCAGTTCGTCCTGAGCTACACAGGCGGCGACGGCAACGACGTGACGCTGACGGCCGTCCCCGAGCCGATCACCATGGGCCTGTTTGCCCTGGCCGGCGCGGGCCTGGGAGGCTACCTCCGCCGCCGACGCCGCTGACGCCCACAAGAAGCAAGACCTCTCCCCAGCCCCGTCCGACCCACCGGTCCGGCGGGGCTGCTTATTGCGCCGGCGCGGCGGCGCACGGATTTCCAGCCGGAACGTCACGATTCTCCCCTGACTCGAGTCCTACAATGACCCGACAGAAGGAGCCCAACATGCAGACCCTGCAACCGTTGCTGACAATCATAGCCGTTCTTGCGCTCCTCTCGACCGGATGCCAGGCCCGGGAGACCTACGAAGGCAAAGACGTGTTCCAGTTGGCCCGCCAGGAGCTGGCGGCCGGGCCGGCCGACTCCGACGCCGCCATCATCCTCTCCCGCGCGTTGGACCAGGCGAAGACGGTCGAGGCGGACGCGGCCCGCAAGGGACTGGTGGACGCCTTGAACCAGGCTCGAGAGGCCCGCGAGTTCACCATCGCCGAGGAAGCCCCGCTGCCTGAAGGATGGCCCAAACCGTCGCTGCCGGGGCTGGTGCGGCTGAAGAAGTATCCCGTCGTCCGGGCCGCCTGGGCACGCGAAAGAGAGAACCGCAACAGCCAGTTCCGCGTGTTGTTCCGCCATATCCAGAAGCGCGACGTGGCCATGACGGCGCCGGTGGTCATGGAGTACGACCGCCAGGCCGCCGGCGATGCCACGCAACTGAGCGAGACCGAGGCCATGGCCTTCCTCTATCGCCGCCCCGGCCAGGACCAGGCGGGCGAGTTCGGCAAGGTCGAGGTCGTCAACGACCCGTCGATGGAGGTGATCTCCGTGGGCATGAAAGGGTCCTACTCGAACGAGCGGTTCCGCGAGGGGCTCCGCCGGCTCCAGCAGTGGCTGCGAGACAACCCCTCTTACGAGGCCGACGGGCCGCCCCGCGTGCTGGCCTATCACTCGCCCTTCATGCTGTGGTGGCGCAAGTACAGCGAGGTCCAGATCCCCGTGCGCGCCGCGAACGACAAACCAGACCACAGAGAAGGGGAAGGCGCATCCGGCTGACCCGTTATAATGGCCGGCGAGGTTCGATCATGAATATCACACGGATTCTGTTGGTTGCGGGACTGATTCTCTGGTCCGCGTCCGGCTGCCAGGGCGCGCCAACGGACCAGCCCCCCAAGCGGAGCGACGACGGGAAGACGCCGGAGACCACCATGACCAAGAACGACAAGCCGGCCATGCCGCCGCTGAACGACGAGGAGAAGCGGGTCATCCTGCACAAGGGCACGGAGCGGGCGTTCACCGGAAAGTACTGGAACCACTTTGCCGAGGGCGTCTACATCTGCCGCAACTGCGGGGCTGAACTGTACACCTCCAAGAGCAAGTTCCGTAGCGAGTGCGGCTGGCCCAGCTTTGACGACGAGATCCCCGGCGCGGTGAAGCGTCAGGCGGACGCCGACGGGCGCCGGACGGAGATTCTCTGCGCCGCCTGCGGGGGGCACCTGGGGCACGTGTTCGAGGGCGAGCGCATGACGCCCAGGAACACCCGTCACTGCGTGAACTCGATCTCTATCGTCTTCATGCCCCCGGGGCAGAAGAGCCAGACCCAGCCGGCCAGCCAGCCCGCCAAGACCGAACAAGCCATCTTCGCGGGCGGGTGCTTCTGGGGCGTCGAGCACCACCTCGAGCACACTCCCGGCGTGCGGAAGGCCGAGTCCGGCTACACCGGCGGGACGACCCGCAACCCCACCTACCGCGAGGTCTGCACGGGCAAGACGGGCCACGCCGAGGCCGTCCGCGTGACCTACGACCCGACCCAGGTCTCCTACGAGCAGCTCGCCCGCCTGTTTTTCGAGACCCACGACCCGACCACGGCGAACCGCCAGGGCCCCGACGTGGGCACGCAATACCGCTCGGCCGTGTTCTACGCGACGCCCGAGCAGAAGGCGACGGCGGAGAAGCTCATCGCCCTGCTCAAGGCCAAAGGCTACAAGGTGGTGACGCAGCTCCAGCCGGCCGGTGAGTTCTACGTCGCCGAGGACTACCACCAGGACTACCTGGACAAGCACCCTGATCGCCCGAGCTGCCACGTGCGAGTGGAGAGGTTCGACACGCCCGCGACAGACCAGTAGGCCCGCGCCCGCACACCGGCCTGGAGGCTTTGCCGGGTCGGCAGACCATCCGCCATGGGGGAAAACCCGCGTCCCGGGCAGCGCGTATCGTATGCTTCTTTTGCCCGACACCGCGCGGCAAGAGGGCCGGTGTGACAGAGACCTCCCGCGGTGGCGGGCACGGGAGGGTTTGGTCAGCGAAGGAAGTGGCCTTATGAGGTTCGCCGTTACATCCTCGAGCTTTCGCATCAGCCGACAACAGGACTCTCGCCGCGACCTGTTCTGGGTGATCGCCCAGGCCCGCGACCTGGGCTTCGAAGGCGTCGAATTCACCGACCTGGTGCAGGACCGCCCGATCGAGCGGGCGCTGGACCTGGCCGCCCGCCTCCGCGAGGCCTGCGACGAGGCCCGCCTCCGCGTGGTGAGCTACGGCGTGGGCGGGGAGTTCATCAACCCTCCCGGCGAGGACCTCCAGCAGGAACTGCTGCAACTGCGCCACCAGGCACGGGTGGCCCAGGTGCTGGGCAGCCCGCTTCTGCGTCACGAGGCCAGCCGGGGCCTGCCCTCGGGCCTGACCGGACCCGCCGATTTCCGCGTCGCGCTTCCGACCCTGGCCCGTTCCTGCCGGGTGGTCGCCGCCTATGGCGAGACCCTCGGCGTCCGCACGTGCGTCGAAAACCGCGGGCTGTTCGTTCAGGACAGCGAGCGATGCGAGCAGCTCGTCCGCGAGGTGAACCATCCCAATTTCGGCTGGCAATTGGATATGGGCAATTTCATGCTCGTCGACGAGGACCCGCCCCGGGCCGTCCGGCGCCTGGCCCCGCTGGCCCTGCACTGCCACGTGAAAGACTTCCACGTCAAGCCGCCTCACGCCGTGGACCCCGGGCAGGGCTTCTTCCGCTCGCGGATGGGCAACTACCTGCGTCCGGCCGTCATCGGGCACGGGCAGGTCGACGTCACCGCCTGCCTGGCCGCCCTCCAGCAAGCCAACTACGCCGGTTTCATCAGCCTGGAGTTCGAGGGCCTCGAAGACAGCCTGACCGCGCTGAAGATCGGCCTGGCCAACCTGAGACGGATGCTGCAACAGCAGCCCCCCGTCGTCCCGCAGTCAAACGCGGGGCTTTGGATGGGCACGTTCGACCCCAGGTAGTTCGCAGTGCGATCATAAGAGCGTTGAGGGGTGCAGGCCGGCAAGGCCTCCTTACGGCCTGCCGGCAGGCAGGCGGAACTACAAACAAAAAAGAACCGGCGGGCGCTTGTGCGCTCGCCGGCCTCCCAGTTGGACCTCAAACGTTTTCTATCAGGCAACGGCCATCTGGCCGTGGGCAGTCCTGGACCGCATGTCGATAACCTTCAACACCGGCGGCGTGGTCGGCGGGGCGACCCGCACGACGCTGTCCAGCCCGAACCGCCCCGGCTCGACGCCGAAGGCCGCGTAGTCGGCAAACCACTCCCCGTCGGCACAGTAGCGGAACTTGAACTCCCCCGCGGGCAGACGCATCCGGGCTTTCCAGTAGCCGTCCCGGCCTCGGGCCATGGGCAATTGCTGATGGTTCCAGTTGTTGAAGTCGCCCGCGAGATGAACCTTGCAGGCCGAGGGGCGGAAGAAGCTGAATTCGATCCACTCGCCGTCAACCGTGACCATGGGTGCTCCTTCGCATCTGTTGCTAAGGGCTTTTACTCAACTTCCGCAAGCCCTATCGGAACGCCGCATCGCCCACTTAAACAAGAACGGGAAATTTTCCGGTTCTTCTCTTGCACCCTGGGGCGGCGGCGCAAACGACCGTGCAGCCGGCGCAGGTACCAGCCTTCGCTGCGCCAGAATTGTAGCGCCGGGACCAGGCAGATCGGCCCCCGGAACCCTCCGAGAACGGTCACGCGCGCAACTGCTCCGCATTCCTTGAGGTGCATGAGCCGACGCCGACGCGCGTCCTCCCTTCGCCGGCCAGTGGACACTTCGCCGGTCGGAAATCAGCCTTCGGTATAGGTGATTACTCCGGTGCCGCGGGTTCTCAAAGTACCCAGCCCGGGCGGTACTCGCGGGCCAGGAGCCTGTTGGCTTCTCCGACGTTGGTGATCCGCATCTGGCTGCTGTCGAACAGGACTTTCCTGCCCGTCCGCAGCGCCACGGTGCCGAGGTTCACCGCGTCGGCGATGGCGGCGGCGTTGAGGAAGCTGCCCGGCGAGGGCGGGCCGCCCCGCATCGCTTCCAGCCACGCCCCTGCCGGCATGGCCGACTGGGTCTTCAGGGCCTCCCGCTTGCCCCTGGCGAAGAGCTGCGGGTCCTGGCCCAGGAAGCCCGCCAGGATCGCGCCCTGGTCGCCGACGAAGAGGATGCCCTCTTTGCCCATGGCGGCGTCCTGGGCCTCCAGCTCCTCCGGCAGGCGAGGTTTCATCCCGCCGTCGTACCAGAACAGGTCGATGGCCGGCCGCTCGGCCCGGGCGGCGAAACGCAGGCGAATGGTGCAGGCGGTCGGATAGGCGAAGTCGTTGGCGGCCACCCGGCTGACGCAGTCGGTGACGCGGCAGGTGTGGGTGCCCCAGGCCTCGGCGCTGAGGGGGGCGTCCAGGTCCAGGCCGGTAAAGACGGGCCAGAGGCTGTAGTAGCCCATGTCGGCCATCGAGCCGCCGCCGAAGTCGTACCAGCCGCGGTAGACCGTGTGCGTGTAGTGCGGGTGGTACGGGCGGTCGGTCACCGGGCCCAGCCACAGGTCCCAGTTGAAGCCCTTGGGCGCGGCTGGGCGGTCCGCGGGCACCTCCGTGTACTGCGGCCAGACGGGACGGTTGGTCCAGTTGTGGACCTCCCGCAGCTTCCCGATCGCGCCCTGCTTGATCCGCTCGACGATGGCGGCGTTGCCCGCCCCGCTTCCGTAGGCCAGCAGGTAGGTGGCCACCTTGGCCTGGCGGGCCTTCTCGATGACCTTCCGCCCCTCGGCCAGCCGGTTGGCGATGGGCTTGTGCAGCAGGACGTGCTTGCCCTTGTTCATGGCCGCGATGGAGATGGCGGCGTGCAGATGGTCCGGCACGAGGATCTTGACGGCGTCGAGGTCCTTCTGCTTGTCGAGCATCTCGCGGAAGTCTTCCCAGGCGGCGCAGGCGGCGAACTTGTCGGCCTTGCGATGGCGGGCGTAGTAGCCGTCGACAACCGCCCGGCCCACGTCGCGCCCGCCGGGACAGCCCTCGTCGCCCTTGCGCCAGTTCGGATCGCCGACGTAGCCCTGGATCCGTTTGCGGATCTCGCCCTTGCCCCACTCGACGTAGTCGCTGGTGTCGGCGTTGGGGTCGCAGACGGCCACGATCTGGATCTTCGGCTCGCCCAGCAGCCCGCCCAGTTCGCGGACGGCCTGCGTGCCGAAGCCGATCTGGGCCAGCGTGATCTTGTCGCTGGGGGCGACGTTGCCCGGCCCGCCCAGCACGTGCCGCGGCACGATCGTGAACGCCCCCGCGGCTGCTGCCCCCATGAACGAGCGACGATTCAGACTCGGTTGCATGACGTAACTCCTGTAGCTGGAGATCCTCTTGCTGCGCCGTACATCCTAAACCCGGCAAAAGAGAGTAGCAAGGACGTCGCCAAGCCCCTGGCGCCTTGTGCGGCGGGGGAATCAGGCCTGCCTGCCGGCAGGCAAATCAGGGGGCCTTTTTCACTTTCAGGCCCGCCAGAGTAGTGCTAGCATTGTCCCTGAAGCACGTTCTTGAATTGTGACCAAGGCCCCGGCCCAGAGGCGGCTGTTGGCCCCGCGTATTTCGCCGCCCAAGCGCCGCGGGCTGTTTCGACCTACACCTGTTGGGGCCATCAGATAGTGGACACACCGGCGGTTGACAACGGGATGCTCTCTGGCGGACGGTCGCGCCGTTCTCTTCTGGCCTCTCTGGCGGGCGTGGGCGTCGCGTGGTGCGCCGCTGCCGCCTTCTTCGCCCCGCCGACGGCCCGGGGACAGTCACCCGGGCCCATGCGAGTGGCGACCTTCCGCTGCGACGTGACGCCGCCCCTGGGCGAGCCCATGATCTCCTGCGACGCGATCCGCACGGTCGAGCAGCCGCTTCTGGCCAAGGGCATCGTGATCGAGGCGGCCGGCAAACGCTACGTCCTCTGCAGCGTCGACTGGTGCGAACTGTGCAATGGCGCCTACGACTCGATGCGGGCCAGGATCGCCTCCGCCGCCGAGACCGCCGCCTCCCGCGTGGCGTTGCAGACGGTGCACCAGCACACGGCCCCGGTGGTGGACACGGCCGCCCAGAAGCTGCTGGCCGAGGCGGGCCTGGAGCGGTTCCACCTGTCTCCCAAGTCCTACGACCAGATCGAGGACCGGTTGGCCGCCGCCGTCCGCCAGTCGCTGGGCGCCCTTCAGCCGTTCGATCGCGTCGGCACGGGCCAGGCCAAGGTCGATCGCGTGGCCGCCACGCGCCGCCCGGTAGATGCGACGGGCAAGATCCGCGTCCGCTACAGCACGTGCAAGGACCCCTCCGTGCGGGCGCTGGACGAGGGGACGATCGACCCGTACGTGAAGACGATCACCCTGGCCCGGGGGGAGAAGCCGCTGGTCCGGCTGCACTATTACGCCACTCACCCCCAGACGCCGTACGGCGATGGGCGGGCCAGCAGCGACTTCGTCGGCGAGGCCCGCGAGGCGCTGGAGGCCAAGGAGCGCGTCTTCCAGATCTACTTCACCGGTTGCGGGGGCGACATCACGGTGGGCAAGTACAACGACGGCAGCAAACAGTGCCGCGTCGAACTCGCCCGGCGGATGCTGGCGGGGCTGGAGGCGTCCGTCGCGGCGACGAAGTTCACCCCCGTCGGGCCGGTGCGGTGGCGGACGCATCCGCTCCTGCTGGCGCCGCGAACCGATCCGGGCTTCAACCTCGACGACTGCATCGCCCGCATGAAGAACCCCAAGGTCGCACCGGCCCTGCGGGCGTACGCCGGCGCCGTCCGCCTGGCCTTCCACCAGAGGAAGAACCAGCCCATCGAGTGCACGTCGCTGCAAATGGGAAACGTGTACATCGTGCATCTGCCCGGCGAGCCGATGCTGTGCTTTCAGACGTTCGCGCAGGAGGCGGCGCCGGGCGGTTTCGTGGCCGTGGCGGGCTACGGCGACTGCGCCACGGGGTACATCTGTCCCGAGAAGGCGTTCCAGGAGGGCGGCTACGAACCGACCGATGCGAACGTCAAACCCGAATCGGAAGCCTTGGTGAAGCAGGCCATCGCCTCGCTGCTGGGCGTGGAAATCGCCCCGCACGGCGCGAGAAAGGACGCGGAACATGAACCGGAAAAACCATGATCCCAGGCGGCTGTCGAGGCGGCGGGAGTTTCTCCAGTCGGCAAGCGCGTTGGCGGCGGGAGCGTGCCTGGCCGGCGCGGGCGCGCAGGGACAGGCAGCGGCGGCCGGCCCCGAGGCCCTGGCGCTGAACGGCGGGACCAAGGCGGTGACCGCCCGGTCGGCGACCCGCTGGCCGATTTACGGCCGGGAAGAGGAGCAGGCCGTCATGGCCCTCCTTCGCTCGCCCGGCTATGACGCGCTGGCCCAGTTTGAGAAGGCCTGGTCCGAGTTCCACAAGACCCCCCTCTGCAAGGCCCACTGCAACGGCACCAGCGCGCTGACGGCCATGATGTTCGCCCTGGACCTGCCCCCAGGCAGCGAAGTCCTCGTCCCGGACTACAGCACGTGGTTCCCGGTCGTGCCGATGCGGTTCTTCGGCCTGGTCCCCGCCTGGGTGGACGTCAACCCGCGCACGCTGAACCTCGACGTCGAGGACTGCAAGCGGAGGCTGACCAAGAATACGCGGGCGATCATGCCCGTCCACTGGTTTGGCCTGCCCTGCGACATGGACCACATCTGCGACTTTGCGAAGGAGCACGGCCTGGACGTGGTGGAAGACGCCAGCCACGCGCACGGGGCGTCGCTCCAGGGCAGGCTCATGGGGACCTGGGGGCGGATGTCGGGCTTCAGCCTCCAGACCAGCAAGCCGCTGCCCGCCATGGAGGGCGGCATCGGGATGTACAAGACGAGGGCGGACTACGAGCGGGCCGCCACTTTCGGCGAGTACTGGATCCCGCCCACGCTTCCCAAGGACAGCCCCTATCGCAAGTACGCCGGCACGGCCCTGGGCGGGAAGTACCGCATGCACCCCGTCGCCGCCGTCCTGGCGAAGATCCAGTTGTCGCACCTGGCCGAGCGCAACGCCGCCGGCGTCGCCCAGATGAAACGCCTCAACGACCGCCTGGCCCAGTTGCCGGGGCTGTCGACCACCGACATCCGCCCCGAGTGCCAGCGGGTCTACTACAGCCGCAACTTCCTGCTCCTCGACTCCGCCAAGGCCGGCATGTCGCGCCAGGCGTGCGTCAAGGCGCTGAAGGCCGAGGGCGTCGACGCCGCGGAGTTCCACTGGACGCTCCTGCACACGTACGCCGTATTCCATGAGGCGAAGTGGTGGCACCACCTTCCGGCGGCGGCCGAGAAGATGCCCGGCTGCGACCAGGCCAACCGGACGGTGATTTCGCTGCCGTACTTCACGTCCGATGCGCCCGAACTGGTGGACCAGTACGTCAAGGCGTTCGAGAAGGTCTGGGCACACCGCAAGGAATTGGCGTAGCCGCAGCGGCGCGAAAGGCAGGCACTCAAGCGACGGAACATCGTCACGTTGCTGCTGACGGTCTCGGCCTCCTGGGCGGGTGAGTTTCACGCGGGCCTCGCCCGCAAGGTCATCGCGCCGACCGAGGCGATCCGCAAGATCCAGGCCTGCGCCGGCGAGTTGGCCAAGGCATAATGGTTGGGTGACACGGCCGCTTGTGTGGGTGGCACGGCCGTGTCGTGTGCGGCGAGAACTCACGGTCGTCCCTGGGGGACGACCGTGCCACCCGAAATCGGATATGCGACAGCACGGTGATCATCGGGAGGTTCTTGGCATGTGCGTACGTGGATTGAGCGTTGTCGGTGCGTCCCTGGTCATGTCGTTGACGCTGGCCTCGTGCATGGCCCCGGCGCCTGGCGCCGGGGCGGCGGGTCCGGGCGATAGTCCCCCCCGGCTGATCGCGCAAACTTACGATTCCGGTTTCCCCCAGGGCCACGACACGTACAACGGCATGGGCACGGGAAGCGACGGGAAGATCTACTACGTGCTCTGCTCGGAGGCGCACGACGTGGCCGGGCAGATGTACTGCTTCGATCCGGCGACCGGGAAGATCCGCCACCTGGGCGACCTGACCGAGGCCTGCGGCGAGAAGGGGATGAAGGCCGTCGCCCAAGGGAAGTGTCACAACAACCTCGTGGAATGCGACGGCAAGCTTTACTTCGCCACCCACACCGGATTCTACGCGATCATCGACGACATGGAGAAGATCGGCCCCCCGCCGCCGGGCTGGAAACCCTACCAGGGCGGGCACTTCCTCTCGTACGACATGGCCACCGGCCGATTCGAGAACCTCGCCCTCGCCCCGGGCGGGGAAGGCATCCTCACCATGAACATGGACACGCGGCGGGGACGGCTCTACGGGCTCACCTGGCCGGGCGGGCATTTCATCCGCTATGACCTGGCCCGCCGCGAACTGAAGGACCTCGGGCCGACCTCGCTCCAGGGCGAGAACGGCAAGGGCGCCAACTACCGCACGCTGTGCCGCTCCTTCGCCATCGACCCCGAGGATGGCTCGGTCTACTTCAGCATCGGCGACGGGGCAATCCTGCGCTACCGCTACGACCGCGACGCCATCGAAACGCTCCAGGGCGAGAACCTCAAGAAGGACTACTTCGGCCTGTACGACCCCACCAACCCGGGCCACATGGCCTATAACTGGCGCCAGGTGATCTGGCACCCGGGCCAGAAGGCCGTGTACGGCGTGCACGGCAACTCGGGTTACCTTTTCCGGTTCGACCCCCGCCCGCCGCGGGTGACCGTGCTGGACCGCCTGACGTCGCTGCCGTCCCGGCGGAGCGGCATGTACGACCAGTTCAGTTACGGCTACCTCGGCTTTACCCTGGGGCCTGACGGGCGGACGCTCTACTACCTCACCGGCGGGCCCATCTACGTGGACGGAAAACGCGTGACCGGCAAGGAGAGCACCGGCAAGGGCGAGGCCAAGGGCCTGGAAGACCTGCACCTGGTCACCTACGACATCCCTGCCGCAAAGTACACCGACCATGGAGCGGTGTTCTACAAGGACGGCCAGCGCCCGCTCTACGTCAACTCGATCGCCGTGGGCCGCGACGGAACGGTCTACACCTTGGCGCGGATCGCCCGCGGGGGGCACACCGTGACCGACCTGGTGGCCATCCCGGCGCCGCTGACACCCTCCGTGCCGCCCTGTCCTCTGACGGTCCGGATGCAGAATTACGGCAAGTACGACGACGCCGCCTGGACGCACCTGCCCTCCATCGGAATCGCCCGCGTCTTCACCAGCGTGCCCGCAGCGGACCACGTTGCGACCGTGGCGGGCCGGCTGGCCGAGCACAACCTCCAGCCGCTGGTCCTTCGCGGTCAGACGGACCTGGGGCGCGAGTCGTGCGTGGAGGAACTGGCCTCCCAACTCGCCGTGTGCGAGCGGATGGGCGTGCGCTACATGTTCCTCTCGCCCAGGCATACGGGGGCCAGCAGGCAGGTCGCCTGCGAGCGGCTGCGGCAGGCGGGCGAGATCGCCCGCAAGCACGGCGTGACCATCGCCCTGGAAACCCATCCCGACCTGGGGACCAACGCCGACGCGCACCTGGCGACCATGAAGGAGATCAATCACCCCAACGTCCGGGTGAACTTCGACACCGGCAACATCACGTTCTACAACAAGGGCGCAGAGGCGGTCACGGAGCTGAAGAAGATCATCGACTACGTCGCCACGGTCGAGTTGAAGGACCATAGCGGCCGATACATGGAGTGGAACTTCCCCGTGCTCGGTACGGGCGTGGTGGATTTCCCGGGCGTCCTCAAGGTCCTGAAGGACCACCGCTTCCGCGGGCCGATCACCCTGGAGGTCGAAGGCGTCCGGGGGGTCGAGATGACCGAGACCCAGACGAAACAGTACATTGCCGACTCCGTCAGGTACGTTCAGAAGCTGGGCGACTTGCCGTAGTCCTCGCCGCTCCGGGACGCTCAGCGGTCGTATCGTCCGCCCGGCGGCCGGCGGCGCGGACAAGAACAAAGCGGCCGCTTGGATCAGGCCGCTGCGGCCAGCCCCTGACGTTGCCGACAGTAAGGATGTGTTCCGTGAGCAAGATGCCCCTGTGGATTGGCGTTTGGACGGCGGCGATCGCCGTCGCCGGTTGCACGAAGACGGTGGTGCAGCCACAACAGAACGCCGCGCAGCAAGAGGTCGTCCGGCCCAAGAACCAGGCCCGGCAGCCAGTCCAGGCGGATCGAATCGCGGCCTTGCCCATGCCGGGTGTGGAACTCCAGGACATGAAGGAACTGCAGGACCGCAGCGGGCAGCGCGGAAACAGTCAGTATCGGGTCAACGTGAAGAACCGCAACCCGCAGAAGGTCTTCGGCTATCAACTGGACACCGAGATCTTCCTGACCGGGGAACAGAGATGGAAGCGCATCCTGCGCAAGCCATCCGGTAGACGCGATCCGCTGGGCGAGCAGTTCATCGTCCCGTTCTACATCAACGGACATGGAGACTTCGACAAGATCCGCGTGATCCTCCATGTCTTCGATGCAGGCGGCAAGGAATACACCGTCGAGAAGACGTACGCGTCATGGACGGTGATCAAAGAGCAGTAGCGCATCTCTCGCGCAAGGTGTGGCTGGCACTTCCGGAATCAGCAGTTCACCCCTGCAGGTCCTGCCTCTGAGGACTGCCCGGTCAGAAGACTCAGCCGGGAAGCGGCGTCTTGTGGTAGGCCGCGCCGACCGCGACCCAAGCCAAGGCGCCGCTTCGCGGATTGTCAAGACTCGGGCGCATCCTGAACTTCCACGACAACCCGAAAGCCTATGCAATCGAACGCTGGCCCCTCGGCGATGTTGTATCGAGAGGCGGAACGGGAGTAACGCACGGGGAACAGGTACGCGCCCCCTCGCAGGACGCGGAGGCTTCCAGAGGAAGGACCCTGGGGATCTACGGCAGGAGATGCCTTGTAGAATTCCGGATCGTACCAGTCCGCGCACCACTCAAACACGTTTCCGTGCATATCGTGCAGGCCCCAGGCGTTTGGCGCGAAGCTGCCAACAGGAACCGTCTCGACCGGCCAGCCGCCGCCACGGCGCCTGTCGTAGTTGTCGTTGTAGCTAGCCTGGGAAGGACGCAGTGTCTGACCCGTGTTGAACGCGGTTGCGGTGCCGGCCCTGCAGGCGTATTCCCATTCCGCCTCGCTTGGCAGTCGCACCCTCTTGCCCACCCGGCCGGAAAGCGCCTCGCAGAATCTGGCGGCGTCGGCCCAGGATACACTGTCCACCGGGTTCCTGGCGCCGGAGTGCCTGGCAGGATTCTTGTCCATGATGTCCTTGACGTACCCCGCCTCCCACCCGCGGATGGTCTGGTGCTTGCTGGGATTGCTTCTGGTAACCTGCGCGTACTGTTCCTGCGTGACGGGATAGATGCCCATGTAGAACGGCCTGCTGATCGTCACCTGGTGTTGGGGGCCTTCGTCACGCTTGCGTTCTCTCTCGCTCCCGGGGCTTCCCATCAGGAACTCGCCGCTCGGGATCAGGATCAACTTCATGGAGACGCCCCCGCCAAGCTGAAGCGTCAGATCCTTGGGTACGCCGAGGCGCGTAGCCGCCTCCGACTGGTCCGCAGGACGGGAGAGGGGAGGGCCCGGCTGTTGCGGCGAATCGCATCCGCCCGTAATCAGGGCAAGAGCCGCTGCCAGGATGCCTGCCTTGGTCATTCGTTTCATGAACCCGAGGTTCATCTCTATCACCCGCGCTGGGCCGGCCACACGTGAGACGCTCCGTACATCCCAACGGGTCTGCGTGTCCTGATTCGTCATCGGTCGACCGCTGCTGTCGGATTATAGCATCAACGGAGACGCCCGGCCTGCACGAGGCGGCGCCCGCAAATTCTTCGCGCCGCCACTTGAATGTCCGCCCTGGCAGCGCGACAATGGTATCCGATAGCGGGGCGTCCCGCTTGGCGAACTGGCTGGCCGCGACCAGCACAGGCAACATGCCCGAACGGGCTGATCGTCAACGAGACTATCTAAGGAGACACGCGATGAATACCTACGCTTACGAAGCAAGCGTGCCGGCGGCACAGGCCCGGGCCGATGCCAGAGCGGGATTCATCCGGCGGACCTACCTGCACCTGGCCGGCGCGGTCGGGCTGTTCGTGCTGCTCGAAATGATCCTGCTGCGGTCCGCCCTGCCGGGATACATGTTCTCGTTCCTCCAGGCCAGCCGCTACGGCTGGCTGATGTTCCTCGGCGCGTTCATCCTGGCGGGGTGGATGGCCCGCAGCCTGGCCGCCAGCGGCGCGTCGGCGGCAGCGCAGTACGCCGGGCTCGGACTGTACGTGGTCGCGGAGGCGGTGATCTTCGTGCCGCTCCTGACCATCGCCGTCTTCCACTCCTCCCCCGACGTCCTGCCCAACGCGGCGCTCATCACGGGCCTGCTCTTCGCGGGCCTGACGGCCGTCGCGTTCACCACGCGGAAGGACTTCTCCTTCCTGAGGGGCATCCTGACCATCGGCGGCTTCGTCGCCCTGGGCGCGATCGTCGGCGGGGCCATCTTCGGCTTCACGCTGGGATTGTTCTTCTCGGTGGCCATGGTGGGCCTGGCGGCCGCGGCCATCCTCTATGACACGTCGAAGATCCTCCTGCACTATCCCACCGACCGCCACGTGGCCGCCTCGCTGGAACTGTTCGCCTCGGTGGCCCTGATGTTCTGGTACGTCCTGCGAATCATGATGAGCATGTCGAGGCGATAAGGCGTCTGCCCGCCATGGGAGTCATGAGAGTCATGGGAGTTATGGGATTGGGCATTCCCTAATTCCCATCACTCTCATAATTCCCAGGAGCCGTTCCCATAGTTCACCCCAATTTCGGCACCTCCACCCAGGCGCGCTTCTGCCAGGACTCGATGCCCCGTTCCGCCAGTTGCACGCCCTTGGCGCCTTCCAGGAGCGTCCAGGCGAAGGGTGCGCCCTTGACCACGTGCTTGAGGAACATCTCCCACTGGACCTTGAAGGCGTTGTCGTAGCTGGTCTGGTCCGGGGCCTCCAGCCAGCCGGCGCGGAAGTCAATGGGCGAGTCCACGTCCGGGTTCCAGACGGGCTTGGGCGTGCCCCCGTACGGTTGCATCCAGCACTTGCGCAGGCCCGCGACGGCCGAGCCCTTGGTCCCGTCCACCTGGACCGTCAGCAGGTCGTCGCGCCGCACCCGCACGCACCAGGAGGAGTTGAAGTGGGCGACGATGTCGCCTTCCAGCAGGAACGTCGCGTAGGCGGAGTCGTCGGCCGTGCAGGCGTAGGGCTTGCCCTGCTCGTCCCACCGCTGCGGGATGTGCGTGGCCCCCAGGCACGAGACGGCCCGCACGGGGCCGAACAGATTGTCCAGCACGTATCGCCAGTGGCAGAGCATGTCGACGATGATCCCGCCGCCGTCCTCCTTGCGGTAGTTCCAACTCGGGCGCTGGGCGGGCACGACGTCGCCCTCGTACACCCAGTAGCCGAACTCGCCCCGCACCGAGAGGATCCGCCCGAAGAACCCGCTGTCGCGCAGGGCCTTGAGCTTGAGCAGTCCGGGCAGGAACAGCTTGTCCTGCACCACGCCGTTCTTCAGCCCCGCCCTGGTCGCCTGCTCGTACAGGTCCATCGCCTCGCGAAGGCTCGTGCCGGTGGGCTTCTCGCAATAGACGTGCTTGCCGGCCGCGATCGCCTTGCTCACGCACTCGTGGCGTCGGTCGGTCGTCTGGGCGTCGAAGTAGAGCGAGTAGTCGCCGTCGGCCAGGGCGGCGTCCAGGTCGGTCGTCACCTTCTGGACGCCCGACATGGCCGCCAGGGCCTCGAGCTTGGCCATGTTCCGCCCGACCAGGATGGGATCGGGCATGATGACCTCGCTGGCCCCCACGCGCACGCCGCCCTGCCGGATGATCGCCACGATCGAGCGCATGAGGTGCTGGTTGGTCCCCATCCGCCCGGTGACGCCGTTCATGATGATCCCGATTCGATGAGTCGTCAGGCTGGCCATGGTAAGCTCTCTATTCTCTATTCCCTGATCCCTATTCCCTATTCCCTGGTCCCTGGTCCCTACTTCCCGGGCTTTTCGGTGCATTGGGGGCGGGCGCCCTCGGGCAGGGGCGGGACGTCCACGCCGGCCTTGGGCAGCGTGCCGTCCAGTTCCTGGCGCCAGTGGGCGACGTCACCGGCCGGGCCGTAGCAGTACAGCATCTTCAGCGGCGTCTGGCCCACGTTGGTCAACTGGTGGAAGACGCCGGGCGGGATGAATACCGCCTGCCCGCCGGTGAGCACCTGGCGCTGGTCGCCCAGGCACATCTCGCCCGTGCCCTCCAGGACGAAGTAGACTTCCTCCTGGTCCTGGTTGTGCCAGGGCACCTGCCCGCCGTCCGCATCGAGGGTGACGAAGCCGATGCAGAAGCTCTTGCACTGGATGGGCGAGACGCCGCCGACGAGGTTCTGTGTCCGCCGCCGGGCCGGGTACGTCCGCCCCGCGATCTGGGCCAGGTCCGCGATGATCATGTCATGTTCTCCTTGCTGGCAGGTCCGGGCGATGGTAGTCCAATCCGCCGCGGGGGTCAACCATAGAGAAGTTCCAACAGATGAACGTTGAATTTCCAATGACCAAGGAAGCCCCCCGTCCGTTTGGCCTTGTCACTTGGGCGTTTCCTTGAGCACTGGAAGTTGAGCGTTCATCTGTTGAACCTTCTCCTCTTTGAGCCGTGCCCGTGGCCACCGGGCCCACGTCTACTTGCATTCTCGCACGCCCGTGTCTACACTCCCAGCCGAAAGGGTGTAGCGGATGAACGTTGCGTATTTCGACTGCTTCGCCGGCGCGGGAGGGGACATGATCGTAGCGGCCCTGCTGGACGCGGGGGCCGACGAGGATGCCTGCCGCGCCGAGCTGGCCAAGCTCGGCCTGGACGAATGCGCCGTCCGGACCGAACGGGTCCGCCGCGCCGGCCTGGGCGGGCTCCAGTTCCACGTTGACGTGTCCGAAAGCGGCGTCCCCCAGGACCACGAGCATCCACACGAGCACGAGCATCACGATCACGCCCACGCCCCGCGGCGCCGGCTGGCCGACATCCTCGACCTGATCGACCGGGCGAGTCTGGCCCCGCGGGCAGCCGAGCGGGCCAGGCGGATCTTCACCCGCCTGGGCCGGGCCGAGGCCAAGGTCCACCGCATCGACATTCAGGAGGTCCACTTCCACGAGGTCGGGGCGGTCGACAGCATCGTGGACATCGTCGGCGCGTGCATCGCCCTGGAACTGCTGGGGATCGACCGCGTCATCTGCTCGGGCGTCCCTGTCGGCAGCGGCATGGTCCGCTGCGAGCACGGCCTGCTGCCGGTGCCCGCGCCGGCCGTCGCCGAGCTGCTGGTCGGCGTGCCCCTGCGGGCCATCGAGATCGAAGGCGAGGCCCTCACCCCCACCGCCGCCGCCATCTTCACCGAGCTGGCGGAGTCGTTTGGCCCCGCTCCGGAGATGACGGTCGCGTCGGTCGGCTACGGGGCCGGCTCGCGAGACACGCCGCACCTGTCCAACCTCCTGCGGGTCATCGTCGGCCAGGTCGCCCAAGAGGGCGACGCCGATGAGCTGGTCGAGCTGGCTGCCAACCTCGACGACTGCACGGGCGAGGTGCTCGGGCAGGCCATCGACAAGCTGCTGGCCTGCGGGTGCGTGGACGCCTGGGCCGCCCCCGCGGTGATGAAGAAGTCGCGCCCGGCGTGGGTGCTGTCGGCCCTGTGCCGCCCCGCCGACGCCGCCGCGGCGGAGCGGGTGTTCTTCGAGGAGACCACCACCTTCGGCGTGCGGCGCCGCTCGTGTCGCCGCGGCAAACTGCTGCGAAGCTTCGAGACGGTGGAGACCGTCTTCGGACCGATCCGCATCAAGGTCGGACGGCTGGACGGCCGGGTCGTCACCGCCTCGCCCGAGTTCGCCGACTGCCGCACCGCCGCCGATACCCACCACGCCAGCGTCCGCGAGGTCCTGGCCGCCGCCTCCGCGGCCTGGCGGCAGAAGGCGTAGAAGCGGTTTCAAGAGGGTGGCACGGCCATCTTGGCCGTGTGTCGCAGGGCCGTCCCGGCCCTGCCCCCACGGGCGGGACGCCCGTGCCACGTCCTGGAACAGCTCTTGGCGGAAAGCCCTTTGTGGATGCGTTTGCCTGCGGCAGAGCCGGGCTACGAACGGTCGCCCTTGGCGATCTTCTCCGTCAGGGCCTCCAGTTCCTTGACGATCTCGGGGTGCTGGTCGGCCAGGTTCTTCGTCTCGCCGATGTCCGCCTCCAGGTCGTACAGTTCCACCGCCTCGGCGCGCTTGGCGTCCACCGCCCACTTGATCACGTGGTGCTTGGCCCGCAGGTACTTCCACTTGCCCTTGCGGACGCCGTTGCCCTGGTAGAAGTAGGTGTCTCTCGCGCCGGCGGGGCTCTTGCCCAGCAGCAGGTCCACCTGGCTCACGCCGTCGATCAGGCGGTCGCCCGGCGCGTCGAAGCCCGCCAGGGTCGCGAAGGTCGGCAGGAAGTCGATGGTGGCGAAGATGGCCGGCGAGACGGCGCCCGCGGGCACCTTGCCCGGCCAGCGGACGATGCACGCCGCCCGCGAGCCGCCCTCGTAGCACGAGCCCTTGCCGTTGCGCAGGGGCCCCGCGTCGCCCCAGAAGATCGACCCCGGCGGGTGGCCCTTCTTGGTCTTGGTGTATGAGGGCTGGTTCCACGGGCCGTTATCGGTGGTGTAGATCACCAGCGTGGTTTCCCGCAGGCCCAGTTCGTCCAGCGTGTCCAGCAGCCGCCCCGTCTCGAAGTCGAACTCCTCCACCACGTCGCCGTACAGCCCGCCCTTGGACGTGCCCTTGAACCTGGGCGAGGCGTCGATGATCGTGTGCATCATCGTGTGGGCCAGGTAGAGCACGAACGGCTTGGACTTGTCGCGCTTGTTCTTGAGGTAGTCGATGGCCTTGTCCGTGTACAGCCGCGCCAGGCTGCCCATGTCGCGCGTCTTGCCCGCGGGGGCGTTGTTCTCGTGGAAGGGGACGATCCCGTTGTCGTTGGCGCCCAACGTGCCGAAGTAATAGTCGAACCCCTGCGCGTTGGGCATGCGCTCGATGATCGCCTTGCGGTTGCTCACGTCCCACTTGCCGATGCAGGCCGTCTGGTAGCCCACCTTCCTGATCAGCTCCGCCCAGGTGATCTCGGAGGCCGGCATGCCCCACCCGCCGCTGCGGATCGGGTAGCGCCCGGTCAGCAGGGCCGACCGCGACGGCCCGCACACGTGCTGGGCGTAGAAGTTGGTGAACCGCGTGCCCTCGGCGGCCAGCTTGTCCATCCGCGGCGTCTTGTTGGTCTTCGAGCCGAAGCACCCCAGGTCGCCGTAGCCCTGATCGTCGGTGAAGATGATCAATATGTTCGGGCGCGGAGCGTCGGCCGCCACCGCCAGAGCGGCTGAGAGCGCCATGAAACCAAGGGCGATTGCAGGAATCGAGACGACAGAAACGATCGCCGGAAGTGTTCGTCGAATCATGCCGGCTACCCTACTGCGTCTTGGCCCCGTCCGCAAGGACCTCCTTGGACTGCACCACTGACTTCACGCAGCGGCTGGACACGGATCGAGCCGACCCGGCGCTTGACACTGCCCGGGCCGCGGCCGTATGGTTCGCGTCGACTGCCCCGTCGCAGCGGCGCCCGATGGGCGAGGGCTTTTGTTCATGCCAACGATCAGCAGATTCTTCGGGATTACGATTCGCATGTTCCACAGGGAGCACGCGCCGCCGCACTTCCACGCCCACTATGGTTCGGATGATGTTACAATTGTGATAGACAGCTTGAGGGTGCTGGCCGGGCGGTTGCCCCGTCGGGCGATGGCGCTGGTGTTGGAGTGGGCGGCCGAGCATCGTGACGAATTGCAGAGAAACTGGTTCCTGGCGAACGGGCATCATCCATTGGAACCGATTGCCCCGCTGGAGTAGACCACATGGTGAGAGTTGCGCGAGTCGAGGCGCTTCCGGACTACCGCCTGGAGGTGTGGTTCGAGGATGGCACACACGGTGTCATATCCCTGGCCGACGAGCTGTATGGGCCCGTTTTCGAACCATTGAAGGATCCTGCCTTCTTCGCCAAGGCCACGATTGACGAGTTCGGGACCGTCTGCTGGCCCAACGGGGCGGATCTGGCTCCCGACGCCCTGTACGAGGACATCAGGAAGACGTCTGACGCCGCTTGAGGAATTCGCGCTGTCCTTCAATTGGGTGCCGGGACAGACCGGGACCGTATGGAGTTGCCTGTGGGCACGTCATTCGAGCAATCCGCGAGTCGCCCGACTCGTCGCAAGTTCCTGCAAGCCTCCGCCGTCGCGGCGGGCGCGATGGCGGGCGCAGCGCGAGCGCGCTCTGCCGAAACGGACACGAAGAAGCCCGCAGACGCCCCCGCCGCCAAGGCCCCGCGTCCGGACATCCTGTTCCTCATGCCGGACCAGATGCGGGGAGACTGCCTGTCGATCCTGAACCACCCGGTTGTGCGGACGCCGACGGTGGACGGCCTGGCGCGGCGGGGCGGGCTGTTTCGGCGGGCGTACACGACGGTGGCGTCGTGCATCCCGGCGCGGTTCGGGCTGCTGACGGGCCTGTTCCCGCAGACCAGCGGGGTGGTGGGTTTCCGGGCCAAGCCGATCACCACGCCCACGATGCCGCAGGTCCTGGCGGCCGCGGGGTACGCCACCGCCCTGGTCGGACGCGAGATGCACCAGATCGCCGGGCCTGAGAAACTCGGCTACCAGCAGGCGATCCGCGGGTCCACGTACGTGGGCAACGACGACTACGCAGCCGAGCTTCGCCAGGCCGCCCCGCAGGTCAAGGACATCCGCCAGTGGGTCGCGAGCATCGGGGCGAACTACAACCTCTGGCCGGCCACGCCCTGGCCGCTGGACGACGCGCTGCACCCGACGGCATGGGTAGCGAGCAAGGCCCGCAAGCTGCTGGCCGAGGCGGCGCCCGACAAGCCGCTGTTCCTGACGGCCTCGTTCTACGCGCCACACCCGCCGCTGTTTCCGCCGAAGAAGTACTTCGAGGCATACCTGGGCCGCGACCTGCCCGCCCCGGCCCGGGGCGACTGGGTGGACTACGCGTCGATCAAGCCGCCGCCCGGCGCCGACGGGGGGCACCGCGTCCTGCTGGAGGGCGACACGCTGCGCCGCGCCCAGGCGGGCTACTTCGGGCTCATCGAGCACCTCGACGACCAGATCGCCCCGCTGATTTCGGAGTTCATCGCCCGCAGCGAGAAGGCGGGCAGGTCCTGGCTGATCGTGTTCTCCACCGACCACGGCGAGATGCTGGGCGATCACGGCTACTTCCGCAAGTGCGAGCCCTTCGAGGGCTCCGCGAACATCCCGTTCCTCCTGGCCGGGTCGAAGGAACTGGGCTTCGCGCCGGGCATGAGGTGCGACCGGCCCGTGTGCCTGGAGGACCTGCTGCCCACGCTGGCGGAGCTGGCGGGGGCGAACTGCCCCGCCGTCGACGGCGTGAGCCTCGTGCCCGCGCTGCGCGGGCAGAAGCAGGTGATCCGCGAGCAGCTCCACTTCGAGCACGCCCCCTGCTACAGCCGCGATCAGGCGTATCACGCCCTGACCGACGGGCGGCACAAGTACGTCTGGCGCCCCACCGACGGGCGCGAGCGATTGTTCGACCTCCAGTCGGACCCGCGCGAGGAGCACAACCTGGCCGCCGATCCGGCGGCGGCCAAGTTGTTGGAGACGTGGCGCAGCCGCATGGTCCGCCGCCTGGCGCCCCGGCCCGAAGGATTCAGCGACGGCAAGCAGCTCATCCCGGGGCGCCCGTACAAGCCGCTGATGGCGGGCGTGCGAGCGTAGCGTTCAGGCAGGCAAGCTACGAACGCAGGCGCAGCGTTCGTAGTGACGCCGTAAGGCGTTGGATGGCGCGTTCGATGCCCTTACGGGCTGCCCGCCGCAGGCGGGGCACACTGCAAGCCCTACGAACGCAGGCGCAGGACCCAGTCGACGGCTGACGGGCGGTCCGGCAGGCGGAGGGCGCCGCCCTCGGCTACCAACTCGCCCGCGGGTTTTTGCTCGCCGGTGCGGGGATCGAACCACTGGGCGCCGTATCGCGGCGCAGCCGCCGGGGGCAGGCCGGTGAGGGTGGCGGCTTCATCCGAACCGGCGGAGAAGTAGATCAAGTACAGCGGGCGTGCATGGCCCGGCTTGCCGGCGGGCAGGCCCTGCACGAGGGGCTGGCGCTGCTCGTCGAGTTGGGGCTCGGTCCGCACTGCCTGCGGCAGCGGTTGGAGCCGCCACCACTCCAACGATTCATAGCGCGCGTGGAAGTGCTTCATCTGGGCCCCGCCGGGGCGCTTGTACGCCCGCCACCAGGGCATGGGCGAGCCCCAGTTGTCGAACTTGCGATCGTTCTCGTCGCGGGTGGGATACCACAGCCCATGCGAGCCATAGGTAAACCCGCGACAGCCCGCCTGGAAGGCGCGGTAGGCGACGTGGCGGACCTCCCCTGCGGTGAACCTGTGGATGCCCTCGTACTTGCACTCGCCCTCGATCACCGGGCGGGTGGGCTTGTGGTCCAGCGCCTGGCGATAGGCGGACACCGCCGGCGGCGTGCGCCCGTGCCCGCCCTGGAGCATGATCACGTCGTACCAGCCCTGCGTCCACATTTGCCGCCCCTCGACCCCCGTCGCCCACGGGTGGACCGTGAGGGCCCGCTTGTACGGGTCCCGCTCGCGGATGTACTGGCCCAGGTGGAGGATCTTGTCCACGCGGGCGGCGGCGGCGAGGTCCTTGCCCCGCTGGTTGTACTCGCCGCAGATCAGGAAGGCGACCGCGTGCGAACCCAGGCGGGCCAGGGCGTAGCGCCACAACTCCTGTAACTGCTTCAGCGAAGTCGTGTTGAGATACTGATGGAGGCCGAACCCGATCACCGGGACGATCCCCCGGGCGTTGGCGTACTCGATGTACCGGTCCACCTTCTGCCAGTAGGCCGGGTTGACCCGCCGCTCGAACAGGTCGCCGTGGCTCGCCTTGCCGCCGGGCGTCTGGATCGTGCCCAGGAAGGCCATGTGGACGACCGAGTAGCCCTGGTCAGCCCGCGTGTCGATGAGCGTCTTGTACATCGACGGGATGTCCGGGCGGTTGGAGGAGTCGATGGGCGTCAGGTCGCTGGGACAGAACCACCACGTGTCACCCAGCCAGAAGAACGGCGTGCCGTCGGCGTAGGTGAGATAGCGACGGTCGGGACTGACCTTGAGCAGGCCTCCGTGCCGGTCGATGGGGTTCTGGCCGGCCGACGGGCCCCTCGAACGTCGCCGTCATCTGCACGTCCAGCGGCTGGGCGTGGTCCTCCCGGGCCTCGAACCTCAACTCGCTGACCCGCCACTGGTGCGGAGGTTCACTGCCCTGGATTCCCGTGGGGACTGCCAAAAGTACTCCCAGCGATATCGCCAACAAGGGGCACACGAATCGGACTGACAGGACGAGCATAGAAGATGCTAGCGAGATGAGCGGCTGAGGCATGGCAGTCTTCTTGTCCCGACGGAAAGACAGCGCCAAGGGTAGACAATGAGACTGTCAGAGGAGGAGTCAGACGATGGTCCAACCGACGAAGAGCAGAAGAGTCAAATAGACTTGTCTCGCTTCTTTTTCTTCGGAGAAGCTCCCGCTTCGCACTGGGCATTCAGCTTCTTGACGTGTTCAACCAACACTTGCGCCAGGCCCTTGGCTTCGTCGGCCGTGGGAGTGCCCGTGGTCACCATCCACTTTATCCCAGACTTCAAGGCACCCGGAATGCTTTTCAGGTTGATTCCGTTCGACCCCATAGGTCCAGTTCTCCTAGCTCACCGAAGTATATGCGGATCACCTTTGTCTTGCAAGTACAATTCGCTCGACAATAATTTTCTTCCAAGAATACAATCAACAGTCATAGTCTGGATCCCTGGAGACTCGGTCTTTCAACTGCTTCAGGAGTTGCAGGTCTTCTGCCCGTTCCTTGTCTCCGTAGTAAAAGCCGTTGTCGTCTTCCCGCAACTGCTTGATCTTGGTTGTTACCACATTGGGAACCAAGCTCTTGCTGCAAGGACACGCTGGGGCATCCAGACCGTAAAGGAAGCCTCGGGCAAACACGTCAGCTTCCTCCTCTTTGGCGGTATAGAAATAGAGCAGGCGGCCCTCGACCGGGTGACCAAGAATGTCATGGGCAATTTCGTGAACGTAGACAACAGAGACCATTGCTGGATCGGCTTCGCAAGGGGCTGTCATCAGAGCCAAGGCAAACGTGCCATCGGGGCGGTCATATCCGCAGATAATCCCCTGGGTGGGGCGGAGTTTGGGTTCCCTTATCCAATCCATCGGCATGCCCGACTTCCTCGAGTGGAACGTGTGAAGCATCAAGCCCCCCGCATCCCGCGCATAGACCATTGCTCGACAAAGAATCTCCTGTTTTCTCTTATTTGTCAGCATTTTCCGCCCTCATGTCTGTTATCGCCGACTTGTACAAGACGACTTTCTATACAGCCAGAGGAGAGGGAATGCAAGAAGGAGAGAGGAATTGTTTGCAGGCAAGACTCCGCCCCCGCCCTGACAGCCAGCCCCGTCTCAATGTTTCTTCGGCTTTTGACAGGGCTTTCCGCTTCTTCGAAGCTTCTTGACGTGCTTGATGATAGACAGCGTTCCAGAGACTGCCTCTTCTTTGGACTCGCAACCACAAGCGACCACCCACCGGATCCCTGATGCGTCCGCACCAGGAAGAGAAGATATGGGATCTTGTCCTGCCCTGTTGGCTCGTTTCGGCATCTCTGATCTCCTGATCGCGCTTCTATTCGAAGAGTACGACGAGGCGGCGGTCAAAACCACTTCGACCGGTGTCTTCTGGTATCAGAAGAATCGACAGCATGTCAACGCCCCTTCATCTAGGACTTCGGCCACTGCAAAAGAACAGGAACAGGGGCAGCAAAGGAAATAGGCCTTGACGGTCTGGGCGGCAGGGGCATAATAAGGGGGAAAGCAGAGGATGCGGACAATTCGTTCGGCACACTGGTCTTGATTCCGCGGCCCTTGCCGCACTGCCGGCTGTCCCCGTCTTGAGCACGCGCGATTACGCAAGCGGATCGTAACACGATTGCGCAAGCGGATCGTAGCATGAGAACAGAGGAGCAACAGATGAGACAACTCAGCACTCCGATCGCTTGTCTATTGTGCACGTGCGCCGTGATTGCCGCCGCTTGCGGGCTGGCCGATGCCGGCCTGGTGGCCCAGTACAACCTGGACGGCGACGCCAACGACTCGGTCGGCACGTTCAACGGCAACATCAACGGCAGCTACACGTTCGTTCCCAGCCCGTACGGCGGCGGGCAGGCCATCCAGTTGACCGGCGGGTACATCGATACGGTCGCCAGCAACGCCAAGGCCTCCGTTCTGGGCGTCGGCGGGAACAATCCCAAGTCGATCTCCGCATGGGCGGCCCCGACCACCTTCGACAACGGGAGCATCTGGGACCTGGGCAGCACCGGATCGGCCGGGCAGATGTTCTCGCTGCGGACGCTGACCTCGGCCAATCAGTGGCGGGCGCAGTTCTGGAGCACGCCCGATTTCGACTTCACCGCCCCCTTCTCCTCGACCTCCTGGGGCTGGTACGTGTTGGCCCACGACGGGGCGGCCGGGCGGGCGTACTACAACGGCGCACTGATCGCCCAGAAGGCCTCGACGCTGAACACCAACGACGGCCGGGCCCTGGAGATCGGACGCTATGGCGGCGGGACGACCTTCAAGGGCACGATCGACGACGTTCGCGTCTACAACCAGGCCCTGACCGGCGCCGAGATCCAGGCCCAGTACCGGGCCATGGGCGGCTACTCGGAGGACTTCGACAACTACGGTTCGAAGATCGACCCCAAGGTGTGGTACACCAGCGGCGGGATGAACAGCACGCGGCTGAGGAGCGACCGCGGGGCCAACGGCGTGTATCTGCTGTCCACGTTCGACAGCAACGCGAACGATCCGACGGGCAACGTCCGAAACGTGTACAACGTAAACCAGGACAACGTGACCAGCCTGACCTGGGGCCAGGCCCTGGTGGTGCAGGACGCATCGGCCGTGCTGTCGTTCAACCTGGCGGGCGGACAGTTCGCCGTCGTCGAGGGCAGCCAGCGCGGCGGGGGCTTGGGCGTGGCCCTGTGGGACGTGGCCGCCAATGACTTTGTGCGGGACGGCGGGGCGATCCGGTTCGTGACCCGTAGCGGCAACGGAGGCTTGCAGGCCCAGTCGATCTCGCTGGCCGGGCTGGCCGGGCGGGTCGTGATGCCGGTGCTGTACGACCGGCAGATAGGCGGCTACGGCTGGACCGAGATCGACACGATCTTCGCCCTCCCGGGCGCGGTGTCGGTGCCGATCGACATGCATCATCGCGTCCTTCTGGAGTACGGTTTCGACAACGCGGGCGATTGGATGGGCTGGACGGGCGACACGGGCAGCTTCACCCTCGGCAACACGCCCAACGGCCTGGCGACCCGTCACATCAACCAGAAGGGCGTGTTCACCGTCGGCGAGGGGTTCCTCAGCTCGTGCCTGCCCAACAGTTGGGACGCCCCGATGGGCATTCTTCGCAGCCCCGAGTTCACGCTCGATGGCGACATCCTGGAGTTCTACATCGCCGGCGGCGGGTCCACCCGTCCGGGCCTGGCTTTCGAGCTGTGGGTGGACATGCTGTCCGACGGCAACTTCACCCTCCAGCGCACCACCCAGCACCAGGCGGACGTCACCGAGTTCGACTACGAGTTCTGGACCATCGGCGACCTGAACGGGCTGGACGCCTATCTCCGCCTGGTCGACCAGAACTCGGGCACCTGGGGACACATCCACGTCGACGCCATCCGGATGGTGGACCTGGACGCCGTCCCCGAGCCGCTGACGCTGGCCCTGCTGTCGCTGGGCGGGGCGGGCCTGGGCGGCTATATCCGGCGCCGCCGGGCTTGAAGCGAGGGACGATTCGCAAAGCGTTCTGTTGCCTCCGGGACCAAGCGCAGCCCCGGACCACGGACCGTTCCGAGAACGGATCGGCGCGCGGGTCATCTCCGCCCACAAGTTCCCCCGACTCATCCCCAGCCGGCACCCTGGCCTGCGCTGCGTTTCGGGCAGGGCTATCCTACGCCGGCCCGTTGGGCCTGTGCGGCGGAGGGTATGAAGATGTCGGTCACTGAGAGTCTGCAGACCCACAGAACATGTCGGGCGGGACCGCCCTGGGCAGGTAGCGCCTCTTGAAACTGGGGATGAATCAGCAAGTTCCCCCATTGACAGAAGACCGGATCTCTCGTAGGATCAGACTCTTGAGAGGCCGCAGTTTTGTCTGCCTCGCCAAAGAGGAGAAAAGCATGAGGAATCTGACTACCGTTGCCGGTCTGGTTGCCATTTTGTGCATTGCGGCCGGCACGTCCCAAGCCGGCCTGGTCGGCTACTGGAACTTCGACGAGACCGGCGGCGTCCTGGCGGCCGACGCCAGCGGAAGCGGCGCAGTGGGCACCATCCGGGGCGGACTGACGCCGGTGGGCGGCAAGTTCGGCGGGGCCTACCAATTCGACGGCACCAGCCAGGACGTGCTGATGAACAGCATCGGCACGGCCTTCGCGTCCGTGACCAACCAGGTCACGATCGCCTTCTGGCAGTGGGGCGACAGCGCCCGCCAGCAGAGCATCCTGGGCGGGAGCAGCGCGTACGGCGCCCGCACGCTGAACGTCCACCTGCCCTGGAGCGACAGCACCGTCTACTGGGACGCCGGGCGCACCGGCTATGACCGTATCCAGAAGAACGCCGCCGGGCTGTTCGCCGGCGAGTGGTCGCACTGGGCGTTCGTCAAGAACGCCACCACCGGCACGATGGAGATCTACCGCAACGGGGCCCTGTGGCAGAGCGACACGGGCAAAACGAAGGTCATGAGCAACCTGGGCACGTTCTCCATCGGCAGCGAGAACGGCAGCACGCGGTGGAAAGGCAAGATTGACGAAGTCGTGGTCTACGACCAGGCCCTCGGCGCCGCCGAGATAGCCGCCCTCTACAGTGCCGCCCAAGCCCAGACCATCACCACGACTCAGATCGACAATTCGCTGACCAACTCCGGCGGGGCGCTCAGCCCCGGCGGGCAGGGCGTTGTGGCCACCACCACCATCGCCAGGGGAGCGGTGAACGTCGCGATGGGCGGCACGGCCAGCCAGTCGTCCATCAGCAGCGGGGGCAGTCCGGAGCGGGCCATCGACGGGCGCGTCACCGGGCAGTGGGGCGAAAACTCCACCACGCACACCCAGGACCAACTCACACCCTGGTGGCGACTGGATCTGGGCTCGACGGTCCCGGATATCAAGTCCATCACCCTGTGGAACCGCACCGACTGCTGCTCGGAACGCTTGACCAATTTCCGCGTCTCGCTCCTGGACGCCTCCAGCAACGAGGTCTGGGGCCAGGACTACTACACCGGCGGAGGCTACCCCACGCCGACACTGAACATCTCGCTGCCCACGCCCCAGGACGCCCAGTTCGTTCGCGTGGCCCTTCTCGGCAGCGGCATCGTGAGCCTGGCCGAGGTGCAGGTGTTCGCCGAGACCGGCCAGGCCGACTACACCCAGAGCGGCGACGGCGTGCTGCTGATGGACGTTGACCCGGCCAACGGGATTAACGACAAGCTGGTCGTCCCGGGCCTGCTGACGGCCGGCGGGACGCTGGCGGTCAACGCGATGAGCCCCATCAGCGAGAACGACGTGTTCGACCTGCTGGACTTCGGCGAGATCACGGGTGAGTTCGACGCCTTCCAGTTGCCCGCCGGGACGATCTCGTGGGACCTGTCGCTGTTGTACGTGACCGGCGAGATCAGGGCCGTCCCCGAGCCGCTGACGCTGGCCCTGCTGTCGCTGGGCGGGGCGGGCCTGGGCGGCTATATCCGCAGACGCCGCGCCTGATACGTTTACAGATGGAAGTGAATCCATGCAGGGCCGGGCCCATGTGGCTCGGCCCTGTTGTTGCGCGGGGCGGGCGGGCAATTCGACCTCCTTGTCGGGCGTTTGGGAGGATGCCCGAAAGGAAAGGTGAGACGTGCAGGGACTGGCTGGTTGGCGCAGGTGGATCTGGATGGCGGGGGCAGCGTTGCTGGCGGCGCCCGCATGGGCGGCCGAGGGACGCTTCGGTTCGGCGCTGGACGCCGAGGCGGTCGCGGCCCGCGCCCCCCACCGAGCGGAGTACAACGCCCGGCCCATCAGCGGCGAGTGCTGGGCCCGCCTGAGAGGGGCCGGCTCGTTCAACATCCTCATCGCGCACGAGCCCAAGTCTTCGGCCACTCACTGGGAACTCTACACCTACGCCCGCAAGGGCGACCTCTCGCTGTACATGCCGGGCTGCCAGCCGGCGGAGATCCGCTCCGGCGCGGTCGTCACCGACGACAAGTGGCATCACCTGGCCTTTACCGCGACCGATGATCGCGTCCGCCTGTTCGTGGACGGCAAGCAGGTGGCCGACCAGGGCGTCCGCCGCGGGGACAAGCCGGCTCGGACCGTGCCCGGCCCGCTGGCGGTCGGCGCGCTCAGCGAGGGCGGCATCGGCTGCAAGGGCCTGATCGACGAGGTGCGGATCTCTCGCGGGCTGCGGAAGTTCGCCGCCCCGCCGCCGGACCCGCCAGCCGCCGACGAGCAGACGCTGGCATTGTGGCGCTTCGACGAAGGGCCGGCGGCCCGGCAATTCGCCGACGCCTCGCGCAACGGCAACGACGCGAAGGCGTTCTTCTCCGGCTCGCCCCCGCAGGACCCGTTCGAGCGGAGCGAGTCGGCGTTCGTGGGCATCCTGCCGCCGCCGGGCGACCTGCCCGCCCTGCGCCGCTTGCTGGCCCAGGCCCGCCAGTCGCTCAAGCTCGCCCGCCGCGCGGACGACGCGGAGGTCCGCGACGCCCTCCTGATCGACTGGGACGAGCAGCACTGGCACCTGTCCAACCGCCTGAGCGGCCGGGAGAAACTGCCCGGCCCGAGCGAACAGGCGCTGGACGCCCAGGCCCTGGTGCGGGCGGAAGACGGCGACCCCCTGGGGGTCGTCCTGCGCCGCGCGGGGGCCCTGGTCGAGCATTTGCGTTCGATGCGCGGCGGGCCGGACCTGCGGGACGCGGAGGCGGACCTGGCCGCCCTGCGGGCGGCTGCCGACCGAACGCCCCTGGACCGCCCGGACGCGCGCAAGGGCCTGTTCCTGGCGGCGTGCGAGGTGCGGCGCCGCGCAGCGATGGCCAACCCGCTGCTGGACTTCGACTCGATCCTCTTCATTGCCCGCGGCGTGTACAACGGCTCGCGGGCGTGGGGCCAGCGGGGCACCAATGACCGCCAGGGCCAGCACTTCCAGACGCAGTACTTCGGGTTCAACGCCATCCCGGGCGGCGGGTTGTATGTCGTGCGCGACTTCAAGACGCGCCCGGTGCTGGTGGACCTCTTGCGGGACGCGGTGGTGCAGGCCGGGCCGCGGGCCGACTCGCCCGACCGCCTGGTCGGCAGGAAGCTCACCGGCGGGGCGGTCCTCTCGCCCGACCTGTCGTGCGACGGGCGGACGGTGGTGTTCTCGTGGACGGGCAACACCCGCCCCAACTGCTACGAGTGGACGCGCGAGACCACCTGGAGCCTCTTTCGCATCCGCGCCGACGGCACGGGACTGGTGCAGCTCACCGACGGGCCGTGGGACGACTTCGACGGGTGTTTCCTGCCCGCCCCTCCGGGCGGGGGCGACGGGCGGATCGCGTTCATCTCGCAGCGGCGCGGCGGGTACATCCGCTGTTTCGGCGGGCTGGAGGTGCCCCAGCACTCCCTGCACAGCATGACCGCCGACGGCGGAGACATCCTGCCGCTGAGCTATTTCGAGACGGGCGAGTGGCAGCCCAGCGTGGACAACCACGGCATGATCGTCTACACGCGGTGGGACTACGTCGACCGCGAGAACTGCCTGGGCTCGAACTTCTGGATCTGCATGCCCGACGGGCGCAACCCCCGCGCGCCGCACGGCAACTACCCGTACCCGTGGCACACCTGGCCGGACAACGCCCGCCGCGACGGCCGGATGGGCAGGCCCTACACCGAGATGAACATCCGCGCCGTCCCCGGCTCGCACAAGTACGTCGCGACGGCGGCGCCGCACCACGGCGAGGCGTTCGGCTCGCTGGTGTTGCTCGACCTGTCCGGTCCGGACGACCACTTCATGGCGCAGGTCCGGCGGATCACCCCGTACGTGCCCTTCCCCGAGAGCGAACAGCCCGCCCGCCTGCAGTACCCTTACGGCACGGCCTGGCCTCTCAGCGAAGACTTCTACCTCTGCAATTACTGGGAGAACCTTTACCTGCTGGACCGCTACGGCAACCTGGAGCTGCTCTGCGAGAACAGCCTTGTCTTCGACAAACGGACCAACTGGACGATGCGCCTGATCGACCCGATCCCGCTGCGCCCGCGGGCGGCGCCGCCGGTGGTCCCGTGCGGCACCAACCGCGGCGCCGGGGCCCGCGCGGAAGGGCCCCCGGCCACCATCAGCGTGATGAACGTGTACGAGTCGGACCAGCCCTGGCCCGAGGGCACGAGCATCCGCTACCTTCGCGTGCTCCAGGACATCCCCAAGAGCAACCCGCAGATGAACGAGCCGAAGAACATGGGCTACCACTGGGAGAACACCCCTCGCGTGCCGCTGGGGATCGTGCCGGTCGAAACCGACGGCAGCGCGTACTTCGAGGCCCCGGTCGAACGGGAGCTGATCTTCCAGGCGCTGGACGAAAACCACATGGCCGTGCAGACCATGCGTTCGGTCACCTACGTGCACCGGGGCGAGCAGATGACCTGCCTGGGCTGCCACGAGTCCCCCACGCGCAGCCCCGTCCGCCCCGCCGGGCCGCCGCAGGCCCTGCGACGCGCGCCCTCCAAGCTCCGCCCCGAGGTCGGCCCCGTCGAGCCGATCACGTTCTACCGCCTGGTCCAGCCGGTCTTCCAGAAGACCTGCCAGCCCTGCCACCAGGACAAGAGGAAGGGCCCGCAGGACATGAGCTTCGCCAAGCTCGAGCCGTACGTGTTCTACTTCTCGGGCGGGATGCGCGGCTCGGTGACGATCCCCGTCCACGGGGGCACGCGGTCCATCCCCGGACGGGTGGGCGCTCGGGCCAGCCGCATGGGCAAGGCCCTGCTCACGCCCGCCCACCGCGCGGCCGTGGGAAAGGACGACTACCGCCGAGTCGTCCTCTGGCTGGACGCCAACGCCCCGCGCCTGGGCGCGTTCTACGACGAAGACAGGCAGGTCCGCGGCGAGCTGGTCTGGCCCAGGCTCGACGTGGACCCCGCCAACCCGCAGGGGCTCGAACGCGCACCGGAGGCGCCCTGAGGACGCGCGGCGGGCGCGACGTCATCGCCCTGCCGCACCGTAGCAGTACAGCGTCCCGTCCTGGCCGGCCAGGAACAGCCGCCCGTTGGCGATCGCCAAGGCGTCCCGCACAGGCGGGCCCGGCAGCGGATGCTCGGCCAGCAGCCGCCCGTCCGCGATGTGGTGGACCCTGAGGCTGCAAACGGTCTTCCCGGCATGCTGGGTCTCGACGGCCAGCAGGATCTTCTCGCCCGCCAGCGCCGCCGCGTGGACGATGGTCCGGTCGGCCGGCATCTTCGCCGTCCAGAGCGGCTCGCGGGCGGGCCGGCCCTCGTCGTCCAGTGCCAGCGCGATCAGCCCGCGGTGCTTGCGGTTCCACATTCCGTTGCAGACGAAGTAGACCCGATCGTCGGCGAGCAGGAACTTCTCGCCGATCAGGTCGCTGTAGTAGCCTCCTCGCTCGTCGTTTCGCCCGACGCTGTCGAGGCGCCGGCTCAGGAAGCCGTTTGAGTTGGCCCACAGCACGGTGATCTCGCGAGCGGAGGGCTTCTGGCGGTCGCTGGTCACCCAGCCGCCGCGGTTGGAGGCGGTACGCCCGACCAGCTCTACCAGCTCGCCCGGGCCGTAGCGGCCCTTGAGCAGGTCGATCGTGTGGTACAGCCCGCGACGCGACGCGACCAGCAGGTTCTGCGTCCGGCGCGCGTCCGGCTGATAGCTGTTGTTGCGCGGCTCGACGGAGCGGTCGGCGTCCGGGTCGGTCCAGATGCGGGTCTTCCACTCCAGGCGTCCGCTGAACGGGTCCAGGCAGTAGACCTGGATGCCGCCATCGGTTGCGGACTGGCGCCCGGCCGTCACCACGGCCTTGCCCTCGTACACCATGACCGACCCGTGCACCGGCCAGGCGGATTCGAGCTGGCCCTGGACACAGATGTACTTCGGGCGGACCGCCGCCAGGAAACGCCAGACGGGCTTGCCGTCATCGGCCCGCAGGCAGTGGACGTATCCGTCGCGGCTGCCGAACAGGCACAGCCCGCCGTAGAGGGTCGGTGGCGAGTCGATCCTGGCGCCGGCGGTGAAGGACCACGCCAGCTTACCGCTGTTCGCGTCGCGGGCTTCCAGGCGGTGGGCGTCGCATACGGCGAGGAAGACTTTCCCCCCCGCCGCCGTGGCCGCCGTGATGGGCCCGGGCACCTGTTCGCTGTCGCGCCAGTCAGCCGGGAGGCCTTCGTCGGCCGGGTTCCAGCCGCCCACGCGTACCGACCAGAGGAGGTCCATGCGGTCGGGGGCCGGGCCGGCGACGACGCAGCCGCGAGTGGGACCGGCCAGATGCATCGGCCAGTCGTCCCGGCCCCACCGGGGCGGGGCGTCGGGCGCCGCGGCCGCATAGGCAGGGCCTCGGGTCAGGCGATTCTCGTCCGCTACCGGTTCGGCCGGCGGCTCGGCGGCCAGCGCCACGTACCCGTTGACGAAGTTGCTGCACAGGCAGCCGGACGGGTTGGCGTACATCAACCCGTAAGCGGGAAACACGCCGACGTCGCAGCGGCTACGAGCCTGCCCGCGGGTGATCTTCGCACCGGTGTCCGGGATGAACGTCAGCCCGTAGAAGGTGTATCCGGGCAGTCCGCGAAGGTCGGCACAGCCCGTGTCATACTGGCCCCAGTCGTGCTTGGCCAGGAACTTGCCTGTGGCCAGGTCCAGGCTGAAGCCGCGCTGGTTGCCCACGTACACCTTTCCCTCGCGGACCAGGACCACCTGGTAGTGCCCGTGGGCGGAGTGGCCCTCGTCGCTGCGCCACCGGGTCTTGCCGCCGCCCGCCTCCAGGCAGGCCACCGCGTAGGTTCCGGCGTAGCCGATCTTGTCCCGGCCTTTCTCGTTCTCGAAGGTCGGCACGATCACCGAACCGTCGTGATAGACCATCCGGAAAAGGAACCCCGCTCGAAAGTCACTCGACCGCCAGGCGGGCCGCCCCGTCGCCAGGTCCAGCGCCGCGACCGAGGACAATCGGCAGGCGGGCGAGGAGCGGGCCTTGGCCAGCGGGCCGTCCGTGACGGCCGCGAATACCTTCCCCTCCCCCACGACCACCCAGAACGCCTGGGCCTGTCCGCCGGGACTCCACGTCCACAGGGTCCGTCCGGTCTTCTCGTCCAGCAGGTGGACCGCGCCGCGGTAGCATTGCAGTACTTTGCCGTCAAACACCCGAACGATCAGGTGGAACTTCTCGGCGGGGTCCTGCCAGAACCGATGCTTCTCGTACGGCGGCGGGGCGGCGCCTTGCTCGTAACGCACCAGGGTGCGACCCGTGTTCAGGTCGATGGCCTCCAAGGGTCCGCCGGCCTTGGGGAACGCGTAGATTCGCCCGCCAACGACGGTCAGGGCAAACCGGGCCGGGTCGTCGCCCCGCCCGCCCACGTCGTCGATGGGCCGGCGCCACAGAAGCGTTCCATTGAATGCGTCGCGGACGACCAGGAGGCAAGGGCCCTGGCGCCGGCCGAACTGGGACATCTCGAACTCGCGCAGCAGATAGACGATCCTGCCGTCGGCGATCCGCATGCCGACCTTGTCGCTCGCGTTGTCGGAGGTACTGGGCCCGGCGTACCAGCGCAGGGCGGTGGTCGGCCCGGCCTGGCGGTCACGGGAGACCGCGTTGCCGGCCGGCCCATAGTCCCAGTGGGTCCACTGGTCCGTCTCCGTCGCGGCGGGCTTGACCGTGCGGGTCCACGCGCCGCCCTTTCGCACCCGCGCGACGCCCCCCGGCGCGAGCACCCGCTGAATCTCCGTCGCCGCCGGGGCCGATCTCCCCAGGGCATCCAGGTCGGCTACCACCAGGTTCGCCAGGTTGTCCGCGTACGGCAGCGGGTCGAAACTGTCGCCGGCCTCCACGCTCGCCAGGCCGTAGAACCCCCTCCGCTGGATCTCCGCGCGAAGCTCATCGCGGGCCGCGGCGCTCGCGACCCGCGCGTGGACCAGCGTCCGCCCTCCGCGGGTCAGTTGCTGCAACCGGGCCGCGTCCTCCAGGCCAAGTGCGACGCAGATTCCCGACGGCGGGTCGCCGTCGTCGCCGTGTTCGTCCGCGGGCGCCGGCAAAGCCGCACCCGTCAGCCATAGCACCAAAGCGATTCGCAGAAGACGTGTCATCTCAAAGCTCCCGGGCAATGAGCCTGCCGATCGTCTTCAGGTTACCATGCCTGTCGCCGCAGGTCCACACGCTCCGCCCCGGAAGGGCCCGCGCCGCCACGGGCCCCAGCAGCCGACGATTTTCTCCTTCCCTTGGCGGTTTCGGATGCCGACAATCCTCATCAGCCCGCGGGCCCCCGCGGGCATAGAGCACGAGCATGATGACACAAGATCCTGACCGTCCCCCACCGCCCGTCCGCCCCAGTCTGTCCGCCGTCGGCGCGAAGCTCGCCGGCAACAGCGGCATCCGCGTCCTCATGGAAGACCTGGGCCAGGCCCTCACCACCCGAGCGGACATGCTCATGCTGGGCGGGGGCAACCCGGCGGCCGTGCCGGAGGTCCAGACGCTTTGGCGGCGGCGGATGCGGGAGCTGCTGGACGGCGGGAGCGGGTTCGACCGCATGTTGGGCAACTACGACCCGCCGGGGGGCAACCCGGCGTTCCGCGAGGCGTTCGCCGCCCTTCTGCACCGCAGCTTCGGCTGGGACGTGCAGGCCGCCAACGTCGCCGTCACCAACGGCACGCAGACGGCGGCGTTCTTCCTGTTCAACCTGCTGGGTGGGCGCAGCCGCACCGCGGACCGGCGGCGCCTGCTGCTGCCCCTGTCGCCCGAGTACGTCGGCTATGCCGACCAGGTGGTCGAGGCGGGCACGTTCCTGTCGTGCCGCCCGCTGATCGACTGGCCGGCCGGCCCGTCCGCGCGCCGGTTCAAGTACTGCCTGGACTTCGAGGCGATCGAGCAGGCCCTGCGGCGCGGCGACGTGGCGGCGATGGCCCTGTCGCGCCCCACCAACCCGTCGGGCAACGTGGTGACGCAGGCGGAGCTGAACCGCCTGGTCGATCTGGCGGAGCGGTTCGGCGCGGTCCTGATCGTGGACAACGCGTACGGCTCGCCCTTCCCGGGCATCCTCTTCGAGGACGTTCATCCGGTCTTCGCCCCGCACGTGGTGAACCTGTTCAGCCTGTCCAAGCTGGGTCTGCCCGGCGCGCGGACGGGGATCGTGGTGGCAGCCGCCCCGCTGGTCGCGGACGTCCAGGCGATGACCGCCGTGGTGGGACTGGCCAACGGCAACCTCGGGCAGCAGCTCGTCCTGCCGCTGGTCGAAAGCGGCGAGATCCTCGACCTCGGCCCGCAGCGCCTGCGCCCGTTCTACCTCCAGCGAAGCCGCTTCGCCCAGGAGGTCATGCAACGGGAGTTCGACGCAGCCGGCCTGGACTGGGCCTTGCACGTCAGCGAGGGCGCGTTCTTCCACTGGCTGTGGCTGCGAGGGCTGCGAGTGCCCGCCCGCGAACTCTACGAGCGCCTCAAGCGGCGCAACGTCCTGATCGTGCCGGGCGAATGCTTCTTCTTCGGGCTCGAGCAGGACTGGCCCCACCGCCACGAATGCCTGAGGCTCAACTACGCGCAGGAAGGCGGCGTGATCGAACAGGCCGTCCGCATCATCGCCGAGGAAGCGGCGGCGGCAAGCCAATAGCGCAACCCAAGCGGCGATGCCTCCGCGGGAATCGCCCCAAGGCGCGGCGGGCGCAAGGACACTCAGTCTTTCTTGCACGGAGAGCAGGCTTCTTGATGAACACGATGATCTGCGGATTGATGGCGTTGGCGGGGCTCGTTCAGTCAGCCGGTGGGCCGTACGCGTCCTGGGCGCATACGGGCTCGATAGCCGTGCTGACCACGCCCGAGGGGGCGAACCTGCCCGCGGCGGCGTCGGAGAAGGACTTCCCCGTGCTGGTGCGGCTGCACAAAGACTTCTTCGACTTCGGCCAGGCAGGCCCGCACGGGGAGGATATCCGCTTCTCGACGCCGGCCGGCACGCCCCTGCCCTATCAGATCGAGCAGTGGGACCCGCGCGAAGGCACAGCCTGCGTTTGGGTGCGCCTGCCGGAGATCAAAGGCAATTCGCGGCAGGAGGTCCGCATGCACTGGGGCAAGGCGGGGGCGGCCGGCGAGTCCAACGGTGCCGCCGTCTTCAACCAATCCAACGGCTACCTGAGCGTGTGGCACATGAGCGAACCGGTGCGGGACGAGGTGGGCACGCTGGAGTCCAAGGACGTGGACACGACGGCGGTGTGGGGGGTGGTCGGTCCGGCGCGGCACCTGGCCGGCAGGCAGGGGATCTTCTGCGGAGACAAGATTCCCGACTACCCCACGGGCGCCGAGCCGCATAGCTCGTCGGTGTGGTTCCGCCCCGAAAAGCCCAACGGGCGGGTCCTGGGGTGGGGCAACGAGCAGGCGCAGGGCAAGGTGGTCATGAACTATCGCAGCCCGCCGCACGTGCAAATGGACTGCTACTTCAGCGGCGCCAACGTCGCCGGCGGCGGCACGGTCCCCATGGGCCGGTGGGTCCACGTGGTCCACACCTGCCGCAAGGGCGACTCGCGCCTGTACATCAACGGCAAGCTGGACGGCGTGTCGGACAGGCCGGGCGCCCCGCTGTCGATCAAGACCCCGGCCAGGATGTGGATCGGCGGGTGGTACCACAACTACGACTTTGTCGGCGACGTCGACGAGATCCGCATCTCGAAGGTCGTCCGCTCGGCCGACTGGGTCCGCCTGGAATACGAGAACCAGAAGCCGATGCAGACGCTGGTCGGGCCGGTGGTCCAGCCGGGAGACGCCTTCGCCGTCTCGCCCGCGCAAGTGGAGGTGCCCGAGGGCCGGTCGGCTGAGCTGACCGCCCGGGCGGGAGGGGCGCAGAAGATCTACTGGGTCCTAAAGGACAACAGCGGCGAGGAAGTCGTCGCCGTCGACCGGCTCTCGTTCACGTTCCAGGCCGGCCGCGTGCACGGCGACGCCTCCTGCACCCTTCGCCTCAAGGCCGTCTATCCGGACGCCATTCGCAGCGTGGACGTCCCCGTCCGCGTTCGCGAGGACATCCCCGAGCCGGCCTTCACGCTCCGGGCCCCCGCCGGCTGGGACGGCAGGAAGACCGTCGAGGTCGTGCCCGTCATCTCGAACCTGGACGCCCTGCGGGCCAAGAACGCCGACAAGCTGTCCTTCGCGTGGAGCACCGCCGACATCGCGGTCACGAAGCGGCCGCAGGACGACAAGCTCCTGCTCCTGCGGTCGCAGAACAGCGGGCCGCTGACCGTGACGCTGCGCCTGGACAACGGCGGACAGGCGGTCGAGGCGTCGGCGACGATCCAGGTGCAGGAGCCGCCCGCCGACCCGTACGTGCGCCGAACGCCCGACCAGGACGAGATGCCCGAGGACAACCAGTTCTACGCCCGCGACGAGGCGAACCGGGGCACGCTGTACTGCAACGGGACGTTGAAGGAGCCGGGCGAGTCGGTCTTCCTGAGGCTCTACGCCGGCGACAACCTGGTGCGGACCGAGAAGGGCGCGCCCGGCCCCGACGGGCAATACTCGCTGTCCGTGCCGCTCAAGCCCGGACTGGTAAAGTTCCGCGTGGAGTTCGGCACGGTCAGCGCCGGCCGCGAGACCGTGCTCCACCGGGCGGGCAACCTGGTCTGCGGAGACGTTTACCTCATCAACGGACAGTCCAACGCGGTGGCGACGGACTTCGGCAAGGAGGACCCGACTTACTCCAGCGACTGGATCCGCGCCTTCGGCAGCACGGCCGGCGACCCGCGCGGCGCGCGATTGCGCCTCTGGGGCAACGCCGCGCATCGCAGCCCCGGCGGGAAGCTCCAGATCGGATACTGGGGCATGGAACTGGCCCGTCGCCTGGTCGAAGAGCACAAGATGCCGATCTGCATCCTCAACGGCGCCGTCGGGGGCACGCGGATCGACCAGCACCAGCGCAACGACGCCGACTCCGAGGACGTGTCCACCATCTACGGGCGGCTGCTGTGGCGCGTGCGCCAGGCCCGGCTGACACATGGCGTCCGCGGCATCCTGTGGCACCAGGGCGAGAACGACCAGGGCGCCGACGGGCCCACCGGCGGCTTCGGATGGGAGACCTACCGCCGGTACTTCTTCGACCTGGCCGCCGCGTGGAAGCAGGACTACCCCAACGTCCAACACTACTACGTGTTCCAGATCTGGCCGCGGTCCTGCGCGATGGGCGTCAACGGGTCCGACAACGTGCTGCGCGAGGTGCAGCGGAGTCTCCGCACGGGCTTCTCCAATCTGCGGGTCATGTCCACGCTGGGCATCAAGCCGCCCGGGCCGGGCCATTACCCCGCGGCAGGCTACGCCGAGATGGCGCGCCTGATCTGCCCCTTGGTCGAGCAGGACAACTACAAGCGAGTCTTCGACAACCCGGTCGGTCCGGCCGACCTGCAACGCGCCCGGTTCGCCGGCGACAAGCAAGACGAGATCGTCCTGGAGTTCGACCAGCCTATGGCCTGGAGCGACGCGCTGGTCAGCCAGTTCTATCTGAACGGACAAAAGGGACAGGTCGCCTCCGGCCGGGCGGACGGCAAGACGATCCGGCTCAAGCTGCGCGGGCCGTCGAAGGCGGAGAAGATCACCTACCTCGACAGCGCGTCCTGGAGCCAGGACAACCTGCTGTACGGGCAGAACGGTGTGGCGGCGCTGACGTTCTGGGGCGTGCCCGTCCTGCCGCCCGCGCCGTGATGCCCGGCCGCCCGCTGCCGTCTCACTCGAAGACCATCCAGCACGGCCGCAGCGCGTAGGCGTGGCGGTCGGAGGTGCAGTCGAACGCCGCGATGCCGAACGGCGTCCGCCCGCCGGGGGCAAAGATGGCGTCGAACTCGCTGCCCGTGTCCAGGCGGCGCCGCAGGTACACCGTCCAGCGCCCGTGCGTGTGGACGGACTGGCAGGTCACGTCGCCGCGATCGCCGACGAAGAGCGAAGCCGTCACGCCCGGCACGAGCGTGCCCGGCGGCAGCTTGTCGGCCGCCTCCTTCGTGCACGCTTCCGGCGCCGGGCGGGTCTGGGCGCCGCCGGCGCCGCCCAAAACCAGCGGGGCCGCACCCAGCCAGGCCGGGCCCTTCTTGTCCTTGTCCACGTTGTCCTTGTAGCCGCCGGAGGACTTCGGGTCGGCCTTGCGCCCGCTGCCGCCGGCCGGGTCCAACGCGGTCCAGTACTTGTCGTCGACCTGGGCGACCGGGTCGGTCCGCGCCGCCTTCCAATGCCAGCAGTCGATCCGGACAGGCCCGCCCTTGTACCCGTAGGCCTGCTTGGCGTCGACGTGGCAGTCGATCAGGCAGCCCGCCGCGCCGAACTGCCAGGCCGAGTCGATGGGGAAGACCATGCTCAGCTTGTCCTCGTAGTAGACGTTCGGGTACTCAGGCGAGTCCGTCAGGCGCTCCCATCCGTCGGCGGTCTTCTTCCAGGGGCGGTAGAGGCGGTCCTCGGTGGGGTCTTCCCACTCGGCACGGACAAACAGGTCCTGCCCGTCGTGCAGGGCGCGGAGGGTCATGAGCGTCTGCCCGCCGCGGAGGTTGGCGCCGTCGGCCAGCCGGACCCGCAGCGGGGACGCCTGGTCCCAGGGCAGGGCGGCCAGGTCCGTCGTGCCGCCGCCGCGCGCGTCGATCCGCTTGACCGTCAGGACCCGCCAGGGGGCGGCCAGGGGCCAGAAGCCCGCGAGCACCCATGTCGTCAGCGCCGCCAGGACCACCAGGCCCAGGAGGGCCTTGAGCCTGGCGCCGCGGAACGGACGGAACGAGGCCACCAGGAGGCGCCGCCGCCAGGTCAGTCCGCACAGGGCGTGCCACAGGAACACCACCGGCAGCGCGATCAGCCCCAGCGCGGCGTGGATGAACACGGCGATCGGGCCCCACAGGTCGCCCGGGGGCGTCTCCAGGCGCAGCGCGCCCGTGACCGCCATGGCCAATCCCCCGCCCAGCAGGGCCAGGTGCGCGCCGCGCCGCAAGAGGCCCCGTTTCCGGCAGGCCCAGAGGCCCGCCAGGATCGCCGGCAGGAAGACCGCCGCCGCGACCAGGTGCCACAGGCCCACCCGCCCGGCCCAGAGGCCCTCCGGCAGTCGGCCGTTGAAGACCGACCAGCCGGGGCGGGAACTGGCGTGAATGCTCAGCCCGGTCAGGGACAGGACGATCATGCTCCCGCCCAGCAGCCAGTGCGCCAGGCGAAACAGGTACGGCGAGTCGGCCGGGGCGGGCGAATCGGACGAGGCGACAGGCGGACGTTGCGTGGGGGACTGTTGCTGGGTGGTGGTCATGTCTGGCTCCATTGAGGAAGTCGGCGCGTCAAACAACCGGCGAGCGCTTCGCCAGAGAGTCCCTTGTAGAACGGAAGATCGGCGAGGCTTCTTGCACGCCGGGGTCGGCTGTTGTGCCGCGACGAGAACCCCGCGCCGGCGGCCGCGCCGGGCCGGGGGCGGCAATCGCGCGGGCGCAGATTCGATAATCACGATAGCCCCTGCCGCCGAAAGGACGCCCCTCATGAACGCCCCTGCAAGTTGCGGACAGCCCAAGCGGACAGAACAGATCCTCGTTGGCGTGCTGGCGGTGCTGCTGCTGGGGGGCGCGGCGGCGGGCGACCCGCCCGCGGGCGCGAGCGGGCGGACCTGGCCCCAACCCTACGCCGTCACGCGGGACGACGCGTCGGGGGTGCTGCGGCTCCAGACGCCGTACTACCGCGTCGAGCAGGACCTCAAGAGGGGCGGCGCGATCTCGCGGATCGCGCTGACCCACGGCCGGGCGGACAATCTCCTGGTGAGCCCGCTGGAGAGCCGGGTCCTCGGCGAGGGCGGGGCGGTCTGGTCCGACCTGAACGACTCGGCGGCCACGGTCGCCCACCGGCGCGAAGACCAGAGCGAGATCGTGACCGTCGAGAGCGAACTCAAGGGCGGCGACGGGCGGGCCTGCGGCATCCGCGTCAAGTCCACGTATCGCTACCGCTGGGGGTACGTCCGGGTGCGCAAGGAGTTCACCGCGGCTGCGGGCCTGCGGGCGGGAGGCGTCTGCCCCGTTCGGGCGGTCGTGGCCGGCTCGCTCACGCACTACGGCTACCGCGACGGCCGGACGGAAGAGCAAGGCGTCGGGCCCTTCGCGTTCGGCAGCAACATCTGGGGCAAGCTCCGCCCGGGCCAGGCGTCCGACCGCCCCGTGCGGACCTCGCAGGTCCCCCGCTCGGTGACGCTGACCGACCCGGGAGTCGAGGGCCTGGAGTGGTTCGCGTCGTCGGACCTGGCGCAATGGAACGTGCAGCTCACGGGCCGGCGCGGGCAGGGACGGTTCGTCCTTCAGCCCAGCCGCGACCCAGCCGGGCTGGAGTTGGAGATCGAGCCCCTGCGGAGCGAGACGGGAGTGGCGCTGCCGGCGAGTTTCGCGTTCGACTACTACCTGGCCTTTCCGATCCGCGACGGGCGGGCGCAGAAGCCCTGGCTGCACACGTCGTTCAACCGCAACCGCGGGAACTGGGTCGCCCCGGACGAGATCCGCCGCTGGGCGGACAAGGGCATCCAGAGCGTCCACTGCCACAACGACGGCGATTACTACGGCGACGGGCTGTTCTGGCGCGACGGCTCGTACCCGCCCTACCCCGACATGGACGGCTACGACAAGGTCCTCGCCGAATGCCGCCGGCTGGGCATCCGCACGGCCACGTATTTCTCCAACAAGGAGCTGCACCCGAGCACCGAGGCGTACCAGAAGAACGGCCAGGCCTGGGGCCGGACGAACCTCAAGGGCGAGTTGCGGCACAACTTCTACAAGCCCGGCAAGGAGTTCGGCGCGCAGATGTGCCTGCGGTCGGGATGGCTGGAGTTTCTGAAGTTCTCCATCGACCGGGTGCTGAAGAACCACCCGCTGGACGGGGTGTACTACGACTGGAACGTGTCGCTCCTGTGCTACAACGCCCGTCACGAGGGCGGCGGCGACGCGGCCTCGCCGGGGCGGGGGCATTGGGACGTCGACGAGCTGGTGGACCTGATGGAATGGACGCGCCGGCGCGTGGGCCCGGGCGGGCTGATCATCGTCCACAACACCACCACGCCGATGTTCGTGGCGGAGAACTTCTCCGACTACGTCGTCGCGACGGAATGGGGGTACGGCAAGTGGACCGACCGAGCGCCGGACCTGGAGAACCTGCCCCTGGAATGGACGTTCGCCGGCGCCGTGCCGCGCGGCGTCATCAGCTACGGCACGTTGACGGCGCAGTCGCCCCGGCGGCTGCACCGGCTGTTCGCGATCCAGGCGCTGCTGGGAGGCTCCGCGACCTGGCCCGCCAGCGGCGAGATCTTCGACCTGATGGGCGTGCTCAAACCGATCGGCGACTTTTCCACCTGCCGCTTCGCCGACTGGCGGACCCGGGCCGTCTCCCTGTCGCACCCGCGCTGCGGGGCGGCCGTGTACAGCCGTCCCGGCGAGGCGTACGTCCTGCTGGCCAACCTCGACGCGGAGAGCCGAGAGGTGACCTGCCGGATACATCCGGACAAGCTGCCCCACGCGTTGAGCGGACTGACCTCGGCGCGGCTGGTGGCTGGGGCTGCGACATCCGCCCCCGCCGCCGTGGAAAAAGACCCGCGCGTTCTGGACGCCGCCAGGCTCGCCGCGGAAGGCGTGAAGATCACGATCCCCGGCGACGGCCTGCTCCTGCTGCACGTGCGATAGAACGCGCAGTCTTGCACGGGTGGACCGTCAAGGTACGATGGAAGGGACGTCGGGGCGGTTGGTCGCAACGCGGGGATGGGTCGCACGTCCGTGATGAAGTCTGTGGCCGAGTTGAAGGGTGACCTGCCATGACCGCACAAGGGACGCGTCGTCTGCTCTGGAAGGCCCGGCCGGTGTTTGTCAGCAGCACGTTCCGCGACATGCAGGCCGAACGGGACCACCTTGCACAGATCGTCTTTCCCCGGCTGGAGGAGAGACTTCGCGAGCGCCGTCACCACCTGGAGCCGATTGACCTGCGGGTCGGGGTGGACACGGGCAGGGTGGCGGGTGAGCAAGACCGCGAGCTGTTGGTGCTGAAGGTCTGCTTCGACGAAATCAGGCGGAGCCGGCCCTACCTGCTCGTGCTGCTGGGTGATCGGTACGGGTGGGTTCCGCCGCAGCGGCATGCCGAGATGGCCGCCCAGGAAGCGGGGTTCGCGACGAAGCTCGAGAACAAGAGCGTGACGGCGCTGGAGATCGAGTTCGGTCTGCACCAGGGCGATCCGACCCAGAGTCGCCGCTGCCTGTTCTTCCTTCGCTCGCCCCTTCCCTATGCCTCGATGCCCGCGGAGGTGGCGGCAACGTACAGCGACGCCCACGGCACGGACACGGACGCGCCGCGGCGCGCGGAGGCTCTCAGGCAGCTCAAGGAGACCCTTCGCAACGACCCGGACCTGGGCGACCGGGTCCACAGCTACACCGCACAATGGGATGCGGCGGCAGAGAAGGTGACGGGGCTGGAAGCCTGGGGCGAGGCCGTCTTCGAACTGCTCTGGGCCCAACTGGACGCGGACACGGCGAAGTACCTGCGTCAGCCCGCGCCGACATGGGAGCAGACCCAGCGCGAGGCGCTGGCGGAGTTCGTGGAACACCGCAGCCGGGGCTTCGTCGGCAGGGAGAAGATCATCGAGGAGCTTCTCGCGCTGGCGACGGGCCCGGCAGAGGGGACGCTGGGCGCGTGCGTGACCGGCGAACCGGGCTCGGGCAAGAGCGCCCTGTTCGCGCAGGTGCATGAGCGACTGTCGGAGAATGAAGACGTGCTCCTGCTGGCGCACGCCGCGGGGATCGGCCCGCGATCCAGCAGCGTGGAGTCCATGCTGCGACGTTGGGTCGGGGAGCTTGTCGAGCACCTCGGAATCGAGAATCCCCTTCCGGACAAGCCCAGTCCGGAGGAACTGGACCTGACCTTCGCCCGCCTGGTGGCGGAGGCTTCGCGGCAGCGCCGAGTCGTCGCGCTGCTGGACGCGCTGGACCAGTACGAGCCCACCGTCCGGGGGAGGCGGCTGACCTGGTTCCATGCGAAGTGCTGGCCGGCCAATGCCCGCATTCTCGCCACGGCTATTCCGGGAGAGCAGGCGGAAGCCTTCTCCGCGTGGGCCGGCATCCAGGAGTTCGACCTGCCTCCGCTTGGGGAGCCGGAGGCGGAGGAGATCACACGGCAGGTCTGGGCGCGCTACCATCGTACGGTCAATCCCGCGGTGGTGGCCGCGCTGACCGCGAAGGTCCTTCCCGATGGCGAGCCGGCGTGCGGGAACCCCCTCTGGCTGACCCTGGCCAACGAGCAACTCAATCTTCTGGACGCGGACGATTTCAACCGGGCAGAGCACGAGTACGCGGATCTGCCCGCCGGCGAGCGCATCGTGCGGCTCCTGGCGGACACGGTCCAGAGGCTGCATCCGGACGTGCCCGGGATGTACCAGGACGTGCTGTCGCACGCCGAGAAGGTACACGGACGCCACTGGGCGGTCGCGTTCGCGTCGCTCATCGCACTGGGCCGGTCCGGCTGGCGGGAGAGCGACCTGCTGGTCCTCGTGCCTCGCATCGCGATGATGATGACGGTGATCGCAGACGCACGGGAGGCCCTGGCGGCGGGAAGGGACCAGCCCGAACCCATATCTGAGCACACGCGGGACCTGTGCGACGAGATTGAGAAGAGAGCCCAATCGGAGCACGGGTTGTCCCTTACGGTGGCGGCCATTCGGCGCACGTTCCGCGGGCATCTGGTGCGGAGAGGCAGCGAGGGCCAGTGGGACCTCTTCCATGCCCAGGCCCGCAAGGCCATGACCGATCTGGTCAGCATCGACCCCCGAGAGATTCAGATGGTGCACCTGGAGATCGCCAACTATCTGCAGTCTCTCGGCTGGAACGACCCGCTCGGGCAGACCGAAATCATGCACCACCTGGTGGAGTCCGGAGAGGCCCGTGCCGCGGCCAACTACTGCTGCAGAACCGCAACGGTCGGCTTGGAGATGGTGGGGTTTGACGCCAAGACCATCTACAGTGTTGGCTCGCTGCAAGCGATGATCAAGGGCAATCCGGAGTTGGCGCAGCTGGAAGCGGCGTTCAGCGGGTTTTCGCTTTTCGACATAGATCCGGCCGGAGCGGAACGAGCCTTCCGGGAGTGCGTTGACACGCTGGCGGACCGCATCATCGCGATGGAGAGCCAGGGCCCCGACGGGGACAATCCGCTGATGGACTGGGTGATCAGTTGGCTGGACCTGCCGGGCAACGAGGAGAACGACGATGACGAACCGTCCCCGGTGTACGAGTTCGAGCTGCGCAGATTCTTCACCCAGGGCCTCACCCCAGCCCTGACCCAGAAGGGAGCGTCTTCAGCCGCCCTGCGCATCACGGAGGCGATGATCGGCGCCATGCGGCCGATCGAGGACCTGGACAGCGAAGACACGAGCATCCTGTACAACCGCAGTCTCGCTCTGCACGCCCTTGGGGAACAGTTGAGATGCGACGGTCATTACGAGGAAGCCGTCGCTACCTACCGCCAGGCTCTGGATTACAGCAACGCCGCGGTTCGCAAACAGCCCGATTCACCGCAGTACCGGCGCGAAACGGGGGTCAGTCACTATTGCATGGGGGCCGTCCTTCGCGAAATGGGCGACTTCCCGGAAGCCCGCAAGGAACTGATGGCATCGCTGGCGATCTACCAGCCCCTTCAGCGCGAGGACCCGCAGAGTGTCCGCCCCGCCGAAGACCTCGGGTGGTGCTGCCAGGAACTGGCGATATTGGATCTTGCCACCGGACATCCGGACAACGCGATGGAGAACTGGCGTTGGACCATCCGCTGGTTCGAACGGGCCATTCAACTCGGCTCGCAGAACCCCTTTGTCCCACGCCGGGTCGCGGGTGCCTGTCTCCAGGTCGGCGTGCTTTGCCTGGAGGCCGGCGCGCCCGAGGAGGCGATGAGCGTGCTGCAGCAGGGTCTGGAAACTGCCAGGCGGAGCGCAAGCCAGGACCCGGACTGCGTCGACTCCAAGGGACTGGTGGCGAACATCGAGAGCAAACTCGGCGACTGCTTCCTGATGAAGGGCGACATGGCCGCCGGCCTCAGCCGACTGGAGGCGGGCCTCGAGGTCAGGGAAGATCTGTATGCCCGCGATCCAGAAGACGAGTCGATCGTGCGGGGCTTTCTGCTGGCCTGCATCAAGCTCGCCGGACACCACGCGGTGAGGGGAAACTCGGGTCGGACAAGGGAGTTGCTCGACAGGTTCTCCGTGGTCCTCGGCCCCGCCAAGGCTTCAGGCCTAGTGAGTCCTTCTCTCGCGGGCGACTACGAGAAGATGGTGAACCTGACACGGAAGTTCGCGCAGGACGCCGATGCCGGCCACCGCACATCTCCGGGAGAGCTTGCGTGGGTGATGATGGATGTGGCCGGGGTCCTGAATCAGAGGAGACGTCAAGGTTCCCCCCCGGGGTATCCCATGTCGGCGCCGGCGCCGGTGGAGGCGCCGACGGACCCGCTCGGGGCTGAAGTCTCCGACAGACCTGTCACGGCGCGAGGCGATGCGCTGCCGGGAAAGCACAGCCCCTCGTGGTTGCTTCGCCAGGAGAACAACCGCGCTGTCGAACTCCTGCGGACCCACAACACGGATGAAGCGCTTGCGGTATTCCTTCGTGTTCTCTTTCCGGGCGGCACCCTCACGATGCGTGCCGACGTGCCGGTCGAGATCCAGGCGAACTACATATGCGCCTTGCTGCTATCGCAGAATGTCGAGGGGGCGGAACGATATCTTGACGAGGTTCAAGATCAGAGCCATCCCCGGGTACGGGCCTTGAGAAATGCCATCGAGACGTGGCGCGAATCACTGACCTGGACGCAGAGGCTCGGGTTGAGGCCTAAGCCTCCTGTACGTCTGGACGACGAGCCGGGGGACCTGCTGTGAAGACGGGATCGACGATGAGCGGATGACGCACGCGAGGTCCGGTTCGTCGGCTTGGCTCTGCGCCCGAATGGCGGTCTTCGGATGCCCGACTTCGCCGTCTTCCCGCGGGCTCCGAGGCAACAGGGCCTTGAGCGGGAGAAGAGCGACCTCAAGTACAGTCCCAAAAAGCAGTTGAGAACCGGCCGGCCGGTGCGCGGCCGCGAATGTCCCATTTGAGGGTCAACACGTCTCATTCTGCTCCGCTTTTTCTGAGTTTTCCTATTTTTCGCGACATGGCAATGCGTGCGTATCTCAATGCAATAACGATAGTTACAGCCAAAAAGGCCGTCTCGGTTGGTCGCCGAATTTTCCGCAAAAACGGGACAGTGGGCGTTCGCCGCCGGCTGGTCGGTCCGCATCGAGCGGCAGATGCCTTGGCGGGCGCGTGGTCCTGGGGGGGGCGAGCGTCGGATCGGCTTGTATCCCGCGGGCAAATGGGTCATAATCCGCCCGGCGTCGCGAACGGCAAAGCCGCAGTAGAGGAACGCTCTTGTATACCTTGGCCATCATCCTGATCGTCCTGCTGGGCCTGGGCAACCTGGTCTGGGTGGGCCGGCACGTTATGATCTCGCGTCAGAAGCGGACGGGGTTCGCGTTGACGCCGGAGTCGCCCGGGCCGCCGGAGGCGGCGCCGAAGATCACGGTGGTGGTGGCGGCGAAGGACGAGCAGGAGAACATCGAGGCCTGCGTGCGGACGATGCTGGCGCAGGACTATCCCGATTTCGAGATGATCGTGGCCGACGACCGCAGCAGCGACCGCACGGGGGAGATCGTCGCCGCGATTGCGCGGGAAGACCCGCGGCTGAAGCTGGTGACGATCGACCATCTGCCGGCGGGCTGGTCGGGCAAGAACCACGCGATGATGCACGGCATCGCGGCGAGCGGGGGGGAGTGGATCTGCATGATCGACGCCGACTGCCGCCAGACGTCGAACCGGACGCTGTCGGTGGCGATGCAGCACGCGCTGGACACCGGCAGCGACATGCTGAGCGTTCTGCCGACGCTGGAGATGCAGGGGTTCTGGGAGAACGTCGTCCAGCCGGTGTGCGGGGGAGTGATGATGATCTGGTTCCACCCGGACAAGGTGAACAACCCCGCCAAGCGCAACGCCTACGCCAATGGGGCGTTCATCCTCATGCGCCGCTCGGCGTACGAGGCGGTTGGGACCCATGAGGTCGTCAAGCAGTGCCTCATGGAAGACATGCACATGAGCAAGAAGCTCAAGGACATGGGCATGCGCCTGCGGGTGGTGCAGAATTTCGGGCTCTACCTGGTGCGGATGTACACGTCGCTGGGGGCGATCCTCCGCGGGTGGAGCCGGATCTTCCTGGGCACGTTCGGCACGCCCGGGCGCCTGTGCACGTCGGCGGCCCTGGTGCTGGCCTTCAGCCTCCTGCCCCACCTGGGCGCCCTGGCCGGGCTGATCCTGGCCCTGGCGGGCGCCGCCCCGGTCGGACTGTGGCCCGTGGTGGCCGCCACGGGCGCGGCGGCGGCCATCCTGCAGATCTCCGCCATCTACCGCTTCTACCGCCTCATCGGCGGGCGGACGGACCTGGCCTGGACCTTCCCCATCGGCGCCGTCCTGGCCCTGGTGGCCCTGCTGATGTCCATCTCCCGGCTGCGACCGGGGGCCAAGGTCGTCTGGCGGGGGACGACGTACACGGCTGTACGAAGTTGAGCGACGCCCGCCTGCCAGAAGGGTGAGCGGCCCACGCGTACTCTACAAGCCGTCGGCGCGATCAGGCGACAGAAGCCCCCTCCGCATGCGCACCGGATTCATGGACGGGTCGGATGTGTGTCTACAAGGCAGCGGGAGCCGGAGACTCTGCCTCGCCGCAGGGCCCCGCGGCCCCTCGTTCCGGAAGGCGGACGAAAGTGGAATCAGCAGCCGGGCCGATGGCTCAGCCCCGGCGCTTCTTGTAGTAGTCGATGTACCACTGCACCCGGTCGGTGCCGCAGTGCTTGCAGACGTCCTTGGGCTGTTCCCCGGCGGCGGGGAATACAGGCATGACCGTGCTGGGGTCTTTCCCTTCGGCGCGGGCGGCGGCCTTGGCCTCGTCGAAGGCCTTGGCATTGGCGACCATCATGTCCGACAGGTAGTACTTGCCGCAGTTGGGGCACTTGGTCTGCATCAGGCAGGATTCTTTCTTGCCGCACTTGGGGCAGTCCACCTGCAGCAGGCCCATTTCCGGCATCAGGGCGGTGGGCATGATCTTTTCCATCTCCTCGCCCGACTTGGTGAACTCGTTCGAGCAGGCGGTGCACTGGAAATGGATGTCGCCTTCCATGCCGCCCGCCGGGCCGGAGGAGTCGCCGAAGAACACGCCCCACAAGGTGAAGCCCAGCGACAGCGCGATGATCAGGCCCAGGACCGCCACCATCAGGTATTCCATCTTGGGACTGCCCGTGCCGCCTTTGCTCAGGTCCAGCCTCTTGGTCGCCAGGCCCAACCATTTCGATTCGGACATGCGTGTGCTCCTCAACGGCGCGTGTCGGAAGGTATCGCTCAAGCCGTACGCCGCAGCATACCCTATGCGTCGGCTAGTCCGCAAGGGGATTTCCTCGAACGCAAATCGGCCGCCCGGGCGGAGGACCGTCGATCCGCGTCGGGCCCGCGATCGCTCCTACCGGCGCTTGGCCCCGGCCGCAGGGGAACCCTTCGCCTTGCGGGCGGCCTTGGCCTTGGCCCTGGCCTTGCCGGAAGGGGATGGCTTCTTTCCGGTCTTCGCCTTGCGTGCGCCGCCCGCGCCCGTCGCCTTGCCCTTGGCCGACGGCTTGACCAGCGCGTGCTTCAGCGCTTCGTCGATGGACTTGGCGAAATGGAACTCGAGGTCCTTGCGGGCGTCCTCGGGCACGTCCATCAGGTCCTTGCGGTTGCGGTCGGGCAGGATGACCGCCTTGATGCCCGCCCGCTGGGCGGCGAGCACCTTCTCCTTGACCCCGCCGATGGGCAGCACCAGCCCGCGGAGCGTGATCTCGCCGGTCATGGCCACGTCCGCGCGCACCGGCGTGTGGGTCAGCAGGCTCGACAGCGCCGTGACCATGGCCACGCCCGCCGACGGGCCGTCCTTGGGAACGGCCCCGGCGGGGACGTGCACGTGAATGTCCATGCGGGCCAGGTCGGCCGGGTCCAGCCCCAGCGCGGGGGCGCGGCTCTTGACGAGGCTGAACGCCGCCTGCACCGATTCTTTCATCACGTCGCCCAGTTGCCCGGTCAACGTGAACGAGCCCTTGCCCGGATAGGCGGTCGCCTCGACGAAGATCAACTCGCCGCCGGTAGGCGTGTAGGCCAGGCCCGTCGCCACCCCCGGCACGCTGGTCCGCAGGGCCAGCTCGCTCTCGTACTTGACGGGCCCGAGCATCTGCTTGACGACGTCGGGCGTGATCTTCCTGGCGCCGATCTTGCCGGCCGCCACCTGGGCGGCCACGCCCCGGCAGACCGTGCCGATCTGGCGTTCCAGCTCGCGAACGCCGGCCTCGCGGGTGTAGCTGTCGACGATCAGGTTCAGGGCGGGATCGCCCCAGCGGGCCTGGTTGTCCTTCAGGCCGTTCTCCTTGAGCTGGCGGGGCACGAGATACTTCCTGGCGATGAAGAGCTTCTCCCGCGAGGTGTAGCCGGGCAGCTCGATCACCTCCATCCGGTCCCGCAGGGCCGGGGGGACCGGGGCCATGTAGTTGGCCGTCGCGATGAACATGACCCTCGACAGGTCGAAGGGCACGTTGAGGTAGTGGTCCTGGAAGCTGTTGTTCTGGGCGGGGTCCAGGACCTCCAGCAGGGCCGACGTGGGATCCCCGCGGAAGTCCGCCCCGACCTTGTCCAGCTCGTCGAGCATGAACACCGGGTTGCACGTGCCGGCTTTTCGGATCTCCTGGATGATCCGCCCGGGCATGGCCCCGATGTAGGTGCGCCGGTGCCCGCGGAGCTCGGCCTCGTCGCGAATGCCGCCCAGGCTCATCCGGATGAAGTTGCGTCCGAGCGAGCGGGCGATGGACTGGCCCAGGGAGGTCTTGCCCACGCCGGGGGGGCCCAGGAAGCAGAGGATGGGCCCGCGGCTCTCGGGGGCCAGCTTGCGGACGGCCAGGTACTCCAGCACGCGGCGCTTGACCTTCTCCAGGTCGTAGTGGTCCTCGTTGAGGATCGCTTGCGCGTGGTTGACGTCCAGGCGGTCTTCGGTGGTCTTGCTCCAGGGCAGCTCGGTCATCCAGTCCAGGTACGTCCGCACCACGTTGTACTCGGGCGAGACGGTGGGGATCTTCTCCATCCTCGACAGCTCGCGCAGGGCCTCTTCCTTGACGGCCTGGGCCATTCCGGCCTGCTCGATCTTCTCGCGGAGCTGCTCGACTTCGGCGGTCCTCTCGTCGCCCTGGCCCAGCTCCTTCTGGATGGCTTTGAGCTGCTCCTGGAGGAAGTACTCGCGCTGGGTCTTGTCGATGTTCTCCTTGACCTGCGACTGGATCTTCTGTGACAACTCGAGGACCTCCAGCTGGTGCTGGAGTTCCTTGGTCACGCGGCGCAGGCGGTGGTTGACGTTCATCTCCTCCAGCAGCGACTGCTTGGCCGACAGCTCCAGTTGGAGGTTGGAGGCCAGGAAGTCGGCCAGGGCGGAGGGCTGCTCGATGCTGTTGAGGACGATGGCCGCCTCATCGGGGATGTTGGGCGACAGCTCGATGATGCGCCGGGCGGAGTTGCGGGCGTTCATCACCAGGGCCTCGGTCTCGGTGGCCTCGCCGGGATGCTCCGCCAGCGTGCGGACGCGGGCCTTGAGGAACGGCTCGCGCTCGAGGTACTCCTCGACCTGCACCCGCAGCAGGGCGTGGACGATGATGGACTGGTTGTCTTCTTCCATCCGCAGCAGCTTGAGGACCATGGCGGCCGTGCCCACGTTGAAGAGGTCTTCGGGGGCGGGGTCCTCGGTGTTGGGCGAGCGCTGGCAGACCGTGACGATGATCTTCTGGGTGGGCAGGAGGTCGTGGATGAGACGGCGGGACTTTTCCCGCCCCAGGGCCAGCGGCACGACCGTGCCGGGGAAGATCACGACGTTGCGCACCGGCAGGATGTACGCCTCCTGGGGGATCGCGACCCGTTCGCCCTGGTCGTCGGACTCATGCGGCTTGCGCCCCCCACCGGCGCGGATGAGGATCTCCTGGTCGTCGTCGCTGATGATCTTGGGTTTGCTGGGGTCTTGACTGGTCATGGTCAGGTTTATTCCGTTCGCGCTGCCGGCCGGTCGTGCGGCCCGGCAAAGGGACGTGCAGGCCGGTCAGCTCCGCTTGGACACGCGAATCCACAAGAACCCGCCCCGGTAGCACGCCTGGACCGTCTCCAGGTTGGCGTCCGCCGGCAGCTCGATGGAGCGGCAGAACGGGCCGTGGTCGATCTCCATCAGTTTCACCCGCACCGGCGGGGACGTATCCGGCAGGGCGGGCGTCTGGCGCTCGCCCGAGAGCACCAGGACGTTTTTATCCACCCGCAGATCGATGTCCTCGGTCCGCAGCCCGGCGAGGTCGACGACCATCAGGTACGAGACGGCGTCCTCGTAGAGGTTGACCGCCGGGGCCCACGCTTCGCCCGGGCAGTACTTGTGGAAACTCTTGCCCAGGACCTGGTCGACCCATCTACCCATCTGACTGGCGATCGACGAGTGGCCTTCTTCCGCCAACTGGGCCATGTGATTAATCATCCGCCATGCCTTTCGTTACAGGTGCGCGAGGTGCTCCCGGCAACATCCACCTGTATTGTAGCGCAAACGGCGATTGGGCACTATCGAAAAGGCGCGGCCCGTGGCGGCAATTGTCCGGGGCGGAAAACAGAAGGGAAGCACAGGAGGCACCGACGGTGCTTCCCGTGCTTCCCCTGGCCGCCCTGGCGCGGCGTCCGGCGAAGGGCTGCTATTTCTTGCGGCGGTCCTTCATCGGCGTGATGAACACGAATCGCTGCCCGCCGGTGCGGTCCATGACCCGCAGGCGAACGCCCGCGGCGTCCTTGGGCAAGGCGGCCTCGAAGTCCTGCACGCTCTTGATCTCCTTGTCCTGCACGTTGGTGACGACCATGCCGGGGGCCAGGCCTTCCTCGGCTGCGTTGCTGCCCGGGTCCACGCCGGTGACGATCACGCCCTTGACGTCGTCCTTGTAGCCGTACTTCTCGCGGAGTTCCTGGGAGACGTTGGAGACCATCAGCCCGTACTTCTTGGCCACCTCGACCTCTCGGGGGCCTTCCTCGCCGGGCACGAGGATCTTGTTCATGTCGGCCGGCTGGACCACCAGCTTGGCCTTGACCGTCATCTTCTTCCCGTCGCGGTAGAGTTCGATCTCAACCGTCCGGCCCGGATCGATGGCGGCCACGCGGTTGCGCAGGCTGTTGACGTCCTCGACCCGGTCGCCGTTGACGGCCGTGAGGAAGTCGCCCACCTTGATGCCGGCCTTGGCGGCGGGCGAGTCCTCGGTCACCTGCGAGACCAGCGCGCCGCGGGTGCTGGGCAGCTTGAAGCTCTTGGCCAGTCCGTCATTGACGTCCTGGATGGCCACGCCCAGGAACCCGCGGGTCACCTTGCCCTTGTCCACCAACTGCCCCATGATCCGCTTGATCATGTTGGAGGGGATGGCGAAGCCGATACCCTCGAACCCGCCGCTGTAGCTCATGATGGAGTTGTTCACCCCGATCACCTGCCCGCGGGTGTTGATGAGCGGCCCGCCCGAGTTGCCCCGGTTGATGGCGGCGTCGGTCTGGATGTAGTCCTGGTACATCCCCGGCTGCCCGCCCTGGTTGCTCCGCCCCTTGGCGGAGATGATGCCCGTGGTCACCGTCTGGGCCAGCCCGCGCGGGGCGCCGATGGCCATCACGATGTCGCCCGGCTGCACCTCGTCGCTGTCGCCGAAGTCCACCGCGTGCAGCCGCTGGGCGTCGATCTTGATCACGGCCAGGTCGGTCTGCGGATCGCTGCGGACCCACTCGGTGCTGAACTTTCGTCCGTCGCCCAGGACCACCTCGACCTCGTCCGCCTCGGCCACCACGTGGTAGTTGGTGATGATGTAGCCGTTCTTGGCATCGACGACGAATCCGCTGCCCAACCCGCGGGCGTAGAACTCGCGGCGCCGGCCCTCGGGTACACGGGGAAAGCCCTCGCCGTCTTCGCGGAAGCGCCGGAAGAAGTCTTCCAGGTCCGGCGGCATCTGGTGCTCGACCTTCTTGGTCACGCGCACTTCCACCACCGCCGGGCTGACCACGCTGGCCATCATGCGGAACAGCGGCGAGAGATGGTCCTTCTTGCTCATCTCCGCCAGCTCCGAACGCAGCGCTTCCACCTTGCCCGCTTCCACCGCGTAGGCGAACCGCCCCGCAATCTCCGGGCCGTATACGATGCCGCCAATCAACAACAGGGCCGCCAGGATCCCCGGCAGGCCGATCGCAAACGTCTTCTTCATGTTCACGTTCCTTTCACCAATGCTCAACAATCAGGCTGCAACTCTCACACAGATCCTTCATATAGAATCTATGCGGGCCGGCCCTCGCGGGTTCGCGCAAGGCCGCCAAAAAACCGGTCTGGTCACTTCAGGGATCCAGGACCGCAAGGGCCCCGGAACCGCAGGCGATTCGGCACTGCGTCATCGCTTGCGTCTGGTCCACCACAGGGCGGCGCCAGCCAGGACCCCATACGCCGCCAAGGCGGGCAGCATTACGGTCCAGACAGCCCGCTGGGGCGAACGGGCCACCCGCACCGACAGGTCCGGCACGGGCGGCAGGCCTCGGCGATCCGGCGCGAGCCGGCGAAGCGCTTCCACGTTCTCGGCCGTCGCCTGAACGTAGAGCTGTTCGCCAAGGCACAGGCGGTTCTCGTATACCCATACCGGCTCATCGCCCTCGCGCTCGGGCGGCAGGGGCTGGCCGACCGGGCGGTACACCGGTTCGCCCGGGGCCAGACGACCCGTCAGGTCCAGGGGCTGGGGCCGCTGGCTCAGCCGAAGGCTCACCGAACGGACCTCGATCAGCCGCTCGCTCATGGTGAACACGCGCACCAGGTCCCGGCCCGCTCCGTGCGGCGGGGCGACGAAGCACCACTCGAACCTCCGCCACTGAGGCCCCAGGTGCTCCGGATGCACCGACAGACCCAACTCGGCCGAGGTAAAGTAGTCGCCGTCCAGACCGCGACGGAAGAACTCCGCACGCACGAAGTTCCCCGCCCCGCCGGCTGCACTGCGGGCCTCCAGCGACAACCGATACACCCGGCCCGGCTCGAGCGTCACATCATGCCGGGCGATCGACCACCGCCACATAAAAGACGTGCGAAGCCGCAACACCCCGTCAGCAAGTTGCGAGTTTTCCGTCGTCCACGTCCCCCCCAGCAGCTCCGGGCCCTCCTGTGGAGGCGGGCCCGTCGGCGTCCGCACCGACTCGATCACCTCGCGGTACCGGGCGTCGGCGGCCAGGATGTACCGCACGTTGTACAGGCTCAGCAGATAGTTGCGGCGCAGCAGCGTCGCCCAGTCGTCGGTCGTGCCGAAGATCCGCAGCCCCAACAGGTGGGCGTGGCGGGGCGACTGCATCGAGCCGTAATTGGCGATCGTCGCCAGGCCGAGCGATTCGCAGTACTTGGGCAGCAGCAACTCGCGGGCGCGAGTGTGATAGCTGTCCGACAGGGCCCAGATGCGGAAGGGCTTCTCCGTCGCCAGCTTCTCCCGCAGTAGCCGCCCCGCCGGCGAGAGCCCCTGCGGGGTCGGCTCGCGCGGCACGTCCACGAACCGCGCGGGGACGAACAGGTCCGCCGCCAGCAGCGCCGCCACCAGCCAGGCCCGCCGACTCGGCTGCGCCAGCCACGCGCGCAAAACCACAACCGTCAGCACCAGCAGCGCCAGGGGAACCAGAATCGCCGGATTGGTCGGGCGCAGCGCCTGCCACGCCTGGGCCGGGCCGCCCGCCCAGAATTGCAGGCCCGGCACGCCGCCCGGAAACAGCCAGCCCACCAGCAGGGCCCCCACCGCCACAGCCGCCAGCCAGCCCGCCATCACGATCGGCAGGTGCACGCGGGCCAGCCGGGCCGCCGCGCGCCCCAGCGTACCAGTCCCCCCGCCGAGCACCACCGCGTGCACGGCGACCGCCGCCAGCACCGCCAGGCCCATGTCGGCCGCCAGCAGCATGCGGGCCGGGCAGCGAACCACGTTCAGCACCGGGACCATGTGAATCAGGCGATAGGTCGGCAAATAGTACCCCAGCATCCACAGGCCCGCGCCGATCAGCATCCACGTCCACGCCCGCACCAGCGGTCGCAGCGACCCCGCAAGGGCGTCGCCTGTTGCGGAGTCATGTTCCATGTCCCGCGGGTTTGGGGGCAGAGCCTGCTCGACGTTCTCGCGTCGCCCGCGACGCAGGCGCCCGGCAAGCCAGCGCACCCCCACGCGCCGCCAGAAGTCGTCCGGCTGGAGCTTCCACAGCGCCCCCGCCGCCAGCACCAGCGTCACCAACCCCACGTATCCCAGCATCTCGCACAAGTGCCACGGGCCCCACCAAGATTGCCCGAACACGTTCGGCGTGCGACAGCCGTACAGGAACGGAAAGAACGCCAGCGCCCCCGCCGCCGGATAGAAGCTGTTCTCCCCCAGCATCGCGTAGCCGATCTTCTGCCTGGTCGCCTGGGCCATCCACTGCATCGTCGCGTCGATCTGCGGCCAGCAGATCGCCCCCGCCACCGCCAGCGCCCCCCCCGCCACCACCAGCGCCGGCGCCAGCGGCCGGGCCCGCAGCAGCAGGTAGGCCAGCCAGATGATCGACACGTGAATGAACGTCGGCCAATGCCCCGCTGTCAGCGCCATCACCGCAACCGGCACCATCGCCGTAAACGCCAACTCCAGGCCGCCCCCGGTATAGCTGTCTTCGTGGTCTCTACCCTCTTCTTTGTGTTCTCCGTGGCCTTGGTGGTCTTGGTGATGCTTCTTCTCCCTCCGCATCCCCTCGATGCACCACAGCCCCCACGGCAGCATCGCAGCCGTCTGCACGACCGAGAGGTGCACGCGGTGGCCGATCATGAAACCGCTGAACATGAACGCCAGCGTCCCGAGCGTGGCGGCCGCCGCCACCAGCCCCAGCCGCCGCAGATACAACCACGCCCCCAGGCCCGCCAGCGAGAACGCCAGGAACAGGTTCAGGGCGTAGGCCCGATGCGGCTCGAGCACCGCGAACAGCCAGGTCGGCGGGTGCAGCACCGCGGACTGCGGGTCGGCCATCAGCGGCACGCCCGTCGCCTCCAGCGGGTTGTGCAGCGGCCATTCGCCTTTGGCCAGCGACTGGCCCACCAGCACCCGCAACGGGTAGTAGTACACCACGTCGTCTTCGCCCGCCGACAGCGGGTCGGCCCACAGCGTGTACAGCATCCCCGCCGGGGCCGCCAGCAGCATCGCCAGCACGATCGCGCGTCCGCTCTTTGTGCTCATCCCGTCAGTACCCCGCAGCGGCCCAGCGTGCCCAGCACCAGCCGGTCAAACGGCAGATCGCTGCACGCCGACACGTAGGTCAGACCGCAGCCCATGCACGTCCGCTCGCAGGCCGCCTGGAACTCCCCCCATCGCCGCCGGTACGACTCCAGCACCGCCTCGTCGACCGTCAGCGTCATCGTGCCGCCGCCCTCTGCGGCCTCCAGACGCATGCTCCCGCTCAAGGCGGGCTCCGCGTCGGCCGGCGAGTACACCTGAAGCACCACGCAGTCCCCGCCCGCCTGCCTCAGCCGCAGTCCGGCAGCCGCAAGCTGCTGGTGGCACTCCATCAGGTCGCTGATCAGGATCAGCGTGCCCGGGCGCTCGCGCCGGCGACCCAGCAGCGCGCTGCACCGCTCCAGCGCCGTCGGCCCGCCCGGCTGCAGCGCGTCCAGGAAGTCCAGCACGGCGAAGATCTGGTCGCGATTGCGCCCGGTGCGCAGCTCGTCGCCCAACTCCCCCGCGAACGGCTGGACGATCACCCGCTCCAGGCTCGCCATCGCCACGTACGCCAGCGCCGCCGCCACGCGACGGGCGAAGTCGAACTTGGCCATGTCCCCCCCCGCCGCCATCGAGGCCGACACGTCCAGCAGCACCATCACGTCCGCCTCGCTGTGCTCGTGAAACAGCCTCAGCAGCAACCGCTCCATCCGCGCGTAGTAGGGCCAGTCGATGAACCGGATGTCGTCGCCCGCCACGTAATCGCGATGGTCCGCGAACTCCAGCCCGTCGCCCAGCCGGCGCGACCGCCGCAGCCCGGGCGACGGACGGCTGCTCATCCGCTTGGACAACAACCGCAGCCGCTCCAGGCGGGAGAGAAAGGACTCATCAAAGAAGCTGTATCGCCTTCGCTTCAATGGTCAATGGCCAATGATCAGTGTTTTTCGAGCACCGTCTGCTCGCGTTCCAGCAGCGTCGCGCGCAGCTCGTCCGCGTCGTCGGCAGCCATCAGCTCGTCCACGGCCCTGTCGTCGTGCAGCATCAGCGCCAGGCGCGTCAGCACGTGCAGGTGCGTCCGCTCGTCCTTGCAGCAGATCAGGAAGAACAGCCGCGTCAGCGACCCGTCGGAGGCCCCGAACGGGATGCCCGTCGAGGTGCGTCCCACGATCACGAAGCTGGCGGCCAGGTCGTACGGCAGCGGGTGGCGCGGGTGCGGGAAGGCCACGCCCGGGATCAGCGAGGTCGAGCACAGCTCCTCGCGCTTGCGGAGTTCCTCGATCAGGTCGTCGCGCCCGTAGACGAGTTCCGCCTGGTCGGCCAGGTCCACCAGCGCCCGGATGGCCGCGTCGCGCGTGCGGGCCGCCAGCGGCACGGCCACGCCGCCGTGCGGGATCATCGGGCTGACCACCAGCGACGACAGCTCCAGCCCGTGGTGCAGGCTCACGCCGCGGGAGATCTCGGCCAGCCGCTCGGGCTCGAGGTGGTGGATCTGCTCTTCCACCCAGTGGTCGAGTTCGCCCTTGCGGAAGGCGAACCCGCTGCCCACCTTGCGGCAGGGGATCTGCCCCCGGCTGGCCAGCTTGACCACCTCGCGGATGTCCATGTGCAGGTACATCGCCACCTGCTGCTCGTTCAGGATTTCCCTGGGCATCGTCGTGTCCTCGATCGGACCGCTATCGTACCGCCCCCCCGCCGCCGTCACAAGGTCGCACCACCCTGTCCATCAGCCATCCACCCCAGGTCGCTGCTTGCCCTGTCCCTCCGGGCCGTGCTACATTCCCGCCATCCGATCAACATGGGAGCCGCGACGTGGGCAAGGACCGAATTGACGGCGGGAGTGGAGCAAGCCCAGGCAAGCCATCCCCCTTCGGGAGTAACTCTTGAGCCAAACATCCTCTACGTCCGACAATCGGCGCGTTCGCGTCTTCGTCTCGTCCACCTTCCGCGACATGATCGAGGATCGCGACGAGCTGATGTCGCACGCCTGGCCGGAACTGCGCCGCTTTTGCCGGGAACGGCAGGTGGAACTGGTCGAGGTGGACCTGCGATGGGGCATCTCCGAAGAGCAGAGCACCCGCAAGGAAACCCTCAGGCTCTGCCTGGACGAAATCCGCGCCTGCCGCCCGTACTTCATCGCCTTGCTGGGCGAGCGCTACGGCTGGACGCCCGGCGACGACGCCTTCACCGCCGACCTGTGCGAAGAGCAGCCCTGGCTGCGGGACCTGAAAGGCAAGAGCGTCACGGAACTGGAGATCCTCCACGGCGTCTTGAACAACCCCGAGATGGCCGGGCGGGCGTTCTTCTACTTCCGCGACCCCGCGTACGCCCAAGCCCACGGCACGGACTTCCAGGCCGAAGACCGCGACTCCGCGAGCAAACAGACCGCGCTGAAGGCGCTGATCCGAAAGACCTGCGCCGCCAAGGACATCCCGCTCCGCGAGAATTACCCTGACCCGCGCAGGCTCGCGGAGATGGTGCTCGAAGACCTCCGCGCCGCCATCGACGCCCAGTTCCCCGTCAAGGGTATCCCGGACCCGCTGGCCCGCGAGGCCCGCGACCACGAAGCGTTCGCCGAATCCCGCCGCCGCACCTACATCGGCCGGCCCGAGTACTTCGACGCGCTGGACCGTCAGGCAGCCGGCGGGGGCGGCCCGCTCCTGTTGGCAGGTGAGTCCGGCGGCGGGAAGTCGGCGCTGCTGGCCAACTGGATCGACCGGTGGCGTGCTGACCACCCGACAGACTTCATCTTTCAGCACTACATCGGGGGCACGGCGGACAGCGCGGATCATTGGCGTCTGATGGGGCGGCTTGCCGCGGAAATCAAGGGATGGACCGGCGACGAGGATGAACTGCCCCGCACGCACGAGGACATCCTCAAGACCTTCCCGCTGTGGCTGGCCAAGGCCCGCATCTATGCCCAGCGGAAGGGCGTGCGGTGCATCATCATGTTGGACGCCCTGAACCAGTTGGAAGACCACGACCACGCGCGGCTGCTGGGGTGGCTGCCGGAGCATCCGTTCACCGGCCCGCTGCGGTTGATCGCCTCCACGCTGCCGGGGGATGTCCTCAAGGCTGCGCAGCAACGCGGGTGGGCGGAGCTAAGCGTCCAATCGCTCACGCCCGACGAGCGGCGGCGGATGATCGCCGAGTACCTGTCCCGGTATGCAAAGAAGCTCGACCCGCCTCGGGTGGAGCGTCTGGCGGCGGCGGCTGCGGCGGCGAACCCGTTGTACCTGAAGATCCTGCTGGACGAGCTTCGCGTGACGGGAACGCATGAGCGGTTGGATGAGCGTCTGGACGAGTACCTCGTGGCCGCGGACATCCCGACGCTGCTGCGGTTGGTGCTCGAGCGGTACCGGCGCGACTACGAGCGCGACCGCCCGGGTCTGGTGAGCGAGGCGCTCGGCCTGATCTGGGCCGCCCGGCGGGGATTGAGCGAGACCGAACTGCTCTGCCTGCTCAAGCCGGCGGACGAGGCGCAGCTCCCTGCAGCGATCTGGAACCCGCTGCGGGCTGCGCTGGAGGAATCCCTGGTGGACCGGGGCGGGATTCTCAACTTCGCCCACGACTTCCTCCGCGCCGCCGTGGAGGCCGCCTTCGTCGGCGACCAGGACCGCCAGGATGACTTGCGGATCCAACTGGCCGACTTCTTCGAGGCCGAGCCGATCACCGCCCGCACCTGCGACGAGCTGCCGTGGCTTTTGCGGGAGGCAGGGCAGCGCGATCGCCTGCGGAGTTGCCTGCTGGACATCGACCGCTTCCTCCTCGTCCATGAGCGCGATCGAGAGGAGTTGATGCGATACTGGGTGTGGCTGAAAGAGGAGCGGACGATGGGAGAGGCGTATCTGGCCTCCTTCGATTCCTGGTCGGCTGCGCCCCGACGGCAGGACACTCAGGCGGGTCTTGCCGCCGGTAATTTGGGGCACTTCCTGAAGGGCGCCGCCCTGTACGCTTCGGCAGAATCCCTCTACCGTCGGGCGATGGAGATGTGCAGGAAGAGCCTCCCGCCCGATCATCCTGACGTCGCGGTCGTCGTCGGCAACCTGGCGGAATTACTGCGGACGACCAATCGGTTGCAGGAGGCCGAACCGCTCATGCGCCGGGTACTGGAGACAGACGAGAAATGCCGAGGGCCCAGACATCCCAGCGTGGCCAGGGACCTCAACAACCTGGCGGGCTTGCTCCGGGAAACCAACCGGTTGAAGGAGGCTGAAGCGTTCTTCCGCCGAGCGATGGAGATGGAGGAGGAGATCCGCGGCCCGGACCATCCCAACGTATCCAGGGTCCTCAGCAATCTGGCGCAGTTGCTCCAGGCGACCAGCCGGTTCACCGAGGCCGAACCGCTCTACCGCCGGGCGCTGGAGATCAACGAGAAGAGGCACGGGCGAGACCATCCCGCCGTGGCCACAGTCCTGGCAAATCTGGCAGGACTGCTGCGGTCCACGAACCGGTTCGGGGAGGCCGAACCGTTGTTCCGCCGGGCGCTGGAGATCGACGAGAAGAACTATGGGGGCGACCATCCCGAAGTGGCCACCGACCTTACCTGCCTGGCGGAGATGCTCCGGGCGACCAACCGGTGGGCGGAGGCTGAACCGCTCATGCGCCGGGCGCTGGAAATGGACGAGAGGAGCTACGGGTGCGACCACCCGAAGGTGGCCAGGGACATCAACAACCTGACGTTCCTTCTGTGTGACTGCGAACGGTGGGCGGAGGCTGAACCGCTGATGCGCCGGACGCTGGAGATAGACGAAAGGAGCTACGGGGGCGACCATCCCACCGTGGCCAGGGACCTTAACAACCTGGGGCGGTTGTTCCAAGCAACGAATCGCTTGAAGGAGGCCGAATCGTTTTACCGCCGGGCACAGGATACAGTTGAGAAGAGCCTCGGTCCGGACCATGTGGACGTTGCGACGATCCTCAACAACCTGGCGCAGGTGCTCCAGGCAACTGGTCGTCTGGGCGAGGCTGAACCTCTTATGCGCCGAGTGGTCGCAATCTACGAAAAGAGTTTTGGACGCGATCATCCGGACGTTGCGGTTGCCCTCCACAACCTGGCGGGTTTGCTCCATGCCACCAACCGGGCGGCCGACGCCGAACTGATGATGCGAAGGGCGCTGGAGATCAGCGAGGCGAGCCATGGAAAGGACCATCCTCTAGTGGCGGCCTGCCTGGGCTGGCTAGGCTACATGCTCAAGGGCGCCAACCGTCTGACGGAGGCGGAACCACTCATTCGCCGAGTGGTCGAGATATTCACCAAGTCCACTGCCGCCACGGGGAATGAGCATCCCCGATTGCGGCGGGCCCTCGAAGACTACGGCAGGCTCCTGATCGCGATGGGGCGAAGCGAGGACCAGGCCTTCGCGGAAATCAACAAGCTCATGGAGCAGTACGGGATGGGCCTGGATTCGTAGTCCGTAGCCGGGAGCCGGGAGCCAGTGGCGCGCAGCCTGTACCGGGTGCGACGCCCGTCCCAAGGGGTTTGCGTCTGTGATTTTGCTGCCTGCCTGAGGCAGGCAGGCGCCACTACGGACGAACTCCCGGATACTCGGATCCTGGCGACATCACGTCATTTCTCGGGACACGGACTGTCCCCGGCATGATCGGTTTCACTGCGTTTTGCCGACCAGTTCCAACGGTTTGGTCCCGCCGAAGCCGACGTTCTGGCTGATGGAGCATGCGACCTCGTCGCCGGAGAACTTCAGACGCACGGTGACGATGTACGGCGTCTCGTAGAAGCAGAGCTTCGCGGTGAAGGTGGCGTCGTCGCTCCACGCGCCGCAGGCAGCCACGGGCTGCTCGATCACCGTATCGCTGGGGCTGGGCCACGCGCGCGCCCTGCCGATGCGCTGCTTGATCCACTTGCCGCGCCCGCAGGCGATGCGATAGTCCGCCCCGCCGATCGTCGCGATGAGCGTCGCGGCGATGTCCTTGGTGTCGCCGGCGCCGCTGTCCAGCGAGACCGCTTCGATCTTCCGCACGTTGTCGGGCAGGACGTACTTCTTCGCCGGCGCCTTCGCGGGCGATGCAGCCCCTTCCTGCGTGCGGATCGTCAAGCCCTTGAGCGTCTGGCGGAGCTTGTTGCAGGCGGCGTCATCGGGCGGCAGGGGCGAGGGCCTGAAGGCGGGCAAGAGCTTGTCCCATACCAGGTTCAGCACGGCCTGCATGTTCCCCAGGCCGCTGGTGATGGCGATGACGGCGTCCTGGTCCGGCAGGACGACGCAGTACTGGCCGAACGCCCCATCGCCGCGGTAGGCGCCGTGGCGGCATCGCCAGAACTGGTAGCCGTACCCCTGCGACCAGTCGCTGTTGGGGTCGCTGCCGTTGGAGGTCTGGCGGGCGGTGGCGGCCTCTACCCAGGCCTGCGGCAGGAGCTGCTTGCCCTGCCACCGGCCCTTTTGCAGGAAGAGCTGCCCGAAGCAGGCGATGTCTTCCGTGCGGACGCTCAGGCCGAACCCGCCGGCCGAGATGCCCTGCGGGCTGGTCTCCCACGTCGGGTTGTCGATGCCCAGCGGCTTGAACAGGCGCGGCTGGAGGTACTCCAGCACGGTCTGGCCGGTCGCCTTCTGGACGATCGCCGACAGCATGTACGTGCCCGAGGTGTTGTAGAGGAAGTGCGTGCCCGGCTTGAAGGGCACCGGGTGGGCCAGGAACGTTTTGACCCACGGCTCTGCCACGGTCCGCGCGGGCTCGCTCTGGTGCCCGGTCGACATCCGCAGCAGGTCGCTCACCCGCATCGACTTCAGGTTGGCGCTCGGCTGGGCCGGGGCGTCCTGCGGGAAGAACTTCAGCACTTGATCATCCACGCTGAGCTTGCCTTCCGCGACGGCCAGGCCGACGGCCGTGGACGTGAAGCTCTTGCTCAGCGAATACAGCGAGTGCCGCGACTGCGCGTCGTACGGCGCCCACCAGCCCTCGGCCAGGACGTGCCCGTGGCGCAGCAGCATGAAGCTGTGCAGCGAGTCGATGTTCTTGTCGGCTGCCTCAATGAAGGCCTGGACGCCTGCGGAGGAGACGCCCTGCTGTTCCGGGCTGCACCGGGGCAGGTCGCCGCCGGCGCAGATGCCGTTGCTGAAGACTGCCAGAACGATGAGGGGAAGGACTCTCATGGTGACGACCTCGTTAAAGGGTGTTCATTCCTAGTCGTAGCGGTACACGCGGACCTTGAGGATCTTTGGCCGGTTGGGCTCGTAGTGGGGATTGGCGGGATTGACAGGCAGGCGGGCGCGATAGTTGGCCCCGGTTTCATCGCCGTTGAGCCGCATCTGGCACACCCACTTGCCCTGCTCGAAACGCCCCAGCTCCACGCTCAGGATGCCGCAGTTGCGGGGCCCCTTCGCGGTGGGGCTGAAGTTCACGTCAAAGCCGTTGCCCGCGACGATGAACTCCTCCTGGTCGCTCTGGATGATCAGCCCGTACGCGGGCAGCGGGCCTCGCTTGGCGTAACGAATGTTCGCCCGCCAGGAGCCGACCATGATCGGCTTGGACGGCTGCTCCTGGCTGCGATCCTGCTGGTAGATGCCGACCATGCGGTCCGAGCCGTGTGCGGCGGTGATCAGAGGCAGGAGCTGGCCCAGCACGGCGTAGGCGTCGCCCAGCGGGTGGTCCCCCGCCATGCGGTCGATCCCGAACGGGGCAAAGCAGATGGCGTCATGCTCGGCCACCGCCCAGAACGCCCGCGCCGCGGCCTGCTCGTCCGCGCTGGCCTCGGGGATCATCAGCGGGTTGCCTTGCTGCGTGTACTCCTCGCAGATGCCCTTGAAGTCGCTCAGATAGATGTCGGGCGCAAGGAAGTCGATGTCCGTCCCCGCCGCCCGCCAGACGTCCATGACGTGGGCCAGCGGTCCGCCCGAGGGGTAGGTGCCCCACTTGCCGTCGCCCCGCAGCCACGCGTTGGCGTACATGGGCAAGGAGTACTCCGCCTTGCCCGCCCGGGCGACCTGATGGATGTACCTCGCGTAGTGCCAGGCCGAGAAGATCTCGTCGGCCTGCGGACCGGGTCCGAAGACCTCCTGCCACGTGCCGGCTGTCCTGGAGCCGGCCTTCTGCCAGTGGGCCTTGAGTTCAGGGACGAGCGCGTCCTTGCGAGCGGCCAGGTAGCTCGTCAGCTCGGCGGGCACGTCGGCGGCGAACATTCGGTCGCCCAGTTCCGAGAGGTCGCGCAGCTCGGGCTTGATGCCCACCTCGTTCTCCACCTGTACCAGAACGACGGTGTGCTGCTTGCCGTCGACCTGGCGGAGATGGCGCATGAGCGACGCGAAGGCTTTGGCGTCGGCCTGGAGGTTGCTGTCGCTCAGCGGCGTGAGGACGTCCTTGGTGTTGCGATTGGATGAGCCCAGCGCCCTGGGGAACCGCCGGGTGTCGCGCTTGACCCAGGCGGGACAGTAGCTGGAGACGCCGTTCTTCCAGCTGCCGAACCACAGGAGCCCCAGCTTCATCTCGTGCTCGCGGGCCTGTTCGATCAGCATGTCCACGCTGGAGAAGTCGAACTTGCCCTCCTCCGGCTCGACCAGTTCCCACGAGACCGGGGCCAGCACGGCGTTGAGGTTCAGCGCCTGGAGCCGCGGCCAGGCCTTGGCCATGTACTCGGCCCCGGACGCGCTGGAATTATGCAACTCGCCCGCCAGCAGCACCATCGCCTTGCCGTCCACCACCAACTGCGTAGCCGTCCCCTTCTTGCGCAGATGAGGCGTCTGCTGGGCCCAGGCCGCCGGCGGGACGGACACGGCGGCAAGGGCAATGAACGCGATAGCTGTGGATCTCATGGGCTTCACTATAGCGGCAAGAGAGCCGCCTGCCCATCCCGGACCCGGATTCGCGCATGCGGGTATCACGCTGGTGCCGCAATGACGCCATATCCCCCCGCCAAGAGGCCGCAAATGGCCTTGCGCCCGCCCCCGCCCCCTGAATGTCCTTGATTTCCCCATCGCTTGGCGCTACATTCAGATAGAGAGACGTCGGCGCCTGCAGGGCCCTGGAAGGCGATGGCGACGGCCTCGGCAAACTGGGAGATCTGAATGACTACCAAGTCTGGCCCGTACGACTGGATCATCAAACTGGCCCGCGCTACCCTGCTGGTCTTCCTGGCTTTGCTGGCGCTGGGCGTGGTGGCGACGGTGATCGCCACGGTGGTGCTGTCCATCGAACACGGGCCGTTTACGCTCGTTGCCGGATTGCTCACCCTGCTGGGCCTGCTGGTATCCGCCGGCGCAGCCATCGTCTCGTACGGCGCAATCAAGTTGCTGACGGCCACCGAGGACGCCGCCAGCTCGACCGCCCGTCGGCTCAGCCGACTGGAGACCCTGGCCTACGACCAGGCCGAGTCGCTTAAGAAACTGGTGGACATCTCCAGCCTCAGCGACCAGGGCAAGAGCCTGATTTACCGGGACCGGGAGATCGAGGCCGTCCGCGAGGCGTTCCACGCCGACCTGATGCGCCAGGACTACGACAGCGCCGAAAGCCTCATCGAGGGCGTGGAGAAGAAATTCGGCTACGCCGACGAGGCCAGCCGCCTCCGCCAGATGATGACCGACTCGCAGAAGGCCACGCTGGAAGAGAAGATCGATGCCGCCATCGGGCGCATCCAGCAGTACATCGACCGACATGACTGGGAGCGGGCCTCCCGCGAGAGTCATCGCATCATCCGCCTGTTCCCCAAGAACCCCAAGGTCGCCGCCCTGCCCGAACGGATCGAGTCGGCCCGGGCCGACCACAAGCGAAGCCTCCTTCAGGCCTACGCCGAAGCCGTCCGCAAGAACGACGTCGACCGCTCCATCTCCATGCTCCGCGAGCTGGATCTGTATCTGACCCCGCAGGAGGCCGCCGCCCTGGAAGAGTCCGCCCGCGGCGTGTTCAAGGCCCGCCTCCATCAGCTCGGCGTCCAGTTCGCCATCCGCGTGACCGACCAGCAATGGGAAGAGGCCATCGCCGCCGGCGAGGACATCATCCGCGAGTTTCCCAACTCCCGGATGTCTCAGGAAGTGCGGGAGAAGATGGAACTCCTCCGCAGCCGGGCCGAGGCGGCCAACCAGCAGCCCTCCCCCCCGCCGGCCGAGGACGCATAGCCCCCAAGAAGCCAAGGCGAAAGAAGGCGCATCCAAGCCCACGCGTGTCCCGCGTGGGCTTTCTTTCTGCGTGTTGCCGAAAGGCGACACTTGTCTACAACATACACTTTCCCAGTATCTTATGGCCTACCGGTCCATGTCTGCAGGCTGGGACATCCCCGAGGCTCCCGCCTCCGTCAGCCGCACGGGAGGGGTTTGGGGAAAGGCGGCGATGAGGCAGCCACGGAGAGAAGGGATCCAGGCCGACGGGGTAGCCAGGCCTGACACCTGTCACGCTGCAACTGGCTGTCAAGAAGGACACGTGAGCTGATCTCGGCGGAGCCGACGGAAAAATCTGCAAAAAAGGACCGAGGGCTCTTGACGCGATTTGGGCGGCTGGATATACTTCCCGTGAGCATAGGGATTGGCCCTGCGTAGTACAACACGCCTACGTCGGTAGGCTGGTTTCGTCGGTCTTGCCGACAGTACGTTGGGGAATCCGCGATGAGGCGGATTCAAGTTCTCTGTGAGCGGCTTGGCGAGCCGGTAGCACAGCCTCGCTGAAAGCCGGAAACAAAAATAATGGAAACGAGCAACTTTCTTCTTGACGAGGAAGCGAGCGGGAAGTAAAGTTGTGGGTCTCGGCACTTGCGGAGCGATGAGGCACTGCAAGGCCTGGAAGCAGCAAACAAGCTCTTTGACAAGTGAACAGTGTAGCCGTCACGAGGATGTGTACCCGATCGGGCTGGATGTCACGTCTGGTCCGGGCGGGGAAATAAGAACAGACCGCCTCTCTTGCGAGGGTGGTCGGCTCAAAATCCTCGTGACTGACAGCAAAGGATTTTGAGTTTAAGCCCTCGACGAATCTCCTAGCCGGGATTCGTCGGGCCGGCCGGGTCGCCCCCAAATAGACCCGGCCAACCAGAGTTCAAAGCTTCATTGAATTCGAGCCGTCCCCGCTGCTGGGGGCGGATCACCCATAATCAAGTGAAGAGTTTGATCCTGGCTCAGATCGAACGCTGGCGGCGTGGCTAAGACATGCAAGTCGCACGGGAACGTCCCTTCGGGGGCTAGTACAGTGGCGAAAGGGCGAGGAATGCATGGGTAACGTACCTAGAGCACGAGGATAGCCGCGGGAAACTGCGGGTAATACTCGATGAGACCACTCACTGTCACATGGCAGAGCGGTCAAAGGGTGGGGATCCTTCGGGACCTACTGGCTCTGGAGCGGCCCATGTCCTATCAGCTAGTTGGTGAGGTAACGGCTCACCAAGGCTTCGACGGGTACCGGGACTGAGAGGTTGACCCGGCGCATTGGGACTGAGACACTGCCCAGACTCCTACGGGAGGCTGCAGTAACGAATCTTCCGCAATGGGCGAAAGCCTGACGGAGCGACGCCGCGTGTGGGATGAAGATCTTCGGATTGTAAACCACTGTCAGGGATTACCAAGCAATGAGGGCTAACATCCCTCGGAGTTGAGGAGTCCCAGAGGAAGCCACGGCTAACTTCGTGCCAGCAGCCGCGGTAAGACGAAGGTGGCAAGCGTTGTTCGGAATCACTGGGCTTAAAGAGCACGTAGGCGGCTCGTCAAGTGTCTTGTGAAATCCCTCGGCTCAACCGAGGAATTGCTGGGCAAACTGACTGGGCTTGAGGCAGGTAGGGGCGCGTGGAACTCTTGGTGGAGCGGTGGAATGCGTAGATATCAAGAGGAACGCCAGAGGCGAAAGCGATGCGCTGGGCCTGTCCTGACGCTGAGGTGCGAAAGCCAGGGGAGCAAACGGGATTAGATACCCCGGTAGTCCTGGCCCTAAACGATGTCCACTAGGTCGGAGGCACTCTGACGTGTTTCTGGCCGAAATGAAAACGGTAAGTGGACCGCCTGGGGAGTACGGTCGCAAGGCTAAAACTCAAAGGAATTGACGGGGGCTCACACAAGCGGTGGAGCATGTTGCTTAATTCGATGCAACGCGAAGAACCTTATCCTGGGCTTGACATGCTTGGATGCCCATCTGGAAACAGAGTAGGCTGCCCTTCGGGGTGAAACTTGCACAGGTGCTGCATGGCTGTCGTCAGCTCGTGTCGTGAGATGTTGGGTTAAGTCCCGTAACGAGCGAAACCCTTGTCGCTAGTTGCCAGCGCGTTATGGCGGGGACTCTAGCGAGACTGCCGGTGTTAAACCGGAGGAAGGTGGGGATGACGTCAAGTCCTCATGGCCTTTATGCCCAGGGCCGCAAACGTGCTACAATGACCGGTACAAACCGACGCAAAGCCGCGAGGTCGAGCAAATCGGAAAAAGCCGGCCCCAGTTCGGATTGGAGTCTGCAACTCGACTCCATGAAGTTGGAATCGCTAGTAATCGCAGATCAGCTATGCTGCGGTGAATGTGTTCCTGAGCCTTGTACACACCGCCCGTCAAGTCATGGGAGCTGGTAGCACCCGAAGTCGGCACAATACTGTGCTGCCGAAGGTGAGATCGGTGACTGGGACTAAGTCGTAACAAGGTAGCCGTAGGGGAACCTGCGGCTGGATCACCTCCTTTCTAGAGGATTATCTAGATGCCGACGGCAGGGATCTAGGGTCCGGTGTACGGACCTTCAACCCCCTGCCACGCGGAGAGATCCGCACGGCATGGAGAGTCAGCACAGCCTCGTCCCGCAAGGGACAGCCGCACGGCAACGTGCAGCCAACGACGGCCTACACTGTGAACTTATACGGAAAGACCCCTGGGCCCCAGGTCCGGGGGTCTTTCTTTGCGCCCATGGCGCAGCCCCCCGCCCCCGGACGCCGCAGGCCTTCGCCAGGGCTTCCTTCACGGCGGGCGGCGAGACAACCGTGCGCGAGTCGGCAATCTGACGCTCTGGTCTGGCGTTTTCTCCCGAGATGTGGTATGATTTCGGAATTACACCGGCCAGGCTGGAACACGCAAGCCACTCCGCGGTTCAGCCGGCGGACCGGGCGTTGGGACATTCCGCATTGCATAACAGGAGTTCGTTCGTGAAACACAGCCATTGGATGACGGCATTGCTGCTGGCAGCGCTGGCGCTGTCTTTGTCGGCCGCCACGGCGGCACCGGTGATGGGGCGATACGTTCGCGTGACGCTGCCCGGCGACGACCGGACACTGTCGCTGGCCGAGGTACAGGTGTTCAGCCGCGGCGCGAACGTCGCCCTCAAGTGCCCTGCCGTTCAGACCAGCACCGACCACGGCGGGGATCCCGCCCGGGCGGTCGACGGCAAGACCGACGGCGAGTGGAGCCGCGGCACCATCACCCACACCGTCGAAGGCGTCTCCGAGCCCGCCTGGGAGGTGAACCTGGGCGAACTCAAGGCGATCGAGAAGATCGTCCTGTGGAACCGCGACAACTACGAGAACCGCCTGGACCGCGCCGTCGTCCAGGTGCTGGACGACGCCCGCAAGGTCGTCGCCCAGGGCGCGATCGGCAAGGCCGGGGGCGGCGCCATCACCGTGGCCCTGTCGCCGGGCAAGGGCGAGGTGCTGGCCGCCATCAAGCCCGGGGCTGACAAGCCCCGTAACAAGAAGGTGGCCCGGCGCGACCAGAAGAGCGCCGGCAAGCCCGCCGGAGAGGGCGGCTCGTCGTTCGGAACGCCCGCGTCCCTGCGCCTGGCCGTCCAGGACCTGATGGCCACCTTCGGCCCGCGCTACCCCAAGGGCGCCGACTTTCTCAAGCGGTTGGCCGCCCTGGAGCCCAAACTCGCCTCGGGCCAGGGGCAGGACGAGTTCGCCGCCCTCCAGAAGGAAGCCCTGCTGGCCAACCCGCTGATTGACTTCGACAAGATCCTGCTGGTCCGGCGCAGCGGCTCGGGCGGCGGACTGCCCGCCAACTGGCAGGGCAACAGCAGCCTCAAGAAGAACGGCTACGACAACGAGATCGCCATCCTCTCCCCGTTGAACGACGGCGAGGTCAAGACCGTCTACAAGCCGGAAAAGGGCGAGTTCGTCGGCGACGTGGACCTGCACTTCGACGCCGACCGCATGCTCTTCTCCACCATCGGCAAGAACGGCGCGTGGGCCGTCGGCGAGGTCAAGGTCGACGGCACGGGCTACCGCCAGGTCTCGCCGGACGAGCACGCCGACATCGACTACTACGACCCCGTCTATCTGCCCAGCGGCAAGATCATCTGCGACTCCACCAGCGGCTACCAGGGCGTGCCCTGCGTCAGCGGCAGCGACTACGTGGCCAACCTCCACGTGATGGATGCCAACGGCAAGAACATCCGCCGCCTCTGCTTCGAGCAGGACAACGACTGGTGCCCCGTCATGATGGACAACGGACGGGTCCTCTTCCTCCGCTGGGAGTACACCGACTCGGCCCACTACTTCAGCCGGGTGCTGTTCCACATGAACCCCGACGGCACGGACCAGAAGGCCTTCTACGGGTCCAACAGCTATTGGCCCAACTCGCTCTTCTACGCCCGTCCCGTTCCCGGCAGCAACACCAAGTTCGTCGGGATCGTCACCGGGCACCACGGCGTGCGTCGCATGGGCGAACTGGTGCTCTTCGACGCCGGAATGGGCCGCTTCGAGGCGGATGGCGCCGTCCAGCGCATCCCCGGATACGGCAAGAAGGTCGAGGCCATCACCAAGGACACGCTCGTCGACGGCTCCTGGCCGAAGTTCCTCCATCCCTATCCGCTGAGCGAGAAGTACCACCTGGCCTCGATGCTGCCGGCGGGCAACGGGCGATGGGGCATCTACCTGGTCGACGTCTTCGACAACCTGGTGCTGCTGAAGGACGTTGCGGGCTATTCGCTGTACGAGCCCGTACCCGTTCGCAAGACGCCCAAGCCGTTCATCGTGGCCGACAAGGTCGACCCGAAGCTCAAGGATGCCTTCATGTACATGACGGACATCTATGCCGGGCCGGGCCTGAAGGACGTACCCCGCGGCAAGGTCAAGGCCTTGCGGGTTTACAAGTACGAGTACTCGCTGCGCAACGTCGGCGGACACTACGACCTGGGCATGGAAGGACCCTGGGACGCCCACATCATCCTGGGCACGGTGCCGCTGGAGGCCGACGGGTCGGTCATGTTCCGCATTCCCGCCAACACCCCGGTGGCCTTCCAGCCCATCGACGCGGAGGGCAAGGCCCTTCAACTCATGCGGAGCTGGACCGTGGGCATGCCCGGCGAGGTTGTCTCCTGCGTGGGCTGCCACGAGGACCAGAACGTCACCAGCCCCAACTACAACGCCATCGCCGCCAAGAAGCTCCCCCAGGGCATCGCGCCTTGGCGCGGCCCGGCCCGCGGATTCAGCTTCATCCGCGAGGTCCAGCCCGTGCTGGACAAGTACTGTGTCGGCTGCCATGACGGGCAGGAGCGCTCCGGCCGCAAGGATCTGCCCGACTTCGCCGACACCGGCAAGCATGGGCGGTACTACAAGTCGTACATGGCCCTGCACCCCTACGTGCGGCGAAACGGGCCCGAGGGCGACTATCACCTGCTGACCCCGCTGGAGTTCCACGCCGATACCAGCGAGCTGGTTCAGATGCTGTCCAAGGGCCACCACAACGTCAAGCTCGACGCCGAGGCCTGGGACCGCCTGATCACCTGGATCGATCTGAACGTTCCCGCCCTGGGCACCTGGACCGAACGCGGGGCCAAGCCCAACTTCGTCGACCGCCGCAAAGAGCTCGCCCGCCTGTACGCCAACGTCCAGGACGACCCCGAGGTCATCGTCAACCCCTATGAGCGGACCGAGAAGTTCGTCCCGCCGCCGGCCGAGTCCGCCCCGCCGGCGGCGCCGAAGGTCCCCGGCTGGCCCATGACCAAGGAGCAGGCCAAGCAGGCACAAGGCCAGGGCGGGCTGATGACCCTCGACATGGGCAACCAGGTCGCGCTCCGGCTGGCCCGCATCCCGGCTGGGCAGTTCCCCATGGGCTCCAGCAGCGAAACCGCCTGGGAGCGGCCCGTGACGCCCGTCAAGATCGAGAAGCCCTACTGGATCGGTGCCAGCGAGGTCACCCTCAAGCAGTACCGGCAGTTTGACCCGACGCACCAGAACGGCATCTATGACCGCCACTACAAGGACCAGGTCAACCGCGGCTACGTGATGGACGCCGACGAGGACTTCCCCGTCATTCGCGTCACCTGGGACGAGGCGATGGCGTTCTGCAAGTGGCTGTCGGCCAAGACGGGCAAGAAGGTCACGCTGCCCACCGAGGCCCAGTGGGAATGGGCCTGCCGCGCGGGCACCGACACGCCCCTGTCCTTCGGCGACTTCAACACCGACTTCTCCACGCTGGCCAACCTGGCCGACGTGAAGATGAAGGAATGCGCCGTCAGCGGCGTGGACCCCAAGCCCATCAAGAACCCCGGCAAGGACGTCGACTTCATCCCCAAGGACATCCGCTTCAACGACGGCGTGCTGCACTTGGCCAAGGTCGCTTCCTACGCCCCCAACGCCTGGGGCCTGCACGACATGCACGGCAACGTAGCCGAGTGGACCCGCTCGGCCTGGATGCCCTATCCCTACAACGACGCCGACGGACGCAACGGCGACAGCCCCGAGAAGCGGGTCATCCGCGGCGGGTCCTGGCGCGACCGCCAGCACCGCTCCACCTCCTCCTATCGCCTGGCCTTCCCCCGCTGGCAGAAGGTCTACAACGTCGGGTTCCGCGTGGTGGTGGAACAGTAGAACAAGCCCCCAGGGAACAACGAAGGACGCAAGGGACAAGCGGACAGCCTGTCCTTTGCGTCCTGTGTTCTATACCCGATGTCGAGGCCGGGGCTCTCCCCGCCTCAGACCGCGCGGGCCGGCTTGCCGGGCGGCCGGGCCTGCCCGGCCGGGACGAACGTGTGTGTCTTCTTCCACTGCCGGGAGAAGGCGGCCGAGTGCCTGGCCACCCACTCCGCCAGCGACCCGTCCCGCAGATCGCGGCGGGCCTTTTCCGATTCGATCCACTTGTGCCGCTCCATCTCCTCGACCTGGAGCGTCATGTAGACGTGAAGGGCGTCCGCCTCGCAGCGGTAGACGATCTTGCGGAGTGCGGGATCATAGCGGCACAGATGCCCGAACCGCTCCAGTTCATCTCGCAACTGCGCCGCCGTCGCGGCGTCGAAGTCCGTTTCCACCGACATCTTTCATCTTCCCAGGCCCTGCGGGTCCGCTGACGCATGAACGGTCCAAGTGGAACGTATCGTTCACACGTTCTTATCGTCCATTTCCATGGGAGGACTTTGACGGCGGCCCGATTTGACCCAACGGGCGCCCCCCCCGGAACGCCGAAGGCCCACGACCGCCAAAGGGTCTCGGGCCTTCGCACGACTATGGGCGACAGGATTCGAACCTGTAACCTTCGGTTCCGTAGACCGATGCTCTATCCAATTGAGCTACGCCCACGCAGACTCGTTAAGATACCGCCCACTCCGCAGTTTTGCAAGCCCTTGTCGAAGGCATTTTCCGCTTCGGATCGTTCTCGTTGCGCGAGGCCGGTCGGGCTGGCTGCCCGGGCGGGGCTTGCAGTCGGCGACGGTTTCTGGTCTCCTGCGTCAGGTTGCCCGGAACCGGCAGCCCCATAGGTTCCCCACGCCCCAGAGGGGCCAATGTCGAGAGGATCGTATGAAAGCATCAGAAGGCAGGCTTGGACGCGTGTTCGTGATTCGCCTCGAAGACGGCGACGTCGTGCCGGAGTGCATCGAGCGGTTTGCCGCCGAGCAGGGGGTGACGGCGGGCGTGGTGTTGCTGATCGGCGGAGTGGGCGGTGGGCAGGTGGTGGTGGGGCCGCGCGACTCACAGGCCAGGCCGCCTGATCCCATGCTCCTGCCCGTGGACGGAGCGCACGAGGTGGCCGCGGTGGGCCTGCTGGTCCCGGGCGAGGACGGCCCGAGCATCCTGCACATTCACGGGGCCCTGGGGCGGTCGGGCCAGACGCTGACGGGCTGCCTGCGTCCGGGCGTGCGGACGTGGCTGGTGGGCGAGGCGGTCCTGTACGAGCTGCTGGACTGCCCGGCCAGACGGCGGCACGACCCCAAGAGCGGGTTTGCCCTGCTCGAGCCCGCGGGATAGGGCGCCGCAAACAACCCTCCCTGGCGACATCGGGGATTTCCCGCAGGAGCTTTCCGCTTTCCGCCCCGGTCCGTATAATAGATTCCGGTCCGGCGGGTGGATCGCCCGCGCGGCAGGATGGCACGTCCATCAGGAGACTGTTGCATGAGACGGCCTGCGTTCACATTGGTCGAGTTGCTGGTGGTGATCTCGATCATTGCCATCCTGCTGATGATCATGGCCCCCACTTCGCGCATGCTCCTGATGCGGACCGAGATGGACATCTGCCAGTCCAACCTCTACCACCTGGGCACGGCCAACGCGCAGTACTGGGCGGATTGGCACACACGGTTCATGCCGTTTCGGGACTGGGTGGACGGGAACTACAACGATCTCAGTCTTTTGACCAACCCGGATCGCAGCCTTGTCTACTCGTATGTCAATAATGCTCAGTTCTTTCTTTGTCCGACCTTCAAGACCGTCTGCGCATCCAATGCCGTCCGCAGCTACGTCATGCAGCACAGCTTCTGCAATACGCACAAGTACTGGACCTCGGCCACGACTTGGGAAATACGTACGGACGGCTGGCCCGGCGGCAGCCCCTGGGGAAACGGATACTCCCTCGACAAGCTGAGTGATGTGATTGACCCCGCCCGGCTGATGCTGCTCTCGGAAGAGGCGACATGGAAGGTGCAAGCCAATGGGGTCTGGTACAGCCAATTCACCGTCAACGACGCTCACATGTGCTGCTCGGACTGGCCCAACCGCGACACCATCGCCCAGTTTCACTACCCAGGTCCCGGCCCTATCGATCAGCAGATCGAAGGCAAGGGAAACGTCGTGTTCGTCGACGGGCACGTCTCGCCGGTGGTCACCACCCAGACGCCTTACGTGGTCTGCCAGAAGTGGTACAACGACCCGGTGAAGGCGGCCGACTCGGGGCTGTAGCCCGTCAGGGACCTACACCTCCGGTTTGACGTGCTGACGGTGCCAGATGTAGGGGTCCGTTCCGCAGTGGGGGCAGACCTCGCGCTGCCGGCTGCCGGGCTGCGGGATGATCCCCTTGCTGAAATTGCTGATGTAGGGCTTGCCGCACTTGGGGCACCGCGTGGGCGGGTAGGCCGACGAGTGGGCGCCGCACCGGGGGCAATCCATCGCGGCCGGCCTGGCGGTCGTGATCGCCTCGTAGACCTCGGAGGGGATCTGGCTTTGGCGCAGCGAGAATACGGCCTGGCATTTCTCGCACAGGAACTCGTACGACGGCTCGACCGCCTCGGGCGCCCTGGGAGGCGAGACCACCCGGGTCACGCTGAAGACGCCGGCGCCCACACAGACGACGGCGACGGCGCCGATCACCCCCACCAGTACGTTTCGGTTTCCCATAAGCTCCATGCGGGACCTTCGCTATCGCTTCCAGTATGCCATCCGGGCGAGGCGGATGTCTACCGGTTTTGCTCGAAACCCTTGCACGACCCGGTGCCGGCGCCTATGCTTACTGCGTACGACAGATCAATGCCCGGACGACCCGGGCCGCAGGGCCGGGAGACGCTGTCATGTCCCGAAACGCCTTCTCGCTGATCGAGTTGCTGGTAGTGATCGCCATCATCGGCATCCTGCTGGCGGTGATGGCCCCGACGGTGGGCAAGATGCACGAGCGGGTGAACGCCGACGTCTGCGCAAGCAACCTGCACCAGTTGAACCTGGCCCACCTGGCCTTCGCGGGGGAGCACCAGGGCAACTTCGCAACCCCCGGAGGATGGGTGCGATCCACGGGCAACTGGCCCCACGACTGGCATGACGTAGCCGGGCAACTGGTCACCCGGGGCGACCTGTTCCCCTACGCCCACCGGGCGAGCATCTATCTTTGCCCCACGTTTCTCCAGGTATACAGGCCGCCCGGCTGCGGCTGCTCCAACATCACGCCGATATTCTCCTACGCCATGAACTACAATCTCGGCTCGCCCGAGACCACCAGCGGCTGGTGCCAGCAGGGCCTGACCAAGGTCATTCACGTCAGCGAGCCGTCCAACATGCTCCTGATGACCGAGGAGAATTCCTGGCTGATCTCCGGGCGCAGCAGCTATCCGATCAACAACGGGCTGTTCGTGCCCCCCGCGCGGGACATCATGGGCACCTACCATTTCCCCCCGTCGGGTCAGGTCAACGAGGGCGGGGCCAACACCATGTTCGTGGACGGGCACGTGGCCATCCACCACTGGTGGGAGGGCCCCCAGCTCTGCCGCCAGTAATCACGCCTTCCCATCATTGGCCGTTTGCCCGTTTGCCTGTATCATGGCATCATCCGGGCCCGCCGCCCGGACGGAGAAACGCATGGGCCTGCGCGGGTTTACGCTGATCGAACTGCTTGTGGTCATCGCCATCATCGGCATCCTGCTGGCGATGATGGCCCCGACGGTGGGCAAGATGCACGAGCGGGTGAACCTCGACGTCTGCGCGGGCAACCTCCGCCAGTTGGGCAACGCCCACCTCACCTACGCCGCCGACAACGGCGGACGGTTCTGCAACCGCAGCCGGTGGGTGCTGTCCACCAGCGAATGGCCGCACGACTGGCACGACGTGGCCCGCCAACTGGTGGTCCGCGGGGACCTCTTTCCTTATGTCCGCAGGCCCGAGTGCTATCTCTGCCCGACCTTCCTTCGGGTGTACAAGCCCCCGGCCTGCGGATGCGCCGACACCGTCCCGATCTTCTCCTACGCCATGAACTACAACATCAGCACCGCCGCCCGCGAGGACGGCTGGAAGGAACAGGGCCTGGAGAAGGTCTCGCAGGTGAGCGAGCCGGGCAACATGCTTCTGCTGACCGAGGAAAACACCTGGCTGATTTCCGGGCGGGCCAGTTGCGGGATCAACAACGGCCTGTTCGTCCCGCCCAGCGACGCCATGGGCAGCTACCACCTCCCGCCCTCCGGGCAGACCAACCTGGGCCTGGCCCACGTGTTGTTCGTGGACGGGCACGTCCAACTGCACCACTGGAGCGAGGGCCGAACTCTCTGCCGCCAGTAGTGCCCTATGGCCGCCTGTTGCGGTAGTACTCCACCGGGTGCGTGCCGCAGGCCGGGCAGGTCTGACTGACCTTGACCCCTTCGGGCACGTCGCCCGTGAAGCACTCGGGGCTGAAGAAGTGCGCCCCGCAGTTGGGGCAGCGGATATCCGGATGGCAGGTCTTCTTCTTGCCGCACTTGGGACAGTCCAGGCCGTCCTGCGGTTCCTGGCGCATCCGGGCGGCCAGGTAGCCCTCGGGCAACTGGGAGACGTGCAGTTCCATCGCAGCCCCGCAGGCGATGCACTGGAAGTGCATCTTGTTGCGCGTGGCCAGGTGGTCCGGGCTCATCGGCGGGCTCAGGCTGCTCACGATCGACCAGACACCCCAGCCCAAGCCGACCGCGGCGGCCAGTCCGGCAAGCAGATATTGAAGTGATTTGGGCATCGCGTCTCCATCGAAAGGGCGCGGCTACCTTACCGGCGCCGGCCCCCAAAGTCCAGGGGCAGGCGGGCGGTTTGCCGCATTTCGCCCGTGTGGGTCCTTGCGCAAGACCGGGCGTTTTTTTCGTTGCATTGCTCTGACGGCGGAGTTTATGATTCCCGCTCGATGGGCTGGCGATCGGCCGGGAAGCGGTTTCTCGGTCATCGCTGGTGGATCGGCTGGCTGCCGATCCTGTTTGCATCGCAGATACGAAGCAGCACGGTTGACGTGATCCACATCGGTATCCCTCAACGTACGCTCGGTCAGTATCGCTCGCGGCAGATCCAGGCTGAATGAAAGGATGTCTCTGCAATGGCGAATGGCAAGGTCAAGTGGTTCAACAACACCAAGGGTTTCGGTTTCATCACCGCCGATGACGGTACCGACGCCTTCGTGCATCACGGCGATATCATCGGCGACGGATTCAAGACCCTCGATGAGGGCGACACGGTGGAGTTCGAGATGACCAGCGGTCCCAAGGGCCCCAAGGCCCTGAACGTCCGCAAGGTCTGATCGCACCGCAAACAGACGCACGCGCCGCTCCCCCGGCGGGGGCGGCGCTGTTCTTGCGCGTCGGGCGCCGGCCCCGAGGTCGCGGCCGGCCGCCTCAGGAGCCGCCCGGCGTCTCGGGCAGCTTCAGGCCCAGCCGCTCCATCACCATCTGGAGGTCCGCCCACACCTTGCCGCGGATGTCCGTGGTATACGACCGCAGCACGTACGACGGGTGGAAGGTCGGCATGACGGAGATGCCCGCCAGGCCCGGCGCCAGGTCAGGCAGGCGCTGCCAGTGTCCCCGCAGCTTCGTGATGCCCACCCGCGTGTTGAGAAGCCCCTGCGTGGCCGGGTTGCCCAGCGTCACGATCACCTTCGGCTGAAGGATCTGCAACTGGCGCATCAGGAACCCCCAGCACGCCTGCACCTCGTCGGGCAGCGGCGTGCGGTTGCCGGGGGGGCGGCATTTGACCATGTTGCAGATGTACACGTCGTTGCGGCCGAGCCCCATTGCCGCAATCATCTTGGTCAGCAGTTGCCCGGCCCGGCCCACAAAAGGCCGCCCGGTATGGTCCTCGTCCTCGCCCGGCCCCTCGCCCACGAACGCCAGCTCCGCGTCGACGTTGCCCTCGCCGAAGACCACGTGGTTGCGCCCCTTGTGCAGGACGCACTGCTTGCAGTGGGCAGCCTCGTCTCGGAAGATCGCCTCCAGCGCAGCCGCCTTGTCGTGGCTGGACAGGCCCGCGTACGGCGAGGCCCCCTCGCCCGGGGCCTGCTCCGCCTGGGCGGGCGCCGCAGCCGGCCTGGCCGCCGGAACCGGCAGGGGGTTCCGCTCGGCCGGGATGAACGTCCCGCCGAACAGCTCATCGATCGCGATTAACTGCCTGGCCGCCTTCTCCAGTTGTTCCAGCTCGTCGGTCATACGCGGATTCTAGCAACTTCCCCCGCAATGTATAGGCCCTGCGGGACCTGCGCCGCCTACACCAGCCGTTCGGTCATCCGCCGGTGCTCGTCCTTGAGGAAGCGCTGCGTCCGCGGACAGGCGATGTGCGACCAGGGAAGGACTTCGTCCAGGCCGATCGCCCGCTGGGCGTACCAGGCCATGTCCAACCCCGCCTGGGCGAACGCGCCCTGCCACAACTCGAAGTGGAAGTGCTCGTCCCACGCGTCCAGGCGGGCGCCCGCCCGCCAGGCCGCCAGGATCGCCTCGCCCACCCGCCGGTCGCCTCGACACAGGGCCGACTCCAGCACGCTCCGCTCGATCCGGTGAAACTTGAAGCTCACCGGCGACTTCCACGACAGCTCCCGGAGGCGCCGCCGCACCGCGAAGAAGTACTCCGCGTCGCGCATCGCGCACCACTGCATCGGCGTGTGCGGCTTGGGAACCATCCACGACAGGCTGGCCGAGATCGACCCCCGCTGGCCGTCCACCTCGCGCCGGGCGTCGCTGAGGCGCCGGCAGAGGTGGAAGATCTCGTCGATGTCCTGCTCGCTCTCGCCCGGCAGGCCGGCCATGAAATACACCTTCACGCTCCGCCAGCCCGAGCGGTAGGCGGCCTTCACCGCGTCGATCATGTCCGACTCGCGGATGTCCTTGCGGATCGCCTCGCGCAGGCGCTCGCTGCCGGCCTCGGCGGCGATCGTCAACCCGCCCTTCCGCACCGCGCTGGTCAGGCGGGGCAACTGCTGAAGCTGGCTGCCCACCCGCAGCGACGGCAACGACACCGACACGCGCCGCTGAGCGAACTCGGCGTTCAGGCGGTCGATCAGCTCGTCCAGCCGCGGGTAATCGCTCGACGACAGGCTCAGCAGCGAGACCTCGTCGAAGCCGGTGGCCGCCAGGGCCTCGCGGGCGATGCGGACAATCTCGTCCACGCTGCGCATCCGCACCGGCAGGCGGGCATGTCCGGCCTGGCAGAATCGGCAGGCGTTGGGGCAGCCTCGCATGATCTCGATCACGACGCGCTCGTGGACCGCCTCGGCCAGCGGCACGAGCGGGCGGACGATCGCGGGAGAGTCGGACAGGCACTGGAGATGCACGTGGGGCACGACGGCGGGCACACCTTCGGCCAGCACGTCCATGCCCGCCAGCGTGCCGTCGGCGTTGTACCGCGGCTGGTAGAACCGCGGCACGTACGCCCCCGCCACCTCGCGGGCGGCCGCCAGCAGGATCTCGTCGCGCGCGGCCCCCTGCTTCTTCATCCGCCGGACCAGCTCGATCAGCGGCGGAAGGCTCGCCTCGCCGTCGCCGGGCAGGAAGATGTCGATGAAGTCAGCCAGGATCTCCGGGCTGTCGGCCACCGCGTCGCCGCCCAGGACGATCGGATCGTCCTGGCCCCGGTCAGCCGACTTCAGCCCCACGCCCGCCAGGTCCAGCATCGTCAACACGTTGGTGACGCACATCTCGTAGGTGAGGCTGAAGCCCAGCAGGTCGAAGTCGCGGGCTGCGAGGCGGCTCTCCCAGCCGAACAGCGGGATGGACTGCTCGCGCATGACCTGCTCGGCGTCGCGCTGCGGGCAGTACGTGCGGTCGCATGCGCAGCCGTCAATGTCGTTGAGGAGCTGGTAGAGCACCTGGCTGCCCAGGTGGCTGATGCCGATGCCGTAAGTGTCCGGAAAGGCCAGCAGCACCGACACGTCCGCCGCCGCGGGGTCCTTGCGCCGGGCGTTGATCTCGCACCCGACGTACTGGCCCGGCTGGCGGACCCGCGGAAGGAGCCGCTCGCTGATGATGTCGCCAATATAGTCCATGAAGTCACTTACTATACGGGCACAGCCGGCGCAAGGAAATACGCTGTGACCGGTGCAGTGCTCCGCGGGAGCGATATCCAGGGGGCGGCCTGAAGGTCGAGCCGGAGCGACGCGGACGCCAGAGATCGCCTGTTCGCCCGCAGTTTTGGCGGACGCTACTTGACCGGGCGGGCGTACACCTCGACCTCCACGTAGTGGTTGAGGTCGTTGCTGGTGTTGCCGTTGCTCCAGAGTCGCACGTACCGTCCGCGGGCGACGGGGCGCGGGACGACCAGTTCGCCCTCGTGGTTGTCCACGTAGGGGGTGTCGTACCCGATGCCCAGACGCAGGCTGTTGTCGCGGTCGTTGTTGAAGATCGTGCGGACGTTGGCGGTGAAGGCGGCGTCATCGGCCGTCTGGATGACCACGTCGTGATAGACGCGGGCGGTCAGGAAGTAGTGCCAGACGACCACGGCGAAGATCTCGTGATCGGCCAGCAGATCGATCCGCACCCACTGCCTGCCCGGGGCCAGTTCGACGTGGGCGTTGGAGCCCTCCTTTCGCCCGTCGGTGATCATCTTCAGTTCGCCCAGCACGGGCGTGGTGTCGCTGGCCGTCACCGGCTTGCCGCGGGCGACGTTGAACACGTCGGCGGGCACCATCGGCATGGTCCGCTCGCCCACTCGCGGCGGGCGGATGGCCCGAAGGTGGCGGATGTCCTCGGGCGTGCCGATGAACTGCGCTCGCGGCAGTTCCAGGGCCAGCGGCGTGTGGCCCACCGGGGCGGACGAATGCCCCGGACGGTCGTCGTCCTGCGTGCCTTCGTGCACCGGCGCTTTCTGCTCCAGGCCGGGCGTGGGCAGGTAAGTCGCTTTTCTCATGCCCGTCTGGGGCGGAAGATCAGGCCCGACCACTCGCGGCGAGGGCGGGGGCAGGAACAGGCTGTACACGAGCAGCCCGCCCAGCGAGGCCACGATCATCACGCCGGCCGCCATCGCCAGGTACGTCCGCCAGGCGCCCGTCGCACGCGAGGGCATCCGCAGCGTCCGTCGCCCGGGGGGCTGGGCCGCCCGCGCCAAGGCCGCCTGCTGCGCCTCGCTCAGGACGGGGCCCGGCTCGGCCTCCAGCTCCGCAGTCAACGTCGCCGCCATCAGGCGAATTTGTTCCAGCTCGCGTTGCAGGGCGGGCTCGGCCCGGGCCTCCCGCTCAAACCGCTCGCGCTCGGGGCCGTCCAACTCGCCCAGGGCGTAAGCCGTCAGGCGCGGGTCGTCGTAGTCCTCGTGCCCCCTCGGGATGTCGTCTTCGATCGTCATGGCTGCACTCTCAGTCCCCGTTCGGCTGTGCCGTCGTGGGTCATCTGTTGACGCAGCTTCTTCAGCGCGGTGTGGAGCAGGAAGCCGACGTTGGTCACCGAAAGCCCGGTAATGCCGGCGATCTCCTTGTAGCTGAAGTGGTGCTGGAACTTCAGCCGCACCACCTCCTGCTGGTTCTCGCTGAGGCTCTTGAGGGCTTCCAGGGCGAGTTGCACGCTCTCGTCGCGCTCGGCCTGGGCGTCGGGCCCGTCGCCCACGTCGGCCGTCACGGCCAACTGCACCTCGCTGAGCGGATTCATGCGCCGCTCCTTCCTGCGAACGTCCAGGGCAAGGTTTCGGGCGACGGTGTACAGCCACTGTCCCAGGGCCGGCCCGGCCGGGGGGTGGTCACTCGCCCACAGCCGCAGGAACGTTTCCTGCACCACGTCGGCAGAGCGGTCCACATCGGCGAGGATCCGGGCGACGTAGCGGACCAGCGGGCCCTGGTACCGTTCCAGGGCTGACTGAACTACGCTGGATCGCGCGTCGCCAGCAGGGCTTTCCGGATCGCCACCCATATCCTGTTCCTTCCACTGCTTGCCGCGTCCACCCACTTAGACGCCGCAAGCGATAGTTTATTAGAAATCTGGCGGATTGTTGTTCGTTATTTGTTGCGGGTATCATACCCCCGCGGGCCGGGGCTCGCGAAAGGAGTGCCTATGTCCACGCGTCGGATCCTCCCCTTCGTCCTGGTTGTGCCAGCCATCCTGACCCTTCCGGGTCTGACCGCCTGCTGCCTGGCCCAGGCGCAGACCAAACCGTGGCAGGTGGCCATTTCGCCCAACAACTCGCTGGACTTCGGCATCGTGTGCCGCGGGCAGGCCCGATTGGGCATCGCCCTGGCCGGCTGGGGGCCCAAGTGGTCGTACAAAGGCCTCTCAGCCAAGGACAAAGCCGTCGACGGCGTGCTGACCTGCAAGGTCCCGTTCGTGGTGGACCAGGCCGGCGGGCAGGTCATCGACGTGACCTTCCAGGCCCGCCAGAGCGGGCCGCGACAGGTCATCCTGCGCTACGATCTGACCGCCCGGCGTGACGTGCCGCTGACCATGCTCATCGCCAGCGTCAACCTCTCCAAGTCCGCGGGAACGATCACCATGGAGCACGAAGGCGGAGAGACCAGCAAGCTCAAGCTCCCTCTGGGACGTGGCCAGAACCCGCCGGCCAAGCGGGCCCTGCTGGACCTGGACGGCTCCGGCCGGGTGGAGATGGCCTTCGAACCCGCCTTGGGCATGGCCTACGACCGCGACCTGCGGATCCAGCTCGCCGCCGACAAGTTCCCCGCCGGCCAGAAGACCGCGACCATCACCATGACTTTTCCCGACGACGTCGAGTTCCTGGCCAGCCAGGCCGACGTGGATCGCCTGGCCCAGCCGCTGGCGGACAAGAGCTGGTTCGCCTTTGAGCCCGCCAGCGACCTGGGCCCCAGCGTGATCGGCATGGAGGACTGGCTGGAGAAGCCCGCGGGCAAGCGGGGGGCGGTCAAGATGGTCGGCGACCACTTCGAGCTGGGCGACGGCACGCGCGTGAAGTTCTGGGGCACCAACCTCTCCTACGGGCGCGAGTGCGCCCCGCCCAAGAAGGACGCCGACCACACCGCCGCACGCTTCGCCAAGTACGGCGTCAACGCCGTGCGGCTGCACAAGTTCTCCTACCCGAAGAATCACAGCGGCATCGGCGAGGTCGACGACTGCACGAAGATGACCCCCGACGGGTTGGAGCGGCTGGACTACTTCTCCGCCCAGCTCAAGCAGCGGGGGATCTACTTCGGCTGGTCGCACACGTTCGGCTTCTACGTTTGCCCGGGCAACCGCAGCCGCCTGGTCGCTTACGACGAGATCGCCCGCGCCCTCAAGGGCAACACCTACTCGTTCATCCACTTCGCCCCGGACGTGCAGGACCTGATGATCGAGATGGTGGTCAACCTGCTCAAGCACCGCAACCCGCACACGGGCCTGACGTATGCGGAGGAACCGGCCCTGTCGTTCATCGAACTCCAGAACGAGGACGACATCTTCTTCTACACGTCGGCCAAGACCTTCGAGGCCTGCCCGACCTACAAGAAGCTCTTCATCCAGCGCTTCAGCGACTGGCTGAAGCAGAAGTACGGCACGCAGGACAAGCTGTCCGCCGCCTGGACGGGCGCCCTCAAGGCCAGTGAGACGCTGGCCTCGCGGAACATCGGCTTGCAGACCAACCCGTGGTTCTTCGGACAGGACCACCTGCCCGGACAGAAGGGCGGCAGCCGCCAGCGCCTGCTGGACACCGCCGAGTTCCTCCACCACGTGCAGAACGAGTTCTACGGGAAGTTCGTCAAGGCTATCCGCGAGGCGGGCTACAAGGGTCCGCTCTGCGGCTCGCCCTGGCAGGCCCCGGCGATGCTGCCCCACTACTACAACCTGTACAGCGACTACCTGGTGGGGTTCATCGACCGCCACAACTACTTCGGCGGCCGATCGGGCCAGGCCCAGGTGAGCCACCCCGGCGGGGGCTACTTCTCCAGCGGCCTTCAGCAGGTCGCCGACCGCCCGTTCTCGCTCTCGGAGTGGATCACCGTCTACCCGTCGCTGCACAGCGCGGATGGCCCGGCGATCGTGGCCGCCTACGGGTTGGGGCTCCAGGGCTGGGACGCCTCGTACGAGTTTCAGTCGCACGCGATGGATCGCTCGTTCGCCGACCGCGCCGGGTGGGTGCCCTGGGGCGTGTGGGACGCCGACACGCCCACGCAGATGGGGCAGTATCCCGCCCTGTCGCGGATGGTGCTCGGCGGCGACGTCAAGGAGGCCCCGGTCATCTCGCGGCGCCGGGTCGCCCCGGCCGACTTCAAGACCGGCACGTTCAACTTCTCCGACCGCATCGCCCAGGACGGCGACGTCAAGTCGTTCGGCGGGGCTGTGCCCGGCGAAGCCCTGGCCGCCGGACGGGTCGTGGTAGAGTTCGTGGACAAGCCCCAGCCGGTGGTCCTGCCGGACATGAGCGCCTATCGCAAGGGCTCGGCCATCATCTCGGCGACGGGGCAACTGACCTGGGAGACCGCCGACGGCGGGCACATCGTCGTGGACACAGCCGCGACCAAGGGCGTATCGGGTTTCGCCGGCGGAAGGACGGTGAAGGTGGGGCAGGTCACCCTCGCTCCGGCCAGCCCGTATGCGTCCATCTTTCTGACCTCGCTGGAGCGGGCTCAGGGCAACACGCCCCGCCCGGGCCTGGACCGCTGCCGGTCGGCCCTGCTGACGGCGGTCGCCCGCTCGTGCAACAGCGGCTTCACCACCTACGCGATCGACGGGCGGATCATCGAAAACGGCAAGGGCCCGATCCTGCTCGAGCCGGTCAAGGCCGCCCTCCAGATCCAGGGCCGGACCGTTAAGGCCGTCAACATTCTCGACCACGACGGCCGGCGGACCAACCGAACGCTCCAGGCGACCGGCGGACGGATCGAGATCGACACGGGCCGCGACAAGACGCTGTACTACGAGATCGTGTTTGAGTGATCCCGGCGGGGATTGGCGACCCACGGCCCGGAACCGAAGAAGACGAAGCAGCTTTGACGTCCCGACTCCCGCGCTCACCCGAGAGAAAGGATCCTTATGGGCGCCTCAGAATCTCGCAATGACCTCCCGGCCGGAAGGCGTGAGTTCCTCTCTCGGCGGAGGTTCCTGCAATCATCAGCGTTAGGAATCTCCGGCACGGTCGCAGCGGCTGCCGCAACCTCGAGACAGGCCTCCGCCCAGGACGCCCCCGCGGAGGTAACGCAGAAGGAGACGTACAACCTCGTCCGTCGCGTTCCGATCGAAAGCGGGTACGAAGTTGTCGTGTGCGGCGGCGGTCCGGCCGGCGCGGCGGCCGCCGTCTGTGCCGCCCGGCTGGGCGCCAAGGTCCTGCTCGTTGAGGCCACGGGGTGCCTGGGCGGAATGGGCACCTCGGGACTGGTCACCGCATTCGACCCGATGGCCGACGGGAAGAGGATGCTCGTGGGCGGGTTCATGCGGGAAGTCGTCGAGACGATGCACACCCGCGGGTTCCTCAGGCCGGACATCAACCCCGACACATGGCGAAAGAACTACCACCAGTGGACGCCGTTCCAGGTGGAAGGCTACAAGCTCGTGCTCGACGAATTCGTCCGCAAGGCCGGCGTCGAGGTCCGCTTCTTCACCCGGGTCATCGACGCCGACGCCGATCCGCAACAGGGCAGAGTGTCCGGCGTGGTGCTGCAGAACATTGAAGGGTACCGGTTCATCCGGGCCAACACGTTCATCGACGCGACCGGCGACGCGGTGCTGGCCGACGTGTGCGGTGCGGCCTGCCGCGAGGCGGGTCGCGACACGCCCGCCCCCATGGCCGCCACGTTGTGTTCGCTTCACGCCGGCATCGACTGGTCCCGGATGGGCAACCAATCGGCGGCCTTGAATAAGGCGCTGGCCGACGGCCATTTCACGCAGAGCGACAAGCATTTGCCCGGCATGAGTCGAGTCAACCAGAGCGTGGGGTATCTCAACGGCGGCCATCTGTTTCGGATGAACGCCCTGACGTGCAAGGACCTCAGCCAGGGCGTGATGCTGGGCCGCCGCATCGTCCAGGAGTACGTCGCGTTCTATCGCAAGTACGTTACCGGCTGCGAGAATCTGCAACTCGTGACGACCGGTTCCCTGATCGGAGTTCGCGAATCAAGACGAATCGTGGGGGAGTACGAACTGAACATCAAGGACTACCTCGCCCGACGGCAGTTTCCCGATCAGATTGCCGTATTCAACAAGGCGGTCGACATTCATCCTTACGACTGCACGGAAGAGGCGTACCAGCAGTACTACAAGGAATACAACAAGATAGGCAGGCTGGGTCGGGGCGAGTGTTTCGGCATTCCCTACGGCATCCTCGTGCCCAAGGGCTGGAAGAACCTCTGGGTGGCCGGCCGATGCAATTCCAGCGACGTGAAGGTGCACGGATCGATCCGTGTTCAGCCGGCCGCCTCGATGATGGGACAGGCCGCGGGCACTGCCGCCGTGCAGTCGGTCCGAACCGGCCAGCCGGCGAACGATCTGGATACCGAGCAGTTGGTGCGGACGCTTCGCGATGGCGGGGCGTACCTGCCGCAAGAACAGACCGCCAAGAAGATGACCCGTGCGTAGAGCCGGACCCTCAACGCTTCGCCCGCTGGGGGGGGGAGCGGGGTGTCTTGCTGGCGACGGTCGGGCCTGTTGACCCGTTCCAGCCAGTCCTGCGCTCCCTGCCCCCACCGCAAAGCGACACCCCGCCTGCCGGACCGGCAAGTCGACAATCGGAAATCTCTTCGTCTTGACAGGCTGCCAATCCTTTCCTTACCATGCACGGGCCAAACCTGCCTAGCCGGCAGGCGGGCCTTCCTGTCGACAGGCAGGCTGTACTCCTTCGCGAAGGGCTGACTATGCGAGTTGATTCGACTGGCCGTTTCTGCACCCTGGCCATGGTGGCTGCCCTGTTGGTCTCTCCGGCGGTGTCGTGGTCCCAGGCGACCACTGCCCCCAGCAGTACCAAGTCGCCCTGGGAAGCGATCGCCACGTCCCAGGACGCGGGCGAGATCATCGCCGCCCGCGAGCGGCTGATCAAGGACTACCAGTTCGCCGCCAGCGAGAGCCGCGGCTTCGCCTACGCCGAGGATGCCGCCAAGAAATGCCAGCCCGCGCTGGCGGCGGACGATCCGCTGGCCGCCGTCCGCCAGGTGAACGCGGCCATGGCCATTGCCAAAATGCCCCAGGTCTCCATCCAGCCCGCACTGGACGCGATGGTTGCCCACTCCAACCCGGCTGTGCGATACCTGGGCTGGCGGGCGTACCACAACATCCGCATGCTCCTGCTGGCTGGCGGGCAGCGCTTCGCCCAGCAGATGCTGACCTCGGTGGAGACCGCCCTGGCCAAAGAGGACTCTCCCGTGGTCCTGACGGCGCTGCTGGAGATGGCAGTCTACCCGGCCACTCCGCCTTCGACGGTCTCGCAGCAGGCCCTCAGCGAAGCCCAGAACCGCACCTTCGCCGCCCTGTCCAAGAACTGGAGCATCTGCGGGCAACTGGCGATGGACGGGACGGTCGACGCCACCACCGCCGCCGGCAAAGCGGTCGAAGCAGCCGCCAACCTCTGCGACCTGACCGGGCGCAAAGAGGCGGACAAGAAGGCGGCCGCTCAGGTCATCGTCGGACTGATGTGGTGTGCGACGAAGGCGTGGGTGGATTCCGCCGATGAGCAGTACGCGGACGAGGCCCACCAGGGCCTGCTGCGAGAGGCGGAGGCCCGCCTCAACGCCCTCAGCGGGCTCAACAAACGGTTCATCCAGAAGCCCATCGACGACAAGGACAAGGAGTTGAAGGCGGCGCTGCGGCGCGGGGCGCTGGAGTGGCTGGACGCACTGAAGGAGCCGCTGGGCGTGAGCGAGCCGAAGATCGAGCCGCGCGGACAGGAGCCCAAGGAGCCCGGCGCGCCGGTCGCCAAGCCCGCGACCAAGCCCGCGACGCCCAAGACGGGCATCACGACACCCCCCAATACCGCGGCGAAGGCCCCGCCTGCAGCTAAGAAGGCCCCGACGCCCGCGCCGGCCAAGAAGGTCCCCACGCCGGCGCCAGCGAAGAAGACCACCAAGAAGTAGCGGACTGACCGTCCTTGCGGGACGTACCGAGTCGCGGGCCCGACGGTCCGCACGCCCCTGGCGGGACAAGGAGCACAGCGACCAGACTCATGAAGGTCTTTTACCTGCTAGCCGTTGTCGTGGTCATCGCCTTGGCCCTGTCTCCGTTCCTCGGGCTGTTGCCCGAGCCCAAACCCGTTGTCCAGGGCGAGGAGATCGCCGCCTACGACACCCTGCCCGCCGAGGTCAAGTCCATCGACCCCGTCACCGCGGGCGACACCACCTCTGCCGCCATCCAGGGCGCCATCTACGAGTCGCTCTACACCTACCACTACCTGGTCCGCCCGGTCATGCTCGCTCCCCAGTTGGCCGACGGCTGGCCCACCGAGTCCCAGGACCGCCTCACCTATACCTTCAAGATCCGCCCGGACATCTTCTATCAGCCCAACGAGTGCTTCGGGCTCTATCCCGGGGGGAAGCCCCGCAGCCGGACCGTGAAGGCCGAGGACTTCGTCCTGGCCTTCAAGCGGGTGTGCGACTTTCACGTGGACACGCAGTTGGCCCTGGCGTTCATCGAGGACAAGATCGTCGGGGTGGCCGAGTACCGCGCCCAGACCCGCAAGTACGCCGCGGGCGACTTCAGCCGCTACGACCTGCCCCTGGAGGGCGTCAAGGCGATCGACGAGCACACCCTCCAGATCAAGCTGACCTCGCCCTGGCCGCAACTGCTTTACGTGCTGGCGGTCAACTGTTACTCTCCTGTCCCCCGGGAGTTGATCGACTACCACTTCTCCACCCGCCCGGCGGGCGAGGGCAAGCGAGAGCCCATCCCCATCCGCGAGCGCCCGACCGAGATCCACGTGGTGGAGCACGCCGTCGGCACGGGGCCCTACTGCCTGGAGAAGTTCGACGGCAACAACCTGATCATCCTGAGACGCAACCCCCAGTTCCGCAAGGAGACCTACCCGGAACCGCCGGACCCCAAGACCCTCACCGCCAGCCAGAAGCAGTCGGTCGAGCGGGACAAGGCGGCCGGCCTGTACGACGACGCGGGCAAGATCATCCCCTTCATCGACGTCCACCACCTCAAAGTGACCAAGGAAATGAACCCGATGTGGAGCATGTTCATGGCCAAGCAGGTGGACCGGGCGGCCATCCCGCAGGAGATCTACAGCCAGGTCGTCACGCCCCACAAGGACCTGGCCGAGCGGTGGATCGAACGGGGCATCCGCCTCCAGAAGTACTCGTACCCGGCCCTGTACTGGCTGGCCTTCAACATGGACGACCGGGTGCTGGGCAAGAGCAAGTCGCTCCGCCAGGCGTTGAACCTCTGCTTCAACGTGGAACGGTACGTCGAGGTGCTCTACAACGGGCGGGGGATGCGGGCGGTCAACTACGTGCCCAGCGACTTTGAGGCCTACAGCGAGGCCGGGCCCAGCCCGTACGCCCGCTACGACGTCCAGGCAGCCAAGGAGAAGGCCGAGCAGGCCAGGAAGGAACTGGTGGCGGCCGGGGTCATCCAGCCGGGCGAGGACATCCCCGAGCTGACGGTGGACTTCGGCGGGCGCGACGAGGACCATCGCCGCATGGGCGACTTCGCCCAGCAGCAGTTCAAGCAGATCGGCATCCGCCTCAAGATCGAGTTGAACGACTGGCCCAGCCTCCAGCAGAAGGTAAACAAGAAGCAGGTGCAGATGTACTCCATGGGCTGGCACGCCGATTACCCCGACCCGGAGAATTTCCTCCAGCTGTACTACACGCCCAACATCAAGCGGGGCACCAACAACACCAACTACTCCAACGCCGAGTTCGACAAGCTCTACGAGCAGATCGCGGTCATGCTGCCTTCGCCTGAGCGGACCGCCCTGTACGTGAAGATGATCCGGATGCTCAACGAGGACTGCCCCGTGCTGCTGCTGACCGAGCCGGTCGGCTACGTCCTGAGCCATCCCTGGATGAAGAACTACAAGCCCCACCCCATCGGTTACGGCATGGGCAGGTACCACCGCATCGACGCCGAGATGCGCCGCCGAATGGGAGGCCGGAACAAATGATTCACTATATCCTCCGGCGCCTGGTCTGGTCGGTGCTGACCGTGTTCGGCGTGATGCTGCTGACGTTCTTCCTCTTCCGAAGCGTCGGGGGCGACATCGCGTCCGCCTGGAAGGGGGCCAAGGCCCCCGCCCACCAGAAGGCCGAGTGGAACCACAAGTACGGCTACGACCGCCCGCTGTACATCAACGTCCACAGCCGCCTGGTCCTGCTCGACCATGCGGGCGGGAACTTCCCCTTGCACGTCGAGGAAAGCAGGGGCAGCAACGCCATCGACGCCCTCCTGCTGATCAGCCCCACCCTGGACGAGGTCGGCGAGATGGAACTCGAGGGCCAGGCCAGGGACAAGAGCCACAGCGACGTGCAAGCCCTGGTGGGGAGATACGTCTGGCGCCTGGACCGACAGACGCCCGTGGTGGCGCCCGCGGGCCAGCCCAGCCTGACCGATGGCGAAGGGCTCCTCCTCAAACCCCGCAAGAAGCCTGTCCCCACGACCGGGCCGGCTACCCAGCCCGCCCCCCCCCCGCCGGTCATCCTGACTTTCTGGCTGTCGGACGGCACGTCGCTGGACGTCAATCTCTCCGGCGCGGCGACCACGGGCGAGTTGATCGACCTGATCAACAACCACGGCGACAATCGCGGACGTCTGCGGGCGGGCATCTCCGAATACCGCTGGACGTACTTCTTCCGTTCGCAGTTCTTCCACCACCTGGTGACCTCAGCCACCTTCAGCTCGGTCAGCCTCAAGAACGGGCAGAAGCTCACCGAGATCATCGGCACGCACATGGGCTACAGCCTGGCGATCATGGTGCCCGCAATGGCCATCGGGTGGTTCCTCGACCTGGTCATCGCCAGTTTCGTGGCCTATTACCGCGGCAGCCTGGTCGACCGGGTCGGCGTGTTCCTGGCCGTGCTGGGCATGTGCATCCCGGTGCTGGCGTTCATGATGTACGGACAGGCGCTGATGTACCGGGTCTATCCCGAGTGCGCCTACGGCGTGGACCACCGGGTCAACGTGTATCTGCCGGTGGCCATTCTCGTGGTCGCGGGCATGGGGGCCGGCGTGCGGTTCTACCGCACCATCATCCTGGACGAGACCAACCGCGAGTACGTCCGGACGGCCAAGGCCAAGGGCCTGCCCCTCCATAACATCCTCTTCAAGCACGTGCTCAAGAACTGCATGTTGCCCATCCTGACCAGCCTGGTGATGTCCATCCCGTTCCTGATCATGGGCAACCTGATCCTGGAGCAATATTTCGGCGTGCCCGGGCTGGGCGACCTGCTGCTCCAGAGCTTCACTGAGCGAAACGAGCCCATCCTCAACGGGCTGGTCTTCCTGCTCTCGGTCATGTACACCGCCAGCGTCCTGATCACGGATGTCTGCTACGGGATCTTCGACCCGAGGATTCGGCTGCGATGAACCAACCCATCGGAAAGATCGGCGCCAACGCCAACGGGTATGTCGTTCAGAACGACCCGCCCGAGCAGATGGTCGGCGCTGGGCGAAGCCTCTGGGGCGACGCATGGCGGAGGCTGTGGCGAGACCGTTCCGCGAAGATCTGCCTGGCCGTCATTCTCCTCTACGCCCTCATGGGACTGTCCACCGCCGCCTACGACCTGCTGGCCGAGAACGTCAAGGCGCTCAACTGGCCTACGTTTCAGGAGATGGTCGACTTCGACCACCGCGACCAGTCGCCCGGAATGTACTGGTCGAACATCTGGAAGGATCCCTCCCGGCTGATCGCCGACTGGCGTCAGATGCTCGGTACCGACTGGTCCGGACGGCCCATCCTGCTCAAGACCATCTGGGGGGCCAAGGTCTCGATGACCGTCGGGCTGATGGCCAACATCATCGCCATCCCTCTCGGGCTGTTCCTGGGCGCCGTGGCCGGCTATTACGGGCGGTGGGTGGACAACATCGTGGTCTGGCTGTACTCCACGCTGGCCAGCATCCCCAGCATCCTGCTGCTGATCTCTCTCAAGTACGCCTTCCGCACGCCCATCATGGGCCTTGACCTCAGCGGCATTCACGGCGTGTACCTCGCCCTGGGCGTGATCAGTTGGATCTCCACCTGCCGCTACATCCGGGCCGAGACGCTCAAGCTCCGCGAGCTGGACTACGTGATGGCCGCCCGCGCCACCGGGCGGTCCAGCCTGTCCATCATCCGCTGCCACATCCTGCCCAACGTCTTCCACATCGCCATCATCAACTTCTCGTTGGGCTTCATCGGCGCGGTGTCGGCCGAGGTGATCCTCAGCTACCTGGGCCTGGGCGTGGCCGTGGGCACCCCGAGTTGGGGGCAGATGATCAACTCCGCCCGCATGGACCTGTTCGCCGGGCGGTGGTGGGAGCTGACCAGCGCGGTGACGGCGATCTTCTTCCTCGTGCTGGCATTGAACATTTTCGGCGATCGCCTGCGCGACGCCCTGGACCCGAAACTCAAGAACGTATGACGCACAACCCGACCATCCTCCGCCCCCAGGTGGACAAGAACGTCACCGGCAGCGACACCCTCCTGCGGGTGCGAGACCTGCGGACGAACTTCGCGACCGAGGACGGCCTGGTCAAGGCCGTCGACGGCGTGAACTTCCGCATCGCCAAGCGTCAGACCTTCGCCCTGGTCGGCGAGAGCGGATGCGGCAAGAGCGTGACGGCCTTCTCCATCCTCCGCCTCCTGCCCCCCACCGCCCGCGTGTCGGCCACCGCGATCGAGCTGCAGGGACGAAACCTCCTGGAACTGACCGACAAGCAGATGCGCCAGGTCCGCGGGGGCAAGATCAGCATGATCTTCCAGGAGCCCATGAGTTCGCTCAACCCGGTGTACACGTGCGGCAACCAGATCGTCGAGGCGATCCAGCTCCACCGGGACATGTCGGCCTCGCAGGCCCGCGATCTGGCCATCCAGATGCTCCGCCACGTGGGGATCCCCGCGCCCGAGCAGCGGTTCGACGAGTACCCCCACCAGCTCTCGGGCGGGATGCGCCAGCGGGTGATGATCGCCATGGCCCTGTCGTGCGACCCGGCCCTGCTGATCGCCGACGAGCCCACCACCGCCCTGGACGTGACCATCCAAGCCCAGATTCTCCAGTTGCTCAAGGACATCCAGCAGACCAGCGATCTGTCGATCCTGCTGATCACGCATGATCTGGCCGTGGTGGCCGAGACAGCCGACGTGGTGGCGGTGATGTACGCCTCGAAGATCGTGGAACTGGCGGGCGTGAAGGAGTTGTTCGCCAACCCCCTGCACCCCTACACGCATGGGCTGTTCCGCTCGCTGCCCCGCCTGGGCCAGAAGCTCGAAAGACTCGAAACGATCCCGGGCAACGTGCCCAACCCCCTGCATTTCCCGCAAGGGTGCAAGTTCCACCCGCGGTGCGACCGGACTCGGGCCGCCGCCGCCGGCGCGCCGCTCGGGGAGACCGTTGCCCTGGCCAACGGCGAGCGGGTGATGCGCCGCTGCGCGTTCGAGGAGCCCCCCCTGCGCGAGCTGGAACACTGCCACTGGGCCTCGTGCTGGGAGATCCCCGACTTCGAGAATGCCCGAAGAACGGATCCGAGCTTGTAGCAAAGAAGAGTAATGCCAAACGAAGACCACAGTCCGATCCTGGAAGTCAGCGGCCTGAAGACGTGGTTCCCGATCCATCGGGGCCCGTTTGGGCGGGTCAAGGGCCACGTCCGGGCGGTGGACGACGTGGACCTGCTCGTCCGGCGCGGGCGGACGCTGGCGCTGGTGGGCGAAAGCGGCTCGGGCAAGACCACCGTCGGACGCACGATCCTGAGGCTGATCCCCGCCACCGCCGGGCAGGTCACGTTCGAGGGCCAGGACGTCTTCCGAATCGGGCGAGGGAAACTCAAGCGGATGCGGCGGCAGATGCAGATCATCTTCCAGGATCCGGTCAGCTCGCTCAACCCGCGGATGACGGTGGGCGACATCATCGCCGAACCGCTGGTGGTCCACCGGATCGTCCCGCGCCGCCTGCGACAGGAACGGGTGGAGTCTCTGCTGCACCGGGTGGGGCTGTCCCCGGCCTACATCAACCGCTACCCGCACGAGTTCAGCGGCGGGCAGCGTCAGCGCATCGGCATCGCCCGGGCCCTGGCCAGCGAGCCCAAATTCATCATCTGCGACGAGCCCGTCTCTGCCCTGGACGTCTCGATCCAGGCCCAGATCCTCAACCTGCTCAAGGACCTCCAGCGCGACCTGGGCCTGAGCTATCTGTTCATCGCGCACAACCTGGCCGTGGTGGAGCACTTCGCCGACGAGGTGGCCGTCATGTACCTCGGGCGGATCGTCGAGCGAGCGCCGGTGGACAAGCTGTACTCCACCCCGCTGCACCCGTACACGCAGTCGCTGCTGGCCTCGGTGCCCCGGCCCGATCCGGTCAACCGCCACGACAGCGCCCGCCTGCCCGGCGAGGTGCCCTCGCCCGTGAACCCGCCCGGCGGCTGTCCGTTCCACCCGCGGTGCCCGCTGACGCGAAAGCTCGCCCAGGAACTGCCCCCCAACCAGACCCTGCCGATCGCCTCCGAGGGGGAGAACGTCCTGGTCGTCCGCCGCTGCACCGAGGAAATCCCGCGCCTGGCTGCCGCGCCCACGGACGATGAACACCTCCATGCCTGCCTCATGCGCCAGGTCGGCGGGGCTGACCTCGAGCGAGAAGAATCCCCCCCGCTCGACCACGGCCTCGACGAGGGTCGGTGGGTGTAGGAACCGGTCATCGCTGCCCGGTGGCCAGAGCAGTCGGCAGACCCTGGAATGCATGCACGGCCCAGCCCACGGAGTTGCCCCCAAGGGGAGGCCTTCGGTGCGGTTTCTTTCGGCTCTCAAACCTTAGATGGCCGGGTTCAGGTTTCAAAACCCGGGTCCCGATTCCGCAATCAGTAGGGTCCCCGGATGTGCGGGGCCACCTGCTGGTCGTGGACGCGACGGAGTTGCTCGTGCATGTCCGCCGGCAGGGGCGGCAGGTCGCTGCACGCGGCGTTGCCTTTGGCCTGTTCCACTCGCGTCGCTCCGGGGATCACCACCGTCACTTCCGGGTGGTCCAGGATCCACCGCATGGCCATCTGGGCCATCGTGATGCCCGCGGGCGTCAGCGGGCGGATCGTCTCGACCAGTTCCAGGCCCTTCTCGAAAGGCAGGCCCGCGAAGGTCTCGCCCACGTTGAAGGCCTGCCCGTCGCGGTTGTAGGTGCGGTGGTCGTCGCGAGCGAACGCGGTGTCGGCCTTGAACTTGCCGGCCAGCAGGCCGCTGGCCAGCGGCAGGCGGACGATCAGGGCCACCCCGCGGGCGCGGGCCTGCTCGAAGAGCGTCCAGATGGGCTTCTGGCGAAAGATGTTGAAGATGATCTGGAGCGAGGCCAAGCCCTCTTGCTCCAGGCACAGGAGGGCTTCGTCCATCGACTCGACGCTGGCGCCGAAGCGGCGGATCTTGCCTTCGTCCCGTAGCGTCCGCAGATGATCGAACACCGCCCCTTCGCGCATGACCTTCGTGGGGACGCAGTGAAGCTGCGTCAGGTCCAGCACGTCCACGCCCAGTCGGCCCAGCGACGCCTCGGTGTGCCCCCGCATGGTGGCCAGCGTGAAATTGGCCGGCCAGCCAGGCTTGGGGAACCGCCCGAGCTTGGTCGCCACGAAGGGCTTTTCGCTTCGAGAGGCCAGCACCCGCCCGAGGATGGTCTCGCTGCGCCCCAGCCCGTAGACGTCGGCGGTGTCGAAGAACGTCACGCCGGCGTCCAGGGACGCGTGAACGATGGCCTCGGCGTCGCGATCACTCACCTGGCCCCATTCGCCGCCGATCTGCCAGCAACCCAGGCCGACCTCGGAGACCTTCACGTTGTCGAATGTTCGATAGTTCATGGCTCACTCGATGGTTGAGGACCAGGGGACAGGCACCGTTTTTCGCGGGGCTCGTTCGCCCAACCGTTGGCCGCTTGACCATACCGTTGTCTTGTCAATGTCCCATGCGCCAGCGGGCGAAAAACGGAGCCAGTCCCCATCAGCGCACCTTCGCCAGCGCCGCCTTGGCTTGATCGTACAGTCTGAACCGTTTCTCGTCACGTTGGAACTTGGCGTCGTGGACGATTCGCCGGCTGTCGGATCGCCCGTTGTCCTGCGCCTTGTGCAGCAGCTCGTGATACATGATGAAGTCGACCGCACAGCCCGGCACGCGGGGGGCATCCAGGGCGGAGCTGACCATGACGGTGTCGTGGGCGCGGTCGTAATGACCCAGCTTCCGCCGGGTCGGGACGCCGCTCCAGGTCAGGCGGGGTCGGGCCAGCCGGCCGGCGAAGTACTCCGCGTTCACCCTCTCAAAGCTGGCTGCCAGGTCGTGGTGCAGCCCTCGGCTGCACTCGACGACGCCCCCGCCAGCCTCCAGGCCGGCCTGGACGTTTCGATAGTCATTGCGCTGGACGATGCGTTCGAGGTACGCGCTCATTCCGCGCCCGCTGGTGAACATCCGCCCGGCCAACTCGTGCCAGTCGTCGGCGGTCAGGCAGATCAGGGGAGTGGCCAGGTCGGCCTCCAGGCACGCACAACCGAAACGGACGCGGTAGATGCCGCTCATGGGGACGAATCGGATGTTCGCCGGGCCCGGGAAGGTCTTGCCGGCCCGCCCGGCAGCCTGGCCCAGGGCGTCGCGGGCCGGCGCCAGGGCGGAGACGTACCGCTCGAAGTTCTCCGCCTGGGCGAAGTACGCCAGCCAGCCCCGCAGGGCCCGTGCCTTGGGCTTGATCTGGTGAGGCTGGAGGTTCACGCACTGCCGCTCGACGCGCAAGGCTGTCTCCCGCAGCGACTGGAGGAGTTCCCCCCGCCCGGACGGGGCTACCGAGCCCAGCCGGGCGGTCAGGTTCTTGACCGTCCGCTCCAGGCCGGAGAAGAAGACGCTTCCCGGCGGAGGCCCCGAGGCGTGTTCCTGGAGGTCCACGTTGACGGCATCCCAGTCCAGCCCAGCCAGGAACAGGTACGCCCGTCGCGTGGGGGCGGGCATGTTCCGAGCGGTCATCCCCTCGCGGGCCAGCTGTTCGGCGATGTCGGCCCGGGTCCGCTCCACCAGCTCTCGCAGTTCCTTCAGCCCGCCGGGCGCAATCGGGTGCGACAGCTCGCGGCGTACCCGGTCAGCCAGCTTCACCAAGCCTGTAACGAAAAATCGCCTCATCAACAGTCTTCGGCAAGCTATGGAAGCCGCGGGATCGGAACGATGGGGCCCACAGCTCCCATGAGTCTTTTCAATGGTTAATCGTCAATGCGCGACGGTCGGTTTCTACATCTTCCACCAGTCCAGGTCGATCTCGGGGAAGATGACGTCGTGAAGCGTGGCGTCGTCGACCTCGTGGCGCTCGATCTCATTGAGCCGCCCGAGGTAGCTGGAGTCGCGGGCGAGCTTCTCGCACAGGTCGATCAGCGTCTCGAAACGGGCCACGTGAAGCATGAACCGCTTGATGCCGTAGTCCACCGCCTGCCCGCGGGTGATGACGAAGGGCCAGTCGCTGGCCTGGAGCAGCAGCAGTTCCCGCCCGGCCCGATGGAGCAGTTCGGCAACCTGCGGATCCTTCTGCCAGGGCAGCGTCAGCGTCATCTTGCCGAAGATGGTCTCGCAGCGGTACTCGATGTCCCACATCCAGTTGACCTTGTCGTTGGCCCAGACGCGGTGGTCGCCCTTGTCGCCCCAGGAGCCCTCGGGCAGCGAGACGGTCTTGTCCGGCGGGTGGTCGTCCAGGTAGCCCTGGGTGGTCTGCAGGTCCACGTCCGGGTCGGCGTTGAGGGTCAGCATCACGTCGCGGAGGAACTGCGGGCCTTCAAACCACCAGTGCCCGAACAGCTCGGCGTCGAAGCTGGCCATCACCGCCCCGTGGCGACCGGTCTTGTGGTGGTAGTCCCACAGCCGCTGTTTGACGAACCGGCAGAAGTGCTGCGCGTGCTCGAACAGCCTGGGCTTGACGTCGTCGGGATAGTACAGGTCCTTGGCGCCCAGGTCGCTCTTGGCGCTGGTGATCTTCCAATAACGCAGGCCACGCCGTTCGCCGTGCTTCTTGTGGAACTCCAGGTACGCCCCGTCGGCGGGGTAGCCGATCGACCCGGACCACACCTGCTCGCAGACGGCCCCGTCGCGCCCGAAGGCGGCGACCTTGCCCGGGCCCAGGCCGCTGCTGTCGACCAGGAAGGGTTCGTTCACGGAGTACCATCCCCGCCCGGGGTACTTCCTGGCTTCTTCCCAGCCGACGCGGCGCCACTCGCCCTCCTTGACCCACTCGCTGCGACTGTCGCGGATGAGATGCTGTTCGAGGAAGAAGTGCGTAATGCCCTCGTCGCCGACCAGATGCTCAATGCCGATGCGATTAGCCTTGCCACCCCACCCGATGGGCGGGTTCCATGGCCCGCCCGGGCGGTACGCGCACTCGGGCAGCCACATGCCTGTGGGCTTGAAACCCAGGATCCGCTGCGAGCTGGCCATCCCCGCCCGCACCTGTGCCCGAATGCACGAATCCTCGTACAGCAGCGGCAGGTAGCCGTGGGTGGCGGCCGAGGTGAGGATCTCGATCCATCCCCGCTGAGCCCGTTCGGCGTAGGCCTTGGGAATGTCGCGGTTGATCTCGGCGAACTGCTTGCTCAGGCCTTCGAAGAAGGCGATCCATCGTTCCGCCAGGTAGACCATGTGCAGGTTGCCCCATTTCTGGAACTCCGCATGGTCGCTGCGGGCCCGCTCGATGCGATCGGCCAGGTAACGCTCGAAGCCCTTCTTGAAATCCTCGTGGCTGAGCTGCTCCAGCAGGACCGGCGTCAGCCCGATCGTCACGCGGGGCTCGGCGTTGAGGTAGTTGCACTCGTCCAGGATGGCCAGGATGGGCAGGTACGTCTCGGCGGCCGCCTCGTACAGCCAATCCTCCCCGTGAGGCCAGACGCCATGCCGCAGCACGTAGGGCAGATGCCCGTGCAGGACCAGACAGAGACTCCCGATCGCCATCAGCGCGCTCCTTCCCAGAGAACAGGATTATACGGGCAACCACTCTGGATTCCGACTATCCAAGCCGAAAACGGGATCAAACACAACCAGGAATCGGTCGGCGCAAAAAAACGACCTGCCGTTATGGGCAGGTCGCTTCTTGTCTTCTCAGGCGGCCTTCCGATGCATCCTGCTGCACGGGCTGCACTTCCGCTCATGGTGCATCAGGCCGTATTCGTCCTGGTGCACGACGGTCGTTCGCACGTCCGCACAATACATGCACCGGTCTTCCGCCTGATACTGTTCTTGTATCCAGTTATGGGATGCAAGAACTCTCTGCTGTTTTATGCCGCCTTGCCGGTACGTTGGTGCGCTGTATTCGCCCCATAAACGGCGCATCAGGCTTCAAGGCACTGGTTCGGCCGCATGAACCTCTCGAACCCTGTCGGGTTGAGGCCCTTCTTTACTTGTCAAATTCCCGCCTTTTCCGGCGTCCTCCCGGCTTTCCATACACCTCACTATATTCCTCCCACCTGCGGCGAATCAAATCGCCCCTGGGATTCCCCGTTCTTCTTGCCGGGGGCTTTTTGCAGCCTGTCGTCCGGCGGTCCGCAAATTCGCAATCCTATTGCCGCCAAGCCCGCCTTGGCGCATAGTAGCCGGTCTATGAGGACCAAAGGACAGGTCGAAGTCGACATCAGCGAGGCATTCGTCCGGTTCGAGAAGGAGTACATGGGCCGCGGACCGGAAGAGACCCGCACGTATGTCTTTGACGACATGGTGCTGGTCCGCCTGCGGGGCGTGCTGACGCCGGCCGAGAAGAACCTGGCCAAGATCGATCCCAGCGCCCACGGACGGTCGCTGATCAAGCAGGTCCGCATCGAGTTGCTGGAGAAGGCCCGCCCCCTGCTGGAGGAGATCATCCAGGACGTTACCGGCCAAGCCGTCCGCAGCCTCCACACCGACATCAGCACCGCCACCGGCGAGCGGGTCGTCCTGTTCACCCTGGACGGCCGGCCGGACATGGGAGAACCGGGGACTCGAGACCAGGGATGAGGACCGGACGGCCCGCGTTCCTGCGTGATTCGCTCTCGTTTTGACTTGACAAGAATGCGGGCAGTCGGCATACTCTGGAGCCAACATACGCAGAGCAGGCAGATGGACAGGGGGTCGCGAAGGCGACCTGCTGGGAAATAGGCCGGCGGACGGCGCGAGGTGAGCGCCCTGCCGGTTTTTTGTTGCCCGCTCCGCCAGGACGCCGAAGCGATAAGATGACGACCGGACACCAGGAATTCTGCCGCCGCATCGCCGACGCGGTCAGCCGCTTCGAGCAACAGTGGATGGCCGTCCAGGCGGAGTCCGTCCTGGTCGACCTGCACGACCGCCATCTGCTGGTGACGCTGTGCGGCGCGTGCCCGACCGCCGAACAAGACTACGCCCGCGAAGATCGCTCGCGAAAGCTCCTGGAACAGGTGTACACTGAATCGTTTGACGCCGTCCGCAAGCAACTGGAGCAGGCCGTCGCGGAGATCCTCCGCCTGCCGGTGGAGAGCGCCTGTCTGCACCTTCAGCCGCCGGGCGACGTGGTGATCGTCTTCCGGCTGGGGCAGCGATAGGAACACCCGATCACCAAGATCACAAAGAAGAGAAACAGAAGACACGAAGAAAGGTAGAATCATGACCAAGACGTCCAATGCCGCGAGCGTACTCCAGCAGGCCATGTCGGCCGACAACTACCGCAAGCTGACCGAGTTGAACAATCCCGCCCTGTGCGACTTCGTCGCCGACGCGGTCACGCTCTGCCAGCCGGCCGACGTGTTCGTCTGCAGCGACTCGAGCGAGGACGTCGCCCACGTCCGCTCGCAGGCGGCAGCCACCGGAGAAGAGGCCCCGCTGGCCATCCAGGGACACACGGTGCACTTCGACGGCATGCAGGACCAGGGGCGCGACCGCGAGGTCACCAAGTACCTGGTGCCCAAGGGCGAGACGCTCAGCTCGGCCCTCAACCAGATCGACCGGGAAGAGGGCCTGGCCGAGGTCCGCGGCCTGATGGCGGGCGCCATGAAGGGGCGAACGCTCATCGTCCGCCTGCTGTCGCTCGGGCCGGCCGGCTCGCCGTTCAGCGTCCTCTGCGCCCAGTGCACCGATAGCTGGTACGTGGCCCACAGCGAGGACCTGCTCTACCGCCGGGCCTACGAGGCCTTCCGGAGTCTGGGCGACAAAGCCAGGTTCTTCAGCTTCCTGCACTCCTCCGGCAAGGTCGACCAGAACATGGTCAGCGCCGAGCCGGACAAGAAGCGCATCTACATGGACCACACCCGCGAGACGATCTACAGCGTCAACACGCAGTACGCGGGCAACACCGTGGGGCTCAAGAAGCTGGCCCTTCGCCTGACCATCCGCAAGGCCGACCGGGAGGGCTGGCTGGCGGAGCACATGTTCCTGATGGGCGTGCATGGGCCCGGCGGGCGCAAAACCTACTTCGCCGGAGCGTTCCCCAGCGCGTGCGGCAAGACCTCCACGGCCATGTTGCCGGGCGAGACCATCATGGGCGACGACATCGCCTACTTCCGCGAGATCGACGGGCAGTTCCGCGCCGTCAACGCCGAGGCGGGCATCTTCGGCATTATCGGCGACGTCAACCCCGCCGGCGACCCGGCCATCTTCAGCGTCCTGAGCAACCCCGGCGAGGTCATCTTCTCCAACGTCCTGATCAAGGACAAGAAGCCCTACTGGCCGGGCATGGGCCAGGAACTGCCCGAGGAGGGCGTCAACTACTCCGGGCCCTGGCAGAAGGGCAAGAAGGACGACCAGGGCAAGCCCATCCCGCCGGCCCACAAGAACGCCCGCTATACCGTCACGCTGTCGGCGATGGAGAATGTGGACAGCGAGTTGAACAACCCCGGCGGCGTCGAGGTCGGGGCGATCGTCTACGGCGGGCGCGACGCCCACGCCTGGATCCCCGTCCAGCAGAGCTTCTCCTGGGAACATGGGATCATCGCGTACGGGGCCTCGCTCGAGACCGAGACCACCTTCGCCATCATCGGCCAGGAAGGCGTCAACGAGATTAACCTGATGTCCATCCAGGACTTCGTCTCCATCCCGCTGGGACGTTACGTCCGGAACAACATCGAGTTCGCCAAGAAGATCCGCAAGCCTCCGATCCTCTTCGCGGTCAATTACTTCCTCCGCGACGCCGAGGGCAAGTTCCTCAACGGCGTGCGTGACAAGGCCGTCTGGATCAAGTGGATGGAACTGCGGGTCCACGGCGACGTGGACGCCCTCCGAGGCCCCACCGGGCTGCTGCCCCGCTACGAGGACCTGCAACGCCTGTTCAGCGAGGTGCTCAACAAGAACTACTCCAAAGAGGACTACCTCAAGCAGTTCAGCATCCGCGTGCCCCAGAACCTCTCCAAGCTCCAGCGCGTGGAACAGTTCCATCGCACGCAGGTGGACGACGCCCCGGCGGCCATCTTCGAGGTCCTCGCCCAGCAGCGCGACCGCCTTCTGGAGGCACAGAAGACCTACGGCGACCTCGTCTCGCCCCTGGACCTGAGCGTGGCGGAATAAGGACACGGAGTGCGGAGATCGCCCGCCGGCTGCGTTGACAGCCGGCAGGCCAGAACCGACAATCGACAATCTCGATTGGGAGAACCAGACATGATCGGCTGTCACGTAGGACGGATGTTTCAGGTTTCGGTTGCGGGCGGTTCGTACCAGGACGGTTTGACGGCCGTGCTCCAGGGCGTCCCGCCGGGGATGGTCCTGACCGAACAGGAAATCTACGGCGACCTGCTGCTGCGCAAGCCCGGGGCCGACGAGCTGTCCAGTCCGCGCAAGGAGCCGGACCTGCCGGTAATCTACACCGGGCTCAACACCTGGGACACCATCCAGGGCGCCGGCAATGCCCAGCACACCAACGGCACGCCCCTGACCATCCTGATCCCCAACCTGGACCGCCATGACATCCATGTCCAGCAGTACCAGGACACCAACCGGACTCCACGACCCGGACACGCGTCTTACGCCTCGTTCATCAAGTACGGGCCCGATGACGACGCCATCGGCGCGGGCATCTTCAGCGGCCGGTACACCTCCACCATCGTGGCGGCCGGGTACGTGGCCAAGAAGATCCTCGAGCAGGCCGGCATCCGCGTCTTCTCGCTCATCCGCGAGCTGGCCGGCGTGCGGGCGGGCGAGGTCGACGCCGAGCAGGGCTTCAAGTCGGCCCGTGCCTATAAGCAGATGCGCTGCGACCTCGACCCGTTCTACCAGGAACTCTACGTCAAGGGCCGGCTCAAGACCGGCATGCGGTTCCTCCAGAAGGCAGCCGTGCTGGCCCAGGTGGAGAATGAGATCGACGACATCCGGGCCAAGGCCCCGCAACTGTCCGCCCGGGAGGTTCGCGACCGTTACGGCGTGCATCACGTGATCCAGTGCCCGGATCTGGACGCCGCCGACGCCATGCTGGAGGCCGCCAACCGCATCACCGCCACCGGCGACAGCTCCGGCGGCATCGTCGAGGTCGTCGCTCTGGGCCTGCCCATCGGCCTGGGCGAACCGGTCTTCGGCAAGCTCGACGCCGAGCTTGGGCGCATGCTCGGCATCGGCGCCGTCAAGGGCGTCGAGGTCGGCGCCGGGTTCGCCGTCAAGGACATGACCGGCATCCAGTCCAACGACCCCATGCACAGCGAGAACGGCAAGGTCGTCTTCGGCTCCAACAACGCCGGCGGCGTCACCGGTGGACTGGCCACCGGCCAGCCCCTGATCGTCCGCCTGGCCGTCAAGCCCACGCCCACCATCGACAAGCGCCAGCACACCATCGATAAGTACACGCTGGAGAACCGCGAGTTGGCCGCCATCACCCGGCGCGACCCGACCATCGTCGGACGCATCTGGCCGGTGGCCGAGAACTACACCGCCCTGGTCCTGCTGGACCTCCTGCTGGCCCACTACGGCTACCAGACGCTCCGCAAGGTCGTCACGGGCAGCAGCACCCTCGACTCGTAAGGGACGGATCGATGAATCAGCCGACCGACAACAACCGGCCGACCGGCCGGGCGGCTACCGGTGCACCCGCAAGCGACGCTCGTAGTGGGCCCGTAAGGGTGTCTGGCGAATTCGCCCAAGCCCCGCCTTGCGGCGGAACTACGAACGTCACCCTCGATTCTCATCGGGTCTTCGAGCCCAACCCCGCCGGCGACTGGCCGTCGGTCCACCCGACGGCCTATGTCCACCCGTCGGCCCAGCTCATCGGCAACGTGCACGTTGGGCGGCACGTGTTCATCGGACCCGGGGCGATCCTCCGCGCCGACGAGACCGGCCCCGACGGCCGGACCGCCCCCGTCGTCATCGCCCCCGGTTGCAACATCCAGGACGGCGTGGTCGTCCACGCCCTGGGCGGCACGTCCGTCCGGATCGCCACCAAGACCTCGCTCTCCCACGGCTGCATCGTCCACGGCCCCTGCCAGATCGGCCGGGGGTCGTTCATCGGCTTCCGCTCGGTCGTATTCGACGCTCGTCTCGGCTGCCGCGTCTACGTCGGCGCGGGTTCAATCGTCCAGGGCGCCGACCTCGACGACGACGTTCTCGTCCACCCCGGCACCTGCCTGATCGCCCCCCCGCCGGCCGGTAGGCTCGCCCGGACCAGCCCCAAAGAGCGGCTCTTCATGCGGCGTGTAATCCGCGCCAACCTCCGCCTCGCCCGCGACTACCGCAGATAGCAATTCCCGCCCCAGGAAGCCGAAAGACCCAGCAGCGGCCGCAGGCCAAAAGCCCAACGGGAGTTTTTCTGGAGAAAACCCCTTGATAACCCGTGAAATGGGTCGTACTATAGTAGTGACTGACCAGTCAGTCATCTTGTGGTGCGACTCCTTGACCTGATAGCCGCACACAGATGGAAACTGACTGACTGAACAGTCAGTCAGTAGGGTGAAGATATGACGCAGGACTTGCACGAACAGATGAAGATCCGTCGGACGGAGATCCTGGCGGCCGCCTTGGAGGTGTTCGATGCCCACGGGTTCGGGCACACCACCATGGACATGGTGGCCGCCAAGGCCGGCATCGCCAAGGGCAGCCTCTACAACTACTTCTCCAACAAGCAGGATCTGTTCTGCCAGGCATTCACGGAGACGCTGTCGGGCGACGAGGCCGACGCCGACGCCATGATCGCGCAGGACCGCCCCGCCTTCGAGAAGCTCGAGTGGATGATGGACCGCTGGTTCAGCCGGTTCGGGCACTTCCAGAAGATCGGGCGGCTGATCCTGGAAGTGATGGCCACCGCTGCCCGCGACGAGCAGAGCCCCCTTTCGCCGGTGCTCCAGACCATGTACGCCGGTTGGCGACAGAGGTTGACTATGATCGTCGAGCAGGGCAAGGCCACCGGCGAGTTCCAGGACCACGCCGAGCCCACGGTGGCGGCCTCGCTGATCATGGGCGTGCTGGACGGCGTGGTCATCCAGGCCATCCTCAAAGTCGGCGTGCAGGTGGATGCGGAGTTCCTGGACGCCCTGAAGCGCGGCGTGCTGGCCGGGCTGACCGCCGCCACGGCCCCGGGAACCGGAGGAAGCCAATCATGAAGACCGGAACGAACAACTCGGCCGCGCCCCCGCTCCCGCCGCGCAGGCGATGGAAGCGAATCCGATCCCTGCTGATCAGCACCGTCGTGCTTGGGGCAGCCGTGGGCGGCGTGGTGGCAGTGAAGAACCTGCCCGATCCCCCGCCGCCTCCGGCGCCACAACCGACGCCGCCCAAGCTTGTCCGCGTCCAGGTCGTCCAGCCGCGGGAACTGGTGGACTCGTTCATCCTTCCCGGCATCGTCGAGGCCAACCGCGTGGTCAAGGTGGCCGCCGAGGTGGCGGGGCGCATCGAGAAGATCCTCGTGCACGAGGGCCAGGACGGCACGAGGGACCAACTCCTGATCGAGCTGAACACGGACCTCCTCCAGGCCGAGCACGACCGCGCCAGGGCCCAGTCGGAGTACGACCATCGCGACCTGGCGCGGGTGAGCGACCTGGCAAAACGCGGAGTGGCCACCACGGCCGAGCTGGACCAGTCCCGCACCAAGGCGGCAGCCAGCAAGGCCGCCTTTGACGCGGCGGAGGCCAACCTGCGCCGGGCCAAGATCCTCTCCCCGATCCCGGGAGTGATCAACTCCATCCCGGTCGAGATCGGCGAGTACGTCACGCCGGGCACGACGGTCGTCGAGATCGTCGACATCGACCCGGTCAAGGTCGCCATCGACATCCCCGAGCGCGACGCGCCGTGGGTCCAGCTCGGCCAGGACGAGAAGATCTTCCTCGAGGGCCGCTTTGCCCGCGAGATTGTCGCGCCGGTCTCCTACATCTCCGAGCTGGCCGACGCAAAGACCCGCACCACGCGGGCCGAATTGAGCGTGAAGAACCCGCCCGTCAACGGCGCGCGGGTCCTGCGAAGCGGGCAGATCGTCCGGGTCGAAATGCGCCGCCGCGTCATCGACAACGCCATCCTCGTCCCACTGGAAACGGTCATCCCCCAGGAAGAGAACGGCCAGCCGTCGTACGCCGTCTATGTCGTCGAGGAGGGCAAGGCCGTCCGCAAAAATGTCCGCCTGGGCGTGCTCAAGGGCGGGCAGAACGGCGGAGCCATCAAGGACACGCAGGTCCAGATCGTCAGCGGCCTGGCCGCGGGGGATCGCCTGATCGTGGCCAACCAGCGCTACGTGGGCCCGGGCCAGCCGGTGCTCGTCCAGGGCGAGGCGCCCGCCAAGAGCGAGGCCGACAGCTCCGCCGTGGCCGCCGCCCGGCCGCCTCGCCAGCCCGCCCCCCAGGACGACAAGCAATCCAAGTGAGGCGACCAGCCCACAAGGCACCCAAGTAACGAGTGAATGAAGTGACGCCATGATTCTCTCCGACACCGCCATCAAGAACCGCACAACGGTCGGCGTCTTCGTGGTGCTGATCCTGGCGGTCGGCGTGATGGCCTACCTCACGCTGCCCCGCGAGTCGGCGCCCGACGTGCCCGTGCCCAACATCCTTGTCACCACCGTGTACGAGGGCGTGGCGCCGCAGGACGTCGAGACGGCCGTCACCATGAAGATCGAGAAGAAGCTCCAGGGCCTCAAGGGCGTCAAGGAGGTCACCTCCGCCAGCTTCGAGGGCCAGTCGGTGGTCATGGTCGAGTTCCTGCCCGACCAGGAGGTCGACGAGTGCCTCCGCCGCGTCAAGGACAAGGTCGACCAGGCCCGCGGAGACCTGCCCCAGGAGATCGAAGAGCCCATCGTCAGCGAGATCAACATCGCCGAGATGCCCATCATGTTCATCAACATCTCCGGGCCCATCTCGACGGTCACCCTCAAGCTCATCGCCGACGAACTCGAGGACCGCATCGAGGCCGTCCCCGGCGTGCTCGACTGCGAGGTCCTGGGCGCCCCCGAGCGAGAGATCCGCCTGGAAATGCACCCCGACCGCCTGGCCCAGTTCGGACTGACCATCCCCGAGATCCTCCAACTCGTGCCCAGCGAGAACCTCAACGTCTCGGCCGGGGGGCTCGAAACGCCCGGCACCAAGTTCAACGTCCGCGTGCCGGCTGAGTTCGTCACCCCCGACCAGATCGACCACCTCATCATCGCCCAGCGCGACGGAAAGCCGATCTACCTGTCGGACGTCGCCAGCGTGAGCGACAGCTTCAAGGACCGCCTGACCCTCTCCCGCCTGGACGCGAACAACTCCATCACCCTGTCGGTCAAGAAGCGCATCGGCGAGAACATCCTCACCATCGCCGACACCATCCGCTACATCCTCGCCGAGGCCGACAAGCAGGTCCCCGAGGCCGTCGACTTCGCCGTCACCATGGACCGCAGCGACGACACCCGGCGCATGGTGGCCGACCTCGAGAACAACATGTTCGCCGCCTTCGTCCTGGTCATGGTGGTCGTGCTGCTGTTCATGGGCTGGCGCAGCAGCCTGGTGGTGGCCCTGGCCATCCCGCTGTCGATGCTCATGAGCTTCGCGGTCATCCAGCTCATGGGCTTCACCCTGAACATGATCGTCCTGTTCAGCCTGGTGCTGGCGGTGGGCATGCTGGTGGACAACGCCATCGTCATCGTCGAGAACATCCACCGCCACATGGAGCTGGGCCTCGACCGGCTCCGGGCGGCCATGAAGGGCACCGCCGAGGTCGCCTGGCCCGTCATCACCTCCACGCTGACCACGGTGGCCGCCTTCCTGCCCATGGCCTTCTGGCCCGGCATCATGGGCGACTTCATGAAGTACCTGCCCATCACGGTGATCATCGTGCTGCTCAGTTCGCTGGTGGTGGCGATGGTGATCAGCCCGGTGGTGGCGACGCTGAGCCTGCGGGTGGTCCCCCACGCCGAGGACCGGCGGGAGAACCTGTTCCTTCGCGGCTACCGGCGGGTGCTGCGCCTGGCCATCGAGCACCGGGGCACGACGCTGTTGCTCTCGCTGCTGCTCATGGTCGCCCTGATCACGCTCTACGGCAAGAAGGGCGCGGGCGTGGAGTTCTTTCCCGACGTGGACCCCAAGCGGGCCGTCCTCAACGTCCGCACGCCCCAGGGCACCAACATCTACAAGACCGACGCCATCACCCGGCTCTGCGAGCAGCGCATCGCCGGCTACTCCCGCGAGATCCAGCACGTGATCGCCGGCGTCGGCAACGCGGGCGGGTTCAACCTGGGCCTCTCCAACATCGGGCCCCATCTGGCCAATGTGACCATCCTGTTCCCCGACTTCGAGAACCGCAAGCGACCTTCCGCCGACGCCGTCAAGGAAATGCGCCGCGACCTGGAAGACATCGTCGGAGGCGAACTGGAACTGGCCAAGGAGCGGGCCGGCCCGCCTACCGGCGCCCCGATCACCGTGCGGCTGCTGGGCGAGGACTTCGCCCTCCTCAAGAAGCTCAGCGAGCAGGCCGCCGACCTCATCCGCCACACGCCCAACATGGTCAACCTCCGCAGCGACCTGGAAGACAGCCGCCCGGAGATCGTCTTCCGGCCCGACCGGCGGAGGGCCATGCTCCTGGGAGTCAACACGCAGATCGTGGGCAACTTCCTCAAGACCTCGATCTTCGGCACGAAGGTCTCCACCTACCGCCAGTTCAACGACGAGTACGACATCACGATCCGCCTGCCTCTGGAGCAGCGCACCGAGATCGACGACCTGCTGCGCCTTCGCGTGCCCAACCAGACCGGCCAGTCCGTGCCCCTGTCCAGCCTGGGCGATTTCGAGTACCGCCCCGGCTTCGGCACGATCTACCGCATCAACCAGAAGCGGGCGGTGACGTTGACCGCCGACGTCGAGGGGCGCCTGGCCCCGGCCGTCCTGGCCGACGTGCAGGAAGAACTCAAGAAGCTCGAACTGCCGGCCAACTACGAGATCCAGTACGCCGGCGAGGAGGAAGAGAGCCAGAACGCCAAGGCCTTCCTCGGCAGGGCCGGCGTGATCGCCCTGCTGCTGATCGTGCTGGTGCTGGTGGCCCAGTTCAACACCCTCTCGGTGCCGCTGGTGATCATGACCACCGTGCTGCTGTCGACCATGGGCGTGATGATCGGGCTGCTGATCCACAACATGCCCTTCGGCGTGATCATGACGGGCATCGGCGTGATCAGCCTGGCCGGCGTGGTCGTCAACAACGCCATCGTCCTGCTGGACTACATCCGCCGCCTCCAGCGGGAGGGCAAGGACGTGGTGGAGGCCGCCATCGAGGCCGGCATCACCCGCCTGCGACCAGTCATGCTGACGGCCATCACCACCATCGCCGGGCTCATCCCCACCGCAGCCGGCTTCAGCTTCGACATCCACACCTGGTCCTGGGCCACCAAGAGCGAGTCCAGCCAGTGGTGGGCGTCCATGGCCATCGCCGTCATCTACGGCCTGGGCTTCGCCACGCTGCTGACGCTGGTGGTCGTGCCCAGCCTGTACGTCCTGTTCTACCGCCTGGCCGCCCGTCTCGGCCTGGGCGGGCTCAAGAAGATCGACGCTGAGCCGGATGACCACGAGATCGTCGAACTCGAGAGCGACCTTTGATTGCGGATTGCGAAATGGGGATGGAATGCCAGTCATTCCACAGGAGAAGATCCGCAATCTGCAATCCGCAATTCCGTTGCGGGCGGAGCCCGTAACGCCGCCTCTTCCGCAAACGCCCCGCTCGTGCTACTATACTTCCCCATGAGCGCTACCAAACTGCAAGTCGCCCTGGACTTCGTCGACCTGGAGCGGGCCCTGAAGGTGGCCGCCGCCGCGGTCGAGGGCGGCGCCGACTACATCGAGGCCGGCACGCCCCTGATCAAGAGCGAGGGGCTCGACGCCGTCCGCCGCCTGCGGGCCGCCTTCCCCGGGCGAACCCTCATCGCCGACATGAAGACCATGGACGCCGGACGGATTGAGACGGAAGCCGCCGCCAAGGCCGGCGCCAACATCATCACCGTCTGCGCTGCGGCCAGCCCCGCCACCGTCCGCGAGTGCGTCGAGGCCGGCAGGCACTACGGCATCGACGTTGCCGTCGACCTGCTGGGCCTGGACGACCCTGCCGCCTTCGCCGCCACCGCAGCCGAGCTTGGCGTCGCCTGGCTCGACGTGCACTGCCCCATCGACGCCCAGATGGCCGGCGCCGACCCGCTCGAACAACTCCGCTCCGTCCGCCGGGCCACCTCGCTGGTGCTCGCGGTCGCCGGCGGGATCAACTCCGAGACCGCCGCCGCCGCCGTCCAGGCCGGCGCGGACGTCGTCATTGTCGGCGGGGCCATCACCAAGGCCGTTGACCCCCGCGCGGCGACCGCCGACATCCGCCACGCCATCGACGCCCGCTCCGCCGTTGCCAGCGAGCACTTCAAGCGGGCCTCCGCGGGCAATCTCCGCGAGGCCCTGTCCAAGGTCCGCACGAGCAACATCTCCGACGCCGCCCACCGCCGCCCCTGCCTGGCCGGCCTGAAGCAGCTCGTGCCCGGCAGCTTCGCCTGCGGGCAGGCGGTCACCGTCCGCACCGTCCCGGGCGACTGGTCCAAGCCCGTCCAGGCCATCGACGTCGCCAGGCCGGGCGACGTCATCGTCATCGACGCCGGCGGCACGCCCCCTGCCATCTGGGGCGAGCTGGCCACCGAGGGGGCCAAGAACAAGGGCCTGGCCGGACTGGTCGTCCACGGCGCCGTCCGCGACACCGCCGACATCCGTCGCCTGGGCCTGCCCGTGTGGTCCACGCACGTGTCCAGCCACGCGGGCGACCCCCACGGGATCGGCGAGATCAACCAGCCCATCGTCGTCGCGGGCCAGCGAATTCTGCCGGGCGACTGGATCGTCGCCGACGACGACGGCGTGATCGTGCTGGGGCGCCTGGAGGCCGTCGAGCTGGCCAACCGGGCCGCCGACGTACTGGAGGCCGAGAACCGAATCCGTGAGGAGATCCGCGAGAGCCAGACCACGCTGGCCCAGGTCGTGAACCTGCTGCGGTGGGAGAAGAAGGGCCATGGCGAATCCGCAGGATAACCTCCCCCTCGTCGCCGAGGACGCCTCCAACCGCGACGCCGTCCGCGAGGCCGGCCAGGACCTGCTCGGCCGGATTCAGGCCACCATGGCCCGCGTGGACTGGGCCAGCTTCCTCGAATTGGCCGACCTGCTGCCTCGGGTGGGCAAGACGTTCGTCGCCGGGGCCGGCCGCAGCGGCCTGGTCGCCCGCAGCTTCGGCATGAGGCTCATGCACACGGGCCTGCCCGTGTTCATCCCCGGCGAAACGAACACCCCCGCCATCGGGCCGGGCGACCTCCTGGTGGGCATCAGTTGCACAGGCGCCACCGGCTACACCGACTTCATCGCCCGGCGCGCCCGACAGCACGGCGCCAAGGTCGTCGTCCTGACCGCCGGGGGCGACAGCGACCTCGCACGCGACGCCGACAAGGTCGTTCTCATCCCCGTCCAGGCCGAGGACATCGTCCTGCGGGCAGCCGTCTTCGAACACGCCGCCAGCCTCTGCCTCGACGCCGTGTTCAACGTCCTCAGCCGGCGACTCAAGTTCGACCTCGAAGAGTACCGAAAACGCCACGCGAACCTGGAGTAGTTGCCGGGAGCCGGCAGCCGGTAGCCCGTACTCAGCAGCCCGCCCGCGCGGATGCCCCGGGAACGAGCGCAGCCGCCCCTTGGCCGCGTCTTCTCCCGGCCGGCGTCCCGGAAGGTCGGTTTCGCGACTCAAATCGGCTACGCGCCCGGCCTGACCCAAGGGGCTGGACGCCTCAGCGGCGATCCGCCCGCCGGCCCGGCCCCCGCATAGGGGAATCCCCCTGGTTTTAGGGCGCATCAGGGCGCTCTTTCCGGGGGGCGGCAGTCGCCGGCAGGTCGTCTCCAGCACCCAAGTCGAATCTCCGCAGTCTTTTGCGACCGCGAACCCATGCGCCCTACCCGCGAACTACAGCGAACTCCATGCGCCCTCTCGCGTCCTGTCGCGCCCTGTCCGCGAGTGCCCGCGCCCTGCCGCGTCCGCCCGACAATAAATCCCTAGATAATCTCTCGTTGAACTGTGTATTATTTCGGGCGTGAGTTCGCTCCCGAACAACGCGAGGACCGCCATCCGCTTCGACCGCCACGAGCTGGCCGGGGCGTTCGGCGACATCGGGCTCGATCTGCCCCTGATGATCCTGCTGGTCACCGTCTGCCGCCTGGACGCCATCACCGCCTTTGTGCTGTTCGGGCTCTGCCAGGTCGCCACGGGGCTGTTCTATCGCCTGCCCATCCCCGTCCAGCCGCTCAAGGCGATGGCCGCCATCGCCGTCGCCTCCGGCCTGGGCGCCCAAACGCTGGCCGGTGGCGGGTTGGCCGTCGCCGCCCTCATGCTCGCCCTGAGCCTCAGCGGGGCCCTCGGCTGGGTCGCCCGCGTGGTCCCGCTGGCCGTCGTCCGCGGGTTGCAGTTCGGCCTGGGCCTCAAGCTCGCCCTGCTCGCCCTCCACGACCACCTGCACGCCATGGGAACAACCGGCTACATCCTCGGCGGGTCGGCCTTCCTGCTGATCCTCCTGCTTCGCGACAACCGCAAGCTCCCAGCCGCCCTGGCCGTGGTCGCCATGGGATTGGCCTACGTGGCCCTTGCCCGCCCCGAGCCGCCCCAGCCGCTGACCGTCCACGCCACGCCCTTCGCCTTGCACCTGCCCTCGCCGGCTGACCTGCTGAACGGCCTGCTCCTGCTGGCCCTGCCCCAGATCCCGCTGTCGGTCGCCAACGCCGTCCTGGGCACGCGACAGACCGCACGCGACCTGCTCGGCCAGGACATCCCCGCCCGCACCCTGGGCCTGACCTTCTCCGCCCTCAACGTCCTGGCCGCCCTGTTCGGCGGCGTCGGCGTCTGCCACGGCGCGGGCGGACTGGCCGGGCACTACGCCTTCGGCGGGCGGACCGGAGGGTCGGTCATCATCTACGGCTCGCTCTTCGTCGTCTGCGGCCTGCTGCTGGGCCCCCAGATGCTCTACGTCATCAGCGTCTTCCCCCGCCCCCTGCTGGCCGTGCTGCTGATCTTCGAGGGCCTCACGCTCGCGCAGCTCTCGCGAGACATGCTCGGCCAGGCCGACGGCTTCTTCGTGCTCCTGCTGGTCGCCCTGGCCGGGGCGGCCCTGCCGTACGGCTTCTGCGCGGGCCTGGTCGGCGGGACCCTGCTGCACCTGGCGCTGACCTGGCGGGCCCGCCAGGCCGCCCACGCACCGACCCAGCCGCCAGCCGGCGACGCCTTCGCCGCGCCCACAGCCCAACCCGCTCCGCTCGACGGCGCCAAACTCCAGACGAGGACCCCATGACCCAGGACAAAGACTCCGCCGCTCACACGCTCCGCGTCTTCAGCGCCCGCGCCTGCGCCGAGCCGCTCCGCCAGGCCAGCGCACTGTTCACCGCCCGAACCGGCATCGACGTCAATATCAGCGTGTGCGCCCGCCACTGCGCCACCCGCGAGGCCGAGCAGGCCAACCCCGAGTCCGGCACCCACGACTTCCTGGTCGAGATCGCCGAGGACGGCTATCACGACATGGCCATCGGCGGGGCCGAGTACCTGCTGGACGACGGAGAGGTCCGCGGGATCGTCCGCCGGGGCGAGCGCAGGCTCATCGCCTACCGTCGCTCCGCCCTGATCGTGCCGGCCGGCAACCCCGCGAACATCCGCTCGCTGGCCGACCTGGCCCGCCCGGGCGTGCGCGTCGGCGTCTCGGTGATCGACTGCCTCAAGGGACTCTGGGAGGACGTCACCGGACGGGCGATGCTCACCGATCCGATCCGCCGCAACATCACGTTCCACGCCAGCGGCTGCGTCGCCATCGTCGAGGCGGTGGCCGAGCGGCTGGTCGACGCCGCCTTCGGCTGGTCCGCCTTCGCCCACATGGGCGACGGGCGGATCGAGGTGATCGACCTGGGCGACGACCTGGCCGTCTACCGCGGCACGGGCATCGCGGCCCTCAAGTTCACCAGGCAGCTCGACCGCTGCCGCCAGTTCATGGATTTCCTGACCACACCCGACGCGCATGAGTGCTACACCAGGTTCGGGTGGGTGTAGGGGGAGAGGAGGGGAGAATGTTCAATGACCAATCAATTCTCAATATCCAAATACTCGAATACCCAAACGCGGTTGTGGGATTGAAGCCCGTTGAACATGGCTTCGTTGGGCATTTTCCCTGGTAATTGGAAATTGAACATTCATCTGTTGAAACTTCTCTTCTATACTGTCCGGCCATGAAGAACATCATCACCCTGACCGGCGACATCGGCAGCGGCAAGAGCACCGTCGCCGCCGTGCTGCGCGACAAGCTCGGTTACGCCATCCTCACCACCGGCTCGATGCTCCGCGAGTTGGCCGCCCGTCAGGGCATCACCGTCCTGGAACTCAACAAGCAGGCCATGAGCGACAGCCAGGTCGACCGGATGATCGACGGCTACATCCAGGACCTCAACGCCCGCGGCGACCAGAAGCTCATCCTGGACTCCCGACTGGCCTGGCACTTCGTCCAGGGCTCGTTCAACGTCTTCCTCTACGTGGACCCCCTGGCGGCCGGGCGACGCGTGCTGGCCCACAACCGCCCCGAGGAGGCCCACACCGACGTCCACGACGCCATGCGAAACAACCTCCACCGGCGAGAGCTGGAGAACGAGCGATTCGAGACGCTCTACGACATCCAGTGCGACGACCTGAGCAACTTCCACCTCGTCGTCGACACCACCTGGGCCAGCCCCGAATCCGTCGCCGCCATGATTGTCCAGGCCTATCGCCAACGCGACCCCGGCCCGGCCGGCATCAACGGCTACCTGTGCCCCAAGAGCCTCTTCCCCACCAAGGACATCCGCGATCTCCAGGGCTCTGATGCGGAAGCGGCGGACAAAGCCTCCGCCGACGCAGCCGGGCCGGACGAGCCCGGCCTGCACCCCGCCTTCCCTATCAACGTCGTCCGCCTGGGCCACTACTTCTTCATCCGCGACGGGCACGCCCGAGCCAGCCGCGCCCTGCGCCAAGGACTGCTCTACGTCCCCTGCCGCATCTCCCCCGCGGAGGCCGCCGTTCACCCCGCCGGCGTGAACGAGTGGGAAGAGGCCCACGGTTTCACCTTCGCCTCCTACCCGGACGAGCGGGGCGAACCGACCTTGCGGTGAGTTATTGGTTGTTCGCTGTTGGTAACCCGCCGACGAAAGTCACAATTACCCACGTCTTTCGCATGCCTGCCTCCGGCTGGCAGGCCATCCCTAAGGGTGCCAGGGCCGAAGGCACGTAAGAAAGTAGCCCAGGCCGCAGCGCAGCGAAGGCCTGGGGACCAGGCCCGCAACCCGCGCAGCCCCAACGGGGCGGGATAACCCGTGGAACACCGACGCGGCAGCGATAAACACGCGCGACCCGTTATATCGCCCTTACAGGGCTTGGGTATGACGCCACCGCTACCCTGGCCTGCGCTGCGCTTCGGCCAGGGCTATCATACGCCGGCCCGTTGGGCCTGTGCGGCGGCAGGGGCGAAGATGTCGGTAATTGTATGCCGATGAAGCGGTCCGATGATTGACACTGCTTCGCCGCCCACCGCCGGGCTTGCCCCGGCCCGCCTGCCGGCCAGCGCTAGCTGTTAATCATGCTCCGACCCGCACAAGGCGGGTGGTGAGCTTCTCCCCGGCTCACTCATCCAGTTCTTTCATCAGTCCATCGGGCCAGTCGCGGCTGATGACCCGACAGGACCAGGTGGCTATCCAGGGCAGCCAGCCGCACCGCTTGCCGACGGTAATCAGGACGACTTCCGCCCGATTCGGAGAGGCGAAGACCGACCGCTCGGGGGCTACGAAGCAGAACGTGTCCTTGTCCTTCCATACCGGCAGGGTATAGTTCACCTCACCCTCAGCCACGCGAATCCATACCGAGGCCGAAGTCTCCAACTCCTGCATCAGAAGCGTCCCGTTCTCCGTCGGGATCACAACGTACCGCCCGTCCGGACTGGCGGAGAAATAGTGCAGTCCTTTCTCGAAAGGCCCCTTCTTGTCCTGCTTCACGACGATCGTAGCCTGGCTCGATGGCAGGTGGGATTGAAGATCGATGCGTTGAAGGAACAGACGCGGCAAGAAGAAGTCATCGGTGTCTGTCGAAGGAGAGGGCACGATTCCTGAGGAGAAGAGCACTCGCCCATCCGCAAAGGCGGCGATTCCGGCCTCGCGCTCAAACATCACATGATTCAGCGTCTTTCCCGCAGGGTTTCCCTCGTGCGGGTCTTCGACTGGCGCTGTGGCAGGTGGCGTCGAATCTCGCTCGCACAACTGGATCGTCCCTTCTTCTCCTCCGCGCCGGGACGCCGCAAGCAACAACGATGGCCTGGACGGGAGCCAGTCGAACCCGCCGGCCGCCGATTCCAGCAGCGTGGGCACGCTTCCGCTCCGCAGCGATGCCGCGTAGAGCCTCAACGAAGTTCCTCGGGGGTATTCGAAATCGGCGGTAAAGGCGAGCGACTTGTCGTCCGGCGCGAGTTTGGCCCTGATGATCGGAATGGCGGATCGGCAAATCGGCGTCATGCCGAGTTTCCGGTCCGCGAAAGTGCAAAGAGTCAGCTCATCGACCGTCGGTGAGACCTTCTGTTTGCCCCTCCAATCGCCCTGGGCGATCCGGGTTATCTCTTCATTGTGGTGGGCGCTCAGATACAGGGCCATCAGGGCGCCCAACCTGCCTCTGTAGACCCTGGCGTCAGGGGTCTTGCGCAGATGGTCCATCCAGTCTTCACTCATCCGCTTGAGATAGGCCAGTTGATCCGCCGGCAGGCCGGCCGCAAGTTCTTCCCAGTTCTTGACGGGAATTTCTCTACGGATCACGAACTGTCTGGAATCCGCCGTCCAAGCCATGGGCCCGCGCGGGACAGCCGCCAGCGGCTGGAGCTTGCCGTCGGCATCACAGAGGTAGAGTTGGTCCTTCCCCGCCACCAGGGCCTTGGTGCCGTCGGGGGCCCAGATGATGCGGTACTCCGGGCAGCCAACCAGCATGCCCGCCAGCATGACGACCGCTGCCAATGCCCATGCATGTTTCATGATCGTCTTCCCTGGCTGATCATCAGCCTGCATCGCCGAATGGCAAGCCGCACCGAGCGCCTTGGCGCCTCTGTATCTCTCTCCCTCTCTCCTCCTCTGCTCCTCTGCTCCTCTGCGTCCCGCCGTTCAATCCGCATTCCGCAATCCGCATTCCGGACCCTTGGGGCCAGCCCTTCGGACCGCAATTCACCACGGAATCGGCTTGACGTCGTCGGCCAGCAGCTCAGCCGCCAGTTTGTCGTTGTGCTCCTTGGCGAAGCGGGCGAGCATCTGGCGGTGGGCCAGCAGCGTGTCGCGATGTGCCGGCTGGCCGGCCAGGTCGGTCGTCTCCAGCGGGTCGGCCTGAAGGTCCACCAGCGACTCGCGCCGCTGCCCGCGGCTGTACACGCAGTACTTGTAGCGTGCGGTGCGGATCATCCGCCCCTGCATGGTCGGGCGCAGGCCGTCAACCGTGCCGGTCTGGCACATGTCGTTCTGGACGATCACGAAGTCGCGCCACTCGGGCACGCTCTTGCCCATGGCCAGGCCCAGAAGGCTGCGCCCGGGCAGCTTGGCGGGGATATCCGCCCCCGCGCTGTCCAGCAGCGTGGGCAGGATGTCCACGCCGGTGTTGACCAGCTTGTCGCACGTGCCGGCCGGCGTGCGGCCCTTCCACGAGACGATCATCGGCACGCGGGCCGACTCCTCGTAGAACACCGTCTTCTGGTTGAAGCGGTGGGCCCCCGCGCAGTCGCCGTGGTCGCTGGTGAAGACGACCAGCGTGTCTTCCTCCAGGCCCGCCTTGCGCAGGGCAGCCAGCAGGCGGGCGATCTCGGCGTCCACCAGCTCGGTCATGCGATAGTAGCCCCAGCGGTGGCGGCGCCAGTCGTCGGCTGTGAACTTCGCCACCGGGAACGACCCGTCGGGGACCTGGTACGCGCGGCGGATCAGCGTCATGCCGTCCGGCTCGTCGCGGGGCGGGTCGAGGTTGGCCGGCGCGGGCGGAAGCCGGTCCAGCGCCGGCGGCTCGCCGATCTCTCCGCAGTTGAGGCCCTGCTTTCGCCCCGCCAGGCGCCGGGCCCACTCGCAGATGTTGTGCGGGTTGAGGAAGCTGGCCACCAGCAGGAACGGCTTGTCGTGCGCCCGCGCGATGAACGCGGTCGCGCCATCGGCGGCCCGGGCGTCCGGCCCGTCCTTGGACTTGCCCTGATTCATGACGTCGAACCCGTGCTCCCGGGCGTTCTTCTGGTTGAAGCACAGGTGCCACTTGCCGAAGTAGGCGGTCTCGTAGCCCGCGTTGCGGAAGTAGGCGCCCATGCAGGGCAGGTTGGCCACGTCCAGACCCCCTTGGGGATTGGCGTTTCGGGTGACGCGCGTCTCGTGCGGATAGCGGCCGGTGAACAGCGAATTGCGCAGCGGCATGCACAGGGGGTTGGAGCTGTAGGCCCGCGTGAACAACGTGCCCGAGGCCGCCAGAGAGTCCATAGCCGGCGTGTGAAGATACTGCCGGCCCATGCGACAGCTCATGACGTCGGCGAACTGCTGGTCGGTCATGATCAGCAGGATGTTCGGGCGCTTGCCGGCCGCCTTGCTCGCACCAACCGCCCTGTCCGCCCGCGAAAGCAGCAGCGGCCCCGCCAACGCCGCCCCGGCCGCCTGGGCCAGCACCTCGCGCCGGCTGACGGCCGCTTTGTCGGTTCCCATACGTTCTGAACGGTCCATAGGCACCTCGTTGCGCCCAGTATCGCCCCCGGCCGACCCCGGTGCAAGGGGCGTGAAATGCCGAAACGCGGGCGGTGATTTTCGTTCCCCGAGAGATAAGCCCACAGATAGAATGGGAGGCATGATCGCGCGAAGGCTCTGGCCATTCCTGCTCGCGGCGGCGTTGCTCTGCCCGATGACTATGGCGTCTGCCGCCGCCAGGAAGGGCGGAGATCGCAAGCCCGAAGCCAAAGGCAAGCACGACAAGCATTCCGGGGCAAAGGGCAAGCACGACAAACACTCCGCCCCCAAAGGCAAGCGAGACAAGCGTCCCCAAGGGAAAGCCGACCGGCCCGGCCCGGACGCGGCGGGCGACAAGGGGCTGCACCGCAAGAAGCCGTTCATCGTCTACGAGCACATTCACAACCGCGGCCGCCCCGACGACCTGACCCGCTACGGCCTGGTGCCCATCGAGCTGTGCTACAACACCAAGACCAAGCAAGGGGTCCTGTCCAGCGTGAAGAGCAAGTACGACAAGACCGGCGGCCCGGTCGTGTTCGACATCGAGAAGACCAACCGCGCCGACCACAACGTCTCCACCCAGCACCTGAAGAACGTCGCCAAGTGGGCGCGCGAGGCCGCCCCCAAGTGCAAGATCGGCTTCTACGCCGTCGGGCCGTCGAACCTGACCCCGCTCAAACGGCCCATCGAGAAGGTCGTCGACGCGTTCTTCCCGTCGATGTACGTCCACAACGTCAACCGCCGGATGTGGGGCCGCACCGCCCGCAAGCTGGTGCAGCAGGGCCACCGGCATCACAAGCCCGTCTACCTGTTCCTCATGCCCAAGTTCCACGGGCGAAAGGGCAAGGACATCCCGCAGGCCTTCTGGTCCTTCCAGCTCAGGTCCGCCTTCCGCAGCGGCGCCGACGGCGTGGTGATCTGGTCCAGCAAGAAGCACAAGTGGAGCGAGAAGGCCGGCTGGTGGCAGGCGACCAAGAGGTTCATGAAAGATCTCAAAGCCGGCGGCCAGGCCAAGAGCTAGCCGCTCGACGGGCCGGGCGACCGGCGAGCCGCTTCCCGCGCCCCAACCACCGACCGCTGCACGTCCTTCCCGCATCCGCGCCCCGCGAGGCCTCCAGTTCCGCCTCCATAATCCCGCCCCGGCAACGTTAGGCTCTGCGACACCCAGGGAGACACCCCATGAGGACTGCGCGGCTGATTGGTGCGTTGCTGGTCGCGGCGATGGCGTCGGTCGCGGCCGGCCAGGCGAAGCCGATTGCCTGGAAAGACGTCAGGGGCGTTCGCCTGCCCGTGCCCCCCGCGGAACATCCGCGGCTGTACCTGCGGGCCAGCCAGGTCGCCGCCCTCAAGGCCCGCCTGGAGCATCCGATGCTCAAACCGCTGGCCCAGCGGCTGGCGAGCATGGCCCGCAGGAGCGACCAGTATCGCGTCGAATGGGAGGCGCTTCAGTACCTCGTCGGCGGCGACCGCGAGAAAGGTCGGGCGACCATCGAGGAGACGCTGCGCCTGTTGCGCAAGGCTGAGCTGCCCCACCGCCAGGACGCCTGCCGCGTGACCGGGCGGTGGATGGTCACCGGCGCCATCGTGTACGACTGGCTCTATCCTCTGCTGACGGACGACCAGAAGCGGGCGTTCGTCCGCGAGCTGGTCCGCCTGGCCGGGACGCAGGAGTGCGGCTACCCGCCGACCCGCCAAGGCAGCGTCACCGGGCACGCGTCGGAGGCAATGATTATGCGCGACATGCTGTCGGCCGGCATCGCCGTCTACGATGAGTTCCCGGACCTGTACGACCACGCCGCCGGACGGGTGCTGGGCGAGCACGTGCCCGCCCGCAACTGGCTCTACGCGGGCGGAGCCCACCACCAGGGAACGTCATATGGCCCGCACCGATTCTCGTGGGAGTGCTACCCGCTGTTCATCTTCGACAGGCTGGGCGCCGGCAACGTGTACAATCCCGCCCAGCGCAACGTGCCCTACTGGTACGTGTACAAGACGCGCCCGGACGGGCAGCGTCTGCGCGGGGGCGACGGCTTCCTCGACGCCCGCCGCCCCGGGCAGGTCTGGCCCGCGTGGATGGGGCCCGTGCTGATCGCCAGCTACTACGGCGACCCCGCGCTGCTGAGCCAGCACCTGGCCCAGGGCGGCAGGAGCGACGACGGCGAACTGATCTTCGAGTTCCTGTGGCGCGACGAGAAGCTCGAAGCCCGACCCATCGACGCCCTGCCGCTGTCGCGATACTTCGGCCCGCCCTGCGGCTGGATGATCGCCCGCACGTCCTGGGGCCAGGACGCCACGATCGCGGAGATGAAGGTCAACGTTTACAACTTCGCCAACCACCAGCACCTGGACGCCGGGGTCTTCCAGATCTACCACAAGGGCGCCCTGGCCATGGACACGGGTCTCTACAAGGGCTCGTCGGGGGCCTACGGCAGCCCGCACTGCTCCAACTACTACTGGCGGACCGTGGCCCATAACTGCCTGCTGGTCCACGACCCAGGCGAGCAGTTCGGCAGGTCCGGCTACGGAAACGACGGCGGGCAGCGGTTGCCCAACCGGCGGAGCGAGCCCAGGACCCTCCAGGACCTGCTGGCGCCCGCCAAGGGCTATCGCACGGGAGAGGTGCTGGCCCACGGCTTCGGGCCCGACGCGAAGGCCCCCGACTGGACACTGCTGAGCGGCGACATCACAGCCGCCTACAGCAGCAAGGTCCGCGACGTGCGACGACAGATGGTTTTCCTGCACCTGCCAGAGCCCAAGGTGCCGGCTGTGATGATCGTGCTGGACCGCGTGGTGTCAGCCGATCCCGCCTTCAAGAAGAGCTGGCTCCTGCACACGCAGGAGGAGCCTCGACTGGAGCGGGCCGGTGCGGTGGTGGACCGCACCGCCGGCGAGCAGACAGGGCGCCTGGTGCTGTCGGCCTTGCTGCCCGAGCCCGACAACCTCGACGTGGAGAGAATCGGCGGGCCCGGCAAGGAGTTCTGGTCGAACGGTCAGAACTGGAAGAACGATCCCGAGACAAGCGAGGAAGTCAAGGCCCGCATGGAACTGGGGACGTGGCGGATCGAGCTGTCGCCCAGGAAGCCCTCAGCCGAGGACCTCTTCCTGACGGTGATGCAGATGACCGACCGCGAAAGCGGCGGCCGCCTGGCGGCCTCTCGCATCGACGCGGGCGAGCGCGTCGGCGTGCGCTTGTCGGCCCGGGCCGACTCCGCCCCACCTGACGGAGGCACTGCTGACACGTGGGTAGTGCTATCGCGCCGAGACCTGCGCCGAAGCGGCCGGGCCGTGACCGTGGAGCTGACCGGCCCGAACAGGACGCGCTGCCTGGTGACGGACCTGGAGGCGGGGCAGTGGTCGCTCCGCCCCGCCGGCGGCGCCAGGCAGACGATCACCGTCCCCAGTGACAGCGGCACGGCGTGGTTCCAGGCCGGGCCTGGCAAGACGACGCTTCAGCGGGAATGAGCGACCTGGACCCGCCCGCAAACAAGTCCTTGCCCGCCGGCCCAACGCGCCGCTCGCCGCATCTATGTGGGCGGGTCGTATTGCGGCACTTTGAGCGTCTCGCCGTCCTTGAGGGCCGACTGGTGGGCGACGATGCCCGGCACGGTCATGGCCAGGGCCTCGTAGACGTTGACCAGCGGCTGGCGGTTCTCGAGGATGGCAGACACGAACTCGTGGCAGAGCTGCCCGTGCGAGCCGCCGTGCCCGCCCGGGTTCACGCCGGGCGGCAGGGGCGGCAGCGAGACGTCGGGCAGGTTGTGCCCGCCCCCGCGGTACTTCATGGTCGCGTCCATCGAGCCCTTCGAGCCGAACACCCGCCCGGTTTCCTCGATGCGGTTGAAGACGGTCCAGCTCACCAGCATCCGCGAGGCGCCGCCCTCGCTGGTGGCAAACAGCGCGATCTCGTCGGCGAAGGAGTTGTTATAGCGGTTGGCGCCCGGCTTGAACGCGTCGAACGCGCCCTTGAATCCCCTGCACGAGACCGACGTGAACCGCTTGCCCGTCACGCCCACGTAGTAGGCCGTCGAGTGCGTCGGGTACCACAGCGGCGGCAGGCCCACTCGCCAGCCCTTGTACGACGGAATCGGCGTGGTGTGGTAGTGATAGTACTCGCCCTCGCTGTACACCAGCGTGCCGAAGGCGCCCGCGCGGTAGAGCGTCCGCATGGCGTAGTTGTCCGGGCGGAAGCAGCTCGTCTCGGCCATCTGGTACTTCAGGCCCGTCTTCTTGACCACCTCCAGGAGCTGCTCGGCGTCCTCGATCGACCCGAACGCCGCCGGCACCGCCGTCATCACGTGCTGGCCGCTCTTGAGCACCTCCATGCAATGGCGGGCGTGGCTGGGGGCGTCGGTGGCCACGAACACCGCCTCGATCTTCGGGTCCTTGATCAACTCCTCCAGCGACGGATACGACTTGGAGCAGCGGCAGGCCTGCATCAGGCCCTTGCACCGCTCGGGGATCAGGTCGCTGACGGCCACCACCTCCACGTTGGGATGGTTCTGGAAGCTGAAGGCCGCCCCGAACTGGCAGTGCCCGAAGCCCACGATCCCGAAGCGGATCTTGCGGTCGCTGACGGGCTCCCACTTGCGGGCCGGTTTGGGCCCCGCCGACAGCGCCTGGCCCGCCAGGTGGCCAGCCATCGCAGCTCCCAGCGAACCGGCCCCCAGGCTGCCCAGAAACGAGCGACGATCGACGGCTGCGTCCGACATGGCGGGTCTCCTTGATCATGGCCCCGTGGGGCTGAGAGGTTTAACTCCACTGCGGGCGGAGAATTCCAACAAAACCGCAGGGCAGTTCAGCCTTGACAGCCGGGGCAAACGTCGTAGACTTGATAGTGGCTGCAGAATGCCCTGTGGGGCATTTGTGTTGCATTTCCGGTCCACGGCGGGCCCGTCCAAAGGGCCCTGACGAGTGTGAGGAATTCGTCTGCTTTTCCGGTTCGCCGGAAGCGGAAACTGAAGGAGACATCCCATGAAGCGCGGATCCATTGTCATGGTTCTGGCTGTACTGGTTTCGTCGTGTCCTCTGCTGGCCGCTACGGCCTACTTCACCACCACCCCCAACTCCGATTACGCGACCGCCTCCAACTGGAGCACGAGCCTGATCCCCGGCGACGGCAACAACGACGAGCCGAGGATCGGCCAGTCCAACACCGCCTCGGCCGTCTACAACACCGCAACGGGATATACCACGACCACCCGCTTTCTGATCGGCTATCAGAGCGGGGGCAACGGCAGCCTGACGATGAACGCGGGGGCCGGCACGCTCACGTTCGGAGGGAACAACTTCGGCTCGGCCAACTACGTCGGCGTCGACCGCGGGACCGGCACGCTGACCATGAACGCGGGCACGATCACCCTGACCGGGGCGGCCGGGCTCAACATCGGCTGCAACGCCGCCACGGCCACCGGCACCGTGACCGTCAACACTGGCGCGACGATCAACGTCGGCAGCCGAGCGCTCATCGGCGCCAACAACACCGCCAATTTCGGCACGCTGACGCTCAACGGCGGGACGGTCAACGTGGGCACCGGCGGCGCGGTGGGTCTGGGCGGCGACCAGTACGGCGTGCTTCGCGTCGGCACGGGCACGACGAGCCTCAACCTCAACGGCGGGCTGCTGAGCCTCTACTCCTTCCAGTCCGACAGCACCGACGCCGCCAAGACGCTGGTCAACTTCAACGGCGCCACCGTCCAGGCGCGGGGCGACAACGCGATCTTCTTCACCAACTCCGCCGGCACCGGCGTAGGCACGTACACCACCCGCGTGCAGGCGGGCGGGGCGATCTTCGACACCAACGGCTACAACATCGGCGTGGGCACGGCCCTCGTCGCGGACACCGGCTCGCCCGGCGGCGGGCTGACCAAGCTCGGCGCCGGCACGCTCACCCTGAGCGGCGCCAACGCCTACACGGGCAATACCGTTGTCCGCAGCGGCACGCTGAGGGTGACCGGCTCGATGACCGGCTCGGCGAGCGGCACGCGCTTCATCGTCGGCGGCGGGGCCGGCAACAACGGCAGCATGATCTTCGACATGGGCGCAGGCGCCGCGACGTTCTACGCGAACGGGTACAGCAACTCCTGCGACATCGGCGAGAACGGCGGGACGGGCAGCCTGACGCTGGATTCGGGCACCCTCAACGTCCTGACCAGCGGCAGCAACGGCAGCATCCGACTGGGCACCAACGGCGCCGCCAACGGCTCGCTGACGGTCAACGGCGGGGCCCTGAACGTGCCCGGGCGGATCCTGATGGCCGCCAACAACGCCTCCAGCGTCGCTGCGCTCACGCTCAACGACGGGGAAATCAATCTCGGCGCGCCCGGACAGGGCAGCTACAGCGATCCCGGCCTGGGGCTGCTGTGGACGGGCACCGGCACGTCCACGATCAACCTCAACGGCGGGACGCTCTCGCTGTATGCCTTCCACTCGACCGCCACCGGCACCGTCAACGTCAACCTCGACGGCGGGACGATCCGCGCCCGCAACAACAACACCTCCTTCACCAACATCGCCAACATGAACCTCAACGTGCTGGGCGGCGGCGCGACGCTCGACACCGCCGGCTACAACATCACCGTCAGCAGGCCCTTGCTCGGCTCGGCCGGGGACGGCGGGCTGACCAAGACCGGCGACGGCACGCTCACTCTGACCGGTTCCAGCACCTACACCGGCCAGACCACAGTCTCGCAGGGCGTGCTGGAGTTCACCGGCGGCGGGTCGGCCTACAGCGGCGGGACGGCAGTCGGGCAGATCGTCGTCGAATCCAACGGCACGCTTCGCTTCGCCCGCCACGACACGTTCGGCAACGCCTCGGCCAACCCGCAGGTTACCATCACCGTCAACGGCGGGACGGTCACCAACTCAGCCGGCTGGTTCACCCCCCTGGGGCCGGTGGTGCTCAACGAGGGCACCATCGCCGCCAACGCCGGGCACTCCACCTGGGACTCGTTCCTCTTCAGGAACACCGTCACCACCGTCGCGGCGGCCAACCCGTCCTACCTCACCAGCAGCGGGTCCAACAGCAGCTTCCACCTCAACTCCACCGGCACGACGTTCAACGTGGCCGACGGCGCCGCCGCCAGCGACCTGATCGTCAGCGGCGTGCTGGAAGACTACTATCCCGGCACGGCCGGCGGCCTGGTCAAGAGCGGCGCGGGCACGATGGTGCTCAGCGGCGCCAACACCTTCGCCGGCAACGTTCAGGTCACCGGCGGAACCCTCATCGATACCGTTCCGGCCAACAACACCAGCCCCACCGCCACGGGCCTGGGCAACATGACCGTCGGTGGGCGCACGGTCACCGTCAGCAACGGCGGCACGCTCGTCTTCGACGCCTCCGACGCGATGGGCTCCTACCAGTACAAGACGCCGGTGACGCTCATCGCCGACGGCGGGACAATCACCAACGGCAGCGGGCGGTTCATGTCCATCGGCGACGTCACCCTCCGCAACGGCGGAACGCTGAACGCCGACAGCGGGGCGGCAGCCGGCTACCAGGCGTTCAACCTGCGCGGCACCATTACGGTCGACGGCACGTCCGGGTCGTTCATCACCGCCACCGGGACCACCAACGCCGGCATCCACCTGGGCGGGACGACCATCCCGTCCACCACGTTCAACGTCGCCTCGACGGGCGATCCGACGGCGGACCTGATCGTCTCGGCGTCGCTGCTCGACGAGGTCTACAACACCGGCGGGCTGATCAAGACCGGCGCGGGCAAGATGGTCCTGAGCGGCGCCAGCACGTACGCCGGCTCGACCCTGGTCCAGAACGGCACGCTGAACGTCGCGGCGAGCGGATCGCTCACCGGCGCCGGGCTGATCAACGCGACCGGGGGCGGGGTCCTGACCATCGACGGCACGGTCACGCAGGCCGACGGCCAGATCTTCTCGGTGGGCACGGGCATAGCGGGCACGACCGGCACGGTCATCGTCAACCCCGGCGGGGTGCTCAACATCGGCAACGGCGGGTCGGCGACGCTGATCGGCGGGAGCACCACGAATAACGGCCAGTACGGGCGAGGCATCTTCACAGTCGCCGGCGGGACGGTGAACGTGGGCGCGCCGGGCCCCGGGGGCAACCCCAATGACGCGGCCCGGTTGTGGCTCAACCCGTACGGCAACGGCGGGGCCACCACGCTGAACCTGGACGCCGGGACATTGAGCACCGCCCGTCCCATCAGCGACGGCAGTTCCGGCTCCGCGATCAACTTCAACGGCGGCACCCTCCAGGCGGCCGCCTCCATCGACCTGCTGCCCAACTCGGGGGTCACCGCCAACGTCAACGCGGGCGGCCTGGTCGTGGACACGCAGGGCTACACCGCCACCATCAGCAAGGCCCTCTCGCACGGCACCGGCTCGCCCGACGGCGGGCTGACCAAGCTCGGGACCGGCACGCTGTACATCACGGCCAGCAATGCCTACACCGGCGTGACCACGATCGACCAGGGCACGCTGATCTTCAGCGGCAACGGCAGGACGCTGGCCGGCAACAGCGTGGTGATCAACAACGGCGGGACGCTGACCTTCGGCCGCAATGACACCTGGGGCAACGCCGCCACGACCACCAGCGCGGCGGTCACGGTGAACGCCGGCGGGACCCTGTCGCCCGGCGGGTACTTCCAGACATTGTGGAACGCGTCGATGAACGGCGGGACGATCCTGCTGAACGGCGGCGTGAACACCACCTACCCGACGTTCCAACTCGCCGGCACGTTCACGGTCGGCGGGACGACGCCCTCCACGATCAACGTTGGAAGCGGCTCGAACAACATGATCAACATCACCGGCAACGGGAACAACACCCTGACGATGGACGTGGCCGACGCCACATCCAGCCCAGCGGCGGACCTGACGATTAACGCGGTCCTCCAGAATTCGCCTTATGGCGGCAATCTGACCAAGACAGGCGCCGGGACCCTTCGGCTGAACGCGACCAACACGTACACCGGCCTCACCGACATCCGGGCCGGGACGATCGAGGTGGCCTCGGTCACCAACGGTGGGACGACTGGCCCCCTCGGCTCCAACAACAGCATCGCGATGGGCGGGGCCGCCACCATGGGCACGCTGGCCTTCACCGGGGCCGGCGGCTCGACCAACCGCAGCATCACGCTGGCGGCGGGCGGCGGAGCGGTCGACGTGGCCGCGGGCGGGGAGCTTCTGCTGACCGGCCCCATCAGCGGGAGCGGCACGCTGACCAAGAGCGGCGCGGGCAGCCTGGTGCTGGCCGGGCCCAACACCGCCAACGGCCTGACCGTCGCCGCGGGCTCGGTCAAGGCCGGCGGGACC
>JAKJER010000049.1 GCA_022705325.1 Planctomycetota bacterium | reverse complement strand
TGCAAAATCCGCTTGACCCTGTTGCCGAAATAGATACTATAGAGGGTCCGTACGCGGGCGTAGCTCAGTGGTAGAGCGTCACGTTGCCAACGTGAATGTCGTGAGTTCAAGTCTCATCGCCCGCTTTCGCGAAGGGCCGCAGGCAAACACCTGCGGCCCTTAAACTTGCGCCCAGCTCGTAAAGGCCCTGCGGCTTGTTCCGCTACGTGATGCCCGCCCGCCCAAACCGTTGCCACAAGGTGCCAGCCAGGGCCAGCCGCCGCGCGATGCACTATCGCCGTGTGGCCCTCAGCTTGTCGACGGGCATTCGCCGGCGTCTGCCGCACCCGTGCCGTTCAGGACAATCCGTCTGCGACCGGGAACAGTCGTCGCGTAACGGCGCACGGGCGCTCCGTGTGGCCGCGACAGAAAGCTCTTGACGACTGCCGCGTATCGAGACTAGAAACACCTGGTCCAATGGGTAAGGCCCGGATGGACGGTCCTCCTGTCTGAGTCTGGAAGGAGACGTGCGTGCTTGGCTCCGTATCTTCGGCCATCTCGATCTTGAATGCCGGGAAGGGCATTTATGACTGGCTGACCGGAAGCACCGTCTCCCAGAAGCTCGATCGTGTATCCGATGGCCTTCGGCGCCTGGAAGAGAATCTCTACTACCGCCCGGAGGCAGAAGTATTCGACATTTCCCGAAGGCAGCAGATCCCCGTCGACGACATCGGGGGGATTACGGCCGCAGCCCGCCCGCTCCACGACGCCACCGGGGGCGTATTGACCGTTTCGCAGCCCATAGTGACGCCCGACCGGATGAAAAGGGCCTTTGAGGAGAATCCGGAGCACTATCTGTTCGGGATCAAGCCTCTCACGGGCGGGGGGGCTATTCCTGGGCCACCCAACAACGACCCGACCTTGCTCCCCGTGACCTTCTTCAAATGGGGAGTTCACTATGTCGGGTACATCAAGATCGGCAGCGCTCGCGATCTGTTTGATTGCGGCTACGATCCGAGGCAGCCCCTGGGGCCTTCGCGAGAGCCTCCGATCGAGATTGTCTCGCAATTGCCCGGATCCTCTGGGGATCGTGGTGTCGCTCCAGGCTGGGCTGCCGATGCGAAAGGCACTTTCCCCCCGACGGCCCGGCAGGCCGAGGAAGAACGGCGCACGCAGGGGGGAGCGAAGAAGAAACGCGTCAAAACCGATCGCCATGCGCAAGAAGAGGCTCGAAGACAAGAGGCCGAGTATCGCCGGCAGCAGTCGGCCCAAGGTGCCGCTCGCCAGCCTGCAGCCCCAACAACGCGAGGAGAAAGACGCAGGAGCATTGGCTTGACGCTGGCCGTTCCGGTCGCTTTGGGCCTCAGCCTGACGGCCTTCTTGATCAATCCACCAACCCCTGTGCCCGAGGTCGGCGTTGCTTCCGCCCAGGCCTCTCAAGACGGACGGACCTTTCAGATCGTCTTTGGCAACGGCGTGGTGATGGACTTCGTGCGGATCCCGCCGGGCCGGTTTCTGATGGGGAGCCCCGAGGAGGAACCCAACCGCCAAAACGACGAACTCCAGCACGAGGTGACGATCAGCAAGCCGTTCTACATGGGCATCTACGAGGTGACGCAGGAGCAGTACGCGGCGGTGATGGGAATTGAAGGGTGGCGCCAAAGCCAGTTTCGCGGACGGCCTCGAAACCCGGTCGAAGGGGTGAACTGGAACGACGCCGCCGAGTTCTGCAAGAAACTCTCTGCCAAGACGGGCAAGACGGTGCGCCTGCCTACCGAAGCCGAGTGGGAGTACGCCTGCCGTGCGGGGGCGAAGACCGAGTACTGCAACGGAGCAGGACTGGCGGCTCTGAGAGAAGTCGGGTGGTGCAGCTATGACGGCAGGGCGGGCAGCGCCCAGACTCCACGCACCGTCGGGAGCCTTAAGCCAAACGCCTTTGGCCTGTACGACATGCATGGGAATGTCTACGAATGGTGCTCCGACTGGTACCATCATGATTACCGTGCCCAAGCGACGACAGTAGACCCCCAGGGACCCGCCTCCGGCAAGGTTCGTGTCGTGCGCGGTGGCTGTTGGTTCTTCGGGCCGAGAATCTGCCGGTCTGCACGTCGCGGCGGGTACGATCCGTCCGATCGATACAGCGGTGACGGGTTCCGCGTCGTGCTGGACTGAACATGACCGCTCTGTCCCCTCACTGCATGGCCGGATACGACTTGCACCGCACAGGAGAAGTATCATGTTTGATTGGTTTCGCCCTGCGGACATTCTGAATGTGGGTGGCGTCTTATTCGCGGTGGGTGGCATCCCGTTTGTGGTCAACTGTGGAAACCGGGGTTGGCGGTTCCTGGGCGCCATACTTATCCTGGCGGGCGGGATGTGCTTCGGGCTCGCCCTGGCTAAGCCGAGAATGAGCGAATGGGTGACGGGGACTCGTCCCCGAGTCCCCAATGTCACTCTGATCGCGATGTCCCCGGACGGGAAATCTGTCGCCTTTCCGGAACCGACATTAGAAGGAGCACGATGGGCCATCATTCACAAGCGGTCGTCATATGAGGTGGGAGAGTTCGTGCAAAACCTGCGGTATCGGTTCGATAGTGAATTGGAGGACGTCTGGGTCTATCTTGAATTTGCGGACGGCACAACCTCCGAGAAGGTGCGAGTCTACAAATCCCCTCCTGCGGCCACCGGGCCGGAACGGGAATGAGCCGGCAAATGATGCCCTGTCAGCCGGGGAGGGAGGGATGAGTTTACAGCCTGCGGGTCATCGGCCAACCTTGTCACCGACTCCGGAAGCAAGGGTCCGGAATGAAACGATAGACTTCAGCTATGCGTTGTTTACAGGTAGATCGTTCAGTGATGATAAAGGAGTCAATCATCCATGAGACAAACACCTTTCTCGCGGCGTGCATTTCTCGCCGCTTCCGGCCTGGCCGCGGCGTGCGCGGCGCGTCCCGGTGCTGCGGACGGAGTCTCGGCCAAACGCCGACCCATCAAGATCGGACAGATCGGCACCGGCAACCAACACGCCTACAAGATGGGGACGCTGCGCAAGTTGACGGACCTTTTCGAGGTTGTCGGCTTCGTGGAGGACGACCCGAAACTGCGCGAGAAAGCCCAGAAAAGCAGTTGTTTCAAGGGTCTGAAATCGATGTCCACGGACGAGTTGCTGGCCGTTCCCGGTCTTCAGGCCGTGGCGATTGAAACCGAAGAACGCGTCTGCATTCCTCCCGCCCTGCGCTGCATCCGGGCGGGAAAGCACATCCACCTCGACAAGCCGTGCGGCGAGTCGCTGCCGCGGTTCAAGGAGTTGCTGGACGAAGCGAGGTCCAAGCGCCTGACCGTCCAGGTGGGGTACATGTACCGGAACAACCCGGCCGTGCAGTTCTGCATCAAGGCGGTAAAGGACGGGCTGATCGGGAACGTGTTCGACCTCGACACAGCGATGGGACGCTACGATGGGCAGGGCTACCGGAACCTCATCAAAGACTACAAGGGCGGGATCGCGTACATCCTGGCCTGCCATCTGATCGATATCGTCGTCTCGCTCATGGGGGAGCCCGCAAAGATCACGCCCTATCTCCGCCGGAGCCGCGCTGACGGCGTACTCGACAACTGCCTGGCCGTTTTCGAGTTCTCCCGCGACCGGCTGGCCACGGTGCGGACATCCATCACCGAGGCGAAGGGCTTTCAACGCCGGCGCCTCAAGGTAATGGGCGACAAGGGCAGCATCATCATCCAGCCGATAGAATCCCAGGGCAACATGTCCGGCGGAGTCCTTACGCTTGCCTTGGAGGAAGATCGCGGCGACTTCAAGAAAGGCGTGCAGAATGTCGAAATGCCGCCGCTGAAAGACCGCTACGAGGACCAGTGGCGGGAGTTTGCGGCCGTGCTGAACGGGGACATGGTCAACCCGTACACCTACGAGCACGACTACATCGTCCACAAATGCCACCTGGCGGCCTGCGGCCTGCCGCTCGACGCGTGAGAAAGGAAGAAAGCCAATGAAGAGACGCGAGTTCATCAAAACGGCGGCGGCCGGCATCGGTGGCCTGACGATTCTCGGTGCGCGCGGACAAGGCGCGGCGCCCGCGAAGAAACCGCTGCGCGTCGCGTTGATCGGCTGCGGGGGGTATGGCAACTATGCACATATCCCGGCGATCCTCGGGCATGGAACGAGTGTCAAATCACAGGATGGCACGCACACACACAGCCCGGAGACCGACGGTGAGCGACTCGTGGCGCTTGTGGATCCCGATAGTCGTCAGATCGCAAAGGCCATGAAGCGGGCCAACGAGGTGTCACCGGGCACGGACACATCCAAGATCAGAGTGTTTGCCGATTACCGCAAGATGTTCGACGAGATGGGGAAGGATCTGGACGCCGTCATCATCGCCACACCCATACACCAACACGCATTGCCCGCATTGATGGCCATTCGTCGCCGCATTCATGTGTACCTGGAGAAGCCGCTTGCTCACACCATCGCTGAAGTTCGAATGCTCACGGAAGAGGCGCGTCGCTACGGCGTTGCCACGCAGATGGGCAATTGGGGGCAATCAACGGAGGGCCCCCGCCTCCTGTGCGAGTACTTTCAGGCGGGCGCCGTCGGCGCTATACGCGAGGTCCACTGCTGGAGCGACCGCGTTGACGGACTCCCCCCCAACACCCCGCGTCCACCCGCTCTTGCGGTTCCCAGAGAGCTGGACTGGGATCTGTGGCTTGGTGGCGCACCCCATCGCGATTTCCATGACGGACTGCTGGATTTCTTCTGGAATGCCTGGCGCGATTTCGGCAACGCCACCATCGGCAACATGGGATGCCACATCATCAACCACGCCTACCTGGCATTGAAGCTCGCAAGCCCTGCATCGGTCGAACTGGAAGAGGTGTACGGCGGCAGCGACGAAAGCTGGCCGATCCGCAACCGTATCCGCTGGGACTTCCCCGCCCGAGGGGAGTTGCCCCCGCTCAAGCTCTACTGGTATGACGGCATCGCGCCTGGAGCACCATACAACAAGGATACCATAAGCGGAGGCGGTCACAGACGCATGAGACGCGATCTTGCCTATGCGCCTCCGATCCGCACCGAATTGGAGAAGAAATACAATCGGCAATTCACCGCGGAGGGCTCGCTGTTCATCGGCGACAAGGGAGTCTTCACCATGGGCCGGCACGGCGACGCGTTTCGAATGGTTCCCGAGGAAGCGCAGCGCGCCTTTGCCAAACCGCCCCGTACGCTGCCGCGGATCAAAGGCATGCACCAGGAGGATTTCTTCCGGGCGTGTCGCGGCGGGGCGCCAGCCTGCTCGAACTTCGATCACGCGGGACCGCTGACGGAACTCGTCCTGCTCGGGAACATCGCCGTCCACGCGGGTGTTGGGAAACGCGTCGAATGGGATTCGGCCGGGATGCGCTGTACCAATATGCCGGAACTCAACCGCCATCTGGAGACGTCGTACCGCGAAGGGTGGCGGCTCTAACGCCAGGGGAGAAAGACGATGAAGAGACGTGAGTTTGTCGAGACGGTGGCGGCCGGCATCGGCGGCCTGACGGTTTTCGGTGCGCGCGGACAAAGTGCGGCGGCCGCGAAGAAACCGCTGCGCGTCGCATTGATCGGCTGCGGCGGCCGCGGCGTCGGGCAATTGCTGGCTGAATGCTGCAAGGAACAGGTCGTCGCGCTGGTGGATCCCGACGCTCAACGGATCGAGGCGGCCTTGGCGCAGGTTCGTAAGGTGGATTCGTCAACGGACACCGCTGCGATCAAAACGTTCAACGACTACCGCAAGCTGTTCGACAAGATGGGCAAGGAGATGGACGCGGTAGTCATCGCCACGCCCAACCACCATCACGCGCCGCCGGCACTGATGGCCATCCGCCGGGGCATCCACGTGTATGTTGAGAAACCCCTGACGCACACGATCCATGAGTCGCGGCTGCTCAGGGACGAGGCGAAGCATTACGGTGTCGCCACGCAGATGGGACAGCACGGCCACTCGAACGAAGGTTGCCGTCGCCTGTGCGAATACATCTGGGCCGGCGCCATCGGCCAGGTCCGCGAAGTGCATTGCTGGGCGGCGGTGTGCGACGGCCTGCCTGACGCGGAGCACTCGCCGGCCCTGCCCGTGCCGGAGGGTCTCGACTGGGACACGTGGATCGGTCCTGCGCCGTCCCGCAAGTTCCACGCGGACCTGCATCCGCACGGGTGGCACCTCTGGCACGACTTCGGCAACGGGTCGGTTGGCAACTGGGGCTGTCACCTTATTGACCCCTCCTATTGGGCGCTCAAACTCAAGGCGCCGGAAGCCGTGGAAGTCGAGGACATGTGCGGTGGCGGCAACGGGGTTTGGCCGATCCGTACGCGCATCCGCTGGGATTTCCCCGCCCGCGAAGGCATGGCCCCCGTCAAGATCTACTTCTACGACGGGATTGCGGCAGGTCAGCAGTACAACGAACAGACGGTGTTGAAGAGATGGAGAAACGTCGCGAAGCGTGAATGGCAGAACCTCCCGCCGCTGGTGCTCGAACTGGAGAAAAAGTACAACCGGAACTTCGGGCGCAACGGCTCGCTGCTTGTGGGCGACAAGGGCATCATGAGCATCGGCGAATTCGGGGACGGGTGCCGCATGGTGCCGGAGGAGGCGCAGCGCGCCTTCCCGGTTCCCGACAAAGTGTTGCCGCGCGTCAGAAGCACGCACCAGGCAGACTTCTTCCGCGCGTGCCGCGGCGGCGTGCCGGCCTGCGCGAACTTCGAGTATTCGGCGCCGCTGGCTGAGATTGCGCTGCTGGGCGACATTGCGATGCTCGCGGGCCTCAAGCGCCGCGTCGAATGGGATGGCGCCGCGATGAACTGCACCAATCTCCCGGAACTCAACCGCTACTTGAAACCGACGGTCCGGGACGGATGGACCATTTGAAGGCCGCTCCCCTCTGCAAGACCCAATTGGATTCCCATGTCACCACTATTCACATCAGGCTGGGCTGATCGTCGCCGAGGCGGCCGCCGTTGACGCGGGCGGGCGCATCAGCCCCAATGACCTGGGTCTATGGAGCGACACGCACATTGCGGCGCTGGCGTGTATTGTGCGACTGTGTCAATCGCAAGGTGCAGCGATGTGCCGCCAACTCACGCATGTGGGACGCAAAGCGTGGAGCGAAACCAAGGGACAGCCGGCCCCCTTGCCGCCGGTTGACAGGAATTGTCAGCACCTGACCGCCGTCGGGACCGGTGCATGGGCTGACTCATCCCCAGTTTCAAGAGGCGCTACCTGCACAGGGCAGTCCCGCCCGACATGTTCTGTGGGTCCGCATATTCTCAATGCCCCACATCTTCATTCCCTCCGCCGTACAGGCCCAACGGGCCGGCGTAGGATAGCCCTGGCCGAAGCGCAGCGCAGGCCAGGGTGGCGACGGCGGGATGCCCGAGCCCTGCAAGGGCGATGTAACGAAACGCGCGTGATCATCGTTGCCGTGTCGGTGTTCCACGGCTTACCCCGCCCCGTTGGGGCTGCGCGGGTTGCGGGCCTGGCACCCAGGCCTTCGCTGCGCTACGGCCTGCCTGCCGTAGGCAGGCCTGGGGTACTTTCTCACGGGCCTTCGGCCCTGCCTGCCTAAGGACGGCCCTGCCGAAGGTACGGCCTGCCCGGGCGGCGGCTTCCAGGAAGGCGGCGCCAAAGTGGGGATGAGTCAGGTGCATGGGCACTTGACCCGGGCGGAGCCGGGGATACACTGTTGCGGGCACGTGCCCCAAGGGCTTGGGCGGGGCTGCAACCGGCTGGCCGTCCGCCTGTTCGTGCCGGGGGCGCCCAAAGATGGCCTGCGCCAGGCCAACGGATCACTTTATCGGCGGCGAAGACCATGAACCAGGCGGGAATCGACGTCCATGAGAGCCGAGGCAATTCCCGACGCGACCACGAACGCGCTCCCTCCCCTCACTCTCCCCGTCCTCTCGGCCCCGCCCGCTGTCCCCATCCGCATCAGTTTCGGGAACAACATGCCGGACAGCCCAGGACATTTCAAGGCGTCTGGCCCCTTTCCCCAAGAGCAACCCAATAGGAATACCAGCCATGAACTTCGCAGTTGTTCGCGACAATGACGGCGCCTACTCGGCGATGTCGGAAGACGCGTTTCGTCAACTCCACGTTGAGCCTGGGTCCGGCGGCGAGGTCGTCAGCAGCCATGCGACCTTCGAGGAAGCCGCGGCGCGGGCGGCGGAACTCAACGGAGCACCCGAACCCCGCAAGCCGGACGAACCGGGGACTTCGCGGCGCACTGTCCGCCTCGGTTGGCTCCTTGGCTTGGGGCTTGCGGTAGCGGTCCCCGCCGCGTTGTTTCCCCTTGTGGCCGTGGTCTGCGATCTCGCGCCCGCCAAACGACAATGCGAACTCAAGAACGAGTCTGAGTTGATCAAGGAGGTCTTATACGGTTGGACCCATCTGAGAGAGAAGAATCTGCTTGCGCTCGAAGAATTTCGCAAGAAGACCCGCGGCAGCAGCGGATGGCGGGGGGATTTCCCGCGGGAGGGGGAAATCGAAGAACAACGAGACGCGATACGGACCGAGTTGGACGCCCTGCGGAAGAGCGTTTCGAGGCTGGCCGAATGGGCCGTCGATATCACTGGAAGACCAAGGGAGGCGAGAGGAATTGGAATAGGAATCTTCGCCATCCTCGGGATGGTGATTTGGGGGGGATTCGCGTTGTCTTCGGAGAAGTTCAGCTACTATGGGCGTATTGGCGCAGTCATGGCTGGAACCGTGCTTGGGGGAATCATCGGTGTCGCGGTTGGCAGCGTCGCCACCCCGCTTGCCATGGGGTTCTCCATCGGGTGGGGACTGGCGATCAACGGCGCGTTTTACGGCGTGGGGGCTTGGGTGTTGGTGCGAACGGCACGAATGACCAGGCGGGGAACTTGAGTGGTGCCCCGGCTTTCAAGGCTGGGTGCTTTGGCGGGACCACCGTGAATGTCGTGAGTTCAAGTCTCATCGCCCGCTCTTGACACCCGTTGACAGGAATGGTCGGCGGGTGTCTTTGTTGCGCCCCCTGGAGCCCGTTGAAGAACCTGCTTCTGCTGCGGGCAGGCCTCTCGCCTGCGCTCCCGCGTTGCGAAAGCTCGACAAATTGCCTGGAGGAATACTGACCGCGAAGAGCCCTCTTCGCTGCTGACTGCCTCCTTCTCCTGGTCGGCTTGAGCCGCAGGCTCAATCCTCGGGTAGATCACGCCCTGGCTTATGCCACCTTCTGCGACGCCGCGGGTCTTCACTTAAAGCATGATGGAACCACGCTATGCATTCGGAATGGTCTGCGGAGTTCCCCTGCAGCCGCTCGGCGCAGCCGTCTCAGTATCGAGCCCCAACGCACGGTAGTTTCGATGCGTAATGCGGGCGTTCTTCCTGTACGAGAGGTTGGCGACGAGGGACAGTAGAGGCCTGCGCCACCGCAGTACGTTATTACACAACCGGCGCAGGATTCGGCCGGAGGAGTAGAACAGGCGTTCGCACTGGATCATCTCAGCCACAAGCTCGGCCGTCGTGAAGTGCTTGTATCTGGCGGTGGGGTAGCCCAATGTGTAGTATCGCCAGTCTTGGGGGAAGTCGGCTGCCGCGATCCGCTTGCTCTCATGCATCTGTTCCCACAGGCGTGTGCCCGGCAGCGGCGTAAGAAAGAGCGCGTTCAACATGTCTACGCCATACTGGCTGGCCGCCTCCGCCACCCGCCGTCCGATCCCCGGAACGTCTGCGTCCAGCCCGAGGATGAAGGATCCCACCACGAGCAGGTTGTGGCGTCGAATACGCTCGACAGAATCCCGGATGTCCCTTCCGCTGGACAGCTTAGCCTTGGAGGCCCCGATCTCGGCCAGTCCCTCCGGGCTGGGAGACTCGAACCCGATGAACACCCCCTGGCACCCGGATCGCGACGCCAGCGACAGCAGTTCCTCGTCATCGGCAAAGTCGATGGTCACCTGCCCGATCCACCGCTTTCGCAGGCCGGCACGGATCATCGCGCGGAACAGGTCTTTGGCCCGCTCCCTGTGCGCCGGCCCCGTGCCGATCAGGTTGTCATCTACGACCAGGACCCACTTTTCCGCAATGGACTGGAATTCCTCGACAACGCGATCAATGGGCCGCTGACGGTAGCGATAGCCGTTGAACGAGGAGACGCTGCAGAACCCGCATCGCAGCGGGCATCCCCGTGTGGTCTGGACGGAGCCGAAGGCGTACCGGCCGCCCAGCAGGTCATGCCGGGCAGCGGGGGTGGCCGCCATGTCCGCGTACTCGCCCTGGTACAGCGAGCGAAGCCGCCCGTGGCGGAAGTCCTCCAGAACCGTCTCCCAGACGGTTTCGGCCTCGCCGGTGACGATGGAATCCACATGGCGGGAGGCTTCCGCCTGGCACATGGTGGCGTGAATGCCGCCCATGATGACCGGCACCCCCTGCTGGCGGAACGAGTCGGCCAGTTCATACGCCCGCGGCGCCTGCGAGGTAAAGGCGCTGATGCCGACCAGGTCCGGGCGAGGCAGCGACGCGTAGTCGACGGCCCCGAGATTCTCGTCCAGGATCCGGACTTCCCAGTCTCTGGGCGTCAAGGCCGCCACGGTCAGCAGCCCCAGCGGCTTCCAGATTCGATACCGGTTCCAACGGCTTTGTGCCACATTCGCCAAACTGACCAGCGAGTTGCCCGGATTCAGCAGGTAGAGGCGCATCGATCTTCTCCCTGAACTCGGGGGGCGGCGGGCCCGCCATCGGCAGAAAGTACGCGTGCAGACCCGCTCTTCCCCGTGAGGTTAACCGTTCATGATCGTGCCCCTGCCGGCATCAAGACTGGCCGCGACAGGAAGGGCGCCGTTCCCGGCCTTGCGGGCCTGCTTCGTGAGACGCTTCTGCTCCTGCTTCCGCTTACGGGCGAGCGCTTTATTGCGCCGAACAGAATCGTATTGCTGTCTGGGCATGATGACACCTTCTCAGCCGTTGGATGACCCCAGAGAGCGGAGGCTGGAAACCGCATCCTCTGGCAGGGGTCCCGCAAAGAAGAAGGAGGGCCCCCGGCCATCGGCAGGGAGCCCTCCTCACGGGTTGTAGTGCAGCGTGCAGGCTAGTACCGGCGCCCGCCGCCACCGCCGTAGCCGCCCCGCCCGCCGCCGCGGCTGCCGCCGCGACTGCCCCCTTCGGGACGCGGCTTGGCCTCGTTGACCGTCAGTGCCCGGCCGCCGAAGTCCTTGCCGTTGAGGGCGGCGATAGCCGCCCCGGCTTCCTGGTCGCTTGACATCTCGACAAAGCCGAAGCCCTTGCTCCGGCCGGCCATCTTGTCCATGATGACGCTGGCGCTCTGAACCGTCCCATGCTGGGCGAACAACTGGTCCAGGTCAGCGTCCGTCACGTCGTACCCGAGGTTTCCAACATACAGCTTCTTGCCCATGGATTGTCTCCTGTAAAAGGGCGTCGGATCCTGCTTGTTCTTTCCAGGATCCTCGAAAGGGGCGTGATTCCGGCCCAAGGAGTCAGGAGCGTCATGCGGAAGAAGCGAATATAAGCCCGGAGGATTATGTTGGCAGGTGCCGGAGACGTACCGAACTCGGGTATTATACACAATCCCGGGCCGGGATTCCGGCTATTCCGACATTTATTTCGCAGCCCGCGCCGCACACGCTGTGCGACACTCGTGCAGCATTGGTTTGACAAGGCATGGCCGATTCGGCGATAATGCTGTGGGCTGGCGACGCGGCTATACGGAGCCCCGCCAGCGAATCCGGTTGGCACCGGACTCCTTTGCAGAAAGAACCTGGCCTTCCCGCCCCAGTGAACGGGCAGTACTTCACCGTCGCGGAATCCGTCGGCTCGGGCCTTGGCGAACCCATCCTGCCTGGCAAGGACCCGACGTGATGACGCACCCGCGAAACCGTGCATTGCATACCCCCATTCTCGCACCGATTGACGATCCGGCTTGCTTGCGAGTTCCGAAATCGTCGCCTACCATTTGGCAAGGAACCTTACGATCAGGAATCGCCGTGGAACTTCCCTCACGCAGACCAGGCGACAGACTGTTGGCGCCCGGGGAACACCTGGACGTTCGCAGGCGGTTGCGGCTCCTGGCCGCCCGCCACGACCTGTTAACCGTCGTCGTCAATGCCTTTGACCACCGCACCCGCATCCTGCCCTTTGCCAACTCCAGCGTTCGAATCGCGCCGGCCGGACCGAGGGCGATCGGATCCGCCCTTGCCGACTCGGGCTTCACCAGGACGCGGATCGTCCTGCAGCAGTGGAATCCGCGGTTCGACCCGACCCGCATGAACCTGGACGGGCAGATGCCCGACCTCCTCCTGGTCTCCAGCATGCGAATCCACGCCGCCGCGTTCACCAAGTTGCTCCGCGACGCCTGCCGGATCGAGCCGTCCCGCCGGCCTCTCATCGTCACCGGAGGCCCCTTGCTGATCTATGAGCCATGGATGGCGTTTGGAGACGGCAGCCCCGATGCTGGCCAGGCGGACTTGGCCGTGACGGGCGAGGACTACGTCCTGTTGAGCCTGCTGGAGGTGCTCTTGTCCGAGCGGGGCGAGAACGAAAGCCTGCGATCGGCCTTCCTGCGGGCTCGCGACCGGGGTCTGCTGGACGCCGTGCCGGGTCTGGTCTACCCGCGAACCGACCGCGACGGGACGATCCAGGAGCTTGTTGACACCGGGGTCCAGCGGCTCTTGGGCGACCTGGACGAGTTGCCTTCGCCCCTGCTGGGCTATCGCCTGCTCGAGAGACCCAGCCGAAAGGCCACGCTGTCTGGGCAGGCGATGGACCCGCGGGGCGTCCGCCGCAGCACGCCGGCCAGTTCCGTGCTGTTCACCCTGGGCTGCAAATTCTCGTGCCCCTACTGCCCCATCCCGGCCTACAACCAGCGGACCTTCCGCGCCAAGAGCGGGCAGCGAATCGCCGAGGAGCTGACCGGGTTGGCGCGCGAGTACCGGTTCCCTTTCTACTTCGGCACGGACGACAACTTCTTCAACGAGCCCGAACGGGCCCTGGACATCGTCGAAGAGCTGGCTGGCGCGACCATCGACGGCGAGCTGCTGCGCAAACGCGTGCGGTGGGGCACGGAGGCCACCGTGCACGACACGCTGCGAATGAAGGACCACCTCCAATTGGTCCGTAAGGCTGGGGTCAGGGCCATCTGGTTGGGCGTCGAAGACGTGACCGCCACGCTCGTCCGCAAGGGCCAGGGCGGCGACAAGAGCCTGGAGGCCATGCGGCTGCTCAACCAGGAGGGGATCATGCCGATCCCGATGCTCATGCACCACGAGGGCCAACCCCTCTTGACGCGGGGCAGCGACTACGGGCTGCTCAATCAGCTCCATATCCTGCGCAAGGCCGGCGCGGTGGACGCGCAGGTGCTGGTCATCACGCCGGCCACCGGTTCGCGCGGTTACGAATCGGTGTACGAATCGGGCCAGGCCATTGCGGCCGCCGGCGGCAAGACCGTCGAGCCACACATGCAGGACGGGAACTACGTGGTGGCCTTGCGTGCTCAGCGCCCGTGGCAGATGCAGGTGAACCTGATCCTGGCGATGCTGTTCTTCAGCAACCCGTTGCGGCTGCTGATCGCCCTGGCGCGTCCCAAGAGCGCTCGCTACCTGGTGGACGCCGGCCTGCAGTTCCTGACCATGGTGGGCATGCTGCGGACGCTTCCGCGCCTGATGGCCTGGGCATTGCGTCTGGCCTGGCAGGATATCCGGCGCCACCGTCGCGCGCCGGGCAGCAGCTATCCGTTGCGCCAGGCGACGCCGCCGGACAGTACGGGGGAACCGGCAGCCGGCCGTCGGGGAATTCTCCGAGAATTACAGGGCGCCGAGAGCGGTCTGCCGCTATAATGTAGATTAGATGTGGGATAAGCGAAGCCTGTAGATTCGCCCCTCGCAACTCTCCCTCGGCCCGGCGAGCACAGGGACGAGCAGCCTGACGGATCAGCCCACTGCCATCCGTTTGGCGGCTGCTCAACCAAGCCAGAAACGTGCCCTCGTGACTTTCAAGTACTCCAGTCTCCAGTGGGTGATCTGGGCTCCTTGTCTGCTTGGCGCGGCGGGGTTGTGGGGCACGATCCTGCTCGGCGGCGACTCCAACGCGTTCATTGGCCTGACGTACATCGGAGGCGCCGGGGCGTTCATCCTGGTGGGCGGATCGTTCCTGTACAACCTGTTCGAGTTGTGCCGAAGAGACCAGGAGGGGATCACGACCTCCCGCAAGCAGGACAGGTCCCTCACCCACTGGGGCCACCTCATCCTGGAATGCATCGCCGTGCCCGGGTTCATCAGCGGTCTGATCTTCACCAGCCATTACCGGCTGACCCTCGTGTTCGTCTGTCTGCTGCTGGGGTATCCGAGCCTGCGCTGGCTGGCCTCTCGTCGCACCACCCGCAACAGGGTCACCCTGTATCGCGTGAGCGAGCGCCCGGTCCATGCCTCCACCCGGAAGGCGAGAGGGTAGCCGTGGAGACTGCCAAGCGAATCCCTTTCGGAAAGCTGGGCAAGGTCGGGGTGCGCGTTCTGGATGAAGCCAAGCTGTGGTTTCGATGCCAAAGGTGCGGCGCGACCTGGTGTTCCGAACCGACGCCGGCGGGGCACGTGCCCTTGAACTACTGGAAGTGCCCCAACGGGTGCAACTGCACCTAGCTCTGCGTCGCAGACGCGTGCGCGCCCGCTCGCAGGCAAGCGTCGGCCGACACGCCGGCCTCGTCCGGCGGGACCGGATCGACGCTACGGCTTCTTCGTCAGGTCCAGGGGCGAATCCGGCGGGAATTCCAGGTACTTCACCACCCCGTCGCGCCAGTAGTTCACCTTGACCTTCAGCGTCTTGTCCGGGCCGGGCGCGGCCTCGGCGAACAGCTCGGCGTATCGGCCCAGCGGGGTGACCCGGCGATTGTGGAATTTCGCCTGGATCTTCTCGGTCACGTCGATCTGGCCGGGGGCCTTTCGCACGTTGACGTACGCCCGCACCCGCATCGCCGTCGCGTCGCAGACGTGCGCGCCCGCGTTGTGCAGCACGAAGTCCACGTGCCGGCCCGCCTGGCCGGCCGGCAGGGGCAGGGCGAACTTGACCGTGCCGCACTTGCCGACCGTGAGGGCGCGGGTATTGAACGTGCCCAGCACGTCGTGGTGCGCGTCGTCGTTCCAGCGGATCACGCGGAGCTCGACCCCGTTGCCCAGGTTCGAGAACACCTCGCCGCACACCGTCACGTCCTTCTTCCGCACGCCGGCCGAGGGCGTCCACCGGAAGACGTTGTAGCTGGCCGTGTCCGAGATCGGGTGCGTGTAGAGGAACCCGCTTCGCTCGCCGGCGGGCAGCACCTGGTCGAACATCTTCCGGGTGTAGTGCTCCCGCCAGGCGTCCTCCTGGCGGTCGCTGGGAGCGTAGTCGGACACGAAGCCGAGCTGGTCGCCCTGGCCCTCCAGCCCGTAGGCGTAGCCCAGCGGCGAGCCGAACGCCTTGAACTTCGAGTTCAGCCACTTGACCTCGCCGCCGGCCGCGGTGGACAGCAACCCGCGGTTCTTGCAGTTGTAGACCGCCCACGTTCCTCCCGTCGCGTCGGGGAACTCCGCCTTCAGGCCGGTCTTGCCCCTGGGGTTCACGTAGTTCGCCGCCAGGTCCGCCGCCACGTCCCCCTGGACCTCGAAGGCGGCCTTGAGGTCTCCCGGGACCTTGGGCCCGTAGAACGCCTGCGCCACGTGGGCGTTGACGTACTCGTTCGGCCAGGACACGATCTCGTCATCCGCCACCGGGATGGGCGACGTGTCCGCCGGGTCCGCCACGCGGAAGTACACGTCCCGCCCGCTGGGGTCGATGAACTCGGTGAGGGTGACGTCCACCTTGTCGCCGGTGCGGCTCTCGTCGCGCCAGGCCTTGGCGACGACCTTCAGCCCGTTCGGGCGGATCGAATCGTCCCGCACCGGCGCCGTAATGGACGCCGGGTCGATCACCAGGTTCCGCGGCTCGGGGCAGCTTGCCGGCAGGGCCGCGTTCTGGTCCAGGCCGACGCAGAACACCACCGGTCCGCGCAGCAGCGCCACCCGCCCCTCCTGCACCGCCCGCCCGCGGAGGAAGCGCCAACTCATCGGCATCGAGATCCTCACCACGTCGCCGTCCTTCCACGTCCGGTCGAGCACGCAGCAGCCGAGCTTCTGCGCCAGCGGGTCGATGGTCGCCGGGGCCTCGTCGTTCACCCGCAGCGTGATCTCGCGGCACCAGCGCGGCGTGCGGAACTGGAACGCGAACGCCACCGCCTCGCGCGTCGAGAACGTCAGCTTCACCTCGCCGTCGTTGGGGTAGGCCGTCTCCTGGGCGATCGTGACGGTTCGCCCCTTCACGTCGAACGCCTTGGTGGAGCGGGTGAACAGGTTCAGCGCGATCCCGCCGTCCGGCGTGCGGTAGTACACCTTCTGGGGCAGTTCGGCGACGGCCCGGCGGTAATTGCCGCAGCAGCAGAAGTAGTCGCGGTTGTCGTACGTGCGCTCGCCGGTGAACGGCGTGAAGTAGCGGATCCGCCGTCCGTCCGGGGAGTTGGCGGCCAGGAGGGCGTTGTAGACGGTCCGCTCGGTGAGATCGCCGTACCGCATGTCGCCTTCCAGCCGCATGAGGCTGTCGATCCACCGCAGGACGTAGGCGGTGACGCACGATTCGCCGATCGCGCCTCGCCCGTTCTGGTTGTAGGTGAAGTGCTCGCCCTCGGAGCACGAGCCGGTGACGAGCATCCCGCCCTCGCCCTTCTTGAGCAGCTCGTTTCGCATGTACCGGCTCATGTTCAGGAGGTTCTCCTCGCCGGTCAGGCGGTACAGCTCGCTCTGGGCGTAGCAGCGCGCGAGCATGACGTAGACGTGGCAGGGGCGGCGGCTGAAGTCCTGCTCCCACGTGCGGAGCGAGGCGAGCTGGATCTCGCCCCGGTTGTTGCCGTGCGGCACGTCGGCGGCGAAGTCCAGGTAGCGCCGATCGCCCGTCACGCGGTACAGTTCCAGCATCCCCTCCGGCAGGCCCGCCGTGCAGATCTGCCCCGCGTCGTAGCACGGGTTGGGGGGCGTGGGGAACGTCTTGAGGATGTAGTCGCCCATGATCCTCGCGTGGGCCAGCGATTGGGGATCGCCCGTGCAGCGGTAATGGCGCACCAGCGCCAGGTTGATGTACTCCTGCTCGTGGAGGATCCAGTTGATGTGGTCCTGCCGGTTCTCCGGCTCGACCTTCCAGAAGCCGACGTACCCGTCGGCGTCGCGCGACTTGACCAGCTCGTCGAGGATGTACCGCGTGCGGGCCGCGACCTTCGGGTCGCCCGTGTAGGCGGCGAACAGGCTGCCCGCGTCCAGCACCTTGCCGATGCCGTAGTACACGTGACTCCGGTTGCCCCGGGCCGTGCGGTTGCGGAAGTGGTTCAGCCACTGGCCGTCCAGGTCGATCACCATGTAGTTCTTGTAGATCAGGTTCCGCAGGCGACGGTCGATCTCCCCGCCGAGTTCCTGAGCGTTGAGCGTCACGCGGGCGAGCCTGTCGCTCACGCGGGCCTTGACGACGTCCCGCCCGGCCGGGCCCGCCTGAATCGATGCCGCCAGAAACAAGCTGCCGCACAGTGCGAGAATCGTCCTGTTCATGGTTGTTCTCCAAGGCATTGCGAAAGCCGCGCCCGGCGCCGGACCTGGATGCGTCGCGGCCGCGAGGTCTTGCCCCCGCCTCGCGGGCCGCACAGGGTTCCAACGCGAATCATGACATATTTCTTTCGTCGCTTCACGCCTCCGTCCGGCGACGGGCGCAAGAAAGTCGCCGACGGGGGCCCTCTCCGCGCGACCGCCGGGAGGACCCGGAGGACCGGCCGGGTCCGCGACGAGGGGAAATACGGTCTCGCCGGCCCGCGTTGGAGAGCATGTGCAATGCCGGCCCGGGGGCTGTGCCGCGTGGGCGCATCCCAGCCCGGCTTCAAGGGAGCACGGACATGACGACCAGACTCTTCGCGATGCTGCTTGCCGTCCTGGCGGCGACCGGGGCCGCCCGCGCCGCCGCGCCGCAGAACCCGTCGGCGGCCTGCATCCAGCGCACGATGAAGGCGCTCGAGGCGTCGACGGCCCAGAACCCCGCCCACGTGCGCGTGCTCTTCTACGGCCAGTCCATCACCGCCCAGGCGTGGACGAAGATCGTGCAGAAACGCCTCGCCGAGAGGTATCCCACCGTCCGGTTCGAGTTCCGCAACGCGGCCATCGGGGGCTACACCTCGAACGTCCTGGTCCGCACCGCCGACCACGACCTCTACCCGTGGTATCCGGACCTGCTGTTCTTCCACGTCTACGGGCCGATGGACAAGTACGAGGAAATCGTCCAGCGCGTGCGGGAGCGCACCTCGGCCGAGATCGTCCTCTGGACCAGCCACCTGAACATCGTCTCGAAGGACAAGCCCGACCAGGTCAACACCTCGCACGACGAGCGGGCCGTGCAGATCCGCGCCGTCGCGCCGAAGTACCGCTGCATGTTGATCGACCTCCGCGAGAAGTGGCGCAGGCACCTGACCGCCAACAACATCGCGGTCAAGGACCTGCTCTCCGACGCCGTGCACCTGAACCCCCAGGGCTGCGAGCTGTACGCCAGGTTGATCGAGGAGGAACTGGTCCGCAGGCCGGAGCTGGGGGACGACCCCGCGGCCGCGGGCACGATCACGACCGTCCCGGCCGGCGGGGCGGACGTGGCGCACGGCCCGGACGGGCGGCTCACCCTGCGCTTCACGGGCAACCGCGTGCTGGCGGTGTCCGACGGCAGCGGGGCGGCGGGAGCCAAGGCGACGCTGCTGCTGGACGGCAAGCCCATGGAGGGCGTGAAGGAACTCTGGGCGATCACCCGGCCGAGCGTCGGGCCGGCGAAGATCTGGATGCCGGCCGTCAACCACGTCGCGTTCGACCGCCCGCCCGTCGAGGAGGACTGGACGCTGACCTGCCTGGGCGATTCCACGCCGGACGGCAAGAAGATCCACTTCAAGCTCCAGGGCGGCGTGACGGGCGACGACGGCGAGGGCTGGAGCACGGAGCGATTCGTGTCGCGGTCGGGGCGGGCGATCCTCGAGCCGCCCGACTGGCGGATCGCCTGGACGCTCGGCTACCGCAAGGCGACGCTGCCCGAGGGTTTCAAGGTTACCTGGCGGTCCTACCCGCTGTTCGCCCGCGTCTATGAGCCCCAGCCCGCCGGCACGCGAACGCTGCTGCTCCAGGGCTGCGCCAACCAGGCCCACACGCTGACGCTGATTCCGCAGGGCGGCAAGCTGGGCATCGGCGCCTTCGTGGTGCACGCCCCCGCGACGGGACAGGCCCAGCCCGCCGGACGCTGACGATCGCGCCCCCGACGTGCCCACGCCGCTCCGCCTGACGCGGCCGGGCGCATCCATTCTTCATCGAGGCGCCGGACCTCCAGCCGCCTGGACCTCATCGTACAGGCCGACCGCCGCCCGCAGGTTGTGGAAATGCAGTCGGGCGGCCTGGCGGAGTTTCTGCTGGAGTTCCTTGCGGGCGGGGCTGTCGGCCGGCCATTGGGCAAGCTTCGCCGTCGCCTGCGCCCGCCGCTCCGCCAGCGAGACGCACCAGTCGAAGAAGAGCCTCTCGTAACGGGCGCCGTGACAGGATGCGCACGCGCGGGCGAAGTCGGCCTGTGCCTGCCCGGTCTTGGAAGGCTCGTGGCACTGAACGCACCGGACCCGTCCGGAGTGCGGATCGGGCCTGGCCCGGTCCGACCCCGCAGCCGCTCCGCCAGCCATCGCTGCGACCACGTCGCTGTGGCAACCCTCGCAGGTTTCGTCCAGTCCGCGGTAGGTCGCCGACTCGCCCGACGAGTGGCAGCCGTCGCACGAAACGCCCCGGTGCAGGGGGTCGATGCGGAATTGGGAATGCCTGTCGTGGGCGAACAGGAGGTCCTTCCCCTTCCAGGTCGTCTCGCGATGGCACGTCTGGCAGGCAGAGGAGGACATCCCCCCGCGGTGCGGGTCCTCGTGGCAATCCTGGCAGCGCCCGCCCAGGTCCGCGAACCGGGCGGAGGCCAGCGGGGCGCCCTCGGCCGCCGGCACGTGGCACTGGCGGCACTGGAGCGCGGCGTGCTTGCCGGCCAGGCGGAACGTCGCCCCGGCGCCGTGCGGATCGACCAGCAGGCGGCCCTTCCACGCGTCCTGGTTGTGGCAGCCGTCGCAGGTGGTCTTGAACTGGCCCGCGTGGGGGTCCTTGTGGCATTGGTCGCATCGCCGGCCCAGCCCGCGGAGCGTCGCGCCTGCCAGCGTCCGCCCCGGCGCGGGACGATGGCACTTCTCGCACGCCAGCGTCGCGTGCGCGCCCCACAGAACGAAGCCGCTGTCCCGATTGTGGACGAACTTCAGCTCCCGCTGCTTCCAGCCGGCCTCGCTGTGGCAGGTGCGGCAGTCGGCGCCCAGCTTGCCGGCGTGGGGGTCCTGGTGACAGTCCGCACACGTCGCCGCCAGGCCGAACAGGCGGAACTCTGCCAGGCTCCCCGCTCGCGTGGCCGGGTCCGAAGAGCTGCTCCCGCGGGGCGGGGCCGTCGTCAGGCCGCCAGTTGCCGCCGAAGCGCGCCCCGTCGCGTGACACGCCCGGCAGGCCAGATCGGCGTGGCGCCCGTCCAGCCGAAAGCGGCTGTCGCGGTCGTGGTCGAACGCCAGCCGGCCCTTCCAGGCCGACGGCGTGTGACATCGCAGGCAGTCGTCGGCGCGGGCGTCGCCGTGAGGGTTCGCGTGGCACTGGCGACAGGCGCCGTAGCGCGTGCCGATGTAACGCGTCTTCGCGCCGGCCGGCCCGTCCTGTCGAAGGTGGCATTGGCGGCAGTCCAGGCGGCGGTGGGGGCCGTCCAGGTCGAATCGGGCCAGGGCGTGGTTGAACGTCCGCTCGTCCAGGGGCCGGATGTCCGCCTCGCGGCCGCGGTGGTCGCCGTGGCAGGTCCGGCACTCGCCCTCCAGACGCCCGTGGTAGCCCCGCCGCTCCCGCATCGCCAGCGAGATCTCCTGGTGGCAGGCCAGGCAGGAGGCCGAGGACGGGCGCTGCGTCAGGCTGTGACAGGCCAGGCATCCGCCCTCGCCGACTGCCTGTTCGTGGCTGGCACACAGCGGGCCCGGCGTCAGCAGGTCGCTCCCGCCGCCCGCGACGATCCGCGACAGGCGGTGCCGCAACTCGCCCGTCCCGACCGCGTGCACGCCCCAGGCCGCCAGGCCGCCCGCCGCCGCCAGCGTCGCCGCCAGCGCCAGGCGCGACACCATCGGCGAGCGGTCCGGCTGGGTCTTGCCCTGCGTCAGGCCGTGGTGGTCGGCTGCGTACTCCTGGCTGACCTGACCGGTCAGCATCGCCGGAAGGGCCCGCCGGGTGAACGGGTTCACCAGCGCCAGGAACAGGTGTACCAGCACCAGCAAACAGGCCGCCGCAAACAGGCCCGCGTGGAGGATCCACGGCAGCAGCGCCCCGCGAACGGCCATCATCCAGACGCCTGTGACCAGAAACCCGATCAGCAGCAGCGCCTGCAGGAGCAGGTTGAGCTTCTGACCCGGATTGAATCGGCCCGCCGGGGGCATGGGAAGCCGCGGCCAGATGAGCTTGACAGGCGCCTTGAGCAGCCACACGAAGTCGGCCGGCCGCCAGCGAAGGCACTCGCCCAGCGTTCGCCACAACGGCCTCCAGTTGTCCGCCGCCAGGCTCAGCGTCAAGGCCAGACAGGCCACCAGGCCCAGCCCGCCCGCGAAGGCCTTGTGCCACCACGCCAGGGCGGCCTGTGCGGGTCCGTGCAGGCCCAGGGCCCGGCGGACCAGCAGCATGCCGCCCGTGACCAGCAGCGCCAGGATGGGCAAAGCCTGGGCCCAGTGAAACACGATCTCCGCGCCTTGGAATCGCCGCACCTTCGCGCTCATGGCACGGGCACCTCCAGGACGAACCACTCGCTCGCCCGCCCGTCCGGGTGCAGCTTGGCCAGTCGCACGCGCAGACGACGGGGCCAGGCCCCGGGGTCGCGACGGTTCAGGCGCCAGCGAAGCTCGCCTCCCGCGGGCAACGCCGTCCCGCCGTGGGCGCTCAGTTCCTGCCGGGCGAGCGGGCCGGATTCATCCTCGACCCGGATGACGCACACGCGGAACCCGAACTCGCCCGTGGGGATGGCGTGCGGCAGGCGGTTGCGGAGGACCAGCTCGATCTGCTCGTCCCGGCGCCGGGCCGACAGCGTCACCGGCGGCGCCTCCAGCGACCGCGGAAGCGGATCGAACGTGTGCCGCCGCTCCACCTCCGCCTTCTCCATCGCCACCAGCAGCCCGGAGATCCCGCCGGTGGCCTGCGTCATCTTCCTGCGGATCGCGGGCATGTGGCACTGCTGGCAGGGCGGCTTGTCGGCCGGCGCGGCTTGGCGCCACTGGCGGTAGGTCCCCTCGTGGCATCGGCCGCAGAAGGCGGCGTCCCGGTAGCGCTCGGGCCTGACCGTGACCGGATGGGGCGAGACCATGCCCGTGGGCGGCAGGGGGCCCGCCATCGCGGCGGGCGACTCCGCCGTCGCCGGCTCGAGATGGCACGACACGCACGTGACGCCCTCCTGGCGGTCGCCGGCCCGGGCGACCGACGGCGCCCGGCTCGACCACGCCGGCTCGGGCGCGTGGCAGGGCAGGCACGCGGAGAAGCGGTAGCCGTTGCTGGCAGCGCGGAAGTCCGCGGAGGACCAGGCGGCCGCGTGCGGCGAGGCCGTCCACTCGCGGGCGATGTCCACGTGGCAGGCGGCGCAGTCCTTGGACAGCGGGATGCTCGACTGCACCCGCGTGAGGTGGTCGAACCCGCCGCAACTGCTCAAGGCCAGCGCCAGGCCCGCGCCCGCCAGCGCCGCCAGGAACCAGGCCGTCGCCTCAGATGCTCGCCAGCACGTTCTCAAGCACGTTCACCGCCTTTTCCAGGTCCGCCCGCTCGACGATCAGGGGCGGCATGAACGTCAGCACGTTTCGGTCCACCCCGGTCTTGCCCAGCAGCACGCCCGCGTCCTTCAGCCGCTCCAGCGCCTCGTCGGTCACCTGGGCGGGCGTCAGCTCGCCCCTGGAGCCCAGTTCGGCACCGACCATCAGCCCTTCGCCGCGAACCTCGCGCAGCAGTCCCTGGCGGCCCTGAAGCTCCGCCAGCCGGCCCTTCAGCCAGGCCCCCGTCTCCTCGGCCCGTTCGACCAGGCCCTCGCGACGCAGGACCTTCAGCACGGTCAGTCCCGCCGTCGCCGTCACCGGATTGCCCCCGAACGTCGACGCGCCCGGGCGGGTGTAGCTGGCGGCGATCTCCGCCGTGGTCGAGAAGTACCCCACGGGCGTTCCGCCCCCCAGCGCCTTGCCGCCGGTCACGATGTCCGGCACGACCGACCAGCGGTCCGCGCAGAACCATCGGCCGGTCCGCCCCAGGCCCGTCTGGACCTCGTCGGCCACCAGCAGCACGCCGTGGCGGTGCAGCACCGCCCGCAGCGCCGGCAGGTAGTCGGCCGGAGGCACGACGATGCCCCCGTTGCCCTGGATCGGCTCGACGAACATGGCCGCCGGCAACTCCGCCGAGCCGGCCTGGCGGTCCAGCGCCTGCTCGACGGCGGCGACGCACGCCAGGCTGCACGTGTCGTAGCTGCGCCCCAGCGGGCAGGCCGAGCAGTGCGGCACGGGCACGTGCTCGACGTCGCCGGACGGGTACGGGTCGGTCCGCCACATGGCCAGGCCTGTGAGGTTCATCGTCAACTTCGTCCGTCCGTGGAGCGAATTCTGCAAGGCGAGGAAGCGCCGCCTGCCCGTGTGCAGCATGGCCAGCAGCGCCGCGCCCTCGTTGGCCTCGCTGCCGCTGGCGCAGAAGAACGTGCGCTCGATCGCGCCCGGCAGGACCCCCGCCAGCGCCTCGGCCAGGTCCACGATCGGCTGGGTCAGGTAGATCGTCGTCGTGTGCTGGAGCGTGGCCGCCTGGCGGGTGATCGCCTCGACCAGTTCCGGGTGGCAGTGTCCCAGCGCGTGGACGGACACGCCGCTGTACAGGTCCAGGTACTCCCGCCCGAGAGAATCGCGGACGCGGACTCCCCGCCCGGCGACGATCTGCGGCGGATCGCGATAGAAGTGGTACATGCACGGGATCAGGTACCGCTTCTTCTTCTCGACGATGGCGCGGGGTCCGATGGGAGACGGCCTCACGGTTGGTCCTCCGTCTGCGTCGGCGCGGGGGCCGTCGGAATCGTCGAGGCCTCGGGCGGCGACGACGGCGCGTAGCTCTGCGGCTCGACGGCGGGGAAGTCCATCGCCCCGTCTCCCAGCGGCAGCCCGGTGGCGGCGGCGATGCTTTCCAACTCCGCCTGGACGTCCGGCCAGTGGCCGGTCCGCAGGTGGTCGATGGTCCGCCGGTAGGCCCCGACCACCAGCTCGACCTGTGCGGGGGTGTAGAACTGGGCCTCGATGCGGACGGCGGCCAGGCCCAGCGGGGCCAGGCGCGCCAGCGTGGGCAGCAGGCACAGCTCGCGGGCGGCGTAGAGATGGTTGCGGCAGCGCGAGTCGAAGCGGACGGCGTGGTCCTGGCCGGCGGTGTCCCGCAGCGCGTACGCCTCCTTGCGGCAGGGCATGGCGCAGGGCTCGTGGCTGGTCTGGCCCGCCGCGGCGGCCACCACGCAGTGCTCCAGGAGCATCCCCGGCAGCGGGCCGTGGACGATCGCCTCCAGGGGCAGGCGGACCTGGGCCGCCAGGGCTTGCAGGCAGGCGAAGTCCAGCTCCAGGCTGGCGGTCACCCGGGTGGCGCCCAGCGTGGACAGGGCGTCGGCCGCCAGGCTGTTGGCCAGGTTGAGCGAATAGTCGGCCAGAATCTCCCGCACCCGCAGCGACCGGGCGACCTCGATGGCCCCGATGGTGGACGCCCCGGCCCCCAGGCTGCGGATGCCCGACACCCGCTTGAGCCACCACGTCCACTGGGCCAGGTCGCGCTCGTCTCCGGTGCGCGACGAGAGCACGGCCACCCGCGCCCGCCGGGCCGCCGCCCGCGAGCAGAACTCCGTCAGCCAGGCGGGGTCGATGTCGCTGGGACAGGCCGGGAACTCGTCGCCGCCCAGGTACACCGCGTTGGCCCCGGCCGCCAGCGCCGACTCCGCCGCCGCCCGGGTCGCCACGTGCACCGCCAGCTCGAAGCCGCCCCGGACGGGCGGCACGAGGCCCTGGGCGGGCGGCTCGGACAGGTCGGCCTCCGCGCGGGCCAGGCTGAACAGGCGCGGCTCCCGCTTGCCGGAGGCGTCCACCGATTCGGGCCCTCCGCGCCGCAGGCACAGCGACGTGGTGAACTCCCGCACCCGGCGCGACCAGAGGTTGTCCATCGCCTCGGCCTGCGTGGCGTAGTGCAGCGGATCGGCGAAGTAGCCGTCGATGGCCTGGCGGTAGGCGCCCACCAGCGGGGCCAGAAAGTCGGCGGTTCGCATTCGCCCCTCGATCTTCAGCGAGGCGATGCGGTTCTGCACCAGCTCGCCGATGTGCTGGAACATGCACAGGTCGCGCCGGGCCAGCAGGTAGCCCTCGGACATGCCCGCCACGGGCGCTCCCGAGGCGGTCAGCAGTTTCCAGTCCCAGCGGCAGGGCTTCATGCAGCGGCCCCGGTTGGAGCTTTCGCCGAAGACCAGGCCGCTGAGGTAGCACTGCGAGCTGTGCGCGATGCACATGTCGCCGTGGATGAAGTACTCCATCTCCAGGCCCGAGACCTCGGCGATCCGCCTGGCCTCGTGCAGCGGGATGTCGCGCGACGCGATCGCCCGCACGAAGCCCATCAGCTTCAGCGCGGTGGCCGTCTTCTCGCTGTGCACGTTCATCATCGTGCTGGCGTGCAGGGGCACCTCGACGCAGATCTCCCGGGCCAGCTCCACCGTCGCCAGGTCCTGGACGATCAGGGCGTCGGGGCGGAGCCTGGCCACCGCCTCCAGCGCCGACCGCAACTCCTCCACGTCGTCCTCGAGGATCAGGTTGTTCAGCGTGAGGTAGAGCTTCCGCCCGCGCCGATGGGCCAGGTCGATCGCGGCGGCCAGGTCGTCGTCGGTGAAGTTGTAGCTCGAGCGGTGCATCCGCATGTTCAGCCGCTTGCCGCCGCAGTAGACGGCGTCGGCGCCGGCGTTCAGCACCGCCTCGACCGTCTGCAACGTGCCCGCCGGGGCCAGCAGCTCCGGCTTGTGGGTCAGGTCCATCAGTCCGTCCCTTCTCGAAAAAGCCCGTCTCGGATGAAATCCGCCACCCGCGTCGCCGCGTCGTCTTCGCGGCCGCGGAAAAAATGATCGCCGTCCACCATCTGCGCATTCAGATCCCCGCCCGCCGCCTGCCGGGCGCGGGCCAGCGCCTGCTCGCAGAAGACGAAGTCCTCCCGCCCGCTCAGCAGCAGGCATGGGCGGGCGACGCCGGCCAGGAACTCGAAGCCGAACCGCTTGAGCGGCGGGGAGATGCCGGCCAGGCAGGCAAACCCGCCGCGACGCCGCCCGTGCAGCATAGCCGTAATCGCGCCGAAGGAATATCCCACCGCCGCCGCGGGCAGCGGTCCGCACGACCGCGAGAGGAACTCCGCCGCGCAGGCCACGTCGGCCAATGCATCATCGTAGGCCTTGTGCTGCTCGACCTGGTCCCAGTAGTCCCACACGGACAGGCCCGCGGGCAGCTCGATCGCGCTGTCGCCCACGCCGCGGTAGTCGAACCGCAGCGCGACCGCCTCCGCCGCCAGCCGGGCGGCGACCGCGCGCACGACGTTGTTGTCCATGTCGCCCGCGAAGTGCGGATGCGGCGAGCAGACCAGCGCCGCGAAGGCCGGCTCCGCCTCGGCCGGGTACGACAGGACGCCGCTCAGCGGCCCCGCGGGCCCGGCCAGCGTCACGCGCTCTTCCACGATGGGTCCGGCCTGAGTCAATACAGCCCCCCCGGCGGCTTGGTTCGCTCCGTGACGATCGGCTGGACGTCGCGCAGGCCGTCGCGGACGAATCCCGGGCCGGCGTCCGCGGGCGGCGGCAGGCGGACGGCGGAATCCCGCTCGAACATGTTCACGATCAACTGGGCCTCGTCCAGGCGGGTCACCACCACCTGCCCGCGCCGGCCCGTCGCGACGGGCCGGCCCAGCCGGTCGCCCTCGCCGCCCTCGCCCATCTCGACCAGGCGCACGAGCAGGCGGGCGCCGTGGGGGAAGTAGTCGATCCCGTGCCGCGGGTCGTACGCCAGCTCGGGCATCATGCCGAACAGCGTGTTGCCATAGCCCGACAGCATGACGGCGTTGGGAAACAACTCCGCCAGCTCCGCGCGGAGCTGCGAGGTGACGCACATGCCGCCGAAATGGATGCCGCGGATGCGCTGCCGGCAGGGGGGATCGACCTTCGCGCCCAGGCTGGCCAGGACCGGCGGCGTGGCGAAGAGGACGCCGATCTCCTGCGCCGCCAGCACGCGAGAGGCCTGCTCCTCGATGTGCTGAAGGTAGCGGGTCCGCGAGAAGGAACCCTCCACCAGCGCGCGGGCCCAGCGCGGATCGAAGTCCACGCAGAAGGGCCCCATCGAGCCCATCGCCTCGGCGCACGCGCGGGCGGCCTGCCCGATCACGTGCGGGCCGGTCGGGCCCAGGAACAGCCAGTTGACCTCGCGCGGGAACCCGCAGCGGGCCGCCGCGGCCACGAAGGGCGCGACGAACGCCTGGAGGAACTCGTCGCGCCGGTGGACGGCGAACTTGGGCCGGCCCGACGTGCCCCCGGTCTCGACGGGGACCAGGCCGGCCCGCCCGCCCGCCAGGACGCCGGCGGGCACGAACTCCTCCACCGCCCGATCCGCCAGGGCGGAGGCGTCCATCGGCCCCAGGCGCAGCAGGTCCGCCTCGCTCTGGAGGTCCCGCTGCGGGGACAGGCCCAACCGGGCCGCCCGACGCACCCAGTAGCGGCTGCCCGTCTCCGGATGAAAATGCAGGGCCACCAGCCGCCGCACGCGCTGGTCGGGCGTTTCACTTGTCCGGGCGGCACACGAGGTCATGGCTTCCTCCAGGGGGCGATCAGGCGCACCATGGCCGGCAGGACATACAGGTCGCCCGCCAGGGCCGCCAGCATCGTCAGCGCGGTCAGGCCGCCAAAGTAGCGGATCGGGCGGAACTCCGCCAGGGCCAGGATCGCGAACCCGCAGGCGGCGATCACGGAGGTAAAGACCAAAGCCGGGCCCACCTTGTCGAAGGTGGCCGCGATGGCCTCGCCCGGCGCCAGGCCCGCTTGTCGCTCCGCGCGGAACCGCGTCAGGAAGTGGACCGTGTCGTCCACCGCGATGCCGATGGCGATGGACGCGATCATCACCGTGCCGCTGTCCAGCGGGATGCCCGCCAGGGCCATCACCGCGAAGGCCGAGAAGATCGGCAGGAGGTTGGGCACCACCGAACCAACCATCGCCCGCGCCGACCGCAGCAGCAGGCCGATCATCCCCAACACCACCAGCGAGGCGATGGCGAAGCTGGAGACCTGCGTCTGCACCAGGGCCTGCTGAACGTCGTTCAACAGCCACACCACGCCGGTCAGCTCCCAGTTCGACGGGCCCAGGGCTGCCCCGGCGCGGGCGCGAATGTTCTCGATGAGCCCGTAAAACTCGCCGCTGGACATCGCCCGCACCAGGATCGAGGCCCGCAGGTGGACCCGCGGGCCTTCCTCGCGACGGAATCGCCCGGCCAGGTCCTCCAGCATGTCGGCCCCGGCGGGCCGGCCCAGGATCGGCGCGACCAGGGCCAGGCTCTCCAGCAGGGGCTGGAACCGGCTGTACTCGTCGACCCGGGCGACCTCGGGGCGTTGCTCGACCTCCCGCCCCAGGCGAGCCAGGGCCTTCCGCAGGGCGGCCTCGTCGGACCGCCCTGCCGAGGCGTCGATCTCGATGGTGTACAGCCCCGTCAGGCGCTCGCTGACGAAGGCGTAGTCGCGGGCGATCGGCGAGTCGTCCGGGAAGAACTTCAGGACGTTGGATTCCACCCGCAGCAGCGGCAGGCAGGCGGCGCAAGCCCCCAGCAAGCCCAGCGAAGCCGCCGCCGCCAGGCGGGGGTGGGCGGCCACCGAGTTGCCGGATCGCGCCAGCCAACCCTGGACGCCCACCGAGGCCGGGCGGGGCCGCCCCGAAAGCAGCCACAACCCGCCGGGCCCGGCCAGCATGGCGACGGCGAAGGCGACCATCAGGCCCACAGCCGAGAACAGCCCCATGTCGCGAACCGGGCCCATGTCGGAATACATCAGCGAGAGGAAGCCGACGGCCGTGGTGATGCTGGAGAGAAACGTGGGCAGGATCAGCTCTCGCACGGTCCGCCGCAGCGCCGGCTGCATGTCCAGGCCGGCCTGCCGGTGGCTGGCCAGCCGCGAGGTCAGGTGGATGGTGCTGGACAGCGACAGGATGAACAGCAGGCTGGGCAGCGTGACGGTGACCATGTTGAGCGTTCGCCCGGCCAGCACCATGGCCGCCAGCACCCACAGCACGGCAGCGAAGGCGGCGAACATGGGCACGGCCACGCCGGCCACGCCGCGGAAGACCAGGGCCAGCAGCAGGGCGGCTGTCGCGACGGCCAGGGGCAGGAAGATCATGGAAGACCGGCGGGACGCCTCGTCCAGGGCCACGTTCATCACCGGCGTGCCGGCCAGGTGGGCCCGTTCGGCCAGCCCGCTGCGGGTCAAGGCGCCGCGGATCGCCTGGACCACCTCCCGGCGGGCGCCGGGCCCCTCGGGGTGCTTGAGCCACAGCAGGATGCCGACGGTCCGCTCGTCAGGGCCCAGCAGGAGATTGCGGATCAGCGGGTGTCGCCGCGCTTCGGCGGTCCAGTCGTCTCGCGCGCCGAACAGCGCCCGCGCCGTGCCCGGCAGGTCCACCACGCGATCCACGCCCGGGACCTTCGCCAGCTCAGCCGCCAGCGCCGACTGCTCCTTCAGGCTCTCCGGCGAGGTCGGGCGGTCGCTCTCCAGGGCGACCATCACGTATTCTTCGCTGCCGTAGCGGGCCAGGAACCGCCTGTACTGCTCCAGGGCCGGATGCCCCCGGCGAAGCCAGACCTCCACGGAGTTGTCGATCCGCAGGCCGGGCAGGAGCAGCGCCGGCGCCACCAGGCTGGCGGCTACCAGGACCGTCAACAGCCGACTGCGATCGGCCAGGAATCGAGCCAGTCGATCCATCAGGTCCGCCTCGACTCGAAGGGATACTGGCGGAAGAACATCCCCAGGGCGAACACGAGCTTCAGCGCGACCTCCACCTCGCCGTCGATGTCGGCCCGGCGGGCGAAGAAGGCTTTCTGCGGGCTCAGCCGGCCCGAGACGATCTGCTCGAACGTGGCCAGATCCAGAGTGAATTGGCACTGGCTGGCCAGCCCGTCGCTCGAGATCTCCTCCAGGCATCCCTGGCGGATGGCCAGCGCCCAGTGACAGTGCGGGACTTCGCGCAGACGAATCCGGAAAGTGACGTTGAGCCCGCGCAGGTCGGGGACCAACTGCTGGTGCAGCCGGGTGACCAGGAACTCCTCGAAGTACGTCGTCACCCAAGGCGGTGGGGAGGCGGGCGCCCGCGCCGCTCGAGCCGTCCGCCCCCAGTCCACCGACCGGGCGTACGCCAGCAGCGTTCGGAAGAACGGCTCGTCCAACTCCGGCGGCGCCAGGCCGCTGCCCGCCAACACCTCGTCGATCCGGGTGCGGTCGAAGACCGGCTCGCCGGACATGTACGGCTGATAGATCGAGCTGGCGGTGCGGTAGAGGCGTTCGGCGGGCGTGGGCGCGACACGCTGGAATTCGTCCTCCTCCACGAACCGCACGTCAACGTCGAACAGCCGGCGGAAGATGTCGGCCATTCGGCCCAGGGTGGCCGGGTGCGGATGGACAACGTGGTACGTGCCGGGTCGCCCGGCCGAGACGATCCGCCAGGCCGCGGCGGAGAAGTAGTCGACGGGGACGAAGTTGAAGGTCGCATCCGTCCGGCCCGCGACTCGGATCGGCTCCTGGACGCGCCGGCGGGAGACGATCTCGAACGCGTGCAGGATATCGTAGAGGGTGTTGAAGCGGGCGATGCGTCCGTTGCGGCTGTCGCCGACGACAATGCTCGGGCGAAGGACCGTCGCCGACAGGCCCGTGCGGGCGGACCAGTCGCGCACCAGTTGCTCGGCGTGACACTTGGTTCGCTCGTAGGCGTTGTTGAATTCCTGGCCCGCCTGGAGGTCGTCCTCCCGGACGCGGTCTCGCCGGCGCCCGGCCACGTACGCCGTGCTCACGTGCACCATCCGCGCCCCCAGGCGCTCGGCCAGGGCCAGCACGTGGGTCGTGCCCGCGACGTTGGTCTGCCAACTGGATTCGGCGCCGGCGGGGTCGAAGGAGACGTCGGCGGCGCAGTGAACGACGACGTCGACGCCAGAGAGGTCGCGACCATCCAGGGCGAGGTTTTCGCGAAGGATGTCGCCGGCGCAGACTTCAAGTGCGCCTTCGTTGTGGCGGAGGCCGGACGCTCCCAGGACCGTTGCAAGGCGTTGTCGAGCGGCCTGCTCGTCTGGTGCACGAACCAAGGCCAGGACAGGCAAACCTTGCGCGAGGGCATCCCCGCAGAGGCGGCTGCCCAGGGCGCCCGTAGCGCCGGTCAAGAGCACCTTCTTGGTGCGCATGCGGTTATCGATCACGTCGTGCCATTCTACCCTGTGCCGCCTTCCCCCAACAAATCTACCAGGCCGCGCGCCCGCAATCCAGTTCTCCTCCCCGCGAGCCCGAACGGGCAGGCAGCCAGGGCTGCCCACTCGTCGGTCGCTTCCGGCCTTGCGGTCTACGTTCGATCCTGGTTCTCGGGGCGGATCACCACCGCGCTGCTGTCCAGCAACTTCCGCTGACGGACGTTGACGCTGTGGCAGCGATACTCGCACAGGCCGCAGCCCACGCAGGCGGCTGGATCGACGAAGGGGGCCAGGATGCGGCCCATGTCCTCCAACTCGACTTGCGAGAAGGCCCCCTCGGGCACGTCGCCCACGGGCAGGTGGATCGTTCGCATCTCGATGGCGTGGTAGCCGGCGGCCTCGCACTCTTCGAAGCAGAGTTGGCAGTCCTGCCGGCCGGCATGAGGCAGGCAGGTGCGGGCGTGAATTACGGCCAGGCCCATGTGGGTGCGCCGCTTCTGCTCCAGGCTGAGCGGCCGGATGGCGCCGGTGGGGCAGACCTGCGTGCAGAAGTTGCAGTCCTGGTGGCAGCCGGCATGGGCGGGCACCGCGACGGGAGTCCACAGGGCATTGAGCCCGTTGGCCGGTTGCGAGGGCTGAAGCACCGAGCCCGGGCAGACTCGGAAACACTCGCCGCAGCGGATGCAGAGCTGGAGGAACTGCCGCTCCTCCACGCTGCCGGGCGGACGCAGCAGCGCGGGGGACGGCCCGCCCAGGCCCGCGACGGCGGGGTCGGTGGCGATCGCGGCGGCGGCCCCGCCCACGGCCGCGGCCAGCACGCCGCGGCGCGAGAGCGGACGCGCATCGGACGCGCGGGCCGGCGCCGCGGACGCGTCGGGCGCGTCTGGCGGTGCGGCTGGGGCGTCGATGCCGCCGCGGTCGCCGACCGCGAAGCGGATCGCGCCCGTCGGGCACACCCCGCCGCACGTCTGACAGGACGTGCAGTCGGTGGGGCGTACATCGAAGTCGGCAGTGATGGCCCCAAAGTCGCAGACTTCCGTACATCGCCCGCAGCGGACGCAGGCGCCGCTCACTCGCCGCCCGCCGATCCGCATCAGACTGGCCAGCGAGAGCATCGCCCCGCTGGGACACACGAAGCGGCACCAGAACCTCCGCCCCAGCAACCCCAGCAGCAACACGCCCGCCAGCAGCAACACGGCCAGCCACAGTCCCGCATCGGCGGGAGGAACCATGCCCCAGTTCTTCGCCAGTCCCAGGTGCGCGCGCCCGGCCGAGAATTGCAGCCCCCGAGTCAGCAGCGGGATCGGAGTGACGAATCCGCCAAGCGTCACGCCGCAAGCCGCCGCGGCCAGCAGGCCCGCCAGCAGGTAGAACCTCGCGTGCCGCCATCGCCCCGGGCGGCGGACGTGCAGGCTCTTCACGCGGCGGGCGACCAGCCGGTCGAAACCGTCGATCAGCGTGCCCAGCGGACAAAGACAGCCGCAGAACGCCCGCGGCAGCAGCACGCCCACTCCCAGCACGATGACGCCCCCGAACAGGGCGGCGTTCCAGGCCCGCCCGGCGACCGCGGTGGCGACTCCTGCCAGGGGGTCCAGCCAGAGAAAGACCTCCGGCGGCAACCAGGAGCGAGCCTCCAGCAGGCCGGGCGCGAAATCATACGGCCAGGCGGCCAGGAAGAGCAGGTGCAAAAAGGCCGCCAGGGCCGCCAGTTGGAGCAGCCGGCGGAACGGCGCCGCTCGCCAACTCGGCCCCAGCGCGCTCAGTACGACCGCGACCAAGCGCCCCAGGCCGGTGCGTCCGGCGGCCCGGGGGAGGAAGACGTTCACCGGCAGGCCGCGGCGCGGCGGGTTCATTTCAGACCTGCCTGCTTAAGGGCCTTGTAGGCTCCGTCTACGACGGCCTGCGAGGTGACGGTGGCGCCGGTGACGGCGTCCACCTTAAGGCTCTGTTGCTCGACGATCCGCCGGGGGATGATGGTCGCGGCGCCCAGGTCGATCTTCTCCTGGTGCTTGACCTGCACGTCGGCGATCTTCCCGTCGCGCACGGTGACCGTGACCTCCATCGGAGGGTTGTCGGCGTAGCCCAGCGTCTTGCCGGTGTACCGCCCGTCGCGGAGCCGGGCGGTCGCCAGCGACTGGAAGGTCAGCAGGTCCAGCTTGGTCTGCACCTTGGCCGCCTGGCGGGCCAGCAGGTGGCGCCCGTACGGCTGGTTGGAGGTGGGGTACAACTGGATGGCCGCCTGGTAACACTCCTTGGCCTTGGCGACCTCGCCCATGGCTGCATGGATGTCCCCCCGGGCGTTGAGCAAGTTGGCGCGAGCGTTGATGGCCCATGGGGAGGGGGGCAGATCCTTGGCGGCCTGGTCGAGCACGCCCAAGGCTTGCGCATGCTCCCCGAAGTGGGCCAGGCATGAGGCGTGGCAGAGATACGCATGGACGGCGCCTTTGCCCGCGACGCGCTGGAGATAGGCGGGATACTCGCGGACGGCCCAGGCGTACTGCCCGCTCATGAAAAGGTACATGGGCAACTCGTGCCCGTCGCCGATGTCCTTCTTCTGCGCGTACAGCCAGGTGAGCTTGACGCCCTGGCGGACCCGGGCCTCGTCGCCCGCCAGCAGCCGGCGGATCTCCAGCCGGCCCTTGGCCCAAGGCTGGTTCATGTCCCAGGTGGTGGTCGTGGTGTCGAACCAGGACGGCGGGACCTTCAGGGCCGCCAGTGCCTGCTGGAGCGAGGGCTTACCCGTTTGCCCGGGCGAGGCGGAGGACGTCTGCGCTCTGGCCGGGAGCGCCAAGCCTGCGCCAATGACAATCATGATGCCCGTCACGAGGGGGAATGTCGAAACGGTACGCATGGACGCGCCCTTTCATTCAGGGGCCTTAAGGTGGCATGTACATCACTGCAGATTGAAACGCAGGGCCAGCTGGACTGTTGCGAGGAGACCTTCCGGATCCGGTGCTTGACGAGGCGGACGCGATGGCGGGGCAACTCTGCCGACGCGCAGGTCCTTCGACGGCGGGAGGGGTCTCCTCGGTTTCCGGAGAGCTTGTCTCGGGCGCCCTCAAATGCTCGACGCCCAGCCGGTGATGTTCCGGCTGGGCGTCGTCGCGGTTGAGGATGTTGACGGCGCTCAGGGCTGCTTGAGCTTCTCCAGTTCCTGGGTGGCCATGCGGATGGCTTCCAGGGTGGAGGCGGGGATGTCGACGCCGTCCGCCTTCATCTGTTGCCCGATCTCCACCGTGGCGCCCAGGTGCCAGGCGCCGATCTGCTTGTTGCCGGCGTCGATCTCGGCCAGGCCCAGGTGGAAGTGGTTCTCGGGCGAGGCAGGCGAGCCCTTTACACCGGTCCACAGGTGGGTCATGGCGTTGGCCTTCTCTCCGCGGCGGAAGGCGATCCAGCCGAGGGTGTCGTGGAAGGCGGGCACGTTGGGGGCCTTCTCGACGGCCTCTTCCATCCACTTCTGCGCCTCAGCCAACTTCTCGACGTCGTTGGGGTAGAGGAGGGTGACCAGATAGGCGCCGTTATTGGCGGCGATGGGGTTCTTGGTCTGGCGGTAGAGGGCGGTGTAGAGGTCGGAGGCGTCCTTGAGACGTCCGGCCCGCTCGGTGGCCATGGCGACCTGGACAAGCATGCCGGGCGAGTCGCCGGCGGCCTTGGCGGCGGCGGCGAGCGTCTGGGCGGCCTTCTCGTATTGCTTCTCCTCGGTCAGGATGGAGGCGTTGATGCCCAGGGCCAGCAGGCAGTTGTTGGGTTGGACGACGCCCAGGACCTGTCGGCGGACCTGGAGGTCGGCGCCGGCGCGGATGACCTGGTCGGCGGCCCACTGGCAGGTGGGGCGGGCCTTGAGGACGTCCATGGCCCAGGCCTGTGAGAGGGTGGACAGGCCCCACTCATTGGCCAGGGCGGCCTTGAGGAGGACGCCGGCTTCGGCCATCGCTTTGGGGTTGCTGGTGGCCTGGCCGACGAGTTCCTTGGCGACGGCCAACTCGCTGGGGTCGGCGATCCGGGCGTTGTTGAGCTCGGTGGAGGCCTGTCCGGTCACGCCGGAGGCCAGGGCGGCCAGCACCTTGAGCCGTCCGGCCAGGACGGTGGGCGGGTTTCGCTTGGCCAGTTCCTGCTCGATGGGTCCGATGATGGAGTGCCACGTCCTGCCGGCCTGCACGTCGCCCTTCTGTGCGGCCAGGGCGATGCCGACCAGGGCGTCGTAGATGGTGGCGACGGCCGGGGCGGGCAGGCTCTTGGCGGCCTCGTCGATGTTGGTGTCCACCGTGAGGAGGGCGGCCAGTTGTCGCCACATGGGCTGGGCCTGCGGGCGGGCGGCCATCTGCTGGCAGATCTGGGCGGCCTCGCTGCGCGTGCCGAGCTGGGCGAGGGCCTGGACGGCGATGCCGGCGGCCTGATCGCTGACGGCGGGGTTGGCCTTCTGGAAGGCGCGGAAGACGTTGACCACCTCCTGATATCGCTTGTCGCGCATGAGGAGGCTCATCTCGTGGACGAGCGCCTGTTGCGCCGCCTGGGGCGCGTACTTCCGGATGATCGTCAGGGCGGCGTTGGTGTCCGGCGCGATGTCGGCCAGCAGGATCTGGGCGGGCAGGTGGAGCTGGCTGTATTCCTGGATCTTGACCAGCATGGCGCGGGCCTGGTCCTTCTTGCCGACCTGGGCCAGCAGGCGGGCGATGTCGTACTGGAGCTTCGGGTTAGCCGACACGTCCTGCTGGGCGAGCTTTTCGAGGTTCTCGGCGGCCTGGGTTCTCAGGCCCCAGCGGGCGAACATCGTGCCCCGCTCGAAGAGCGCGACCATTTGCCCGGACTGGGAGACCTTCTCCAGGCGGTCGAGGACGTCCAGGGCGGCCTGGGGACGGTTGAACGCGTCCAGGACGCGGGCGAGCGCCTCGTAGGTGCTGAAGTTGCCCGGCTGGAGTTCGACGGCCTTGTAGTAGGCCTTGATGACCTCTTCGGCCTTGTTCTGGAGCTTGTAGATCTCTGCCCGCAGGAGGTAGGGCTGGGCGGAGTCGGGGTGGATGCTCAGCATCTGGTCGCACACGGCCAGGGCCTCATCCTGTTTCTCGATCTGGAGGTAGGGCTTGACCAGCCGGCCGAGCGCGACGGAGTTCTTCTCGTCCAGGGCGGCCTTGCGCATGTCCTGAAGGACCTTCTCGGCTTCCTTGAACTGCTTGGCGGCGATCAGGAGACTGACCTTGGCGTCCTGGGCGGGCTTCTTCCACTTCTCGTCGCTGCCCAGGAGGTCGACCTGCTTGAGGGCGTCCTCGATGCGCCCGGCGTCGGCCAGGGACTTGGTCAGCAGCAGGCGGGCCCGCTGGCGGCTGTCCTGGGGGGCCTCGGCGTTCTCGGCCAGTCGCTCGTAGACGATGCGGGCCTCATCGGGCTTCTTCAGGCGGGTGAAGAGCCAGCCGAGGGTCAGTTCGACCAGGTCCTTCTCGGCGTTCTCGACGGCGTTGAGTTCGGTGGCCACGGCGGCCGGGGCCTTCTCCTGCGCCAGGACGCTGGCCAGTTGCAGGTAGGTGGCCAGACGGGAGGGGGCGGCCTTGAGGACGAGCTTGAAGTTCTTGACGGCGTTGACGCTGTCGCCCATGACCGCCTGGGCCTGGGCGAGGATGCCCAGCGTGTTGACGTCGTTGGGCTTCTTCTTGAGTTCGGTCTGGCAGATCTCGATGCACTGCTTGGGCCTGGCGGTGCGGAGGTAGAGGACGGCCAGGGGCAGGCCCGACTGCTTGCCCTCCCCGATGGCCTTGAGGAGCTGGGCGGAGTCGAGTTCCTTGCCCTGGAGCAGGGCGATCTGCATGCGGAGCATGCTGCCGACGGCGTTGGTGGGCTCGACGCTCTCGACGACCTGGGCCGCCTCTTCGAGGTCGCCGGTCTCGAACAGGGCCTGCGCCAGGGCCAGGCGATAGATCGTGTTTCCGGTGCTGGCGGCCAGCGCCTTGCGGAAGTACTCCAGCGACTGGAGCGTCCGCTTGCTGAGGGTGTAGACCTTGCCCAGCTCAAAAGCGATGGCGGCGCTGGAAGGGTCGCGCTTGTACTCGTCGAGGAGCATCTTCTCGGCGCGCGAGACCTGTCCGCTGGCCAGCAGGGCGCGGGCGACGGCGATGCGGTCGGCCGGGGTCTCCGGCTTGCTCTCGACGAGGATCTTGGCCAGTCGGGCGGCCTCGTCCTTCATGTCGAGCTGCGCATAGCCCTCGACCAGCGCCAGGAGCATCCCCGGGCTCTTGCCGTGGTCCTTCTCGGCCACCATGAGGATGTCCTTGGCCGTGCTCTTCTCGCCCTTCATGGCCAGGGAGGCGACGTAGAGCCGCACGGCGTCGGGATCGGCGGGGTTCTTCTCGTACGCGATTCGGGCGTCGCCGACGGCCTGGTCCTGTGCGCCGGTTCTGGCCGAGAGCTGGACCAGCATCTTGCGGGCCTGGATGTGGTTGGGGTCGAGTGCGACGACCTTTCGCAGGGCGTCCAGGGCCATCGTTTCCTTGCCGACCTGGAGGGCGACGTTGGCGTAGTGGAACTGGGCGCGGGCCCAGCGGGGGAAGTCGGTGACCAGCGAGTAGAGCTTTCGCTCCGCCTCGATGGGCTGGCCTCGCTGCACGAGGACAATGGCCTCGATGATGCGCGCCTGGGCGCGCCGGGAATCGTGCTTGAGGACCTCCTGGGCCAGCTTCTCGGCCAGGGGCAGCTCGCCCAGCAGCAGCGCCAACTCGCCGCGGACGATCCTGATCTGGTCCATTTCCTGGTCCTGGACGTGCTGCTCATCGGGGGTCAGGCGGTCGCGTTCCTTCTTGTAGTTCTCCAGCAACTTGTCCAACTCGCGGGCCGAGTCGCGGAACTGCGGGCGCATCTCGGTGGGGTCGGCCTCCTTGATCCGGCTGCGCAGGTCGTGGACGATCAGCATGCGGGTGGGGGCGGGGGGCGGGTTGTCGAGCGTCTTGAGGGCGGCGCGGACCTTCTCGATGACCTCGCTGTTGCTGCGCTGCTGGGCCAGCTCCAGGAGCATGACGCCCGGGCGGCTGCGAGCGGGATCCTTGGTCACCACCTGGAGCAGCTTGTCCATGCCGGACTGGGTGAACTGCTCGGCGAACTTGGCGGCTTCTTTGGCGCCGGCCTCGGAGTTCTTCTTGAGATCGGCGAGGTTGGACTGCTCGGCGCGCTCGGCGTCGGCCTTGTAGCGCTCTTCCATGAGCTGGTAGCCCAGCCCCATGTTGATCTCGTTGATGCCGAGGTACTGGACGAGATCAAGCTGGCCGACGCGGGCCTGCTCGCGATCCTCGGGCGAGGCGTCGGCGGCCGGTTCGATGCGGACGCCGGTCAAGAGGGTATTGCCCTCTCGGATGGCGTCTATGTGCTTGCGGATGTCCTCGGCGGGCCAGCCCTTGGTGTCGGTGGCCAGCGCCCGCCGGGCCGGGCGGGCGTAGGTGTCCGCCAGGGCCAGGTGCAGGTTGATCCGCTGGGGCTCGAACTCCAGGGCCTTCTTGAGCGGCTCGCGGGCCTTGGCGTATTCGGCCAGGCCCATGTAGGCCTCGGCCTGAACGTAGTAGCCCATCCAGTCCTGGGGCCTCTTGGCGCGGTAGGTGATGGCGTAATCGACGGCCTTGGCGTACTCCTTCATCCGCAGGGCCATCTTGGCTCGGATGAGGACCTTCTCAGGCTTGTTGCGGTGGATCAGGAAGGCGATGCCGCCTCCCACCCCCAACAGCACCATGAGGATCAGGGCGATTACGATGATTCGGCGCTTGGTCACGTTTTTCTCCTTACGCTGCCTGTTGCCGACGGCTTACCAGCTTCCGGAACCCGCTCTCGGCGGCGGGCGCCGCAGCGCCGGCCGGCGGAGGTTCCTGCGGGCCCTTCGCCCGCGTCTATCGGTGCAGGCCGGCTGGCCCGCACCACCTTTTCCCACGTTCGGGAAAGGACCGAAGTTCATTTCCTGGCCGCTGCCGCCGGCGGGTCGGCTGGCTGCGACCGGGCCTGCTCCATCGCGATCTTGGCCTGTTCGAGAACGGCCTTGAGCTCTTCGTCGTCGCTCGCCGACTTCAGGGCCAGGCTCGCCAGCGTCACCGCTTCTTGCAGGTGCCACAGGCCCAGCTCCTTGCGCCCGACACCCACCTCGGCGGCGCCCAGGTGGTAATGCACTGCTGCCGAGCCCGGCAGGCGGCGGATGACCTGTCTCAACTGTTCGGCTGCCTCGCGGTATCGCCCCTGAAGGCAGTCCAGCCAGGCGGCCGTCTCGTGAAAGGCCACGTTCTCCGGTGCCGCCGCCACCGCGGCCTGCGCCCACGCGCGGGCCTCGGCGACCAGGGCCTTGTCCTGGCGGTAGAACAGCCCGACCAGGTTGGCGGCATTGTTCGCCGCTTCGGGCACCGGGCGTTTGTCCATGACCCGTCGATACAGGTCCAGGGCCCGCTGATGCTGCCCGCAGGCCGCCGTCGCCCATGCGTGCTGAATCTGAAGGGCTATGTTCTCCTTATCGGTCCCCAGAGCCTGCTCGTACAGTTGGGCCAACTCGGAAAACTTCCGTTCCTGGGTCAGTTGACGCGTCCGCATGGCCTGATGCAGCGACCCACCGGCCGGGCGAAGCGTCGCGATCGCCTCGGCCAGCACCGCCGGACGCGGGTTGCAGCGAAAGACCAGGGCGGCTGCCCACTGGCAGGTCGACCGGGCCTTGAGGGCCTTCACGGCCACCTCGGCGCCGTAGCGGTTCAATCCCATGTCCAGGAGCATGGACGCGCGAAGCAGGAAGGCCAGTTCGCCCTCTCGCCCGGGGCCTCGATAGGCCACGATCTCGTCGACCACGTCCTTGCCCATCCCGCCCGCGACTGCGGTGGACTCCTGGAGGATCTTGTCCTGGTCCTCTCCGGCCAGCAGCACCAGCAGGCGGTAGAGGCTGGGGATCTCGCGCTGTTTGTCCAGGACCTCCAGGCGGGCGAGGTAGCCCTGCTTGAGACTGTCATTGCCGCTCTGGAGCGCGATGGCCAGCCCGCACAGGGCGTCGACCATGGGGGCCTTGTCGCTCTCGCCCAGCAGGCGTTGGGCGGCCAGGGGCTGCTGTTCCAGCAGCAGGAGCATGTGGACCACGCGCCAATAGGGCAGACGGGTCAGGCGGGCCAGTTGCTCGCTGAGCTGGACGGCGCGGGGGAGTTTGTTCTGGTCCAGCAGGTAGGCTACCGACAGCGCCAGGGCCTCGTGGGGCGCCGAACGGTATCGGGCCAGGTGCGCCTCCATCGCCTGCACCGCGTCCTCGCCCCGTCCGCTTTGCAGCAGCACGTTCATCATCTGCAGCAGCAGGCCCGAGTGGGCGGGCTGTTCGCGCCGGAGACGCTCGATGGCCTGAAGCTTGACCTGCGGGTCGTTCTCCATCTCGATCAGCACCTGCCGGGCGGGCAGATGATACCGGGAGCGGGGAGGCAGGGCTTGCAGGATCTTGCGGGCGGCGTCCAGCCGCCCCAGGCGGACATAGTACTGGCTGAGCATGAACTCGATGCGGTCGCCCCCGTAGCCAAGCTCCGCCAGGGCGTCCAGTCGCTCCGCCGCACGGCTTCGCAGGCCCCACGAGTCCAGAATCGAGGCCTGGCCCCAAAGGCCCATGGCCTTGCCGGCCAGCCCGCAGCCCTTGAGTTCCTCCAGCACGTCCAGGACCTGCTGAGGTTCGTTGTGCAGGTCCAGCAGGCTGGCCAGTTTCATGTACACGTCGAGTCGCTCGGGCTGGCGAGCGAGGGCCTCGCGGTAGCTGGCGACCATGGCGTCCTTGCGCCCGAAGCGGCTGTGGGCATAACCGCGAAGGATGCAACTGGTCGCGTCGTAGGGCATGATGCGGTCCAGGGCGTCGCACGCCGTCTGGGCGGTGGCGTCCTGACCCAGGTGCACGGCCAGCGAGGCCACGCGCTGCAACAGCCAGACGTCGTTCTCCTTGGCGGCTGTCTCTTGCAGCTTGGCCAGGTCGCGCTTGGCCTGCTCGATGTTCTGGGTGCCCGCCAACAGGGGAATTCGGGCGAGGCTGGCGCGGCGGGACCAGTGGGGATCGTTGACCAACTGCGACAACTCGATGACGGCCTGATCGGCCTGGCCCGAGGCGGCCAGACATTGGGCGCGGAGCATACGGGCCTGCCCGCGGACCGACTCGCTGATGCCCTGACGCGAGATCAACTGACTCAGGTGCTCAGCCGCCAGCCTCCAGTTCCGGGCCCGGGCCAGGATCATGCCCAACGACAGGTCGATCAGTTCGCTGCGGGCCTCGGGGATGCTGGCCATGCGGAAGGCCGCCTGCTGGGGGGGCATGACCTGGCAGAGCAGCCCGGCCAGCGTGAGATAATGTTGCAGGCGCGACGGTTCCAGGCGGATCGCGGCCAGGTACTGCTCGACGGCCTGTTCGGCCTGCCCGTTCAGCCGGTAGGCGCGCCCCAGGACCGTGCGCAGGTTGGCGTCGCGAGGGGATGCGGACATCTCGACCAGGCACGTCTGAATGCACTGCTGGATCTTCCCGCTGGCCAATTGCATCACCGCCAGGGGCAGGCCGGACCGCTCTCCGGCTTGTGTCTGCTGGAAGATCTGCATGGCCTCCTGGTCCAGACCCTGCGAGAGCTTGAGACTGATCCGCAGGAGGTTGGCCTGGGGATGGTCGGGGTGCATCTGGTCGAGGATCCGTTCGCACTCGTCCAGGTCGCCCAGGTCCAGCAGAATGCGCGCCAGCACCAGGCGGTGCTGGGTGTTGCCGGGCTCCAGGCGCAGCACCTGGCGATAGACCTCGGCCGCCTGGATCAGCCGCCCCGTCAGAGCGTACATGCGGGCCAGTTCGCTCAGCAGCAGGGACTTGTCGCCGCGGCGGGGGAGCGGGTCCTGGCTGGGCTGGCTTTGGGCGGGGCGGGTGGAGGAGGCCTGGTCGCCGAGGGCCTTCAGGGCGTCGCGGAGGTACTTCTCGGCATGGGCGCTCTCGCCCAGCAGCGCCAGCGCGCGGGCGACCGAGACCTGCTCGAAGACATTGCGGGCGGGCAGGGCCGCGGCGCGGCGGGCGGCCTGGTGGCTGGCGGCCCGATTGTCCATCAACTGGTAGCCTTCCGCGACCGACAGCAGCACCTGGCTGTCGTTGGCCTTGATCAGGGCCGCGTCGTCCAGGGCGGCCCCGGCCTTGTCCTTCTGGTTGGTCCGCACGCACGCCTCCACGTAGACTCGCAGCGTGTGGGGCTCGTAACGGTTGGCCTGGTAGGCGGCCTCGGCGTCGGTGTAGGCGGCCGTGTACAGCCCCTCGCGCAGGAGCATGTCGGCCATGAAACGGTGGGCCTCGGTGTGGCCGGGGTCGAGATTGGTCACCGCCCGCATCGACTCCTGGGCCAACTCGCGCTTGCCCAGCGCGAAGGCCAGCAGGGCGTATTCGTACTGGGCGGCCGCCCAGTAGGGCAGGGCGGTGCGGAGGGCGTAGAACTCCCGTTCCGCCGTCACCAGGTCGCCCTTCAGGGCCAGCAGCTTGGCCTGGAGGAAACGCCCCAGCGGGTGGTCCGCCTGGGCGGCCAGCGTGCGACGCACGTACTGCCAGGCGGTCGGAAAGTCGTTCTGGTACAAGGCTACCGCCGCCCGGGCCGACAGCACCTGCGGGTTCTCGCCGTGTTCGGTCAGCAGGGCCTCCAGCCGCTGGCTGGTCCGGCGGAGAAGCTTCTCCCGCTCGGCGGGCGGGGTCTTGGAGACTTGCGTGCGGAGGTCCTCGATGATCAGCAGATTGGCCGCCACCGGCGGAGGGTTGGGGCCGCCCAGGACGGCCTTGCGAACCTCGGCCAGCGACTTGGCGTCGCTGCGGGAGAGGCACAGTTGGATCAGTTCCTGGGCCACCTCGTCCTGGGTGGGATCGGCGCGCACGACCTCCAGCAGGGCGGCCGTTGCTTCGTCGCAACTTGCGTCCGCCTGGCGGCGGATCCGCTCCGCCTGGCGCCGTTTGGCCTGGGCCGTGTGGGTGTCGCGGACGAGATCGGCTTGATCGCCCTGGCGGTCCAGCAACTGGGCGAGCATGCCCTGCACCCAGGCCACCCGCAGGCTGATCATGCCGACGTGGCGGCGGATGTTGAGGGCGGTCTTGGGGTCCAGCTTGGTCGAATCGCGCTGAAGCGGGACCAGGGTGTCCTGGGCGCGTCGGAGGTTGATGACCGCCCTTTCCAGGGTCGGCAGGCTGTTCTGGCTGTCGGGGCCCGAGATCGCCTGCCGGGCCTCCAGCGAGTAGGTGTCGGCGACGGCGAGGGTGACGTCGACGGTGGCCTCGTCCAGGGCGCCGGCGGTTTCCAAGGCGGCGCGGGCGTCGTCGAACAGGCCCTTGGCGATGAGGGCCTTGCCCTTGATGTAGTGACCGTGCCAGTCGTCCGGGTACGCCTCGATGAACTGCTCGCAGTAGGTCAGGGCCTTGTCGTGCAGGCCGCTGTCCAGGGCCAACTGGGCGCGGTTCAGCAGGCGCACCCCGCTGCGGGTGTAGAGACGCCAGGCCACCGCGCTGCCGGCAAGGGCCAGCACCGCCAGCACGACTCCGATCACAGCCACGCGTCCTTTGGTCACGTCATATCCTCTTCAGTCTTCAATTGCCAATGGCCCATTGCCAATTGAATCACGGCAGTGTCCGGTCCAGGTGCGGGATGGCGACGGCCATCAGGCCCATGGCCCGCTCGCGCGCCTTCTGGCGTCCCTCCCGCACGTCCTGGGGCGGGATGGGCGTCGAGACGCGGATGAGGGCGCCGCTGGCATTGCGGTTGAGCAGCCCGTTCAGGAAGATGCCCAACTGCTGGCTCCAGAAGCTCTCGGTGTATTTCTGACCGCACTTGTAGGTGTACAGGAAGTAGGTCGCGTGTCCCCCGCCCTGGGCGACCAGTTCGCGGCAGGGCAGGTCGGGCCTTCCCGGCACGCCGTTCAACTGCACCGTGGCCGCATGGACGATGTCGCTCCCGCCGCCCTGGATGCACAGGTCCGGCGGATGCGTGCCCTTGCGGTTGTCGCGGGAGAAGATCACGCACAGGTCGGTCTTGGGCTGATCCTCCCTGGTGTAGCTGCGATAGAAGTAGTCGGGCCACTCCAGGATCGTCAGCGTCTGCTCGTCCATGGTCAACTCGACGCTGCTCCACGTGGCGTGGTCGAACTCCAGCGTCTCTGGGACGGCCTGTTTGAGCTGGCCCACGGGACTGACGTAGGGCACCACGCGGTTGAGCCACCACGACCCGCCCGCGGTCAGGACGGCCAGGCCCACCGCTGTCCAGGCCACCGGACGCCGCGCCACGTTCACCAGGCGTTGCCACTGGCCCTCGTCCTGTTCGCTCCGCAGCGCGCCGTGAAACAGCGGCAGGATCTTCGCGGGCCGGCCGATCCACTTGCGGACGCTCAGCACCAGCTTCTCCAGGCCGAACATCAGCAGGAACGCCAGCACGAAGACCAGGATCCCCGAGGTGTCGTGATACCAGCCGGTGGCGACCTTGGCGTCCCAGATGTCGGCCACCACGATCAGCGAGACGATCCGAACCGCGTTGGCGATCACCGCGATGGGGATCGAAAGCGCGAACAGGGCGATCCGCCACCAGCCCGACAGCCGGCAGACGTAGGCGTACAGGGCCCCGAACGCGATCAGGCTGATCAGCGTTCGCAGCCCGTTGCAGACGTTGGCGATCACCAGCGTCTTGATGCCCGCTTCGTGCCAGATCTTGACCGTGTTCGCGTCGCCCGGACGCTCGACGATGATCCCCAGCAGGTTCGCCCCGCGCACCCCCATGTCGGCGGCCATCAGCTTCAGCCGGAAATTGAGCTGGGCGATCGAGACCTCCGGCAGCGGAACCATGAACGCCAGCAGGAACAGGGCAAACCACAGCCGCCTCAGGGCGACCCAGCCCCACAGCATGAGGATCAGCCCGGCCAGCAACCCGATCATGGCGAAGCCGCTGACGAAGTTCACCCGGGCCAGACACCCGAACAGGTGGATGAAGATGAACACCCCGCTGACGGCCCCTCCCAGCAGCGGGCGCGGGCGGACCGGGATGCTCGTGTGGCGGATGACCAGCAGGGCGATCATCAGGCTGATGATCGGCACCAGCGGGGCGTGCGTGTAGTAGCTCTCGCCCCCCGTGACGCGGTCGTACAGGCTCGCCCCGGCGTCGCTCCAGGCGGGAAACCACCGCACCCACATCTCCGCGAAGTTGTGGGCGAAGCTGGCCGCCAGGGCCGCGATCAGCAGGGCCCACACGGGCGCTGCGGGTACGGCGGGCTTGGCATCGAGTTTCATGTCCATCGCGACTGAAAACCCTCACGTCAAGACGCTCATGGCGTTACGCCCCGTCCGGACCCGGCGGATGGGGGCTCGCGACCTCGCCTGGTCCGGTGCGTCGAGGCACCTGCTACTATAAGACTTCACCCCCTCAAAACCTAACGCATCTGGAGGGCGGTCTACCTGTGCATATCGGACGTTTCCACACGCGAATCCAGCTAGCGGCAAGGTCGCTTCAGGCGACCCCGACGGCCCGTCCGTTCTGACGACCCTCCCTGATCTTCCCAGGGAGTCCCAGAACGGCTTTTTTCGCTTTAGCCCGGATTTCCCATATAGATCCTCAATTTCAAGTATAATGAGGTGGCGATTGGCCGCATGAACACAGGGTTTTCTCGCCATCGAGACACGGAAGTCCGGAGAATCCAATGGGTGAAAGCGGAACG
>JAKJER010000015.1 GCA_022705325.1 Planctomycetota bacterium | reverse complement strand
TGAAGAAGCAGTACGTACCCAACTTTTTGCGCCGTGTCACGCGTCTTCGCTTCGGCTCGCTGCGCTCGCCTCCGCTCCGCCGCGTGACACGATCATCAAAACTTACACACAACTAGTTACACTACTGTCAGCGCTGGCGACGCCGGCGCCTCGTTCGTCACCTTCAGCCTGGACAACCGTGAGAACGGGCTGACGCTGGACCGGATCGCGTTCAGCCAGTCCACCGGGCTCAACTCGGCAGCCCTGGACGCGCTGGCCAACAGTGCCTCGCTGGACGTGACGCAGTTCACCGACGGCGCGGGCACGGGCGTGTGGGAGACGGCCGGCAACTGGGACAACGGCGTGCCGACCTCGAGCCTGGCGGCCCACGTGGCCGGCGGGCTGACCGCGACGCTGTCGCAGACGGGTCAGCAGGCGGCTCGGCTGTACATCGGCGGCGCCAGCGGCGCCGGCACGGTCAACCAGACCGGCGGCGACCTGACGGTCTCGCAACTCATGCTCGTGGGCCCGCAGGAGCAGACCGGCACGTATACGGCCACCGGCGGTTCGCTGACGGTGGGCCAACTGGCCACCGGGCGGGCCGATCTGCTGGTCGCCCAGCGGACGGTGAACACGTCGGCCAACACGGTGGGCACGGTGGACTTGTCGGGGGCGAGTTCGTTCGACGCCTATCTGGACAACCTGATCGTGGCCTGGCAGACGGCTGGTGCTGCCAGCGGAGGCGGCGGGAGCGTGACCGGCACGCTGACGCTCTCGCCCAGCAACACGATCGACGCCAACCGCATCGTCGTGGGCTGGATCGACTCGGGCAACATCTCGACGACCACCGGCACGCTCAACCTGGGCGCAGCCAACACCATCGCGGCCGATCTGTTCGCCGTCGGCAGCCTCAAGGGCACCGGCGTGGTGACGCTGCCGGCGGGCGGCGTGCTGAATCTGGGCTCCGACTCGCGTCGGACGGAACTGAACGTCGGCTACAAGTATCAGCACACCAGCGGCAGCAGCAACGGGAACATGGACCTGTCCGCCGGCGACCAGTTCAACGCCTACCTCAGCACGGTGCGCGTCGGAGTGGAGACGGGCGCCTCCGGATCGGGCAGCAGCGGCAATGCCGTCGGCTCGCTGAAACTGGCGGCCGTCAATGCCATCGATGCCGACCAGATCATCGTGGGGCGGGTGGACGGCCCGAGCACGGCGACCTACACGGGCTCGATGACGCTGGGCACGACGTCCACGTCGATGCTGGCCAATTCATGGCTGATCGGCGGGGACAAGAGCACCGGTACGGTGACGCTGCCGAGCGGGGCGACGCTGGACCTGGGCAGTGACACCCAGCGGACCGACCTGTGGGTGGGCTACAAGGAAGGCGGGACCGGCAAGGACAGCACCGGCACGCTGAACCTGAGCGGCGGGCGGGTGACGGCTTACCTGAGCGATCTGAACATCGGGCGGAGCCTGGCCTCCTCAGCGGGCCAGCCCACCGGGACGGTGACCCTGGGCACGGACGCCGCCAACCTGCTGGACATTTCCGGCAGCATCCGCATGGCGGACATGGCCGGCGACACGGCGACGTTGCGTGTGTACAACGGCACCGTCACCGTGGGCGGCGGGGTGGTCAGCGGGGCCGGGGCTTCCACGCTGGAACTCCGCGAGGGCACGATGACGGTGGCCGACGGTTTGTCCGTGGGCGCGCTGACGGTCGGCCTGATGGACTCCAACGGCGGCACGGCCACCCTGACGGTCGACGCCGGGGCGGTGAGCATCGGCTCGGGCAGTGAGAACGTGATGATCGGTCGGCGGACCGGTACGGCCAGCGGCACGCCGGCGCCGACGTTTCAGGCGACGGCCGATTTCTTCGCCTCCAGCGGGGTCACCATAAACGCCAACCAGGTGCTCATCGGGACAATCTCGGGCGCCCCCACCGGCGAAGGCACGGTGGAAGGCGATCTGATCCTCTCGAACGCCGGCGCGAACAGCATCCGGGCCAACTCGATCGTGGTTGGGGATTCGTCCGACCGGGGTTCGGTTGTGGACAACACGATCCAGTTCGGGGGTTCGACCAACACGGTCGAGACCGACGTGCTGCGAATCGGTTATCGCAAGACCAAGGGCACGGTAACGGTTGCGTCGGGGGGAACGTTGACGCTGGGCGGCAAGAGCGGCGCGGCGGCGGACCTGGACATCGGCATCAACGTCGATGGCACGGGGACCAACAACGTCAGCCTGCTGGACACCACCGGCGCGACGCTGAACGCCACGCTGGACCAGGTGCGGATCGGCAAGCAGAACAGCGGCGGCGGCAGCGGCAACGGCACGCTGACGTTTGACGCGGGCACGATCACCGCCAACAGCATCTCCCTGGCCGAGGGCAACCGCTCCTGGGCCACGATCAGGCAACTTGGCGGCACGCTGACGGTCAATGGGAATGTCACCGACGGCACGGGCAGCAGCCAGTTGCGGATCGAGGGCGGCACGTTCAATGCGGGCGGGAACGTCAGCGCCGACCTGATCGTGGTGGGCTATGACGCCCGCAACGCCACCATGAACATGACCGGAGCGACGGCGGCCATCGGGTCGGCGTCCAGCCGGGTGGACCTGATGGTGGGGCGGCGTGAGCACAACACGGGCACGACCTTCCAGGGCACGCTGGACGCCTCGGCGGTGGGCAGCCTGACGGCCTACCTGGACGAGTTCAACGTGGGCACGATTCCCGGCGACGTGGGCAGCTCGCAGGGCCAGCCCCGCGGCGTGGTGCTGCTGGGGGCCAGCAACTTCATCGACGCCAACATCATCCGCATCGGCGACTCGCCCTCGGTTGGCCTGGGCGGCTTCAACAATCGCATCGTCATGGGCGCCGACAACACCATCATCACGCCCACGCTGATCGTCGGCGGCAACAAGTCCGACGGCACGCCGGGCAGCAGTCTGGAATTCGCTGCCGGCGGCAAGCTGGTGCTCAACAGCGCCGCTTCCCGCGGCGACGTGTGGGTCGGTCGCCAGACCGTCAGCACCGGCGGCGGGGCGGCCGGTCTGATGGACCTGAGCGGCGCGACCTCCGACAGCGAGATGTGGATCGACCAGTTCGTGATCGGCTCGAAGCCCAACTCGGCCGGCGGCACCACCAAGGGCGTGGTGAATCTGGGCGGCGGGACGATGGACGTCAACGACGTGATCCTGGGGCAGCGCAACGACGCCGGATCGGCCGGGCGGGTCCAAGGTACGTTCAACCTCGACGGCGGGACGCTGATCGCCGGCACGATCCGGAAGGGCTCGGGCAACGGAAACAGCGCCCAGGACATCGCGGCCTTCAATTTCAACGCGGGCCGGCTGGCCGTGGGCACCTTCGGCACGTCCGCCCAGCCGTTCGACCTGGACAACCTGGGCACGGGCACGCTGGCCCCGGGCAACTCGATCGGCACGACGACCGTCTGGGGCAATTACGCCCAGGACGCGTCGGCGACGCTGGAGATCGAGATGGACGGCGCGATGAGCGACCTGCTGACGGTTTACGGGGACGTGAGCCTGGACGGCGGAACGCTCAACGTGCTGCTCGGCTCGATCCAGGAAGGCGGGCGCTGGCTGATCCTGTCCAACGAGGGGCAGAACGCCATCGACGGTACGTTTACCAACCTGAGCGAGGGCGCCCTGTTCTACTCTCCGGACAACGGCGTCCTGGGCCTGCGGATCACCTACGGGGGCGGCGACGGCAACGACATCGAGTTGACGGCCGTGCCCGAGCCCGGAACCCTGACGCTGCTGGCGATGGCCCTGGCGTCGGCCGGCGGGTACATCCGGCGACGGAGGCGTGCCGCGGCCTAAACAAAGGCGAAGCCGGGGCGGCTCGGAAGCGATGGGAGTCATGAGACAGCCTGTCTCGTGGCTTCCATGGCTTCCGGCCTGATTGGCGCTATCGCTTGTTGGGGAACGGCAGACCGGTCGCCTTCTTCATCGCTTGGGACACTTCTCTGGACCGCATGACCGCCGGCAGTTGCCCGGCCGTCGACATGATGAACGCGACCGAGTTGGTGTAGTTGAGGCTGCCGTGGGTGGAGGCCATCTCCACCGCCCCGCCGAACGCCCGCGAGCCGGAGTACCACCTGTCGCCCAGGCTGGCCACCACGTCGGGCGGGTTCTGCACCAGGGCGAAGTGAGCGCGGTGCAGCCGCTCCAGGGCGGCAGGGTACGCGTGCCCGGCCGTCGCGGTCAGCAACTCCTCCGCCCCGCAGAACCCGTCCTTGTCGGCCAGCCTGCCGACAATCTCCTTCATCCGTAGCGGGTCGCCGCTCACCGCCTCATAGCGGTACCGCCCATCCTTGCGCCGCACGATCGCTTTCTGCTTGCCGCCGGCCAGCACGACCACGGCGTCGCCCTGGGCGTAGCTGGCCAGCTCGACCCCCTGGCAGTCGACCAGGTCGCCCGCCAGCTCGCCCGGGCGGTTGGTCGCGAAGCTGGCGTAGGTGACCAGCCCGAAGCGGACGTACACCACGTCGCGCGGCTTGGTGAGGCTTTCGGTCAGCCGCCAGCCGCGACGGGTCAGAAAGTCCTCCAGCGGGATCCGCTTGCCGGGCGTGTAGGTGTGCCCGTGGTCGCTGAGCAGGGTGATCTTGACCAGCCCGTGGGTCTCGAACAAGACCTGGTGGACGAGTTGCTCGATCTTGGCCAGGCATGCCCGCTGGCCCTCGGCCCCGCGAATGGTGCCCACGCCGGCTGAGCTGACGAAGTAGGCGATCATCTCCTGCGATTCCGTCCGGTCGAAGCGGCCCTTGACGTCGTTGACCTCCTTGCCGAAAACCTCCCACGGATACAGGTAGCCGATGCCGTCCCACAACAGGTCGGCGCGGTAGTCCAACAGGCGGTTGAAGGGTTCGTTGCGTCCCTGGAGGTACGCCAGCGATCCGCCCGCCAGCTTGTTGCGGCGGCGGTCGTAGTACAGGGCCTCGTACGCCGGGCACGGAACGGAGTCGAAGATCTCCTCCATGGCCATGTCGGTCATGGACGGGTAGACGGTGATCAGGCGGCTGGGCGGGTGGAACATCCGAAAATGCCCCTCGTCGCGGAAGGCCTTGACCACGTCGTGGCCGAAGCCGTCGAGGACGATCACCAGGTGGCGGCACTGGGCGGCGCGGAGGTGGTCGAGGTTGACGATCTCGTCGCCCTTCTGGTCGCCGTCGCGGTCGTAGGCGATGCGGTCCACCCGTCCGGTGGCGTCGGCGAGCAGGAAGAAGTCGGCCTTGCCGTCTCCATTGGTGTCGAACGCCTGCCACGCGCCGGCCGCCTTGGCGGCTTCGTCCAGCGAGAGAGCAGGAAAGGAAACCGGCTTCTCACAGCCGCCCAGCAGGCCGGCGGCACACGCGATGGAGAGGATGATTCTGCTCATGCCACTCATGATACCCGTCGCGGCCTTGCCAGGCGAGTGAGCCCTCCAGGGCGTTCACCGCCGACGTCAATCTCGTTGGCGGCGTATGCCCGGCTGACGATCTGCGGTAGAATACGCCCGTGCACTGGACGAGCGCGGACGACTGCCGACAACAACGTGAGCAAGACCCGACACACTCCCGAACTGCTGGCCCCGGCTGGGGCGTGGACGGCAATGAAGGCCGCCGTCGCCAACGGCGCCGACGCCGTCTACTTTGGCCTGGATGACTTCAACGCCCGTCGTCGGGCCGAGAACTTCACGTCGGCCCAACTGGGCGAGGTGATGGACTTCCTTCACGATCACAACGTTCGCGGCTACCTGGCGATGAACACGCTGCTGTTCCCGGCCGAACTCGACCGGGCGGCGGAGATGGCCGCCCGAGCCGCCCGTTGCGGGGTGGACGCGGTGATCGTGCAGGACCTGGGGCTGGCGAAGCTGATCCACCGCCTGGCGCCGGAACTGCCTCTGCACGCCTCGACGCAAATGACGCTGACCGGCCCGCGCAGCCTGGAGTTGGCCAGGCGGCTGGGGATTCGGCGCGTGATCCTGCCCCGCGAGACGACGCTTCAGCAGATGGCCCGGCTGGCCCGGGAGGGCGGCGTCGAAGTGGAGGTGTTCGTTCACGGGGCCCTGTGCGTCTCGTACAGCGGGCAATGCCTGGCCAGCCTGGTTCTGTGCGGACGACGCAGCGCCAACCGCGGCCAATGCGCCCAGCCCTGCCGGATGCCGTACCGGCTGGTGGTGGACGGAGAACCGCTCCGGGGTGACGACCGCCCGTATGTGCTGAGCCCCAAGGACCTTCGGGCGTGGGACCTTCTCGGCGAACTGGTGCGGGCGGGGGTGTCGGCCCTGAAGATCGAAGGGCGGCTCAAGGGCCCGCACTATGTGGCCGCCGCCGTGCAGGCGTACCGTGCGGCGCTGGACGCGTGCGTGCGCGCGGAGCAAGCTCCGCCGCTGAACGTGCTGACGTCGCGCCAGGAGGCGGCGCTCGAGCAGAGCTTCTCTCGCGGGTTCACGCACGGATTCCTGCGCGGGGGCGATCACACCGATCTGGTGGACGGGCGGTCGCCCAAGAGTCGCGGCGCTGCCGTCGGCGTCGTGGTGCGGTCAGACTCCGGAGGCGTGGTGGTGGACGTGGAGGCGACGCGGGAACGGCAGGCCGGAGATCTCATCCGCGCGGGCGACGGCGTGGTCTTCGAAGGCGGGGCGGCGGGCGGACAGGAGAGCGGCGGGCGCGTCTACGGCGTCAGGCCGCTGGGGGCCAAGGGGCGGGTGCTGCTGACCTTCGCCAACGAGGCGGACCTGTCGGCTGTTCGTTGCGGTGCGGTCGTCCGCAGGACGGACGACCCGCGCCTGGAAAGGGAGTTGGAGATCAGTTTCGCTCGTTCCCGCGTCCATCGGCCGTCGCGGCTGGACGTGTGCGCGACGGCCCGCCCGGGCGAGGCGCTGACGCTGAGGGCGAGTGATGATGAGGGGAACACCGCGGTGGCCACGGGCGACCAGCCCCTCTCGCCGGCGACCCGCCACGCGCTGACGGCGGAGAGCCTTTGCGAGCAACTGGACCGGCTGGGCGACGCGCCGTTCGTGCTGGGCGAGGTGAAGGTGGAGGGCAAAGGGGCGATGGCGCCACGGAGCGTCGTGAACCGGCTGCGGCGGGAGGTGGTGGCCGAGTTGATGGAGCGTCGCAGGGCGAAGGCGCGGCGAGAACTATTCCAGCCGGAGGTCCTGGCGGACTTGCGGGCGGAGGCCGCCCGGGAACTGCCGCCGGACAGGCGGGCTGAGCGGAAACGGCTTCACGTGCTGGCGCGATCGGCGGAGCAGGTGCGGGCGGTGGTGGAGTTCGCCTCACGCGCGCCGGCCGCAGTCGCCAGCGTGTACGTGGAGCTTGACTCGACGGCGCAGTGGGCGCAGCTTGCGACCGAGTGCCGAGCCGCCGGCTTGCGGGCAGGTCTGGCGACAGCCCGGATCACCGGACCGAACGATGGGGCTGCCTTGCGGCAGATCACCGGCGCTCAGCCCGACTGCATCCTGGTCCGCAATCTCGAAGCGTTGGAGTTCCTGCGGCCGCAGGCGGGCGAGTTCGAACTGGTGGGCGACTTCTCGCTCAACGCCGTTAACGAACTGGCGGTCGCGGAATTGGTGCGGACGGGCCTGGCGCGGACCACCGTGAGCCTGGACCTTGCGGCGGATGACTTGGCTGAGTTGGCGGGGCGAGTCTCTCCGGGCCGGCTGGAGGTGCTGGCGTGGGGCCGTGTGCCGTTGTTCCACACCGCACACTGCCTTTTCGCGGCCCGCCTGGCTCGCCAGCCGACGTCACGAACGTGCGGGCACGTCTGTCGCGAGCGCCGATTGGCGCTGCGGGACTACCGCGGGGCGGACCACCCGGTTCGCGCCGACGTGCACTGCCGCAATACGGTGTTCGCGGCCGAGCCCGGCTCGCTGCTGGCACGGGCGGCAAGCCTGGGGGCGATGGGCATTGGGGACTATCGGCTGGAGTTCCTGGACGAGGACGGCCTCCAGGTGCGATCGGAACTCGAACGCTGGCGCCTGGCAGGGCGTTGAAAAAGCTGCTCCTTCTGCGGGCGGGCCACTCCGCGGCCAGGGCGGGCAAAGAGAAGGGCCCGGCGTGGACATCGCGCTTGGCAATGCCACGCCGGGACCCATGTTCTTCACCGGCCGGTCGGCCTGATCAACTTGTCCTGCTTGGGGGCTTAGTAGCGGTCACGTCCTCCGCCGCCACCGCCATAGCCGCCACGTCCGCGTCCGCCGCCACCGCGGTCCTCCCGAGGCTTGGCCTCGTTGACGGTCAGGGCCCGTCCGCCTAAGTCCTGGCCGTTCAGGGCCGCAATCGCCCCCTGCGCTTCCTCATCGGTGCTCATCTCGACGAATCCGAAGCCCTTGCTTCTGCCCGACATCCTGTCCATGATGACTTGGGCGCTCTCCACCGTTCCGTGCGGGGCAAACAACTGCTCCAGGTCGGCATCCTGCGTAGTATACGGAAGGTTTCCCACGTACAATTTCTTGCCCATCTTCGATCTCCTGTGCTGGGCAACCGTCGACCCGCGTCTGGTCTTTCCCGGGTCCGGACCGAAAGGGCCCCAAGGGCCGATATTCATCTTCGTGGATCGCTCGCGAGGCATGCGGTCGGGAATCTCATCACAAGATCGACGACGCGGCATAACGGGCGGACGTATCCTTTTTCCACGTACCATTGTAGTCGCGTTCCCGGACCACGCAAAAAAAATCGGGATTGTCCAGGGCCTTTCAGGCGACGGAAACTCCGTGACCTGCACCTGACCGGGCTTTACAATCCCCCCCATGGCCCAGACCTCCACCAAAGCCGCCGCACTCCAGGTGCTCCGCCGATTGCGCAAGGCGGGTTTCCAGGCGCTGCTGGCCGGCGGGTGCGTCCGCGACATGCTCCTGGGTCAGCGATCCAGCGACTACGACATCGCCACCAACGCGCGCCCCGAGCAGGTCCGAAGGCTCTTTCGCCGCGTTCTGCTCATCGGGGCCAAGTTCGGCGTGGCCATGGTCATGATCGGCCCGCGAAAGGTCGAGGTCACCACCTTCCGCAGCGACCTGGACTATACTGACGGCCGGCGGCCCGAAGGAGTGGTCTTCACCAGCCCCCGCGAGGACGCCCGCCGCCGGGATTTCACCATCAACGGCATGTTCTACGACCCGCAGGCCCGGGAGATCATCGACTACGTCGGCGGGCAGAAGGACCTGCGAAAGGGCGTCGTGCGGACGATCGGCTCGCCGGATGAGCGGTTCAGCGAGGACTACCTCCGCATGTTGCGGGCGGTGCGGTTCGCGGTGCGGCTGGGCTTCGCGCTGGACCCGGCCACCGGCCGGGCCATACGAAAGCTGGCCCCGCGGATCGTCGAGATCAGCGGCGAACGGATCCTCGATGAACTGGGCAAGATGCTCGTGCGCGACTCCGCCGCGAGCGCCCTGCGCCTGCTGCACAAGTTGAACCTGGCGCGGGCCTTCCTGCCTGACCTGTTCGCTCAGGGCGACAGCCCGTGGCAGGCGGCCGTGGCGCGCATGGAGGCCCTGCCTGGGCGGCGCGACCTGACGCTTGCCCTGGGGGCGCTGCTGTGCGGGCTGGACGAGAAGGCGATTGCGAATGTGACGCGGCGGTGGGGGGGCTCCAACGACATCCGCCAGGCCGCCTGCTGGTTCAGCCGGAACCTGCACCTCTGGGACCAGGCTGAGCAGATGCCCCTGGCCGACCTGAAACGCCTGATGGCCGGCGAGAACTTCATTTGCCTCCGCGCGATCTGGCGCGCGGAGGAGAATCGCCTGACCGGCCGGCAGGTCCACGCCCGCCGTCTGACGCGGCGGATCAGGACCATCGACCCGTCTCAGGTCGCCCCGCCGCCGCTGGTGACGGGCGAGGACCTCAAGGCGATGGGCCTGAGCGAGGGCCCGCAGATCGGTATCATCCTGCGTCGGCTTTATAATGCCCAGCTTGACGAGCGGCTGACCAGCCGCGAGCAGGCATTGGCAGAGGTTAAGGACATCATCGGCTGAGAAGCGGAAGGGGGTGGTCCAGGCGGCGAGGGTGTTCCTGGAGGAGACAGTGGCGTAACCCGTCCGTGCCAATGGCGTCCCTGTCCCTGGACGCATTGCCCTCACGAGTTGCACATTTTTCCGGCGCACAGCACAAAGTAAGTGCATCAACCGAGGGGGACGAGAGCGGTCTGGGCCGGCATATACGCTTGCCAGGGCGGATTCATAGCCATCGGAGGGGAATTGACTGTTGGCGCGACTTTTGCATAAACGGCCCGTGTCCGGCGTTTAGCCAGGAAGGGAGCAAGACCAATGGTAGCTGGGCTGCATGGTCCGTCGGCTGCATGGCCTGATGGTCGGGGCACGTTCTCTTCTGCCGGGGTTCGCCGCCGGTGCGTTCACAGACAGTCAGGTTCGCTTTCGTTCATGGAAAGAAGGCCCAGATGAAATCCCCAGAAGGACGGACTCTCCGTCACTACATGCGTGTCTTGCATCGTGATATCGGCTTCTTCATTGCCGGGCTCATGGTCGTCTACGCCGTCAGTGGAGTCATCCTGATCTACAGAGACCACGCCTTTTTGAACCGGGACGTTCGGATCGAGAAGAAGCTGCCACCCCATATTCCCTCGGCGCAGCTCGGCGAAGCCCTTCGCATCAAAGGACTCGCGACAACCAAGACAGAAGGCGACATCGTCTACTTCAAGGGAGGCACTTACAACACTGCCAGCGGCATCGCGGCGTATACCGTACAGGAACCGGTTTTCCCGCTGAACCGGTTCATCAAGCTGCACAAGACGATGAGTTCCGGTCTGACCTACTGGTTTGCCACGATCTTTGGCGTGCTTGTGGTCTTCCTGGCCGTCTCGTCATTCTGGATGTTCCCCAGCGGGACAGCCCTGTATCGGCGAGGCATTGGGATTGCGGGCGCCGGGATCGTGTTTACGGTCGTCCTGCTTTGCATCTAAGAGCGTTGGGTCACCCGGCCGATGGCCGCCAACAGCGGATTGTGCATCCCCACAACGCGACAGGCATGGACGATGCAACGATCGTCCGTTCCATCCGGGCTATCTGCGCGCCACGAAGGTGGCCCCAAACCGGCAGAACATCTTGCCGCCTTCTTCGACGACGGCCTCGACGGCCGGCTTGATCGTGCCCTTTTCCCGGAACTCGCTCACGAGCGTCTCGCGCGTGGCGCCGCCGGCCAGGCGGGCGACGGCGACGATCTCGCCGATCATGATGGGGCGACGGAAATCCGTGTTGGAGGAGGCCACCACCACCGGCACGCGGATGCCGGCCTCTTCGAGCGTCTCCGTCACCAGCGCCCACGACGCCAGCACGCACAGCGAGTACAGGCTGCCGGCGAAACCGGTGCCCTTGTCGTTGGAGTTGGGCCCCAGCGGCATGGCCAGCACCAGGCGATCGTCGTGAATCTCCAGGCGCGCGAGCCCCATGGCCGCCGTCAACGGGATCTGGCGGCGGATTCGGTCCAGCAGGTCGCGGGCGAGTTCGTTTCGGTCCATGGTCCACTAAACGGTGGCACCCCCAAGCGTGCTGTCTGCTTGGGGGTGTCGCGCTGGTTTGGCTGATTTCGCTCCCCACCCCCAAGCAAACGACGCTTGGGGGTGCCACCAAGGACAAATCACTTCTGGTTCTTCAGCGTGTTGAACAGGTCGAAGGCGTCCTTGGGCTTGGCGCCCTGGTGAACGACGGCGCGGATGGCCTGGATCATGGCGGCCGGTGCGTCGGACTGGAAGACGTTTCGCCCCATGTCCACGCCGTTGGCGCCGCTCTGGATCGCCTGGTAGGCGAACTCCAGGGCCTCGGCCTCGGGAACCTTCTTGCCGCCCGCGATCACGATCGGGACCGGGCAGCAGGCGGCGACCTTCTCGAAGCCCTCGCAGAAGTACGTCTTGACGATGCTCGCGCCGTTCTCCGCGCAGACGCGGGAGGCCATCGAGAAGTAGCGGGCGTCGCGGGTCATCTCCTTGCCCACCGCCGTCACGCCCATCACCGGCACGCCGTAGCGGTAGCCCAGGTCGCACATGGTCGTGAGGTTGCGGATGGTCAGGGCCTCGAACTTCCCGCCGATGGAGACCATGACGGCCGCCGCCGAGGCGTTGACGCGGAGGATGTCCTGGATGTCCAGGATGCACTCGTCGTTGAGTTCGGTGAGGATCGTGCTGCCGGCCGAGCTGCGCAGGCACACGGGCTTGCCCGAGTCGGGCGGGACCATGGCCCGCAGCGCCCCGCGGGTGCACATGAGGCAGTCGGCGTAGGGGATCAGCGGCACGATGCTCAGGTCGATCCGCTCCAGGCCGCTGGTGGGGCCCATGATGTAACCGTGATCGAACGCCAGCATCACGGTGTTGCCCGAGGTCTTGTTGAAGATCCGGGCCATGCGATCCTTCAGGCCCCAGTCGGCGTGGTCCATGCCCTTGAGAAAGAACGCCTGCTTGGCCGGCGGGACGCCGATGCCGAAATCCTTGCCGTCTTTGATGTTGTCAGTGTCTGCCATACGTGCTTCGTTGTCCTTTCGCGGCCCGATCGGCCGGTGAGTTTGCCTACTGGGCCTGATAGCCCTGGAGAAATCCCTGGAAGATCAGCGAGATTGACGTGGCCCCGGGGTCCTGGGTGCCGCGGCTTCGCTCGCCGAGGTTGCGGGCCCGCCCGAAGCGGGCGACGAGGTCCTTGGTGCTGGCGGCGCCGTCGGCGGCGGCCTGGGCGGCGGCCGACAGGGCCTCGCCGATGTCCGCGTCGGCCTTCTGACGCAGGGCCTCGCCCGCGGGGAGCAGGGCGTCCATCATCGTCTTGTCGCCCACCTTGGCCTTGCTGTTCTGGTGCATCTGGCGGATGCCTTCTTCGAACATGGCCACCATCTCCGGGCAGCTCAGTTCGCTCTTGCCGGCCACCGCCTCGCCCATGCCCATGAAGAACGATCCCAGCAGCGGGCTGGTCGATCCGCCGTCGCTGCTCATGACGGCCCAGGCGACATCGGTCAGCATCTTGTTCAGGTCGCCGCTGGAGTCCTGGCGGATGACGTCCTCGACGGCCTTCATCGTCCGCATCATCGTCGTCCCGTGGTCGCCGTCGCCGGTGGCCGAGTCCAGTTGCGAGAGCATCTGGTGGTTCTGGCGAATCTGCTCGATCGCGCTGAGGATCATCTTCGTCACGCCGTCGTACCCGATCGTTGCAGCCATTCCAACATCTCCAAAAGAAGCATCAGTAGTCAGTAGTCAGTAGCCCGTAGTCGGAAGCCCGTAATCCGTAGTCCGCGGATCAGGCGCCCGCAGTTGTTAAACGGCCTGGTCACTTCAGTGAGCCAGGACGACCCGACCTCATCAACAGGCTACTGGCTACCTGCTACAGGCTACTATCCTAACACACCGTCAGCGCCGGGCTGTCGGCCGGGGCCTTCCAGTACTTCAGCAGTTCGGCGTCCAACTTGGCCACGAACATCTGGAAGCCGGCCATCTCCTGCACCGTCAACCACTCGCCGACCACCGGGGCGGCCAGCTTCATGCCCTTGGCGTCGACCACCTTCTTGACGCCCCGCATCAAGATGTACAGCTCCATCAGCGTGGTGGCGCCCGAGCCGTTGAGCAGGACCATCAACTCGTCGCCCTGCTTGGCCTTGATGGCCGGCAGGAGGCGGCTGAGCATGGCCTCGGCCGTCTTGTCGGCGGTCATGATCTTGCAGGGGCCCGTGCCGGCTTCCCCGTGCTGGCCCATGCCGATCTCCATCTCGTCGTCGGCCAGGTTGAAGATCGCCTGCCCGCTGGAGGGGTGGGTGGCGGTGGTCATGGCGACGGCCAGGGTGGCCATGTTGTTGTTGAACCGCTCGGCGATGGCGAAGACCTCTTCGAGGCTCTTGCCCGCCTCGGCGGCCGCGCCGGCGATCTTGTACAGCGGGCAGCAGCCGACCAGCCCGCGGCGGTCCTCGGCCGGGGCATCGGCGCCGGGGGCGATGTCCTCGTGGGTGAGGATCATCTTGTACTTGATGCCTTCCTTGTCGGCCATCTTCATGGCCAGGTTGCCGTTGAGCACGTCGCCCGCGTGATTGAGGACGATGAACAGGATGCCCGCGGGGCGGTTGAACATCTTGAGGGCCTCGAAGACCTTGGGCCCGCCGGGGGCGGCGAAGATGTCGCCGACCACGCTGGCGTCCAGCAGCCCCTTGCCCACGAACCCGCTCAGGGCGGGCTCGTGCCCCGCGCCGCCCAGGGTCACCAGGGCGACCTTGTCGGGGCTCTTGGGTTCAGCCCGCACCACGATCTTGTCCGAGACGATCTTGATCTTGTCGCCGCACGCGATGGCGAAGCCTTCCAGCAGTTCCTTGGTCAGGTCGTTCGGGTCGTTGATGAACTTCTTCATGCCCATGGTTCAGCTTCTCCTTGTCCTGGTTGCACATCGCTCTTGGCCCACCGGGTCGTAAGCTCCGCCTCAGGCGCTGCCGGCAGGAACAGACGGCCGACGGGCCGTCTCCCGTGAGACCCCGCAAGATAGTGGCAAGCCGGAAAGTTGTCAAACCAAAATCGGTCTCTTGGAGCACGGGTTCTGCCGCGATCTTCCGGGCGCAACAAAAACCCCGCTCCGGGGAGCGGGGTTCGGTTGCGGAATCTGAATGTCCGGCCGTCGGGGCGGCGGATCGGGGTGACTACTCGAATCGTCGCAGGAGGAGGCAGGCGTTGTGGCCGCCAAAGCCGAAGCTGTTGGAGAGGACCACGTTGACCTTCTTCTGGCGGGGGGTGTTGGGCACGAAGTCGAGGTCGCACTCTTCGCCCGGGTTGTCCAGGTTGAAGGTGGCCGGGATGGTCTCCTCCTTGATCGTCAGGGCGGAGGCGATGAGTTCCACGCCGCCGGAGGCGCCCAGGAGGTGGCCGGTGGAGCTCTTGGTCGAGGAGACCATCAGCCCGCCGGTGGCCCAGTCGCCGAATACCTGCTTGACGGCGCGGGCTTCGGCGATGTCGCCCAGCTCGGTGCTCGTGCCGTGGGCGTTGATGTACTGCACGTCCTCGGGGGCCACGCCCGCGTCCTGAAGGGCCAGTCGCATGGCCATCGACGCGCCCTTGCCCACCGGGTCGGGCGCGGTGATGTGGTAGCCGTCGGCGCTGGCGGCGTAGCCGATGAGTTCGGCGTAGATCTTCGCGCCGCGGGCCTTGGCGTGTTCGAGTTCTTCAAGGACCACCACTCCGGCGCCCTCGGCCAGCAGGAAGCCGTCGCGGTCCTTGTCCCACGGGCGGCTGGCGATCTCGGGGTGGTCGTTGCGGGTGGACAGGCCCTTGAGGGCGCAGAAACTGGCCAGTCCGATCGGCGTCAGGGCGGCTTCGCTTCCGCCGGTGATGACCACGTCGGTCTCCTCGCGGAGGATGGAGCGGTACGCCTCGCCGGTGGAATTGGCGGCCGACGCGCAGGCGGTGACGACGGCGAAATTGGGGCCCCGCAGCCCGTAGAGGATGGAGAGGTTGCCGGCGGCGGCGTTGGCCATCAGCTTGGGCACGGTGAACGGGCTGACCCGCCCGGGCCCCTTGTCGAGCATGCGCTTGTGCTGCTCTTCCAGTTCGCTGAGTCCGCCGATGCCGCTTCCGACGATGACGCCGCAGCGCTCGCGGTCTTCCTTCTCGAAGTCGATCCCGCTGTCGGCGACGGCCTCGATGCCGGAGGCGACGGCGAACTGGGTGAACCGGTCCATCCGCTTGCTCTCTCGGGCGTCAAGGCGGTCGGTGGGGACACAGTCCCAGTCCTGGACCTCGCCGCCGATTCGGCTGGCATAGCCGGTCGTGTCGAAGCGGCGGATCGCGCGGATGCCGCTCTTGCCGGCGATCAGCGCGGACCAGAACTCAGGGACAGTATGGGCCAGGGGATTGACCGTCCCCAGGCCCGTCAGTACGACGCGGCGTTTGGCCATCCACAAGCTCCTGTAAGGCGGTGGTGCGGCTTAAGCCTTGTTGGAGTGCTCTTTGATATAGTCAATCGCCTGTCCGACCGTCTGGATCTTCTCGGCTTCCTCGTCCGGGATGGACAGCTCGAACTCGTCCTCGAACTCCATCACCAGCTCGACCGTGTCCAGCGAGTCGGCGTTGAGGTCGTTGACGAAGGACGTCTCTCGGGTGATCTCGCTCTTGTCTACACCCATCTGCTCGGCAACGATGTCAATGACCTTCTCTTCAATTTCGTCAGCCACTTTCGTGACCTCCCAAAAATCGGGGTTTTCTCTCTCTGCGGCTGCATCCTGGCAGCCAACCCAATCCAAGGCCGCGGTACTATAGCGTGACCCCCGAGGTCACGCAAGGCCCATCTGCGGCCGTCACGCAAGATTATGTGTGCATTCCGCCGTCCACGCTGAGGACCTGCCCGGTGATATAGGCGGACGCATCGCTGGCCAGGAACGCGACGGCGCGGGCGATATCGCCCGGCTGCCCGAATCGCTTCATGGGGATTTGTTCCAGGGCCATGTCCTTGGCCTGCTGGGGCAGCACGTCGGTCATCTCGGTCTGGATGAAGCCCGGCGCCACCGCGTTGCAGCGAACGCTCTTGGAGGCCAGTTCCTTGGCGGTGGTCTTGGTCAGCCCGATCATGCCAGCCTTGGAGGCGGCGTAGTTGGCCTGACCGCGGTTGCCTTCCACCCCGCTGTAGCTGGCCATGTTGACGATCGACCCGCCGCGCTGGCGGACCATGTGCTTGGCCGCCGCCCGCGTGCCGTAGAAGGCGCTGGTGAGGTTGACCTTGAGCACCAGGTCCCAGTCCTTGTCGTCCATCCGCATCAGCAGCCCGTCGCGGGTGATGCCGGCGTTGTTGACCAGCACGTCCACGCGCCCGAACTTCTCGGCCACGTCGTCGACCAATGCGGTAAAGCCCTCGCTGTTGGTCACGTCGAGGGTGCGGCAGGCGAGCTTGTCGCCGGGTTGCCCCAGGGCCTCGGGCAACTCCTGGAGCAGGTCCTCCCGCAGGTCCACCGCGATCACGGTCATGCCGGATGCCAGCAACTCGCGGACGATCTCCCGTCCGATGCCGCGGGCCGCCCCGGTCACGATTGCCACTTTGTCCTTGTCCGCCATTGCTCGTCCTTTCACAGTTGGCTCGCGAGCTTCTCCATCGCCTGAGCCGAATTGAGACTCACCACCTCCGCCTTGCGGTGGATGCGTCGCATCATGCCGGCCAGCGTACGTCCGGGGCCGATCTCATAGAACCGCTCGACGCCCTGGGCCAGCAGGAACTCCATCGACTGCTGCCAGCGGACCGGGCTGACGAGCTGGGCCAGCAGCTTGGGGGCGACCTGTTCGGGCGACGCGTACGGCTGGCCGTCGACGTTGGAGATCACGGGCGTCTGCGGCTGGCGGAAAACGGTGGTTTCCAGGGTCTTGCCCAACTCCTGGGCCGCGGGCTGCATGATGTCGCTGTGGAACGCGCCGGCGACCTTGAGCAGCACGGCATTGGAGGCGCCGAAGTCCCTGGCGAGGCTCTCGGCCCGCTTGCACGCCTCGATCTGCCCGGAGATGACGATCTGCCCGGGGCAGTTGAAGTTGGCGCAGACGAGCGTCTGGCCCTGGGCGGCCGCCTCGCACAGTTCGCGGGCCTTGGGTTCGTCCAGTCCGATGAGGGCGACCATGCCGGAGGGAACGGCGGTCGCGGCCTGCTGCATGAGTTGGCCGCGGCGGCGGACCAGGGCGATGGCCGGGGCCAGGTCCACGGCGTCGGCGGCATAGAGAGCGGTGTACTCGCCCAGGCTCAGGCCGGCCATGTAGGCGGGCTGGAGCCTGGCGAGCTTCTCGGCGCCCAGGACCTCGTTCATGGCGGCGAGGATGGCGGCCGAGACGGTGAAGATCGCCACCTGGCAGACGTCGGTGCGGGCGAGGTCTTCCTCGGGCCCGCTGAAGCAAAGGCGCTGGAGGGGCAGGCCCGCGGCTTGCTCGGCCAGGTCAAAGACGCGCCGGCTGGCGGGGAAGGCCGCACAGAAGTCCTGGCCCATGCCCACCTGCTGGGCGCCTTGTCCGGGAAATAGGAAAGCGATGGAGCTCACAGTTTCAACACCGATCCCGCCCAGGTCAGACCCGCCCCGAAAGCGATCAGCATCACCGTCGAGCCGGGGCCGATCTTGCCCATCCGGTAGGCCTCTTCCAGGGCCAGCGGGACGGACGCCCCGGAAGTATTGCCGTACCGGTCAATGTTCACATAGAGCTTGTCCATGGGGAAATTGTACTTCTCGGCCGCCGACTGGAGGATGCGGATGTTCACCTGGTGGGGGATGACCAGGTCGATTTGGTCAACGGTAAGGTTGCAGGAATCCAGGCAGTTTCCGATGAGCCACTGCATCTTCTCGACGGCGAACTTGTACACGTCGCGCCCGCGCATCTTGATGAAGTGGAGGCGGTCGCGGACGGTCTTCTCGCTGGCGACGTTTCGGCTGCCCCCCGCGGGGGTGTGGATGAAGTCCCAGCCCGATCCGTCGGCGTGGATGACGTTGTAGAGAATCCCGCGGGACTCGTCGTCACTGGGTTCGAGGACGACGGCGCCGGCGGCGTCGCCGAAGAGGATGCAGCTTCCGCGGTCCTGGTAGTCGGTGAACCGGCTGAGGGCGTCGGAGCCAATGACCAGGACGCGGCGGTACATGCCGGTCTGGACGAACTGGCAGCCGACGGTGAGGGCGTAGAGAAACCCGCTGCAGGCGGCGCTGACGTCAAAGACGGCGGCATTGGTGGCGCCGAGTTCCTGCTGAACGAAGCAGGCGGTGGCGGGCAGGATCATGTCGGGAGTGACGGTGGCGACGATGATCAGGTCGAGTTGCTCGGGCTTGACTCCGGCTTTCTGGATGGCTTGGCGCCCAGCGGCGGTGGCCATCGTGGCGGTGGACTCGCCCTCGCCGACGATGTGGCGTTCCCGCACGCCGGTGCGCTGGACGATCCACTCGTCGGAGGTATCGACGATCTTCTCGAAATCGGCGTTGGTCATCACCCGCCCGGGCACGTACGCGCCGATGCCGGTGACGGCAGCTCGCAGCAGCCTAGGCATTGGCAGCCCCAATCTGACGGTTCAGAAGTTCGGTGATGCGCTGGTTGACGTGTTGGTTCGAGAAGTCGATGGCCACCCGGATGGCGTTGTAGAACCCGCGGAAGTTGCTGGCGCCGTGGCAGATGATGACGATTCCGCCGACGCCCAGCAGGGGGGCCCCGCCGTATTCGTTGAAATCATATTTGCCCAGGACGGCCGCCAGGGCGTTGCGGATCTCCTGCGCCTGGTGGGGCATCTTCTTGACGATCTCGCTCATCATGCCGCGGATGACGCCGTCGGCCATGCCCTCGACCAGCTTGAGGGCGACGTTGCCGACAAAGCCATCGCAGACCATCACGTCGCAGACGCCGGCGAAGAGGTCGCGGCCTTCGGCGTTGCCGATGAAATTGACCTGCTTGTCGGCCAGGAACAGCTCGCGGGTCTGCTTGACCAGGCTGTTTCCCTTGGCGTCTTCCTCACCGATGCTGAGGATGGCCACGCGGGGGTTCGTCCGCCCGCATACGGTCTGGGAGTAGACCGAGGCCATGATCCCATACTGGTAGAGATGGAGGGGGCGGCACTGGACGTTGGCGCCGACGTCGCAGAGAACGACCGGCCCATGGAACGTGGGGGTGAGGACGGCGATGCCGGGGCGGTGGACCCCCGGCAGGCGTCGCAGGCGCATCTGAGCGGCCGCCACGCACGCCCCGGTGTTGCCCGCCGACACACAGGCGTCGACCTTCTTTTCGGCGGCCAGGTGGGCCAGGACGGCGATCGAGGAATCCGGCTTGTTGCGCATGGCCTCGACGGGCGGTTCGTCCATGGAGACGACCTGCTCGGCGTGGACGATCTCGATCTGCCGCTCCCAGTCGTCGGCGCCGGCCAATTGCTCCAGGATGGCCTCTCGCCGCCCGACCAGGACGATCTTGTCCTCCGGGCCCAACAGCTCTCGGGCGGTCAAGGCGCCGCGCACCTCTTCCACCGGGGCGTGGTCGCCTCCCATGGCATCCAGGCCGATACGCATGGACTAGCTCTCTTTCTCGACCTTCAGGCTCAGTCCGGGACGCACGTAGCCGCAGTTGTCGCATGCGGCGTGGGGCAGCTTCGGGGCGTTGCACTTGGGGCAGTCGGCGTAGTTCACCGGCGTCTTGGCGTGGTGGCTGCGGCGCGTCCGCGTACGACTGCGAGACAGCTTCTGTGTCGGTAACATCTTTGTGCTCCTCCAACTCCGTCACCCGGAGTTGGCTCGTCTTCAGACCGATCGGCCGCGCCTGTCGCGGCCTCACTAGCGCAAAATTTTCGTCGGACAGTAGAAGTCTCTACCGTATTTGTCAAGCAAAAACAACCCTTCGGTCACGGTACAGCCTGCCTGCCGGCAGGCAGGCCGCAGGGCGGCCCTCGTGCCATGCTCTTACGAGCACGCTACACGCGCTGGCGGACCCATCCTTCAGCGGCCTCCAATGCCGCCGCGAGCTGCTCGGGCTGCTTGCCGCCCGCCTGGGCCAGCGTGGGCTTGCCCCCGCCTCCGCCCCCGACCACCGGGGCGATCGCCTTCACCCAGTCGCCCGCCTTGAGCGAGCCCTTCTTGGCCACGGCGTCGGCCACCATCGCCACCAGCGTTACCTTGTCTTCCTGCACACCGCCCAGGAAGATGGCGGCCGCTCCCTTTTGCCGCAGGCGATCGCATTCGCTCCGCATCGCCTCGACCGGGGCGTCCAGCCGTCCGATCAGCACCTCGCCGTCCGGCGAGTCGATCTTCACCTGCGGCTGGAAGGCCTCGCCCGCGCCGCCTCCGGCTGGACGCTTGCGAAGCTCCTTGATCTCCTTCTGCATGGCGGCGATCCGCTCGGGCAGCTCGGAGGGGCTCGTCCGCAAGACCAGGGCCGCCTGGTGCAGCAGGGCTTCGCTCTGCTGGAAGCGGGCGACGGCCTCGCTGCCGGTGACGGCGGTGATCCGCCGCACGCCCTTGGCCACCGACTCCTCGGTCAGGATCTTGAACACGCCCGCCTGGCTGGTCCGCGAGAGGTGCGTCCCGCCGCAGAACTCCACCGGCGTGTCCGGGCCGGTCTGGGTGAGCGGGTCGCTCGTGCCGACGGCGATCACGCGCACCGGATCGGGGTACTTCTCGCCGAAGACCGCCCGCACGCCCGGGATCTTCTTCGCATCCGCCAGCGGGGCCAGCACGGCCGTCACGACCTCGTCGGCCAAAATCCGCCGATTGACGAGCGTCTCGACCTGGGCGATCTGCTCGGCCGTCAGGGCCTGGTTGTGGCTGAAATCGAAGCGGAGGCGATCCGGGGAGACGACGCTGCCGGCCTGGTGGATGTGGTCGCCCAGGACGAGGCGCAGCGCCCAGTTGAGCAGGTGCGTGGCCGTGTGGTTCCGCATGGTGTCCATGCGGGAGGGGTCCACCTCGCAGGTCACCGTCGCGCCGGCGTGCAACTCGCCTTCCTCGACGACGCCCGCGTGCAGCACGCAGTCGCCGGCGAGTTGGGCGTCGCGGACGGCGAACTTGCCGCCCGGCCAGGTCAGGTGCCCCGCGTCGCCGACCTGCCCGCCCGACTCGCCGTAGAAGTTCGTCTTGTCCAGCACGACAGCGGCCTGGTCGCCCGCACGCAGGGCGCCGCCCTGTTCGTAATTGCCGTCGCGCACCCAGCCCAGGACGGTGGCCGGGACGCTCTGGCGGCTGTACTTGTACTGGTCATCCGTCGAGGGCAGCCCGGCGACGGCATGGACCTTGAACTGCTCCCCGCCGGCCGAGCTGGCCTCGCGATGGCGGGCCATGGCCGAGTCGTAGCCATCCACGTCCACGGTCATGCCGCACTCGGCGGCCATCACTTGTGTCAGGTCGACCGGGAAACCGTACGTGGCGTAGAGGTCAAAGGCGATATCGCCCGGAAGCTGTTTCTGGCCGCCTTGGGCGAGTTTCTCGGCCTGCCGTTGGAAGAGGTCGATGCCACGGTCCAGTGTCCGCCCGAAGGACTCTTCCTCCTCGCGGATGGTCTGGGTGACGTAGTCCTGGCGGCTGCGGAGTTCGGTAAACACGTCGCCCATCGCCTCGATGACGGTGGGCACGAGCTGGACCAGGAAGGGGCCCTTGATGTTCAGGTACTGTCGGCCGTAGCGGGCGGCCCGGCGGAGGATGCGTCGCAGGACGTAGCCTCGCCCCTCGTTGGAGGGGATGATGCCGTCGGCGATGGCGAAGATGAGCGAGCGGGCGTGGTCGGCGATGACGCGGCAGGCGACGTCGCCGATGTCGTCCTGGGTGACCACGTCGAAGCGGTCGCTCAGGCCGCTGGCGGCCCCGTAGCGGTGGTCGGTGAGGGTCTCGAGCTTCTCGATGATGGGCACGAACAGGTCGGTGGCGTAGTTGCTCTGCTTGCCCTGGAGGACCATGCCCACGCGTTCGAGGCCCATGCCGGTGTCCACGTGGGTGGCCGGCAGGGGCGAGAGCTTGCCGTCCAGTCCCCGGTTGAACTGCATGAACACCAGGTTCCATATCTCCATCACGCGGCGGTCGCCGGCGTTGACCATGGCTGCCCCGGACAGGTCGTCGGTGAGGTCGATGTGGATCTCGCTGCACGGCCCGCAGGGGCCCGTGTCGCCCATCTCCCAGAAATTATCCTTCTTGCTGCCCTTGTGAATGTGCGTGGGGTCGATATCCGTAACCGTTCGCCACAGGTCGGCTGCCTCGTCGTCGGCGGCCAGGCCTTCGGACTGGTCCCCGCCGAAGACGGTGGCGTGCAGGCGCTCCTTGGGCAGTCCCCACACGTCGGTCAGCAGTTCCCAGGCCCACTTGATGGCGTCGGCTTTGAAGTAGTCGCCGAAGCTCCAGTTGCCCAGCATCTCGAAGAAGGTGTGGTGGTACGTGTCGTGCCCGACGTCCTCGAGATCGTTGTGCTTGCCGCCGGCACGGATGCACTTCTGGGTGTTGGCGGCCCGGGTGTAGGGGCGTTTCTCCCGTCCCAGGAAGATGTCCTTGAACTGGTTCATGCCCGCGTTGGCGAACAGCAGCGTGGGGTCGTCGGCGGGCAGCAGCGAGCTGGAGGGCACGAACGTGTGCCCTCGCTTCTCGAAGAACGCGATGAACTCGCTGCGTATGTCTTTGCAGGTACTGGCCATGGCTCGTCTCGTTACGTCGGTCCTTCTGGCTGGCTGGGTTGAAAGGCCGGCCGTCCGCCACGTTCGTCCAAGCGCGCAGCGGAGGATGACGAAAGATCGGGTATTATAGCCAGAGACGTGGGGTCTGCCAAGACCGAAATTGACTATTGCTCCGCCGCGGGGCACGGAGGGCCCCCGCTCGGGTGACCAGCCGGGACGACCGTCCCCGGAGGGTCGAAGCGGGCGGGGGCGGGAATGGTCCGCCCGGTCATTCGTCCCCGTTCGCTGTCCGGACGCGGTTGTTCGGCGGCAGGACGCGATCGTTCGCGGGTAGTTCGCTCGATTTCGCGGGGGGTTCGCGGCCGTTCGCGGATGCAAGTCCTCTCGATATCGCTGGTTGCCGCCTCCGGTCGGGTGGGGCCCCGGGGCTCGGGTCGCCGCAAAGCGCCCCAAAACGAACAAAGACCGGGTAGTTCCCCCTACAGCCGGGCTGGGTGGCGGGCGGGCGCGGGACGCGTTTGGCGGCCGAGGCGTCTGCCCGCCTGTATAGCCGACTGTCGGCGAAAAGCCGACTCGCAGATCGTCCGCGAGAAGAACCCCGCGCCAAGGGGCGGCTGCGCAGGTTCCTGACGGTTCGGCTGGACTGGGCGTCGCGCCGGCCCGCCGGGCCGGCAGGGCCCGGACTACCGGGGCACGTTCACCGTCAGCAGACCCAATGCCTTGGACGTGTCCAGCTTGTTGTCGTACGGGTCGGTCAGGATCAGGCGGCACTGGTATTCTGTGCCGGCCTTCAGGTTGCCCAGGACGACCTCAGGTTGGGCCGCGTAGGTCGCCCCGCCGGCCTTGAGGACGGTAGCCGGTTGACCCTTCTCCCAATACTCCACCGACGCGACGGCCACTTCCGGCTCTTCCGGCGTGCAGGCCAGGCGGGCCGAGACGACCGCCCTGGCCTTGCCCTTGTCTCGCTCGATCCGCACGGCCAGGTCCTCCGCCCGAGCCACGCGCGGGACCGCGGTGTCGTAGACTGTCTTGGCCAGGTCGGGGTGGTACAGCGGGTCGCCGATGTAACATGTGACCCATTGGCACTTGAACTTGGAGTACAGCCACGCCTCGCCCAGGTCGTAGCCGCCGAAGAGCAGGCGGTAGAATACGCCCTCGTCCCACCAGCCGTGCGTGGTGGTGTGGGCGCAACCGCTCTCGGAGCGGGCAGCCGCGCCGGTGGCGGTCACGCCGTTGGCCAACATCTGGTGGATGGCAGCCCTCTCGTTGTTGAACCCGTTGTTGGAGATCACCGTCCAATCAACCGCGCCGGGCAAGTAGCCGCCTCCCTCCCGCCAGCCGAAGCTCGTCTTGTACGGGCCCATCATGCCGTTAAGCCCCGGCAGGCTGAGCTTCTCGATGAACTCGCGGGGGGTCTTGGCGGTGCTTGCCTGCTGCAATGCCTTGGCTCCGTCCCACGCCCCGGCCGGTGGGGGGGCTCCCATGGCGGCTGTCAGGTGGCGCGACGCGTACAGCGAGCGGTCCACCAGGGCCTTGGCCTCGTGCGGGGTCGGTCCGCCCAGGCGCGAGCAGACATACAGAAACCGATCGCCCGCCTGGCTGCGCAGATCGCTGGTCAACCGCGGGGCGTCCTGCCCGCGCTTCAGCAACACCGCCTCGCGAGAGCCCTGGTACGCCTCCGGGTGCAGAAACGGCTGGTCCCGCCAGCCTTGGAAAGGCAGGATGTAGCTGCTGGTCGGGATGATCGGCGAGAAACCTCCGCCGTCGTTGCGGAAGGCGAACGGCACGAGCGCGGGCGGGCGGACCTTCTCGATATCGTAGTACATCATCTCCGCCCGCTGCTCCAGCGAGACCAGCGGACCCGCGTCGTGCGTGCCCTGAAGCGGGCGGGCGGTCTGGCTGAGCCCGTACACCCGGGTGACCGTCCGCGGCAGGCCGTAGGAGAAGACGATGTACAGGATGTGGTCCTTCAGGCTCTTGCCCTCGACGGCGTTGGCGGGGTCCTGGAGGAACGCCTTGATCTGCTCCTCGACGTCGTCGAGATAATGCTGATCGTCTCGGATGCCGTCGGCCCCGGTCCGGGTGAAGATGAAGTCATCACCGTCGAAGTAACGAGCTGTCAGATCGACCGCCTGCCCCTTCTTGTCTTGCACGTTCAGAAAGGCATACACGTCGCCCCGCAACCCCATGCGCAGGGCACTCAGACGCAGGACCTTTCCCCCGCCCGCATGGGGCGTCTCGCTCACCAGTTCGCTCTGCACCTTGCAGACGCCGTTCTCGACCAGGGGTTTGGCGCTGGCCGGCTCGGGCGACTGGCTGTAGCGAAGGGCGAGCGAGTCCCAGTCCACCCCCCGGGCCGTCTCGGGGATGTTCAGGTGGACCCGTCGGCCGTCCAGCACGAACTGTTGCCCGCTGCCCGCCTGTTGGCCCGCGGCGTCCTTACCTGCCCAGCCCAAGACAAAGTCGCCTCGCCACCCCACCGCCTGGGCGTTCAGCGTCAGCCGCCCCGGCCGGCCTCCGGCGGGAGGCTCCACCCGCAGGTTCGGGCCGATCAGCGATTTGCCCCCCCGACAGATCGTGAACCGCCGCTGCGGCGAGCGGGGGGAATAGACGAACGCCTCCAGCGTTCCCCAGTCGAGCTTGGCCGACTCGATCCCCAGGCCGATCCGGGCGTAGTCGGGGTACGTCATCATGCGGTCCACCAGCGTCTGCCCGCCCTTGTCCTTTATCGTGATCCACAGGTGGAACTCGCCTGCGAGGCCGAGTTGCGAACCGGAGGTCTGGTACAGCCGCCCCGGCCGATTCGGTGCGACGCTGACGGTCACGGCGTCGACCTTGCTGGACGTGCCGTTGGAGAAGACTGCGGTTGCCTCCTGCTCCTTCTCGCTGGGGCCGATCTTCAGAGTCATGCCATCCGCATTGAACCGCTCGGCCGGCAGGATGCACTCGATCAGATTCGACAGCAGGTACAGCCGCTGCTTGCCTTTGGGATCCAGCGGCTTGCCCAGCCCCTTGTAGACGACACCCATGGCGTTGTCCCGGCTGGCCTCGCCCAGCGCCTCGCCGTTGAGGTGGTGCAGCGGTTTGCCGTCCTGCCCGCGGTGCTTGCAGGAGAGGCCCAGAAGAAAGGGTTTGCGCCCGGTCTTGGCGTCGGCGTGGCAAGTGGCGTAGTAGCGGGCGACCTCTTCGCTGTCCTGGCCCGGCGCCGTACCGGGCGCGTCGCCGGTCCAGTCCCTGTTGTAGACCACCAGCACCTGGTCCGGTCGGGCCGCCAAGGTCTCAGCCGGCCTCGCCAGCGGAAGCATCAGGACAAGCGACAGGAGAATCGGCATATGGAGGCTGAAGCGAGCAACTGCTGTCATCATCTTCTCCGGGTGTTGAGCGTTCAGGCCCAGTATAGAGGCCGGAGATCGTCAGGCCAAGGACGGATTGTCCTCCATGGCGGGTCCGCCGGAGATGAACGTCATGAAAGAGGTCCAGACGTGTCCTGCCAAGCCGCGGGCGAAAAGGGGGTTCAGGCGTTCAAGAGCCGGATTCACCATCGGTCTGCGTGGAGGCGGTCGGCGCTTCGGGTTCCGCGCTCTGCGGCTGGTCGGGGGGGGCCTGCTCGCCGGCGGCCTCCTGCGGCGGCTTGCGCTTGCGGACGTTCAGGCTGCGGGTATCGGCGCCGAAGCGGCTGCACAGGGCGTCCAGCCGCGAGAGGATCCCGGATACACCCACGATCAACCACGCGCCGACGAACCAGACGGCCGCAACCTCTCCGTAGCCCTGGAAGTAGTTGATGATGGACAGGACGACCAACCAGGCGGCCAGGATCAGGAGTATGATAGGCATACGAGAGAACCTTTCGTCCGGCATTATCGCCGTCCGCCCGCGCAGGTCAAGGCCTGCCGTTGCGGATAAGCGAATCGCCGATTGACTTGCCCGCCTTTCTGACGGCACAATGCCGGTAGGCGCCGTGCTCGCAGATGCGGCGCCTGCCTGCCGCAGGCAGGTCTGGCCGCGTTTGATGCTCGCACCCCCGCCCCGTACGTAGGCCTGATGGACGGTAAACCAGAGAGTACCCGGCGTGAGTTCGACCTGAGAGCCTGCCTGGGCGGCGACACCCGGGCCTGGGTCGCTTTCGTCGAGCGCTTCGCGCCGGTCATCCACGCCGCCGTCAGCCGGACCTTCCACGCACGAGGGGCCCAGCGGGACGAAGCCGCCGTCGAGGATGCCGCCCAGGACGTCTTTGTCCGCCTGGTCCGCGACGGCTTTCGCCTGCTGCGGAGCTTCGATCCCGCCCGCGCATCGCTGGTGACCTGGTTGACCATCGTCGCCCGGTCGGCCGCCCTGGACCATCTCCGCAAGCGCCGTCTGCCCGCGCTGAGCCTCGACGAGACCCTGCACGATCAGGCCCGCCCGGGCGACCAGGCCCCCGACGAGTTGGAGCTGCCTCCCGGCGTGCTCACCGACCGCCAGAAACTGGTCCTGCGTCTGCTGTTCGAGAAGGACCTCTCGGTCGCCCAGGCCGCGTCCGCCATGAACGTGGATGAACAGACCGTCCGCAGCACCAAGCACAAGGCCCTGGCCCGGCTGCGACAGCATTTCTCGCAGGAGAGCGGGCCCTGACACGCCCCAGGCGGAAGATTTTCCCTCCGGCATGGGGATAGTGCCCTCTGGGATTTCCGTACAACGCAATGGAGCGACGCATGAGCGACGCAGAACGACAAGACGAGCAGGATCGCGAGCTTTGGCGGCGGGCGAGTGCCCAGCGGCCGGGTCCGTCTGCGCCCGTCGAGCCCTGCCTGGACCCGCTGGATCTGGCTTCCTATGTGGACGCCCGGGCCGACCAGGTCACCCGCGACCGGGTGGAGACTCACCTGGCCCGCTGCCAAACGTGCCTGGACGCCCTGGCCGACGTGCGGGCCCTGCTGGACGGGCCGGCGATGCTGGCGCCGGGACGCGTGATCGAGCGGGCCAAAGCCCTGGTTGCTCCGGGACGACTGGACGTCTCCGTCCGGCGCCGGGCGGGTGGGATCTGGCGGGTAGCCCAGTGGGCGGCCGCTGCCGTCGCCGCCATCGCCGTCAGCTACGCCGGCTTCCAGGCCGGCCAGGCCACCTGGCACGAGCAGGAGGCCCGCACCGCCCTGGTTGCCCGCGAGGCGTCGTTCAGCCTGGGCGGCGACGAATGGGTCATCGGGGCCGACAACCTGCTGGAGATGGTCCAGGACCAGGAGGGCTCGCGATGATGATGCGGAGACTTCCCTGGGTGCTGCTGGGCCTGTCGATCGCCTTCAACTTCTTCTTCGCCGGCGGCTTCATGCACGCCCGCAACAGCCTCGAACAGGTGCAGGAGCAGCCCGAGGCGAGGCGGGACCTGCTGGCCGAGCGGCTCGATCTGACGCCTCAGCAGCAGGCTGAGTTCGATCGTATCCGCCGCGAGGCCTCCGACAAGGTTGGCCAGGTCCGCCAGGCGATGGTCGAAGCCCGCCAGGAGCTGTGGGACCGCGTTGCTTCCTCGCCGGGCGAGCCCCAGACCGTCCGCGAGGTGGCCGAGTTCGAGGCCGAGCAGGCCCGCCAACTCCGCCTGGTCGGGGCCGAGAGCATCCGCCAGTTCATGAAGGTCCTCACGCCCGAGCAGCGCAACAAGCTGACCGAGATGGGGCGACACTATGGCCCGCCTCCGTCGTGGCCACGTCCGCCTTCCGCGCCGCCATACGGGCGAAGCGGAGAGAGCTGGCGCGGCTCGGGCGGCTTCCAGAAGCGGATGTCCGAGTTCCACCGCCGGCGGATGCTGGATCGCTTCGATGCCGACGGCGACGGCAAGCTCAGCGACCAGGAACGAGCCGCCTGGCGCAAGATGCTGGAGAACTGGCGCCCCGGCCAGCCGCCTCCGGGCGGCGAGGCGCATCCCGCACCCGGGCCTCATACCAGGCCCAAAGGCCCGCCCGGGCCGCACGTGGGGCCCAAGGGCGTGCCAGCACCGTGGCCTGGGCGCACCAGGCCTCCCGCGCCGACCAGCCGGCCCGCCAGAACCAACTGAAAACGCCGCACCCCGGCATCGGGCCGGGCGGCGAGAGGGTGTATCTAATCAGGAGAATGACGATGAACGCGAAATTGTGGACGGCGGTTCTGGTGATCAACGGGGTGCTGGCGGCGGCCTATGCCGAGGACGCTCCCGCCCGCGAGGGCAAACGTCCGGCGCGGCCGGGCGGCGAGGAAATGCGAGCGAAGATCCTGGAGAAGTTCGACGCCAACAAGGACGGCAAACTCGATGAGACCGAGCGGGCCGAGGCCCGAAAAGCGATGGCCGAGCGCGCCCGCGCCGGCGCCCAGGACCGTCGCCAGAACATCCTGGAGAAGTTCGACGAGAACAAGGACGGCAAGCTCGACGAAGCCGAGCGGGCCAAGGCCAAGGCCGCCTTCCTCGCCAAGATCGACGAGCCCGGCCCCCTGCACGAGATGGTGCTGCGGCGCTTCGATGAGGATAAGGACGGCAAGCTGAGCGATGCCGAAAAGGCCAAGGCCGTCGCCGAGTTCGAGAAGCGGCGTGAAGAGATGCGAACCCGCCACGAGGAAGCGATCAAGGAGTTCGACAAGGACGGCGACGGCAAGCTGAACGAGGAGGAACGCAAGGCCGCCGCCGAAGCCATGCGCAAGAAGCTCATCGAGAAGTTCGACAAGGATGGCGACGGCAAGCTGAACGAGGAAGAGCGCAAGGCCGCTCGCGAGGCGATGCCTTCCCGCCCCGGCCCACTGGGTCCCGGGGGCCCGCGTCCGGGCCTGCGAGGCCCTCGTCCGGGCGGCGGCCGCACCGGACGCTGAGCCTGGCAGCAACTTGGGCAACCATGCTTTGACGGCCCCCAGTGGCCGAGCACAATAGAACACCCGCCGGATCACGCCCGGCGGGTGTTCCATCTGTATCTCCCTGCATATGGCGTGCGGCGTGCCGTGCTTCCTCGACCACCCCACAGGCCTAATCCCAGAACTGCTCCCTGGCCAGGGGGGACACGGCGCCCATGAACCTGCGCCGCAGCCGGGCCAGACCGGAGGCCATCTGCGTGCCGGTCAGCGGGACGTTGTCGTGCGGGTTCACGCGTGGCGCCAGCTCACGGATCCATCGGTTCATCCGCGGCAGTCTCTCGGCCCGCCCGGAGACTTCCGGGGCGATCAACGCCTCGATGAGGGCCTGCGCAACGTGCTCGTCCTGTCCACGTGGTGACAGCAGCAGGCCGGGGTTGTCCAGTCGGGCGGCCTCGGCCCAGAGGATCAGGCAGCGCAGATGGGGGCGGCCGGGATCGCGCAAGGCGTCGAGCATCTCCCGCACCGCCCGCAGGGCCAGTTCCTTCATGGCCCGCCGACTGACCTGCTCGCCGGGATCCTGCTCCGGGTGGGTGGTCCGCTCGGCCGGCATCGGATGATCGTGGGGGCGTGCGAACGCGGGGCGGTCCTCCAGGAGCAGGGCCTGCCTGCCGCTGGAGAGACGCACGAAGGTGGACCGCTCGATGAACGCCGTCGCCAGCAGCCAACGCCGCACGTCGGCCCGCAGGGGCAGGCCGCATTTGGGGCAGGCCTGCACCGTCCCCCAGTAGCCGCATCGGGGGCAGGACATCTGCACCACGTGCATCCGCTGGGCCAGGCCCTGGTCCACCAGGTATCGAGCCAGGGGCGAGTAGAGCAGGGCGTGGGGGCGAAAACGACCCGGGCACTGGGCGATCAACAGGAACCGCAGCGTGGGATAGAGCCCGTCTTCCCGGGGCAGCCATCCGAACGCCTGCACGTGCTGAGGAACGGAGGCGGCGCCCACCAGGGCGTCCCAGGCCCACTCGGCCCGGGCCGCCGACTGCACGAAGAACATCGCCAGCGGGGCCAACTGCGAAAGGGCGGCGGCGAAGGAACTGGAGACCGCCAAGGCCGCCCGGAACTCCGGGTCATGGGTAAGGCGGATCGTGGCGGCCGCCCCGCGGACGATCTCCCGGATCTCCCGGACGAGACGGCGAACGTAGTGGGCCATGAGGCAGTTGCGACGCTGGCAGACCATCTTCATGAAGCAGGCGACCAGGGCTGCCTGGGACTCGCTCTCGTCGTGGTCCTGGCTCGCGACCCACTGGTGCAGGTCGGGCCGTTGGAGAAGTGCGTCGAGGTCGTGCATCAGGTTGGGGGGGCGAGACGATCCGGACAAGTCGTTGACGAAGGCGGCAACGTCCTGAAGGACTCCGGCAGGCATGAGGGGCAGGATTCTCTGAACGGCGAGCCCGCGACGGGCCGAGGAAATGAACGTGGGCATAGGTCTCTCGTGAGCGGGAGGGAAGGGAGCGCGCGCGGAATCCCCGGGCCTGTCAGCCAATGTGTTTGCGTTCAGGCTTTGTCAGGGGATTTCAACGGTGGCGTGGGCGGGGGAAGCGGGTCGGTGGGGGCCGGCCGCGGCTGAGGAGGGGGATGTGATTGTTGACGGACCGGTCAGCCGAGAGGACATGCCGGATTGGGCCGGGTTGACCGCGGGCAGCGGCCGGGGGGATCATGCCGACTCGGCGGCGGCGACCCGCGCCGCCCCCCTCGCGTCCCGTCAACATGGCGACTACCTTCATCAGGAAACCCCGAAGGCGTCCCGCAGGTGCGGCGGCCCGCCTTGCGGCCTTCCCTAGGCGCATCAGGAGCCATCGTTACCTGAAATGGCGCTTTCGCCGATTCTGGCCCGTCCTGGTCCGTGCAGTCCCAGGCGGCGGGGCGGCTGGTTCCCGCGGCGGTGGGGGGATCCTCCCTGATCGAAGTCCAGTTGTACGAGGAAGCGGTGACAACTCTTTGTCACCGGTTCTGAAAAAAATCGCCGGTTGTGGGCGGGCGGTTCGCCGGAGCAGGGAAGCCCTGTACCCGTCCAGCCGGGCGGTGACGCCGTCCCAACGTCGTTTCGGGAAACCAAAAAGGCCCCGCGTCTCACGGTTGCGGGGCCTGGTTTTCTCATGTCTTTTTCACTGCGAACTTGGCAGACTGGACACCGCTCTACCGGACCGAAAGGGCGCGTGACATGACTTCGAGCCGAATCGACAACCGTCTTACCCGTCGCTGTCTGCTCCGCTCAACTGCAACAGGCCTGGCCGCCGTCGCGAGCGGCCTGGCTGTTCGTCTGCCAAGCGGGGCCAGGGCCGCCGAAGCGTCCCAACCTTCGCGCAAGCCCAACTTCGTGATCATCATTGCCGACGATATGACCTACCACGACGTCGGCTGCTGGGGCAACAAGGACGTCCGCACGCCAAACCTGGACCGCCTGGCCGCCCAGGGCATGCGCCTCGTGAACATGTTCACCCCCGCCCCCATGTGCGCCCCGTGCCGCCAGGCCCTGTACACCGGGCTCTTTCCCGTTCGCAACGGGGCTCATCCCAACCACTCGCGGGTGTACGACGGCGTGAAGTCCATGCCGCACCACCTCCGGCCGCTGGGCTACCGGGTGGGCCTGGTCGGTAAGACGCACTTCGGCCCGCGGGAATCGTTCCCGTTTGAGCACCCGGCCGCTGGGGCGGGCAAGGCCGCGAAGGGCGAAGGCGAAACCAGGGCGGGCAAGACCGCCAAAGGCGGCAAGAAGGCCAAGCGAGCCCAGGGCGACGAATCAGACGCCGGCGGCGCGTCCGCGATCGCCGGCGCCGTCGGTTCGGGGGCAGCCGGCGCCATCCGGAGCTTCATCGCGCGCGACAAGGACCAGCCCTTCTGCCTGGTGGTCGCCTCCAACGAACCGCACGGCCCGTGGAACCTGGGCGACGCGACTGTCTATGACCCGGCCAAGCTCACCCTCCCGCCGTATCTCGTAGACACTCCTGAAACGCGTCGCGCCCTGGCCGCCTACTACGCTGAGATCGAAGTCTTCGACCGCCAGGTAGGCCAGGTCATGAGCATCCTGGACCAGACCGGCCAGGCGGACAACACCCTGGTCCTCGTGCTGAGCGAACAGGGCAGCGGCTGGCCCCACTGCAAGTGGACCCTCTACGACGCCGGCATCCGCGTCGCAGCCGTTGCCCGCTGGCCCGGGCGAGTCAAGCCCGGATCGACCTCCCAGGCCCTTATGCAGTACGTGGACGTCCTGCCAACGTTCCTGGCCGCCGCTGGGGCCAACCCGCCGGACGACCTCGACGGGCGAAGCTTCCTCGACGCGCTCACCGGCCGGGCCGACCGATGCCGCGAGACCGTCTTCGCCGTCCAGACCTCCCGCGGCATCATCAACGGGCCGGAGGCCTACGGCATCCGCTGCGTTCGCGACGCCCGCTACAAGTACATCCTGAACCTCAATCACGACGCCCAGTTCCAGAACGTCGTGCTTAAGGGCGACCTGTTCAAGTCGTGGCAGGCCAAGGCCGCCGCCGGCGACACCTTCGCTCGCAGCCAGGTGGATCGCTACCTCCGCCGCCCGGCTGTCGAGTTCTACGACATTCAGAGCGACCCCCACGAAATGAAGGACCTGTCGGCAGAGCCGTCCCTGGAGGCCGAGCGAAAGCGCCTGCGGGCGCAGCTCGACGCGTGGATGAAGCAGCAGGGCGACCGCGGCGCGGCCACCGAGATGGGCGCCAAGGAACGACAGAAGAAGTGAGGAAGCGCGGCGTCCCACCCGTGTGGAAAGGTCAGGACAGCCCCTCCGCGCTTCCGCCGCTTTCAGTCCTTCGACTTCAGCTTGAACGACTGCAGGGCGATGCCGCGCTTGTGCTCGGTCGTCGGCGTCTGGACCCGTAGCGTCTGCACGCCCTTGTCCAGGCGCAACTCCACCGGCGACGTCTCCTGCCACAGGCCGTAGGTGAGCGGGATGGCGACCTGGGCCAGCATCTTGTCGCCCGAGCAGAACTCGAGCACCTGGTGGTCGTTGACGCAGGCGGCCTGCATGACCAGTCGATAGGTTCCGGCGGCCGGCACGTCGATGAGATAGTCGGCCCATTGGCTCTTCATTTGCTGCTGGAAGTAAACTTGCGGCTGCCCCGTGGGGCCATGGTGCACCAGCACGTGGGGGAACTGTCCGCCCCACGAGATCTGCCCGCCGGTCTTGGTGAAGGCCGCGGCGAGGACGTGAATGACACCGCCGACCGGGCCGATGGGCCGGCTGGAGCCGGAATCGGTCTTCACACTTACCGGCCGGACAGGCGCGGCGGGGATCTCGCTCTTGGCTTCGGCCAGCGATGTCCGCATGGCGTTCAGCACCTGGAGGATCGCGGCTGACTTCTTCTCCGGCGTCACCGCCGCCGCCAGCCAGCGGAGGTGCTCGATTCGCGAAAACACCTTCGCGTGCGAGCGTTCCCGGACGGCCTGGAGGAACTCCGGACCGCTCATGCCCTCGAGCTTGGACACCTCCCAACCTCGCCCGTAGGCGACCTTCCACACGTTGCCCGGCTGGGGTTGGGCCATGGGGTTGGCCGAGCGGAAAGCGACGCAGGCGTGGCCCGGCTGGCCTACGCCGATGGCCGGCACACCCCAGGCCTGGCAGATGAACACCGCCCACGACGAGCGAGGCCCGCACTTGCCCCCGCCGGCCAGCACGTACCGCATGTCCTTGTACGGATAGTGCTCGGGCGGGGCGTTGCGCCGCCAGACGAAGCTGGTCGAGTTGACCACCGTCTCATCCTCGAGCAGGTCGGGGCGGAATGTGCCGATCATCCGGCGCCCCCAGGCCAGGTCCTCGTTGGACGCGCCCGACTGCACCACCTTCTGGTACTCCCACACGGTCAGCTTGTCGAAGCTGGGGACCAGCTCGCCGTTGCGGTGGGCCTGCTTGAAGTGCATGTATCGCTCGACCGGGTCGACCGGCGGCTTGGCGTGCCCCGCGCCTGGTGCCCCCGTGCCCGGCGGGGCCAGCGCCGTCGCGATGGCCAGCTTGCGGCAGAGCCCGCCCTTGGCGTCTCCGTCGCCGGCGAGAATCTTCCGCAGGATCTCCAGAGAAGCGACTTTCAGGTGCGACTGGTTCTTCTCGCGGGCCCCCAACTTCAGGGGCGCCGCCCCCTCCAGCAGTAGGTCCATCGTTTCGGTGTCGCTGAGGAGCCAGGTGAGAAACGTCTGGTTGGCGGGGGCGGCCTTGGCGAAAGCGCCCAGTTCCCCGGCCCCGCAGGCGGCGATCACTTGCCGGCCGTCGAGCACGCGGCGGACGTCCGGCCTGTCGATCAGGGAGATCAGGGTGGCTTGGTCGGCTCGTGCCGTGGCCCGTTCGTTGAGCCAGGCGGTGGCGTTCTGGAACCAGGCGGTGAACTCACCTGCCGCGATGGCGTTGCGGACGTCTTCGGCCGGCGGCTGAGGCGCCGCCTCCGGAGCCGGCGCAGCCCAGGCCGCTGCCGGCAGCAACAGGGTGACGATCAAGGCTGGAAGCAGGCGCCCGCGGATTCTTGCTCGGATCATTGCACTTCTCCTGCGGGCATCGTACTACGTGTGCATCGGCGCGACAAGCCTTGCTACCGGCCGTCCCGGCCTGGAGCGGGCAACTACCCCGGTTGGACGAACAGCCCCAGGTCGTACCGCGCGCCGCAGTTGGGACAGATGAACACCACCCGAAGCCGCTCGCCCTCGGGCAGGAACGACGAGTGGAACCCGCGCCCGTACCCGCAGGCCGCGCAGGCGCGGAACTCGTTGGCGACTTGAACCTTCTCGATGCCTTCGGAGATCGAATCGTCCATGGGGTTGCCTTTCGGTTGCGTGGACATTGTAGCGCGAGGCCCAGGCTTCAACCACCGGCGGGCCCGCGACGGACTGCGCCCGAAATCGGCAATCCGAAATTCGCAATCCGCAATTCCGCTACACGCCCATCTGGTCGAGCACCCAGCGGTACTCGTTGGCGATGGAGTCGGTCACGTCCGCCGGGCGCAGGTCGGCGGGCAGGACGTCGAAGGTGTAGGTCTCGATCTCCAGGTTGCGGCTGGCCTGGCAGGCCTCGGCGAAGAAGGCGGGCGTCAGCAGGTCGCTGGTCGAGTGGAGGTCCTCGAAGCTGTCGAAGAAGAGCGGTACGTGGAAGTGCACGCGCCACTCGTCGTCGGCCCCGTCGCTTGCTGCCGCCAGCGCCTGGGGCAGGTCCGCGTACGAGACGATCGTTCCGTCGGACCGCCTGGCCTTGACCTGGTGCAGATAGACGCCCTCGGCGAACGTTCGCAGCTTCTCCAGGGCCCGCCCCCGAGGCTGGAGGCGAAGGGCGGAACTGACCTGGACCTTGCTGACGTGGATGCGGGCCTGGCGGAGTCGGCGGAGGCTCTCCATCGGGTCCTCGAACAGCACGGCTGCGTGGGCGGTATCCAGGCATGCGCCCAGGTGCTCCCAGATCCCGTCGCGGAATTCATCACCGACCTGGTGCTGCTGGACCATGAATCGCTGGGCGTAGCCCTTCAGGGGGCCGGTGAGGAAGTCAATCAACTCGCCGGTGCTCTCGATGTAGCAATCGGGCTCCGGCTCGATGGCCAGTTCGATCCGCTTGCCGGTGGTGTGTCGGATGTCGAACAGCGCGAAACACGCCAGCACCAGGTTGCGGACCATCGCTTCCTCGTCCTGGCGCGACTGAATCCACGGCTTATACGACCCGGGCGCGGTGCTGATGCTTCCCTGCACGTGTGCGGGCAGCAGGTCGGCCAGGATCTTCGCCACCGCCTGGGTGTACTGAAGACGCTGGGGCGAACGCCAGTCCGGGGCGTACACGTCCTCCTTGACGGCCGTCTGATGAAACTGCCCGTAGGGAAACGCGTTGACGGTGAAGACGTACAGGGCGTTGTCAGACAGGAACGTCTTGAGTTCTTTTCGCCTGGCCGGGTCCAGCAGCTCACAGGCCGCCTGGTTGCCCAGCCGCAGGCCCAGACCGAACTCGCCGTCCGGCCCCACCAGGTTGCGGACCCGCACGGCCTTGTCTCGGATGGCCGCGAAATTCTCCGCCCAGCTCTCGCCCGGGTGGATGTTCAAACAGTACGTCAGATGGGTCGCAGGCGAATCCTGTATCTTCATGGCGTGCTCTGGGTCAAAGGTCAAATCAACGAACGTTCCCTCAACTGCTCCACCGCCTCGGCCAGCAACTCCGAGTTCATCTCGTGCACCTCGATCTTCTGCCCGATCCCGTTGGGCAGCGTAACCGTCAACCGCCCGCCGAGATGCTCGCGGAACTCCTCCAGCCCGGCCAGAACCGCCCGCTCACCGTCGGCCGTCCGCTCATCCAGGCACGCGTCCCAGAGCGGCAGACCGCACGCGGACATCGCCTCCATCGCCCGCTCCAACTCGATCCGCGAGAGCAGTCCCTTGCTCATGGCATACACCAGGTCGATGGCGATCCCGATCGCCACCGCCTGCCCGTGGGCTACGCGGAAGCGGCTGATCGTTTCGAGCTTGTGCCCGGCCCAGTGCCCGAAATCGAGCGGGCGGGCCGAGCCCATCTCGAACGGGTCGCCCGCGGTGGCAATGTGCTCCAGGTGCAAAATGGCCGTTCGTCGCACCAGGTGCTCCATGGCGGCCTGGTCGCGCCGGGCCAAAGCGTTCGCATGATCGTACAGCCAGTCGAAAAAGGCGGCGTCCTTGATCAGAGCGACCTTGAAGGCCTCGCTGCACCCGCCGATCCAGTCGCGGTCGGCCAGCGAGTCCAGCATGGCCAGGTCGTTGATCACCGCGAAAGGAGGGGCGAACGTGCCCACGAAGTTCTTCTGCCCGTGCTCGTCCATGCCCGTCTTGACGCCCACGCCGGCATCGTTCTGGGCCAGCACCGTCGACGGCACCCGCACCAGGCGCAGCCCGCGGTGCACCAGCGACGTGGCGAAGCCGACCATGTCGAGCATGGCCCCGCCGCCGACAGCCAGGACGAAACTCTGGCGGTCCAGGTGCAGGTTGCCCAGCGTCCACATCACGTCGCGGACGACCTGCCAGCCGTTCTTGGCTTCCTCGCCGCCGGGCACGATCTGCGGCGGAGAGGCCAGTTCGAGCTGCTCGGCCCGCGAGTGGAAATACTCCTTGATCTGGTCCATGAGGGCGGGCCGGGCGGCGGACAGCCCGGCGTCCACGTAGACGGCCACCCGGTGGCGGCGGCGCTCCCGGCGCCGGTCCAGCACGTCGGCCAGCAGCGGGTTGGCTGCCTCGAAGATGTTGTGGACGAACAGGACGGGGTAGTCGAACGGCACGAGCAAGCGCTGGTGATAGGCGTCCGGGTGAGTGCTTGGGTCACTTTCAGTCATGTCTATTCACGAATCCGTGGATCTCTCGATTCTCGATTGGCGAGCGGCGCCGCAACCCTGCGCCACGACCTCACGCCTGCCTGCCGGCGGGCAAGCCGCAAATCGCAAATCGCAAATCGAATATCTTCAGAGCCAGTCCCGCACGCCGCGGGCCAGGGCGATCACGTCGCCCGATTCGTCCAAGGCCAGCGTGGAGGCCCAGGCGACCTGGCGCCCCGGCCCCACGCGCCCATGCGAGCCGCGCACCCTCGAAGGGTCCTGGCTCACGGTGACGATCGGAGGCCAGCCGGAGAACAACTCGCACGGATCATAACCCGGCTTATTGTGGATGTCCACGTGCGTGGCGTATTCGGGGGCTTCGCGCTTCCTCTGCCACCACGGGTAGGCCAGCCATGCACCCTCGCGGGCCACGACCACCAGCTCGCCGCCGGCGCGATGATCGAGCCCCGCATCCGCCTGCTCGCGCCGGTCCAGCACGCGTTCCACGCCGTCCAGGGCCCGCAGGCACTCGGCGGCGGCCTGGACGTCGTCCGGGTCGCGCACGTACACGTGGGCGATCTCGTGGTCGACCAGGGCGAAGGCCCGGCTGGCGTGAAAGTCCGGGTAGAGCATTTGCTTCACCTGGCGCACGGCCAGGAGCCCCGCCGCCCTCAGGGCGCGGTTGGGAAAGACGGCCTGGGCGGCGTCGGCGATGGCGTAGTCGCCGTAAACCAGCACGTCGTAGTCATGCGACCGCGCCGCCGAAATCATCGCCGCAAGCTGCTGCATTGTCCGCTCCAGGGCCACGCGGCTGCGAGCATGGGATGGACCCACGCGCTGCAACTCGTAGTCCAGCGAGGGCAGGTAGGTCAGCAGCAGGTCCGGCGCCGACTCGCGGTCCTCCAATACCGCCGCCGTCGCCGCGGCGATCCAGTCGCCCACGGCCGCCGACGCCAACGGGCCCCAATAGTGCATGAGCTTGAACGACTTTCCCAGCCTGGCTCGCAGGCGCTGGTACAGATCGGAAGGCTGGCAGTAGCAATCCTGGATCATGCCTCCGTGGTGCTTGTGGATGGGCGCGGGCGAGAGCACCAGGTCCACCCGTTCGCCCAGGCTCTGCTGCCAGAACATCATTCCGACCCGGCCTCCGCGACGGCGGAACCGGGTCCAGATCCGCTCGCCGGCCACCAGGTCCGACGACTGCTCCCAGAACATCGTCCGCCGCACGTCGCGGAAGTACAGTCCGTTGGCCACCATGCCGTGGGTCGAGGGCGGGCTGGCGGTGCGGAAGCTGCCCTGAACCGTGCAGGTCAACGCGGGCAGCACGCTGTCGGCTGGCTTGAACTCCAGGCCTTCGCACGCGCGCACGCCGTTGCGATGAAGGAAGTCCCATCCCAGGGCAGCCACCTGCACGATCAGAAGTTTCTTGTCCATGTCCACACCGGTCCGGCGCCAGGCCGTGCCGCCATTGTATAACTCCCGGGGAGCGTGTCCATAACGCTTCGTGCCTGGGGGACCCGCAAAGGCCCTGCAAACGGCGCTCCAATGCGGGATCTCGCCCTCTTCCGCCCGCGAGTTGCACATGAAAGGGGCACACATTGCCCACAGAACAGTCCCGCCGCAAGGCAACAGGTCGGACCGGGGCGGCGTTTGGCAAGCCATGGACACTTCTGCCCGCCGCATCGCCATTGCGTACTGGACCGTCGTGGGCCTGCTGATCCCCCGCCTGTCGGCCCAGCCACCGGCCGTCCCGGCCGACGACCTGCTTCAGCCCAAGCGCGAGGCCGTGGAAGCCTGGAAAGACATGCGGTTCGGCATGTTCATCTGTTGGGGCCCGGTCAGCCTGACCGGGCGAGAGATCGGCTGGTCGCGGGGCGCGCCCACGCCGGTGGACGAGTACGACGCCCTCTACAAGAAGTGGACCCCCGACAAGTTCGACGCCAGGCAGTGGGTCCAGGTCGTCAAGGACAGTGGAGCCCGCTACATCGTCTTCCTGCTCAAGCATCACGACGGCTTCTGCCTGTGGGACACGAAGCAGACCGACTACAGCATCATGAACGGCCCGTTCAAGCGCGACGTGGTCAAGGAGATCGCCTCAGCCTGTCGCGAGCAGGGGATCGGCTTCTTCCCGTACTACTCGACGTGCGACTGGCACCACCCGGACTTCCCGTTGACCAGCCCGGGAGGCAAGGTCAAGCGGCAGGCCTCCAACCTCGATCGCTACACGGAGTATCTGGAGGCACAGGTCAAGGAGCTGATTACGGGCTACGGGCCGCTGGTGGGCATCTGGTTCGACGTGCCGCAGTGCTTTGATCGCGCCCGAGGCGAGCGGGTGATCCGCCACGTCCGCTCGCTCCAGCGCGACATCCTGGTGAACAACCGCACCGGCGCCCGCGGCGACTTCGACACGCCTGAGCAGAACGTCGGGCGCTGCCAGTTCGACCGCCCGTGGGAAAGCTGCATCACGCTGGGCACGCAGTGGTCGTGGAAGCCCGACGATAAGCTCAAGCCCTGGACCGACGCGGTTCGCATCCTCGTCGCGTGCGCCGTCGGCGACGGCAACCTGGCGCTGAACACCAATCCCATGCCGGACGGCCGAATCGAGCCCCGCCAGGTGGAGAGCTTCCGCAAGATCGGGCAATGGCTCAAGCAGTACGGCGAGTCGATCTATGCCACGCGGGGCGGGCCGTTCGTGGCGCCGGGTGCGGCTGCCGTGCGGGCCCACGGCGACAAGTTCGCCCTGCCGGGCGGTCGCTGGTGGGGCGGCAGCACGCACAAGGGCAACGTCGTCTACCTGCACATCCTCCGCTGGCCGGGCGAGACGATTCAAGTGCCGCCCATTCCGCGCAAGATCGTGAAGCACTCCGTCCTCACCGGCGGCGAGGCGACGATCAAGCAGACGGACGCCGGCATCGAAGTGTCCGTGCCTGCCGATCGGCGCGACGCGCTGGACACGATCGTAAAGTTGGAGTTGGACGCGCCGGTGGGGGACCTGAGGCTGGCCCCGCCGAGCGTTCGCAGCGGTTCGCTGGCGTTCAGGTGCAAGGCGGTGGCGTCGAACGTGTTTCAGAAGCAGGCCCAGTATGCCCCCGCACGGGCGTTTGACGACGATCCGGACACCCGCTGGGGCTGCGACTGGGGCACCAAGTCCGCATGGCTGGAAGTGGACCTGGGCGCCGACAAGACCTTCCGCCGCGCGTGGATCAGCGAGCCCTACGGCCGCGTGCAGGAGTTCGAACTCCAGGTGTGGAAGAACGACGCCTGGCAGACATTCCACAAGGGCAAAGGGATTGGCGAGAATCGCGAGATCAAGTTCGAGCCCACGACCGGCCGGCGGGTCCGCTTGAACCTGCTGCGGACAAGCGAAGGCCCGTCGATCTGGGAGTTTCAACTCTTCGAGCGATAGACACCCACCACCGTCCCGCAGGGATGCCTGCGGCAAGGACACGGAGAATTCAGCTCGCGTAGAACCGTCGGGCGGTGAAGAGGCTGAGCGGATAGAAGACGAGCAGGAGGATGGCGGCGATGACCATTCCCGGCTTGATGGGCCAGAAGGCCAGAGCCGCCTGGATGAGCAGGAGGTTGCGGATCAGGCGGCCGATGGTGCGCTGGATGAGAGCAGGCTGGGGCAGGCCTCGAAGGTCGCGGGCACAGCGAATCGCCGTCAGAACGGCCAGCATCCCCGGGAGCAAGACAATCAGGAGCAGAAACTCCCGCCATGCGAGCGAGAAGCTCCACACATCCCATGCGATGTTCCACGAGTCCATTGCGGACGCGTCGGCCCACATCATGACGACAAGCCCGCCCATCGGCAGGAGGACGAGACCTGTCGCCAGTGCGGCAGCCGGAAGCCATCGCTTGACGGCCAGGGGAAGGGTGCGAGTCTCGCCGCGGGCGATGGCGGTGACGGCGGCGACGTAGGCCGTCAACAAGGCGGCGCAATAGAGGATGAGCAAGCTCTGAAAGGCGAGCCAGCCCCCCGCGGCTGTGGCCCCCAGCAGGAAGTTCAGGCCGCGACATGCCCCCATGGCTAGCGGGCCGATCAGGGGCAGGCGCTTGAGGAGAGCGTCATAGAGCAGGATCAGAACGCCAAGTCCCGCGGCCAGCACGCCTGCGGGGACCGACGCGGCGAATGCGCAGCCCACACCCCCGCACAACAGGGCCGCGCCCGCTGCGACAGCCTTGCGCAACGAAATCCGCCCGGAGGGCAGCGGGCGCCTGGGGCGGTCGCGCCGATCTTCGGCCAGGTCGAACACGTCGTTGAACACCAAGCCCGCGGCATAGAGCAATAACCCCGCGCAGGCGGCCAGGAGCAAGACAGTGACGTTCAGTGATGGCTTCGGCCCACTCCCGGTGGACAGCCAGGCCAGGATGAACCCCGCGGCTGGGTCGCCCGGCACGGTGAAGAGATTCGGCAGGCGGAGGAGCTGGAGCCAGGCGTTGGGTTGTTTGGTCTTGGTTGTTTGTTGTTGGGGCTGCGGGGCGGATGGGTCCGGGGAATGCGGCGCGGGTTGTGGGTCAGGAGTGCCCATTCTTTATTGCGACGCTGGCACAAGTCGAGGCCGCCGAACGGCAAGCCGGATTCACGCACAGTCAATTAGGAACAACCATCAATCACCAACCAACTGGCTACAGGCTTCGGGCTACAGGCTACAGGCTACAGGCTACTGATTACGTGTAGACGACGTAGCTATCGTTATCGGGATCATCCACAGGTTCGCCGTCTTCATCGCTCTCGGGCAGGGCGGTCTCGGCCACGGGGGTGTCGAAGCCGCCAAGCTGCCGGACGATGTACAGCGGACGGGCCTTGGCCTCATCGAAGATACGCCCCACGTACTCGCCCACCAGGCCCAGCGCAATCATCTGCAAGCCGGTCAATGCGACCATGGCCATGCCCAGGTTCCACAGCCCGCCGGGGAAACCCCAGATCGGCCAGATCAGCACCATCGCCAGCAGCAGGTACGCCGCCGCCAGCGACAGCAGCACTCCGCCCAGCCCCGCGATCAGGCGAAGCGGGCGGACGGAATAGTTGAACATCCCTGCCGTCGTCATGTTCACGAGCTGGCGGAGCGTATAGGTGGAGCGCCCGGCGGTGCGGGCCTCGGCCGTGTAGGGCAGCGAGGTCTGGCGGAAGCCGATGTGCTTGACCAGCCCGCGGAGGAAGCGGGCGTGTTCGCGGTGGGCCTTGAGGGCTTCGACCGCGCGCCGGTCCATCAGGCGGAAGTCGGCCTGGTCGGTCAACTCGATGCCCGAGATCATGCGGATGATCCGATAGGCCAGCCGCCCGATCGAGCGGCGGAACGGGCTGATGCCCTGCGTGTCGCGCCGCACCGTGTAGACCACCTCGAACCCCTCGCGCCACAAGGCGACCATTTGCGGGATCAGCTCGGGGGGGTGCTGGCAGTCGCTGTCCAGCGAGATGACCGCCCGCCCGCGGGCGTAATCGTAGCCGGCGGTGACGGCCGCTTGGTGCCCGAAGTTCCGCGAGAACTCGACGTATCGCACGTGCGGGTCGGTCACGGTCAGGCGGCGGATGACCTCATCGCTGCGGTCGCTCGATCCGTCGTTGACGAAGAGGATCTCGTACGGCTCGTTCAGCGAGCGCGCGACGGCTGACAGGCGGCCATGAAACCGCTCCAGCCCCGCTTCCTCGTTGTGGACGGGGCAGATGAAACTGAAGGTCACGCCGACCGGGATCGATTGATTCATGAAGGGAATTGTAACGCAGGACCAGGGACGTTGTCGAGATGATCAATTGGCGACCTGCCCTGCCTACCGGCAGGCAGGTTGTCGACTTGCGACTTGTTCTCGGGTACGACCCGTTCGACCGACAATCCCGAATTCCTCGCTCGGCAGCGTTTCGCTCACGGCCGTTCCTTCCGGTCCAGGCCTCTGTTCGTCCGCTTGCGCGTCGGCCGGCCCCGGTCGGCTGACAAGTGGCGGACTTACTGTTCGGCTTTCGGACTGCCCCCCAGCAGCTCGCGCCGTTTCTCCTGCTGGAACTGGTTGGAGTACAACTCGTAGTAGCCCCCGCGGGCGAGGATCAGCTCGTGATGCGAGCCCTGTTCCACGATCCGTCCGCCGTCGATCACCAGGATGCGGTCAGCGGAGCGGATCGTCGACAGGCGGTGGGCGATCATGAAACACGTTCGTCCCTCGCGGACCCGCTCCACGCCGTCCTGGATCAACCGCTCCGTCTCGGTGTCCACCGACGAGGTGGCCTCGTCCATGATGAAGACCTTCGGGTCGGCCAGCACCGCTCGCGCAAGGCAGACGAGCTGTCTCTGGCCCATCGACAGTCGCGAGCCGCCCTGGCCCACCTCGCTGTCGTAGCCGTGGTCCATCCCCAGGATGAAGGGCTCGGCGTTGACCAGGCGGGCCACGCGGGCGACCTCGTCGTCGCTGGCGTCGAGACGCCCGTAGCGGATGTTCTCGCGGATGGTCCCGCTGAACAGGTGGGGCGTCTGGGGCACCACGCCCAGGCTCGACTGGAGCCAGCGGAGGCTGCGCCTGCGGTAGTCCACGCCGTCCAGCAGGATCTCGCCCTGGACGGGCTCGTAGAACCGGCACAGCAGGCTGACGATGGTGGTCTTGCCGCCGCCTGTCGCTCCGACCAGTGCGACGGTCTGCCCGGCCTGCACCGTCAGGTTGAAGTGCTCCAGCACCTGCTGGCCCTGCTTGTACGCGAACGTGACGTCGCGGAACTCGATCGTGCCAATGCGGTCGTCCAAGCCGTCGATCGCCAGCGGTGCTGCGCGCGTGGCATGGGCGTCTCGCCCATGCGTCGCAAGGTCGTCCCGGCCCTGCACCACGGGCGGGACGCCCGTGGAACGCACGGGCAAGATGCCCGTGCCACGTTCATGGTTCCGGATCGCCTGGCGGACCTTGTCGCTGTCGCGGATCTCCGGCACGCTGGCCAGCAGGCCCATCACCCGCTCGGTCGACGCCTGGGCCGACTGCACGTCCGTCAGCACCCGCGCCAGTTCGTGCACGGGGTCGAAAAATCGCGTGGCACTGTTGATGAACAGGACGATCGTGCCCAGGCTCACCGCGCCGGCCATCGAATCCAGGCCCCCGAACCACAGCGCCAGCCCCGCGCCCACCGCCCCGAGCGTCTGGATGAGCGGCAGGTACATCGCCGACTGCAACGAGTTGCGCACCGAATGGCGATACATGGCCGAACTAAGCGTCTGGAACTCCCGCAGGTTCTCGTCCTCGCGGACAAGCGTCTTGGTGGTTCGCACAGCCGCGATGCCTTCGTTGTACGCCCCGGTCATCTGCGAGTTGGTCTTGCGGACCTGTCGCGAACTGTGCAGCAGCAGCCGCTGGAACTTCAGGCTTACGAAGATCAGCGGCGGGATGACGGTAAAGACGATCAGGGACAACTCCCAACTCAGGTAGAGCATCACGCCGGCCAGGGCGGCCATCATGAACAGGCCCCATGACAGGTCCAGCAGGCCCCAGGCCAGGAGCCTGCCCAGGTGCTGACAGTCGCTGGTGGCGCGGGCCATCAGCCAGCCGACGGGGCGGCGGTCGTAGTAGCTTACGTCCAGATCCTGCAGCCGCTGAAAGATGTCCCGCCGAATGTTGTGGGCGATGTTCTGGCTGATCCGGCCGCCCAGGAAGATGAACATCCACACGCACGTCACCTGGCCGGTCACGACGGCCACGAAGAACAGCCCGTAGCCCAGCACGCCGTCGCGGCTGCCGGACACCGCCTGGTCGATCACGCCGCGAATGGCCAGGTACATCGCGGCATTCGCCCCTGCCGTCAGCGCGGAGATGATCACCATGGGAATGAAGTACCGCTTGAGTTGCAGCACGTACGGCCAGAGCCGCTTCCACGGCGCCAGGTCCAGACGGGCGACGATTTCCTCTTCCAGGACGGCGGGATCAGGCATGGGCGTTCCCTCCAGCCGGTCCGGCGGTCAGTTCCTGGCGGAGGTCCTCCTCCAGTTCGCTCTGGATATGCCACAGCCGCCCGTACAGCCCGCCCTGGGCCAGCAGTTCCTCGTGCGTGCCCCGCTGGACAATCCGCCCGCGGTCGAGCACGAGGATCCGGTCGGCCTGAATCAGTGTCGAGAGTCGATGGGCGATCACCAGCGTGGTGCGCCGCCCGCGCCGGCGCCCCAGGGCCGACAGGATCGAGCCCTCGGTCCGCACGTCGACGGCGCTGAACGCGTCGTCCAGCACCAGCATGGGCGGGTCGTGCAGGATGGCCCTGGCCAGGGCCACCCGCTGACGCTGCCCGCCCGACAGCGTCACGCCGCGCTCGCCCACCAGCGTGTCGTAGCCCTGCTCGAAGGACAGGATCGACTCGTGGATCGCCGCCACCGCCGCAGCCGCCTCCACCACCGCGTCGTCCCGGCTGGAGCGGCGGATGTTCTCGCGCAGCGTCTTGGAGTAGAGGAACGGTTCCTGGAGCACCACGCCGATCTGGCTGCGAAGCCAGTGCGGGTCCAGGTCGCGCAGTTCGTGGGCGTCCAGCCTGATCGAGCCGCGGTGGTACTCGTAGAGCCGCAGCAGGACGTGCATGAGCGTGCTCTTGCCCGCCCCGGAGGGACCCATCAGGGCGACGGTCCACCCGGCGGGCACGTCGAAGCTGAGGTCGTCCAGCACGGCGGCGTGGCCGTCGTAGGAGAAGCTCAGGTCACGCACGGTGAGGCTGCCCCCCAGAGGCTGGGCGGGCACGAGGTCCTTGCCCGGGCCCGCCTGGCCCGGGGCGGGGCTGGCCTCCACCCGCTCGCCGAGGGCGCCCGCTTCCAGCACCTCCGGCGCGGGCGAGCCCCGCTCGTTGCGGTGGTGGAGAATGTCCCACAGCCGGCCCATCGACACCCGCGTCTTGCCGAGTTCGGTCAGCAGCCTGCCCATGTGACGCACGGGCCACAGCAGCATGCCTTCGTAGGCCAGGAAGGCGAACAGCACGCCCACGTCCGCGGCGCCCTGGATCACCCACAGTCCGCCCATGATCAGCACCAGGGCGCTTTGCAGGTGGCAGGCATAGTCGCTGGCGGCCCAGTACCACGCCATCAGGTCGATCAGGCGGATGGTCTTGTCGCGGAACTCCAGGTTGGACTCAGCGAAGCGGTCTTGCTCATAGTCCTGTCTCGCGAACGCCCTCACTACGCGGATGCCGGTGAGGTTCTCCTGGAGCAGGGTGGTCATTCGCCCCTCGGACTCGTCCGACAGGCGGAAGGCCTTCGTCACCCGCGAAAGAAAGACCAGCGAGAAGCCCAGGATCAACGGCACCAGGGCCATCGCCAGCAGCGTCAGTTCCACGCTCAGGGCCAGCATGAACGGCAGGACGGTCAGCAGCATGACCACCGCCCGGGCGATCTCGACGACCTGGGTGGCCAGGAACGTGCGAACGGTCTCGACGTCGCTGGTGCAGCGCTGCACCAACTCGCCCGTGCTGGTCTGGTCGTGGTACGTGCAGGGCAGACGCTGGAGGTGCTCGTAGAGGCGGTCTCGCAGCCGCCGGGCGATGGTCTCGCTGGCCTGGGCGCTCCAGCGGCCCTTGAGGTACGTGAACAGCCCGCTCAGGGCGGTCAGGGCCGCGACGGCCCCGCCGGCCAGGTACAGGTTGCGGGCCAGACTCTCCCGACCTCCCATGGCCTCCAACGCCTTCCGAAGCCACTGCGGACCCCGCAGGGCCTTGGCCTGGATCACGTAGTCGATGACGATCGCCGCGATCAGCGGCACGAGGAACATCACCAGCGCAGCCGCCAACATGGCGCCCGCCGCCGCGGCGTACCGCAACCGCTGGCCCTTCATGAAGGCCCACAGCAAGCCGAGTTTTCGGGGCTCTTCCGCCATTGGATCTTCCGCCGCCCGGCAGCACCCGGGCCCTCCGTTGACGCGGGCGGACCGTGCATACTATACGGGGAAAGGGGCTCGATGCCAGCTTGGGGGATCGCGGAGGGAGGCCTTGCCTGTCGGCGTGCGGTCGGCCATCCTCACGGCTGGCCGGCGGACTTGACCCACCGGCTGACGATCCGCGAGCCCTGGGCGACCTCATCGCCTTCGGCCAGGCCTTCGAGCACCTCGGCCTGCGCGCCGTCGCTGAGGCCAAGGCGGACATAGCGTTTCTCGAAGCCCCCGGCCGTGCGCCGTTCCACGTAGGAGCGGTCCCGGTCGTAGTGCAGGCAGGCGGTGGGCAGGAGCAGCACGTCTTTGTTCTGACGGGCGAGAATCCTCACGTCGGTGGTCATCTTGGGCAGTAGCAGGTTCTTCTGTTCGTCGAGAACCTCGACCTTGACCATGAAGTTGATCACCCGTGCGTCGCTGACGCCCCGCGGAGTAATCTGCACCACCTTGCCCGTGAAGGGCCTGCCCGGGTACGCGTCGGCGGTGATGGTGACCTCCTGGCCCAGCTTGCCCGTCTCCACGATGTGCCCGATGTCGCTCTCGTGCACCTCGGCCTGGACGAACATCCGCGACATGTCGCTGACGGTCATGAGGGTGGTCCCGCCGGCGACGTTGATGATGCCGCTGGCGATGATCTGCCCTTCCTGCACATCGCGCCGGGTGACCACGCCCGCGATGGGGGAGTAAATCCGCGTCTCGCTCAGCCGCTGCTGCGTCTCGGCCAACTCGGCTTCGGTGGCAGCCAGATTCGCCTTGGCCAGTTCCGTCTCCGCCTGGCGCTGCTGGATGGTGGATTCCAGCATCCGCAGGCTTTCCTTGCCGGCCAGGGCCAGGTCCAGGTTCGCCTGGGCGACCGAGGCCGCCGCGATGGCCACGTCCAACTCGTTCTGGGTGGTGGCGTTCTTAGTCGCCAGTTCGCGACGTCGCTGGAGGTTCAGGTCATCCAGTCGCTTCTTGGCGGTGGCGGAGTCGATCTGCGCCTGAACTTCGAGGCGTTTGATCTTGAGGTTCTGGCGGGCGGTCTCCAGGGCGGCCTGGGTCTGATCCAGGGCGGCGGCCGCCGCGTCGCGGGCGGCGCGGGCGCGTTCGACCTTGCGGTTCTCATCCACCGGGTCCAGGGCGGCCAGCAGGGCCTGGGCGTCGTTCTGTCCGGGCACGTGCTGGGGGACGCGGTCTCCCACGTCGCGGGGCAGTTCGAGGACCTTGCCGCTGGCCTTGCTCTTGACGTCGACGTCGAGGTTGCTTTCGACGCTGCCGGTGGCCTCGACGAACAGGGTCAACTCGCCGCGAACGACGCGGGCGGTCGGCACGGGCGCGGGCTGATCCTGGTGGGCCTGCCCCTGCTGCCAGGCCCACACGCCCGCCCCGCCGGCCAGCAGCAGCGCCAGAATGACGATCCAAGTCTTCATGCCTGTCTATCCTACCACGCGGCGGGCCAAGAGTTACAGAGAGCTTCCCGCTTTCGGCGACGGACGGCCTCCCGTTCGCTCGCCGCTGCACGGAGCGCTTCATCACGGCGTCCTCTTCCAGCCTGCAATGTCCTTGGGTACAATCCCCTCGTATGCCCGAGGCGAAAGAAGTCGTGGTGTTCCTGCCCAACTGGGTGGGCGACGTGGTCATGGCCACCCCTGCCCTGGCCGCCTTGCGCGAGCACTTCGCCCAGGCCCGCCTGACGTTCGTGGGCCGGCCCGGGGCCCTGGAGACGCTGGCCGGCTCGGGCCTGTGCGACGAACAGATCGTTGACCCGTCCAAGCAGCGCCCGCGCCTGCGCAAGTGGATGGCCCTGGCCCGCGAGATCCGCCGGCGCCGTTTCGACCACGCCATTCTGCTGCCCAACAGCTTCCGTTCAGCCGCCCTGGCCTGGGTCGGCGGGGCCAAGCGGATCAGCGGGTACGATCGTGACCTGCGCGGGTGGATGCTGACCGACAAGCTCCGCCCGCGACGCGACGCGCGGGGCCGGTTCGTGCCGGTGCCGGCCATCGACTACTACAACGCCCTGGCCGAGCGGCTGGGTACGGGCCTTGCCGGGCGGCGCATGCGCCTGGCGGTTCGCGACGAGGACGCCCGCACCGCCGACGGACTGTTGGCGGAGGCGGGGCATGACCCGTCGCACCCGCTGGTCATGCTGAATCCGGGGGCGGCGTTCGGCGTAAGCAAGATGTGGCGACGCGAGCGGTACGCGGAACTGGGCGAGCTGTTGGCCCGGCGGCGCGGAGCGCAAATCATCGTCAACGCAGCACCGTCGGAGAAGGCCCTGGCCGCCGACGTGGTGGCGGCGATGGGGTCGCCCCCGTTGCTGGATTTCTCCGCTCGCGACAACACCCTGGGACTGCTCAAAGGTCTGCTGCGTCGCTGCGACCTGCTGGTGACCAACGACACGGGCGCCCGCCACCTGGCTGCGGCGCTGGGCATCGGCGTGGTGACGCTCTTTGGCAGCACCGATCCACAATGGGCGGCCATCGACTACGACCGCGAGCGGATCGTCCGCCGGGCCGTGTCTTGCTCGCCGTGTCAGAAGCGGATCTGTCCCCAGCCGCCCGGCCCGCTCTATCACCAATGCATGCAGTCGCTCACGGTGGAGATGGCGATGCGGGCGGCCGAGGAGGTTCTGGACCTGGTCCGCCCGGCGGCGCGGGCGGGGGGGCAGTCGTGAACGCCGCCACACAGGCCGGACCGCTGGGTGAACTCCTGCGCCGTCACGGGTTGGACAGTATCGACGGCGCCTTCGCCTGGACCGGGGGGGAGGACATGACGGCCGTTCACCTCAAGGGCCGCCAGCGCTGGACCATGGACCTGGACGACGCGCAGGGCCGCACCTGGCGCGTGTACATGAAACGCTACCTTCGCGAAGGCTTGGGCCAGCGGCTGAGCAGGCTGCTCACCTACGGATGGCGCCGGAGTCCCGCGGGCGTGGAGCTGGCGATGATCCGCGCCTGCCAGGCCGCGGGCGTGGGCACGATCGACCAGGCCCAGGGCGGCGAGGAGTTCGACTGCCGGGGGGCCAGGCGAAGCTACATCATCATGACGGCGGTTCCGGGCGAGTCGTTGGAACAGTCGGCCGGGCCGTTCATCGAGCGGTGCGGGCTGGACTCGCGGCGCGTCGTGGAGTTCACGCGACTGCTGGCGGGCCTGGTGCGCCGCTTTCATGCCGCGGGCCTGGTGCACCGCGACCTGTACAATTGCCACATCTTCCTGCACGAGCCGGGCGGTCCGGCGGGGGCGATCGAGCTTCGGCTGATCGACCTGGCGCGGGCGTTTCGCCCGCGGTGGCGGCGGTTCCGGTGGCGGGTGAAGGACCTGGCCCAGCTCAAGCACTCGATGCCGTGGGAGTGGGTATCGGCGCACTGGGGGCTGTTCATGGACGAGTACTTGCCCGGCGAGCGGGCGGCTGGGCGGGGCCGGCTGGAACAGGCGATTGATCACAAGGTGGCCACGATCCGCCGGCGCGGCACGCACGAGGACCGTCACGGCCTGCCGTACGGCTACCAGCCCAAGGAGCCGCTGCCGTGAAGATCGCCCTGATCATCGAGCGAATGGACCCCCTGCGGGGCGGGCGGGAAACGTACACGGGCGAGGTGGCAGCCGAGTTGGCGCGTCGCGGACACGAGGTGTGCGTCGTCTGCCAGGACGCTCAGTGGGAAGCGCCGGGCGTAGAGGTGGTGCGCCTGGGTCGCAGCGGGCTGACGCGGTGCGGGCGGATGCGGCGTTTTCTTCGCGCCGCGGGGGGTGTTCTCGCTTCGGGCGAGTTTGACGCCACGCACGCGATGCTGGCCATGCCGGGCGTGGACGTCTATCACCCGCACGGCGGGACGGTGGCCTCCTCGGCGGTCGCCCATGTGCGGCGCCGCCGCGGGCTGGTGCGGGCGCTGTACGCGGGGGTGGGGTGGCTGAACTTCGGGCGAATGCAGCGGGCGCGTCTGGAGCGCCGAATCGTCCGCGAGGGGCGTGCGGTCTGTCTGTGCGTCAGCGAACTGGTGGCCCGCCAGTTCGAGCGAGACTATCGCCGGCGCGACAACGTCCGCGTCATCTTCAACGGCGTGGCCGAGATGGAGCCGGACGCGTCGCGGCGCATCGCCTGGCGGCGGGAGGTTCGCTCGGCCGTCGGGGTTGGCGAGGACGAGACGCTCTTTGTCGCGGTGGCGACGAACTTCGAACTCAAGGGGGTGGCCCAGACGTTGCGGGCGTTCGCCAGGTGGCTGGGGGCGACGCACTCCCGTGCCCGCCTGGCGATCGTGGGGCGCGAATCGGTCGGTCCGTACCGCCGCCTGGCCGACGACCTGGGCGTGACCGATCGCGTCCACTTCGAGCCGCCCACGCGCCAGATCCGTCACTGGTACGCCGCCGCCGACGCCATGATCCTGTTGACCTGGTACGACCCGTGCAGCCTGGTCGTTCTGGAGGCGGTGCGGTGGCGCCTGCCCCCGCTGACCACCGCGTACAACGGGGCGGCCGACGCCCTCGCCGGCGGGGCGGGGATCGTCATTTCCTCCCCGGACGACACGTCAGCGGCTGTGGCGGCGATGGAGGAACTGGCCAATCCGCTCAGCCGCCAGAAGCGGGCCGAGGCGTGCGGCGAGGTCGAGGGGCGGTTGGCCCTGGCGCGGCACGTGGATGAGCTTCTGAGACTGTACGAAGAAGTCGCGGCGAAGAAGAAGACAGAAGGTTCAGCCGTGGAACGCTCAAGTTCCACTGTTCAAGTCAGGCCGGATGAATCATGCTGACAACGCTGAACATCCCGGCTTTGTCGTTTCCATTCAGTATTGAGAGTTGGACGTTGTACTGTTGGAGCTTCTGTTTTTCCGGTTTCCTGGTCCCTATTCCCTGATCCCTATTCCCTATGATCGAACAAGCAGCCTATCTCGTCGCGTTCCTGACGGGAGCGTATCTGGTCGGCTCGGTGCCGTTCGGCACGATCATCGCCCGGGCGCACGGCGTGGACCTGCGCCGCGCCGGCAGCGGCAACGTCGGGGCGACGAACGTCGGGCGGGTGCTGGGACGCAAGTGGGGCTATCTCTGTTTCTTCCTCGACGTGGCCAAGGGACTGCTGCCCGTGCTGGTGGCGGGCTGGTTGCTGCGGGGCTTGGCCGCTCGGCAGGGCGAGGGGTTCCCGACGGCGATGCACCAGGCGGCGTGGTTGTCGGCTGCCCTGGGGGCGGTGCTGGGGCACGTGTTCTGCCCTTGGCTGAAGTTCCGCGGGGGCAAGGGCGTGGCCACGGCGCTGGGCGTGGTGCTGGGCGTCTGGCCGTTCTTCACGTACGCCGGGCTGGCGGCCTTTGCCTTGTGGATCGTCGTTACCCTGGTCAGCCGCTACGTCTCGCTGGGCAGCGTGGTGGCGGCGGTGGCGTTCATCCCCCTCTTCCTGGGCGTCAACGGGCTGATGATCGGCTGGCGGCGGACGCTGGGCCTCTGGCCGCTGCTGATCTTCGCGACGGCGATCATGCTGCTGATCGTGGTCCGTCACCGCGGCAACATCCAGCGACTCCTGGCGGGGACGGAGAACAAGATCGGGCGTAAGAAGCAGGACGTAGAGGGACAGAGAGAGTAAACAGGGCGGGTCTCCGGGAGAACGGACGTGGAGAGAAGAAGTGTCCTCTGGGCGGTGCTTGCGGTTTCGGCGCTCGCGCTGCCCTCGAAGGGTCAAGCGGTCGGCGAAGCCAACGGAGAGTCTCCCGTGCGGCCTGCCGACGGGATTGTCTCCGTCGGGGCCGGAAGCTATCGCGTAGGTCTGCCGCCGGGGGCCAAGGGACCGCCGCAGACGATCTACGCGGCGGCTGGACTGCGCGGGCCGTATCCCACCAACGACTGGTGGAGCAGTCTGCTGTGGGAGCCGTTCTCCCAGCCGCACTTCTCCCATCCGCTGGCGATAAGGGCGGAGGCGGGTGGGCTGCGGGTGCAGTATCCCGGCCCCGGCGTCCATGCCAACCGCGAGGGCATATTCGGCGCGATGGGCGGTGGGAAAGGGGACCTCGTGCTGGGCCTGGACGCGGACCAGCCGCTGGCCGACGCCCGCGTCGAGGGCTACAGTGACTGGTTCGTCACCGTGCGGTTCGGCCCGCCGGGGGCGGGCTTCAGCGCGTCCTACGGGCACGGCAGCCCGTACGTCTATGCGATGTTCGACGCCAGCCGGCCGAGGGTGTCGTTCGCCCGTCCGGCGGAGGTGTTTGCCGGGAGGGCCGACTCGTCCGTCCTGGGCGTGCGCGTCGGGCGGAGTTGCTACGGGCTCTTTGCCCCGGCCGGCTCGACGTGGACGGGCCTGGGGGGCGACAAGCTGGTCTGCCAACCGCCCGCGGGCAAGCGGTACCTCTCGCTGGCGGTCCTGCCCGACGACAAGAAGGAGACGCTTGCCCTGTTCGCCCGCTGTGCCCACGCCCACGTCACCGACACCCGAGTCGCGTGGCGGTATGACCCCGCAACCGACGCCGTGCGGACGACCTTCACCTTCACCACAACCCCGCGCGATGGCAGCGAGCGTTCGACGCTGACGGCGCTGTATCCGCACCAGTGGCGGTTTGCCCAGGCGGAGTTGACCGGCCAGTCATACGCGAGCGTCCGCGGGACGATGAAGCTGGCCCGGGGGACTTCGTTCCAAACGATCCTGCCGCTGGGAGGCGGTCTGCCCGTTCTGCCGCGAGCGGCGGGCGTTGCGCCGGCTGAGATGGCCCGCCTGCTGGGGCCGGCGCTGAACGAGAACATGGCGCACGTGCGCGATACCTACGCCGAGGGCAAGGTCCTGGGCAAGCTGGCGACAGCGGCTGCGGTGGCCGAGCAGTATGGCTTGACTGAGCAGGCCGCAGAGTTGCGGAAGCGCGTCCGTGAGCGGCTGGAGGAGTGGCTGACGGCCCGGGGCGACGCGAGGGCGCCGCGCATGTTCTGCTACGAGCCGGCGTGGGGGACGCTGATCGGCCTGCCGCCGAGCTTCGGCAGCGACCGCGAGTTGAATGATCATCATTTTCACTACGGGTACTTCTTGCAGGCGGCGGTGGAGGTGGCCCGCCACGACCCCGCGTGGGCGAGCGACCGGCGATGGGGAGGGATGCTGCGGGTGCTGATCCGGGACATTGCGTCGGCGGACCGAGGCGACAAGCTCTTTCCGTTCCTGCGGTGTTTCGACCCTTACGCGGGCCATTCGTGGGCGTCGGGGCACGCGAAGTTCGGCGACGGCAACAACCAGGAGTCGTCGTCGGAGGCGATGAACGCGTGGTGGGCGATCCTGATGCTGGGCGAGGCGCTGGGCGACCGCGAACTGCGAGACCTGGGGGCGTACCTGTACGCCACGGAGCGGTCGGCCGTCCGCGAATACTGGTTCAACGAGCACGGATCATATCCGTCCGGCGCGCCGGAGTGCCTGGCGATGATCTGGGGCGGCAAGGGCGTTTACGCGACGTGGTTCTCGGCCCGGCCCGAGCACGTGGCGGGGATCAACCTGCTGCCCATGCACGGCGGGTCGCTGTACCTGGACCTGCCGCCCGCAGTGGCGCATCGCCAGTGGGACGCCCTGATGAAGCGAACCGGCGGGGAGCTGAAACACTGGGCGGACATCTTCTGGATGGCGCGGGCAATGAGCGACCCCGAAGAAGCCGGGCGGCTGCTGGAGGCGGCCGGGCCCGATTGGAAGCCGGAGGCGGGGAACTCAAAGGCCAACACCGTGCACTGGGTTCGCTCGCTTATGGAACTGGGGACGATCGACCGCAGCGTCCGGGCGGATGCGCCGTTCTGCGCGGTGTTTCGGCGTGACAACAAGAAGACCTACGCAGCCTGGAACCTGGGGCCGAACGAGAAGACGATGACCTTCAGCGACGGGCGGAAGGTGACGGTGCCGGCGAAATCGTGGCGAGTCGTGTCGCCCTAGTGTTCCGTCCCGGAACACCAGGCAAGACGACAGCCCGCGGGAAGCCGTCCGTGGGTCTTCAGCGGCGGAGGATATCTTCGAGTATGGGTTCTCGTCCGGGGGCGGCGATGCCGCGACGGATCAGCAGCGTGCCCTCGAGGCGATAGAAGCTGACCATCGCCTTGCTGTAGTTGATGACGGCCTCCACTTCGGCGATCCGGCTGGCGACGAGGTCTCGCTGGGCTCGGGCCACCAGCAGCGAGGTGGACTTGCCCACGCGGAACTTCTCGGTCTCGGCCCGCAGGGTCTCTTCCTGGAGCTTTCGGGTGGCGGCGGTGGCGGTGACCTGCTCGGCGGCGCGGCGGATCTCGATGTAAGCGGCCCGCACGTCGAGTTCGACAAGCTGAGCGAGATTGGCTAGGGCCTCTCGCGTCTGCAGGCGGGTGAAGGTGGCGCGGGCGTGCTGGGCGCGGGCATCGCGGTTGCCCAGCGGGTAGGAGAAGCGGGCCCCCATCAGCACGTCATACGTGTCGCCGCGGACGTTCTGCGCCGACCGCCCGAACACCTCCGAATAACCGGTCTTGCCCAGCGTGATGAACAGGTCGAGGCGGGGCAGCAGCCCGTTGCGAGTCTTGACGATCTCGAGCTCGTCGCGCTGGAGGGCCAGGCGGGCCTGGTTCATGTCCGGCCTCATGTTGAGGGCTGCGCTCACGTGGGTCTGCACGTCCTCGAGTTCGTTGCGCGGGGCGCTGGGGCGGTTGAGCAGGACGATCTTGCGCGTCAGCGGGTTTGCCCCGTCCGGGTTGAGCAGTCGCAGCAGCCGAAGGGCCGTGGTGGCCAGGGTGCTGCGGGCGTTGATGAGGGCTTCCTGTCGCAGGGCCACCTCTGCCCGCATGGCGGCCAGCTCCATCTCGCTGAGGCGCCCGATCTCGACGCGCTGCTGGGTTTCGTCGAGCTGGCGGCGGGCCAGCGCGAGCGACTCGGTGAAGATCTCGATCTGGCGCTCGGCCAGTACGTAGTCCCAGTACGTGGTCTCCACGTCGGCCAGCAGGGCCTCGGCGAAGCCGCGGAGTTCGTACTGCGAAGCGAGGGTGTCCAGGCGGGCCTGGCGGAGCGAGGCGAGGTTGACGTCCGTGCCGAACCCGTTGAGCAGGGCCTGGGTGGCGGTCAGGCCGACGCGGGTGGCGACGAAGGTGTCGTCGGACAGCGAGGAGTCAGTGTAGGTAGAGGACGCATCCACGCCGACGGTGGTGCCGGTGGGGAGGAACTGGCTGAGCCCGGCTGCGGCGAGGATGGAATCGACGGCGCTGTGCTCGGTTCCCGCGCCGGCACGTGCGAGTCGCTGGGCTTTGATGCGGGACTGCTGGATGGAGGCGGTGGCCAGGGGGTCGAACAGGGCCCGTTCCTGGTCCTCGAAGGTCTGCTGGATGCGGGGGGCCAGTCGCTGGACGGCCAGTTCCCGGTTGTTCTCCAGGGCGACGAGGATGGCCTCTTCGAGGGTGAGTTTGATGGGTCCGTCGGCGGGCGAGAGGCGACGAGTTGCGGGGGCGGTCGCGGCTGCGGCCGCAGGTGCCGTGGTGGCGGCTCGCTTGCGCAGCTCGGGGCCGATGTAGTCCTCGTAGGCGGCCGGCTGGAGCGACGCGCAGGACAGCGGGCCCAGGGCGAGGGCCAGCAGCAGGACGAGGCGGCGGATTGGCGGAAGGTCTGGCAAGGGGGAGGTTCCTAAGGCGGCGGGGGCTGGGCGGCAACCGGCTCGGCAACCGGCTCGGCCTTGGACAGCTTGCGTTCGAACAGGGAGTACATGACCGGCACGAAGACCAGGGTGATCAGGGTGGAGCTGAGCAGCCCGCCGATGACCGCCCGGGCCATCGGCGCCTGCGCCTCGCCGCCTTCGCCCAGTCCCAGCGCCAGCGGCAGCAGGCCCAGGACAGTGGTCGAGGCGGTCATGAGGATGGGACGGAGGCGCCGTCGTCCAGCCTCCTCGATGGCCTGCCGCAGGGGCATGCCGTCTCGTCGGCGCAGGAGGTTGGTGTGATCGACCAGGAGGATGGCGTTGTTGACGACGATTCCGCCGAGCATGATGCAGCCGATGAACGACTGAATGTTGAAGGTCGTGCCTGTCAGGAACAGGGCCAACGTCACGCCGATGACCGCCAGGGGCACGGAGAACATCACCACGAACGGATCTCGCAAGGACTCGAACTGGCACGCCATGACCATGTACACCAACACCAGGGCCAGCACGAAGCTCAGCAGGAGTTCGCGGAAGGCCTTCTGCTGCTCCTCCCAGTCGCCGCCGAACACCAGGGCGAAGTCTCGCGGCAGGGGGATGGTCTGGATCCGGTCGCCGATGTCCTTCATCACCGAGCCCATGTCGCGCCCGGCCAGGTTGGCCGAGACGACGACCATGCGTTCCTGGTCCTTGCGTTCGATGAGTACCGGCCCGCGTCGCGGGTGGAGGTTGACGACGTTTCGCAGGACAATGGGCTCGTGGTCGCTGTTGGTGATGGTCAGGTCCAGCAGTTCCTCCAGCGAGAGCTTCTCGGGGTCTTTGACCTTGACGAGAATGGTGTACTCGTCGCCGCCCTCGCGGTACATGCCCGCCTCGGTGCCCGACAGGACGGTCTGGAGCATGCCTGCGATCTGGGAGACCGTGAGCTTGAGGTCGGCGGCCTTGGCCCGATCCACCACGACCTGCTCCTCCGGCGTGCCGGACTCCCGGCTGATCTTCGTGTCGGTGATGCCGGGTACGGCCTCCACCACCCGCTGGACCTGGAGTGCCAGTTCATCGGCGGTCGCCAGGTCGTGCCCGCGGACCTCCACCTCGATCTTCTCTCCGCCCTGCGACATCATGCGCCGCAGCATGTCCAGGCCCGTGCCGGCCCGGGTGCGGACCGTGATGCCCGGCAACTGGCCCAGCGCCTTTCTCAGGACGCCCGCGATCTGCTCGCTGGAGCGTGTCCGTTCCGACACCGGCGTCAGCGAGATGCGGACCTCCGCCTCATTGACCCCGGCGGCGTGCCAGCCGTGCCCCCCGATGCTGACGACCATGCAGCGCGACTCGGGCACCGCCTTGCGGATCAGCTTCTCCACCTGCGCCATCTTCTGGCTGAACAGGCCGATCTGGATGCCCACCTCGGCCTCCAGGTTCGCGCGGACCTCGTTCTCGTCGCTGGAGGGCATCAGTTCGACGCCCACCCGGGGGATCAGCGCCACCGAGCCGCCCAGCACGGCCAGCGACAGCAGGACCACGGCGATGCGATGCCCCAGCGCCCAGTGGAGCAGGTCGCGGTACGCCAGTTCCAACTGTTCCAGCAGCCATCCGCTGGCGCGGTAGAGGCGTCGCCCGAGGGTCATCCGCTCCGGGCCGCTGGATGAGGGCTGGAGTACCTTGCTGGCCAGCATCGGCACCAGGGTCAGCGCCACCCACAGCGAGCACAACAGCGAGAAGCTGACTACCAGGGACATCTGCTGGAACAGCACGCCGGCCACCCCGCGGATGAAGATCAGCGGCAGAAAGACCGCCAGGGTCGTCAAGGTGCTGGAGATGATGGCCGCCGCCACCTCGCCGCTGCCGGCCACCGCCGCCTGGCGCAGGTCCAGGCGCTGGTCGCGCAAGCGGAAGATGTTCTCCAACACCACGATCGCGTTGTCCACCAGCATGCCCACGCCCAGGGCCAGCCCGCCGAGGGTCATGATGTTCAGCGTGAAGCCCCCGAAGTACATCAGGGCGAAGGTGGCGATGATGGAGATGGGGATGGCCGTGGCGATCACGAAGGTGCTTCGCAGATTGCGCAGGAACAACAGCAGCACGGCGATCGCCAGGGCGCCTCCGTAGACGGCGGAATTGCCCACGTTTCGGATGGACCGCTGGATGTAGTCGCCGGAATCGATCATGGTGTCGATGCGGATCTGGGGCATCTCCCGGTTGACCCGCTCGATCTCGGCCAGGGCGCCGCGGGCGACCTCGACGGTGTTCGTGCCGGACTGTTTGCGAACGGCCAGGCGGACGCCCGGCTCGCCGTTGACCCGGACGATCTGGCGGACCTGCTGCCAGTGGTCGTCGACCTGGGCGATCTCGCGCAGCGTGACGGGAACTCCGTCTCGGGTGGCGACCACCAGATCCGCCACCTGTTGCACGCTGGTGTACTCGCCGGGGGTGCGGATCGTCACCTCGAGGTCGCCACGATTAATGAACCCGGCGGGCAGGTTGACGTTGCCCGCCTTGACCGCCTCCAGCACCTGGTCCAGCGGAAGGTTGAGGGCCTTGATCTTGTCGGGCAGGATGTTGACGTGGATCTCCCGCTGGCGTCCGCCCCAGATGTCCAGCGAGGCCACGCCCGGCACGCGTTCGATTCGGTACTTGACTTCGTCTTCGAGGATCCGCTGCAGCCGCACCGGGTCCAGCTTGCTCGAGACGCCCAGGATCAGGACGGGGTAATTGGCCAGGTCGAACTTGAGCAGCATCGGGCGGTCGGCCTCTTCGGGCAGGCGGGGGATCACGCGGTCCAGGCGGTCGCGAACGTCGTTGGCGGCTGCGTCCAGATCGGTTCCCCAGGCCAGGCGTACGCGCACGTTGCTGGTGCCCTCGACGGAGATGCTGGTGACCTGCTCAGCGCCGGGCACGGCGGAAACCGCTTCCTCGATGGGGCGGGTGATCAGTTGCTCCATTTCCTCGGGGCTGGCGTTCTCGTACTTGGTGCTGACCGTCAGGGTGGGGTAGGTCACGTCAGGCATCAGGTCGATCGGCAGGCGGGTCAGCGAGACGATGCCCAGAATGACCACGATCAACCCGGTCATCACGGTGAATACCGGGCGATGCACGGAGAAGCCGGATATGCTCACGGGCGGCCTCCCGCCCGGGGGGCCTTGGCGTCAGCGGGGGACGAAGCGGGTTGACTGGCCCTGGAGGTCGCCTTGGCCGTGCCCACGACCACAACCGGCGAGCCGTCCTGCAAGAGGTGCTGGCCGAGGCTGACCACCTCGCCGGTCAGCCGGGGGGAGACGATCTCCGCCCGTCGGGAGTCCGTGATCCCGGCCTCCACGGGGACGAAACGGGCCAGGCCGTTGCGGTCGTCTTTCAAGTCCACCAGGAAGACCCCCTCGTTGTCTTCCCGTTTGACCAGCGCGGACAAGGGCACCACGGTGACGTTGTCTCGCTGGGCGTATGGCAGGCGGACGCGCACGAACATGCCCGGCTTGAGTTCCAACGAGGCGTTGGGCACTTCCAGTTCGACGCGGGCCTGACGGCTGGTGTCCTTGAGGATCGGGGCGATCCGCCGGATCGTGCCGGTGAACGTCCGCCCGGGCAGGGCGTCGGTGATCAGGGATGCCGCCTGCCCAACGTGGATCCGGGTGTAGTCGCGCTCGATGACGTGGATGACGGCCAGCAGGTTCTGGATGTCCAGGATGGTCACGATCGGGGTGTTGACGGCGAGCATGGTGCCCTCGTCGACGAACCGCTCGCCGACGACTCGCTGGCCGGCGCCGTCCTGCCAGTTGGCCTGAATCTTGGTGTAGGACAGGCGGGTGCGGGCGGTGTTGAGGGCGGCCTGCTTCTGCTGGACCTGGGCGGCGGCAACTTTGCGACGGGAGTCGGCGGCCTTGAATTCCGCCTGGGCCTGGTCGAACTCGCTCTCGGAGGCGATCTTCTTCTCGCGCAGGGCGGTCGCCCGCTCGAACTCGCGACGGGCGGCCTCGAAGGCGCTGACGGCTTCCAGTTCGCCCGCCCGGGCGACCTCCAGTTCCGCCTGGGCTTGTTCGACCTGGTGGGCGTACTCCTGATCGTCCAACAGGGCGATCTCCTGTCCGCTCTGGACCGGGTCGCCGATGTTGACCTTGAGCTTTTCCAGTCGGCCGGCGATTTTTGGCGCGACGACGAATTGCGAGCGGGGCAGCAGCGTGCCGGTGAAGAGCCCTTCTTCGCGCATGGTGGCCTGGCGGACGGGGGTGATCTCGACGGCGATGGCCCCGCTTCGCTTGCGGGCCTGGCTTTCGGCTGGAGCCTGGACGTATCGCTGATAGATCCACCAACCCAGGGCGCCCAACAGGCCCAGCGTCACAAGGGTAACCACCAGTCGTCTGAACATGCTTGATACTCCACTCGGCACGGGGGCCTGCCGGGGCCAGGAAGGTCGCAGGCACGCCCGGAACCGGCGCGCACCCCAACCGCCATATTGCTTTGTGGCGGCGATTGGAGTGGAAGTTACAGCAGAACCTCGAATTCGCAGGCTTGTTGATTTGCCCGGCCATAACTCCTTTTACTTGCGGGCAATAACACGTCCTGTAATTCGCAGGTCAACGAATCCGCGAACCGGCGGTCCGGCTACTTCTTGTCGGCTTCCGCGGCGGCCTTCTTCCACTGCTCGATGGCCTTGTCGGGTTCCTTGGTGACTTCCGCGCGGGCGGCGGTGCTGACGGTATTGCCCGCGGGCGAGAGCACCACGAGCATCGGGATGCCCCGGACGCCGAACTTCTTGGCCAGGGCGTTGCCCGAGGCGGACTTGTACGGCACGGTCAGCCATTTCATCTTGGCCTCGGCCATGTACTTGTCCTTTTCTTCCTGGCTCTTGTCGAAGCTGACGAATACGACCTCGAACTCGGCGGCGTTCTTGTCGCGAAAGGCGACCAGCCTGGGCGTGAAGGCCCGACAGGGCGGGCACCAGTGAGCGGAGAAGTAGATCCCCACCAGCTTGCCCTTGAGCAGGTCCGGCGAGACGGTCTTGCCCTCGGCGTCCAGCAGCCCGTCGCTGAATAGAGTCTTCCAGGTGTCGCTATCCTCGGCCGTCCAGGCCGGGGTGCAGGCGGCCAACAACAAGACAGCCGCAACGAGAATCCGTACGTTCATGAGGCACTCCTGTTCTGGTTGTGACAAAACGACCGCTTCGGTCGCGTCTGTCCGGTTAACGCTTCGGTGAGGCATAGCTTGCCTTTCCTACCAGGATAGGCTGGCAGCCGCCCGCACGGCCCGGGGTGCGAGACAAAAGCCATTTGCCAAGGTCCACCTGGCGAGCCTACCATGTCCTGCCATGAGCGATCAACGCGACATATTCGATCGACGCCTGCTGTCGGTGATCCAGTCCCGCGTGCCGCTGGTTCATCAGCCATTTGCGGAACTGGCCGCCCAACTGGGCTGCCCGCAGGCGCAGGTTCTGGAACGGATGCGGTCCCTGCGCGGACAGGAAGGCGTGATCCGGGAGATTGCCGCCATCTTCGACGCCGCCGCTCTGGGCTACCGCCAGGCCCTGGTGGCCTTTCGCGTGCCGGGCGGGGCCCTGGACCAGGCGGGGCGGACCGTAGCGGCCCATCCGGGCGTCTCGCACTGCTACGGGCGGCGCCACGAATACAACCTGTGGTTCACGCTCGCCGTCTCGCCGCGCAGCAGCCTGGGCCTGGAGGCCTCGGCGGCCCGCCTTGCGGAACTGACGGGCGCCACGTGCCATCACGTCCTGCCCACGCTGCGCCGCTACAAGCTGGACGTTCGCTTCGGGGCGGAGGAGGATGAGGACTCACCCCGCGCGGCGGCAACTCCGGCCCGGCCGAGAACGGAACCGGCCCGGCTCGACGAGCGCCAGGTGCGGGCTGTGCGAGCCCTCCAGGTGGACCTGCCCATTCAGGAGGATCCCTTCGCTCCGCTGGCCCAGCGGGCGGGAATAGGAGTGGACGAACTGCTGGCCCTGGGGCAGGCGTTCCTGGACCAGGCTTTGATGCGGCGGTACTCGGCCGTGCTGCACCATCGCTCGGCGGGGGCTGCGGCCAACGTCATGGTCGTGTGGAAGGTCGAAGAAGCCGACGCCGCCGGCGCCGCGGCGGCGCAGGTGGCCGCCGTGAGTCATTGCTATCTCCGCCCGACCTACGCGGACTGGCCCTGGGGGTTGTACACCATGATCCACGGGCGCAACGAGCAGGACTGCGCCATGAGCATCGACGAGATCGCCACCACCGCCGGCCTGGGTGAGCACCTGGAACTGTGGACCGAGACGGAGTACAAGAAACAGCGGGTGCGACTGTTCAGCGACGCGGAGCAGCAGTGGGAACAGGAAGCGAAACCGAGCGAAGAACGATCATGAGGTCGTCGCCTTCCTGCTGGCGAACGCGACTGCACGCGGTTCGCGAGGTTCGTCTCACTGCTACGCCAGGCCGTGCCTTCTGGGCGTGAGTTCCATCTCTTCTGCGGGCGTCTGGGTGTCGGGGACCACCGCCACGCCGTCAGCGACGAGCTTGTCCCAGTGCTTCTTGTTGAAGATGCATCCGGGGTCGCCCGCGTGGAGCTGTCCGAAGTAGGCATCGGCGCGGGCGCGGCAGCCGCCGCAGTAGTTCTTGAACGCGCACACCTCGCAATGGTGCAGGCGGCGGTCGCGGTCGTTAAGGATTTCCCAGAACACGCTGGAGCGGAAAATATCGGCCAGGGGCCTCTCGCGGACGTTGCCCATCACGCGGTGGGGCAGGTAGACGCAAGGAGTGACGTTGCCGTTGGGCTCGATGCAGACGTAGGTTCGTCCGGCCCCGCAGCCGCCGAGATACTTGGCCACCACGCGGGCCTTGACGCCGCTGCCGCTGCCGGCATGCGAACAGGACTGCCGGCCCTCCGGGCTGGCGCAGCCGGCCAGGCAGACTCGCCCAAGCTGCGGGGCGGTCGAGATCACGCCCATGCCCCCGGCCTGCATCTTCTCGTTGAGGATGCCCAGCAGCTCCTCGCGTTGGGCGGGCGTGATGTCGCCGCTGACCATTCGCAGTCCGCGCCCGACGGGGATGAAATTAAAATGGGCGAAGCAGCCCGCCCCGAGCTGCTCGGCGAAGGCGATCATGTCGCGCACTTCGTGGAAGTTGCCCTGGTGGACGCACATGGCGATGCCCAGACGCAGGCCCGGCGTGGCCACCACGGCCTTGGCGCCGTCCACGGCCTTCTGCCACATGCCCTTGGCCCCGCGGAAGGCGTCGTGGCGTTCGGGATCGACGCTGTCCAGCGAGATCTCCACGTATCGCAGACCGGCGGCGGCCAGCTTGCTCGCCATGGCCGGGGTCATCGTCGTGCCGTTGGTGGCGATGGTGGTGTGCATGCCGCAGGATCGGGCCCGCTCGAGGATGGGGACCAGGTCCGGGCTGATCGTGGGTTCGCCCCCCGACAGGGCCAGCATGGGCATGTGCATGCGGCCCATCTGGTCGACCAGGGCGAGTTTCTCGGCCAGCGTAAGCTCGGCGGCGATGGTGGAGCGGTCGCTGTCCTGGTAGCAGTGGCGGCAGGCGAGGTTGCAGCGGTTGGTGAAGTTCCACACCGCGAACAGCGGGGCGACGAATCGCTGGGGGACGGTGAGCCCGAACTCGCCCACCGAGCGGGCGACGATGACCAGCCCGCGGACGGTGGGTGCGTGCCCGGCCAGCCGCTTGCGGAAGGTCTCGGCATCGACCTCGCCTCGCATGCGGTCGATGAACTTGTGGAGGGGCCAGTACAGCACCCGCTGCCAGAGCGGGGCGTCGGGGTTGCGGTAGCTTTCGATGATCCGTTCGAGGGCGGCTTTGCCGTTGCGATCGGCCACGCTGAGATGCCTCAGCAGCCACCGGAAGGGTCTGCGGGCGAGCCACTTCTCCAGCGGGTGATGGAACTCGAGCTGAAGGGACTGCGGGGTGACGCGATCCTGGAGGCCCTGAGACGATCGGGCGTAACGCCCGCTGCTTACGGACGCGTCGCTGGTGCGGTCTGGGCTCTTGTTCGCGTCGTCGGAGGGGGGGAACTCGTGGTCGTAACGCTTCCCGATGGCGGCGGCGGTGGTGTGCTCGCCGGGGGCGGTGTACGACTCGTCTCGCGGGCGCGCAGGCCCGCCGCTCGGACTGTCCTCGCGACGGATCATGCCGTTAGCGGGCCACTATGACCGTCAGGCCGGGGTGGATGTCGCCCAGGCCGTTGATCCCGGCCGTAATGCGGACTGTTCCGGTGGGCCAGTCGGGCTCAACGGGCAGCTTGGCGCTGAAGGTCCGCTGGGTCTGGGGCTCGAGCGTCCATGGCGACATGACCATCAAGGCGGCCTCGGGATACTGCTTGGTGACCTCCCAGCCGACACTGGTGGCGCGGTAGACGCGGATGTGATAGGGGGCCGACGTGGTCGCGTCGATCCGCATGGGCTGGTCGGTCGTATTGCGGACGATGATGGTGGCCTGGACGGTCTCGCCGATCTTCAGCGACCGTTTGGGCAGGGCCAGGGCGACCATCGCCCCGTTCCCGCTTGCGCTGTTGGAGATCTCGGGCAAGGGCGGGAACTGGGGTGGCCGCTCGCACCCGCACATCCAGGCGGCGGTCAACAGCGACAGGACGATGCTTACGGTGATCTTCATGGCGTGGTCTCCTGAACGGGTTCGCTCTGAGGTTGGGCCGCCCGTCCGTCCGCTTCGGGGTCGTTCGCCCCGCCGTCGGTCCGTGCGGCGTACTCTCGTTCGACGATTGTCCTGTATTCCGGCCCGCAATTCCAGGTGCAGAAGGGGAAGATTCCCCGCGGGGTGGAATAGAGGATGACGCAGCGCTTGGATCGCTCGACGTCATAGTTGTAGCGGTCCTGGAAGTGCATGCCCGCGCAGAGCAGGGTCTTGTAGGTGAACTTCTCGCCTTCGCCGCGTCCGACGTTTTTGTCCACCAGGCCCTGGAGGGAGCGGACGAATCGTTTGACAGTGAGGTCCGGCGGGGCGGCCTCGCTGCGGAAGTGGCGCTTGAACATCCGCCAGGTGCGCCACTTGTCCAGCCAGGTGGCCCGCCCGCGCCGACGGATGCGGGCGGCAATGCGGTTCATGTCCGTGAACATGCCCTCGATGTCGATCACCTGTGGGAACGGATACGCCTTGCCCTCGGGCGAGACCAGGAAGTAGGTGCCGAACGCGCAGTCGGTGTGGCAAGAGGGGCGGATTTTGGGGTTGCCCGTCAACGCTTCCAGGATCTGCGAGAGGGGCACGACCACGCTGAGGGGGAACATGTCCCGCATGGGGGAGGCGCCGCTGGCGGCGGCGATCCCGCGGGCCAGGTCGCCCAGCGTGTAGCGGTTGCGCTCCAACTCGTCCAGGCTGATCCGCCCGGTGAACGAGACCGGCTGGTAGCTGATGGCGCTGATGACGTCGATGTTGTCCACCGCGAACTGGAAGATCGGGCCCACCTGGTCGTCGTTGATGCCCCGGACGATCGTGGGGACCAGGCAGATCTTCATGCCGATCCTGCGGCAGTTCTCGACTGCCGCCAGCTTCTTCTCCCAGATGCCGGGGTAGTTGCGGGTCTGGCGGTAGGGCTCTTCCCCGATCCCGTCGAACTGGAGGTACAGCGTGTGCAGGCCCGCCTCGTGGCAGCGACGGGCGAAGTCGTAGTCGGCGATGCGGATGCCGTTGGTGGCGATCTGGATGTGAGAGAAGCCCATGTCGCGGGCGGTCGAGACGATCCGCAGGAAGTCGGGGTGGATAGTCGGCTCGCCGCCGGTGAACTGGATGGCCGTACACGGATGGGGCCGCAGGTCCCGAAGGGCCTGGAGCTGGCGGACGGCCTGGTCGTAGTCGATCTGGCTGACCCGCCCGGCCGCGTTGGCGTTGGCGAAGCAGATGGGGCAGCGCATGTTGCAGCGGTTGGTCAGGTCGATCTGCGCCAGGCACGGGCTGGAGATGTGCTGGTTGCACAGCCCGCAGTCGCTGGGGCAGCACTCGCCGGCGTCAACCTGGGGGAACTGCTGGCCGGGATGCTCCTCGAAGGACCACCAGGCAGCCCTGGAGAACAACAGCACGTCGCGGTTGATGCAGTCGCGGAAGTAGCCGTGCTCGGGGCAGGTCTTCTCGATGAGCACCGCGCCGTCCTGGACGAAGTAGCGTCCCAGGATGACGGCGGAGCATTCCGGGCAGAGGGTCTGGACGGTTCGGGGCAGGCGTCGCAGGTTGGGCAGGATTCGCGAGCCGCTGAAGGTCCGCTCGGCCGAGCCGGGGAAGTCGCTGACCAGCGGGGTCCAGATGGCGTCGTGGTGGACCTGTCGCTCGGTGCCGCAGGCGGGGCAGTCGATCCGCAGGACGATCTGGTCGCCGGGGCGTTCGAAAGCGGCGGGGACGACGCTGCGGCAGGCGGGGCAGGTGGCCTGGATGGCGACGGGGAGCTGTCCGAAGCTCTCGGCGAATCGCCTCATGCGGGCGCGGAAGTCGTCCAGTTCGCGACAGGGGCTGCCTGCGGTGGGACAAGACGTATCGTTGCGTACGGATTCGATCATCACACCGCCTTCACGACTCGAAGACCGCCGGATAACGCCGCACGCGGGTCTTACGCTTGCGGTAGCTGACGGCCAGCTCCATGAAGATGTCCAGGTCCCGGTCCATGTTGGAGCTGGAGGCATCGAAATAGAAATTCCGGATGGGGATATCGTCGTGATCGCGGGCCACGGCGTGATAGACCGCTTCGGAGACGATCCCGTTCATGCACGAGAAGGGGCTGATGTCGATGATGCCGTCAGCCCCCTTGCCGTGCAGGTAGATGGCTTTGCCCACCGAGAGCACCATTTCGCCCAGGGCGCCGTCGGCGGGCAGGTAGGGCCAGGCCGGGCGCAGGACGTCGTGGTGCGTGTCGTGGGGCTCCTCATAGCCGGCGAGGTCGTCGGCGAAAGGTTTGAGCAGGGCCTCCTCGTCGGCCCGCTGGAAGCGGTCGCGGACCATAGCCCCGAGCATGGCCAGGGAGAACCGTTTTCCCTCGCGGCGCAGCATGTCGCGGTGGGACCAGTTGGTGTACCAGACCCACTCGCCGACGTCACTGAGCCACGCCTCGCCGCCGTGGGCTTCGATCTTGCGGACGGCCTCGTTGTTGCTGAAGTTGTTCAGGCGGCAGAAGATCTCGCCCACCACGCCGATCAGCGGGCGGTCCTTGGTGTAGCGGGCGGGAACGCTGCGGTAGAGGTCGCGGGCCTTCGTCATCGCCTCGACCATCCGTCCCAGGCGGTCGCTCGGGCGGAGGCCGGGGTCCTCGATCGCCTCCTCGACCAGGTCGATGCTCCGTTCGAAAGTCTCGTCAGCCCGCCCGATCTCGGTCTCGTAAGGGCGGGTCCGCAAGAGCATGCGGTTGAGAATGTCGCCGCAGACCAGACCCCGCCACAAACGGCGGACCATGTCGGGGGCGTGGTCGGCGAAGCCCCCGTAGCTGTTCTTGCTGGTGGGCGAAACCACCGGCACGTCCGGGTAGCCCATCTCGTCCAGTACCTGGCGGAGGTAGGGGGCATACTGCCCGAAGCGGCAGGGCCCCTCCGCCGTGGGCATGAAGAAGGCGGTGCGATCACGGTCGAAATCGTCGGCGTGAATGATTCGAAGGAAGTCGCCCAGGGTGACCTTCTCGGGGTAGCACTCCTCCCCGCTGGTGTGGAGCCCCCCCAGCTCGAGCGTGCGCTCGTCGGAGGGGGGCGTGACGGAGGCTTCCAGCCCGATAGACCGAAAGACCGACGCCATCATCCGCCCGCCGACGTAGGTCATGCGGGGAATCCACAATGTCCTGCCGCGCAGGGCCTCGACCGCTGAATTGCCGCTGTCTTTTGTCAACTCTCTGCTTGTCCTGGCGGGCCAACTCCTGGCTGGCTCCGCGTGATTATAGCACCTCCGTCGCGAGCGGTACAGGCTCGAGCGACAAGGTAGCGGGCCAGTGTAGCATTCCCGGCCGGCAAATCAAGCAGTCAGCCAGCGGGTTTGAGACGCCCGGGACACGTCCGGAGCGGGGCAATGGGCATCCGGCAGAAACCGCGCGCGCTGTTCAACCCCCGCCAAGTGCTTACCGACTTACATATTGTATGGTTCCCCGTGCCGGGGCGGCCTGACCCGCCCCCTCCCGAGATGCATATGACGGTGCGTACAGACGAAAAACGGCGAAGCGTTCGTATGCCCGCCGCCTATCCGGTCGTGCTGCGCGACCGGCGCGGACGGCTGCTGGCCCGTGGGCGCACCGCCAACTTCTCAGAAACAGGCGTGTACGTCCTGGTCCGTCCCTACAAGCGCATCCTGAGCGGGCAGGAACTCCACATAGAGCTGACCCTCCCCAACTCACCCTTCTGCCACAACCGGCGGGACGTTCGCGTCGTTGTCTATGTCTGCCGAGTCACCCGAAGCGAGGAACTCGGCTCCTTGGCCGGGTTCGGCATCGAACTGCTTCGGAAGCTGATCTAGACTCGTCGGGACGGGCCATGCCGTCACCCCTCTGCGCCAGGCGGCTAGCGGGTCCGGATCACCCGAGTCAGGGCCCATTCCGTCAGCATCGCCGCCAGCGCTCCCGCCAGCAGCAGCGCCCAGATCTGCGTGTAGGGTTGGCGGCTCCAACGGCGAGTCAACTCGCGGATCTCCGCCGGCTGGCTCGACACCAGCCGCCCGCCCGTCAACTCCGCCAGGCGGCGGAGATTGGTCCAGTTGGGGCCGATGGCGGCGTACTCCGGCTCGCAAGTCCGTGCCAGCCGCCCCTGCCAGACCGTGCTCGCGTCCTTGCGGCGGACGGCCACGCTCACAGCGCCGTCGCTCGGCAACGTCGCCTCATATCGCCCGGGTGCGGTCTGGCGCATCTCCGCCCGGTCGGCGGCGCCACCGGGGGCGGACCGCAGCGCCGTCGCATGAAGCTCCAGGCCGTTCATCCACTTTCCGCCGGCCCGGGCTGACACCTCAACGCGGAGCCCGCCGTCCGCCCGTTCCAGGCTGCCGGTGAACCGCGGATCCTGTCCGGGGCGCATTGTCCACCGCCCCGCGCCGGCCAGCGAGCCGGCCAGCCAGGGCGAACCACTGAGGGCCTCGTTTCGCCCCTGGCCCAGCGGCGTCGCGAGCGAGACGCACCGCCCGAGCCCCACCTGCCGTCGAGCCAGTACCGGATCGCCGCCGACCAACCCCAGCACTTCCGCGGCGGACGCCCCCCCGCCCTGCGCCGCCGACGCCACGTAGGCCTCGATCGCCGGTGCTGACTCCGCCACGCCGAAAGGTCGGCCCAGCAGTCTCATTGCGAACTGCCCGCTTCGCACCGCGTCGCCCCGCCCGCGCTGCATGAACTGGGCGAACACCTCGGCCAGGCCCGTCAGCCGGTCGCGACGCACCAGCGGGGCGTTCAGCCGGCGGGCCAGGTCTTCCAGCTTCTGTATCTCGCCCCCGCCGGCGCCCGGCGGGGCGGTGGCCACCATCGCCAGGCCCAGGTGCTTGTCGGCGAACATCTCTGCCGCACGAGCTGGGTCGAACAGGTCCCTGCCCCTGGCCGCCTCGTAGGTCGTCGGCTCCAGGTCGCTGACGAGGATCACCAGGCCCGGGCGCTGCGGCGTCGCCGGCGTCCGCGTCGCGTAGGCCAGCGCTTTCATGATGTCGGTCGCCCCGGCCGGGCGGACGTCCGCGAGCTTGCGACGAAGCTCGGCCATGTCCGGCGCGGTTGTGCCGCTGTCGTAGATCGTACTGGCCTGGTCGCAGAAGGCGATCACCTCCAGCGAGTCGCTGGCCGTCAGGTGACGCCGCAATGACAGCACCGCCTCGCCCGCCAGGTCGAACTTGACCCTCGCCGCCTGGTTACCCTCGGCGACCTGCTCGGCCATCGAGCCCGAGGCGTCCAGCACCACCACCACCCGCAACGGCTGGCGCTCGAACGGATTGGCAACCAGGGCGGCCACCTGGTTGAGCGGATCGTCGCGGTCATCCAGGTCGCGGTGCGGCCCGGTGCCGACCTGTACCAGCCCGCCGCCCTCGCGGACGTAGGTGGCCAGGGCTGACCGCTGAGCGGGACTCAGCAGTGAGCCCGTCGCATCCACGAGCACCACCACCGCATAGCTCATCCAGCCGCCCGGGTCTGCCGGGGCATCGGCCGCCGCCAGCGAAACGCTGGGCACACCGAGCGCCTGCCAGGCCGCAGCAGCGCTGGCCGCCGACGGGGCGGCCACCACCGCCGCCCGACGCTCCAGTGGCAGCACCGCCGCCCGGGCAGAGTCATTCTGCGGCAGTTCGTCGGGCGTCGCGAACTCCGCGCGATAGACCGCCGCATCTCCAGTGCTCGAGCGGTCAGCCGCCCGCAGGGTGGCCGGCTCGCCCGCCAGCAACTGCATCTGACGTTCGAGCACGACGGCTGCGCCGGGTCGCTCGCGGACGATCCGGACCAGCCGATTCATGTGCGCGTTGGACAGCAGCGACAGGTCCAGCTCGATCGCGCCGTCCGCCCGCCGCCGGGCGGTCAGTTCCCGCACGGCCGCGTCGGGGAGGGGGCTGTCCATGGGCACGACGACCACCGCCAGGTCGCTTCTGCCCAACTCGGCGGCTGCCTGTTGCCAGTCGTCGTCCTGGAACTGGCCGTCGGTGCGGATGACCACGCCCGCCAGCTTGTCCGCCGACGCCGTCGCCAGACGAAGTGCGGGAGAGATGCGAGTCCTGGAAGGATCTACGGCGGCCGTCTCGGCCGGGGCCGTGGCCGCGGTCGCGGTCGCGTCCGGCGCCGTCTCCTGATCGAGTCCGTCCGCGAAGAGACACGTCTGGCGCTTCAGTCCGCCGGGCCAGGGCAACTCGTGCCGCCCTTGCCCCCGGGTCGACGCCGACGCGTCGCGCAGGATCAGCCATTGGAGTTCTGCTCGCCGCCCGATCCGCACAGCCGGTCGAGCCATCGCAGCGGCCGCCAGCAGCACTGCGGCCACCTGGAGCGTCAGCGACCACCAGGGCACGTGCCGCCCGTGCCGCCTGCCCCACAGACGTACCAGCACCGGCAGGCCGGCCAGCAGGGCCAGCAACAGCAACCACGGCTGATCGAATACCACCGGTGAGTCGGCCATGCCTGACAGCATACCGGCAGGGCAGGGCGGACGGAAGAGATGAAAGGGACCCAACGGGCGGACGCAAGGACGAAAGAAAAGCCCACCCCTCAGGGGTGGGCCTGCCCTGCCTGCCGGCAGGCAGGCTTTGGACGAATCAGCGAATCAAGGAACTTCAGATCGATCCCAGTTTGAAGCCGTCACGGTAGGTCTCTTCGACGATCCGCTGTGCGGCGCTGTCGTTGGTGACCTTCATGTTGGGCCCGTCCCAGAGGATCTTCTTGCCGGCTGAGCGGACGGCGACGTCGCCCAGCAGAACGAACTCGGTCAGGCGGGCGCCATAGCTGAAGTCGCTGCACGCCTTGCCTTTGCCCTTGCACGCGTTGAGCCAGTCGCGATGGTGGCCCGGACTGCGCGGGAGGCTCTTGGGCGGCCGGCCGTAGGCTTTCTGCTTGGCCTCGGGGATGATCCGCGGGCTCTTGCTCCACCCGCCGCCCATGATCGTGCCCTTGGCGCCGATGATGAGCACGCCGTTGCTGCCCTCGCCCATCCGCCGGCCTTCTTCCAGTTCCGCGGGACGCGGCGGCTGGAGCGAGCCGTCATACCAGTGCACGGTGACGGGCCCCCGGCCGTTCTCGGCGGGGAACTGCCACACGAAGTGGTTGCTGCCGCCGATGACGTCGCTGTCGACGAAATCGGTCTTGACGGCCTCGACGCTGGTGGGGTGACCCAACTTGAGGGAGGCGAAGGCGGGGTCGAGGTTGTGGACGGCCATGTCGCCCACGCAGCCGGTGCCGAAGTCCCACCATCCGCGCCAGTTGTAGGGGGCGTAAGCGGGGTTGTAGGGGCGGACGGCCCGGGGCCCGAGCCAGAGGTCCCAGTCGAAGCCCTTGGGCACGTCGGGCGTGCCCTGGGGTCGGCCTCGCCCGCTGGCCCAACCGCCCGCGCTGGACCAGGCGTGGACTTCCTTGACCTCGCCAATGGCGCCGTCCCAGACCATCTCGCAGGTGATGCGGTTGCCCTCGTCGCTGCGCCCGTGGTTGCCCATCTGCGTGGCCACGCCGGCCTCGGCGGCGGCCTTGGCGACGGCGCGAGCTTCGGCGATGTTGTGGGTGAGGGGCTTCTCGCAGTAGACGTGCTTGCCGCGCTTGATGGCCGCCAGCGTCACCAGGGCGTGCCAGTGGTCGGGCGTGGCGCACAGGATGGCGTCGATGTTCTTCTCTTTCTCGAACAGGTCGCGGAAGTCGACGTAGTCGTTGCACTTGTACTGGGGATCGTTCTTGGAGTAGTGCTTGACGATCTCGTCCTTGACCGGCAGTCGCCCGGCCACCCCGCCGTAGTACCACTTGCTGTAGTCGTGCTGGTCCATGGGGTCGGCGATGGCGACGATCTGGGCGTCGTCCTGCCCGAAGAGCGAGCGCGAGTTGGTCCGCCCCTGCCCGCCGCAGCCGATGATGGCAATGTACACCTTCTCGCTGGGGGCGACGAATTTGGGCCCGCCCAGCACGAACCGCGGGACGATGGTGAATGCGGCAGCCGCCCCGGCCGTACGGGCCAGCAACTGCCTGCGGGTGAACTTCGAACGCTCGGTCTTGGTCTTCTTGTTCATGGGTTACCTCGTGGGTATCAGCATACTCTCGGTGGAGAATGGGTCAAGAGGGAAAGGGCTGTCAGGCCGTCATGGCCGCGATCGTTCCTGCCAGTGTAGCAGCGAAACGGCGCGGACAGGTAAGCTCACTTGCGGTGCGGAACGTTCCGGTCGAGCCCGAGCGACGATCGGTAAGCACCAGAGCGGCTGCGTCGTAGAGTTGTTCCTGCACGAGCTTGCGGCAGAGGATTTCGTATCGGGCCGCGTAGCTGGCATTCTCGAACTCGGGCATGCCTGAGAAATGAGGGGAAACGAACTTGATCGGCATCGTGGACTTGAGGCATTCCTCCAGGACAAAAAAGTACCCGACAAAGGGTCTCGGACTTTCGCCGAACACTCCCTCTCGAAAGGCGGTATTCAAATCGGCTGCGTTGCCGAGGGCTTCTTCCACCCTGTTGTTGAAATTGTTCCCGAACGAGGGCCCGACCTGTGACTTGAACTCGATGGCTGCAAGCAGTCTGCCTTGACTGACCACGAGCAAGTCCCAGTTCTTGGTCGGTCGATAGAAGCCAGGAATGGTGACAGATGCTCTTCGCCCGTAATGGACGTCTTCTTCCGGTATGCCATTGGCCACGATGATGTCACGGACCATGGCCACCAGGGCGTCCAGGTTCTTTCCAGCGGTTACCCCTGATCGGTTCCCTTGGTCGAGCACGCCGCGTTTCTTCTGCATCTTGGCGGCCAGCAATCTCGCCTTCCAAAAATGCCTGATCGCCTCTGGCATGAGCCGGTCCAAGGCGGAGATGTCAATTCCCATAGCGAGTCCCTAGATGACTACTTCAAGTTCGTGGTGGCTGCCAAGCGTGTTGGTGTGCCTGCGGAATCTTCGCGCGGCGAGTTCAAGATAGGCTGGGTCAATTTCGGTGCCGATGCTGTTTCGGCCTGTCTGCCAGGCAGCCAGGGCAGTTGTGCCGGAGCCGAGGAAGGGGTCCAGGACTGTATCGCCGACGAAACTGAACATGCGAATCAAGCGAGCAGCCAGTTCGACCGGGAAAGGGGCGGGATGGTGTTTCGTCGAGGCGCCCGGAACGTCGGACCAGATTTGGCGGAACCAGACCTTGTGCATGGCGTCGGGAATGACACTGAACGCCCGCTCCATGAACCCCGGACTGCGGTAGCCGCCTGGCTTGCGCTGCATCAGGATGAACTCGATGTCGTTCTTGATGACCGCGTTGGGCTCGTAGGGCTTGCCGAGGAATCCGCCCCCGTTGCCCGAAGCCTCCAGAGAGGCATTGGCGATCTTGTGCCAGATGATCGGCGCGACGTTGTCGTACCCTATAGCCCTGCAGTGCTCCTGAATCGAAGCGTGAAGCGGGACCACCGTATGCCGCCCGTTATTCTTGCGGCGAGAGAGGCATACATCGCCCACCACGCATATCAGCCGTCCTCCGGGCACAAGGGCGCGAAGGCAATGGGCCCATACGCGGTCCAACTCGGAGAGAAAGGTGTCGTAGTCTTCCACGCTGCCGAGTTGGGCGTCGCCTGGGTTGTATTCCTTCAGCGTCCAGTAGGGTGGCGACGTCAGCACGAGGTGAACGCTCTCGTCGGGCAAGAAGTGCAAGTCTCTTGCGTCAGAGCACCGCATGTGGTGGGTGGTCGCAAGTGTGGGCAGAATGGCTTCGATGTCGCGTACGGCGACCTCATCCTTGGCTAGGGCGGGGATCGTTTGCTGTGATTCTCGCAGCGAAGTCAGGGATGGGGGGGCGTGTTCGCGCAGCCACTCCTCCTTGGAGGTCTTTCCCAAAATCAAAATATCAGCTTCCTTGCCCACAAAAGGAATTGTACCGAACCAGACGGGGCTTCTCAATGGCTTGACCGCGATGAGCCTTACTTCGCGGCCCACAGGCCCATGCGGTTGCCGAACGGGTCGAGGAAGAAGGCCATGAAGCCCCATTCCTTCTTGCCAATGGCCGTCTTGGGCTGGAGGGTCTTTCCGCCGGCGCGCTCGATGCGGTCCAGCATGGCCGGGATGTCGTCAACGGTGATATAGAGCACGACCGGCCCCTCGCCGCAACGGTCCTTGGCCAGGCACAATCCGCCCCCGACTCCGTTGCCGGCGGCGAACACGGTGTACTCGTCGCCGGGCACGATCCACGTCCAGCCGAACAGGTCGCCGTAGAAGGCCTGGGCTGCGGACATGTCGGCCACCGCGATTTCGACGTGGCAGATCTTTCCGGTCATGGATGGTCCTTTGGCCGCCGGTCGGTTGGTCCCGCCCTCTCGGCCAGGCATTGCGCGAGGGTGAGCTTGCCCAACTCCTCCTGCATGGCCTTTTGCAGGCGTGCCCAGACGGGGCGGATGCGGCAGTGGATCTCGTCGCACTGGGGCGGGTTGTGCTGGCAGAGGTTGAGTGCCAGCGGCCCTTCGACGGCCTCAATGACCTGCAAGACGGTGATCTCGTGGGGGTCGCGTGCCAGGCAGAATCCCCCGTTCTTGCCGCGGATGGGCTGGATGAGCCCGGCGCGGGTCAGGTCGGCGAAGATCTTGACGAGGTACTGGCGAGGCAGCTTGCGGCGTTCGCAGATTCTCTGGAGGGTGACGGGGCGCTGCCCGTACTGCTCGGTCAGCACCAGTACACCACGAACCGCCAGTTCCGCGGCGGGAGAGAGCTTCATAGAAGGAGTCCTCGTGCGAAAGCCACCGCCAGACTCTACGGATGCGCGCGAAGCGCGTCAAGAGTTCGATTGCGGATTGCGATCGACAAGGCGCCGTGCCTAGTCCCGCACGATGACGTTGTGGGTGCGGTACGCCCGGCCCTGGAAGATCAGGTCGCCCCGCTTGGGCAAGGCCAGTGCGGGGGCCTTGCGCATCGCCTCGGGGAGTCGGCCCGCGGGCAGCGTGCGGTTGGCGGTGCGACTGCGGGACTCGTGGCAGCCGGCGCAGCCCTTGACCTCGCCCGGTCGGACGGAGTTGAACTCCGTCTCGTGAACCAGGATATTCTCGTCGGCGTCCAGCAGTTCGAAACGGATGGGCGTGTCGGCCGGCACGCGGACGTAGAACGAGCCGTCCGCCTGGATGGGCACCGTGCCCAGGACCCGGCTGCGGAAGGACGCGTTGGCGTTGATGCTCAGTCCCTCGAACAGGGCGCCCAGCACGCGGACCGAGCGGACCTTCGCGCGGTCGTACTCCAGGGCGGAGTTGAAGACCGACGAGCAGAAGATCAGCCCCGTGGGGTCGGCCTGCTCGCGAAGCTGCGAGACCGTCACCGCCGGCGCCGGCCGGGCGACTACCGCCACCGGCTCGATCTCCGAGACCTCAGGGTTGTCGTAGACAAGGACCTGCCTGCGCGTCTGGAGGTTGAGCAGATACAGGCCGTAGCCGTTCTTCCGCAGGTCGTACCACGGGGCATGCGAGACGAAGACCCATTGGCCGCCGGCCGGGCAGGGCGTGGTGTATCGCCCGACGGGGTTGAGGTTGTCGTGGGCGTGGATGTACACCCGCTCGCCGCCGGCGAGGTTGAGCACCTCCGGGTACAGCGGCGTCTCGCAGTCGGTCGGAGGCAGGGCGGGGTCGACGACGGTCAGCCCCGCCGGGGTGATGCAGACGATCCGCCCGTCGCTCAACTCGCGGTGCTGGCTGACGGCGACCCCGATGTGGTTGCCCCGCGGATGCCAGCCCTGGTCCTGCAGGCTGTCGGGGGTGGGGCGCAGGGGCACGAAGAACGAGCCCCGCAACGATCCGTAGAACGGCCCGTCCTGCGTGCCGTCCGGACGCATGGTCCGCAGCACCGTTTCGATGCGGTGGAGGAAGTACTCGCCCGGCAGGGGCCCGGGGCTGCCGTCCTGCCCGTAGAAACGGTAGCTGCCGTAAACGATCTCGCCTGAGGACAGGGCCAGCGGCTCGTAGTCCTGGTTGGGGTTGAAGCTGATCTGCTCGAGGTGGCTTCCGTCTCCGTCCATCACGTAGATCACGCGGGAGCGCTCCTGGTGGTAGTACTCCCGGTAGCCCGCGCGATCGCTGGCGAAGGCGATCCGCCCGTCGCCCAGGTAACAGGGATCCACGTCGTTGCAGTGCCCGCTGGTAAGCTGGCGCAGGCCGCCGCCGTCCACGTTCATCTCGTAGATGTGAAAGCCGTCGGTCCTCATCCCCTTGCGCATCGCGAAGAGAATCTTCTTGCCGTCGTAGCTCACCTCCGGGCCCTGCACCGCGCCGTTGGTGAGGTTGGTCAGGTTCTTCAGCGTGCCGTTGGGAGCGACGGGGCTGAGAAGGAACAGGTTCTCGCCCCAACCGTACCAGGGCGTCAACGGGTACGGATACGAGTCGCGAAAGCCCAGGTTGGACTCGGTGCGGTTCTTCGACTGGATCAGCAGCAGGGCTGGCGGCATGGGCGGCGGGGTGTCGTCGGGGGTCTTGTACGAACCGCGGATCTTCTCGACAGCGGTGCGGGCGGCCTGGCGGACGATCAGCACGCCGTCGCCGACGGCAAGCTGTTCCAGGCGCCCCAGGAGGGCGGAGGCTTTCATTGTGCCCAGGGCTGCGGCGGCGGCCTGGCGGATGAGGTATTGGCGGTTGTCCAGCGCCCGCTCGAGCGTTGCCTGGGCCTGCGGACCGCCGATCTCGCCCAGGGCCAGCAGGGCGGCGTACGAAACGCGGATGTTGGGCATGTCATCGGGGGCGAACATGGGCATCTTGACGATCCGCCCGCCGGCCTCGCTCCGCAGCCGGTGCTTGCCGCCGAAGCTGAACTCGTAGAAGTAGTCTTCCTTTTCCGGCAGCATGGCCGCCAGGGCGGCGGCGCTGGCGGGGCTCTTGAGCCGCCCCAGCGCCTTGGCCGCCCAGTACCCGGCCACCGGGTCCTTGTCCGTCAGGAGCGGCCTGAGCAGCGGCTCGGCCTGGGGCGCGGGCTTGTCGCAGAGAGTATAGGCAGCCAGGGCGGCGTGGCGACCGCCGCGTTCCAGGGCGCGTTTGATAACGGCAAAGCCCGGCTCGCCCAGATCCAGCAGCTCGCGGGCGGCGACTGGGCTGTAGCCCTTGTGCAGGCTGTCGGTGAGCTGCTTGAGCCTCTCGGGATTGGCCGGCTGGGCTAGCGCGGCGGAAACAGCAAGGCACAGACAAAGCAGCGCGATTGCTCGTTTCATCGGTCTTGTGCGTCCTGTGTGTGCTATGGGTCCCATGGTGGCAAGGCTTACTTGCTGCGCAGGCGGATCTCTTCCGCCGCTTCCTGGGCTGTCTGACGGATGTTCCACACGATGTCGGCGGCGGCGACCTTCTCGAGGGCGGGCAGGCTCTTGGGCGAGCCCAGGAACCGCAGGCCGACCACGCTGCCGTAGCGAACGTCGCGGGTGCTGTCGGCGCTCTGGGCCAGTTCCTCCAGCGCCGTTCGCGCGGCCTCGCCGCCCAGCTTGCCCAACGCGATGCAGAGGTAGCCGTGCCAGCGAACGTACCGGCTGTCGCCGAAATGTTTGCCACTGGCGTGGATGGCCTCGTCGACGAAGGCGTACGGTTGGCGGATCGCCTTCAAGATCGGCTCGACCGCCTCCTCGGCGTGCAGGCTGCCCAGCGCCTCGGCTGCGTAGATCCGCACGATGTAGGCCGGGTGGTTCAGCAGCGCGATCAGCCGCGGGACGAACCGGCGGTCGCGGATGATGTGGGGCAGGGCGGCCAGCGGCTGGGCCACCGTCCGCCCGTCGTTGCGGACGAAGCCGGGCTTGAGTTCCTGCGCCATCGCCGACAGCACCTTGACCAGGTTGGGCGGGGTCGCGGCGTCCTTGCGCGTTCCCTCGGCCTCCTGGAGGATCAGGTCGACCACCTGCTGGCTCCTGCCCGTGCGGACGATGAGTTTCGCGGCCACCTGCTGGTACGCGGAGGGCGGCAGGTGCAGTTCGTCGATGTAGCTGCGAAAGATGACCAGTCCGAAGGCGTCGAGCAGGTCGCCCATGAACGGTTCGCAACGGACGAAGTGAAGGCGGTCGAGGTTGATCATGGCGTCCAGGCGGCGCTCCCTCCAGCGGGCCATGGCTTGCAGCAGGGCCTCCTCAGCCGCCTGTCCGCCGATGCGCCCCAGCGCCCAGCAGGCCTCCGGGTGATGGGGGGCCATCGAGGCCAAAAAGGGCAGAGCCGCCTGCGTGCCGAAACGTTCCAGTGCCAGTTCAGCCCAGCGGACGCCCTCGGCGCCAAGCTGGGGTCCGCGTCGCAGGACGGGTCCCTCGCAGCGGGCCGAGCCGACCGCCGCCAGCGCCTTCAGGGCCGCCAAGGCCCGCCCGGCGTCCTTGTCGTCGAGTTGAGCCAACAGGGCGTCCTCCCTGGTCTTCCAGTCGCCCGCGGACAGCCGTTGGCGGTACTGCTGGTTGGTCAAGCCCTGGCTGGAAACGGCGGTCATGCGTTCCAGGGCGTCGCGGGCCAGTTGGGCCACCTGCCAGTGCGGGTCGTCCAGGCGGTCGATCAGTGCCGCCAAGGCGTCTCGTCCGCCGCAGACGGCCAGGGCCCGGACCGTCTCCAGTCGGACCAGGACGTTCCCGGAGGCCGCCAGAGGCAGCAGCGGCTTCTCCCCGGCCTGGCAGCGGAGGTGGTAGAAGCCCTGGGCGGCTTCGACTTCCAGGGCGGGCTTGCCGCTGGCCGCCAGGCGGGTGAAGCGGGCCACCTCCTGGTCGTAGAAGGACGGCTCAGGCGCCGCCGCCCCAGCCGCCCAGACCCAGGACGCCGCCCACATCAGCGTCCCTGCCGCCAAGCCCGCGGCAGCCGGTCGCGGTCTTCCCGCAGAACGTAGTGCTGATCGCGTCATGTCATCCTCGGTAGAACCACGTCCCCATAACAAACGCACCAGGCAGCGGAATAACACATCCGCCCGCGCCCGCGGATGCGCAATATGCCCGACTTTTGGTGGACGGAGTGGGTGGGAGTCTGTATAGTGTCACTATAGACGTGCCGGACCTCCAGGCTGGTCCTGGGGGTACTATGGGAGAATTCAATGAAGTACTTCTCTGTGACCGCGCTGGCGTTGGTGGGAGCACTGCTTGCCCTTCCTCAGGCCGGTGCGTGTGGGGCCTGAGCGGGCACTGCCGCCCGACCGGTGCCGGTGTGCAGCCAGACACCCGCCGTGTTCATGGGCGCGCAGAACGGGTCGGCATGGGGCCGGCCTCAGGTTAGCGCAACCTTCTTCGTGCCGGACAAGAATAAGACCTACACGGTCGTCTATCCCGGACAGGGAAAGGTTGACCAGTCCGTGGTGGATCTGCTCAAGGGCCTCAAGCCCAAGGACCCGGTCAACGTCTCCATCGTCAACTACCTGGGCAAGGGCATCCTGACGAGCATCTCGGCGATCACCAAGCGCGAGGGCGAGGACAAGCCCACCGTGTACGTGTTCAAGGAGAAGAAGACGGCCCGCACCGGGCAGATCGGGGTGGAGCTGAGCAAATCGCTACGTTCGCAGATCCTGCTGCTGGGCGGGCAGGACAGCTCGAGCCAGGAGAACCCGCTGATCGCGGCCGTCGAAAAGCTCAAGCCCGACGACTTGGTGTACGCCGAGATCGACGCCGAGAACGGGCGGACCGTCGTCACGATGATCGAGCCGTTCCATCCTCCGCTCAAGGGCGAGTTCGTGAAGTTCAACGCCAACAAGCCCGGCGAGGCTGTCGCTACGATCGAGGTGCGGACCGACGCGGGCATGCAGACGTATCCCCTGCCGGTCAAGCATCTGGCGGGGCGGGATGTCCCCTCGCCCAAGCTGCGGACGGCGGCGGAGAGACTGCGAGCGGGCCAGAACGTCGAACTGCACGTGAACGAAGCGAACAACAACACCCTGATCGCCGTCTGGCTGGCCCAGGACCAGGACGAGAAGAAACCCGAAGCGACCGCCAAGGCCCCGTGAACGAGGTCGGCGGCGCGCGACGCGGCGAGGAGCCCTGAGGGCCCCTCGCCGCTTGCGTTTGAGGGCTCGGGACCGGCTGCCCTTCCGCGGGCAGTCGGGGGACAGTTGGATCGTTGCACGCCTACGGCAGTTTCAGCTTCTCTTTGGGCAGCTTTCGGAACGTCATGAACCAGTCCACCACGGTGTCGCCGGCCTGGGGCTGTTCCACGCGCTGGCGGGCCGTTCCGCAGGAGTTGGGTGGCGGGACGATCACATCCTCGCCCGGCTGCCAGTCGGCCGGCGTGGCCACCTTGTGAGCGTCGCTTGTCTGCATGGCGATCAGCAGCCGCTTGATCTCCTGGAAGTTGCGTCCGTTGGCCAGGGGGTAGTAGATCACCGCCCGAATCTTCGCCTTGGGGTCGATGAAGAACACCGCCCGCACCGCCTCGGTACTGCTGGCGCTCGGCTGGACCATGCCGTACTTGCGGGCGACGTCCATCTTCACGTCGGCGATGAGGGGGAAGGTGACGTTCACGTGCTGCATGTCGCGGAAGGTGGCGCGTTCGGCGATTGTCCGCAGCCAGGCGATGTGGCTGAAATTGGAGTCGATCGACAGGCCGACCAGGTCGCAGTCCAGTGCGGCGAACTGGGGGGCCAGCGTGGCGAAGGTCATGAACTCGGTGGTGCAGACGGGGGTGAAGTCCGCCGGGTGCGAGAATAGGATCACCCATCTGCCCTTGTAGTCATCGGGGAAGGCGATCGGTCCGCGAGTGGTCTGGGCGCGGAAAGCCGGCGCGTCCTCGCCGATCAGCGGGATCCTCGTTCCGGCCTGGCCCTGCTTGGCGGCGCAGTCGGCGGGGGGGCAAGATGGGCAGGGACAAGTCGGCGCAGCAGACAGGACCTGTCCGCCCGGTCGGGCCGAGGGCTCGGGCGCGGCGCAGGCAAACGACAGCAGCGAACCGGCAAGCAGGACAACGATGGAGTGCTTCTTCATACAGGGGCTCCTTTCGATGCGCCCCTCGCGACGTGCGAGGGCCTTGGGCTCTGCCGGGCAGACTTGTCCCGGGCTGGTCAATGAACTCTAGGCGAGGCGAAGAAGCCATTTCAAATCATCCGGCATATTGACCTTGCAGTCTCCCCCGTCGACAATGCGCGCGCAGCTCAACTCGGGTGATAGGGAGAAAGGAACCAATGTGATCCAATTCAAATGCGAGCATTGCGGCGCGGCCTTCAACGTGCCGGACGAGAAGGCGGGCAAGAGCGGCAAGTGCCCCAAGTGCGGGCAGATCATCCACATTCCGGCGACGACATCCGCCCAATCGCCCGCGACGGGGGATCCGGTCGGCGAAGCTTCGGCTCCCCCGATAGCGGAGGCGGCGCAGCCCGCAGCGCCCGCCCATGAAGCCGAGGGGCCCTCGCCGCCCGTCAGGGCCCTGGGATGGGGCATGGCCGTTGTCGCGTGCCTGAACGCTGTTGGCCTGACGCTGGGCGTGCTGGCACTGCTGACCAACCGCGCGGAGACGCCCTGGCAAGTGTGGGCGGGTCTGGCGGTCAACTGTCTCATGGTGCTGTTGGCCTTCCTCGCCTGGCGCCAGGCCATTGTCGGCGACTCCGCATGGAAGGTCACCGCGGGTGCCTACCTCGGCCTGCAAGTTCTTCACGCCGGCGCGCTGTTTGTGTTGCGGGGCCAACTGCCTCCCGAGTTCCGTACGACGTACTTGACCATCGGGCCACTCCTGGGCGTGTTGGGGGTTCTGGTCGGACTGGTCGGCTACCGTCTCGTCCTGGCACGCACCCGCCCCGACCCCGGACAGGCAAGTCCTGCCGCCCCCGTGCTGGGCGCGGTCCTGGCCCTGCTGCACTTGGGTGGATTGTATACCGGCGATTTGGCGATATTTGCTGGGGCTCGGGCCTCCGCTCAGGCAGCGTTCTGCAAGTACAACATGCACATGATTGGTAAGGGGTTGGGCCTCTATTGTTCCTTCTACAACCGGGTCCCCTTGCGGCTCAGCGATCTGGTCCAGAGTCGGGATATCTCGCCGGGAGTCCTTCTCGCCTGTCCGAGTGACCAGCAGCTGTTTGTCTACGTGCTCGACTATCTACGTGACCGTTACGCTCGCGAGGAAGGCGTCAGCCCCGATCAAGCCCACAAAACCGTTTATCCCAACATTCTCTACTTGCCAGCGAAGTCGCCCTTACTGTGGGATGCGCAGCAATCGCATGTAGAGGGGACCGTCTATTTCCTGAACAGTGCTGGTGCGGTAGACGAGCTTCCGCAGGCGAAGTTCCAGGAGGTGCTGGACCGGGCCTACTCCTTCGTCTCCCGCCGCAACCGGTAAACCCTTGCGGCCGCCCCCGTACTTGTCGCGGCTGAAAGGTTCATCATGCGGCAGGCTTCCCTATGGTCCGTATCCCTGCGATGGGATAACATTCCGGCGCAGACAGAGGAGCTACATGCGATGAGGCGGACCAACCTGAACTTTCTCGTAGACGTGCTGGCGGCGATCGCCCTGTTGGGCTTGGCGGGGACGGGCATTTTACTCAGCTGGATTCTGCCTCCGGGTACGGGGCACAGCCTGCTGTTGTGGGGCCTGGGCCGACACGACTGGGGCGAGGTGCACTTCTGGCTGGCCGTCGCCTTCATGGGGGGGATCGTTCTGCACGTGCTGCTGCATTGGGCGTGGGTGGTCATCACCTGTGCGTCGCTGGGGCGCGGTCAGCCGTGCCCGGTCGGCTCGCGCAAGCGAGCCCTGGCCGGGCTGTTGACCGTGTTGATCTGCATCGCGTTGCTGGGAGGTATGTGGTACGCAGCCTCCGCGTCCGTCCAGTCGACGGGGGAGACGGGCGAGCACGGGCGGGGCGAGGCTCGGCGCCGCCAGGGCGCCGCGGGGCCCAAGGCCGGTCCGCAAACGCTGCCCGCGACTGACGAGCACGCCATCCGCGGCTCGATGACGCTGGAGGAAGCCGCATGCGCTGTCGGGCTGAGCGTCGAGCAGGCTCGTGCCCGGCTGGGCCTGGGCGCCGACGTGGCGCCCACCGAGCGCCTGGGCCCGCTGGCCCGCCGCATGGGCATGGACATGCAGGACCTGCGCAAGAAATTGCTGGAAGCCCACTAGAGGCGGCTGCTTGCAGAACCTGAAGCGGCTGCGCCTGACTCCGCGGCACCCTCTTGCGCAGCGGTTGCCTGCCCAGTACAATGCCGCTTGATGCCTTTCCATGACGAGCCATCAGGAGAACCTCCTCGTGCCGCGGAACGCCCCGCTGCCGGCGCTGCTGCGTCGCCGCCCGTACGCGGCTGTCGCCTGGCGGCCGGGGGCGTGGCGGCGCTGGCCCTGCTGATCTTTGCGGCCTGCTGCGATTCCTCCAAGCAGGCGGGTTTCCGCGACGGCGACCTGGTCAGCTACAGCCTGCCCCGGGCGGACTACCTGGGCGAGGCCCTGCGCCAGGGGCGCCTGCCCCTGTGGGACCCGGAAGTTGGTTGCGGCGTGGACACGCTGGCCAGCCCGCTGATCATGGCCTTCTACCCGCCCAACTGGCTGCACGCGGTGCTGTCCGCCCGCACGGCCATGGGCATCCTCGTCGCGGCTCACCTGCTGATGATGGGCCTGGCGTTCTACGCGTGGTTGCGCGAGCTGGGCATCTGGCCGCTGCCGGGCCTGCTGGCGGCTGGGGCCTTGCTGTTGGCGATGGCGACGATGGCGTGGTGGCCCCACATGCTGTTCAGCCTGAGCTGGCTGCCGGTGCTGTTGTGGATGGTCGATCGCCCCGGGCGGATGACGCTGCCGCGTTGGGCGGGCCTGGCGGCTGCGTACGCCATGCTCGTGTTGTCGGGCCACCCGCAGCTCCTGGCGTACGTCACGCTGCTGCTCGGGGCGTACGTGGCGGTAAAGTCGCTGGTCGAACGGCGCGGGGGCCTGGCGACGGCGTGCCTGCTGGCGGCGGTGGTGGGGGCGGCCGCCGCCGCGGTCCAGCTTCTGCCCACCAAGCTCTGCGTGGACAACGAAAGCTGGCGCCCGCTGGGACGGCTGGACGGCGACGTGGCTCACTACCTCGAAGGCGGTGTGCCGCCTCAGCACCAGCTCGTGCAGTGGGGGCGGATCCTGCTGAATACCGTGGACAACGCGCCCCAGCCGCGTTGGCTGTGCAGTCGCTTCTCGTGCGGATACCTGGGGGTGTTCGCGCCGTTGGCGGTGCTGGCTGCCCTGCGCCGGCGGATGGCCTGGCGGACGGCGTGGTGGCTGGTCGCCGGAGTCGTTGGGCTCGTTCTGTGCACGGGGTTCTCGCCGTCGCTGGTGCCGGCGTACTCGTGGCTGGCTCGCCTGCCGGTGGTCGGCGCGTTCCGCACGCCGGACCGGCTTATTCTGTTGGCTTTGCTGGGGGGGTGCTATCTGGCCGCCGTCGGGCTGCAGCGGATGCTGCACGGGCACGACGCGGGCCGACTGCGGTTTCGCCTGCTGGTCGCGGCGGGCGTGTTGGTGCTGATCCGCCTGGCGGGGATGTACGTCAGCGGGCGGGGCGACTGGGTCGGCGCCGCCCTGTGGCTGGGGGGGCTGGCGAGTCTGTTGGCGGCGGCCTTCGTGTCGCGGCCCTCGGCTGGGGGTCCGGCCGTGCCCGCCCTCCGCGGCCGGTGGTGGCTGGGCGGGCTGCTGCTGGCGATCGTGGCGATCGACTTCTATCGCAGCAGCCCGTACGTCTGCCCGTACTTCGGCCAGGCGACCGTCCAGGACCGCATCGTTCGCTCGGGCGAGTGGGACCGGACCTCGCAGACGCTCCTGTCGGCCGACGACGTGCGGGCCATGAACGCCCTGGCCGGCGAAGGGTCGCTGTGGCGGTGGTACGCGGCCACGACGTACATGCCCGTCATGCGCGAGCGGACTTTCCCGGCATACAGGTCGCTGCCGTACTACGAGGCCCTCCAGTCCAAGCGCCACTTCGAGTTGGACCGGCGGCTGTTCAACATTCGCTGGCCACGGCACGCGATGCTGTGGGGCATCCCGGCTGTCCCGCACCGGCGCCTGCTGGACGTGTGCAGCGTGCGCGTGGTCTTCAGCCCGGTCGAACTGGCCGACCCGCAGGTCCACGGCTACCGTCCGGCGGGGCGGTTCAGCGGGGGATGGGCGTATGTCAACGAGCGGGCCCTCCCGCGAGTCCGCCTGCACGCGGGAGGCGTCAAGGCGGTCAGCGACGAGCAGGCGGCGGAGTGGTTGCTGGGCGAACCCGACGTGAGCAACCCAGACCGCCTGCTGGTGAGCGCTCGTAGTCCCGCCGTAAGGCGGTCTTCGTCTTCACCGAGCGTCGGAGACGCCAGCCCGGACGCCCTTACGGGCGCACTGCAAGCGCCGCCTTCGGGCGTGGAGATGCTGGAGGACCAGAGCGAGCGGATGTGCCTGCGGGCGAGGTGCGAGCGGGCGTGCCTCCTGGTGATCAGCGATTCGTGGGCGGCGGGCTGGCGCTGCACGGTGGACGGGCGCGAGGCGCCGATCCTTCGCGCGAATTACCTGCATCGGGCGGTCGAACTGCCCGCGGGCGAGCACGAGGTCGTCCTGACCTACGTCCCACCGGGCCTGCACGCGGGGGCGGCGGTTTCGCTGGCGGCGCTTGGGAGTGTTGTACTGGCGGCCGGGGTGGGGGCGTGGAGACAGAAACGAACAAGGGCCAACAGAGGAACGCTCAGTTTCCAATGTCCAAGCGAGAAGCCTTCCCTTGGTCATTGAGAATTGAACGTTCCCATGTTGAACCTTCTCTTCTGCTTATCGGCGCCTTCTTCGGAGGTACCGGCCCAGGCTCCCTGTCGCCAGGGCCAGCAGGGCCAGGGTCATCGGCTCGGGGACGTTCACGTCAAGCTGGAGTGTGCCGTCCTGGGCCTGGCTGAAGGTGATGAAGTAGTCGAGGTTGAACTGCCGCAGCGGATAGTAGTTGGTGCCCTCGAAGGGGACCGATCCGCCGCCGTCGCCGCGGACGAAGTACTGCCAGTCCGCTCCGGCCAGGTCGCTCAGCGGCGCCGAGGTGCGGAAGCCGCCGGCGAACGTGTCGCCGCCGTAGAGGTACTCCACGTTGAAATAGACGTCGACGAGGTTGTCCAAGTCCAGCGGGGAGGCCAGCGGAGTGGCGGTCGCGGTCAGAATGAGCATGTCGTTGCCGGTCGGATCGCCGGTCGGGTTGGTGAACTCGAAATCGAAGTCCATCCCGCCGGCAGGGTCGATGGCGGTGGCCGTCAGGTGCCCCGGGCTGGCGCCGGGGGTGATCAGGCCGCCGCCGGCCAGCGTGCCCAGGATCGTGCCCTGACCCTTGACGGTCTGGCCGTTCAGGGCCAGCGTCGCGCCGGCCAGCCCCGTCACGTCCAGCGTCGCGCCCTGCTGCACATCGATCAGGACGGAGGCGGTGATGTTGTTGGACGAGCCGTGCACCAGGGCCAGCGTGCCGCCCTGGATGACGGTAGGTCCGGCGTAGGTGTTGGCGGCTGACAGGACGAGCGTGCCGGCGCCGGCCTTGCTCAGGCCCCAGTCGCCGCCGGTCTGGCCGATAGCGGAGCTGACGGTGATCGTTCGGGGCGTCGTGTCGGCCTGCTCGCTGTTGAAGGTCGCGCCGGCGCCGTCGAGCGTCACCGGGAGGACGGAGATCGTCAGGTCGCCGTCGTAGGGGCGGATGGTCCCGCCGGACCATGTGAAGGCGGCCACGTCGCCCAGGGTGGTGATCCAGTTGGTCCGCAGTTCGCCCCCGTTGATGTCGAGTGTGCCGCGGGTGGTGCCGCTGCCCTGGTTGCCGCTGACGATCAAGGCGCGGGTGCTGCTGGCGACGTCGTTGCCCACCGTCACCGTCCCGCCGTCCATGCGGAAAGTGCCCGTGGCGTTGTCGCCGTAGCCGAGCCACAGACCCTTGAGGAAATTTGCCTCGCCGTCGTCGGCCACGGTGAACAGCCCGGTCGCGCTGGACACTTGTCCCACGAACGTGCGGTGGTTGAACACGTTGAGCACGCCCGTGCCGCTCAAGGCGTACAGTCCGTTGCTCGTGGCGGTCGCGCCCACCTGGAGAGCGTCATTGGCGCGATACACGCTCACTACCCCGCCGTCGTGGATGAACTCGGCCTGGCCGTTCCGGCCGACCTGGAAGTAGCTGTGGGTCGTGTCGGACAGCGTCAGCGTGCCCCCGTGCATCTCGTAGCGGGCCCGGGTGGCGGCGTTGTTGTAGGCCATCCGCAGGGCGCCGCGGATGGTCACGTCGCCGCTGTCCTGAATGACCGTGCCGCTGGCCGTGCCGTCGTCGCCGACGTACATATAGGTGACAGCCGCCGAGGTGTCGATGGTGCCGCCGTTGATGTGCAGCAGGGCCGAGCCGGACGAGCGGGCCACGCTGATGCCGCGGGAGTCGCTCTGGCCCGACCCGGTGGACAGCACTACGCAGCCCGATCCGAGCTCGAGTTCGCCGTCCCGCACAGTGGTCGGCCCGGTGTAGGTATTGGCTGCCGTCAACAGCAGCTTGCCCGGTCCGACCTTGGTCAGCTTGTTGCCGCTCACGACGCCGCTGAGGGTCAGGCTGTCGGCGTCCACGCCGACGTAGGTGTCCCAATTGTTTCCGCTGGCAGTGACGGGTCCTGCCCACTCGTTGTTCCCGCTGACGCTGCGAAGGACGCCGCCGCCGGAGATGCCCGTGCCCACCAGCCACAGCGATTCGCCCGAGACGGTGACCCCGCCCTGGAGTTCCAGGGCCATCCCGTTTTGAAAATTGCCCACGGTCGTCTCGCCGGCGGTTGAGCCCAGCGCGTCGTTGTGGCGGATGTTCAACACGCCGGAGTTGATAGTGGTCGTGCCCGTGTACGTGTTGGCCCCGGACAGGACCAGCGTGCCCGGCCCGGTCTTGGTGAGGGCGACGGTGCCCGCGTTGTCGCGGATGGAGCCGGCGAAATCGCCTTCGCCAACGGCCAACGTACGGGGTACGTTGTTGTCCATGCCCTGGACGATCGAGCCGCTCTGCCCGATCAGCGTGCCCACGGAATAGGTGACGCCGGAGGCGTTCTTGTTGAGGTACGCGGTCCCGCCGTCGAGAACTTCCAGCGTGCCGTTGGCCGGCGCGGACTGGCCCTCCCAGATCCGCAGGCCTGCGTACTGCCTCACTCGGACCGTGCCGGTGAAGGCGTCATTGTTGCCGCCCAGTTGCAGGGTGTACTGCCCGCTGGTTGAGCCGGTCTGGAGAATGCCGGACCCGCTCAGCGGACCGTCGAGCCGGAACGTCATGTTGGGATGGGTCGTCGCGGTCACCGTCACGCCGGGATCGATGGCGATCGCGTTGGCCAGCGTGCGGGCGCCGGTGATGTCCAACTCGCAGTCCCCGGCGAGGGTGACCGTCCCGCTCCCCAGGGCGCTGTTGTTGCCCAGCAGGACGGTGCCGGCGAAGATGGTCGTCCCGCCGGCGTAAGTATTGGCGGTGTTGAGGCGGAGTGTGCCCGCGCCGACCTTGGTCAGGCCACAGTCGCCGCCGCTCTGGTCGATGGCTGAGCTGACGGTGATGGTACGCGGCGTGGCGTCGGCCTGCTCGGTGTTGAAGACGGCAGCGTTTCCGTCCAGCGTGAGCGGCATCGTCACGGACAGGTCGGCCGCCCGCGGCCGGATCGTCCCGCCCGACCACAGGAAGGATGCCGTTCCGCCGTTGGTGCGGATCAGGTCGGTCCGCAACTCACCCGCGTTGAGGTCGTACTGGCCGGTGGCGGTGCCGTTGTTGCTGACCGTGACCGGGCCCTTCACGTCGACGATGCCGCCGTCCTGGGTGAAGTAGCCCGCGGAGTTGGCCTCCATGCCGACGTAGAGCTGCCCATCGTTGCCACCGTCGTTCAGCACGGTGAGCGTCCCGTCGGCGATGGTGTAGTAGCCGGTCCCCCCGGATCGTCCCATCCGCAGGTCGCGGTGGAGCAGCACGTCGCCGCCCTGCTGGTCCATGATGCCCGTCCCGCCGTTGCCGAAGCTGGGCGATCCGAGGTCAAGCAGTCCGCCGGTCATCTCGTAGCGTCCCGTGTTGCCCGCCCCGCCGAAGTACGATGCTCCGGCGGCTGCCTGGCGCACCGTGCCGCCGCTCTGGAGAATCCTGCCCGCGCCGCTGGTACCCACGCGAAACTCCGTGCCGGTGCTGTCGAAGAAGAGCGTCGCGTCGTCCGCCACCCGTAGCGTGCCGTCGCTGGAGGTCCCATGCCCGATGTACAGGCTCGAAGCGACGTTCACGCTGGCCTGGCCCGACAGGTTCACCTCGCCCAGGTTGATCGTCAGCCCGCGGTCGAAATTCGCCTCGCCCTGACCGCCGGCGTTCAAGGTTCCCCACGCCCCGCCGCCAGACCCTATCAGGACGTAGGCGGCAGGAACGTTCAACTGGCCCGCGCTGAGGGTGTAGGTGCCCGTGCCTGTCCCCGCGATGATCAGGGCCGCCTCGGTGCTCGAATTGCGGTTGACATTGACGACGGTGGAGGCCCCGTCCTGGATGAATTCGCCCGTGCCGCGTCGCCCGACCTGGAGGAACTGGCCCACCGTCAGCGTCCCGTCGTGCAGCTCGTAGCGGGCCTGCGTGCCGGTGGCGGCATCGTTCGTCCCCGCCATTTGGATCGCTCCGGCGACGTCGACCTGCCCGCCGTACTGGAAGAAGACGCCGTTGGACGAGTCCGAGCTGGCGATCAGGACGTTACCGTTGTTCACATTGAGCGTGCCGCTTCGCAGCGTGTAGGTGCCCGTCCCGTTGCCGGCGACGATCAGGCCGTCGCCGTTGCGGTTGATGTCCACTACGGTGGAGGCGCCGTCCTGGATGAACTCACCGGTGCCGGTGCGCCCGATCTGGAGGAACAAGCCTACCGTCAGGCTCCCGCCGTACATCTCGTAGCGGAAGTCCGTTCCGGTCGAGTACGTCGCCGTTTGAAATTCATTGACGATGCTGAAATCCCCGCCGGTCTGGACGACCGTGGCGGCGGCGGTGTCGTAGTTGGCCATGGACATCATGCCGTTGACGGTGAACGTCCCTCCGTCGATCCGCAGCGTGCCCCGGGCGGCGCCCGCATCGGCGACCTGCATGGAGGTGGACGTCCGGAAGTAGCCCGCAGTGCGGAGCGAGGCGTCGTCGCTCCCGCCCTCGCCGATGATCGTCGCGGCGGCCTCGATCCGCCCGGCCGACAAGATGTCGATCAGTCCGGCGTGGGCGGTGAGCGAGCCGTTGCTGTAGCCGGCGGCTGAGCTGGTGGCCGCCGTGGCCGTGCCGTTGACGATGGTCAGCGTGCCGCTGCCGTTCTTGGTCAGGTTCAGGTTGGCGCCCGTGTTGCGCCGCTGGAGTTGCTGGATCTCCACGTTGCCGGATCCGTCGAACGTGACGTTGGCGACGACGTTGATGTCCGCCATGAACGAGGAGTTGCCGTTGAAGTCCAGCAGGCCGGCGCCGTTGTTGACCACGCTGAAGGTCCCCGTGTGCGGGCGGAAGCCTGCGTTGAACGTCAAGTCGCCAGCGTTAACGGTAATGCCGTTGTTGACGTACTGGGTCCCGCCGCCGCTGCCCGTGCCGCCCACGCTGAAGCTGAAGCTGTCGGGCCCGTCGAAGGTCATCGTGCCGGCGAACGTGTCGCGCACGAGGATGGCGGTGTTGGGCGAGGAGGTGAAGGTGAGATCGTCGTTGAAGGTGGGGATCTGGGTAGGACTCCAGTTGCCCGTCTTCGCCCAATCGCCGTCGGTGGTCCCGGTCCAAACGATAGGCGCAGCGCTTGCGCCGCCCGTCAACGCCACCATCAATGCCACAACGCACGCGACGGTCTTCGCGTTCATGTGAAGCCTCCGATCCTTTTTGCCCTTTCACGTGGGGGAGCACGTGTCGGAATGTGTCGATTCGAGTATAGGGCAGGCGGGCGAATCCGTCCAGAGGCGTTTGCACGGCGGGGAGATGATTTCCCGTCCTTGACTTGACGCCGCTCAGAGCGGATGATGCATCGCTTGCCGCAGTGACAACCGAACGATTTAACGAGGCGACGAGCGGACAGATGCTGGACAAGGTACAGGCGGACAGGTTGGCCAAGCTGGAGCAGGTGCGACAGCTCGGCGTGGATCCATACGGCGGGCGGTACGACACCGCCCAGCCCATCGCGGACGTGCTGGCCTGCTACGAGGCGTGGGAGGCCCGGCAGGGCGGGGCCGAGGGCGTCAAGGCCGCCATGCAGCCGGCGGAGGGCGAGCCGCTGAGGCCCCTCTCCGGCGACGCGGCCGGGCGGATCATCCTGCTGAGAGACATGGGCAAGATGATCTTCGCCCATATCCGCGACCAGAGCGGACAGATGCAGATCTGCCTGCGCAAGGACCAGGGCAAGGAGCCCCGCGGCCTGGGCGAGACGCTCTGGAAACTGGCCAAGCTGCTGGACCTGGGCGACATCGTGGCCGTTCGCGGGCAGGTTATCCGCACGCGGACCGGCGAGGTCACCATCTGGGCCGACACGCTGACCCTGCTGTGCAAGAGCCTCAACCCCATGCCGGAGAAGTGGCACGGGCTGACCGACACCGAGACCCGCTACCGCCAGCGCTACCTGGACCTGATGGCCAACCCGGACTCGCTGAAGGTCTTCCAGGACCGCATCGCCATCCTCGACAGCTTCCGCCGCGTGCTGACCGCCCGCCAGTTCGTCGAGGTCGAGACGCCCGTCCTCCAGCCGATCTACGGCGGGGCGGCCGCCCGCCCGTTCACCACCCACCACAACACGCTCGACTGCGAGCTGTTCCTGCGGATCAGCCCCGAGCTGTACCTCAAGCGGCTCCTGGTGGGCGGCATGCAGCGGGTCTACGAGTTCAGCCGCAACTTCCGCAACGAGGGCATCGACACCCGCCACAACCCCGAGTTCACCCTCCTGGAACTCTACCAGGCCTATGCCGACTACGAAGTCATGATGGAGATCACCGAGGAGTTGATCACCACCGCGGCGAAGAAGATGCTTGAGGCGGCCAAGGATGATCTGCTGAAGCGACGTACTATCAAGACGCTGGCTCAAGGACTTGTGTCTTTGAACCTAACGAATCGTCAACTTTCGGACAAACAACAAGAAAAAGCAACCGCCAAGCACGAGGGCATGTCCGAAGCCGATCATCTGCTCGCTGAGTGCGTGGAGCTAATGGATGCAGGCAGGACTGCGTTACCATACGGGAGTAAAAACAAAGTCGATTTCACAACTCCCTGGCCCCGTCGCACGTATGACTCGCTGATGGTCCAGCACGCGGGGATGTCGATGAAGGACATCCCGGCTGTGCGGGCCAAGGCCCGGCAGCTCGGCATCGAGGAGTCCAACAAGGACGACGCGGTGGTGGTCAACGAGGTGTTCGAGGCCGTGGTCGAGCCCGCCCTGGCCCGGCCGGACGAAAACGGCGTGCTCCGCCCGGTGTTCGTGATGGACTACCCGGCCGAGCTGTGCCCGCTGACGCGTCGCAAGGCGGACGACCCATCGATCGCGCTGCGGTTCGAGTGTTTCATCGCGGGCATGGAGGTCGCCAACGCCTACAGCGAGCTGAACGACCCGGCGGTGCAGGAAGCCAACTTCGCCGAGCAGGTCCGCGGCGAGGCCGAGGGCGAGACCATGCGGGTGATGGACGAGGACTTCGTGACGGCGCTGCGGCACGGGATGCCGCCGGCCGGCGGGCTGGGCATCGGCATGGACCGGGTCATCATGCTGCTGACCAACCGAACGAGCATCCGCGACGTGATCCTGTTCCCGCTGCTGCGGCCGCTCTAGCCGAGGACGCAGAGGAGCAGAGACACAGAGAAGGATTGAGTATGGCGGCTGGGCCCTGCCTGCGGCAGGCAGGTTGTTCGGGAGCCGCCAGCGGCGTGACGACTACTGATTACTGGCTACTAACTACCGGTTACGAAGTCCTGAATGTACAAGTTCTTCCTCTGCCTTCGATACCTCAAGAGCCGGGCGCTGGCTTACGCGGCCATGCTGGCCGTGGCGCTGTGCGTGGCCATGATGCTCATCGTGGTCAGCGTGATGAACGGCTTCCTGGACAAGGTGGAGACGGCGGCCAAGGGGCTGTTCGGCGACGTCGTCATCGACACGGCCGGGCTGGGCGGGCTGGGCAACTACGACGAACTGATTGCCGCCATCGGGCGCGAGGTGAGCGAGGTGGAGGCAGCCTCACCGTTCATCCTGAGCTACGGGATGATCCGCATCCCGAACACCGAGTACCGCCGGGCCGTCCAGATCGCGGGGGTCCGCCTGCCCGAACGCGTGAAGGTGAGCACGTTCGGCCAGGGGCTGTTCGTCCAGGAGGGCGTGACCGATCCGACGTTTGATCCTCCGCTGGAACAGATGGCCCGTTCGGCTGCTCAGGCCCACGAGTTCACGTTGGAGCTGTACCGCCGGAAGCGCAACGAGGCCGGCGACCTGCTGTCCCGCAAGGCGACCGAGAAGGCGAATGTCGAGAACGAGCTGGCCGCCCTCCAGGAGGTGCTCGACCGCCTGGAGACGGCCCTCCAGCGTCAGCAGACAGCTCTGGAGAGGCTGGAGCTGGTCAGCCGGCTCCTGCCCGAGATGACCGAGCTGCGGCGCAAGATCGGGCAGCTCAAGGCCCAGGGCAAGACCCTGGAAGACCAGGAGTACCGCCAGACGGCTGAGAAGCTCGACGAACTGGTCCAGCAGGCGAAGTTCTACGACGCGGACCACCGGATCATCCTGGGCCTGGGCATCCAAGGCCTGGTCTACCGGACCGACGAGGGGCAGACGGTCCGCATGATGCTTCCCGGCCACCAGGTGCTGCTGTACGTCTTCCCGCTGGGCAGGCAGATGACGACGTCCGAACTTGAGCCCAACCGGGCCATGCTGACGGTCGTGGACGACAGCCGCACGGACGTCTCGTCCATCGATTCGGAGTTCGTCTACGTGCCCTTCGAGACGCTCCAGCAGCTCAACAACATGCACGCGGACGGCGCCCAGCCGGCCCGCTGCAGCCAGATCCACGTGAAGGTCCGCGGGCATCGCTCCGAGCGGGAGCTGGAGCAGGTGGCCGAGCGGATCCGCGGGGTGTGGGCGAAGTTCCGCCGCGAGTATCCGCTGGCGGCGATGACGGACGTGGCGGTGCAGACGTGGCGTCAGCGTCAGGCGCGGGTGATCGCCCCGATCGAGGCGCAGCGGACGCTGGTGGTGGTGATGTTCAGCATCATCTCGTCGGTGGCGGTGGTGATGATCCTGGTGATCTTCTACATGATCGTGGTGCAGAAGACCCGCGACATCGGGGTGCTCAAGGCGGTGGGGGCCTCCAGCGGCGGGGTGGCGTGGATCTTCTTGCTGTACGGAGCCTTCGTCGGACTGGTCGGGGCGGTGGTGGGCACGATCGGGGGCTACCTGTTCGTCTGGAACATCAACCCGATCCACGACTGGGTCTCGCGCGTGACGGGGCTGACGGTGTTCACCCGGGAGTTCTTCCTGTTCGAGCAGATCCCCAACACGGTCAACGGCGTCAATGCTTTGCTGATCGTCCTGGCGACGATCGCGGCGGGTCTGATCGGGGCGCTGGCGCCGGCGATCCGGGCGGCCCGCATGCAACCGGTGGAGGCCCTGCGGTATGAGTGATCAGCCAGCCATCCGGGTGGAGCAGCTCCACAAGAGCTACCGCATGGGGGCGGTCTCGCTGCACGTGCTGCGAGGCGTGAGTTTCGACGTGCCCCGGGGTCAGTTCGCGGCCATCGTGGGCGCCAGCGGCAGCGGCAAGAGCACGCTGCTGCACCTGGTGGGGCTGCTGGACCGTCCCGACAAGGGCGGGATCCGCCTCGACGGGGCCGACGCCTCGGGCCTGTCCGCCCGCCAGCGCAACCACATCCGCTGCCGCGACGTGGGTTTCGTCTTTCAGTTCTACCACCTCCTGCCCGAGTTGAACGTGCTGGAAAACACGCTCCTGCCGGCCAAGGTGGAATACTCCCTGCCCGCCTGGATGAAGAACCGCCGGCGCCTGACGAACCAGGCCACCGGCGTGCTGGAGAGACTGGGCCTGAAGGAGCGGCTGCGCCATCGCTCCAGCGAGCTGTCGGGCGGGGAACGCCAGCGAGTGGCGATTGCCCGGGCCCTTATGAACCATCCCAAGGTCCTGCTGGCGGACGAGCCCACGGGCAACCTGGACTCGAAAACCGGCAAGCAGATCCTCGACGTGCTCCAGGAGTTCCACAAGAGCGGGCAGACCATTCTGATGGTCACGCACGACGCCTCCATCGCCGCCCAGGCCGACCGGGTCCTTCACATCCGGGACGGGCGCCTGGTGGATCAGTAGGCCCGCCCCCCGGCGGGTCCGCGCGAAAAACGCCTTGCGGCGCCACTACGAACGATGGGTCTACTCTTGTGGTGTGCCCGTCGGGGCGTCGGGCACCAACACTTCCGTAACTGAGGCCCTGCAAAAACTTTCCTGAAACCCTTGACAAACTGGGCGAACGGCGTACAGTTAATAACGAAGGAAACAGGCTCCACGCGATGGAGCCGGCACCTCTTTTTGCTCGTTCAGACGGCCGGTTGCTATACGGTCGCGTGTGGGCTCGATTCCCGCCTCGTCCACCAAGGAGAGTACGCGCACGGATGCAGGCAGCCGTGTGGCTTTGGATGGGATAGATGCAAGTGAGGGGCCGCCCACCCGGGCGGCGCGGAAAGGACGGTGCAGTATGGTGAAAGGGAGAAGTGTGGTGTGGGTGGTGGCGATTGCGGTGGTGCTGGCCTTGCCTGCGGCGCGGGTCCGTGGCGACCCGGTCCAGACAGGACGCTTCTGGGCGGTAATGGGCGGCGAGCAAGCAGAGACGTGGAACAAGTTGGTTGAAGGCGGCGGGGACGGGTACGAGTGGCCCAGTGGCACCGGAGCCGGCGCACAGTCGATGCAAGGATCAGTCTGGAAGTGGTACGACTGGAACCGGGCCGATACGCAGACCGACGCCTACGGCAACACGATCCCGGCAATGAACCAGCCCGGCTGGGTGAACCAGTGGTGGTATGACCACCCGTACGATCCCACCCGCTGGAAGCGGATCACGCTGGACTTCTGGTACCAGCCGCTTGATCCGGGGGCGCCGGGGTCCATGGACCTGACGATCAACTGGTCCACGCCCGAGTGGTCGGAACTTGGCCTGACGAACCCTCCCGACCGCAACGACTCGGGCGACCCTGACAACGTGCCCTACATCGGGCGTCAGACGATCCAGTTGCTCGGTATGCAGGCAGGAGTTGGCCCCCAGCATTTCGTGGGTTCGTTCGACCTGCGGCAGTTCGACGTGTTCTACAACCCCGAGTGGATCTCCGTCGACCTGGCCGGGTACAACTTCCTGGTTTCCGAGCAGAACGCCGGTGCGATCACCCACGAATGCCTGGGTGAAGACATCCCCGAACCGGTGACACTGGCCTTAGCCTGCATGGCGGTGGCCGGTCTCGGGCGGTACGTTCGCAGACGCCGCTACGCCTGAGCCGCATATTCCGCCACCCAACCACACACCCCGCCGACGGTCCGCCGCCGGCGGGGTCGTTTTTCACGGCCGGGCCGGGGGTAACGCAGGCACCTGCCTGCGATTCAAGACCGCAAACCCCATCCGAAGGGCAAACGCTATGGGGGCACAGGGTTCTGAATCTCAGGCAAGAATGCCTGAGTTAGCCAGCGCCGCATCGCCCGTCTGTTTTCCCGTTGCCCTCGCCCGCTTCGACTGCGGATAATGAACGCGCCCGCAGAACGCATCCAGCCTCGCGGGCGTCTAACCATCCGAAGGGGCTGACATGCTACACGAACCGCAAGCCCTGCCCGCTCGCCGAGAGTGCCGGACCGGGTCCTGCTTCCTGCTGGTGCATGTACTCCTAACCATGGTGGCGTTCCTCCACGGCTGCGAAGATATCACAAGCGGCCGACCGACTTCTCAGCCTGCCACGCAGCCGGCCTCCGCGTCTGCCAGGCAGCTCAGCCAATCGCCGACCCTTCGCATGGTTGGCTGGATCGAGTTGGTGGACAAGGACGATCTGCCGTCGGGCATGTACTGCGGGTTGCCCCCTTATGGCTCGACCGACCATCCCGGCGCGAAGTGGGTCTACAAGCACACGCTGGAAGCCGTGAAACACAGGGTTCGGGAGGACGGGATGGCCTTGCCGGAATTGTCCGCCCGCCTGGAGGGCACATACATGCCCGTGGGGACGCTTTGGCTGGACGAACCGGTCATCCGAGGCGACACCATTACGATCCACCTGAAGTACGTTCCCGGGGATGAGGGCATCGCCCGACCCGGCGGGATGATCGGGGTGAATCTGGCGGGCGACCGAGGGGGGGAGGAAAGGGACGCCCACGCCCCCCGGCTGCCCATCAGCGTCTCTGGCCGACAACGGTTCAAGAGCGTCTATATCTGGGGTCACATGCCTGCGAAGCTGCCGCCCGGCCGGTACACCGTCAATCTCCAGTTGGGTGAGTACGAGTGGCGGGACGGCCGGCTCGTCCTGGCCCCGAAGACCCGAATTCGCTACTTCGAGTGGCTGACATGCACGTACATCGTGCCGCAACCGGGCGCCTCGCCGGCCTCCACCCCGGCCAAGCGGTCAGCGGCAACCGCGCCCGCCCTCACCCCGGCCGACAAGGGGCGCGCCCGCGCCGCCGCCGACATTCGCGCCGGGCGGGCACGCATCCTGTACTATGGCAAGCCCTGGTCGCAGGGCAAGCCGCTGATCGACGACCAGACCGGCCTGCCTGTCGAGATCGCCTCCGGCTGCTGCGTCACCGCCGAATTCGTTGCCGAGACGGACGCCTACAACGCAGCCATGCGCGAGTGGGCCAGCCGGGGGCCCGCAACCCGCCCCACGCCCGCTACCGGACCGGCCTCGCAGCCGGCTTCGGCGCCGGCCTATTCGCAAGAGGAGGAGTGGATTCGTCAGGCCCTGCCGCGGCAGTGGTCGCTGAAGACGGAAGTCGGCGGGTGGGGGCGGCGATGGATCGTCGAGCGAGCCAAGCCAATCCGGGTGATCCACAATTCGCCCCTCGCGCCGGGGCCGGTCGAACAGACCTTGGGGATCGTGATTCTGCCCGGCCCGAAGGTCTCGCAGACCGACTACGAGCGGATGGCCGCCCACAACGCGGCCGTGCGGGAGAAGTTCCGCGGCAAGGAGGCGACGCTGCGGCGAATCCCGCCCGTGCTGTGGTGGGAGCAGCCGCGGGCGGACCAGGCCGACTGGCCCTGGCTGCTGCCGACACACTCCAGCCGGGATGCCAGCCTGTGGATCGACTGCCGGCCGCTGACCGGCGGCCCGTATGAGATCCCCTCCAAGGAAGACGCCGCCGAGGCCGGGCGCGTCCTGGGCAACGTAGTCGGACCGTTTGCGCCACAGGCGGAGGCCGGTGCGAAGTTGCGTCAGCCTTCGTTCGAGGAGTTCCGCGCCGCCCTGGAGGCCAGTACCGACCCGGTGGCGATGGCTGTCGGCTTCCTTCGCGGCCGGGCTGCGCCGGGCCGCAACGTATTGGTCGACATATCCAGCTCGGACGAGATGCTCGCTATGGACGTACTGGCCGGCCACTGGGCCGACCCGCGGAGCGAGGCGGCGCTGGCCGAGATCGCCGCCAGCGGGCGCAGAGGCGGGGGCGGCATCGAATACTACCCGGGCGACGCTTGGACGCGGCTGGTGCAGGTGCGGGCGCGGAGGGGGGCGCAAGCGGTGCTGGCCGGCGCGGACGGCGCCGCCGACGTGCTGGCCCGCGTCCGCAAGGCCTTCGCGGACAACCCGATCGACGGGCCCGAGGCCAACCAGCGGGCGGCCCTGCGGGCCCGCCTGGCCGAGCGGGCGATGGAACTGGCCGGCGGCGGCGCCGCCGACGTGGTGCTGCTGGGCGGCGACCGCTCCACGATCCTCGACCTGGCCAGGCGGAACCCGGCCGAGACGGTGAAACAGGTCCGGACCATCGGTGCGAAACAGATGCTGTCAGGTTCGCGGCCCGGCGGCTTGAGCCTGCTGGTGAGCGTCCGCCCGCGGGGCCTTCAGCCGCTGCTGGAGGAGTGGCTGGCGGCCGAGACGGACAAGCTACGGATGCGCTATCTCGTGCTGCATCTCTGCACGTTGGGCGGGCGAGAGCGGACGGTGCAGCTTCTGAAGAGCGCCCGCCGCGAAGAGTATGAGACCGCCGCCCGCCATATCGAGTCCTATCCCACCGCGGCGGAACTGCAAGACCTCTGCGACGAGTTGGACCGCCGGCGCAAGGGCGGCGCGGGGCCCGCCGAGTTGGGGCTCTTCGAAGATGCGATTCGCGGAGGGACTCGGATGCTCAGAGCGCATGAGGCCGCAACGCAACGTGCGCCGGTTCCGCCCGGGGGCGAATCGACTACCGCTCCCGCCGGCCTGCCAGGCTCTCGGCCCGGCGACAGGTGACGATAGGGACGCCGCCGAACGGCAAGCCCTTCGATCGCGCACAGGGCTGGACAGGGCTTGCCGTTCGGCAGGGCGAGAACCAGCGAGCAAGCGAGTGCCAAAGCCCGATCTACTTCAGCCGCTTGCCGTCCAGGTAGACCCGCGCGTACCCGCGATCGACAACAAACGCCACGTGTTGCCACGTGCCGCCCTTGAGGACGCCCTTGAACACGTCCTCGCGGGGGCCGACGATGAGACGGAGGCTGAGCCCGGGCCAGGTGTCGAGCAGGAAGCCGTCGCGGTTGCCCGCGGTGAGCTTGTCGAGGATCCGGCCCTTCTCGTCGGCACCGGGGTTGATCCAGGCCTCGAAGGTCACGGGCCCGGCCAGGTCGTCCGGCTTGGTCGGCAGGGCGTCGCCAACCTTGGGGCCCAGCCACGAGCCGGCTACGTTCTCGTCCTTCACGGGCTTGGTGCGATCCAGCGCGGCGAGCCTGGCGACGGCGGCCTGGTCGAGCTTACCGCGGATCAGGCTCACCCGGGCGATCTGTCCGCGGAAGCGGTTGGCGCCGTTGCTGTCGCAGCCGGCCCGTAGCGGGAGGTTGTTAGCGGGGATGGTCGGCCGGACGGGAACGGCCTGCGGCTGGTGAACGATCACGTCCTTCTTGCGCTCAGGCGGCTGGATGTCCCATGCGACGAGCCGGCCGTCTTTGACCGTCGCGGAGATGACGGCCGGGCCGGCCAGGTGCAGGCGGAAGTCGACGTCCCAGTCGGCGGGCCAGGCGGGCAGGAGCAGGACCTTGCTGCCGGCCTCCTGCACCAGCATGCGCTGGAGGGCCGTGCTGCCGGCGCCGAAGTGGTCGAAGTCCGGGCAGGAGTCCGGGCCCTCGCGCCCGTACATGGGGAAGCGGCAAATGGGCGTGGCCCAGCGGTAGCGGCGGACCAGCCCGTCGCGGGCCTCTACGCCTCGCCCGGCATAGGCCCAGTGGATCTGGTCCTGCGTCCAGCAGCGGCAGGCGAAAGCGTCCTTGCACGAGCGGTGCTGCATGGTCCACTCGACGATGTCGCCCGTGCCCAGGCCCAGCCCGAAGCAGCGGAACGGGAACACCGGGTACAGCTCGCCGTTCTCGGCGTTGCGCTTGCGGTCCCAGGTCAGGGCGGGCGCGATCGCCTTGCGCCCGTCGATCTCGTGGAGGTGGATCTCCGGCAATTCGCCGCGCATGCGGCGCCATCGCTTCTGGTCGGCCTCCGGCATGCCCTTCATCGCGAGCAGTTCGTCCAGGCAGAATTGCAGCCCGGCCACGTCCGGGGCGGGGTTCACCGCCACCCACCACGTCTCGAGCACCTGGGCGGGCTCGAGGCGGATCTTGCCTTTCTCGTCACGCGGGTAGTGCTTGTCGAAGAACAGCAGCACCTCGCGGGCGAAGGGCACGAGCGCCTGGTCGCGGAATGTCGCGTCGGCGGTGTAGCGGACGTAGTCGATCATCATCGCCAGCGTTTCCAGCCCGGCCGTGAAGTAGTAGTCGTGGTACCATCCCTTGTACGGCTCGCCGGGCTTGGTCTTGGGCGGCTTCTGCGTGCTGCCGCAATCGCGCTCGCCGCCTGTGGGCTCGATGTTCTCGCGGTAGTAGGCGCCCTCGTGGCCGAACCACGCCTTGGTGATCTCGCGCCGGACGGGCAGGACATTCACGTAGAAGTCGAAGAACGGCCTGGTCAGATCGAAGTCCCCGCTCATCATCAGCGGCCAGTAGAGCAGCCGTTGGTTCTGATAGGTGAAACGGCGACCCCAGAGGCGGTCGTCCTCGTGGGTCAGCCACGAGCCGTCCGGTTGCTTCCCCGCGCCCTGCCGCCCGCGGTTGGAGCCCACGCGGAGTTGCTGGGTGAACAGTCCTCCGTTGAACTTGGTCTGGATGCGTCCGCGGCTCTGGCAGGCCATGAGAAAGCGAAAGACGTTGTAGTTCTGAGCGGTCAGGGCGGCGCCGTCTTCGTCCTCGCGAACGCCCGATGGGGCCTCGCCGACGAGCTTCTCCCGGGCCTCAGCAGGCAGGGTGTTGTCCGTCGCGACGATCCAGCTCCGCTGCCAGAACTTGTCCCACCACGCCCGGTGAGCCGGCCAGTCCCGCGCCGCGTCGGCGCCGGCGGCCGCCTGACGCTCGATGGCCGCGATCCACTCCTCCGCCTTCGGCGTCTGCGTGCACGCGGCATGGATGACCAGGTCCAGCCGTTTTCCCTTGCCCGTCAGCGTCCCGTCCTTGAGGGCCAGCCCCTTGCCGGTCATCAGGTTGCCGAACGTGTTGAATCGGTACGGATCGGGGAACTTGTCGATCATGTGCTCGACGAGATAGAACTTGAGGTCCTCCGCGAACACGCTGCGGTCGCCGACGGCAAAGTACCACAGGATCCTGCCGTTGCGCTCGATGCATACGTCCTTCGTGTCGTCCAGCCGCTTCCAGAACTCCGGTCGGGCGGAGAAGGCGAGTTCTCGCGGCGAGTCGACCTCGACGTGAAAGACCGGCCGGTTGGCGTCGGCCCAGATCCGGACGTTCACACCGTCGGCGTCGATGCGAACCGATGCGGTGGGCAGGTCGAGGGTCTGTTTGAACGCCTTGCCGGTCGCGAAGGGGTTGGGTGTCAGCGAGAGTCGGACGCGCCCGGTTTTGTAGATATCCCCGTTCTGGTTGAACGCGTCGTTCTTGGCCAGCAGGAGATACAGGTCGCCGTTCTCGATGGCGTAGACGCCGGCAGCGACATCGCCGTTGCCGATGGGCATGGCGCCTGTGGCGTCCTTGGAAGGCGAGTTCCAGACGACGTTGTAGCGGGCCATCTGGGCGGAGGGGTCCGCCGCCGCGACGGCGGGCAGCAGGAACACCACGGCCAATACCGAAAACCATGCGCGCGCCGGCGAGTGAGTCATCGTTCAACCTCTCCTATTACCGGTTCATTTCCCGCCCGCCACGTCTATCGGGGCGAAGTCGGCTACCGAGTCGGTCGTGGCGAAGCCGGCATGGGTGATGGCCTTCATGGGCTTGGCCAGCTTGGCCTTGACGGTCGCGCCGGCCGCGGTGAAGGTCACCTCCTGGGCGCCCAGGTCGACCGTGACGGCCAGGTCGATGGTCTTGTCGATCTCCAGTGGCGCCTCGCCGGAGGCGATGTTGCCGGCGCCCTTGGTGGCCATGCCGCCCTGGGCCACGTGGGCCTGTTGGAGCTTGTACCGCAGCCCGCAGTACAGCAGCGAGGCCGGCTGGCCCGCATCGCCCAGCACGAGGTAGCCGTTCTGGAGCATGCCCTCATTCTCTCCCACCCGCACCTTAGTGCGGAAGGTCGCCTGGGAGGTAACGGGCTGGTCGAGCTTCTTCATGGCCAGGGCGGATGTCTTCTGGGCCTTGGGGCGGAGACGATAGCCCAGATCGCACTTGAAGACCCCGCCGGTCACCGCGGCGAACTCGCCGTTGAGGTTCTGCTCCTTCGTCCGCGGGCGAACGGGCACCGGCTGCGGTGGGGCCGTCTTGGGCTCGTCGGAGATGACCTGGAGCGGTTCGGTCGAGTCCTGCGGGCTCAGGGGCGTTCGGCCCTGCCCGGACAGGCACAGGAGCGTCCCATCGGTGCAGGAGATGAACAGTTGCCCGCCGGCGGCCGACAAGCCGTCATGTATGGGCGGGGCGGGCAGGCGGTAGCGGGCGGCGGGCTTGCCGTCCGCCTTGGCCACCACCCACAGCAGTCCGCCGTGCTTGCCCGCCAGCGCGTCGGCCTGCTTGTCCAGGGCGGCCTGCACCTCGGCCTCGTCGGGCAGGCGCAGGGCGCGGCGCTCGTCGATGTAGTCGGGGTGCCCGGCCACCACCACGCTGTCGCGGGCGGCCAGCATCGCCCGCACCTGGATCGACGGCTGGTCCAGCACCCACTGGTAGTGGGCCGCGGTCAGCAGGTCCACGGGCATGCCCTCGCGGGGCTTCCAGTCCGAGCTTTCGGTGTTGCGCCGGGCGGTCGTGCCGGGGACCTTCGCGCTGCGGACCCGGCGGATCGCGTCGCTGGTGACGGACTTTTCGGCCGCGAACAACTGGTACTCCAGCACCGACGCGTTGGTATAGTACTGGGGCTTTCGCCCGTACCCGAAGACCTGCTTGTCGTCGAAGGCGAGTATCCGTCCGGCGGGCACCATTCGCCCGGCCTGGTACCATCCGCCGTAGCCGCCCGTCACGCGGCGCCCGAACGTCCAGAAGGAGCGGTGGAACCACGTGTCGTCCAGGAAGCCGATCTGGCAGAACAGGTGCGACCCCTCAGCCGGCTGCTGGTCGACGCCCTCGACGGGAATCTCCAGCCGCCTGCCCTCGAGGTCGATCTTCTGAGACCGCATGTACAGAAACTGCCCGTCGCACGACAACACGTCCGACAGCGCCACGGGCATGTTCAGCCTGTCCACGTGGGTCTGCATGTTCTTGCCGGTCTCGGGGTCGTTCTCGCCGAAGACGGTCCGGCCGATCAGTCTGCCCGTGGCCGCGTCCAGGCGCAGCAGGTGGATCCCGCCGTCGAGGAAGATCGATCGCCCGGCCGTGCAGTAGACCACGCCGTCCTTGACCAGCACGCTGCCGTGGACGGGCCAGGAGGACTCGAGTTGATCGTAGCTGACGATCCGCCGGTCGGCCGGGGCGGCCAGGAACCGCCATACCGGCTCGCCGTCGCCAGCCCGCAGGGCGTAGACGCTGCCGTCGGTGCAGCCGGCGATGACCAGGCCCGCCCACACGGTGGGGGGCGAGTCCACCCGTCCGCCGAGGGTCCGTCGCCAGAGAGGTTTGCCCGAGGCCGCGTCCAGCGCATGCAGCGTGTGCGCGTCGACGGCTGACACGAACACGCGCCCGCCGGCGACGACACTCTGGGTGAGACGCCCGCCGATCCTGGCCGCCCATGCCTGTCGCAACTCGGCGGGAACGGAGACGCCCGCCGCGCCGCTGCGGGCGATATCGTGACGGTACGTAGGCCAGTCGGTGGCACCCTCAAGCCCTGGCCCGGCAGGGCCAGGGCTTGGGGCTGGCCCATCCTGCTTGCCCGTCTGGGCATAAGCAGGTCCACGTTGCAGTCGCTGGTCTTCCGGCACGGGCGGCAGGCTCTCGGGGGCGGCCGGTCCAGCCGCCAACGCGTTGAAGCCGTTGAGCTTGCTCTCCAGGTAGCAGCCGCACGAGTGCATGGGCGCGTAGGTCAGCCCGTTGCAGGGCAGTACGCCGTAGATGCACCCGCCGCGGACCCAGTGGTGCGTCTCCCAGTGCTTGGCGGACGGGTCGACGTACTCGACGCCCGTACGACTGGTCAGCAGATACTTCTCGGTCGCCTTGGAGGGGTAGCAACGGTGGTGGAACCAGTAGAGCTTCACGTCGGGCAGGAACTCATTCTTGACCTTCCCGGTGCGGATGTCGTAGGCGGTGAAGACGCCGTTGTCGGTGCTGGCGGCGATGTGGGCGGTCCAGACCAGGTCGCCGACCACCATCAGGTCCTTCAGCGACTGGTGTCCGGAGGGGTAGTGGGCCGCCTCCCACAGCTTCTTGCCGTCGCCCGCCGCCCAGGCCGACATCCGCCCGTTGTTGCCCGCGAACAGGACCACGTCCCGGTAAATCAGCACGCGCGGCCCGGTGCTGGTGTGAACGGGAACGGCGGCCTTGGCCGGTTCGCTCTGCCAGCGGACCTTGCCGTCGGCGCGGCGGAGGCAGACGAGCTTTTCACCATCGTAGAAGACGACGCGGTCGCCCTCGGCCGCCATCGAGCACGGGGCCACGGGGTGCTCCGCCTGCCAGAGAGCCTTGCCGCTCTTGGCCTCGTAGGCCAGCACGCGCCGCGGCTGGGGCGACCACGCCCACAGGCGGTTGGCGTCGTTGCTGTTGGCCCAGACGTACGTGTGCTTGCGGCGCCACTCGGTCAGGCGCGACTGGGTGCTGTCGGCCACCGCCAGCAGCACATCGTCGCACACGAGAATCTCCCGCGTGTGCTCGCTGCCGGCGTACGTGAGAACGGTCTTGCCCGTGGGCGCGTCCAGCGCCGTCACCGGCGCCTCCAGGTCCAAGGTCGTGTAGACGCGATCTCCCACGGCGACCAGCCGCCGCACCAGGTGGGCCGGGCCGCTCTTGAGCGGCCATTGCCTGGTGTTCCAGGAGTCCATCTGTCGCTTCCACAGGAGGGTGCCGTTGAAAGCGTCTCGGGCGATCAGCCGCCACTGCGAGGGAAGCTGGATGGAGGCGGTGGGGCCCTCGTCGAAGATGTAGAACAGCCTGCCGCCCGTCGAGACCAGCGAGGTCATCGAGGCCATGTGGTCGTGATGGCGTGCCCAGGGCGGTCCGGCCACCCATTGCAGGCGGCGCGGCGGGCCGACGCGTTCGTCTCGGGCCACCGGGTTGCCGCCCGCGTCGTGGAAGTAGTGCGTCCACTCGTCGATGTCGCCCGGGCGAGGCTTGAGGGTCCGCTTCCAGGTCTCGCCCTCGCGCGCCAGCAGAACGCCCTCGGGGGCCAGCACCCGCATCGCCTCATCCTGCTCGACGGCTGCCTCCGCCACGATCAGGTTCACCGTGTTGTCGGCGTAGGGCAGGTGGTGCCCGTCCCAGCGGTCGGCCGAGACAGGCCCGTACAGGCCCTGCGAGCGGATGTGCTCTCGCGCGGCGGCCAGCTTCGTCTCGTCGGCCTCCAGGCCGTGCACCAGCAGGCCGTCATGGGCCCGCAGGGCGGCCGTCAGCCTGCCCTCCCCGCAGCCCGCGTGGACGACCAGCCCGCCGGTCACGCCCGCGGTCTTCAGGATCTCGCCCGCCCGGTCGCCCGGACCGGCAGCGGCCGCCCACGCCGCCAACACGCCCAGAAGACACGCTCCCGCCGCAGAGGTCCCGGACCTGAGAAGCTTCCACTTGTGTGCCATGGTCTCTCTCCCTGTTGCGATGCCTTCGGTCGATCGGATGAGCCTATCGTCTCTCCATCCGCCGTGAAGGTCAACCCTGCACTCCGGCCGGCCGCGCCCTTGCGGGCAGATCGGCCAGCCGGTACAGTGGGCGTTACTGGCTGGGGCGCGGCCGCGTCCCGCATCTCAGGAGTCTGGCCATGACCTCGAAGGAACGTATGTTGCGGGCGCTGGCCCGCCAGAAGCCCGACCGTCTCCCGGTCACCATCCACCAATGGCAGCAATACCATCTCGACACGTACATGGGCGGCATGGACGCCCTGGCGGCCTTCAAGCATTGCGGGATGGACGCGGCCATCCAGTATTTCGAGGCGATGGGACAGTTCTGGATCCCCAACGCCGAGCAGTACATCGTCCAGACGCCCCAGTGGCGCGAGGAAATGGACGTTGTCGACCCGGACCCGAACAACAAGATCATTCACCACACCATCACCACGCCCGAAGGCAGCCTCACCTACAAGACCGGGGCGAATGCGACCACCACGTGGATCCTCGAGTACCTCATCAAGCGCCACGAGGACGTGGACCTGATCGAGAAATACATGCCCGTGGCCCGGCTGAACCAGGACAACATCGTCCGCGCCTACGACGAGGTCGGCGACGCGGGGATCCTCCGCGGGTTCGTCTGGGGCGACCAGGCCGGCTGCTGGCAGCACGCCTGCTGCCTGAAGGACGTCAGCGAACTGATCCTGGAAGCCTACGACAACCCGGACTGGGTCCACCGCCTGATGCGGGTGCTGCTGGATAAGAAGCTGCGGTTCATCGAGGAGTCGCTGCGGGGGGCCAAGTTCGACCTCATCGAGACCGGCGGGGGTGCCTCCAGCGACACGGTGATCTCGCCCAAGATGCACGCGGAGTTCTGCCTGCCCTACGACCGCGAGATGCACCGGGCCGTCCACGACGCGGGGCTCAAGACCACCTACCACACGTGCGGCGGGATGATGCACATCCTGGACCTGATCGTCCAGAACGAGACGGACGCCTCCGAGACGCTCTCGCCCCCGGGCACGGGCGGCAACATCACCGAGCCGGACAAGGTCCGCCAGGCCTACGCGGGAAAAGTCGCGATGATCGGCGGGATGGACCAGTTCAACATCCTGACTACAGGCACCGTGGAGCAGATCCAGGCCGAGGTGCGCCGGCTCTTCGAGGGCTTCGGGCGCGACGGCGGGTACATCCTGGCCGCGTCGGATCACTTCTTCGACGCGCCGCCGGAGAACCTGAAGGCCTATGCAGCCGCGGCGCGGGAATGCAGCTATTGAGCGGCTGGTTCGCCGCAGGAGCCACGAATGAAGAACGCGATGCTGATATCTGTGCTCGTTGCCGTTTCCGCGTGCTCGCGGGCCGCCGATGTCGACATGTCCGGGCGGGCCCAGGAGTTGAAGGGCCTTCGCTGGGGCATGTTCATCTGCTGGTCGTTCAGCACGTTCTCGGGCAAGGAGTGGACGCCGGGCGTCAAGGACGTGTCCTTCTTCAAGGCGACCGGCTGCGACACGGACCAATGGGCCCGCACGGCCAGGGAAGCGGGCATGGGCTACATCCTCTTCCTGACCAAGCACCACGACGGGTTCTGCCTGTGGGACACCAAGACGACCGATCGCAAGGTGACCAAGGCCCCGCTGGGGCGGGACGTGCTGGCCGAGTTGAAGAAGTCGTGCGACAAGCACGGGATCAAGCTGGCCCTGTACTTCAGCGAGGGCGAGTGGGACTGGCCCAACAAGCCCGACGGCAAGCGATACCAGGCCAACGGCGGCCACAACCCGGGAATGAAGAAGGCCCATCTCAAGGAACTGCTCACGCAGTACGGGCCCATCGAGTACATCTGGTTCGATCACGCCATCGGCGACGGCGGGGTGAGCCACAAGGAGACCATCGCATTCGTCAAGGCCCTCCAGCCGGGCTGCTTCGTGGGCTTCAACCACGGCGATCAGGCGGGGGCCGACATCCGTCTGGGCGAAATGGGCCGGCCCGGGCCGCTGGCCGACCACAAGGCCGCCGGCCCGCACATGCGCGACGCGCCCAGTTCGAGCTACCTGCTGGCCGAGTTCACGTATCCGATCCTGCCGCCGCACAAGGGCGGGGCGATGTGGTTCTACTCGCTGCCCCAGCATGACAACCTGTGCAAGTCGGCCGAGTCGATCTACCGCGACTACCTGGGGGCGGTCCAGTACGGCAACATCTTCTCGCTGGACGTCGGGCCCGACTACGCGGGCAAGCTCCGCGAGATCGACGTGCGGACCCTCCGCGAGGTGGGGCGGATGATCCGCGAGAAGGCCGCCCTGCCCGAGCCGCCGCGATCGCTGGCCGCCGGCAAGGCGGCGAAGTCCTCCAGCACCTGGCCGCAGCCGGGCTACGAGGCCGACAAGGCGTTCGACGGCAACGAGTCCACCCGCTGGGGGGCGGCCGCGGACGCGCGCAGCGGGTGGATCGAGGTCGATCTCGGCCCGCCCACGCGTATCGGCAGGGCGATGATCGTCGAGCGGTCCTTCCCCCGTACGCGGGAGTACGCCATCGAGTACCTCGACGGCGAGCAGTGGAAGCCGCTCCATCGCGGCACGCGGATCGAAAGCGACAAGATCATCACGTTCCCGCCGGTCACCGCGCAGCGCGTGCGGCTGAACGTGTTGAAGGCTGTGGAAGTGCCAACCATCGAGGAGTTCCAGCTCTTCGTCCCGCAGGAGAAATGACATGACGAGCGACAAGCCCGCGTCCCCCGCGGCGGCCAAGACCGCCCGCGTGCTGGCTGCCCTGGACCACCGCGAACTCGACCGCGTTCCGGTGGGCGAGTTCTTCTGGACCAACTTCGTCCGCCGCTGCCAGAAGGAGTACGGGCCGGCTTTCAGCCCTTACCACCACTGGGACCTGGACCTGATCGTGGTCAACCCGAACATGGATCCGCACGTCACGGGCATTCAGGTGCTGGAGAAGGACGACGACCACATCGTGGTCAAGACCGGGTTCGGGGCCGTCATCGAGAGCCGCTCCGACTGCCCCATGCCCGCCTTCCGCGAGTTCCAGACGCAGACCTACGAGCAGATGGACGCGCTGGTCTTCGACGACCCCGCCGACGATCGCCGCTACCACCACGCCCTCGCCGACCAGATCAACGGCGTGGGCGACGCGATCAACCTGGAACTGCCCAGCTTCGTCGATCGCGTCAAGTCGGTGGCGGATGACTTCTGCGTGTTCGGCAGCATCTGCGAGCCGCACGAGATGATCTGGCGGATCATGGGCACCGACAACGTGCTGCTCAAGCTGGCCGAGGAACCGCAGCGGATGGCGGGGTTCATCGAGCGGCTGGGCGAGTTCCTGGAGGGCATCGTGCACGCCCAGGTGAAGGCAGCCGGCGGGCTGCTCAAAGGCCTGTACGTCTGGGGCGACGTGGCCTACGATCACGGGATGTTCTTCTCGCCCGCTTATTGGCGCGAGGTCTACCAGCCGCAGGTCAAGCGCATCTGCGATGCAGCCCACAGCTACGGGCTCAAGACGATCTATCACGGCTGCGGCGACGCGAGGGCGATCTATGACGGCCTGATCGAGGCCGGCGTGGACTGCTACAACCCCCTGGAGGCCAAGGCCGGCCTGGACGTGGTGGAACTGAAGCGCCAGTTCGGGCGGCGGTGGGCGTTCAACGGCAACATCGATGTCCGCGTGCTGGCCACCAATGACCGCGAGAAGGTCCGCCGCGAGGTGCTCCGCAAGCTCAACGCCGCCCGCGGCGGGGGCTACATCCTCCAGAGCGACCACAGCGTGCCGGACAACGTGGCGCCGGCCACCTACGACTACGTCATCCGGCTCGCGCGGGAGTTCGGAACCTACCCGCTGAAGCTGGGCGAGTTTGACGAATAGGCCCCATGGGTCCCATAGGACCTATAGGACCCATCCAGGAGAGTACCCATGAAACGCTACGGCATGGTCATCCGCGTCCGTCCGGAGAAGCTCGACGAGTACAAGCGCCTTCACGCCGCCGTCTGGCCGGACGTGCTCAAGATGATCACGGACTGCAACATCCGCAACTACTCGATCTACCACAAGGACGGCTTCCTGTTCAGCTACTTCGAATACGTCGGCGACGACTTCAAGGCCGACATGGCCAAGATGGCGGCCGACAAGACCACCCAGGAATGGTGGGCCGTCTGCATGCCCTGCCAGGAACCGCTTGCCACGCGGGCGGAAGGCGAATGGTGGGCGGACATGGAAGAGGTGTTCCACTGGGACTGAGGGCCGTTCGGACTCCGCCGACCCGGCCGGGCGGATGAATCGAGCCCCCTGAACGAGAGGTGACTGTATGAGCACAGGCAACTGGACACGGCGTGACTTCCTGAAGGCGGCGGGCTGTGCGGCGGCTGGGGCGCTGGCCGGGCGACCGGCGCCGGCTGCCGGCGAACTGCCCCGCAAGAGCCCCAACGTCATCCTGGTTATGACCGACGATCAGGGCTACGGCGACCTGCACTGCCTGGGCAACCAGGAAATCCAGACGCCCAACCTGGACAAGTTGCACGGCCAGAGCGTCCGCCTCCGCGATTTCCACGTCGCCCCCACCTGCTCGCCCACTCGGGCGGGGTTGATGACCGGGCGAAGCTGCAACCGCACCGGCGTGTGGCACACCATCATGGGGCGATCCATCCTCCGCCGCGACGAGGTGACGATGGCCCAGGCCTTTGCGGCGGGCGGGTACCGCACGGCTATCTTCGGCAAGTGGCACCTGGGCGACAACTACCCCTCACGCCCGCAGGACAAGGGTTTCCAGGAGGTGCTGGTGCACGGCGGGGGCGGGGTGGGCCAGACGCCCGACTACTGGGGCAATACCTACAGCGACGACACGTACTTCCGCAACGGCAAGCCGGAGAAGCACAGCGGCTACTGCACCGACGTGTGGTTCGACAACGCGATGAAGTTCATCGAGTCGTCCAAGGACCGCCCGTTCTTCGTCTATCTGCCCACCAACGCCCCGCACGGGCCCTACAACGTGCCCGACAAGTACGCCCAGCTCTACCGCGACAAGGGCGTCAAGGGGCCGCTGGCCAATTTCTACGGGATGATCACCAACATCGACGAGAACATGGGCCGGCTCATGGCACGCCTGGGGGAACTGGGCCTGGAAGACAACACCATCCTTATCTTCATGACCGACAACGGCACGTCGGGCAGCGGGTTCAACGCCGGCATGAAAGGCCGCAAGGGCTCGCCCTACGAGGGCGGGCACCGCGTGCCCTGCTTCGTTCGCTGGCCCGCGGGCGGCCTGCTCCAGGCCGGCACGGACGTCGACGAACTGGCCGCCAACCTGGATCTGCTGCCCACGCTGGTCGAACTGTGCGGGTTGACCATGCCCAAAGGGCCGGAGGTGGAAGGGACCAGCCTGGCAACTCTGCTGAGGGGCAAGGGCAAGCTGGCCGACCGCACGCTGGTGACCGACTCGCAGCGGATGGAGCACCCGAAGAAATGGAACAAGTCTGCCGTCATGAACGGCAAGTGGCGCCTGATCGACGGCAAGGAACTGTACCACGTCGGAGACGACCCGGGGCAGACGAAGGACCTGGCCGCCAAGGAGCCCGAGCGGGTGGAGAAACTGCGGGCCGAGTACGAGAAGTGGTGGGAGAAGACCTCCACGCAGTTCGACGAGTACTGCCCGATCGTCCTGGGCAGCGAGCGGGAGAACCCCTCGCGGCTGACCTGCCACGATTGGCACGAGGCCATGCCGCCCTGGAACCAGCAGATGATCCTTCGTGGCCCGGCCTCCAACGGCTTCTGGGCGGTCGAGGTCGAGCGGGCGGGAGAGTACGAGATCTCCCTGCGCCGCTGGGACGAGGTGCTGGATCTGCCGATCATCGCGGCGGGAGAGGGCAAGGCCATCAAAGCCGACAAGGCCAGGCTTCAGATCGGCCCGTTTGACCAGACGCAGGACCTGACGGGCGACGCCAGGGCGGCCGTGTTCAAGGCGAAGCTGCCGGCCGGGCCGGCGAAGCTCAGGACGTGGTTTCTGGGAGACAACCAGGACCGCGGGGCGTACTACGTGTACGTTCGACGACTATAGGAGCGCGGAATGACCTCACGCGAGCGAGTGATGACGGCGTTCGCCCACGAAGAGCCGGACCGCGTGCCCATGTGGTGCGGGGCGTCGGTCGAGTTCTGGGATAAGGCAAAGCGGGAGCTGAACCTGGACGACGAGGGCCTGCGGATACGCTTCGGCGACGACTTCCGCCGCGTCTTCGCCCGCTATGCCGGGCCGGAGTTCCCGCTTTCGCCCGGGGCGACCTGCCGCACGTGCTTCGGCGTCGAGCGCCAGGGGATGGGCTACGGCCAGCCCATGAGCCACCCGCTGGCCGCGGCCGAGAGCGTCCGGGAGATCGACGACTACCTTTGGCCCGACCCGGCGTGGATGGACGTCTCGCACGTCCGCGACGACGCGTTGGCCTGGGGCGGGCAATACGCGATCCTCGGCGGCGACTGGTCGCCGTTCTTCCACGACGCGATCGACCTGCTGGGCATGGAGAACCTCTACTACCGCATGTACGACTCCCCCGAGCTGGTGGACGCCCTCATGGGGCACATGGTCGACTACTACGCCGGCGTCAGCCAGCGCATCTTCGACGCGGCAGGCGACGCGATCGACATCTCCTTCGTCGGAAACGACCTCGGCAGCATGATGGGCCCGCTGCTGAGCCCGGAGTTGTTCACGCGGTTCGTCCTGCCGCACCTGGCCCGCCTGATCGACCTGGGCCACGCCTACGGCCACAAGGTCATGCTCCACTGCTGCGGGGGCATCCTGCCGCTGATCCCGCTGCTGATCGAGGCGGGCCTGGACGGCCTGCACGCCGTCCAACCGTCCTGCCGCGGGATGGACCTGCCCACGCTCAAGCGGGAGTTCGGGCGGAAGATCCTTTTCAACGGCGCGATCGACTCGCACCACGTGCTCATCGAGGGCACGGTGGACTACGTGCGCACCAGGACCCGCGAAGTGCTGGAGATCATGGCCCCCGGCGGAGGCTACGTCGCGGGCGCCAGCCACGACACCATCCTCGAAGAGACGCCCGTCGAGAACGTGCTGGCGATGTTCGATACCGTGAGAGAGTTTCGGTGCTAGACGCCGGCTGCGTGTCGCCGGCCTAGGTCTCGGATGCCCCACCCATGAGCGAACTCGGCCTGGCCCTGAGCATGGAGCAGATCAGCAAGCGGTTCCCCGGAACGCTGGCTGTGGACGGCGTGGACTTCAGCGTCTACGCGGGGGAGGTCCACGCGCTGATCGGCGAGAACGGGGCGGGCAAGAGTACGCTGATGAAGATCCTGGCCGGGTCGTTCAACGACTACTCCGGCACAATCCGCATCAACGATCGCCCGGTGGACCTGCACACCCCCGCGGCGGCCAAGGCCTACGGCATCCAGATGATCCACCAGGAGCTGAGCCTGGCGCCGCCGCTGAGCCTGGCCGAGAACCTGTTGGCCGGGCGGCTGCCCCGGAAGTGGGGCTTCGTGCTGGACCGCAAGGCGATGCACGCGGAGTCCAGGCGGTGGCTGGAGCGCGTCGGTCTGGACCTGGACGGCGACACGATCGTCGAGGACATCTCGCAGCACGAGGCCCAGCTCGTCGAGATCGCCAAGGCCCTGGCCAACCACCCGTGCATCCTGGTCATGGACGAGCCCACCTCCGCCCTGAGCCGCCAGGAAGTGCAGCGGCTGTTCGAGATCATCCGCCGCCTGCGCCGCCAGGGACTGGCCATCGTGTACATCTCGCACCACCTCGACGAGGTGCTCGAGATCGCCGACCGCGTCACGGTCTTGCGCGACGGGCGGAAGGTCGCCACGCACGAGATCCGCGACGTGTCGGCCAGCCAGCTCGTCGAGTTGATGGTGGGGCGCAGCGTGTCGGCCCTGTACGCCGAGCGATCGACCCGGCCGGCAGAGGTCCGGCTGGAGGTCCGGCGGGCCAGCCGGTACGGGTTCTTCCACGACGTTTCATTCAAGCTCCGCGGGGGCGAGATCCTCGGCGTGGGCGGCTTGTCGGGCTCGGGGCGCAGCGAACTGGCCCGCAGCCTGTGCGGGATCGACCCGCTGGAGGAGGGCGCCGTTCTGCTGGACGGTCGCGACATCACACCCGCCGACTACCGCCAATCCATCGCCGCCGGCATGGTCTATCTCAGCGAGGACCGCAAGAGCCAGGGCCTGGCCTTGCGGATGAGCGTGGCGGAAAACGTCCTTTCGTCCGTCATTCCCCGCCAAAGCCGCACCGGGTTCTATTCCGCACGCAGCGGGCGCAGCCTGGTGCGAGCCCTGGTCGGTTCGCTGGAGATCCATCCCGCCGACCCCGCGCGGATGGCCAGCACGCTGTCGGGCGGAAACCAGCAGAAGGCCCTGCTGGCCAAGTGGCTGGCGACAAAGCCCGAGGTGCTCATCCTGGACGAGCCCACGCGCGGGGTGGACGTGGCCGCCAAGGTCGTCATCCACCAGGCGATCGCCGCCCTGGCCGACGCCGGGAAGTGCGTGCTGCTGATCTCCAGCGACCTGCCCGAGCTGGTGGGCCTGAGCGACCGCGTGATGATCCTGCGACAGGGCAAACGCATTGGCCAGATCGACCGCGAGCGGTGCAGCGAAGCGGCCGTCCTTCTGGCGGCCAACGGGGAAGGAGAATTCGTGCAATCATGAGCGAACTGTCGGCCCCCGACATCGACGCCCGCGCTCAGCGCAAGAACCGGCTGTTCGAGCTGGTCAGCGTGCTGGGGGTGTGGGCGCTGGTGATGCTGCTGTTCGCGTCCGGCTGTGTCATTTCTCCCAAGTTCCTGACGGCTCGCAACCTGATGTCGGCGGCGCAGGCGGTGTCGCTGCTGGGCATCGTGTGCATGGGCCTGGCGTTCGTGACCTACAGCCGCCATTACGTGGACCTGTCGATCCCGGGGATCATGGCCCTGTCGGGCGCGATGGCGATCAGCGCCCTGCCGTACGGTTTCGCAGCCAGCCTGGCCGTCGGGATGGCCACGGGGCTGGCCATCGGGCTGGTCAACGGCCTGGTCGTGGGCTACCTCCGCCTCAACCCGATCATCTGGACGTTGGCGATGGTATCGGTGCTGGCGGGGCTGATCCGCTGGGCCTACGGCGGGCTCCAGGTGTATCCCGATGAGGCGACGGCGGCTGGGCGGGCCTTCCTGAACCTCTATCACGTCAAGCTCGTGAGCCTGGCCGACGGGCGGATCGAACTGCCGCTGATCGTGGGCCTGCTGGCGGTGCTGGCGGCGGCGGCCCATGTCGTCATGCGGTGGACGAGCTACGGGGCACAGCTCAAGCTGACCGGGTCGGCCTACGAGGTCGCCCGCCTGACGGGCGTGAACGTGCGGAGGGTCGTGGCGACGGCGTTCGTGGTCTCCGCGGCGACGTCCGCCCTGGCCGGGATCCTGCTGACCAGCTTCAACAAGGTGGCGGCGTTCTACATCGGTCGCGGCTATGACTTTGAGGCCATCACCGCCGTCGTGCTGGGCGGGATGGCTCTGGCCGGGGGGCGAGGGAGCATTGCCGGAGTGATCGGGGGGGTGGTCGCGGTGGCCCTGCTGAACAACGTGCTGTCGCTGGTGAAGGTGGACGACTTCGTGATCGGCGAGTTCGCCAAGCGAGTCATCCAGGGCTGCGTGTTCATCGTAGTGGTCGGTCTGCACTCGTGGGCCCTGCGAAGGACGGGAATGGACGATGCCTGAGACCGCAGAGAGAGCGTCCGTCGGCGTCGACCTCGCCCGCGGGGGCGACGGGCGGCTGGCTGCGCTGGCGTATCGCTATCGCGTCTATCTGTTGTGCGCGGGCGTGGTCGCCGTCATGTGCGCGCTGTCGCCGGCCTTTCGCTCGTGGGAGTCCGCCCGCACGGTGCTCAAGTCCGCCACCGAGAACCTGCCCGCGGGGATCGGCTTCGCCCTGGTCCTGATCTGCGGCCAGCTCGACCTGTCGGTCGGGTCGGTGATGACGCTGGGCGGGATGATCGCCATCGCCCTCGAACCGCAGGTGGGATGGGCCGGCGGCCTGGTCGTCGGCGTCGCCGCCGGCGCGGGTGTCGGGCTGGTCAACGGCCTGCTCGTCGCGCGGGCGAGGATCAACTCCTTCATCGTCACCCTGGGCACGATGATCATCGTGCAGAACGTCGTGTTCATCGTGTGGAAGGGCGACACCGTGCCCGCTCGGGGCTACGCGGTGGCCGACTGGCTGAGCAGGCCCATCGCGATTATCCTGACGCCGCGGGTGATCATCGCGCTGGTGCTGGCGATGCTGTGCGGGCTGCTGCTGTTGCGGACGACGGTGGGGCGGGGCTTCTTCCTGATGGGGGGCAATCCGCAGACGGCCTGGTACTCGGGTCTGCGCACCCGTCGCTACCTGAGCGGGGCGTTCATCCTGTCGGGCCTGCTGGCGGCTACGGGCGGGGCCCTCTACGCCATGGGCGAGGCCGTCGCCAATTCGCGGATGGGCGAGAAGTCGCTGATGACCATTGTGGCGGCGGTCATCATCGGAGGCACGAGCATGGAAGGGGGTCGCGGCAGCGTGGCCGGTACGGCTGTCGCGATGATCGCCCTGATGGCCCTGATCCGCGGGCTGAACAGCCTGGGCGCGGGCTACGAGATCGAGCTGATGGCCAGCGGGCTCGTGCTGGCGCTGGTGATCCTGTACGATGCCTGGCGCATCGTCCAGAAGAACCGCACCCGCGGGCAGCGGCGCGAGCTGCTGGCGGAGTTGGCCGCCCGGCCGCCGGCGGCGGGCGAGGACGAAGACGACACAACCGAAGGAGTTGCCATGCAGACCAAAGACCGCACCTTCGCCCTGGCGTGTGCCGCGATGGTGGCGTGCGTTGCCATTGTGGGCATTGTCGCCATGTACCTGTACAGCGTCCGCCAGCCGGCGCCCGCGCCAACCGGCGGGCCCATCGACGTGTCCACCCTCCGCGGGACGGACAACCAGCCGTTGGTCATCGTCGACGACTCGCCGCTGAATCCGCCCCAGCGCCCGGAAGATCCCTCCAAGCTGTCAGACGAGGATCCGCTCCGCTGGTACGACATGGAGTACGCCGGCTGGCGGTGCCAGAAGGTCCAGCAGCCGCCCTCGCCCGGTGACGGGGCCCGCGGCAAGTACGTCGTCTGCCTGCGCCACATGGACCACCCGTACACGACGGCCTACACCCGCGGCATGCAGAAGGTGGCTGACGCGTACGGCATCCGTCTCAAGACGCTCACCGCGGGCAACTGCGACGCCAGCGTGCAGTCGCAGCAGGTGGACCAGGTGATCAGCGAGCGACCGGACCTGGTGATCATCCTGCCGGTCGAGGCCAAGGCCGTCGTCCCCATGCTCCGCAAGCTGCACCAGGCGAGCATCCCGGTGATCGCGTCGAACCTCATTCCCGTGGACGAGGGCATGCCGTACGTGCTGGCCTGGACCGGCCCGGACGACTGGGGGCAGTTCCGCCTGCTGGCGCGCGAATTCGCCCGCCGGATGAACAACGAGGGGGGCTACTGCATCGTCCGCCACATGCCCGGCTGCTCCCCGTACTTCTCGCGCACCTTCGCCGTCGTCACGGAACTCAAGAAGATCGCCCCGAAGATGAAGTGCCTGGAAATGCAGACCACCGACCTGGAGGCCGAGAAATCCATGCAGACCGTCTCGGCGTGGATCTCCAAGTACGGCCAGGACCTCAAGGGCATCGTCAGCGCCGACGACAGCGGAGCCCAGATCGGCATCAACGAGGCCTGCCGCGCCGCCAAGCGGGAGGACATCATCCGTGTGGCCGCGGGCAACAGCAAGGTGGGCATGGACTTCATCCAGGCCGGCACGCTCCACGCCATCACGTACCAGTCCGCCGAGGCCGACGGCGCCCTGCCCATGAAGCTGGCGGCTGACTGGTTCAGCGGCAAACAGATCGCCAAGAGCGTCTACTACCTGCCCAAGAAGGTGATCACCAAAGAGAACGTCGCCCAATTCCTGCCGGCGCAGTGGTGAGCTGAAGACGAGACCAAGGAGCGACCATGTCGGATGCCATTGTTCGCTGCAACCAGATCAAGCCCCCCGACGCCTGCCGGTACGACGGCGTCTCGCTGGGCGAGGTGATGCTGCGCCTGGACCCGCTGGACGTGCCGGCCTCGCGGGCGGGCACCATGCGCGTGTTCCAGGGCGGAGGCGAGACCAACGTCGCCTGCGGGCTGGCCGGGACGTTCGGCCTGCGGTCGGCCGTTGTCACCGCGCTGGTCGATGACGTGGTGGGACAGAACATCCGCAACCAGCTTCGCTGCTCCGGCGTGTGCACCGATCACATCATCTGGTTCAAGGCCGGCGGCGAGGGGCCCTTCTCCACCGATCAGAAGGGCACACTGATGAACGGCATCAACTTCACCTATAACGGCAAGGGGGTGCTGCCGTCGCACACGTGCTATTACCGCGCCCACACGCCCGTCCGCGAACTCAAGAGCGGCGACATCGACTGGAAGCGGCTGTTCGGGCAACTGGGCGTCCGCGTGTTCAACACCGGAGGGATCTTCTCGGTCATCTCGCCCACCTCGGCGCAGGTCGCCCTGGAGGCGGTGCGGCAGGCCAACGCCCACGGCACGTTCGTGGTCGCCGACCTGAACTACCGATCCAAGGTCGAGCCGGACCGGGACCGCGCCCGACAGATCAACCGGCAATTCGCTCCATACCTGGGCATGCTGGTGGGCAACGACAGCGACTTGGCCGACGCCCTGGGCTACGAGACGAAAGTCGCCAAGGGGGCCGACTTCGAGGCGTGGCTGGACGCGTACAAGGGGACGGTCCGCCGGGTGGCCGGCGACTTCCCCAACCTGAGCCTCATCGGCACGCAGTGGCGCGGGGCGACCAACGCCGACACCATCGACTGGGGCGCGGTCCTCTATGACACCGCGGCAGACACGTTCCACGTCGCCGCGCTGCGCCGCCAGGTGCCCATCCTCGACCGTACCGGCGGGGGCGACAGTTTCACCTCCGGCGTGCTGGCGGCCTTGCTGAAAGGGCAGGACCTCGCGACGGCGGTCGAATGGGGCGCTGCCCACGGCATTCTCGTCCAGGAGACCCCCGGCGACGTGAGCCTGGTGAGCGAGCGCGAAATGATCGCGGAGGTCAAACGCGCCCGTGCCGGCGGAGGGGTCACAGCGCAGCGGTGAGAACCGCCAAAGCTGCCGGCCGGCCCCCGTGGGCTTCTGATGCGGAGGCGGGACTCGCTTTGCGGCCCCTTCGGTGTCGCCGCGGGCTCGCTTCACTCGCACCGCGGGTTCGACTCCCGCCTGGGCGTCAGCGGATCGCCCAGGAATGGCGCAAGGGAATTGTCGAAGGAGGGAGAGAGTAACGGAGAGGGCGGGATTCGCTTCGCGGCCCCTTCGGTGTCGCCGCGGGCTCGCTTCACTCGCACCGCGGGTTCGACTCCCGCCTGGGCGTCAGCGGATCGCCCAGGAATGGTGCAAGGGAATTGTCGAAGGGGGAAGAGAGTAACGGAGAGGGCGGGATTCGAACCCGCGGTACCCGAAGGTACACGGCATTTCCAATGCCGCCCATTCAGCCGCTCTGGCACCTCTCCGGCCTCGGCCCAGTTGGGCCAATCGGACATGGATTCTAGGATCTGTCCGTCCGCTTGGCAAGCGAATAGTTGCCCCACCCTGCCCGCCGGCCGGGGCCGAGACCACAACATATTGGGGTTTCATTATTTGGTGGATGTTCCCGGGCGGATTTGGCGTACAACCTGCGCTACAACAGAATTAATGTTGGCGAGACTCTATAAACGATTTATACTACAGGAAGTTATTGCGGCAAACCGGATTCGACGAGGCATGAAAACTCCCGGCCGTGCGTTTCCTGGTGAGGGGACGGCTTAGGGTGTGCGCGGTTTTTGTTGAAAGAACGGTATGGCGGACCCGCTGAACATCTTCGAAGTGACGGTCAAGCACTTCCTCGCCCCGGTCATGCCGTTCCTGGAGGATCCCACCGTCAGCGAAATCATGATCAACCGCCCCGACGAGATCTACGTCGAGCGCCAGGGGCGGCTGATCCGCACCGATGCATCATTCGAAAGCAACGAAGCGCTGCTGTCAGCGGTGAACAACGTCTTGCAGTACACGGGCAAGCGGATGACTACCGACGTGCCGCTTATCGACTCCCGCCTTCCGGACGGCAGCCGCGTGCACGTGGTGCTCTCGCCGCTCAGCCGGGCCGGGACGTGCATGACCATCCGCAAGTTCGCCAAGGTCCTTTTCGACGCGCAGGAACTGCTCAAGATCGGGGCCTGGACCCCGCAGGCGATGGAGTATCTCAAGCTTTGCGTCCTGGCGGAGAAGAACATCCTGGTAGCCGGCGGCACGTCCAGCGGCAAGACTTCGCTGTTGAACGTGCTCAGCGAATTCATCCCCGCCCACCAGCGCATCGTGACGATCGAGGACTCGGCCGAACTGGAACTCAAGCAGGACCACGTGGTCTCGCTGGAAGGGCGTCCGCCCGACCGGTGGGGTCGCGGGCACATTACCATCAGCGACCTGTTCAAGTCGTCGTTGCGTCTTCGTCCCGACCGGATCATTATCGGCGAGGTTCGGGGGGGCGAGGCCCTGGACATGATCCAGGCCATGACCTCCGGTCACGCGGGCAGCATGTCCACCTTGCACGCCAGCGTGGCGATGGACGCCCTCAACCGTCTCGAAACGCTGGCCATGATGAACAAGGTGGAACTGCCCCTGTACGCCCTGCGGGCCCAGATCGCCTCGGCCATTGACGTGATCGTCCTGGTCTCGCGGTTCAACGACGGGCGGCGCGGATTGACCCAGATTGCTGAGGTCCTCCCACTGGACCGCGAAGGACACTACCAGGTACAGGATATCTTCGTCTACAAGTTGGACGACACGCCCGAGGGGCGAGCGACGGGCCGGGGGAGCCTGGCATGGGCCGGCAAGCAGTCTGTCTTCCGCCAGGAGCCCAAGGTCCGCCTGCTCCAGCCGCACTGGAAGCTGACCCAATCCATCTTTCAGGAGGCCCAGGCATGAGTGCTGGCGAAGACAAGAGCCGGCCTGGCCGCTCGCTGTGGAACGACGAGCGAGGCCAGATCACCGTGGAGTGGGTGCTGCTGCTGCTGTTCGTGGCCCTGCCCCTGTACGGGATCTTCCGTCTGGTGCTGGGCATCCTGCAGGAACACTACCGCATGGTCCAGTTCCTCGAGACCATGCCGTTTCCGTGATGTCAGTCCGGCCCTGTGGCGGGGCCGGTTGGTAAGCTCGCTCCTTTCCGCGTGAGCCGGCGCGGAAGGCGGAGGACCGAACCCGGCTCGAAAGGTGTTGCGATGAACGGTTTGCTCAAGAGTGTCAAGCGGGAACTGAAGGCTCTGTATCGCGACGAGCAGGGCGCGGACATGATCGAGTATATCCTGATCGTGGCTGCCATCGCCCTGCCGCTGATCGCCGTGATCATCTGGTTCTGGAAGGACATCTCCTCCTGGACCAAGCAGAAGTACGATCAGCTTCGCGGGCAGAGCGACCGCGTGACCGACAATCCGAGCGTGTGGTGATCGGCCCCCGGCTTGAGAACCCTCCATGCCTGAGTTAGTGCCGCTCACGGCCGACCTGTGGGCGTACGGCGTATTGGCCATTGCGCTGCTGGCGGCGTCGTACACCGACGTGCGGACGGGGAAGATACCCAACTGGATCACGTTGCCATGCGTGGCGGCGGGCCTGGTGGGGCACACGGTGGTCGGCCTGGCGGGCGGGGAAGGGCTCGGCGGATTGCGCCTGGCCGGCGGAGGCCTGGCCATCGGGTTCATTCCGCTGTATCTGGCCTGGCGGGCGGGGGGGATCGGCGGCGGCGACGCGAAGATGATGGCCGCCGTCGGGGCCCTGACGGGCTGGCGGTTTACGCTGGCGGCCATGTTCTACGGGTTCGGAGTGGCCGCCGTCATGGCCCTGTTCGTGATGGTGACCCGGCGGATCCTCTGGCGGACGCTGGGACGGATCTGGCGGTTCTTGTATCTGGCGATGCTGCGGGCCAAGCCGGTCGACCCGGCCACACCGGACAGCCCGAAGATCCCCTTCGGACTGGCCCTGTGCATCGGGTCGGCGCTGCAGTTGACCGACACGCTGCTGGGCGGGCCGGTGACCTCGCGGCTGTGGAGTTGACCATGGCGTCAGAGCAGACGAAGCCAAACACGCGGAGGTTGACGCCTCCCGCCGCGGTGCTGGCGGTCCTGTTGGCCTGCGCGGGGGCCCTGGGCTTGGTCCACGCCACCGGGCGCCACTGGATTCGCCCGCTCTGGCTGGCCGACTGTCTGACGGGGAAGTTGTTCCTGACGGCGGGGCTGGTGCTGGTGGGATCGACGGCCCTGCTGACGATCGTGCTGGCCGTCCTGTGGCAGGCCGGGCGGGCGAGTCGCCGACGGCCCGGGCCCCAGGAGGGCACGGTCATGCTCGAGTTCGCCTTGGCCCTGCCGGTCGCCCTGGGGCTGGTGCTGATCATGGCCCAGTCCGCCCTGTTGATGGTGGGCAACATCTGCGTCCACTACGCCTCGTACTGCGCCGCCCGCAGCGCCATCGTGAACGTGCCCATACGGCTGGGGCCGTTCGACAATCCCGTCGAGGCCGAGAACGTCCTCAACGGCTCGACGCCCCAGTCGTCGGAGAAGATGCGGCGGATCTACATGGCCGCGGTGTGGGCGGTCCTGCCGATGTCGTGTTCGAGCACCGACGTGCCGGAGGCCCTGGAAGCGCCGGTGCTGCGGGTGGGGCTGGAGAGCTACTTCACGCGCTACGGGGGCACCGCGCCGTACTGGGCGACGGCCCTGCTGGGGCGCAAGCTCTCGTACGCGTTGTCGCACACGAGCGTGGAACTCGAGCCGCCGGCCGACGGGCAGAAGTACGCCGCCCGCGAGGACATCGAGGTTCGGGTGCGCCACGAGTTCTACATGGCCATCCCGTACGCCAACAAGCTCTTCGCGGCCCTGGGCGACGCGGACAACATTCACTTGCCCTTCGGACAGGACGAGTGGGCGCTGGTGATGTACGCCCGCTGCCGGCTGACCAATGAAGGGGAGCAGACGTACGTGGAGAAAGAGATTTTCCCCCGATCGAACTGACCGGGCGGGGGTGGTTCAGGGCTGTCCGCCGGAGGCGGGCACAGGCAAGACAGGATGGGTGCATGGCGATTGACGATGTGAAACAGGCCGGTTCCGGCGTGGGCTTCCAGGTCGGCTCGAAGATCGGCAAGTACGAGGTCCGCGAGCGGCTGGGCATCGGCGGGCAGGCGATCGTGTACAAGTGTTACGATCCCCTGCTGGACCGCTTCGTGGCCGTCAAGCAGATCTCCGCCCACCTGGCCGAGGACCCGCGCTTCATGGAACGCTTCCGCAAGGAAGCCCAGATCCTCGCCCGCCTGGGCAGCGAGCAGCCCGCCATCGTCACCATCTACGAGTTGATCGAGAACGAGTTCGGACTGTTCATCGTCATGGAGTACGTCTCGGGGCACACCCTGGAGACGGTCCTGAAGGACAACCCCGGGCCCATCGAGCCCAAGGCGGCGCTCCAGGTGCTCTGGCGGCTGGCCGCCGCCCTGCACGTGGTGCACCAGGCGGGGATCATCCATCGCGACATCAAGCCCAGCAACATCATCATCGCCGAAGGCCTGCGGGCCAAGATCACCGATTTCGGGGTGGCCGCCTCCGCCAGCGGGCAGACCTCCATGCTGCTGGGGACCACGAAGTACATGGCCCCCGAGCTGTTCAGCGGGTCGGTCATGGACGGACGGGCCGACATGTACAGCCTGGGCTTCATCGCCTATGAAATGCTGGTGGGGCGGGCCAAGTTCAACGAGATCTTCGCCGACGTCGTCCGCGATCACCACAGCGAATCGCTGCGGTGGATGAAGTGGCACGGGAGCGAACAGGTGACCGCCCCGCTCGCCCATGAGGTCAACCGGTCCGTCCCAGCCTCCCTGGGCAACATTGTCGCCAAGATGATGGCCAAGAACCCCGACCAGCGGTTCGCCAACATGGAGGCCCTGGGTCGCGCCATCAAGCAGGCCTTCTCGCCCAAGGGCAAGGCGGCGGCCGCTGCCGGTGCGGGGTTGGTCGGCGGGCCCGTCCGGAGCGTCCGGGGCGCTGCCGCCGTCGCCGAAAAGCCCGTCCTCACCGAGGGCGACGAGGGCGACGAACTCGACGTCGCGCCCGAGGACAACCCCACCGCCCCCATCCCCAAGAAACGCCTCAGCAAGCGGGCCAAGTACGTCCTCCTCGGCTCGATTGTCACTATCGCCGTGGCGGCCATGACCACCATGATGATCCTCCGCTTCATCGAGGAAGGCGACATCCAGAAGAACGCCCAGGCCGCCTGGCGCGACGCCCAGGCGAGATACCGCAAAGGCGAGTTCGCCGAGGCCAAGACCCGCTGCGAGAACCTGGTCCGCCGGTTCTCCGACAAGATCGAGGCCAAAAAGGCCCAGCCCCTGGTCCACCTCTGCCAGGTCCACCTCTACATCAAGGGCCAGAAGTGGCAGGAGGCCCTCCAGGAAAAGCAGGAGTTGGACAAGCTGCTCAAGGAATACATGCGGGACCCGAGCCTGGCCGAGATGGCCAAGCAGATCCGCGAGAAAGAGGCCGACCCGCTGGCGGTGACCATCAACGACGCCTGGCGGTTCTCCACGGAATTCGCCAAGGTCAAGGAGATGATCCAGGACGGCCAGCTCACAGCCGCCCGCGAAAAGCTGGAAGACGTGGCCAGGCTGATGACGCTGACGGCCGACCAGGTGCAGATGCTGGCTGAGACGCGAACTCAGATCCAGCGGATCGAGGTGAGCACGCGGCTGCGTGAGGCCTCGCAGCGGGCCCTGAAGGCCCTGGCGGACAAGGACTACACCAACGCCGAGGTGGGCTTCCGCGACGCCGCGGCGCTGCTGGGCAGCGACGAGGTGCGGGTAATGGATCCGCAGGAGGTGGCCCAGATCCGCGCCGCCCTCGAACAGGGCATGGAGAAGATGAAGACCCTGGTGGGCTACGAAGCCATCCTGGTCAAGATCGGCAACGCCCGCCAGGCGGGCAAGAAGACCGACGAGATCGCCGCCCTCAAGGAAGCGCTCGCCATGCGCCCGGGCAACAAGGAGTTCGAGGCCCGCATCGTCGAGTTGGAAACGGAACTGGCCTACTTGCAGATCCTCGACGCCCTGAACCAGGGCGACGAGCCGACGGCCATGAAGCTCCTCAAGCCGTTCATCGCCAAGTATCCCTCGCATCCCAAGGCCAAGAGCCTGCTGGAGTCGTTGGAAAACAAGGCGACCCGCGAGGCCCTCATCCGCGAGGCCGACACCCTCTACGACTCCAAGGACTGGGCCAAGTCCCTGGAGAAGTACCAGGAGGGGGCCAAGATCCGCACCGACCCGCGGATCAGCCAGCGGATCGAGGACTGCCAGTTTAACCTGGAGTTGGAGGCCGCCGACGCCCTTCGCGACGCCAAGCGATGGGACGAGGCCCTCAAGGCCTACGCGGAAGTGATGCGGAAGTTCGCCGCCAAGGCGGGCGTGGTCGAGCCGCGGGTGGCAAAGATCCGCGACAGGCAGGACTACGAGGGCGGCGTGACGGCCGTGCGGGACCTGATCTCGCAGGGGCTCTACAGCAAGGCTCGCAGCTCCCTGGACAAGCTCCAGCAGCGATTCGGCGGCGACGCGGGCAGGCAGACCGAGTTGAACCAGTTGAAGAATCGCTCCTTCTTCCTGGAGTACATGTGGCTGGGCAAGCGGGCGTTGGAAATGAACGAGCTGGACGTGGCCACCGGGCACCTGAACAACGCCAAGGGCAAGGCCCAGAGCGAGGCCGAGATCCAGGAAGTCAACGAGTTGATCCTCCGAGTCCGCCAGCGGAAGTTCGAAAGAGAAAGCAGGACGCCGTAAAGCTGTCGGGCCCGCGCGGGCCCGACCGGCCGAGGCGGAGACAGAAGGTGTGACATGCTGGGACGCAGGACCTACCGTTCGCGCAGGGCCCGCCGCTCCGGGCAGATGCTGGTGATCGCGCTGCTGGCGATGACGGTGCTGGTGGCGATCATCTTCTACGTCTACAACCTGGGCGACCAGGTCAACAAACGGATGGCGCTTCAGGACGCCGCGGACGCGGCCGTCATCAGCGGCAGCGGGTGGATGGCCCGCAGCCTGAACATGATCGCCATGAACAACTGCGCCCAGGCGCGGATGCTGACGATGGTGCCCATCCAGGACGCGTTCCCCCTGGCGACGCGGATGGCCCTTGAGGAAGTGACCGACTGGGAGCAGGCGCTGGCTGCCCAGCTCTCGCGTGGGGTAAGCAACCGTCACGGGGAAGGCCCGATGCTTCAGCAGGGCCTGGCCAGCCTTCGCCAGCGGATGGCCGACCAGCGCGACATCCTTCGCCCCTTCCACTACCTGCTCAACCAGAGCGGCTTCAGCATGGAGCAGTACACCACGTGGGCGATTCGGGGTGGGGGCGGCAGCACGCCGCACGGGGCGTTCTGGCGGGCGGCGTTCGAGTTGGAACAGTTCAACCGCGCGGTGGCGGAGTCGGCGGGAGAGCTGGCCCAGGCCAACGCATCGCGGTACGCCAAGGCCAACGGAGTGGAGACGTCTCTGATGGTGCCGCTGGTGCCGCGGGTGCCCGCGGTCCGCGGAGACTTCGGCGACTTCGAGGGCATCCTCCGCGGGCGGGAGTTTGTGGACGGCACGCACGTGGAGGTGCGGGCTCGCAACCCGCAGCAAGGGCGGCACGACGCCGGCGGGGCCATCCCCGACGCCATGTTCCCCCATCGCCTGGGGCCCTGGGCCCGCCTGTTCAACTGGCGTCATGAGGTTCGTGAGGCCACGGCGTGGGACTATCGGCCGCCCAGCGGGCCGCGGGTCGGCGTGCGAGGCGGAAGCGGGGCGGTCAGCGGCGGACGGCGCGTGGGCAGTTCGGCCCGCACCAGCGGCAGCGGCGGGGGGGGCGGGTGGTACGCCACGGCCTGGGAGATCCTCGGCTACACCACCTACGGGCCTTACCGCTGGGCCTTCGACCGCATGTGGGACTACTGCAAAGACGACTACGACGGGCGGATCCTCGTCAACGCCGGGCACCTGCCCGACACCTTCTTCTACGAGTACCACCACGAGATTTCCGACATCAAGCTGGAGTACATGTTCGGCTCGAAGAATCCCCAGAACATCCACTACCCGGTGTGGATCACGCCCTATCCGCAGAGCCGCACGCTGGCCGAGCGGGGCGACGTCCGCGTCCACCGGACCATGTTCTACCTGGTGGAGATCGCCTCGTCCGTCCCGCCGACCGCGGGCAACTGGCTCTCGCCGGGGACCTTCCGCTCCAACGGCGAGCGCCCGGTCGCGATCTGGTTCAACGGCTGGACCGACCCCGAGAAGTGGAAGATCGAACGGGTCCATGACTACATCTGGAACGACGAGTATACCTACGAATGCACGCAGGATCCGGAGATCGGCATCTACGAGCAGCTCGACCCGACCACGGGCGAACCGATCTGGCAGAAGGTGTACATGAGCGCGTGGTACGTCTTCGGCGGGATCGACGTGGGCGGCAACGTGGAAATCTCCGACCCGTCCAACTACGACGACTACGACCGCCTGCCCCGCCCGTATCTCCTGGACACCACCGAGGGCGACTATGACCCGGTCATCGTCGACAGCGACCAGGGCTTCCGTCGCGACCGGTTCAGCTTCCTGGCGGCCGCCAGGCGGGACAACCGGGCGGACGTCTGGCCCGAGCAGTTCTCCAAGGCCCACCCGCTGGACGACATGGTGGCGGTGGCGCAGTCGATCGTGTTCAACAACAAGAGCTTCGACCTGTGGACGCAGGACTGGCAGACGCAACTGGCGCCCACCACGCGATGGGAGGAATGGGCCGGGCGCCTGAACATGGAGTCGTCCGACCTGTCGATGCTGCAGGGCGTGGTGTCGCAGGAAGACTTCAACTTCTTCGCGAGGTTCCTGGACTCGGTGCCGGCGGAACTGGTCCGGCAGCATCGACAGAATTGACGGATGGGAACTATGCGCACAATCAGGCACGACATCAGGCGTCGCGGCACGGTGCTGCTGGAGTTCGTCATGGTGATCCCGCTGCTGGCGGGGATCATCGCGTTGACGTACTTCTTCGGCTGGTCCATGAAGAACCAGCAGCGGGTGCGGGCATCCAATCGCTACGCGGTGTGGCGATGGGTGCACGGCAAGCACGACGTCAACGACATGAACCTGAACCTGAACTTCTTCGATGCCAAGGCGGGGGACGTGTCGATCCACGGGTGGGGCGGTGGGCCGACGCAGACCCGCGACGATCTCCAGCGCGAAGTGGGCGTCCAGAGCGTGCCGGCGGGCGACCTGGCCCGGGAGGAGTTGTCCGGCGCGAGCCCCTGGCCGTACGGCTGCTCGGGGGCCATCGGGGCGAGTTTCCCCACCGACGTGACGCTGTGGCAGTGGCTGACGCAGGACGGCGGGATCCGCTGGCACCACGTCCGCGAGGGCGTGGAGTGGCGCCGCCACCAGGCCCGCTGCGAGAACGCCCTCACTGACCAGTTCTACGCCGGCCTGGACGACGCCCTGGGCTCGGTGCCCTCGCCGGGAGACAGCCTGGGCGAGGCGGCCCGAAGGCTCTACCTGGGCGGGTGGTAGACGGATTGTCGAATTGCGATTTTCGATTTCTGATTGGCCCCGGGGGCTGAACCGGTGGCGAGGGCGGTAGGTTGACAAGCGATTCGGCGGCAAGCCGCAGGCCACGATGGGTCCTCTGGGCGTTGCTCCTCCTTCTGGTCGGCGTGGCCGGCTGGCATGCCTTGGGCCTGTACACGTCCACGCGTCAGACCGCCCCGGGGCTTGTTCTGCCCGACGTGGGGGCACACGGAGGTGACCTGTCGCAGTCGCCCTTTGCCCACTCGCGTCCGACCAGCGGCCCGGACAGCCCGGCCGGCGTTCTGGCCAACGAGGGGCTGGCCGAGTTCAAAGGCGAGCCGCTGGGCGTTGCCCCGCCCACGGGCATGGTCCGGACGGGCGGATTCCAGCGTCGCTTCGGCGGCGAACTGCACCAGCAGGCCACGTACCGCCTGGGCGGCCCCGCCCAGCCCTCTGTCGACCACTACCGAGCCGCCCTGACCGCCAAGGGCTTCCGCGTCCTCAAGGACACTCCCGGGCGCGATGGCCTGCGGACCGTCGTCTTCTGGAGCCAGGACGGGCGGCGCGTCGTCCTGACGGCGGGGGAGGGACGGCTGACCGTGACGGCGATCTCGCCGGTGAAGTGAGCGGGGCGCCAAAGGGACCCAAAGGACTCAAAGGACCAAGAGGCCCGGGGAAGGTCGTCGTTTATGCCCTTTGAGTCACCTGTGTCTTTTTTGCTCCCGCATAGCCAGGCGCTGTCGAACTGCTCTTGCAGTCTGGACGCGCAATGGCGACAATACGGGTAGGTAGTGGAAGTGCGTCCCGGGCAGGGCGGCCTGTTCCGCCCCCAAGCGCGAGAAGGAATTCCCAAATGGCAGAAGAGGCCCCGAAGGTCCAGAACAAGGGGTTGCTGCTGGTGGCCGTGGCGCTGGGCGCCGTGGTCGTGATCATCTACAACCTCCACATCACCGCGGTGCGAAACGAGGGCAAGGGCGAGGTGGTCCGCCTGCTGAGGCTGACGACGGCCAAGAACATCAACGACCCGATCGAGGACAAGGACCTGGAGGAAGTGCCGATCCAGAAGTCGGACGCCGAGCGGCTGGGCAACGTCGTGCCGCTGGGCAGCAAGGGGTTCGTGCTGAACCGGCGCGTCCGCGAGAACCTCACGCAAGGGCAATGGTTGCTGTGGGGGCACCTGGAGGGGACCGAGATGGCGGGGATCCTGAAGAACTCCCCCAAGGGCACGATCGTGATCACGCTGGAGGTCAGCCAGAAGAACGCGCCGGGGCCGATCCTCGAACCGGGCGGGAAGGTCATCCTGGGCGGCTATCTGTCGGTCGCGGGCAAGCCCCCGCGCTACTTCCGCATCATTCAGGGCGTCAAGGTCATCGCCACCGGCAGCAACACCCTCCCCCAGCCGGGCGATCCAGTAGGCCTGAGAGAACGCGGCAACAGCCGCTCCTACCGCACCATCGCCGTCGAGATGGACCAGCGCGTCGTGCCGCAGTGGATGAACATCCAGTCGCGGCTGAGCGAGGTGATTATCGAGGTCGTGCCGCCCAGCACCACTATCCCAGACAATACTGCCGGCAAGATCAACCCCGACGAGCCCGAACTGGTCAAGATGGCCGACTCGGCCATCGTCGGCCGGCCCGAATCCGGCAGCTTCCGACCCTCCACACCCTGACGAGAGCCCCGTGGAAATCTGGACCTACAACCAGTTCACCGACCAGCGCGAGGTGCTGAAGATCGCGCAGGAGACGGACATCTGCATCGGCCGCGAGGAGACCAACGTGGTGGTGCTCCGCAGCCCGTTCGTCTCGCGCCGCCACGCGCGGATCATCCACGAGAACGGCGGCTACTTCGTCGAGTCGCTGGGTCTCAACGGGGTTCTGGTGGCCAACCGCCAGGTCCCCAAGGGCGAGAAGCGCAAGATCGACTACGGCGACGAGCTGCGGATCGGCGAGTACTCCGTCTACATGATGGAGCCGTCCATCAAGCGGATCAAGGCGGGCCAGCAGGCGATCAGCCCGCGCCGCCGGGTCGTGGAACTCGAGCAGCGCATGCACGCCGAACTGCTGGACCGGCTCAACCTTCGCGTGACCAGCCAGGCGGGATCGGCCGACGAACGCCACGTCGCCCTGGTCAAGCGCCACCTGTCCGAGATCATCACCAACCACCAGGGCGAGGTGGACCAGGATATGGTCGCCCACTGCACCCGCGAGTTCCTGTGGCGCAGCGTGGTCACCGAACTGGCGAGGCGGGCCTCGGGCAAGCTGCTCTACAGCTACGGGTTCGAGGACAGCGACGTTCTGGTCACCAAGTTCGAGGAAGTCATCGCCCGGATGATCGGCGACGTCATCAGTGACTACCCGCTGCGCCTGCTGGCCCACACGATCAAGGACGACATCTCGGTCATCGAGAAGGACTGGTCCAACCACGCCGAACGCCTGACGCGGCGCATCAGCCCGGACATGCGCGACTACATCGTGCGGCGGATGTTGTCCAAGGATATCGAGGACGTGGTGCTGGGCTACGGCCCGCTCCAGGACCTGCTGGAGATGCCCAACGTCAACGAAATCATGGTGGTGGGCAAGGACAAGATCTACATCGAGAAGGACGGCGTGCTCCAGAACTCCGGGCGGAGCTTCTTCTCCGACGAGATCGTCGTGTCGATCATCGAGCGGATCATCACGCCCATCGGGCGGCGCATCGACCGCTCGACGCCGCTGGTCGACGCTCGGTTGAGCGACGGCTCTCGCGTCAACGCCATCATCAACCCGCTGAGCCTGTCCGGCCCCACGCTGACCATCCGAAAGTTCGCCCGCATTCCCTTCACCATCGACGACCTGGTCGAGCGGGAAACGCTCAGCGAGCAGGTGGCCAGGTTCCTTCAGGCCTGTGTGCTGGGGCGCAAGAACATTCTCATCGCCGGCGGAACGGGCAGCGGCAAGACCACCACGCTCAACGTGCTGAGCAACTTCATCCCGCCCGAGGAGCGCATCGTCACGGTGGAAGACTCGGCCGAACTCCAGCTCCCCCAGGAACACCTGGTCCGTCTGGAAAGCCGCCCGCCCAACATCGAGGGCAAGGGCGCCTACACCATCCGCGATCTGGTCAAGAACGCCCTGCGCATGAGGCCCGACCGGATCATCGTGGGCGAGTGCCGCGGGCCCGAGGCCCTGGACATGCTCCAGGCCATGAACACCGGGCACGACGGTTCGCTGACCACCATCCACGCCAACACGCCCGAGGACACCGTGATGCGCGTGGAGACGATGGTGCTGATGGCCGTCGAGATGCCCATCCGGGCCATTCGCGAGCAGATCGTGGCCGCCCTGGACCTCATCGTGCAGATCGCCCGCCAGCAGGACGGGCGGCGCCGGGTCAGCCACGTCAGCGAGATCTGCGGGATCGACCCGGACAACGGCAAGGTGATCGTGGAGGACATCTTCACCCTGCGTGCGGGCAAGAAGGACGAGCTGCCCCGCCTGCGCCACACGGGCTACATCCCCACCTTCACCGAAGCGCTCATGCGAAAGAATTTCCTCAGCGTTGAGGTGTTCGGATGATGATCCTGGCCGACCTGCCCCCCATTCCCGTTCCGGCCTCCACGCTGCTGATCATCAGCTCGGTGCTCTTCGTGGGCACGTTCGCGGCGGCCCTGCTGGGCCTGCGACCGCTCAAGCAGTTCATCCTCGAGCGCGAGGCCCTCTACGACAAAGTGCTTCGGGGCAGCCTCCTGCTGGACGTTCGCCCCCGCAGCGTGACGGTGCTCAACGCGTTCCTGGTAGCCGTGCTGGGGGCAATCGGCTACCTGGCCACCGAGAGCCTGCTGGGGATGGCCATGCTGGGCTTCCTGGGCATCTTCGCCCCGAAGGCAATCATGAAGATCCTGCGACAGCGCCGGCTGGCGAAGCTGGAGGACCAGCTCGTGGCCGGCATTCAGACGCTGGCCAGCGGCGTGCGGGCGGGGCTGAACCTGGTGCAGTCGATGGAGCTGGTGGCGCGCGACGGGCCGATCCCGCTGCGTCAGGAGTTCGGCCACCTGCTGCGGGAGTACGAGTTCGGCCTGCCGCTGGAGGAGGCGATGCACCACGCGGCGTCGCGGATCGGGTCGGGCGATTTCCGCCTGCTGTTCGCGGCCCTGCACACCCATCGCGAGCGGGGCGGCGACCTGGGCGAGACGCTCGACCGCATCGCCGAGTCCATTCGCGAGATCCAGCGCCTGGAGAACCGGGTCAAGACGCTGACCGCCCAGGGGCGCGCCACCGCCCGCTGGCTGGGGGCCATGCCCGCCATCGTCCTGCTCATCATCTACTTCCTGGTCAACGCCGAGGACGTCAAGAACCTGTTCATTGACGATCTGGGCAAGCTCATCCTGCTGGGCATTGTCGTGCTGAACGTTCTGGGATTCATGTGGATTCGCAAGATCATGGCCATCGACATCTGATATGGGCGACGGAATGAACATTATGGGCCTGCTGGCGGCGACGGACATGGCCGGGCCTCTGTGGGACATCGTCATCTCGGCGGGGTTCTTCGTTTCGGTGGCGGCGTTCGTGGTGGCTATTTTCGGTCAGCCCGGGCAGATCAAGCTCTCGCCTCAGCGCGAGGCCGCCATCGCCACCGGGCACACGGACCGCCAGACGGCCTTCGAGAAGCCGTTCCTTCGCCCGATCATGTGGCTGCTGCTGGTGGCGGCGCACCGGTTGGCCATGCCCAAGACCAAGGACTGGATCCGCCGCAACCTGGTGGCCGCGGGCAACCCCAACTACCTGACGGGGGAGGAGTTCCTGGCGCTGGCCCTGCTGGCGGGCGTGCTGCTGGCGGCGAGCCTGGGCACGTTCCACCTGCTGGCCCTGGGCTCGTTCAGCCTGGTGGCCGTCGCCGCGGGGATCGGCTCGGGCATGGGCATGATGCTGGTGCAACTCCACCTCAAGGCGTCCGATCGGGTCCGCCTGATCTCCAAGCGCGTGCCCTACGCCCTGGACCTGATCGCCCTGGCGATGGGCGCGGGGGCGACCTTCACCGAGGCCGTCCGCACCGTCGTCCGCGAGGACACCGAGGACCCCTTCAACGCCGAGTTGAAGACGGTGCTGGCCGAGATCGAGCTGGGCTCGACGCGGCGCAAGGCCCTCCAGAACCTTTCGGACCGCGTCCCGCTGGACATGCTGCGGGCGATCGTGGCCAGCGTGATCCAGGCCGAGGAACTGGGCACGCCGTTGTCGGAGGTGCTCCACTCGCAGGCGACGCTGCTGCGGATGCAGCGGTCGGTGCGGGCGGAGAACGCCGCCGCCGTCGCCAGCGTCCGCATCCTGGTGCCGAGCCTGCTGATCCTCATGAGCGTGATCCTGGCCGTGTTCTCCCCCATGGTCCTGCGGGCTTTTCGGAAAGGAATCTTCTAGACGATGGGCCAGTACGCCGAGATGATCTTCGTCGCCGGGCCCCAGAAGGGGCAGCGGGCCACGTTGGTGGGCAAGGGCCTCTTCGCGGGGCGATCCTCCGATTGCGACATCCAGATTCAGGAAGAGTACGCCTCGCGCCGGCACCTGGGCCTGGCCCTGACCAGCGACGGCTGGCTCGTCGAGAACCTCTCGAACAACCCCATCTGGGTCAACGGCAAGAAGTTCAAGACGGGCAAGCGAATCCTGCTGGACACCGGCGACGTGGTCCGCCTGGCCCTGGAGACGCAACTGCTGTTCGTCGCGGTCGGCGATGACAGCGAGGCGGCGCTGGCCCAGTGGCGGGAGGCTCACGGCGAGAGCCCGTCCGCGCCGCAGTCGGGCGACGCGCCGG
>JAKJER010000048.1 GCA_022705325.1 Planctomycetota bacterium | reverse complement strand
TCACCCCAGGTACGGCCAGCTCGAAATCCAGAAAATCGCACGACGCAAGGATCGACTCTTGGTATAAGACCCCAGGCACAGGGATGACATAATCGCTGTGGCGAAGGGGTGACATAATCGCTGTGGCCGCGACAGGTGAGCCGCCGCGACAGGAGCGGCCGGGCCTCCGGTGCGCGGCGCTTTCGGGGCCATGCAAGGGTATTCCCCTGTCTCCCATTCGTGCCTTCACGGAGACGCTTGACAGGCTGGAGGTCGCGGATACAATGGTGTACTAGGCAGCCCCAATCGGGCGCCTGTCAGATCTTGTATATGGAGAGGTGAAAACGCCGGCAGTTGGTTCTTCTTTCGTCGGTCGGCCCGCGAGAGAAGGAGTTGTTTCACCTGTTACGAGGATAAGAGAGGTAGCCATGTTGATTCGTCGTCTGCCCTTGGTCTCGTGGTTTGTTGCCGCCCTGGTCGTGGCAGTCTCGGCTGCCCACGGCGGCACGTTCTCGGCCGGCCTGTTCAACAACGATGCCGACTGCGGCATCCAGCAGTCTGTGCTGTACACGCACACGGTGGACACGGCCGGCACGAACGGCTCGGGTTTCCGGTCGGTTAACAACGTGCAGTTCGAGCGCGGGCTGCCGCCGACCGGCGGCAACACTTCCGGCAGCAACTGGAGCATTACCGGCGCCAACAGCGGCTGGTCCGGCTCGGCCGGCAACGTCAGCGGCAACGTTGCGGCGCTGATCTCGGACTTCTGGTACAACGGCAACCCGCAGACGACGACGCTGACGGGCCTGGTGCCGGGCCAGCAGTACACGGCCACGTGGTACAACCGCGGCTTCGGCTCCCCGGGGACGCGCCTGGTCACCGTCACCACCGACGACGGCGTGGGCGGGCCCACGATCGACACGCTGAGCTTTGACCAGAACTTCTCGGGTGACGGCAACGGGAACGTGCTGCGGTACACCTACACTGCCCCGGCCAGCGGGCAGCTCCGCGTGAGCTTCGCCCCGCAGGGCGCCGGCACCTTCCACCAGTACGCCTTCAGCAACGAGGTGGCGCCCGCGAGCGACGCCCTGCTGACCGAGAGCTTCAACTCATCGTCCAACGTCAATCCCATGAGCAACGCCAACCCGCAGGCGGCCAGCCGCCAGACGGGCCCGCTGGCGGGCGTGGGCTGGACAGTCGGCGGCAACGCCCAGATCGGCAACGGCGGGTTCGAAACCATCGACCCGCCCACCAGGCACCCCGGCGTGCTCCTGATGGCCAGCAACGGCTGGACGGGGCTGATCCACAACTTCAACCAGTCGGAGTCGGCCGGCGGGATGAGCGTCGAGTTCGACGTGGACCCCAAGTGGACCGGCTACGTTGACGGCGACCTGAGCCATTGGACCTCCGTCTCGGTGGGAGCCAGCCGGTTCCAGGACGGGTGGATCGCCCGCGGCGGGGAGCACTTCGGCCTCCTGCTCCGCGGCAACGGGGACTTCCAGGCGTTCGACGGCGGGGCGGGCGTCGGTGCCGATTCGGCCGGCGCGGGCACGCTGGCCGGCAAGCTCCAGCACGTGGAGCTTCGCATGAGCGACCCGACCGACGGCAACCCCTTTGACGGGGTCGGCCAGACGACCATCGACGCCTACATCAACGGCAGCGCAACGCCGTTCTACAGCTTCACCAAGACCGGCGGCGGGTACACGAACAACTTCATCAACTTCCAGAGCGACAGCTACGGGCAGGTGGACAACCTGAAGATCCGCTCGGCCGGCACGGTCGTGCCGTCGGGCTTCTCGTCAGCGGCGATGAACGGCGACGCCGACAGCGGCATTACACCCGACAAGGCCTTCACGCACGCCCTGAACTTCAATGCCACCGGCAACCGCACCGTCAGCGGCGCGGTTTTCACCGGCACGGGCGCCAACGTGGACAACCCCTCGACCAACAATTACAGCACCGCCAACCTGACCAACAACTACGCCAATCACAACCCTCCGGTCTCGGGCGAGGTCAAGCAGTTGTTGACCGACTTCCTCTACAACGGCGAGAGCCCCGAGACCATCACGCTCAACAACCTCCGCCCCGGGCAGAAGTACGTGACCACGTTCTACGGCACATCGTTCGGGACGGTGGGGACTCGGCCGGTGCACATCACCACCAGCCAGGGCGACCAGATTGCGTTCGACCAGAACTTCACCGGCGGGACCAACGGCAACCAGTTGCGGTACGAGTACACGGCCCAGTCGACGTCGATGACCTTCACGATCAACCCGCTGACGGCCAACTCGATGCACCAGTACGCCCTGAGCAACGAGATCGTGGGCTACCGGGCCCTGCTGACCGATAACTTCTACGGCCCCAACAACCCCAACACCTACGATCTCAACTTCAACCTCGCCGCCCGCCAGGGCGGGGCCCTGGTGGCCTCCGGCGGGCCCATCAGCTACACCCCCGTCGGCAACCAGCAGGTGGGCAATGCCACCGGCGGCATCGACGGCGGCAACTACCTCCTGTCGGCGTTCAACGGCACCAGCGCGATCGACCACAACTTCAACCAGGCCGACTCGCAGGGCGGACTGCTGATCGCCTTCGACATGGCCCCCAACAGCGTCGCCAACGGCGACACCAGCGTGTGGACGGCCATCTCGCTGGGCCTGAGCGGGGCCAACCGCAACGCCTTCATCAACACCTCGCCCGAGCACTTCGGCATCCTCTTCCGCAGCAACGGCGGCTTGCAGGCTTTCGACGGCTCGGCTGTCGTCAGCGGCACGGGCGACGCGTGGACCGCAACCGGCCTGCCGGTGACCAACCAGTTGCACCACATCGAACTGCTGCTGAACGACCCCACAGACGGCAACCCGTTTGACGGCGTCGGGCAGACCGACATCCTGGTCTATGCCGACGGGTTGGAGGTGTTCTCGTACTCCAAGGCCGGCGGATACACCGACAACTTCATCAACTTCAGCAGCACCCACATCGGCGCCGTGGACAATCTGCTGATCGCCCAAGCCGTGCCCGAGCCGGTCAGCCTGGCCCTGCTGGGCCTGGGCATTGGCGGGCTGAGCGGGTACCTGCGGCGTCGGCGGACACGCTGAACGCCGAGCAGCGGCCGGCACAGAGAGACAAAGGCGCAGAGTGGAATACAGAAGAAGCGAGTTCCGCAAATGTGGAACTCGCTTCTCTTTTTCTTGTCGGCTGTTGGGTTGCGACCGCCCGCTTATGTCCGCGGCGGGGCCGGCGGGGGAGCGGTCCCTTCCTGGTCGCCCGGCTTGGTGAGCTGGACCACCCGGTAGCCGCCGCGGAGGCGGAAGAGGATCACCAGGCCCAGGTAGCCCAGGAACATGGCCGCCGGCAGCAGGGCCACCGTGGCCAGGGCGCCCTTGTTGGCTTGCACGGTCAGGTCGTTTACGATCTGTTGCTGGTCGCCGGGCAGGTCCTTGACCCGCTCGGGCGCGACGGCCTGGTAGGCCCCCACCACGCTCTGCTTCTCGACCACCAGCTTGGCGTGAAGGCCGGGCTGGTCCTGGCGGAGGCGGCTCTCGATGGCGTTGTCCTGCACCAAGCCCAGGAACACGGTGCCCACCACGCCCACGCTCATCATGCCCACGGCGCTCGTGACGTTGAGCGACAGCGCTCCGCCGCGGGGGAAGATCTCGGCCACGATCCCCAGCATGGTCGGCCAGAAATACGTTTTACCCACCCCGTACAGGGTGGCCGCCAGCAGGATCGTCACCCCGGCGGACTTGCTGAGGGCTATCAGGCCCAAGGAGGCGATGGCGCTGCTGGCCAGCAACAGGCCCAGCGGCGAGAGGGCCTTGACGATCGGCCCGGCGCAGAACCGAAGGATCATCATGATCGCCGACGTGTACACCAGCAACCAGGCGGCGTTGGCGCCCAGCTCCTTCATCGGGCCCCTCATCAGTTCGGTGATCCAACTGTCGGTGCCCAGTTCGGTGGTCGCCAGCGGGATCATCACCACCAGCAGGAACAGGAACAGAGGCTGGCCCAGCGAGCGGGTGTACCAGGTGTAGGCGACCGAGATGCCCACGGCGAGGCCCACCGACAGCCCCCAGTGCCAGCCGAGCACCCGCCCCACCTCGCCGAACATCATCAGCAGCACCAGCAGCATGCCGATCCCGCCGGTCTCCTTGAGCATCTCCTTGTACGACACGCCCGCCGCCACCCGCTCGTGCACGGGGAACTTGCGACGGAAGACCATGGCCGCATAGGCCACCATCGGCAGCAGGAGCATGGCGATCCGCCAGCGCCAGTGCATGTCGGCGATGGAGATGCCCACGATGCCGGCGGCCACCATCCCCGCGGGCCAACTCGCGTGCAGGACATTGAGCCACTTGGTCTTGTCGCGGGTGAACATGGAGGCGACCACCGGATCGACCACCGCCTGGGCCGCCCCGTTGCCCAGCGAGACCAGCAGCGTGCCCACGTACAGCCACCAGTAGCCCTTGGCCATCAGCAGGATGACGGTCGAGGCGACGTGGCAGGCGAAGGCGAACAGCAGCGAGTGCCCGTACCCGATACGATCGACCACCAGGCTGAAGAGCACGATGGTCACCGCGAAGGGCCAGAGGCCCACGCCCAGGATCTCGCCCTTCTGGGTCTCGGTGAGGTTGAACTCGGCCGCCCATTCGCCGATCACCTGGTTGCGGACGACGAAGACCGCCGCCGTCGCCGCCAGCGCCACGAAACACGCCCAGAAGATCATGCGGGTGTTGATGCCGCCCGACTCGCCCGACTGACTGGTCATAGGCTTCCTTTCAGAAAGGTGGCCGTATGCTAGTGGCTTGAGGGGCCCGACGCAAGCCAAAGGCGGCGCCGCCTCTCCGCCTGACAAGTCCTTTTGGCCCCCGGCCGCCGGACGGTACAATGTCGCCGAAGGAGCCGCCGCGATGGATCGTGCAAGAACCGACTGGCTGGACGGACTGACCCGTGGGGTCGCGGGCTTTCTGGGGGTGTTCACCTTCCTGAACCTTCTGGGCCGACTGGCCGGGCGGTGGGTCGACGCCACCGCCTGGTGGATCGACCTGGGCGTGCTGGGCCCGGCCGGAGACGTGCTGCTGGTCCTGGCGGCGACGTTTCTGACGGCCTGGGCGGTCCGCCCTGCCGCCTCGCGAACTCGGCGGTTGGCGACGGCCTTCGTCCTGACGATCCTGGCGGTCGGATGCGTCTACAACGCCGCCTCCTGCTGGTGGGCGCAGTGGGCGGGCAAAGTCCGCCTGGGGTGGGCGCTGCCCTGGTCGATCCCGATGGCCCTGTTGTTGGGGTGGATGGCGCGGTCGGCCCTGCGCGAGGCGGACCCGCACCGGCGGACGCTGCGGCCGGCCCTGGCGGGCGCGGGCCTGTGCCTGGTCGCCCTGCCGCTGGCGCAGATGTTCTTCTTCGGGCAGAGCGACTACCGTCGCCCGGCCGACGCCGCCGTCGTCTTCGGCGCCCGGGCGTACGCGGACGGGCGGTGCAGCCAGGCGCTGGCCGACCGCGTCGCCACCGCCTGCCGCCTCTATCACCAGGGCTACGTGCGGAAGCTCGTCTTCTCCGGCGGGCCCGGGGACGCCCACGTTCACGAGACCGGCGCCATGCACAAGCTGGCCCTGCAACTGGGCGTGCCGGCCGAGGCCATCATCCTCGACCGCGACGGGCTCAACACCCGCGCCACCGTGGCCAACACCGTCGCCCTCTTCGAGAAGACGGGGATCAAGCGCGTGATCGCGGTGAGCCACTTCTATCACCTGCCCCGGGTCAAACTGGCCTATCGAAGCGCCGGCTGGGAGGTGTACACCGTGCCGGCCCGGGAGAGCTACCCGCTCACGCAGATGCCGCTGTACGTGGCCCGAGAGGTCCCCGCCCTGTGGGTCTACCACCTGTCGAGCCGGCGCCTGCCGCTCCAGCGATGAAACGTCGCGCCCGAATTCCTTGTTTCCCGGACGGGGGCATTTCCGCTACAATCCCAAATTCCCTGAACCCGCGTGGAAAGGGAGCCGTAGCAAACTGCGACGCGACCCCGCCGATGGTGCGCCCGTTTGGGGCACGATCGGCCGGTTCTGTCTACCGCCTGTCAGCCGGCAGGCCGGACAGGCACCTGCCTTGCGGCAGGGTTGATCGCACTTGCCTATCGGCAGGCAGGCCTGCGAGCGGCAGGCCGGCAGGCAGGGCGAAAACCCCATGTGGAGCGACATATGGCGCACGACATCCTGAAGGACTCGGTCGAGGCTCAGACCGGGCGGGCCAGTCTCCTGATTCTCGGCATCCTCGCCGGCGGAGTTCTCCTGCTCAACTCGTATGTGGCCGACTGGGTTTTCGCCGACCACACCGGCAGCGACGGACGGAACTTCTACAGCGACGTGCTGGCGCTGGCCGGCACCCTGCTGTTGGGGATCCCCATCATCCTCCACGCCTTCAAGCATCTGCTCAAGGGCCACATGCACATGGACGAGCTGGTGGCCTTGGCGGTGATCGCGGCGGTGACGGCGATGGACTACAAGGCCGCCGGCGCGGTGGCTTTCTTCCTGTTGATGGCCAACCTGATCGAGACGCGCACCGCGCTGGGCGCGCGGGCCAGCATCGAGGGCCTGGTCCGCCTGGCCCCCAAGAAGGCCCACCGCCTCAACGACAAGGGCGTCGAGGAACTGGTGGACCCGCTGGAGCTTCGGCCCGGCGACGTCGTCCGGGTCCGCCCCGGCGACAACATCCCCGCCGACGGCGTGATCCTGACCGGGCAGACCTCCGTCAACCAGGCCAACATCACCGGTGAGTCGCTGCCGGTGGACAAGGTCTCCGGCGACGAGGTCTTCAGCGGCACCAACAACCTCGCCGGCTCAATCGACGTCCAGGTTACCCGCGCCGGACAGGACACCACCCTCGGGCGCGTCCAGAAGCTCATCCTCCAGGCCGAGAAGACCCGCACCCCCATCATGCGGATCATCGACCGCTACGCCGGCTGGTACACCCCGACGATCCTGATGCTGGCCGGGGCGGTCCTGTTCTTCACCCGCGACATGGAGCGGACGGTCACCATGCTGGTGGTCTCCTGCCCGTGCGCGATGATCCTGGCCGTGCCGACGGCGATGGTCGCGGCGCTGTCGTGCGCCGCCCGGCTGGGCATCCTGGTCAAGGACGTCTCGATCCTGGAGCTGGCCCGCAACATGACGGCCTTCGTGTTCGACAAGACCGGCACGCTGACCACGGGCGAGCTGTCGGTGACCAGGCTCATGCCCGCCGAGGGCGTGGACGCGGCGGACCTGTTGGCGGCGGCAGCCAGCGCCGAGCACCGCTCGCGCCACCCGGTGGCCCGGGCGGTGGTGGCGGTGGCGGAGAAGGCCCGCCTGACGCTGGGCAACCCGTCGGACTTCGAGGAGATATCCGGTCGCGGCGTGCGGGCGCACGTGGACGGCGGGACGATCCTGGTCGGGCGCGGGACGTGGATGAGCGAGCAGGGCGTGGACCTGTCGCCCATGAAGGACCCGAAGTTCGCCGAGCCCGAGGGCATCAGCACGCTCTACGTCGTCCGCGACGGCCGGGTGCTGGGCTGGATCGGGCTGGAAGACCGCACGCGTCCGCAGGCACGGGCGGCCATGCAGGAACTGCGGACCGCGGGCATTCGCGAGCTGGTCATGGTGACCGGCGACCGCTGGTCGGTGGCCCGCCGCGTGGCCGGTGAGATGGGCTGCACCGAGGTGCAGGCAGAGGTCCTGCCGGCGGACAAGCTGGAGTTGGTGGACGCCCTTAAGAAGCAGGGACACCGGGTGGCGGTGGTGGGCGACGGCGTGAACGACGCGCCGGCCCTGGCGGCCGGTGACCTGTCCATCGCCATGGGCGCCGCCGGCAGCGACGTGGCCATCAACTCGGCGACCATCGCCCTGATGAACAACGACCTCAACCGCCTGCCCTTCCTGGTCCGCCTGAGCCGGCGGACCTACCAGGTGGTCCACCAGAATTTGCTGTTCGGCCTGTTCTTCGTGGTCACCTTCCTGGTGCTGGCGGGCATGGGCTGGCTGACGCCCGTCCTGGGCGCCCTGCTGCACATGCTGGCGGCCACCTTCGTGATCTTCAACTCCGCACGGCTGGTGCGGTTCGGCGAGGAACTCCATCGAAGCGAACCCCAACCCGCCGCGCCCGGCGGGGTCGAGCGGGTCAAGGCCCAGCCGATAGCGCTGCAGGCGTAAGAGACGGCGGAAGCGAGAACCCTGACGTCCCCACGGATGAGCAAAAAACCGCGACAGGTCGAGGCTACGGCAGTTCAGGCATGCTCGCCCGCGGTCTGCTTGCCGACGGGCAGGGATGCCCGCGCCGCCTCCGTGGGCTCACTTGAAATGTCGGCGGGTCCGCGGAAGAAGAGCGGCCAGCGAACCGACGCCGCAGAGCACCACGCCCAGCACCACAAAAAGCCTCTGGTTGTAGCCCAGCAGGTCCGGTTCCAGCCGGCCCATCTTCCACAGGACCAGTCCGGTCAGGCCGGCCACGAACAGCGCGCCCAGCAGGATGCTCGCGAGGTACCAGCTCCACCTGGCCCCACGGCTGAAGCAACCCCAGAAGATCCAGGCCGCCAGGCCCCCGGCCAGCAGGCCGCCCGCGGTCAGCAGAGTCCGCAACTCCAGGGCGCCGGGCGTCGACAGCAGGGCCAGCGCCCACAGGGCCGCCAACAGGGCGGTCCCGCGTCCGGCCCAGGCCAGCAAGGCCACTCCGGACGGCAGGGCCGACGAGCCGGAGGGGCTTTCCAACTCGCGACGCTGGAACAAGGCCGTGCCCAGGGCCAGCAAGGCCCCCACGTACAACAGGCAGTAGCCCAGGGCCAGACCCAGGAAGCGGAAGGAGACGATGCGGGCGTCCTCCTCGTAGTTGGTGACCGGGCCCTGGATGTCGAAGACTCCCAGGTCGGGCACCAGCCATCTGAGCGCGTTCAGCAGCGGGGCCTCCTGGTTGCGGGCGAAGAGCACCTGGTGCCAGGAGCCCAGCAGGAACAGGCCCACGCAGACCAGCAGCGTCATCATCTGCCCCAGGCGGGTGCTGACAGCCACCGCGGCGGCTACGAAGATCAGCACCGCCATCATTACCAGGGCGACGCCCTGCAGCAGCACCGGGCGAATGCCCTCTCCGAAGGGGATGATCACCCACTCTTTGCCGACGAAGGCGACGATGCCCACGGCTGCCGTCATGAGGGCCAGCGCCAGCCACAGCCAACTCGACGTGAAGGACCAGTTGAACCACCAGTTGCCCGCGCCGGCCAGCAGCAGCGCCAGCAGGAAGGCCGAGCAGCCCAGCACGATCACCGGGAAGTCGAGTTGGTCGCTGGCGGCGGGCATGACGCGGTGCCGGACGGTCAAGAGGTAGATGAGCGAGCAGAGGTAGACAGCCAGCAGGACCGCCAGCGCGACCCCGGCGAACTTGCCCAGGAAGAACGTCGCGCGGGAGACGGGCTTGGAAATGACGGTCAGGGCGGTGCGGTCCTCGATCTCGCGGGTGAGCACCGAGGAGGCGCTGAAGGCCGAGATCAGCAGGCCGGACACCAGCAGCGTGGCCAGGCCCATGGCCTCGAGCATCCGCTGGTCGGTCTTGTGATAGTCGCCGCCCATGGTCCAGCCGGACAGGGGCACGGTCATCACCAGCACGACAAGCGTCACCAGCGTCAGCACGAAGTAGATCGGCTGGCGAATGGTCTGCAGAAACGTGGTACGACTGATCGACACGAACCGGGTCATGAGGCTCTCTTTCCTAGCGGCATCGTCGCGGACCGTACAGGTACTACGGCCCAGCGTGTCGCGGGTTTGCCCGCGGTGCGGGGAATTGTAGGGCCACGAGGCGGTCGCGAGCAAGGAGAACCGCGCGCGGCCGATCGGCCATTGGTCGGCGGACGGGTGCCGGCCGGCCCGGGCATCGAAGGCCCGAGCGACAGACATACAAGCTGCCGAAGACCTCCCAGACGCCTTGAGCGAGCGTGGAGAGCGGAGAAAGCATGATAGCGCAACGACGTGGAAAGAACGTGGCCGTGGGCGGACTGGTGCTCCAGTTCATCTGCACCGGCGTGCTGGTGGGCGCGTGGCTGGCGACAGGGCGACCCCAGTCGGTCCTGGCCTCCCTGTGGGTGACTGCGGGCGGGCTGGGCATATGGCTGATGGCGGCGATCCTGTTCTACTGCCGGCAGCTCCAGCAACAGGAGGCATTGGAGATCGACGAAGCCGCCCGCGCCGGGCAGGAAAGCTCGATCTTCGACGAGAAGGGCCAGGGCCGGCCCGCCCAGGCCCGTCTGGACTTCGTCCTCAAGTGGGTCCTTCCGGCCTCCACGCTGCTGCTGGCGGCCTACCACGCCACGTTCGGCGTGCTGGTGCTGCGGTGGGCGTTGTCCGCCTCGCCGTCCAAGCTGGCGGGCATGTTGCCGGGGGCGTTCTTCACCGGGATGGCCGGTTTCGCGATGTTCCTGTTCAGCCGGTACGCCACCGGGATGGGCAGAAGCGTCGAGTGGCGCCCGCTGCGGGCGGCCGGGGGCTACGCCCTGTTCTGCGCCCTGTCGATGGCGCTGGCGGTGGCGGCGATGGTCTTCGCCTTCCTCAAGTACGGCGGGGGCGACCGGATCGCGGCGATGGTCATCCCGGCCGTCCAGATCGTCCTGGCGGTCGAGCTGGCGTTGAACTTCCTGGTGGACCTGTACCGTCCCCGCCTGCCCGGGCAGGAGCACCACCTGAGCTTCGACAGCCGGCTGCTGGACCTGCTGGCCGAGCCCGCCCGCGTGGGGCACTCCATCGCGGAGACGCTCAATTACCAGTTCGGCTTCGAGGTCTCCAAGACCTGGTTCTACCAGCTCCTCAGCCGGGCGTTCGTGCCCCTGCTGGTGCTGGGTACGGTCATCATGTTCGCCATCACCGGCATCGTCATCATCCCCGAAGGGGAACGGGGCGTGGTGCTGCGGTGGGGCAAGCTGAACGCCGCCTACAAGAGCGACCCGATGAAGGCAAGCCTGGGTCCGGGCGTGCACTTGAAGTGGCCCTGGCCGGTGGAGACGGTGCGGCGATTCGAGACGGGCCGGGTGCAGGAGTTGTGGATGGGGGCCGGGCGCGAACGCACCGAAGAGGAGCGCCAGGCCGCCCTGGTCAACGGCAAGGAACTGCAGCTCTGGACCAGCGAGCACGGGCCCCGGGAGGAGCTGAACTTCCTGGTGGCCGTGCCCGGAACCCAGGCCTACGCCGCCAGCGGCGAGAAGAAGCCGGTGATGATCATCAAGCTGGTGGTCCCGGTGCAGTACGTGATCGAGGACCCGTTCAAATTCGGCTTCACTCACAGCAACCCCCGCCAGGTGCTGGAGTGCGTGGCCCATCGCGAGATGGTGGAATACTGTGCCCGCGCCACGCTGAGCGAGCCGATCCCCGGGCGGGACAAGGACCGCCCGGAGGCGATCATGACGTTCGGGCGGCAGAGGACGGCCGCTGGGCTCAAGCAGCGAATCCAGCAGGCGGCCGACAAGCTCGACCTGGGCGTGCGGATCACCAACGTGACGCTGCTGGCGGTGCATCCGCCGTCGGAGGCGGCCGAGGCGTACCAGAAGGTCGGCGAGGCGGAGCGCAAGCAGGACGTGCTGCGGTACCAGGCGCTGACCGAGGCCAGCGACATCCTCACGCGGACTGCGGGCGACGCCCAGCTCGCCCTGCGTCTGGCGTTCGCGTTGCGGCGGGTCAGCGACCTGGAACGTCTCCAGGAGAGCGCCTCGCCCTCGGGCGAGGTCGACCGCCTGATCAACGAGGTCCGCGGCGTGACCGAGCTTTACCGCCTTCAGATCCGCAAGGAGGAGGCGCTGGGCCGGCTGGGGCAGGAACGGCGGGCCTCGCTTCTGTCGCTGATCGACGATGCCCAGACCCACCTGACGGTGCTGGAGAAGGCCAAGGCCCAGGGCAAGTCGTTCGACTTTGCGGCGGCGCTGGCCGACGCCCGCACGGACATCGAGGGCGATGCCCAGACCAAGGCGGGGCTGCTCAACCGCGCCAGCGGTGAGATCGGCGTCCGCATCGCCCAGGCCCGATCGGACCGGTGGAAGACGGAGCTGGCCGAGCAGAGCCGCTGGGTGGCCTTCTCGCGCGAGCTGGCGGCCTACAAGGCCAGTCCCGAGGTCTACGCGCTGGATCGCTGGCTGGACGTGTGGGACTCCGTCTTGCCGGACATTACGAAATACGTCCTGGCCGTGCCTCAGGACCGCGTGGAGGTCCGCGTGGACGCCACGCTGAAGGCCCAGGAACTGAGCGGTTTGAAGCTGGAAGACAAGGACTAGGGTCCCCCCCCGGGCCGGCGAACCGTCCCCGAGGGGCGGGCGCGGCGCCCGGCAGGCGGGCCTGGACAGGATTCAGGCAAAGGAACGCGTGCAATGAGAGAACATCTGGGAAAGATCGTGCTGGCGTTGGGCGTGGTGGTCGTGCTGCTGCTGTCGACAGTGGCCTACAAGGTCGACGAACTGAGCGACATCGTCCTGGTCAAGACCTTCAACAAGATCACGCGGGTCCACGTGGGCAGCCAGAGCGACCAGGCGGGCCTGCACTTCAAGTGGCCCTACCCCTTCCAGCGCATCGTCCGGTACGACATGCGGGCCCAGTTGCTGGAGGCGGCGATCAAAGAAACCAACACCGTCGACAAGTACAACGTGCTGGTGAGCATGTTCTGCTCGTGGCGGATCGCCGATCCCGAGGCCTTCCACCAGCGGATGGTCGAGACGGAAAAGGCGGTGGACTACATCCGCCAGCAGCTTCTGGCAGCCGGGGGCACGGCCATCAGCGAGCAGAGCATGAGCGCCCTGGTCAACACCGACCCGCAGAAGATGAAGCTGCGCGAGATCGAGGATCGCACCCGCTCGCTCATGCAGCAGGCGATGCGGATGGATCAGGCCGAACACAACACCGGCATCGAGATCGTCCGCGTGGGCATCAAGAGCATCTCGCTGCCCGGCGAGATCAGCACCCAGGTGATCAACATGCAGAAGGAGGAGCGCAACGCCGAAGCCAAGGCGCTGGAGGCGGCCGGGCAGAGCGAGGCCGAGGCCATCCGCGCCCGGGCCAAGACCGCCCGCGAGACCATCCTCAGCTTCGCCGACCGCAAAGCCGCCGAGATCCGCTCTCGGGGCATGCAGCAGGCGGCGGAGATCTACAAGAAATTCCGCCAGGAGCCGGAACTGGCCATGTTCCTGCGGGCGCTGGAGTCGCTCCAGAGCGAGCTTCAGAAGCACGCGATCATCCTGCTGGATTCCTCCGTCCTGCCCAGCGTGGGCTGGCTGCAGACCAACCGCCCGCGGATGGCGGACATGAAGATGGGCCTCGCACCGGCGTCCGCGCCCGCCAAGGACGACAAGAAGGCGCCCACCACCCGCCCGGCCCAGGACCGCTAACCGCCCCCGCGACTTACGGAGCCAACCATGGCAGAACATCCCCACCGTCACGATGACGAACACGACGCGGGCAGTTGCTGCGATCACTCGCACGCCCATGCCAGCGACCCGCTGAGCGACCTGGACCAGGCCAACCAGTCGCTGGCCGACGCCCTGCGGGTGAGCTTCCGCCTGCTGACGCTGATCATGATCCTGCTGGTCGTCGCCTTCCTGATGACCGGGCTGAAGACCGTCGCCCCCAACCAGGTGGCCATCAAGAAGGTCTTCGGGCGCAAGACCGCCGAGGTCCTCAAGGCCGGGCTGATCTACAACTGGCCCTACCCGGTAGGCGAGATCGAACTGATCGACACCAGCAACCAGCTCCTGGAGATTAACGACTTCTGGATGTACGAGAGCGAGTCGGACAAACTCACCGAGCTCAGCAAGCGCAACCCCGTGGGGACGGGCCTGCGCCCGGGCTGGGACGGGGCGCTGCTGACCGGCGACCGCAGCCTGTTCCACGTCCGCTTCGACTGCACCTATGCCGTCCGCCAGGGCGCCCTGGCCCGCGCCAGCGTCGGCGACATCCGCCAGGCGGTCCACACCGCCGTCTGCGACGCCGCCATCCGCACGGCGGCCGTCTGGTCCGCCGACGACATCAACCGCAACTCCAGCGGGTTCGCCCTGGCCGTCCGCAACCAGGCGCAGGAAGACCTCAACGCCCTGATGGGCCTGGACAAGACCACCTCCGCGGTGGAGATCATGGACTTCTCCCTGGGGGCCAAGAGCTGGCCCCTCCACGTGCTGGGGGCAATCAACAACGTCACCGCCGCCCGGGCCAACCAGGAGAAGTCCGTCCAGTCCGCCCGCGCCGACGCCCTCAACACCCTCAACTCGCTGATGGACCGCAAGTACGTGGACCTGCTGGTGGGCGACGTGCTGAACCGCTCGACGGCTACGTCCCGTCCCGGCGATGAAGCGCTGCCGCTCGCCCTCCGCTACGACGCCGCCCTCAAGGAGGGCAAGGCGGAGCTGGCCTCCCGGCTGCTGGAGGACATCGACGCCGTCCTCACCCGCCCCGACGTCGGCGGCGAGGTCAGCACCATCATCCAGCGATCCAGCAGCCAGGCCAGCGAGGTCGTCCAGAAGGTCAACGCCCGGGCGGAGCGGTTCCACCGCCTGCTGGCCGACTACAAGGCCGACCCCGAGTTCATGATCCGGCGCCTCTGGGCCCAGACCCGCGAGCAGATCCTGGCCAACCCCTCCGCCGAGAAGATCTACCTGACTATGGGCCACGAGCGCATGGTGGTCTACCTCAGCCGCGACCCGCGGATCATCCGCGAGATCAACGAGAGCATGAGCAAGAAGAAGTCCGACAGGTCCGAGCACTGATCCGGCAGGGACGACATGGACGACACCAACGACATCGTGATCCAGACCTTCCGGCTGACCAAGATCTTCCGCGACTTCTGGTTGCGGGAGAAGGTGACTGCCGTGAGCGAGCTGGACCTGACCGTCCACCGCAAGGAAGTCTTCGGGCTGCTGGGGCCCAACGGATCCGGAAAGAGCACGACCATCAAGATGCTGCTGGGGCTGCTGTTCCCCACCAGCGGACGGGTGACGATCTTCGGCCACACGCCCACCGACGTGGGCATCAAGGCCCGCATCGGCTTCCTGCCAGAGGAGTCGTACCTCTACCCCTTCCTGGACGCGTGGGAGACGCTGGATTTCTACGGACGGCTGTTTCACCAGCCGCGCCGAGAGCGGATGCGGCGGATTGGCAAGCTGCTGGAGATGGTGGGCCTGGCCAGCGTGGCCTACCGTCGGGTGGGCGAGTATTCCAAGGGCATGCAGCGGCGCATCGGACTGGCCCAGGCCCTGATCAACGACCCGGACCTGTTGATCCTGGACGAGCCCACCAGCGGGATGGACCCGGTGGGCAGCCGCCAGTTCAAGGACCTGATCCACGTGCTGGCCCAGCGGGGCAAGACGATCCTGCTGTCGAGCCACCTGCTGGCCGACGTGGAGGACGTGAGCGACCGGGTGTGCATCCTGTACGGGGGCAGGGTCCGCTCCGAGGGGCGCATCGAAGACCTGCTGGGGCGCCACGCCCTGACGCAGATCACGGCCCAGCGGCTGGACGACGCCACGTTGGCCCGCGTCCGCCAGGTGCTCCAGCAGGCGGGGTGCGACGTGGTGGACGTGACCACGCCGCGAGACAAACTCGAGGCGCTGTTCCTGCGGATCGTGCAGGAGGCCCAGCGCAAGAAGCTGGCCACCGGCGGCGCGGTCGCCGGCGAGGTCGCGGACTTTCTGCGGAGCGGCGAATCGGACAGCGAGCAGCTCATCCAGGAGTTGGTTCAGGCAGCCCAGCCGGCGCCCGCGGCGCCAGCGGTGGTGGAGCCGGTCGCCGTCGAGCCCGCCCGCGACGTGCTGGATGAACTGGTCGAGGAGAAGCCAGCCCCCCCGCCGGCGGCGGTCTCGCCCGTTCCGCCGCCTCCCGGCTCGCCCCTGCGCCAGGACCGCGCCGACCGCAGCGTTCTGGATGAACTGATGGGGCAGGGCCAGCCGGAGGAGACCGACAGGCCATGAGCGATCTTCCGCCACGTCTTCCCGCCATGGATGAGGTTGGCCTTCGCGGGCGCGCGACGGCGACGGCGGGAGGGGTTCGCGCGGACAGGTTTCTCCCGATCTGGCAGATCGGCGTTCCGGTCGTCCTGTCGCTGGTGGCGTTGGCGTACGCGTTCGGCGAGGTGGTGCTCTCGGCGATCGGCGTGACGCTGTCGCCCACGTTGCTGGGCTGGGCGCAGGCGGTGCTGGGCGTACTGGTGGCGGCGCTGCTGTCGGCGGCGATGGCCAATGCCAACATTCGGGCGGTGCTTCGCTACACGTTCCTCCAATGCCTGCGGACGCGCATCGTGGCGGCCTTCGCTCTGCTGCTGGGGGTCGTGCTGGCGGTCCTGCCGCTAATGATGAAGGGTGACGGCACGCTCGCGGGGCAGATCCGCACGTTCCTGATCTACAGCACCGCCTCCACCTCGGCGCTGCTGGGCTTGGTGACGGTCTTCCTGTCGGCGGGACTGGTCAGCGGCGACGTGCGGACCAAGCAGATCTTCCTGCTGGAGGCCAAGCCGCTGGCCCGTTGGCAGTACCTGCTGGGGCGGTGGATGGGCCTGGTGTTGTTGAACGTGGTCCTGCTGGCGGTGGCAGGCGGGGCCATCTACGGCCTGGCCCAACACCTGCGAGGCAAGGAGAACCTCAGCGAGACCGCCGGAGGCCCGGCCAACCAGAACGACTACCGGCGCGTGGAGACGGAGATCTTCGTCGCCCGCGACCAGATCCGTCCCGAGCCGCTGAACGTGGACAAGGCCCTGGCGGACCGGGTGGCCGCCCTGCGTCGCGAGGACCGCTACGAGAAGGTCCTGGAAACCTACATGGAGTCCAAGACTCAGGGCAACCGCGAGCAAGCCGAGCAGATGCTGCTGGATGAGTTGCACAAGCAGGTGACGCAGGAGAAGCAGTCCGTGCCGCCGATGTCGCGCGTGGCGCTGCAGTGGACGTTCGCCAACGTGCGCCCGCAGGACCAGACGCGGCGCGGGCAAGCGAAGCTGGCGGCCGTGGACCCGGGCGCCCGCAAGCTGGTGCTGCGGGGGGCGCCGGGCCTGACGGCCCACGTGGTCCACGGCGGGCCCGTCTGGATCGACGGCCTGGAGGCCCAGGCCGGGCGAACCAACCGCAAAGGGTACTTCGAGGCCTACTTTACGCTCGACGACTGGATGACCCTTCAGAAGCGGGAGATCAAGGGCGAGCAGGTGATGGCGATCACCATCGAGCCGCTCATCCAGCTGAAGTACAAGGCGACCGCGGGGGGCGAGTTGGAGGACGGTCGGGTGAAGTCCCTCTGGGTGTTCACCAATCCCAAGACGGGCTACGCGTACCAGGCGTTCCGCAGCGACGCCCCGGCCGGCGAGGAGACGATAACCGTGCCGGCGAAGGTGGTCTCCGACGACGGGCGGACGGTGGTGAACTTCATCAACCGTTCGACGGCGAGCATCTCGATCCTGCACGCGGACCTGGCGCTGCTGTACCGCACGGGGGCCTTTGAGTGGAATTTCGTGCGGGCGTGCCTGCTGATGCTGCTGGCGTTGGCGTTCCTGTCGGCGCTGGGGTTGTTCGCGGGCAGTTTCGTGTCGTTCCCGGTGGCCTGCCTGCTGTGTTTCTGCGTCCTGCCGTATACGGTGGGCGGGTCGTTCCTGGCCTCGGCCACCCGGGCGGACAACTCGGCGGGCATGATGCTCAGCCATCTGGCCTACCGGGGCATGACGGTGCTGCTGCCGGACCTGATGCAGACGCTGCCCACCGACCACCTGGTCCAGGGGCTGCATCTGTCGTGGCTGGGCCTGGCCCGGATCGCCGTGGCGACGGTGGCGGTGCGGGCCATGCTGGTCCTGGCGTTGGCGTGGGCCATCTTCCGCAACCGGGAACTGGCCCGGGTGCAGGTATAGACGAGCGACGGACCCGGCGCGGCCGGGACGGGCGTGGAGAGTGCGGTGAAGAGTTATCCGAGGCTCATTCAGGTGTTGGCCCTGCTGGTGGCCGCCGCCCTGCTGGCGGCGGCGGGACTGGTGCAGGGACCCCTCGACGAGGCCCGCCGCCACGACGAGATCCTCACCGACGCGGAGGCCGCCTCCAGCCTCCTGGAAGTCATCCCCGGCGGGCTGCGGGCCCCCATCATCGCCTACCTCTGGATCCGCGTGGAGGACCTCAAACAGAACGACAAGTACTACGAGATCATGCAGCTCTCGGACATGATCTGCCGCCTCCAGCCTCGCTTTCCGGGCGTGTGGGACTACCACGCCTGGAACATGGCCTACAACATCTCGGTCAAGACCCACACGCCGGAGGAGCGATGGCTGTGGGTGAATAACGGCGTGGAACTGCTGCGCGACAAGGGCATCCCCTACAATCCCAAGAGCATCATCCTCTATCGACAGCTCGCCTGGATCTTCAACCATAAGATCGGCGACTTCATGGACGAGATGCACATGACCTACAAGGCCCACCTGGCGTCGATCTTCCAGCGGCTGCTGGCCAGCCCGCCCTACGGGACGACCCAGGAGACCATCGACGGCTTCCGCCCCGTCGCCCAGGCGCCGCTGGACCGCACCCGCCAGGGAGACGACGTCGTTCCCGGGCAGCGCCGGCTGATCCAGATGGACCAGCTTGAGGTCCTCAAGAAGCGCCAGCCGGAGGTGGCGACCTACCTGGCCGAACTGGCCCGCCACGGGGTGAGCCTGTCGCACAGCCAGGAGAACCTGCTGGAGGCCTACAACCGTTTCACCCGCGACGAGGCGGTCATGGCCATCCGGCGCGGGCTCAAGCCGGTGGAACCCCCGGACAAGCCGCTGGCCGACCTGATCAACGACCCGAAGGTCGCCGCGGCCCGCTCGGCCCTGCTGGCATTCGTGCGGGCCCAGGTCCTCTGGAACCGCTACCGCATGGACCCCCAGTGGATGCTCACCGTCATGGAGCGCTACGGGCCGGTCGACTGGCGCCTGCCCTGGGCCCACGCCCTCTACTGGACCACCCTGGGCATCGAGAGGACACAGGGACTCGGCAGCGAGAACATCGAGTACATCAACACCGATCGAAACATCCTCAACGCCCTCAAGGCCCTGACCTGGTACGGGCGGCTGACCATGATCGAGAATCCCGACAACGGCGACAACCCCGAGGTCTTCATGCTCAGCGACCTGAGGTTCGTCGATTCCTGCCAGGCCGAGCACGACCGTCTCATCCGGGCCCGCCTGGCCGTGGCCAAGAAGGAAAACTACCGGAGTAACATCCTGGCCGACGGGCACATCAACTACCTCTCGTCGGCTGTGCAGATGCTCTACGCCGCCCACCGGCGCGACAAGGCCCGCGAACTCATGCAGTTCGTCCTGGACCACTACGGGGCCAAGAACCCCGCCTGGAAACTGCCCCTGGAAGAGTTCGTCTACCGCATCTTCGAGCAGGACGGCCGGCCCATCACCGAGGTCGCGATGAGCCAGATCACCATGAGCATCGAAACCGCCCTGCTGGCCATGCTGACCGAGCAGTCGGAGATCGTGGCCGACTCCATCGCGCACGCCAAGAAGGTCCTTGCCGCCTATCTCAAGGGCCTGCCCGAGCGGCTGAAGAAGTTCCAGCCGGACCTGAGCTATGTGCTGGAGCAGATGGCCGCACGCCTGTTGGTGCATCCGCGGTCGCTGGGCTACAACCTCTCGCTGGTGGACCGCTCGCGGCTGTACGTCCAACTCGGCGCCGAGACGCGGGGGATGATCTACGACTTCATCGCCCCGCCGCTCCAGCAGGAGTGCGCCGCCTTCGAGATGGACTTCGCCAAGCTCTTCCCGACTCCGCCGAACCTGGAACAGGCCCGCCAGACGATTCGCAAGCGCATGGAAGAAGCGACCGAGAGGAACCAGGCCCTGCCGAAGTGAGTTCCTCGTTCAGGAAACGGTCCGCCGCCAAGTTCCGTAGCGATTCCGTGCCCGCCCCAACGGCCGATCACGGGCCCGTTAACGGGCAATCCTCGCAGTTCCAAGGTGTTTCTCAGGGCTTGGCGATGACGCGGACGAGGTTGTCGTCTTTCACGGCGATGCCCCAGGCCGCGCCGTCTGGGGTGAAGCCTATCCACCGAGCCACTGTTTCTTTGTACTCTCCGATCAACTGGTCGTCCCAGTAGATCGTCGTCGCGGTCGTCCAGAGCAGGTGCTGGCCGTCAGGGCTGAACGCAACGGCGCGGGGGCGTTCGCCCGCGCCGAAGACGGCGGTCGGCGCCGCGTCTCCGCCGACGTCGTAGACGTTCAGCCCACAGTCGCGCGAGCCGTCGGCCCTTCGGCCCGAACACGACCGTGCCCATCCCGTAGGCCCGCTGGGGCCCATCCAGGGGCTTTCCGTCCAGGAAAACGCGCCAGCCCTCGCGGGATTGCCCGGCCCAGGCCACGTGCTTGGAGTCCGGGCTGAATTGCAGGCTGCCCTTGGCGCAGCGCTGGAGGTCCGGGCCCGGCTGACCGTCGACGACGTAGCGGCGGCTTATTCCGTCCCGCACGGCGTAGGCGAAGCGTTGGCTGTCCGGGCTGAACACGATCTGCTCGACGTCGCTCCACTTGCCTTGCGGCTGACCGTCCAGCAGGACGGGGAACGCGTTGTCGATCTTCGCGCTGAACGCCACGTGCTTGCCGTCCGGGCTCATCGTCAGGTTTTCCCCGCTGGCCAGCCAGTAGTCCTTGCCCGTTTCCTTTCCGTCGTGGACGAGCACGCACATCGTGCCGGTGTAGAGTTGCTGGGGTTTGCGCTCGCGAAGGAAGGCGCTGTGCTTGCCGTCAGCGCTGAAGACGACTCGTCCGTCTTTGATGCGGAACTGCGGCTGGCCTCGCTGATCGCCGACGACCACGGCGTACTGGCCCTTGTCCCAGGCGACGTAGACCACCACGTGGCTCGCGGCGGGATGGAACTGCAGGCTGTTGGGATTGATTCCGTTGTGCGTGGGCCCCGCCTTGCCGTCGACCACGACGTTCTCCTCGCCATCGCGCTTCCGCGCCGCGTAGGCCACGTGCTTGCTGTCGGGGCTGAAGAAGAACTCATTCGAGACCGGCCCCTGGTAGGGGTCGCTCGCCTTGCCGTCGACGACCGCCGCCATGCCCACGCCCGCCGGCTTCCAGTAGGCCCAGCGACGCCCGTCGGGGCTGAACGTCAGCCCCACGCTGCCGCGGCGAATCTCCTGCCACGGGGCGAGTGTCTCGTGTGTGACCTTGCCCGAAAACGGCTTGGCTGGCGGTTTCGGCGCGGCCCAGACCGGACCTCCCGCCGTTGTGACGAGCGCAGCAAGCGTCACCAGAACCAACCCGGGAAAACGCCGCCCCGAATGCGATGGACACATAGTCTTCTCCCTTCACCACGAATTCCCGGTTGACGGGCCCGACTCCGCGGCCGGCCCGGGCTGGCCTTATTATAGGCCTTCGGAGTTGAGCCGATACCCCGTCCTGGACTTTTTCCGTCCCTGAGGGAAAAGAAGGAGGGAACCTCCTTCTCCAATGAATGGTCCATGCAAGCCGCCCGGGAAGGCGTTCGACCCCTTTGGGCTATGCGAACAGCGCCTCGACGAACTGGTCGGGGTCGAAGGGCTCGACGTCCTCGTAGGTCTCGCCCAGTCCGACGAACTTGACCGGGAGGTTGACCTCGTTTCGGATGGCCACGACGATGCCGCCCTTGGCCGTGCCGTCGAGTTTGGCCAGGAAGATGCCGGTAACGTCGATGGCGGCGGCGAAGGCCTTGGCCTGGTTGATGGCGTTCTGCCCGGTGGTGGCGTCGAGGACCAGCAGGACCTCGTGCGGGGCGGAGGGGATCTTCTTGGCCACCACGTTGCGGATCTTGGTCAGCTCCCGCATGAGGTTGTCCTGGGTGTGGAGCCGCCCGGCGGTGTCGACCAGGAGGATGTCGGCCTTGCGGCCGACGGCGGCGTCACAGGCGTCGTAGACAACGGCGGCGGGGTCCGACCCGCTGCCCTTGACGATCTCGACGCCAATGCGGTTGGCCCAGATGTCGAGTTGTTCGACGGCTGCGGCGCGGAACGTGTCGGCGGCCGCCAGGCAGACCTTCTTGCCCTCGCTCTTGAACTGGTAGGCGAGCTTGGCGACGCTGGTGGTCTTGCCCGCGCCGTTGATGCCGGCGACCAGCACGACCGTCGGGGGCGTGGGCGAGATGCGCAGCGAGCGGTCGGCGGGCGGCCAGTACTTCTTGAGTTCGTCCTTGAGGAAGCCGATGACGTCGTCGCCCGAGCCGATGCGCTTGTCCTTGAAGGCGGCCTGGAGGTCCTGGCGGATCTTCATGGCCGAGGCCACGCCGAAGTCGGCCTGGATGAGTGTGGCCTCAAGTTCGTCCATGAGGTCTTCGTCAAGCTGGCGTCCGGAGACGAGCATGCGGATGGCGCCGAAGAACTTCTGCCTGGTCTTGGCCAGGCCCGCTTTGAGCTTGTCGAATGCCTTGCTGAAGATACCCATGTGTGGTCTTACGCCTGCGGCGGTTGGGGGTTGGGGGGGGGCTCGTCGCCGCGGCTGGGGGCGATCTCCCGGGAAACGGCATCCAACACGCCGTTGATGAAGCGGGGGCTTTCGGTGGTGGAGAATTCCTGGGCCAGGACCAGGGCCTCGTTGATGACAACCTTCTTGGGGCTCTGTCCCTGGCGCAGCTCGTGGACGGCCAGGCGAAGGATGTTGCGGTCGACCAGGGCCAGTCGCGAGAGGCTCCAGTGCTTGGCGTGGCGGCTGAGGAGCTGGTCGCAGCCGTCGCGATTATCCAGCACGCCGTCGAGGAACTCGCGGGCGGTCACGCGGGTGTCCAGCGGGTCGTCGCTATCCATGATGAACTCGCGGACCAGGTCCAGAGACTTCAGCCCCTGCACGTCGAGGCAGCAGAGTGCCTGGAGTGCCAGTCGTCTTGAGCGATGACGCTTGCTCACAATTACTTCTTGGCTGGCCCGGCTGGGAGTTGGTCGATCAGGTTGGCCATCTCGATGGCGGCGGTGGCGGCATCGGCGCCCTTGTTGCCGGCCTTGGTGCCGGCCCGCTCGATGGCCTGGTCGATGGTGTCGCAGGTAAGGACGCCGAAGATGCAGGGCACGCCGGTCTGGAGCGTGGCCTGGGCGATGCCCTTGGTCACCTCGCTGGCGACGTACTGGTAGTGGTCGGTCCCGCCGCGAATGACGGCGCCCAGACAGATGACGGCGGCGTATCGCCCGCTGGATGCCAGCTTGAGAGCCAGCAGGGGGATCTCGAAGCTCCCGGGCGACCAGACGACCTCGATGTCGTCGTCGGCCACCCCGTGGCGCTTCAGGGCGTCCATGGCCCCGCCCAGCAGCTTGTTGGTAATGAACTCGTTGAACCGGCTGACCAGCACGGCGAACTTTGCCTTGGCCGGGGCCAGCAGTTTGCCTTGATATTCTTTCATGGCAGTTTCCTCGATGCAAACTATAGCCGATTTCGCCGGTTTTGGCAACTGCGGCGAAATTCTATGAGTCCTATCGGACTCATGGGACCTTTGGGACCTGGAAATCTTGAGCGAGCATCACCGCACCAGGTACATTACCAGAAACGCCAGTTGGGTCAGAAAATTAGACGCCAGCAAGGCGCGGCGCGTGAGCCCGCCGTCCAGGCGGCAGAGGGCGAGGCCGCCCAGGAGGGCGGCGGCCAGCGGCACGGCCGGGCGCCACCAGCCCAGGTAGTGCAGGTAGACGAAGCTCAGTCCCAGGGGCAGGGCCATCAGGGCGGCGGCGGTGAAGGCCCCGCAGCCGCGGGCGAAGGCGGCGACCGCGGGCTCGGTCCGCTCGCACGGACGGCAGAACTGGGTGAGGATGATCATGGCCCAGGCCCCCCACAGGGGCATCAGCAGGAGCACGCGCTGGACGGCCAGCGGATACAGCCAGGCCCACTGCTGGGGCGAGTGCAGTTCGCGGTAGTCGTGGGGGCGGATGCACAACAGCAGCATGAACAGGGCGATGGTGACGGCCGCGATGGCGGCTGCGCGCCCGCCGACGTCGCGGGAGAGATAGCTGCAAAACGCCACCAGGGGCCGGCGGACGAGCCAAAGGACCATCACCGAGCCCACCACCGCGACCTGGACCAGATAGACGCCCGTGTAGTCGCCAAAGAACGTCCAGCAAGTGCTCCACAGCCAGCCCAGCAACATGCCCCACAGCAGGCTGACCACCGCCAGGTCCAGCCACGCGCGGGCAAACTGCTCGCTCGGCCGGGCGGCCAGGGCGTCGTCCTCAGCCGTCAGCAGCATGTAGCCGCCGCGATGGCCCAGCCACCCGGCCAGCGCAGCCAGCGACGACCAGACCCTTGCTACTGTCGGATTTTGCCTGAGACTCCCCAAACGAGGTACCGTGTTCCTTTCCGGGACAGTCAGTCGCGAGCCGAGGCCAGAGCCTACGCCGAAAGCACCCTGGAGTCAATGACCGTCCGGCCCTGGACGGGGCGTAAGGAGCGCCGTGGCGGGCTGAGGCCGCGGACAAGCACCGATCGCTACTCCAGGCTTGCCAGGGCCTCCTTGGCCTTGGCAGCCTCCTTGCTCTCGGGGTACTTCTCGATGACCTCCCGGAAGAGGGCGATGGCCTTGTCTTTGAATCCGGCTTTGTGGTAGTTCTGGGCCCGGATGAGGGCCTTTCCGCTGCCGCTGTCGCCCGGGCGCGAGAGCAGGGGGCCGAAGGCCTTGTCGGCCTTGAGGGCCTCGACGTCCTGTGCGGCCTGCTTGCCGTAGTCGGAGGCGGGGAAGAGGCGCGCCAGGCTCTCCAGCATCCGTGCCACGCGGACGACCTCGCCCTTGGGCATGAGCTTGATCCGGCTGACGCGGTCGGCGGGCTGGCTGGTGGGCGTCTTGCCGGCCTTCTCTTCCAGCGCGCGGCGGGAGGCGAAGAAGCGATCCAGGATCTGGTCGATCATCTCGTTCATCGCCTCGGCTTTGTTCTGCTGGATCGCCGCCTGGGCATCGGTGTCGTTCTCGGCCTTCTTGAGCTGGTCGCGGGCGAGTCTGGCCGAGGGGAGCGGCCCGAACTGGTAGCTGACCAGCCGGAAGGTCCGCAGGGCCTCGTTGTACTTGCCGCCGCGATAGGCGTCCACGGCGGACTTGAGCATCTCCATGCCGGCGCCGTCCAGCTTGGTGTACAGGTCGATCAACTCCTGGGCCTGAGCGTCGGTGGTGCGGAGGGCCTTGGCCACGTCCAGGGCGTCTCGGGCCTCCAGGTATCGCTTCTGGGCGATCATCTCCTCGGCCAGCTTGATCTTGCCCTCGTAGCCGCGGCGCATCCGGTTGAGTTCGACGTTGGGGTCTTCCTTGATCGTGCCCATACCGACGGTCGAGCCGTTGGTGGTCCTCATGCCCGTGTTGATCTGGCCCGCGGCCGGCAGGGCCGCCAGTAGAACCGCGATCCAGGACAGGTGCTTTGTCATGGTTCGTCCTTTCGCTCGAAAGTCGGCCAAAGCTCGAGCGGCGAGACGCCGCCTCTACAGCGCCGCCTTGGCCAACAGGCGCAGGCGTGGATCGGCGTCATCTCTCATCGCCGCCGCGCGCGCCTGCCAGTCGGTTGGCCGGTGCGTCACATACAATTCTAACACCCGCAGACGGACCAGGCTGGAAGAATCTCGCCAGGCGGGGACCAGCAACTCTCGCATCGTCGCGTCCAGACGGGCCAGGTCCTGGAGCGCGGCGATCATCTCCGCCCGCACCGCGGCGGCGGAGTCGCCCATCAGCGCCCGCATCATCGACAGCAACATGGGCTTGCAGGCATTGGGACCCAGGTCGGCCGGCAGCTTGGTCTCGCCCTCGGCCGCGCGCTCGTGCAGCCGGAGCATCGCCCCCACCCGCCGGGCCGCCCGCATCTTGTCCTCGGCCCGGCCGCGCTTGATGGCCCGGACGATGTCCAGCATGGCGGCGTCGAGGGTGCGCGCGTCCGCGCCCAGGCTCGCGCGGGCAAGCGAGGCCGGCTGCGAACTCGCCCCCGCCAGTTCCCCGGTCACGGTCAGTTCGACGCGTTCCAGCGGGCGGGCGACGAGATAGACGTGCAGCGCGCCGGCATCGAGATCGACGGTGGTACGGACGGCCTGGCCCGGCGCCAGGTAGGCCGGCGCGGGCAGGGTCGCGGGGGGCAGATCGGCGAAGGCCTTGGGCGCCTGCTTGTCGCCGCCCGGCACAGCCCGCAGGCGCACGACAGGCCCGGGCGCCCCGCCGGCAGAGAGGGGAACCAAGGCCTGCCCGGCGTTGGTCAGCGTCACCTCAACCGCCAGCGGCTCGCCCACCGCCGCCACCGCCAAGACCGGAGCGACGCTCAGCGTGAGCCGCCCCGCCGGAGCTGAGGCGGGCGCCGAAGCCGGCTGGGTTCGCGCCGCCGGCGCGGTCGCGGGTGCCAACTGGAGGCGAGCGAAAGGATGGTGCGGGTCCAACTCGAGGGCCCGGCGCAGGAGGGCACGGGCCTGCGCGCCGCGAGCGCGGTTGAACTCGATCGCGGCCGCCTCTACCGCAGCCTGGGCCCGCAGGGCCGCCGGCAGGGCCTGGTCGGCCGCCACGCTGGTCAACATCTCCAGCCGCTGGTCGGCCCTCTGGAGGCGGCGCAGGTGGAGGGCCAGGAGCTGGAGTTGCAGGGCGTGGTCGTCGCTGCGCCGGTTCAAGGCGATCTGGAAGGCCTCGGCGGCGGCGTCATACGCCTCGCCGGTCAGGCGCAGGTCGCCCAGCATGCGAGCGACGCGGGCATCCGTGGGGGCCAGGGCATGGGCGAACTCCAGCAGCGTGACCATGCGAGGGGCCCGCGCCGGGGCGGACGCGTTGAGCAGCAGATTGACGGCCGATCGGTACAGGCTGTCGGCGGCGGGGACTTCGTCGGCGGTCGGGGCGGGAGCCGCTTGGGACGGCGCCGTCGCAGGCGCCGCCGGCAAGGGACCCGCGCCGAGCCAGACCGCCACCAAGACGACGATCCAGATGCGATACCGGGTGAGCATGGCCCTATTGTACACCCGGCGTCGAGAGAGTCACGCGTCAAGGCGGCTTTACCGCAATGACACAGCCACCAGCGTCGGGTCGGAGTACCTCCACGCGCCGTCGGGTCTCTTCCACCGGGCGACCAGTGTGACGACGGAGGCCTTCGGCGGTTTGTCTCGCCAGTCGAGCTGCATCTGGTAAGCCCACATGCCCATCTGCTTGCCCAGGAAGTTGGGCAGGTCTTCGGCGGGGAAACGCCAGGTCTTGCTGGGCTGGGCCTTGACTACTTCTACGGCGGGCACCCTGCTGTCGAAGAGCAGGAACTCCAGTTCGCCCTTGACCGGGACGGAAAGAACCTCGTCGTTGGCGCCCAGGCGGTAGAACTGGACGCGGGCGATGACGCCGTCGGGCCCGGGCTTGTCGTCCCAGTTCAGGGCGGTGGGGCTGGAGCTGAGAGAGAAGGCCGCCACGTCCACCGTCGGCGCCGGCGGGCGCAAGGCCCCCCGTCCGCCGGGCCCTTCGCAGCCGACCAGGGGGAGAGCAAACAGCCAAACCAGCATTTGCCGATTCTTCACCTGCTGAGTCCTTTGTCGGGTCATTGCACCTGCGACAGAAAGTCAGACCACCGTGGGAGCCTATCGGTTCCGCCACAGACTGTGGGTCCTGTGCCCACGGAAGACGTTCAGCCACCGCAGGATGGTCGAGTCCTTGCGGTCGGTCAGCACAACCGACCAGAACCACTCCCCCACTTTGGCTGGAAAGCCGCCTTCGCTGGCGGGCTTGACGGGGATCTCGATCACGTCCTCGGGATGCGCAAGCCCCCACTCGATGAAGCGGGCTGTCTCCGCCAGCATCTCCTGGCGGTACTTCTCCCAATCCGTTCGCTTTGCCAGCGTCTTGATCCGCATCCGCGCACCTTCGCAGCCACGCTCCATGCTATCCGCACCGCCGCCCGGCGTCGTGAAAAAACCGGGTGATGCCGCGCCCGGCGAAGCGTTCTATCAGAAGAACGCACGAAATCGGGAGAATGCGATGCCCAACGCGAACTTTGCCGTGCGACTGGGATGGTCCGCCGTCGCCCTGGCCCTTCTGGGCGGGCCGTTGCCCGGCCAGCCGCCGCGGGAACCGCTCGAACAGGTCCTGTTCGCCAGCGGACAGGGCGGCTACCACACCTACCGCATCCCCGCGCTGGCGGCCACGCCCAAGGGAACGCTGCTGGCCTTCTGCGAGGGGCGCAAGACCAGCCGCTCCGACGCGGGCGACATCGACCTGCTGGTCCGCCGTAGCGAGGACGGCGGGGCGACCTGGTCGAAGCAGCAGATCGTCCACGAGGAGGGCGGCGAGAAGAAGATCACCATCGGAAACCCCTGCCCGGTCGTCGATCGCCGCAGCGGAGCTGTCATCCTGGCGTTCACCCGCAACAACGACCGCGTCTTCGTGACCCGCAGCGACGATGACGGGCGTACGTGGGCGGCACCGACGGAGATCACCGCGCAGGTCAAGAAGAGCGACTGGGCCTGGTACGCCACCGGGCCCGGGCACGGCATCCAACTTGCTCGCGGGCCGCACAAGGGCAGGCTCGTCTTCCCTTGCGACCACCGCGTCAAGGACCAGCCGGAGGGACGGCGGGTAAGCCGCTCCCACGCGTTCTACAGCGACGACGGCGGAAAGACGTTCCAGCTCGGCCGGGACGTCGAGGGTAACGTGAACGAGTGCGAAGCGGTCGAGCTGTCCGACGGCGCCCTGCTGCTGAGCATGCGGAACAGGGACGCGCCGGACCTGCGGGCCTTCGCCGTCAGCAAGGACGGCGGGCGGAGCTGGTCGCCCCCAAAACATCACGAGCAGGTCTACTGCCCCGTCTGCCAGGCGGCCATCCACCGCCATTCGTGGCAGCCGAGCGTGATCCTGTACTCCGGACCCGGCGGCAAGGGGCGGAACAACCTGACCATTCGCGCAAGCTACGACGAAGGCCAGACCTGGCCCATCGCCCGCAGGCTGCACGACGGCGGCAGCGCGTACAGCGACCTGGCCGTGCTGGACGACGGGACCATCTGCTGCCTCTACGAGGCCGACGGGTACAAGACCCTCACCTTCGCGCGACTCAGCCTGAACTGGCTGAAGGCAGGTAAGCCATAAGGCGTTCTCGTCTGGGCCACTGAAGCAGCCAGGCCGGAGACCCTACGGGCGCATCGCAAACGGAGGCGCGCGCTTGTAGTTCCGCCGTAAGGCGGGGTTTGGTGTTCTTGTCAAACGCCCTTACGGGCGCACTACGAACGGAGGCGCGCTCACGACAGCAGCTTGGCCAGGCGGTCGATGCCCTTGTCGATCTGTTCCATGGAGGTAGCGAAGCTGAGGCGGATGCACTTGTCGTCGCCGAAGGCCCCGCCGGGGACGACCGCGACGTTGGCGGAGGCGATGGCGGCGTTGGAGAAGTCGGCGGAGGTCTTGACCTCGATGCCGCCCAGCGTCTTGCCGTAGTGGGCGCTGACGTCCGGGAAGCAGTAGAACGCGCCCGTCGGCTCGACGCAGGTGACGCCGGGGATCTCGTTGAGGCGACGGGCCATGTGGCGCCCGCGGCGCTCGAATTCCCGGCGCATCTTCTCAACGGTGGCCGGGGCTTCGGGGCTGGTGTAGGCGGCCAGGGCGCCGGCCTGGGCGAAGCTGACGGGGTTGGTCGTCTCGTGGCTCATGAGGCGCTTGATCGCGCCGATGACGTCCTTGGGCCCGGCTACCCAGCCCAGGCGCCAGCCGGTCATCGAGTACGTCTTGGCCAACCCGTTGACGGTGATGGTCCGCTCGCCCAGGCGCGGGTCCAGTGCGGCGAACGACACGAATTTCGTGTCGCCGTAAACGAGCTTCTCGTAGATCTCGTCGGAGATCACGATCAGGTCGGTCTCCAGGACCACGTCGGCCAAAGCCTTGAGCTCAGCCGGCGTGTACGTCACGCCGGTGGGGTTGGAGGGCGAGTTCAGGATGAGCGCCTTGGCGCCCTTGGCGGCCTGGCGGAGTTGGTCGGGCGTGATCTTGAAGTTGTTCTCGACGCCCGCGTGGATGATCACGTTCTCGCCGCCGGCGAGTTTGACCATCTCGACATAGCTGACCCAGTAGGGCGCGGGGATGATCACCTTGTCGCCCGGGTCCAGCAGGACCTGGCAGAGGTCGTAGAGGGCGTGCTTGCCGCCGAAGGTGACGACGACCTGGTCGGCCTTCACATGCACGTCGTTCTCGCGGGCGAGCTTGTCGGCGATGGCCTGGCAGAGCTTGGCGCCCTGTCGCGGGCCGTACTTGGTGTCGCCGGCGTCGAGGGCGGCCTTGCAGGCGTCCTTGATGAACTGGGGCGTGTCGAAGTCCGGCTCGCCGGCCCCGAAGCCGACCACGTCAATGCCCTGGGCCTTCAGCTCGTTGGCCTTGGCCGTGATGGCCAGCGTCTCGCTGGCCCCGACTACGGAAATTCTCTGCGAAAGCTTCATGATCCTCTTCCCGGTTTGTGAATCATACGCCTCGTTCCAGGAGCGACCGAAACACCATAGCGGGAAATCGAGATTTGTCAACGATAAAGCATTTGCCCGGCTTAACGATGCGGGGCGTAATATTAGCTATACTTATTTCGCGATAAGGCAGGCATTATAGTACCGCCCGCGCTCACGGAAGGATGTCCGGTTTGGTCATTCAAGGTCAGGCGCTCCACGGGCTGCGTGCCATATCCTCAAGATCTGGATCGCCGCCCGCGCATCATCGACCTGATAGACGATCCGGTATGGTCGCAAGATGGATTCGCGTACGGACTCTCCCCCTTTTTCCGGCACCAGTCTATTTGAAAGGGGCAATTCGGCGGCTCGTTGGATACGCGTCAGTATGCGACCGGCTAGACTGGCAGCACTTGATGGATCGTCCAAAGAAATGAACTCGACGATCTCCTTGAAGTCCTCGACAGCGGTCTGAGACCAGACTATTTTGAAAGCCATTCCTTTAGACTCTCCTTCACTTCCTCATGTGGAACGACTTTCCCGGCCTTGATATCCGCCAGACCCTTGTCGATACCCGCAAGGAAGCGGATGCGTTCACTGATGTCTTCCCACGTGGCCGTATCCGGAAGCTCTTGGATAGTCTTGATGGCCCTGTCTTTGGTCGTCATAGCACTAGTATACCGCAATTCGCTTCCGCCCGCCAACGGACTTGGCCGGGCGGGCAGTTCGCAACCTACGGCCGCACCTGCGCAGGGGCGGTGGCGGCGGGTAGAGTGGCGGCACGATTCTGCTGCACCTTGGCCAACACCTGCTGGATCGGAAATCCTGACCGCATCATTTCGCGGCCGACTGTCAAAAGGGAGAACCATACCACGGCGGCCGTCAGCACCAAGGCCGCCTTGGCCGCCGTTCTCTGGGGCCGGGACGCCAGCCACACGAGCCCAACCGCCCCGGGCAATGCCGCCCCCATGACCACCGCCCCCGCATGCCCCAGCGACGGATTCATCGGCACGTTCTGCGCCTTGCACAGGGAACGGTGGAAGGACACCATCATCACAGCCTCAAAGACCCAAACGGCTGACAACACTGCCAGCACTACCGCCACGGCCTGCAATACGTTCAGTTTCCGCGCCATCGCATCTCCCCTTCATCCTGCCCTGGTATCGGCGTCTGCATGTTACGCCCCTGACAGGCTACAGCCTGCTGGCTACTGGCTACTGGTTACCGGTTGCACCCGGGGCGGGGAAACCAGCCCCGGCGTCGTCCAGCACGAGGACCCAGTCGTTGCCGCGTGCGGGCTGGCCCGGCGGGGTGAACTCGCGGACGCCCGTGTTGGCGAACTCGCCGATCGCCTTCGCCACGCCGCTCCGCGTGTCGTACCACCAGGCCTTGACCCTCGCGCCGCTGATCTTGCCCAGGTTTACCTTGACCGCCCTGCCGGTGGGCACGTAGACGAAGGCGTAGCCCTTGCCCCGGGCGGCTTGCACGTGATCCGCGCCTTTGCCGGCCCCGCTCGCGATCAGCGACTGGTCGGGCACGCGCTCGAGCATGGGGCGGTTCTGCATCAGCCGCCGGGCCACCAGCATCTGCCAGGCGCCGTCCAGGTCGAGCACTTCATCCCAGTAGTGGCGGACCGGCTGGGGCCAGGGCATCTTGGGCAGGCGCTTGTGGCGCATCATCCAGATCGGGTGGCAGCCGTAGGTGTGCCCGTGCCCGCCGGCCAGCAGGTTCCAGTAGGCGGCCTGGCGGCAGTCGTAGTCGTCGAACCACTGGTCCTTCTGCTTGGCGCCGCGGACGGGATGGTCATCGTAGCGCGGCTCGGCGTCCATGCAGGGCTTGGTCGGCTGGAGGGCGTAGTCCGCAGCCACCATGTCGTAGTTGGCCAGGTCCCTGGCCCGATGCCCGGACTGGAGCATGTTGAAGTCGAGCCACTGCTCGTCGTGCAGCCAGCGCGACGAGCTGTTGCCGCCCATCGGGTGGAAGGTGATGAGATGCCGTCCGCCGTCGCCCTCGCGCAGGCCCTGGGCCATGGCGCGGATGATCTGCCGGTGCTTGTCGTTCTCGATGGGGCGGTCGCCCCCGAGGATCCAGATGATCGGTTTGTCCTTGTAGCGCCGGCCCAGCCATTGGCCGTAGGTCTTGGCGTTGGCGGGGGTGAAAATCTCCGGCCCCTTGCCCCACTTCTTGTTCCACTTGTCACCCCAGGTGGGCAGCATGCCGATGAACATGCCCTTGGACTCAGCCAAGTCCACAATGAAGTCCACGTGGTCCCAGTAGTCGTTGCGCGGGCCGTCGACCACGGCTGGACGGGTCGGATCGCTGTCGATCAGGGGTCGATGCCCATAGGCGTTGGGCACGTTCAGCCCGTCCAGTTCAGCCAGGGCCACCGCCTGGATGACGGTGAACCCTTTCTGGCGGCGGTTCTCGAGGTACTTCTGGGCTTCCTCGCGGTCCAGGCGGTTGAACAGCTCCCAGGCCGTGTCGCCCAGGTAGAAGAACGGCGTGCCGTCGGCATGGACGAGGAAGCGCTTGGAGTCGGAGACCCGCAGCGGGCCATGGCCAAGGCCCACCGAGCCCCCCTGCCAGGGCGCGGGCTCGGCGGCGGGGGCGAGCGACGCACAGCATTGGAGCAGGATCACGCACAGGACCGTAAGGCGCGGCATGGTTGGTCTCCTTCGGTTCGGCTGGCGGGATTATATCACGAACGAAGGCAGGACAGGCGTTTCGCCTGTCCGGGATGCCTGACCCACGGGACCCAAAAAAGAACTCGGCGGAGACCTGAGTCTCCGCCGAGCGTTGATTCCGCGTTCCGCAACCTGCCGACAGGCAGGTCCGAATTCCGCAATCCGCTAGTCTCCGTAGCCGGTCTTGGAGATGGCGGTGGGGAAGTCCAGGCGGGCATAGCCGCGGCCGAACTTGACCATGACGATCAGCCAGCTCAGCAGGGCCAGGCCGGGCCAGCCCAGGAACTTGAAGTAGAAGCGGATGGTGGCCGACAGATTGTCGGTCGTGCCGACCAGGTCGGTCTTGAACTGTCGGATGCCGTCGAGGACCGATACGTTGCCGGCCGCGGGCACGAACAAGCCCACGCAACGGGCGGTGGGCTGGAATATCTGGTCCCACGGGGTCAGGAAGACCAGCAGCAGCAGCGACCAGAAGAATGCGCTGACCAGGGGCCGGACCCCGCCGAGCTGCCCGAACAGGGCGACCTGGAAGCCGATCAGCAGCGTCAGCGACAGCAGGATGGCGGCCACGAAGCCCACGTACTTCAGGATGGGCATGGCGATGTTGAGGACGAACTTGGCGGTCTGGATGGGGTCGCCGGCGGCGGGCTTCGCCGGGCCGGTCGCGGGCGTGGGGGTTGGGGCCTTCTTCTCGTCCGCCTTGGCCGGCGTGGCCTCGTCTCTGGGCGTCTCGGGCACGTTGGCGGGCTTGACGGCGGCCTTGCCGGACGTCTCATTCAGCAGCGTGGTGAACTCCACGACGATAAACGAACCCAGAAAGACCACCAACGTCAGGACGGTCAGCAGGGACAGCCAGAACTTGGCCATCCGGATCGAGCGGAACGCATCGGCGTATTCCGGCACGGCGGTTTCTTGTCGCAGCTGTTGCATGGCCTTTCCTTTCTTCGGGCGGCGCCCGGCAATAAATGACGGAACGTGCGGTGATCCAGTTAGAGGAGCTTGGCGGCGGCGGCGAAGGCCTCGTGGGCTGCCTGGATCGTCTGATCCACCTCGGCGCTACCGTGAGCGGCAGAGACAAACATCGCCTCGAACTGGCTCGGGGCCAGGTACACCCCGCGGTCCAGCATCGCATGGAAATACGCGGCGAAGGCGGCTTTATTGCTGGCGGTGGCCGTTTTGTAATCCACCACCGGCGGCGGGGCAAAAAAGCAGCAAAGCATGCTCCCTACGCGGTGGAAGGTCACCCGGTTCTGGAGCCCGGCCGCCGCAGCCGCCTGGCGCAGTCCCGCGTCGATCGCGGCTGACGTCTTCTCCAGGTTCTCGTAGAATCCGTCCTCCCGCAGCAGGCGCAGCGTCGCCAGCCCGGCGGTCATGGCCACCGGGTTGCCCGAGAGCGTGCCCGCCTGATAGACCGGGCCTTCCGGGCTGAAGTTCTTCATGATCTCTCGCGAGGCCCCGACCGCCCCCACGGGCATCCCCCCGCCGATGATCTTGCCCAGGGTGGTGATGTCCGGGCGGATGCCGAACAGCCCCTGCGCCCCGGCCAGCGACAGGCGGAAGCCCGTCATCACCTCGTCGAAGATCAGCATGGCCCCGTGACGGGTGCACAGGTCCCTCAGGCCCTGGAGGTAGCCGTCGGCCGGCGGGACCACGCCCATGTTCCCCGCCACCGGCTCGACCAGCATCGCCGCCACCTGAGCCTCGTGCTCCTCCATCGCCGCCCGGACGGCGGGCAGGTCGTTGTAGGGCGCCAGCAGCGTGTCCGCCGTCGCCCCGGCCGGCACGCCGGGGCTGCTGGGCACGCCCAGGGTCAGCGCGCCGCTGCCGGCCTGCACCAGCAGGCTGTCCGCGTGCCCGTGGTAGCAGCCCACGCACTTGATGATCTTGCTGCGCCCGGTCGCGCCGCGGGCCAGGCGGACCGCCGACATCACCGCCTCGGTCCCGCTGGAGACGAACCGCACCTGCTCGATGGACGGCACAGCCGCCGCCACCGCCTCGGCCAATTGCGTCTCCAACTGCGTGGGCGCACCGTAGCTGGTGCCCAGGCGCACCGCCTTGGCCATCGCCACCACGACTTCCTCGTGGGCGTGGCCCAGGATGGCCGGACCGTAGGCCGCGACGTAGTCGACGTACTCATTGCCGTCGACGTCGCTGAGCCGCGCCCCCCGGGCCTTGGCGATGAACGGAGGGACGCCCCCGACGGCGGCGAACGCCCGTACGGGCGAGTTCACCCCGCCCACCAGCACGTTGCGGGCCCGCTCGAAGGCGGCCTGCGAATTGGAGGTCTTTCGGGTCACGGCTCTTCGATCCCTTCATGCAAAGCAACATCATACGCCTGCGCCGGGGCGGACCGCAATCGGCAATTGGGTGGTGGACCAGGGACCGTTGAAGAGGAGACTCCCGCCCCGCGCCGCGACCGGAGTACGGGCTGCCGGCTACCGGCTTACTGGCTACTGGCTACTGGCTACTGGCTACCAGTTACCGCATGAGCACCCAGTACACGACCAGCCCGACCACGATCCGGTAGACGCCGAAAGGCGTCATGCCGTGTTTGGACACCCACCGCACGAAGGCCTCCACCGCCAGCACCGCCACCAGGGCCGATACCCCCAGCCCCACGAGGATCGCCCCGGGCCCGGCGTAGAGCAGGAGCTTGTCGAAGTCCTTCACCACCTCCAGGCCCGCCGCCGCCGTCAGCACCGGCAGGGCCAGCAGGAAGCTGAACTCCGCCGCGGTCAGCGGCGACAGCCCCACCAGCAGCGCCGCCACGATCGTCGTCATCGACCGGCTGGTGCCCGGCCAGAGCGCCAGGCACTGGGCCAGCCCGATGATCAGGGCCTGTCGGTAGGTCATCGCGTCCAGCGAGGTCGTCCGCGGCGCATGCCGGCGCCGGTACAGTTCGACGCCCACCATCACCACCCCCCCCACCACCAGCGCCCCCGCCACCGGCAGCGGGAAGAACAGATACTCCGTGATCCTCTTGTGCAGCGCCAGCCCCACCACCGCGGCCGGCATGAAAGCCACGATCAGCAGCCCCAGCAGCCGCCGCCCGTCCGGATCGCCGCGAAACAACCCCACGCCCACCTGCTGCAGCCGCCGCCAGTACAGCACCGCCACCGCCAGCGCCGCCCCGATCTGAATGACCACGTTGAAGGAGTCCAGGGCCTCGTTCTTGAGCCCCCCGCCGTTCTCCAGCCCGATCCACCGCCCGGTCAGGATCAGATGACCCGTGGAGGAAACCGGCAAGTACTCGGTCAGCCCCTCCACAGCGCCCAACACGGCCGCCTGCCAGCCCTTGATCCGCACCGCCGGCGCGGAGGTGGACCCGGCCGGCTTGGCCCGCAGCCGATGCACCACCGCCAGCGAGCCGGCAATCAACAGCAGGCCCACCACAATCGTGATCTGGATTCGGCGCTTCTGAGACATAGCCCGTCCTGAAAACTCCATCCCTCTTCATCGACCGTTTGCCTCCGCCACATGCGGGAAAGTGGACGCCGCTTCCGCTTCCCGCTCTCGGCAGGCTGTAAGGCGGAGGCCCGGTTCGCCCCACCCGTCCCCCTGTCACTTTCCCGGTGCGAATAGCTGGAATTCGTTGATGGTCGGCCCGTCGCTCGCGTCGAGAATGTTCAGCCGCACGTGCCCCACCGTCACAGCCTCGAAACTCTTGACGTACTGGGCCGGCGTCGTCGTGCCGCTCAGGATGGTCTTCCAGTCCTCGCCATCCTTGTATTGCAGCTCGAACTTGCGGACCCGCGCGGCATACCGCGGGTCCTGGACGATCCGCACCCGCCCCACCGCCGTCGGCTGGCCCAGATCCACCTCCAGCCAGGCCGAGGTCGTGCCCGCGTCGGTGGCCCAGCGAGTGTCTTCGTCGTCGTCCAGGGCCTTGGCGGCTGAGTACTGATGCATCTTCTGAAAGACGTTCGAGGCGGAGGCCTTTTTCCCGCTGCTCAGGCAGCCGGCCAACGCCGCGGGCTTGACGTCCGCGGCGGGACCGTCCAGCTTCAACGCCACGATCGTGTCGATGTCCTGGCGGTCCGCCGGCGCCACGCGTATCTCCACGCCCTCCTCGCCCTGCTTCACCTCCGCCCTGCCCCCGGTCAGGGCGGTCGCAGACAGCACCTTGCGGTTGATCGCCGGCAGGACGAGCGAGTCGCCCGGCCATTTCAGCACGTGCACGTAGATGGTGTCGTCCTTGTACGTGGTGCAGCCCCAGGGCCCCGGGCGGATGGGCCCGCCGCGGGTGGCGTAGATGGTCTGCCCGTACCTGGCCAGCCACTGGCCCATCTCCTTGAGTCGCTCGACCTGTCGCGGCTCGATCTCGCCGGTGGGCATCGGGCCGACGTTGAACAGCAGGTTGCCGTCGCCCCCCGCGCACAGGATGAGCGTGTGCAGGCACTGCTGGAGCGATTTCATCGTGTCGGCGGGCTTCCAGGCCCACTGGCGGCAGATCGTGATGCACGACTCCCACGGGCGGTGGACCTGGTAGCGGCCGATCGTCTGCTCGGGCGTGTCGAAGTCGGCCGGCAGGCCGCAGCGATTGTTGATCAGGATGCCCGGCTGGAGCTTGCGGATCAGCGCGAACAGTTCCGGGGCGTTCCAGTCCTTGGCCGAGCCGCCCAGCCCGTCGAACCAGATGATGTCCACCCGCCCGTAGTTGCTCAGCAACTCGCGGACCTGCCCGTGCAGATACTCGATGTAGCGAGCGTGGTCGGCGGTGCGATAGTCCGGGTGGTGCGAGTCGGGCTGGGAGTAGTAGAACCCCAGGCGGATGCCCGCCTCGTGGCAGGCGTCGGCCAGTTCCTTGACCACGTCACGCTTGAACGGGCTTTGGGGACTGGTGATCTTGTAGTCGGTGAGCTTGCTGTCGAACTCGCAGAACCCGTCGTGGTGCTTGGTGGTGAAGACCAGGTACTTCATCCCGGCGGCCTTGGCGATGGCGACCCACTCCTTCGCGTTGAAAAGGGTGGGGTTGAAGTCCTTGTAGAGGGCGTCGTAGACAGCCGCGGGGAACTTGCCCCCGCGCCGTCCGTTGGGTCCCGGGTTGCGCGACCATCCGATCTCCGTGCCCTTGAGGCTGATCGGGCCCCAGTGGATGAACATCCCGAACCGCGCCTCGCGCCACCACTGCATCCGGGCATCGCGCTGCTGGGGCGTCTCGGCGGCCGGCGGATCCTCCGCGCGGACCGGCCCCGCGCCGAGCGCCAGCGCCGCCAGGACCCACGCTACGAACGAACAACCGAGCGATAGATGGGACATGGTTATCACCTCGATGCCGCGATTGGCGGGCGGCACGCGCTTCATTATCTCCCCGCCGCCTCCGCGAGGCAAAGCGGAATGTGATTCGCCTCTCAGCCTTCGATCTCGCGGATGCCCCTCATGCTCCCGTGCACGCCCTCCGAGAGCCGCAGGTATTCCAGGCCGGCCGGGTCATGGCCCAGCAGGCGGCTACCCACCGCGTCCACCGCCACCGGGTCCAGCGACGCCAGGATCAGGTTCAACCGCTTCGGCGTGCCGGCCAGGTGCATTCCCGTCAGCGCCGTCACCGCGTCCACCACGCACAGGTCGGGCTTCTTGTGCAGGCACACGTCGAAGACGCTCTGGTCCGTCGACGGGCTGTGCAGGCGCGACTTGTTCCACCCGCCGCGATAGTGCGGCGCGGGCGGCAGGCCGAACATGTTCTTCATCGCGATCGTGGTCGTCGTGAAGCTGTGATCCTTCAGGATCGGCAGCGAGACGATGAACGCCTCCATCGCGATCGCCGGCATGTGCATCTCGCGGAAGACCTTCGCCTTCTCGCACCGCGAGACGACCGACGGCTCGGTGTTGAAGTCGATCAGCCGCAGGCCCATCCGCCCGGCCAACTCCTCGTACCCGTTGGCCCGGAAGGTGTCGATCGTCCTGCCCTTGCCGCACCCCTCGCCGATGGCCACCTCCGCGCCGCTGTGGGCGCGGAGATACTCCACCACCGCTTCGGCGGCCGCCACAGGGGTGGTCACCGGCGGCGGGTCGGCGTTGGTGAGGTTGGGCTTGACGATGATCAGCCCCTCCCGCGGCAGCCGATCGGCTGCACCGATCGCGTCCAGCGCCCTGGCCACGCTGGTGCGGTAGTCCGTGAACCGTATTCTCGCGACGTCGCTCATGAGCGGGCAGTGTAGTCGGCGGGCGAAGAAGGATCAACCTGGACCGTCCCGTAAGGCCTTCCGATCGGCGGGACGTGGTTGCCCCCGGGACAGCTCCGCGATAGAGTTCCGGTGGTCCGCGAAGAAACCGTGAACCAGAGGTGGATGCCCCGTTGGTCCCGGCTGCGGACCCGAAACGCGCGACTCCTTGAACGGTTGAGGTGCAGGACAATGGCCGACATGCGGAATCAGACCATAGCGTGCCAGGTGTGCGGGCAGTCGAAGCGTCCCTCGGAGCTTATGCCGGCTGAACTGGTCCGTCCAGCCGTCGCGGAACTGATCCGCAAGGAACATCCCGACTGGTCCCACGGCAGCTACATCTGCCTGGAGGACCTGAACCACTTCCGCACCGCCTACGTGGAGGACATGCTGGAGACCGAGCGAGGCGAATTGAGCAGCCTGGAGGAACAGGTGCTCCGCAGCCTGAAGGAACAGGAGGTCCTGACCACCGACATCAACGTCGAGTTCGACCGCAAGCTGACGTTCGGCGAGCGCCTGGCGGACCGGGTGGCCGATTTCGGCGGCAGTTGGGGCTTCATCCTGATCTTTGCGTCCGTGCTGCTGACGTGGATCGTGATCAACTCGGTGGCCCTCTTGAAGCAGCCCTTCGATCCGTACCCGTACATCCTGTTGAACCTGGTGCTGTCGTGCCTGGCGGCGATCCAGGCCCCGGTAATCATGATGAGCCAGAACCGCCAGGAGGCCAAAGACCGCCTCCGCGGCGAGCACGACTACCGGGTGAACCTGAAGGCCGAACTGGAGATCCGCCACCTGAACGCCAAGATGGACCAGCTTTTGACCCACCAGTGGCGGCGGCTGATGGAGATCCAGCAGATCCAGATGGACCTGATGGAGGAGTTCATGGGGCGCTCAGCCGACAAGAAAGCCGGCCAATAGGGCCTCGCTCCGCCAGGCCCGGCCCAGAGACGGGAAGTCGGGGATGAATTCCGAAGTTCATGCCTAGTCTGGTACCTGGCCCTGAATCCCCCCACTCTCTCACGAGGCTGCCTCGCCCTAGATCGGGCACGAGGGACGTTCACAATGTGGATCGGCACACTTCGACGGGGTATAATACTGATTAATAGGCCCGACAGCGGACTCGGACAGGTCATATCGAGTATCCCGGCTAAAGGAAATGGCACATGGCCACAATCACAATTGCTCACAATCCCAGCCTCACCTCTGAGCAGCTGAAAGGCATCTTTGAGAGCAAGTTCGGCAGGAAGTATGAGATATGTACGCCGCTAGGGATAGGGACCGGGTTCGTGATAAAACAGTCCGACTGGACGGGAGTTGGAATATGGCTTAAGCAGGACCGAGATCGCACCGTCTTGAAGTATCACGGTCTGGTTCCGACAGGTATAGCGAGGATCATACTCTTACTATTCACTGGGCCATTTGGCTTTCTCTTCTTGGCTGCGGTGACGTGGAAGCCGCTTCGGGCTGAGATCGTAGAGTTCGTAGAGACGTCGCCAGAACTTATGGGTGAATCGGCTCGTCCCGAATTGGCAGCCGCTGGCCTATCGCCACGGCCTAGGACCGATCTCGCATGGCTAGGTTTCGTTGCACTACTGGCAGTCCCAGCGCTGGCAATTCTGATCATTCTGAAGATTGGCGATCATTCAAGACTCTTTGAGGACGTGCCCTATCCCCCTGAAGCAAAGAAAACCACCTCGGTTCCGCCGCCATCGTATAGTGCGAGAGTCTCCTCAGCCGTTGAGTCAGCGGACGGCAAGGCCTTTCGTATTGAGTTCGAAAACGGCCCTAGGTTGGATTGCGTTCGAATTCCCCCCGGTCGTATTGTTATGCACAACGACTCGTCTGGAAATGAGTCAGATAACGTAAAGGCAGGAACATACGAGATCGTCATCGCGAAAGCCTTCTATATGGGCATTTACGAGGTCACCCAAGAGCAATACAAAGCCGTTATGGAAACGAACCCAAGCAGATTCAAGGGCATGAAGCATCCCGTTGAGGGGGTGTCGGTGAGCGACATCACCGTCTTTTGCGATAGATTATCTCGGCAGATTGGGAGGACAGTTCGCTTGCCGACGGAAGCCGAATGGGAGTACGCATGCCGCGCCGGCACAAGCACTTTGTTCAACACTGGGGAGTCATTAGACGTCAGCAAAGCAAATTGCGGCGGCAGCTATATCAATGGCACGACGAGGCATGGAGGAGGTCGTGACATGACCGTTCCAGTTGGAACTTTCATGCCAAATGACTACGGACTATATGACATGCATGGAAACGTCGCTGAGTATTGCAGCGATGGTAAGGCGACGCACGCTACCGAGGGAGGGCGTTCCGGGAGGAAGGGCGAACGCAAGACCATTACCGAACCTCCCATAGTTCGTGGAGGCAGTTGGAACGATCGCGCGATGGATTGTAGGTCTTCATATCGCGGCTTTCCCTACAGAGTGGAAAGCTGCGGGTTTCGGGTGGTGATTCCCCTTACGGAGTAGCTTTCCTGCGGCCCCGGGATCCTCATGAAAGCCGAGTCACGTTTCCTATCAATTTGCCAGGTTGCGATTACGATGTGAATCCGCGCTCTGGGGGCGAACCGAAGGCTTGTGTCCACCGTCCCTGAATTCCTCGCCCAGAAGGCGGCTGCCCATTGTATCCGCCGCCACCGGGTCGAAAGACGCCAAGATCAGGGTCAACGGGACTATTGCTCGTCAAGACTTCTTCTAGCTCCCGGTGCCCTGGTCCAAAGGCGGGGCGGGGCGTGTGCTGCTTTCAGACACCGGAGGATCGATCGAATTCACGTCAATTCCGCGCTTCCGCGCGGTTTCGCAAACCATCATAAGGAGCTTGTTTATAGTGCCAGGCACAGAGTATGCCTTCTGTCTTTGAAATCTATCGCTTCTATCGCTATCGCTGCGGATCTTCTTTAGGGAAGAGACATATTCCCGCAATTCATCGACGGTCGCATCTCTTGCAAGCTTAACAGTGATACACATGGCGGGAGACTCAAGCCATTCGCCCACAATAGTGTCTGGATTGTGACCCCAAACGCATTCTACAAGCATTTTCATAGCCGCGTTGGTACCTAACGCCTTGAATGCAATTACGGCTCTCTTGGCTTCACTTGGCGTCATTAAGCGATCAGCCACTCCTGACAGGATTAGCTCTATGCGGGGACCTTTTATAATCCCTGTCCGACGATTCTGGTCCTGTAGATACCTGAAATACGAATAGAACGCGTCGCGCGCTTCCTGTCTAGGTCTTAAGTAAAGAAACCACACTGCTCCGTAAATCACGGCCCCGATCAGGAACACTACAACACTAATTACAACAAACGCCTTCAGAGTTTTTCCCTTTGTTGTGGCGGTTTCTGTCGTTTTGTCCATCAGGCTAGTCCTTCGATTTGTCCGGCATTTCCCAGATGCCCTGCCCGATTCCGCCGTCGGGCCGATTTGCCGGTATTGTACCAGCCCCCGCAATTGCACTCACCACCGTTTTGGATATCTTCCTGCCAGATTCCAGGCCGAACTACCGGGCGCCGGCCTGTTCCGCGCTCAATTCGATCGTCAGCGGCCTGGTCGATTTCGTCCTGATCCAGATGATGACGTCTTCGCCGTCAAGCGTGGGCCGCGCGCCGACGCGGAAATCGCCCCCGCGGGGCGCCTGCTTGCCGTCGAGCTTCAACGTCAGCGACCGGGGATGCCAGTTCCTCACGACGAAGGCCGGGTTGAACACGGGCGATTCCTCGGATGCATCGAGCGTCAGTTCCAGCCTGCCGTCGGCGGACGGTTTGTCCTTCGCAAGCTGGTAGGCCCGCTCGGCCCGGTCGTAGCCCTGGCACTGGAACCCCTCTGACTTGAGCGTCGCCTTCGGTGCGTAGGCCCAGTTCCTGCCCGCGAAGACCAGGTCGTCCATCTCCATCTCCGTCATGCCGTACAGGCCGTTCCACCAGGACCGCCCGTCCTTCTCGTGCACGGGCGGGCTGGAGATGGGAAAGCCCAGAAACGACGTCGGCCGATCGGCTGCCTGCACGGTCCTGCCGTCACAGGCGGCCAGGCCGACCGGCCAGTGATTGCACGATCCAGGGACGTCGAGCCCCCTGGAGGGCATCTTCCGGTCCACGACGTAGTTCATTTTGCTGCCGGGCTCGAAGATGATCGACGGGCGGTTCTTCGAGCGGAAATTGTGCCGCTGGATGGTCAGGTCGGCGGGCATCTGGCGTTTCTGGGGGGCTGCGACGAACGACAGGGTCGCCGTCTGGCCCTTGAAGTTGGCGACCGTGGCGAAGTCCTTGTTGATGACGTCGCCCTGGAGCTGGCCGGGATCGGTCAAGGGGATCGATTCCTGGAACTGTCTGGGCCCGCCGAGGGTCCCGGTCTTCCAGGTCGGTTTGCGGACGCCCATCTGGTCGGGATAGATGGTGTAGTATTCGTCGATCCAGAGCGCCCGGGTGGTCTTCTCGTTCTCCTTCCAGAGTTCGTCATGGGCGCTGACCGGGGCGTAGCGCCAGTGCACCACCACGCGGGCGTCGTTGCTCTCGATGATGCGGACGTGCGAGTAGCGGCAGCGGCGGTCCTGCATGTGCTCGAAGCAGCCCTGGATCTTGTTCCACGCCTCGACGCTCTGGTCGGCCATCCACAGCCCGTTTTCCGACACCCAGGCCGGCGAGAACCGCGTCCCCCGCCAGAAGACGACCCGCGTCGCGGACTGGTCGAACCGGACGACGATGTCGGGATGCTCGTCGACGGGCCAGAGATTGTCCCATTCCTCGTAGTACTTCAGGTTGCAGTAGTACGCACCGAAGCGGCCCGGCCCTTCAGGGCCGCGGGGCATCCGGCGCGGAGGCAGCGCGGGGCTGGCGAGCTTGTCCTTCGGTGCCGCCTCCTCCTTGATCCGCTCGCTCGTCAGCGCGGCGTCGTAGAGCTTGATCTCGTCGACGAGCCCGTCGATGCTGAACCAGAACGGCAGCGTGCCGAACGGCCGGTGGATGTTGGAGGGCTTGACCTTCTCGTAGTTCATCAGGGCCCGCAGGCTCGCCCCCGCCGCCCAATCGGGCTTTCCCTTGACCTCCAGCCGGGCGACCTCTTTGCCGTTGGCGAAGAGGGTGATCCCCTTCTCGGGATCATACGTTCCCGCGATATGGGTCCACTCGCGAAGCGGCAGGAGGTTCTTCTCGGAGACGCACTTGTGCCATTTGCCGCCGACGGCGACCTCGAGCGAGAAATCGCCGTTGGGGCCGACGGCCAGGCGATAGCCCTTGTTCTCGCCGTCTGCCTGGGCGATCACCGGGCACCAGTTCCAGGGATACGCCGCCTGAGCGACCCACGCCTCCACCGTAAACGCGGACTCCAGCCGGGGTGCCTTGGATGCCTCGCGCTGGATGCAGGTCGTATAGCCGTCCGGCTTGATCGCCGACCCGCAAGGGCCGGGCATGTACCTGAAGCTGCCCTCGATGGCATCCTCGACGTCGCCGGCGGCATCCTTGACCGCCCCGGCCGTCTGGGCGTCGAAATTCCACCACAACACGGGCTTACCCGCGGCCGCCCACAATGACTCTGACACGACGGCAAGAACGATAAACGCCAATGCTCTCGAAACAGGACCGTTCATTTCAACGCACCTCTTCATCCCCAAGGACTGCCGGCAGCAGGAAAAGGTCTGCCCGGTTTCGACCATGACGGGAGCTTATCTCGCGGCAGCCGGCTTGACAAGCCATCGTGTCGTTCGACGTCTCGCCCACATCCCCAGGCGGCCCCTGCGGGGCTCTTCGCTTGGGGGTAGCACCGTACGTCAGTCGTACTTGGGATGGCCACCTCCGTGGGTTTGTATCGCCCCGTTGGGGCTCTGCTGATCTGTCGCCATGCACCCAGGGCTTCGCCCTGGGCTACATTGAGTCGGGCCTTCGGCCCTGCGGGCTGCCCAACTTCGACATCATCAGGCCCAACGGGCCGGCACACAATAGCCCTGGCTGGAGTCCCTCAGGGACGCAGGCCAGGGTTAGAGCAGTTTAACTTTTTCTGTAGCGGTATCCGCAAGATGCAACCCATCCGTGGGCATCTTGTGACGTGACTGTGGCGAGGGCTGCTCCGACGCCTTGGTACAAGGCTTCCGTCCCTCGGGCCTTGACCGCCCGCAGGAACTGCTTCACTTTCGACCACATCTTCTCGATCGGATTGAAGTCCGGCGAATACGGAGGGAGGAACCATAGAGTCGCGCCCGCCGCTTCGATCATCTGGCGGACCTCGGCTCGCTTGTGAGAGCCCAGGTTGTCCAGGACGACAATCTGACCCGGCCGCAGAATCGGCACCAGCACATGTTTGACGTAAGCCCGGAATACGGCGCCATCCGTTGCGCCCTGGATCACCATGGGAGCTGCGGGACCACCCAGGCTTAGCGCGGCGATCATCGTCGTGGTCTCCCAGTGACCGTGGGGAGTCGTATCATGGAGCCGGCCCCCGCCCTTGCACCGGCCATGTAGCCGCGTCATGTTCGTCTTGGCGCCGCTTTCGTCAATGAACAGGAAGCGAGATGGATCAACCCTCTGCGTCTTGGCCGCCCACGCTTGCCGCTCCGCTTTCACATAGGGACGCTCCTGTTCAGCAGCCCGGAGCGTCTTTTCTTTCGGCGATATCCCAAGCGGCCCAGCGTGTTGGACACCGTCACCAAGCTGCAGGAGACGTCACAACGATCTCGCAGTTCTTCCAGCGTCGCGTCGGGTTGTGTTTCGGCCAGTCGATCCAACCGTTCCAGGGCCTCTCCAGAGAAGGCCGGCTTCCGCCCTCGCTTGGTCTGCTTGGGAGCATAATTCCCCGTTTCGCGACGCCGCTGCAGCAACCGCCGAATCCAAGCCGTGGATACGCCAAACCTCTCGGCGATCTCCTCACGCTTCCAACTTCCTGAATCACAAGCCGCAACGACCCGTTCCCGCAAATCCATCGAGTAGGTTCCCATGCCTATAGCATCGGATATCGCTACGGTATTTCTTTAACTGCTCTAGAGGCAGCGGAGGCAATGAGCCCCGGCGGGGCGACACAACGGACGCCGGTGGCCTTCCTGAGCAGGACCATTGATCCGTGCCACCCCACAACTTCCGTCCATAAAGGGGTTCCGGTTTGAGAGTGCCACCGCGCGTGTTCTGTCATTGGGACGGCCACCAGCCGACGGCATGCCGCAGTTCTGACACCGCCATATTCGATTATCAATCGCTGCTTTTCCCGGCCGTCAAGGACCGCCAACAACCACCGTACCCCCAAAAGGTCAATGGATCATTTCAGTCACCAGGCTTCACCGCAGTCTTGACAATCACCTTCTTCTCGTCTTCGACTTCCCGGCATCCCAATACACGAAACTTGCTGGGCCGCTACCCCTCAGTTGCCTGACTGGCTCCATACCGTCTTGCCGTCGGGGGCTATGTACTTCCACAAGCCATTTTCTCTCACATAGGCAAGGCCTTCACGGAACATCTCGGCTCTCTCAAACCTATAGTCGATCCTCAATCTGCCGCCGTGGTCAATAAAGCCATATTTCCCTTTCAGGCAGACAGGAGCTAATCCAGCCGAGAAACACCCGATGTCTTCGTACAGGAACGGTATGATGACCTGTCCCGTCCTATTGACGTATCCCCATAATCCGCCAGAGGGCAGTCCTCTCTCCGTCTGCGCTCCCCGACAGACCCCTGCAAGACCCTCATAGAACGGCAGCGCCCAATCGAAACTTGGTGGAATAGCCCATTGTCCTTTGTTATCGATAAACCCCCATTTCCCGCCCCAGACCAGCGGCGGATCCCCCTTACCTCCCGTGTTCACGGCGGCCAGCCCCTCGCGGAACTCCGTGCCGCCACTGAAACGTGGAAGGACAACCCATCGTCCTGTGGGATCGATGTAGCCGACTTGTCCTGATGATACAAGGCCTTTGTAGTCATCGATCGGCCGGCCCTTATCGACACCCGCGAGTCCCTCGCTAAAGGGCTGCACGGTCACGAAAACCTCCTTCATCGCCGATCTGCCTGATCGATCAATGTACGTCCAGTTATCCTCCCCGTCGCGGACTGCGGCCAATCCTTCGGCGAAGGATGCGGCCACAGGCCATCCTCCTTCTCCGCGGATTACAATGGTCCCGCCTCTGTCGATGAAGACGAATCTGTCCTCTCCGGATACTACTACGGCACCCAGACCCTCGCTGAAAGGCTTCACCTTCTCGTACTTAAGCGGGACGACTATCCGGCCGGTTTCATCAATGAACCCCCACACCCCCCCTTGGCTCTTCCCCGGCCTGAAGTCCTTCCCGTGCTTTCCGCCCAAGTTCACTGCAGCCAATCCCTCTGAGAACTCACACACATCATCATAGCGGGGCTCGACTACAGTCCTGCCACGTGCATTGATGAATCCCCACCTCCATATTTCGTGGCCATCAGATTCTCTCACATGGAACGGCGCCGGATATAGCGTCTCGCTTCCCGTCCACATACCCGCTGCGCCAGGGGCTTCCGGTTGTGGCGCCACTGCGGCGCAACCGATAACGAAGCACGTTATAACCAAACCCAAATACATCGCTTGTCGATCTGTCATGCCATCACCCTCTCCGAAAAACCCAAATCCGGCAAATCCGCACAAATCCGATGCAAATCCAAATCCGGGGACACCCAAATCCAGTGACACCATCAATCCTGTTCGGCACTCAGATTGCTAGCTTTCGCGGCCGCTAAACATTTCTTGGAGTTTTCTCCAGATTATACTGGCGCGCTCGGGTTTGGCATGCTTTTATAGTCGCCGATGGGCCGAAAGCGTGACAAGGTGACTGAGCCCGACATCCACGG
>JAKJER010000047.1 GCA_022705325.1 Planctomycetota bacterium | reverse complement strand
CGTGCCGCCGATCCACATGGTCGTCTCGTGGGTCCAGTTCCCCGCCAGCAGGCCCAGGCCCGCCAGCACCGCCATGCATCCGATTACGTGTTTCATGTCCGTTCTCCCGTGGCCGACGTCGAATCGGCCGTTCCGAAAGAGAGGACGGACGAGCAGGGGATTTCTTAGTAACTCAGCTACCTGCCTGCCGGCAGGCGGGTTCCTGGCTGAGATTGGCGACCCAGTGCATTCCATGCGAGCTGTGGAAAGAACGGGAGCTACGAGATCGGCAATCTCATAGCTCCCATGATCCATGATTCCCAGCCTGGCGCACCGGGTCCTGAATCGCCTCCGGGAATGCCCGCGTTACAGCGTCCAGCCCTGGCGGTACTTGGGCTGGACGAACGCGTCGGCCTCGGGGCAGTTGGTGACCTTCATCTTCTCGCCGTCCCACAGCAGACGCCGGTCGGGGTAGCGAACAGCCAGGTTGCCCATCAGCACCATCTCCGACAGCGGGCCGGAGTAGTCGAAGTTCGAGCTGGACGCCTTGCCGTCCTTGCAGGCGCGGAGCCAGTCCTTCTCGTGGCCGCCCTCGCCGCCGGGCACGCGATTGAAGCTGGGCTTGGGGGGCTTGTAGGTCTTCATGGCCGAGTCGGGGATCAGGCGCGGGCTGCGGCCGTAGCAGCCGCACATGAGCAGGCCCTTGTCGCCGACGAACAGGACCCCGCCGTCCTCGTCGCCCATGCGCCGGCCCTCTTCGAGTTGCTCGGGGCGCGGGGGCGTGAGCCCGCCGTCCCACCAGGTGAGCTTGACCTCGGGCATGCCCTCGCGGGCGGGGAACTTGTAGCGGACGATGGTCGAGCGGGGGAAGGTCTCATTCTTGGGCGGGCAGGGCTTCCACAGGCCGCTCCAGTAGGTCGAGATGCACCCCTCCACGCTGACGGGGTACTTGAGCTTGAGGGCCGAGAACGGGGCGTCCAGGATGTGGCAGCCCAGGTCGCCCAGCGAGCCGGTGCCGAAATCCCACCAGGCCCGCCACGTGCCCGGGTGATAGGTGGGGTGGTAGGGGCGCATCGCCGCCGGGCCGATCCACAGGTCCCAGTCCATGCCTTCGGGAACGGGCGGCGTCTCCTTGGGGCGTTCGACCTCGACGCCCTGCGGCCAGACGGGGCGGTTGGTCCAGGCGTGGACCTCGCGGATGTCGCCGATCGCACCGTCCCAGATCCACTCGCAGACCATTCGAACGCCGTCGCCGCTGCGCCCCTGGTTGCCCATCTGCGTGATGACCTTGTGCTTGCGGGCCGCCTCGGTGAGGGCGCGGGCCTCGCTGACCGAGTGGGCCATCGGCTTCTGCACGTACACGTGCTTGCCCATGCGGATGGCCGTCATCGCGATCGGGGCGTGCGTGTGGTCGGGCGTGGCTACGATGACCGCGTCGATGTTCTTCTCCTTGTCGAACATCTCGCGGTAGTCCTTGTAGGTGTGGGCCTGGGGATACTTGGCGAAGACGCCCTTGGCGTGGTCGGGGTGGACGTCGCAGAGGGCGACGATGTTCTCGCCCGAGCAGGCGCGGATGTTGTTCTGCCCCATCCCGCCCACGCCGACGGCCGCGATATTGAGCTTGCCGCTGGGCGGGGTCTGGGCGGGCCCGCCCAGGACGCGGCGCGGCACGATGGTGAAAGCGGCGGCCGCCGCCCCGCCCGCCAACACCGCCCGTCGAGAAACGCCTCGTGAGTTCGATTGCACGTCTTTAGTGTTCATGATGTTCTCCTGGATGACAGGTTCTTATAGCGCGCGATGCGCGGTCGGGCAATGGGATTATCTTCGGGAGGCCGAATGCCAAGGCGCCGCTTCGCGGCTTCGCGTGACGCGGCCGGGCACCCAGGGCTCGCTCCGCCTGCCTGCGGCAGGCAGGCTCGCCCTGGGCTATCCGAGACGCCGCTTTGCGGCTAATTTCACAACCAACACGAACCAGCAGTTACCCATAACAACCAACAACCAACAACGAACAACCAACAACCAACAACCAACAACTACTTCGCTTCCATCCAGTTCTCGCCCAGGGCCGTGTCCACCTTGAGCGGGACGCTGAGTTGGATGGCCGACGCCATCTCGCTGCGGACCATCTCCCGTTCGGCCTCGGCGTGCTCGTGCGGGACCTCGAGGACCAGCTCGTCGTGTATCTGCAGAAGCATCCTCGCGGGGCGGTTCTCGCGCTCGATCCGCCGCGCGATGTTGAGCATGGCCTGCTTGATGAGGTCAGCCGCCGAGCCCTGGACCACGGAGTTGATGGCCAACCGCTCGGCCAGGGCGCGCTTCTGCGGGTTGCGGCTGTCGATCTCGTTGATGCGGCGGCGGCGCTTGAAGATGGTCTCGACGTAGCCCTGGTCTTTGGCGGCGCGGACGCAATCGTCGAGGAAGGCCTGGATTTGGGGAAAACGGCTGCGGTAGCGCTGGATGAAATCAGCGGCCTCGGCCCGGCCGATCCGCAGCGTGACGGCCAGCCCGAACGCCGTCTGCCCGTAGATGATGCCGAAGTTGACGGTCTTCGCCCGCGCCCGTTGCTCGGGCGTGACCTCGTCCACCTTCACGCCGAACACCTCGGCCGCCACGATGCGGTGGATGTCCTGGTCGGCGTGGAAGGCGGCGGTGAGGGTTTCGTCCTGGCAGAAGTGGGCGAGCACCCGCAGTTCGACCTGGGAGTAGTCGGCCGACAGGAGCAGGCAGCCCGGATCGGCCACGAAGGCCGAGCGGATCTGCCTGCCTTCTTCGGTGCGGATGGGGATGTTCTGGAGGTTGGGATCGCTGCTGCTGAGTCGTCCGGTCTCGGCGCCGATCTGGTGGAAGCTGGTGTGGATTCGCCCTGTCCTGGGGTGGATGTAGTTGCGCAGGGCGGTCAGGTAGGTGCCCAGCAGCTTCGTGAGCTTACGGTAGTCCAGGACGAGTGCGGGCAACTCGTGCTGCAGGGACAGTTCCTCCAGCACGTCGGAATCGGTGGACAGTCCGGTCTTGGTCTTCTTGACCGGCGGGAGGTGGAGGCGTTCGAAGAGGATGGTCGCGAGCTGGCGGGGCGAGTCGGGATTGAAGGGCTCGCCGGCGGAATCCAGGATCTTCTCGCGGAGTTCGTCGGCCTTCTTGGACAGTCTGCTCTCCATGGCCCGCAGGCGGTCCGGGTCGACGCGGATGCCGGCCTGCTCCATGCCCGCCAGGACGGGCATGAGCGGCATCTCCAGGTCGGTCATGAGGGGCCTCAGGCCCTCGCGGTCGAGCAGGGGCTTGAGGGCGTCGGCCAGGCGGAAGGCGACCTCGGCGTCTTCGGCGGAGTAGACCGCGACGGCTTCGACGGGGGCGGTCGCCATCGAGATCTGGTTGCGTCCGCGCCCGATCACGTCCTCGATGGGAATGCAGCGGTGGTTGAGGAACTCGGCGGCCAGGGCGTCGAGCTTGTAGGTCAACCGTGTGGCGTCCAGGACGTGGGCGGCGATCATGGTGTCGAAAGCCGGCCCCGCCAGGACGAAGCCCGCGTTCTTGAGCACGGTGAGGTCGTACTTGAGGTTCTGCCCGATCTTCTCGATCCGCTCGTCGGCCAGCAGGGGGCCGATCTTCTGGTGGACGAGATCCACGCCCAGGACCGTCGCTCCGAGGGGACCCCTGACGGGGATGTAGACGCCGGTGCCGGCCTTCCAGGCCAGCGAGATGCCCACCAACTCGGCCTGCATGGGTCGGACGGAATCGGTCTCGGTGTCGACCGAAAGGGCGGCGGGGGCGGCTGAGCGGATCTCGGCGGCCAGGGCGTCCAGGGCCTGGGGCGTGTTCACGCAGCGATAGTCGAAGTCCTGGGCGGTGGTCTGCTGCGAGGCGGCGGCGATGGCCTGGATGTCCACGCTGTCGGTTCCGCCGACCCCGAGCTTGTCAAGCTGGTCCAGCAGGCGATTGAAGCCGAGTTCGGCGAACAGCGGGCGGACGGCCTGGCCGTCAATGCCGCGATAGCGCATAGCCTCCAGGTCCAGTTCGATGGGCACGTCGTCGTCCAGCGTGACGAGCTTTCGGGCCAGCTCGAGCTGCGGGGCCCATTGACGGACGGACTCGGCCAGCTTGGGTTTGAGTTCGTCCACGTGGCGCACGAGTTCGTCGGCCGAGCCGTACTGCTCGATGAGCCTGGCGGCCGTCTTGGGCCCCACGCCGGGGATGCCGGGGATGTTGTCGCTGGTGTCGCCGGTCAGGACCTGCGCCTCGATGGCCTTATCGGGCGGATAGCCCTTCTCGCTGCGGATAGCGTCGGCGTCGATCACCTGGTCCTTCGTGGGGTCGTAGAGCAGCACGTGGGGGTTGACGAGCTGGTCGAGGTCCTTGTCGCGGCTGACGAGGTAGACGGTGAGGTCGGGGCCGGCCAGTCGCCGGGCGGCGGTGGCGAGGACGTCGTCGGCCTCGAAGCCCTCGCGGGCCAGGACGGGGATGCCCATGGCCCGGACGATCTGGATGACGCGGTCGGCCTGCGTATGGAAATCGTCGGGCATGACGCGCCGGGTGATCTTGTAGTCGGCGAAGAGGGCGCGGCGGTGGAGCTTCTCGGCCGGGCCGTCGATCGCCATTGCCAGATAGTCCGGCTTGCGGTCGGCCAGGAACTTCAGCAGCATGTTGCAGAACACGAACGGGGCCCGCGTGGGCTCGCCCGTGGGGCTGGTGAAGTCGCCCGCCCTGGCGTGATAGGCGCGGTAGATCTGGGAATGGCCGTCGATGATGTAGAGGGTCTTCGGCATACGCCCAGTACGCTACAGGGCGGCCCAGAGGTTGTCAAACCAAAGCCCACGGAAGGCTTTCCGTGGGCTTTCCAGTCATGCTCACTTGTCCCACTACCTCACTTCACCGTCACCACGAATTCCGTCTTCTGGTCCTTGCCGAGCGTCGCCTCGGCCGAGGCGGTCTTGCCGCCGGCCTGGACGGTGAGGCGGTATCGCCCGCGGAAGCCGCGGAAGGCGAACCGCCCGTCGGCGTCGGTCGTTCCGGCGGTGCGGGTGGTCCAGTCCTGGTGAATGAGCTTGTGCAGGGCGTGGTAGACGGGCTTGGGCGTCATGTCGGCCCGGAGCATTCCGCCCCCCTTGAGCCAGGCCCCCGTGTCGCACAGGTCCCACCACGTGATGGCCCGCACGGACGGGTGGGCGAAGCAGACCTTGTAGAACTTGACGGCGTAGTCCGCCTGGGCGGCCTCGTCCCACACGCCCGGAACCCGCGATCCCGTAAAGGCCTGGCCGGCGGAGGTCGGCGTGAACTCCGTGATGTGCAGTTCCTTGCCCAGGGCGGCATAGCGGTCCAGGACCTTCCGCACGCGGTCCAGCGGGAAACGCATCGTCCGCGGTTCGTGGGCCTGGATGCCGATCCCGTCGAACGGCACATTACGGGCGAGGGCGTCCTTCAGCAGGCGGTGGAAGCCCGGGCAGCCGTCGCCCAGCACGTGGTAGTCGTTGACGATCAGGTACGCCTTGGGGTCGAACTGGCGGGCCCAGCGGTAGGGGTCGTCGATCTTCAGCGAGGGCAGGTGGCTGGGCTCGTTGACCACCTCCCAGAACTCGATCGGGCGATAGCGGCCCATGATCGCCTCGACGCGGGCCTTCTGAAGCTCCGGTGCGGGCTGGCCCTTGGACCAGGGCGGCACGCCCGCATTGTCGGCCCACAGCAGCGGGTGGCCCTTCATCCGGATGCCGTGCTCACGGCACCACGCGACGACCTTGTCGGTGTAATCGTACTGCGGCTTGCCGCGCTCGTGTTCGTACCAGCGCCAGTAGAAGCCGACCGTCGCGTAGTTGAGCAACTCCGCGAACCGCTTCTTATATGCCTCGTCCTTGGCGGCGTCGCGGAACCGGTCAAACATGTAGATGTTCGCGCCGAAGAGGAACTCGTGGCCGATCTGTTCCGCGCGGATGCTGGCGCGGGCCATGGGCTTTCCGGCGGCGTCCACGACGCGGACCGTTGCGTCGGATTTGCGGGTCTTCTGGATGGCGGCGTCCGTCTCCGTCAGCAGGTCCTCCTCCTGCTTGCGGGCCAGGGCGGAGAGTTCCTCGATCGTGGCCAACTGCGGATCGGCCGCCCCTTCCCGTGGGCGAACAGCGATGCTCAGAAGGACCAGGTTGCGGTCCTCGCTGCCGATCAGGGCGTCGTTCAGGAATGCCGCCGCGACTTCGTGCAGACCGGCGGGAATGTCGGCCTCGAAGGCGTAGTCGGCCGCCGCCGGACCGTTCACCCGGACGACCTTGACGGGCTGCTCGTCCAGGAGCAGCGCCATTTCGGGCCAGACGCCGCCCGCCGCCGTGCCCCAGGCGCGGATGGTGATCGTGTACGTGCCGGCCGAGGAGAACTTCATCGGCTGGCCGACCCGTCCGTTGGACCACAGGTTCCAAGCGCCTCCCTGGGCCGGGCCGCCCTCGGTCTTGATGGCTGCCTTGGGGGCCTCGACCGTCACCGCGACGGCCCGGGCGGCCCCCAGGCCCGCCGCCAGCCAAGCCGCCAGGACCACTCTCAACGCTGTCGTCGAAACAGGCATGTTCGTCTCCCGATGGACTGTCCCAGGCCAAACGGGCTCCGACAGCATCTATCGCCAGACTGTGGCCGGAATCTGATTGACACGGCGGAGAACGGGGGATATAAGTACAGGTGCAATCGTCGTCTGCCTGTGGGGAAGGCATGAGGCGGCGATGGGCCTGACATGAGAATAGTGCGGCGGGAGGGCATCCGTGGGAAGGGCCTGCGGCTCTGCCGGCTTGCACCCGACGCTGGTTACCATAATGGGAGTCTCCCATGATCAAGCAGCGTTTGTTCACCCCAGGTCCCACTGACGTTCCCCCGGAAGTCCTGATCGAGATGGCCAAGCCCATCTTCCATCACCGCACGCAGCGGTTCAAGGACATGTTCGCCGCCGTCAACGAGGGCCTGAAGAAGCTTCTGTTCACCGCCAACGACGTCTTGACGATCGCCGGTTCGGGCACGGCGGGGATGGAAGCGGCCATGTCGTGCGCCATCCCGCGAGACAAGAAGGTGCTGGTCGCCCAGGGCGGCAAGTTCGGCGAGCGGTGGGTCAAGGTGGCCAAGACGTACGGGCTGAAGGTCGATGAGGTCAAGACCGAGTGGGGCACGGCGATCTCCCCGCAGACGGTCAAGGAGAAGCTGGCCACCGGCGATTACGGCGCGGTGGTGGTGGTCTACAGCGAGACGTCGACCGCGACGGCCTGCGACCTCAAGGGCATCGCAGAGGTGGTCAAGGCGACAGACGCCCTGTTGATCGCCGACTGCATTACCGCCGCGGGCACGCTGCCGCTGAAGGTGGACGAGTGGGGCGTGGACATCGTGGCCTCCGGCAGTCAGAAGGCGTTCATGCTCCCGCCGGGCCTGGCGTTCGTCTCGGTCAGCCCCAAGGCGTGGGCCCAGGTGGAGAAGATCACTCCGCCGAACTTCTACCTGAACCTGAAGGCCTACCGCAAGAGCCTGGCCGCCAACGACGTGCCGTACACGCCGGCCGTGACGTTGATCCGCGGCACGCAGGTCTCGCTGGACATGATCCACAAGATCGGCGTGGAGAAGGTCTGGGCCCGGACGGCCCTGCTGGCCCGTGCCCTGCGCGAGGCCATGAAGGCCCAGGGCATGTCGGTGTTCTCCAAACAACCCTCCGACAGCGTGACGGGCATCGTCTACCCCGAGGGCGTCGAGGATAAGACTTTCCGCAACAAGGTCCTCCGCGACAAGTGGGGCGCCTCCGTCGCCGGCGGGCAGGATTTCATGGAAGGCAAGATGTTCCGCGTCAGCCACATGGGCTACGTCGATCCGCTTGACACGATCGGCCTGGTGGCGGCCATCGAGTACGGACTCAAGGCGTGCAACGTGCCGGTCCAGATCGGCAAGGGCGTGGCCGTCGCCGCGGACATCATTAAGGACTGGGCATAACCATGAAAATCCTCATCGCAGACAAATTGAGCAAGGTGGGCCTGGACTGGCTGGCCGAGCAGAAGGACGTCGAGATCGACAACAAGCCCGGCCTCAAGCCGGACGAACTGGCCAAGATCGTGGGCGAGTACGACGGGATGATCATCCGCTCGGGCGCGAAGGTGACGGCCGAGGTGCTGGCCAACCCGGGCCGCCTGCGGGGCATCGCCCGCGCGGGCGTGGGCGTGGACAACGTCGACGTGCCGGTGGCCACCGCCAAAGGCATCATCGTGATGAACACGCCCGGGGGCAACACCCTGGCGACGGCCGAGTTGACCATGTCGCTGATGCTGGCCCTGTCGCGCAAGATCTCGCCTGCCAACGCCAGCCTGAAGGACGGCAAGTGGGACCGCAAGAGCTTCGAGGGCACCCAGCTCTCGGGCAAGACGCTGGGCATCGTCGGCATGGGGCGCATCGGCAAGGCGGTGGCCAAGCGGGCGGCCTCCTTCGAGATGCGGGTGCTGGGCTACGACCCGTTCTTCGCCGGAACGCCCGAGCCCAACGTCGAAATGGTCAAGGACCTCACCGAGATCTGCAAGCGGGCCGACTACATCACCGTCCACACCCCCAAGTCGGCCGAGACGGCCGGCATGATCGGACCCGAGCAGTTCGCGGTGATGAAGCCGACCGTCCGCCTGATCAACGCCGCCCGCGGCGGGATCATCGACGTCAACGCCCTGCTGGAGGCCGTCAAGGCGGGCAAGGTGGCCGGCGCCGCCCTGGACGTGTACATGAAAGAGCCTCCCGAGACCGAGGCCGAGAAGGCCCTCATCCAGCAGCCCAACGTGCTGGCCGTCCCGCACCTGGGCGCCTCGACCGAAGAGGCCCAGGAGCAGGTGGCGATGGAGGCGGCCGAGAACCTCGTCGAGGCCCTGCGCGGCGGCGAGGTCCGAAACGCCGTCAACGCCCCCGGCTTCGACAAGGCCCTGCCGGCCATGCTCCGCCCGTACACCGAGCTGGCCCAGCGGATGGGCACCCTGCTGGCCACCATCGCCAGCGGCGCCGTCAGCAAGGTCGAGGTCATCTACCGCGGCACGATCGCCGAGATGAACGTCGCCCCGGTCACCACCTACCTGCTGGTCGGGCTGATCCAGCCCCACATGGACCAGCCGGTCAACGTCATCAACGCCCCCGTGCTGGCCCGCCAGCGGGGCGTCGAGGTCGAGACCATCACCTCCAGCAAGATCAAGGAGTTCGCCAACCTCATGGAAGTGACGGTCCACACCGCCGACATGAAGCGATCGGCCGTGGGCACCATCTTCGGCAATAAGTTCCCGCGGATCATCGCCCTGGACGGCTACCATCTGGAGATGAAGCCCGAAGGCCACGTGGTCATCATCGTCAACGAGGACAAGCCCGGCGTGGTCGGGTCCTACGGGTCGATCTTCGGGCGAAACAACATCAACATCGCCGACATGACCTTCTCGCGGAAGATGAAGAGCGGCCTGGCCGTCGTGGGCATCAACCTGGACCAGGCGCCCGCGCCGGGAGTGATGGGCGAGGTCCGCTCGTCCAACTTCGTCAAGGAAGCCCACTACCTGCATTTGCCCGATCTGCCCCTGGACGAGCAGGAAGCGTAGACACCGTTCGCGCCGCCCCGGGCGACGGCAATAAAGCTTGGGACGAGGCGTTTCTACACGAGGCGACGGTCGGGAGGCCGGCGCCGGGGACAATCAGTATGCAGACGGGCTGCCCGAACCCAAAAGGAGGACGGGCAGCCCGTTGTATTATTGGCCGGCCCGTGCGGCTAACGGCGTGGCAGCCGTCTGTACGCGGGTGCGAATCCGGACGGCGTCGCGCCTGCAAACCTACCAGGGAGATCACTTCTCCGGCATGTGCAGGTCGTGGTGATAGTGCTTCTGACGGAGTTCCTCGCGGAGTTCCTCCTCCAACTTGTCCACCACGGTGTTGAGCAGGTCGATGGCCCAGTCCTGCTCGTGCGGCGTCCGCCCGCGGTGGGCCAGTTCCTCCCGGACCTCCTGAACCAGCGTCACGCGGTTGACGAACGTGACGCCGCCGAAGTGAAGTGCGTGGTTGTTTCCGATGAATCGCATTAGTCTTTCCAGTTTCGGGTTTTCGTCTTTCGCCTCGTCGAGGTTGTCACGGTCTTCTGTTCCTCGGACGGGTTCTTTCGCATGTAACTCGCTGCCGCCTTCGCCAACAGCCCGGAACGGGTTTCGTTGTGGCGGCGAGCGTAGCGGTCTATTGCGTCCAGCACGCGTTGCGGCATGGTGATGTTGATGCGCTTGGCTTTGAGGCGGAGATTCCCCGTATCGACGGAGACTACCGCCCAGATTCCGTCTCGGAAATCCGGATTCCTTCTGTGCTGCTCCACCGGCTCGGGTTCGGGTATCGGAAGCCCCTCTTCGCACAGGCCCTCGAGATGGAGTTCTATCGCCTCCTTTGCCATGGCCAGAGTCTCGTCCATGGTGCTCCCGGCACTGAAGCAGCCCGGCAGGTCAGGGACGGTGACGCCGTAATCGGAGTCCTCTTCTTTGTGTATGACGATGGGAAAGTTCATGGTTCTATACCTGCTTGCCGCATGATCGAACGCAACGTTCCGGGCGGAATGTCCTTTCGCGGGTGAGGCACCGTTACCAACCCAGCTTTGTGCGGGTGGCGGAACTGATGATGACTTCCCTTGGTCCTCATATGGACCCAACCGTCAGCCCGCAACCTTCGGATTATCTCGCGGCTGTCCATGTGTATTATACACATCGACCGGTCTGCGTCCAAGCTATTTCATCATCCGACGGTCTGGATGTACGTGCCGGTGGCGAAGGTGATGATGGCGCCCAGCAGGACCGCAATGCCGATGAGGATCCACCGGACGGCCTGTGGACTGGAGGCCTGCCATTCGCGGGTGCGGAAGCCGTGGACGTTCCCGATGACCAGCGTGCCGCACATGAAGGCGGCGTACCCGACCGACCCGCCGAGTTCGCCCAGGTAGGTGGCGGCCAGTCCGTAGAAGAAGATCGCGCCGTCATGGAAGAGCGACATGGCCAGCGCCAGCAGAAGGACCTTGCCGATGCCCGGCGCCTTGAAGTGGCTCCAGGTCTTGTTCATGCAGAGCTTGAACACGCAGTAGCCGAAGGCGGACAAGGCACCGCCCCAGAGCACGAGCATCCAGACGACGAACCCGGCGGCCCAGGGCGGGTTGCCCAGGGCGGCGGACTTGGCCATGATAGGGCCCCCGGCCGCGAAGGCCAGGGCGGCGCAGGCGCAGAGGATGCCGCTGAGGACCGTGACGAAGAGCCCGAGGACGAAGCGGGCCCCGTGTTTCTTCTCCTCGGCGGTGGCGGCTTGGCCGGCCAGGTGGCGGCTCTTGAGGACGCCGGCGTAGCCGCAGATGGCCACCCCGGCGACGGCAATAGCCACGCCGATGACGATGATGATGCCGCCCGTGCTGCCGAGGGCCTTAAAAGCGCCCTGGGTGACGAACAGGGGCATGAGCCACCCGAAAACCACTTGCGTGCCGGAGTTGATGGCGTAGGCCAGGGACAGGCCGACCATGGAGAAGGCGATGCCGTAGGTCATCGAGCCCGAGCCCCACAGCAGGCCGAACACCAGCGGGCCCAGGATGGCCCACGGGCTGACCGCCTGCCAGGTGGCCACGATGTCCCGGGCCACGATGGGCCCGGCGATCGTCGGAATGATCAGCGTGACCAGGAAGAAGAAGGGGCCCCACAGCACCTCCCACGGCGTCTTGGGGTCGGCGAACTTGCTGGGCAGCGCCCACGAGCCGCCGCACAACGCCCCCAGAACCACGAAGAGAAACCCGAGTGCGAGATTGGCTTCCATGATCGGACGTCTCCTTATCCGACGTTCCTGGCCAGTGACGAGCGGCCGCGACGATCGCGGCGGCTAAGAGAATACGCATTCGGCGACGAATTGCAAGCCGCGAACTAGCCCTTGCGACAGACATGTCTGCCGCGACGGCCGCACTCTTCGCCGCACGTCCCGCCGCCGGCGGACAGCCGGCAGTCAGTTCAGAACATGCCCACGACGTTGCCGCTCTCGTCGAGGTCCACGTCCATGAAGGCAGGCCGGCTCGGCAGGCCGGGCATGGTCCGCATGGTGCCCAGCAGGGGGTAAAGGAAGCCGGCGCCCGCGGCGGCGCGGACCTCGCGCACAGGTACGGTGAACCCGCGGGGCACGCCCTTGAGCGTCGGATCGTGGCTGAGCGAAAGGTGCGTCTTGGCCATGCAGATGGGCAGATGGCTCAGGCCGGCCCGCTCGTAGGAAGCGATCTGGGCTTCCGCCTTCGAGTCGAAGTGGACGTCATCGGCCAGGTAGACCTTCTGGGCGATGGTGCGGATCTTGTCCTTGATCGACATCGCGTCGGGATACAGGAGCCGGAAGTTGTTGGGTTTGTCGCAGGCGGCGACGACGGCCTCGGCCAGTTCGATAGCCCCGCGTCCGCCGCGGGCCCAGTGGTTGGCCATGAAGGCGCCTTCCGCGCCGGCCTCCAGGGCGGCCTTGCGGGCCAGTTCCACCTCGGCCTTGTGGTCGTGGGGGAACTTGTTGATGGCCACCACCACCGGCACGCCGTAGAGCTTGGCGATCTCGATGTTGCGCTGGAGGTTGCAGACGCCCTTCTCCAGCAGGGCGAGGTTCTTCTCGGTATACGCCGGCGGCAAAGGCTTGCCGGGCGTGACCTTGGGCCCGCCGCCGTGCATCTTCAGAGCCCGGATCGTGCCCACCAGGACCACGCAGTTGGGCACCAGGCCGGAGGCGCGGCACTTGATGTCGAAGAACTTCTCCATGCCGATGTCCGCCCCGAAGCCCGACTCGGTGATGACGTAGTCGGCCAGCTTGAGGGCAATCCGGTCGGCGATGATCGAGTTGTTGCCCTGGGCGATGTTGGCGAAGGGCCCGGCGTGAACGAACGCGGGCTGGCCTTCGAGCGTCTGCATGAGGTTGGGCTTGATGGCGTCCTTCATCAGCACCAGCAGGGCGCCGGTCACGCCCAGGTCATTGGCGGTGACGGGCTTGCCGTCCTTGTTCATGGCCACGATGATCCGCCCCAGGCGGGCCTTCATGTCCTTCAGATCGGCGGACAGCGCGAGGATGGCCATGATCTCGCTGGCCACGGAGATGTCGAAGCCCGTCTTGCGGTTGGGCCCGTCCATCCAACTGTCGCTGAGGCCCGTCTCGATGAACCGCAGGGCGGCGTCATTGACGTCCACCACGCGCCGCCACGTGATCGTGTCCGGATCGATGTCCAGCCGGGGCAGGCCCGTCCTGGCCCATTCCTCCTCGCCCGCGTGCTGCTCGTGCTTGAGCCTTGCGTCCAGGGCCGCGGCCAGCAGGTTGTTGGCGATGGACACGGCGTGAATGTCCCCGGTGAGGTGGAGGTTGAACTCCTCCATGGGGATGACCTGGCTGTAGCCGCCGCCCGCGGCGCCGCCCTTGATGCCGAAGGTCGGGCCCATCGACGGCTGACGGATGCACAGGAAGACGTTCTTCTTCAGCTTGCCCATGGCCTGGGTGAGCCCGACGCTGGTGGTGGTCTTGCCCTCGCCCAACGGGGTCGGGGTGATGGCCGTCACGTCGATGTATTTGCCGTTGGGGTGATTGGCGAGTCGATCGAGGATGCTGAGCTTGATCTTCGCCTTCACGTCGCCGTACGGCTCCAACTCCTCGGGCAGGATGCCGGCCTTACGGGCGATCGTGGTGATCTTCTTGGGTGTCGCGGCTCGGGAGATGTTGATGTCAGACGGGACGACCTTGGCCATGCGGGGCTCTCCTTACTGGTTGTCGGTTCAGTCGGCCGTTCGGGCTACCATAGTCCCTCTCGGCGGCCAGCGTCAAGGCCCGTTCGCGTCGAGACCGTAGATCGCGGTGCAATCTATCGCCGCCCACGGTAGAATCCCGACGGCTGAACAGCGTGCAGGCATTATAGCCGTTGCCGGGCTCAAGGATAGAGGCATGCGGCACGCGGACAAGGACCACGGCGCCGGCGGCGGGGGACGGGTCGCGGGCATCCTCTGCCTTGCGAGAGGCCCGCCTGGACGCGCCGCAACACTGGACCGAAAGGACGACAATGAACCAGACCCAATGGGAACAGCTTCTAGCCGTGGTCGCCGGACAGGCCGTTGACCCGCCGCCCGTCGGATTCGTCATCGACAGCCCCTGGCTGCCGCCGTGGGCGGGGATCTCAACGCTGGACTACTACGCCAGCGAGTCGAAATGGCTGGAGGCGAACCTCCAGGCCGTCCGCGGCTTCCCGGACGTGTGCTTCCTGCCGGGTTTCTGGTCGGAATACGGCATGTGTACCGAGCCGTCGGCGTTTGGCGCCCGCTGCGTGTGGCACGAGAACGATCTGCCCTTCGCCGACAAAACCGTCGCCTCGGACGAGGGGCTGGTGACGGCCGATGCGATGGCCAAGGTCCCGCGCCCGGACCCCCGAACCGACGGGTTGCTGCCCCTGGTGCTCAAGCGGCTGGTGCACGCCCGGTCGGCGATCGAGGCCGAAGGGCACGCCATCCGTTTTGCCGTGGCCCGCGGGCCGCTCAACATCGCCTCTTTCCTGCTGGGGACGACCGAACTGATGATGGCCCTTCGGCTGGAGAGCGACGCGTGCCACGGCCTGCTGAGGACGATCACGGACTTCCTGGTCGACTGGCTGCGCCTGCAGAAGCAGGCGATTGACAGCATCGACGGCATCTTCCTGCTGGACGACCTGGTGGGCTTCCTCGGCGAGGACGACTACCAGGCCTTTGCCGCGCCGTACCTCAAGGAATCGTTCGCCGCCTTCGACGCGAAGGTGCGGTTCTTCCACAACGACGCCAACGGGTCGGTCTGCGCCCCGCACCTGGCGGAGGCGGGGGTGAACCTGTTCAACTTCGGTTTCGAGCACAGCCTGGCCGACATGCGCCGCTGGCTGGGCCCGGGGGTGGCCATGCTCGGCAACATTCCGCCGCGGGACGTGCTGGGCAGGGGCACGCCGGATGACGTGCGAGCGGCGGTGCGGACGACGCTGGACGGCCTGGAGGACAAGCACGGACTGATGCTCTCGTGCGGCGGGGGAGTGCCCCCGGGCGTGTCCACGGAGAACATGAGGGCCTTCGTGGATGAGGCGAGGCAGTGACGCGCCCAGGACCGTCGAAGAACGTGTGTCTCGGGAGTCTGACGGGCCGTTATTCCCGCTCGCTCAGCGGAAACCCCGGCGGGTATCGCTTCCAGTCGTAACCGGCCTGGCCCAGCTTATAGCCCACCTCGAACAGGCGGTTCATCTCCTGCTTGTTGAACTCCTCGCTGGAGATGGGCTTGTCGTCGTCGGGGATGTAGGCCAGGAGAAACTCCATGCCCGCCCCGTGCACGATGTTGTAGACGCGGTAGATGTCGCCGAGGGCCTGGGAGTTGATCAGCGTGAAGATGGACCGCGCGGCAATGGGGATGACGCGCGGGGCGATGGCTTGGTATTGCGGGGCGATCGCGGCATTGCGAATGACGTAGACGCGAATGGGCGGCTTGGCGGGCGGCGCAGCCGGCATCGTCGCCGGGCGGCGCACCACGGCGGGCAGGGCATCGCCGAAACCCCAGATGAACACCTCGGCCGTCACGCCCCCGTCGACGTGCATCTCGTCGTACCGCTCGTTCAGGACCTGGACGGTCACGTACTGCGGCGGGAAGGCTACGGGAATGGAGGCCGACGCGACCAGCACGCGGCGAAAGAGTTTGAGGGCGTCCTTGTGTCCGCTGGCGGCGATGGCGCCCATGTCCCAGACGACGGGGCGCTGGACGTCGAGGTTGGTCGTGCCGATGTACAGGCGCCGGCCCCGGCGGTGCTCCCGGGCGATGGCGGTCAACATGTCCTGGTCGATGTACTTCTCCGTCAGGCGGAGCAGGGGTGCGTTGTCCGCCAGGCTGTCGCCCCGCAACAGCCCGGTGAAGATCCGCAGCACGTAGATGTCGTCCGGTCCGACAGTGGTGAAGGCCTGGCGGAGGCGGGCGTCGTAGTCGCTGCCCAGGAAGGCGAACGGCGCGATGAGGGCCCCGGTGCTGATTCCCGTGACGATGCGGAAGGTGGGGCGGTCGCCCCGGGTGGACCACCCGCACAGCAGGCCGGCCCCGAACGCTCCGCGCGACCCGCCCCCCGACAACGCCAGCACGCTCCGCTGGTCGTCCGGGACGGCGGGGCGAGTGGTCGGGTGGGCGGTGTCCCCGCCGAAGACCAGGCCGATCTGGTCGCCCCAGGAACGGATCTGCCCGTATCCCTCCACGTGCGCCTGGTCAACCAGGTGCGGGGGGACGGGGTGGCGGATGGTCTCCGGCCCGCAGCCGGGCGCCAGGGCAGTCAGCAGCAGCCAGCCCAGCAGGCATGCGGCGCGGCAGGATGGCAGGCATTGTCGGATCATGAGGTCCCGTCGCGGGCCGGCGCGGCGCCCGCGAACGCATTATACATCCGCCAGGCGGACTCGGTCCACTCGCCGCGATCGTCTTACACGCTGAGCACGGAGTAGATGATGTCCGTGATGACCTTGCCGGACTCCAGACGCTTGAGCACGGGGTCCAGGTCGCGCGGGGAACCGGCCAGCAGGTAGCGCCAGCCGTGCGAGTCGGCCAGCACCAGCTCGCTGGTCAGGAACGCGTTCTCGCCCACGACGTCGCAGGGCTTGAGCTCGCGGTTGGTGACGATGACGGCGGCCTTGCGCAGGCTCTGCGAGTCGTAAGGGTGCTCTTCGAGACGCTTGACCTTGCTGAGCCGGCGGACTTTGCGGACCATGCGTTCCTTCTCCTCGTGGCTGCAGAAGAAGGTGAGGACGACGCTGCCGTCGGTGCCGGCGAGCTTCTCCGAGCCGTGTCCGACAACGGTGTCGATGCTGACGCCCTCGTTGCTGAAGGCCGACGCGATGCTGGTCAGGGCGCCGGCGCGGTCCAGCACGAACGCCCGGAATACCCAGTGGCTGCACTCTGTTGCGGTCATCTCGCAAGTCTCCTGCCGGCGGCGAGCGGGGCCCAGCCGCCGACCTGTCTCAGGCGGTCGGGGATGAGGGCTGCTCGATCACGAATACGGGCGCCAGGCGCAACACGCGCCGGCGCAGGGCGGAGCGGGCCCAGTCGCTGGTGGCCAACGGCCCGGTCAGGACGATGCCTTCCACGTCGCAGCCGCAGGCCACGAACATCTGCCCGATCTCCTTGGCGGCCCGGTAATCGGCCTCGGCGGCGGGCGGCGCGGAGGGGTCCAAGTCATACGCGCACCGGTCGATGATCCGTCCCTGGCGGAAGCCGGCCACCGTGATCCGACGGTCCAGGTGGGCGACCACCAGGGCCAGGTCGTTCAGCGGTCTGTCGGTCTCGCGGGCGGCCTGCCTGGCGGCGGCCATCAGATACTCGTCCTGGTCGGCGCTTGCTTGGCTCCCGCCGGCCGGTGCGGGGGCCCGCGGCGCGGGCGCGTCGGCGGCGGGGGGGGTGAAGGCTGACAGGCCCGCGGCCTTTCGCTGCGAGTAGACCGCGCAGATGGCCAGCGAGACCAGGCGGGTCTCGACGCTGTCGGCCCGGGAGAGGATGATGTACGGAACGGGGAAGCCCATGGTGATGCTGGCCAGCGAGGCTTCGCCGTACTTGTTGAGGGCGGTGAGGAACTTGTAGAGGGCGTTGGCGGTGTCGATGCCGGGGCAGATGAGGATGTCAGCCTGCCCGGCGACTTCTTCGGCGTTGGGCAGGTCGGGCATGCCCTTGATGGCGACCGATTCGGGGTCGGTGGCCAGATCGAACGAGAGCGGCCCGCACACCGCCGCTCCGCTCCAGGTTCGCCGGGCCAGTTCCAGCCCGATCCACGTGGACGGCAGGGAGGGAATCTGCTTCTCGTTGGCTGACAGGATCGCCACCCGCGGGCGGGCCAACCCCATGACCGTGTGGGCGACGTCCACGGCGTTGTGGATCATGTCGGCCAGGCGACCGAAGTTGCAGATGGTCGTCACGCCGGCGTCGGTGAGCAAGACGGGACTGCCTCTGCGGACGCACGGGGTGTCGAAGACGGTGGCCAGGCTGACGGTGGGGCGGACGGCCAGCGGCAGCATGTGACGGTTGATGATGGGCGTGGAGATGCCGCCCTTGAGGATGATATCCAGCCCGCCGGCCTGGATGAGCTTGACGGCGGCGCGGGCGACGTCCACGTCGTTGTCAGCCGGCACGATGTCGTTGGGGTCGATGTGGATGCCGACCTCGTCGACGGCCTGGGCGATGCGGTCCTTGGGCCCGATCAGCAAGACGCGGTCGACGATGCCGTGGTCGCGGGCGGATTCCACCAGTCGCAGGTCGTCGGTTCGGTAGCCGCCCACCACGAGGACGGTGGAGGCCTTCATCTTGCCGGCGATGTCAATCAGGTCGACCACTCGTTCCAGCGGTTCGACCGGCGGCAGGGTTGTCTGGTCTACTGAGTTCATGATCGAAGGGAGCATAGCGTGATGAGAGCCGGCTTTCAAGGGCGCAGCGCCCGGCGTCGTTGTTGCGACATTCGCGGCGGGCCCGCCACAGCCGCCTGCGGGGCAACGACCGCGCCCGCCTTGGGTCGGTGCTAGGAGCGGGCCGGCGTGGCGGCGGTCCGGACGGGGGCGCTTCGGCCGGACTTCCTGCTCTCCTCCAGCAGGCCTTTGAGTTCCGCGACGATGTCGGGCTTCTTGCTGTAGAGGTTGACTCGTTCGCCGGGGTCTTCGGCCAGGTCGTAGAGCTGGGCCGGTGCGGCGGGGTCGCTGTCGGGGATGTAGTAGGGTTTGAGGTCCCCGCTGCGTTGGTAGTTGTTGCCACCCGAGCCCTTGTGGTCCAGGTACTTCCAGGGTCCGCGACGGATGGACAGGGCCAGCGAGATCGTCTGTTCGAGCAGGTAGGGCCTCACCGGGCGGTCGCCCTGTGTGCCCAGCAGGACGCCGAGCATGTCGAAACTGTCCTCGGCGGCGTCGTTGGGGAGCTTGGCGCCGACGACGGCGGCGCAGGTGGCAAAGAGGTCGGTCAGGCTGGTGAGTTGATCGCTGGTCGAGCCGGGCTTGACCTTGCCCGGCCAGCGGACGATCAGTGGCGTACGATGGCCGCCTTCCCATTGGTCGCGTTTCATCCCGCGCCACGGGCGGGCGCCGTCGTGGCCGTGGTCCTTCCGCATGTTCACCACGCTGGTGACTTCCGGGCCGTTGTCGCTGGCGAAGATCACCAGCGTGTTGTCCGCCACGCCCAACTCGTCCAGCGTCGCCAGGAGTTGGCCGACCACCCAGTCCATCTCATGGATGAAGTCGCCGTGCGGGCCCGCCTTGGTCTTGCCCTTGAAGGCGTCGGCTGGAAACGAGGGCAGGTGCACCGCCTGCATCGAATGGAACAGGAAGAACGGCTGGTCGGGCTTGGCCTTGACGTGCTCGCGGAGGAAGCGGCGGCTGCGTTCGAGGAAGATCAAGTCGATCTCCTCGTGTTTGAAGTTCGGCGCGACCAGGCCGGGGCGGCAATCGTTGGCGTAGGGGTGCTTGGGGAGGTTGCTCTTGTCCAGCGGGGCGGTGGGGGGAACGGGGACGCGGTCGCCCTCGATGAAGGCATAGAGCCAGTCGGTGGTGGGGCAGCAGGCCGTGCCGAAGAACCGGTCGAAGCCGCGATGGATCGGGGCGTCGGGAATTGCCCGCGAGAAGTCGATCCGCTTGACGCTCTCGAGTCCGTCCCGGCAGATGGGCTTGCCCTGCGCGTCCAGGAAGGTCAGCCCGACGTGCCACTTGCCCGTCATGGCTGTCGCGTAGCCTGCGGAGCGGAGCATGCCCGCCAGGGTCAGCCGCCCGGGCTCGATCAGGCACGGCCCGCCCGCGCCGGTGAACACCCCGCGGTACCCGGTGCGGAAGCACATCCGTCCGGTCAGCACCGAATAGCGCGTGGGCGTGCAGACGGTGGCCGGGCTGTGGGCGTCGGTGAAGCGCATGCCCTGTCCGGCCAGGCCGTCCAGGTGGGGGGTCGGCGCCTTGGCCTGGTCGTTGTAGCAACCCACGTCGCCGTAGCCCAGGTCGTCGGCCAGGATGAGAAGGATGTTCGGCTGCTTCGGGTGTGTCGTTTCCGCAGAGGCGCGGAAAGCGACGGACAGGCCCGCGACTAAACCAGCGGCCAATACTGCTACGGTCGTTCCACGTACTATGCCCATCATTCACCTCGCGGTTTGGCGTCAGATTTCAGGCGTTCTCAGTTGCAGGTTCCGGACGCGATCGGCCGTGACAGCGTAATTGGCCAGCACCCGAAACGCCAGCGTCCCTTCCAGACAACACAGGGCGGTCAGCAGGTGCCGAGGACCTATCTCGGAAGTGCCCGTGGTGCGGGCACCTTCAATGGCGGATTGGAGGACCTGCTTGGCATGTTCCTTGGAAACCGGTGCCGCATCCTCCAAAGCGTCCGCATGCGCCTGTAACTGTCGCAGCACTTCACCTTCCATGGCCTGACAGTCCACGCCAAGTTGCCCCGGCAGGCTCGTAGTGCGGAGGATCCCCAGCAGGACGTGCGCTGTCGTTATCTGCTCGGCACGCAAATCTATCGCGGAAGCGTTGGCGCATGCAAAAACACCCTTCGCTTCGGCGCTGAGTTCTTCGGTTCGCGATTGCCGGCGCCGCCACCAGCGACGAAGTCGTGAGAGGATTCCCATCTGTATTCTCCAACACAGTACTCTCTGCTGCTACCTCGCTGCGGCAAGGCCCAACCTGTATTCTCAACGGACCGGATTCAGAAGCGTAAAGGCGTCGATCCGGTTGAGCAGGTCCCCTTGGGGGTCCCAGTCGGGCAGTTCGCGGCCGGGCTGGAGGGTGGTCAGGACGCACTGGCCGACGACGTGGCGGCGCGGGGCCTGCGGGTGCGAGCGACGCGTGCGGACGGCCCAGAAGTTGTGGAAGATGATCGCCCGGCCGTCGCGGCGGCCGACATAGAGCATGATGTGCCCGCGGGCGTACACCAGCGTCAGCCAGGCCGCGCCCTCGGCCAGCAGCTTCTGCTCCTTCTGGACGGGCGCGAGGGCGGACATGTCCACGACCCGGCCCGCGAGGTACTGATCGGCGGAGTTGCGCGGCAGGAACAAGCCGAAGGGCGTAAAGAAATCGCGGAGGGTGGACGAGCAGTCGCGGTCTTCGTTGAGTCCGCCCCAGGCGTAGGTCTGGCCCAGCAGGCGGTTGGCCTGGCGGGCGAGATTGGCGGGCGTGGCCGGAAGGGGAATCTCGACGGCGGAGCCGGCGGGGATGGCGACCGGGACGCTTCGAGCGCTGGCCAGGGGCGAGCCGCTCGCGGGGGCAACGGCGTCGGCGGCCAGCGGGCCGGCGTCGGCGCCCGCTCGGCCTTCCAGCGGCAGGACCGCGCCGACGTGCGTGCGGAAGAGCAGCCGCCCGTTCTTGTCGCGAACGGGAACGTTGTCGGCCACCAGCGCCAGCAGGGGCAGCCTTTGCCAGCGATCCATCAGGCCCTGGTCCACCCGGGCAAGGTCCTCGCTGGGGACCCAACCCCACATGTACGGCGTCTCGACCAGCGCCCAGGCTCCGTCCCGTGAGAAATGCGAGACATACACGGGCGTGTTGCCCCAGATGGCCGACACCTGAAGCTCGTCGAACGGATAGTAGTCCTCGGTTGGGTCGGTGCCCAGGAACAGCGGTTCAGTGGTGGGCAGCTTGCGGAGAACCGTGTTGCGAAGCGTCAAGGCGGGGCAGCCGGCTGCGGGGAAGGCGGCGAGGTTCATCTCGTCGGCCCACCGCGCGAACCACTGCGGCGGATGAAGGCGGCAATTGCCCCCGTAGGCCGGCGCGGAGCGGTACTCCTCCAGGCGGGCCCGGGCCGCCGCCGCGTCGTGGATCGGCTGAGACAGCGCCCACGGGGCGTACCAGGCCTTCTTGAACTCCCCGGCCAGCCGCGCCTGCTGCGGGGCCGACAGGACCGGTTCGTCCGCGGTCGCGAGGTCGATGTACGCCGTGGCGTCCTGCGGCAGGAGGCGGAGATCGGCTATGGAAGGCCCATCGTGTACGGCCGAGTGGCCGGAAGCGGAACAACCGACCGAGAGGGCCAACAAGAGGAGGATGAGGATAGAGAGTAACCCGTTCATCTTCGCCGATTGTACTACGTCATTCCGTATATCCAAGGCACGATTCGGCAGAGCTGTCCGCAGACGATGCCCAGGTACGTGCCCGCGAGCATGCCCACGATGGCCATCAGCAACCCCACGCTGGCCAGGTCTTTCTGATAGGCGGCGGCGACGACCGGGGCCGAGGCGGTCCCGCCGACGTTGGCCTGGCTGGCGGTGGCTGCCAGGAACATCGGGGCCCGCAGCAGCTTGGCCCCCAGCAGCAGGCATGCGGCATGGATCAGCAGCCAGACCACGCCGGCCGCGATCAGCAGCGGGGCCTGGCGCAGGCCCGAGAGGTCGGCCTGCGCCCCGATCGCCGTCAGCACAAGGTACAGCAGGAGGTAGCCCAGCTTGGAGGCCCCGTACGACTCCAGGCGGCGGACGGGAGTCAGCGAGAGCCCGAGCCCCAACGTGGTGACAATGATGATGGTCCATGTGGTGCTTGAGACCACCCCGCCGGCAGCGGGCAGGTGGTGGCCCGCCCATCGGGCGAACCACGTGCCCAGGGCCGCCAGGCCCGCCATGCCCAGCAGCGACGCCACGGTCGGCGGGCGGGCGTTGGCAGTGCGAACGGCTGCCATCCGTTCATTGAGATCCGCCACCAACCGCCGGTCCGCCCGGCTCCAGCGGTCGAAGGGCCCCTGAAGGCGGGATAGTGCGATCACGACGCCCATCCAGCCGTATCCGACCACGATATCCACCACCAGCATGGGCGAGAAGACCTCCTGGGGCGTGTCCAGGCCTCGCGCGACGGCGATCATGTTGCCGCTGCCGCCGATCCACGAGCCCGACAGCGCGCCGAAGCCCGACCACGCCTGCGGCGACAGCCACGGCTGAAAGATCAGCAGCGAGACAAAGCCGCCCAGGACGATGCCGACGCTCCCCGTCAACACCATGGCCAGCGCCCGCCCCCCGAGGCGACCGACGGCCGGCAGATCCACCGAGATCATCAGCAACAGCAGGGCGGGGGGAAGGAAGTAGTCGCTGATGTGCTTGTACAGAGTGAACGGCTGCCCATCGACGATCGAGCCTGGCGTCGGCAGGAGGGCGAGGTTGGCGGCCAACGCCGGAAGAAAGTAGATGTAGAACACGGCCGGAAGGACCTTGTAGACCTTCTTTCCGATCGTCGTGCGGGCGAACAGGAGCACCGCGGCCTCGATCGCCAGCAGGAGGCCCACGGCGGCGGCCTCCCGCGTGGGCAGCTTCCACGCCAGGGTCAGCATGGTCGGCGGGTCAATCATGGATGCGGTACTCCGCGGCGGCGATCTCGATGGGGCCGTAGCGCCGGCGGTGGGGGAAGAAATGGATGCTGTCCAGGTCCACGTAATCGACGCCGCCCGCCCCGGCGGCCAGCAGGATCCCCGCCGACAGGCCGACCATCGTCTCGCTCATGCAGCCGATCATGGTCCGCAGGCCCGCGCGGCGGGCCAGGGCGAGCAGGGCCTCGGCCTCGCGGGGGCCGCTCTTGGCCAGCTTCACGTTGACCCCGTGTCCGAGTCCCTCGTCGATCGCCCGTTGGAGGTCGGCCCGGACGAAGACCGTTTCGTCCAGCAGGATCGGGCGCGGGGCCGAGCGGGCGATGCGCTTCATCCCCGCGTAGTCGTCCTTGGCCAGCGGCTGCTCGAACAGCTCGTAGTCGATGCCCGCGCGATCCAGGAGGGCGAACATCCGCTCCAGCGAGCGGGCCGTGTAGCCCTGGTTGCCGTCCAGGCGGAGCGTGAACCGCTCCAGGCGCCGCGCCAGCCGCTCCCGCACGCTGCGCAGGAAGGCGACGTCGGCGTCGACCTTGCCGCTGGTCTTGACCTTGAACGTGTCGAACCCGCCGTCCACCGCCTGGTCGATCCACTGCTGCAGCGGCTGGGGGTCGGGCGTGAAGAAGATGGTGATGTCCGAGCGGATGGTCTTGAGCTTGCCTCCCCAGTGGGTCCACTCGCTGACGCCTCGCGAGTGCAGCTCGGCCCGCAGGAGGGCGACCTCCAGACCCGAGAAGGTCATGGCGCGGGCGGGGACGCGTTGGCGCAGGGTCGACAGATCAGACAGGGCGTCTTTCACGTCGCGCCCGCGCAGCAGATCGGCTGCCTCACGCAGCGTGCGGCGGATGGCGGGCGCCGTCTCGTCGGGCAGGACGAAGCTGGTGGGCACCTCGCCCAGGCCGCTGGCGCCCCCCGCCAGGTCTGCCCGCACCAGCACGCTCACCGCCTCGCGCTTGGAGCCCAGGGCGGTGGTGAACGCCATCCGCATGGGCCGGCGAATGGTCCGCGCGTGGATGTCGATAAGCTTCGGCATTGACGCCGAATCATACCCCAAGACGCGAGAGACAGAAAGCGCCCAAGGAACGAAAGGGACCAACCCGCATTCCGCAATAGAAAAGCCCCGCCGTCCCTTGCGGGGCGGCAGGGCAGGTGGTTCCTCCACCTTGTCTCGGTTAGCAGCCCGCGGACGGCTAGGCCTGGCTGGAGACCACGCCGTCGAAGTTGGCCACGAACACCTGTGCCGTCATCGTCACCAGGCCGTCGCGTGTGTTGCTGTCGCTGCCTCTGCCGTCGACGCCCCACGGGTTGTACACGCGGACGTACTGCACGCCGTCGGCGGTGAACGCCGACTCCACCGTGTACGCGTGATTGCCGACCACAGGCCCGGTGGGGTTGGCGATCGTGCCCGCGGTGACCGCGTGCCCGGCGCTCAACTGGGTCTGGATGTAGCTGTACGTGCGGCGGGAGTCGCTGGTGGTCCAGTGCGTGCTGGTGGACGTGTTGGTCAGTTCCCGCAGCACGGTGGCCATCCATCCGCCTACGATGGAATCGTAGCTGTTCTCGTTGTAGCGGAAATGGGCATAGGCCTTCTCCATCAGGGCCACCCAGGTCTCTCCCTGTCCGGTGAGCTGGGCGTAGGCCAGGCGCCCGCGGGAGGTTACCGGCAGGTCGCCGTCAATGCGGTAATAGACCTCCCGCCCGTTGCGGTAGAAGCGGACCGCGTACGTGCCATCGCCCAGCGGGGCGATCATCTGTTGCACCAGGGCGGGGTCCTGCTGAGCCAGCCCTGACAGCGACGCCAGGTAGTAGCAGTCGCCCAGGTTGCCCTGGATGATGTCGTTGTACTGGGCGCCGTTGACGAACAGCGAGCGGCCGGAGAAGTCGGCGTACCGTGAGGCGTTGGGGTCCAGTTCCGGATCGCGAAGGTTCTGCCCGTCGGCCTCCAGCGCGACGTAGTCGCGGTCGGCCGGGTTGGTCGTCCAAGGCTGGGCGAAGGCCGAGATGCGGTGAACGGCGCCCACGGCGGTTTCGGCCGCCGAAGCGTCGCTGGCGGCGTCCTGGCTGTCCATCCAGAACCCGTCGTTGCCCTCGCCGCCGGCAAGCTGGTCGCTCCCGCCGCCCACGCTGACCAGGAGGTCGTCGCCCGCCTCGCCGAAGAGCCTGGCCAGGCCCGCGCCGGAGGCAAACAGACTGTCGTTGCCCTCGCCGCCGTATAACTCGACCGACAGCGAGACGGTCCGGTCGGTCCGCAGCGTGTCACCGCCCGCGAAGCCGTAGACGGCCAGGCTGGCGAAGTTTCCCTCGAAGTCCTGACTGCCGGCCAGCGTCAGCAGGGTCACGCCGGTCGTCGTCTGCGAGAGGGTGATCACGTCGCTGCCGGTCGTGCCCAGAACGACGAGTTGGAGGCCGGCGGCCGTGGTGCGGGTGTGTGCGGCGATGGACGAGCCGGGCTCGATGACCAGGGGCGGCTCGACCACCGGTTCAGGTTCCGGGGTTGGTGTGGGCTCAGGCTCGGGCTCGGGCTCGGGCGTGGGCGAGGGCGGGTCGAACGGGTCGACGGTGTTGCGAAACCGCCCCAGCCACCAGCCCGTCGTGCCGTTGATCGACGAGGCGTGCAGATAGTAGGTTCGCCCCGCGACCGCCCCGAACGACAACGACAGCTTGCCGCTTTCGTTCGTGCTTTCCGCGCTGGGCAGGACGGTCCCGGCGGCGTCGGTCACGGTCATCGCGGGCAACAGCGAGCTTCCCCGGCCCCAGGCCGTGACCTCGACGATCATCGTGCCGTCGCGGACGGCGGTGAGCTTGATCACGTCCACGTCGCCCGCGTAGTTGATCTGACTGGCCACGACGCCCATGCCGCTCCAGGGGTTCAGCCGGGCCTCGCGGGCGGTGGCGATGGTATTGCCCACGTCGTCGAAGGCCCGGTTAGCCACGTTCAGGCTGTACTGCCCGCCGACGTCGGCCAGGTCCCACGCCTTGAGGTACACCGTCTGGCCGGGTCGGACGACCAGTCTCATGCGGCTGTCGCGGGTGGTCCGGGAGGCGTTGTTGTTGTAGGCCAGGGGCCGGCCCTTGCTGTCGTAGGCCAGCAGGGCGGGGTCCATCCCGTCACTCATGGCCTTCATCTCGACGGTGGTCCAGCCCAGAGCGGGAGCGGTGAACTGGTAGAAGTCTCCAGCCGCCGGATCCGAAAGAGTGCTCTGGATAGCTGAGTCGCCCACGGGTTCGACCGCGAGGCCCTGAGCGGTGGCGAAGGATTCCGCCAGCGTGGCGCTCAGCAGCGTTCGGGATTCCAGCGACTCGAATTGGGGTTGCGTTTGTCTGTCCATCCTCGGTTCCTTGGGGGGAATGAAGGATCATTCCCTGCCACCTCCGAGGGCGGACAGGAGTGCGGACACACCCATCGTGTGTCTTCACCGGGAACGTACGATCCGGCAGGCCCCCTGGCAAGCCGGGCGAAACGCCGGACAGGCTCCTGCCGCGCCGCCCGCGGCGAGAGAACCTCCCCCAAAACAGGACGGCCGCGGCGGCCCGAAGGCCGTCGCGACCGTTCCTTACCAGGCTTGCGCCTCGTATGCCCCTGTTCTGCGGCGGAGCTGATTCCGCATGTGCCGTTTGGGCGGAGCGTGCTCCGCGCTGGTGGTTCGTTACAGGGCCAGCCTCCGGTTGCGTCGGCGGATCAGGGCGAGCGAGCCGCCCAGGACCAACAGGGCGGTCGTGGTCGGTTCGGGCACAGTCGTCGTGGCGTAGGCGCCCGAAAGGCTCTCCCCGCCGACCGTGCCGGCGCTGATGGCGTGGAAGCCGATCGAGAACTCGGAGCTGTCCTGCCCGCCGCCGAAGGCGGCCAGATAGTCTTCAATGGTCGACCCGTCGCTCAGGCTCGTCCAGAACTGCACCTCCAGCGATTCGCCCACGCTCAGCCCCCGTTTGGTGGGGGGGGACTTGGCGGACAACTCGACCATGGAGGCCTTGTCGTAGATGTCGTCGCCGAAGCCCGGCAGGCCGTTGGACGGTCCGATGTCGAACTTGACGTCATCGGTGTAGGTCAGCACCCTGCCCGACCACAGAATCCAGGCGCCGGTGTCGTTGTCCTGGGTGTCCAGGACGATTTCCTTGATCACCGCCGAGATTTCGGGGGCCAGGGAGACGTTGGTGAACGTGAAGGTGGCCAACCCGCCGGTCACGCTCATGTCCACGCCCATGCGGATGTTGTCCAGGTCCTGGCCCGGGCCGGGGGTGTAGTCGGAGTGGTTGGCGGAGATGATAACCGTTCCATGAGCAGTGGCCGCCAGCAGGGCCAGCGTCCCGATTGCCGCCGCGATGCCTCGAATGCCGTTCATTCTCCAGACCTCCAAAAAGTCGTTGGACGGCGTGTGTTCGTCCCGCAACAGGTCATAAGTGCGGGATCGTCTTCACCGGGAACGTACGATTCGAGGGTCCGTCGGGCAAACGGCGGCGAGGGCGCGGGGAGAATTCGCGACGGGACTTTTCAGGTCAGGCACGGGGTCCGATGCCCCCGGGTCGAGTCTGCGAGGGCGGGCCTATTCGCCGGATTCCTCGCTGGTCTCGAAATGCCTCACTTCGTGCAGGCGTTCGCTGATCCAGAAGCCCAGCAGGGACCCGCCGCTGGCGACGGTGACCCAGTCGATGGGCAGTGCCCGCCCGTAGTGATGCACGCTCATCCATGCCTGTGAGGAGGTGTCGGAGGAGGAGACCATCGCCAGCAGGTAGAACAGGATGGCCACCGGGACGGGCATGGCCCAGCTCAGGATGCTGTTGGGGACCGGCAGAAGCTGGTGGGCCACCAGCACGCCCAGCGTGAAGCTGGCCAGCAGGGCAAAGACGATCTGGCCCCGGTCGGCCGACCGCATCAACAGAACCAGCAGGACCATCGACAGCAGCATCCCGGTCGCCAGGAACATGGCCGACTGGCGTATTCGACCGCCCAGCGTGGTCAGGGACTGCCCGGCCAGGCCTCGGATGTGATACCCGGGCCCGAACAGGCGCTCCAGCCAGTTCACGGGTGTCTGGTCCTGCCTCAGCAGCGGGCTGCGCCAGGCGCACGCGGGGCAGGCGGCCAACACCGTCCGTCGCACCAGCGTCACGAGGATTGCCACGCCCACCAGGATCAGGCTCAGCAGAAGCACCTCGCTGATCAGCAGCGCGTACAGGGACGGGAGGCTGTCCTGGCGGTACCACAGCAGCCCGCGGATCTGAGGGGAGTACATGCTGTAGCCGGCTGCGCCGATCAACGCCGCCAGCATCGATCCTTCCGCCCGGGCGGAGACCGTCGCCAGCACGCACAGGACGGTGAGGCCCCAGATCACCAGGGCAGCCGAGGCCGCGGCGCTCAGGTTGCCCGTCGGCAGGAAGACGATCGGCCACTGCGGGTCGCTCAGCGGCAGGGCCGGGGCCGCCCAGAAGTACACGACGGCCACCGCCACAGCCGCGGCCAACTCCACCTGGATCTTCTCAAGCAAATGATGACGATGGCTCATGTACTCTCTCGACAACATTCCGCCCGCGGGCTATCATCTTCGGTTCCGTCGGCAAGATCGAGGATTGTACAGAATGCCCTGTGCAAAGGCAATGACAAGGATATCCCGCACGGCGCCCCGAAGGCCGGGCAACGACTGTGCCGGATCTGGTCGTAAAGGCCACGACGATGAGTGAGAACGCTGTAATCCGCCGAATCACCGAACATGCCATCCGCCTCCAGAAACGAATCGTGCTCCCCGAGACCCAGGATCTGCGGGTCCTGCAAGCCGCCGAGATCATCCGCGGCCGCCAGTACGCCCACGTGACGCTCCTGGGCCCGCCTGATCGGGTTCGAGAACAAGCGAAACTGAACAACGTCGATCTCTCCGGCGTCGAGGTGCTCGATCCGGCCTCCGATCCGCACCACGACGAGTACGTCGACCGGCTCCACGAGAAACGCAAGGCCAAGGGCATGACCCGCCAACAGGCAGCCGACATGCTGGCCAACTACGTTTACTACGGGGCCATGATGGTGGGGGCCGACCGGATGGACGGCATGGTCGCCGGCAGCAACTGTCCGACGGCCGACACCGTCCGCGCCGCCCTGTTCGGGGTCGGGCTCCAGAAGGGGATCAAGACGCTCAGCGGGTGCTCCATCATGTGCACCCGCGCCGCCGATCTCGGCGTGGACGGCGCCCTGCTGTTCGCCGACACCGGGGTCGTGCCCGAGCCGACGGCCGAGCAACTCGCCGACATCGCCATCTCCGCCGCCCTCCAGTGCCGCGCCCTCCTGCAGGTCGAGCCCGCCGTCGCGATGCTGAGCTTCTCCAGCAAGGGCTCGGCTCACAGCCCCGCCGTCGAGAAGGTCGTCGAGGCGACCCGCCTGGCCAACACCCGACGAGGCGACCTGAACATCGACGGCGAACTGCAGGCCGACGCGGCCCTGCTGCCCTCCATCGCCCGCCGCAAGGCCAAAGACTCGCCCGTGGCCGGAAAGGCCAACGTGCTGGTCTTCCCGGACCTGTCGTCCGGCAACGTCGGCTACAAGCTCGTGGAGCGGCTGGGCGACGCGATCGCCCTGGGCCCGCTGCTGATGGGCCTGGCCAAGCCGGTCAACGATCTGTCCCGCGGCTGCAGCGTCGAGGATATCGTCCTGGTGACGGCCATCACGGCCGTCCAGGCGAGTTGACGACCACGCAGCCCACGTCGTGGGGGCCGATCTCCAGGGAGAGCGTTGCCCGCCGGCCGCCGACGCGCACCCGGGCGGGCCGGTCGTTCCACGCGTCGTGGGCCGTCGCGCCTTCGGGCCAGTCCACGGCCAGCACGTCGCCTCGGAACGTCCGCCGCCGCGAGTTGTAGAAGGTGTAGACCGTCTTTCGCCCGTCATCCGCCGGGAAGGCATTGACGAAAACCCCGCCGGCCAGCGTCCGGACCAGCGGCACGGGCTGCGAGCAGGTGAACGCGTCGCGGTGGCGGCGCAGGATGGCGTGGCAGCGGCGGATCGCCTCCAGCGTGTGCGGCTCGAACCACTCCCGTGCCGGTCCTTCCAGCCAGATCGCCTCGCCGTTGAAGAACACCCATTTCACGCCCGTCGCCCAGCTTGCGGTGGGCTTGTCGCAGACGAGGATCTCGATGGTCTTGAAGTGCGGCAGGGCGAATCGCGTCAGGTTCAGCGGCACGCGGGTCAACGTGCGGCGCGACTCGTTCATGGCGTAGGTGAAGCTGCCGTCCTGGAACACGCTCGCCAGGTCCGCCGGCGTCTCCTCCGTGTACAGGGCGACGTCGGGCTTGGCCTTGTCGATCGCCTCGCGGACGCGCCGCGTGCAGTCCCGCTCGCAGGCGGCGGCGAACGACGGAACGCCGTGCCCGTGGCGGTCGGACCAGCAGTCGACGTACGAACCGGCGAAGCCGAACTGGTCCAGGTACATCCCGTCCACGTCGAGCTCGCGGACCTTGGCGGCGTAGGTGGCGGCCTGCACGGCCCGCCAGGGCTCGACGCCCGCACAGACATACATCTCGCTGCAGCCGGGCCAGTACCGGCCCTTGCCGTCGGAGCCGATCAACTGCCACTGCTTGCCGTGCTCCCGCCCCAGTTGGCCTTTCTCCTCCAGCAGGTAGCCCTCGATATACAACCCGACGGGCACCTTCTGGGCCCGCACGGCCGCGATGGCCCGGCGCAGGGCGGGCAGGCCGCCGCGAATCGCGTCGTAGGGCGAGAGGTCGCCCTGTCGCCCGTAGATGCGCCCGTACGGCGGAAGGTAGCCCCAGTCGAACAGGTGGAGATAGTCGATTCCGCCGAACTCCTCGCGGGCCTCATCGACGGCGGATTGGAGGTTCAGCTTGCCCGCGGCGGGGTCGTACAGCGGGTCCAGCCCGTGCAGGAACCGCTGGCGGAAGTTGAAGACCTCGCGGAACCACTGCTTGGGCGGGCGCGCGGGCAGCGCCTGACGACGCCAGGCCGTGTAGGCGTCCAGCCCGCGTCGCCAATGCCCGTCGCTGAGTTCGAACATCACTTCGGGGCAGTCGCGATTCGCGCCGGGCGCCAGCGTCGTCTCGGCATGTTCGACCGCCAGACGCAGTCCCGCGTCGGACTTCTCCAGCAGGTAGTGCCGCGGTTCGAGTTCCAGGCCGGCTGTCCGCAGGAACAGCCCGCAGCCGCAGGCCGGGGCGAAGGTATCGACGAACTGAAGCGGGAACGTGCCGCAGTAGCGGTTGCGATAGGAGCAGGGGCGGTTGTCGAAGGCGGCGCCTCGCTTGGGGAAGAGGTAGTGTTCGTCCTCGCGCCGCCCGGCCAGGCGGTAGGGACCCAGGCCGACCGTGAGGGCGGTTCGGCAGGGTGTGGCGCCGGCGTTGGTCAGCCGGCCGCTCACCGCGAGGCGGCCTGGCGAGTTGGACCGCACGAACAGTCCCACCGTCAGGCCCTCCCGGCCGCGGATGCGGAAGGTCCGCAGGACGCCTCCGTCGCGCTGCTCGTGCCCGGCCGCCAGCCAGTCTTCCGCCGCGATCGCCCTGCCGTCGAGGCTCAGTCGGGCCAGGTCGCTGGGCTTGTCCAGCAGGTCGCGCCCGGCCGGCAGATGTCGCAGCCGGGCCAGTTGCGGCGGGCCGGTCAGCGGCAGGGCGGCCTCCATCCACTCGTCGCGGAAGACGGCCTGGGCGTCGGCGACGTGCAGCAGGCCGGGCTCGCGGGGCGGGGGCGGCGGAGGCTTGTGCACGAGCGCAGGCATCTCGTCCGCCGCCTGCGGGTGCAGGGGCGGGCCCGTGCGGGCGGTGGCGGCCACAAGAGCGAGGGCAGTCTGGTCGGAGCGGTCGATCAGCCGGACCGAGAACAGCCGCCGTTTCGGGTCGGTTGAGACCACCAGTACCTGCAGACCGTTGCGGATGCCGAACTCGCCGTCGGCGAGATTGAGCGGCAGGCATTCGTCGAGGGCCTTCTCGTCGTCCATGTAGGTCAACTCGATTCGGAAGCGGTCGACGTCGCGGATGCGGGTGAAGGTCCCGCCGCCGAAGACGTCCTCTTCCGGCCCGGCCAGGCGGGCCAGCAGGAGCAGGTAGACTTCACTGGGGCGGAGGTCGGAAGAGACGTTCACGTCGATTTGGCCGCCGGTGCATAGGGATGTGGCGGCGACGCGCCCGGGCGAGCCGGACAGGTCGAACGGGATGGACTGGAAGGTGGCGGCCCGGGCGGCGGGCCAGTTGTCCAGGCGCAAGCGGGCCAGCCAGCCTTTGAGCGGGGCCGTTTGAAGCGGGAGCGGCAAGGGGGCGAAGCCCTCCCACTTCGCTTCGGCCGCCAGGTCGCAGAATTCCTCGACCTGTTGCCGGGGGAGGTGGTCGCTCAGGCGGATGTCCGCGATCTCCAGGCGGGCGTCGGGCGCGGCGGCCTGCACCTGGCAGGCCAGGCCGGTCACCCGCGCCAGCTTGGCCCGCACGGGGGCCAAATCGGCGGCGGCGACGTGCCAGCGGCCGTCGGATCGCGTGTCCGCGGGCCAGAGGAGGGCGGCGGACGTGGACCCGCCCGTCGGGCCAGTCCCCAGGGCGCAGACGGTATAGTCGCCTCGGGCGGACAGGTTGATCGCTCGGTATCGGATATGGAGGTAGCGATGGGCCGAGATGTCCAGGGGAGCGTCGAGGTTTGCCGACCACTTCATGCCGGCGCCCGGTTGGCGGACGCGGAAGGCGGCGGCAGAAGCAGGAGCCGCGGGCGAGGTCTCGGTTTGCGAAGTCGCGAGCGGGAAGTGGCCCGGGGCGAATTCGTGGGCCCCGCCGGTGGCGGGATTAGCGAGCCAGGAGGGTTGGGCGGTCCACTTCAGGCCTGGCAGCGGGACGGGGCGGTCCGGTGCGGGCGGCGGCGGGGCGGGTCCGACGCGGGTGGCGCCCTCGGGCCAGATGTCGCTGAACTCCAGGCGGCGGAACTCCAGCAGGGCCTTGCCGGCCTCTGTCGCCTGCACCTGGACGGCAAGCAGACGCGGCTCGTTGGACTTGCTCAGGCGTGAAACGTCCACCGCCAGGGTGTGCCAGTGGTCGTCGGCGTGCAGGTCGCACAGGCGGACGGGGGCAAGCTGGCGGCTGGCGTCGCCGTCATCGACGTAGACCGCGTAGTCGCGGCTGGTCGTGTCGATGTTGCGGGCGCGATAGTGCAGGACCAAGAAGGGGAAGTCCCGCAGCGAGAGTCCTTTCATGGGCGTGGAGAACTTCATGCCCTTGTGCGGCTGGTCGACGGTGAACGTGAGCGAGGGCGGAGTTGTCCGAAGCGCCTTGCCGTCGAAAGAGGACGTCCATCCCGTGCCGGAGACCTCAGAATTGGAGGCGGGGTTGGCGAGCCAGGTCGGCTGGCGGGACCATCCGGGGCGGTTCAGATCGAAGGCGTCGGGTGCCCTGTCGGCGGCGTCGGCAGCACAGACCGTTAACGCGGCGAGGATCATCAGGGAGAGCATATGGACCTTCTACCGCCGCAGCCGCGAAAAGGCAATCCCCGCTCGGCGTTGCCGGTTCAGCGAAAAACCCACGGACCTGTCCGCCGTGGCGGAAGATCTTCCGTGGGCCTGCCCCGCCCACCGACAGGCAGGTTGCCTGCCGGCAGGCTTCGCATGGCATGACGTATTCTCCCGCTACAGCGACGGGATGTTCTCGCTGGGCAGCGAGCCGCCCTGGAGCGCGGGGCGCGTGATGATCTTCTTGAGCCGCATGGCGTACACTACGTGCTGGGCGATCTGGGTCAGCGAGAAAGCGGACGTATCGTAGACCAGGTTGAACGCCGGCTTGCGGGGGAACTTGGTCTCGTAGATCTTGCGCAGGTACTCGCGTTCCTGCTCCATGGCCTGCACCCGCAGGCGGGCCTGCGTGGCGGTGAGACCCTCGCGGAAGGCGACCTGCTTGACCCGCCAGTCCTCCGGGGCTTCCAGGCGAATCGACAGACCGTTGGGCAGGTCCTGGCAGGCGCCGCTGCTGCCCTGGCCGATGACAATTGCGTAACCCTGCACGGCCAGCCCGCGGATGATCGTGTTGATCCGGTTGCGAATCTCGATGCCCGAGGGCACCTTCTCGCCCCCCAGCGAGCGGAAGAAGTCGACGATGAATCGCGGCTTGCTCCGCCGCTCGCGGTCCAGCACCTCGGCGGCCATGTTCGTCTCCACCGCCAGCTTGGAGAGGATCTCCTTGTGGTAGATCCGCCACGCGTGCGGGGGCTGGACCTCCTCATTGAGGATGTCCAGCAGCAGGAGACCCAAAGAAAAGCCCTGGCAGCCGAACTGGCGCGAGATGGTGACGAACGGGCCACACAACTCCGGCTGGATCTCGGGATCCGTCCGCTGCTCCTTCATGTGGTCCGGCACTTCGATTTTCGCCATTCGATGCGCTCCTTCCCAGGAACGGCCTTCTATCTAATCATACCTTGCCGCCGACGAGAGGGCAAATCCCTGTTTGGGGGGCGCCCAGGGCGGTATTGTCTCTGCGGGCAAAGAACTTAACGGATCAGATGGCAAACGATTGGCCGAATTTGACGGATCAGGTGGTTTTCTCCCGCCGTCCGAACGTCCGGTCGCCGTTGAGGCGCCCGAAGATCATCCGCCCCGCCGACGTCTGGAGGGCGCTGGTGACGGTGATGATGATCTCCCGCCCGATGTGGTCTCGCCCCTGCTCGGCTACGACCATCGTCCCGTCTTCCAGGTATCCCACGCCCTGGCCAGGCTCCTCCCCGGGCTTGATGATCTTGACGGCGAGGGTTTCCCCGGGCAGGACGGCCGGCTTGAGGGCGTTGGCGAGGTCGTTGATGTTGATCACGTCCACGCCGCGGAGCTGGGCGATCTTGCCCAGGTTGTAGTCGTTGGTCATGACCCGTCCGTCGACGTGCCGGCTGAGGGCCAGCAGCTTGGCGTCGGTATCGCCCGCGACCTCCACCTCCGGGATGCGGGTGTCGAGGATGTGGATGTCGAGGTTGCGGGAAGTCTGGAGGCGGTTGAGGATGTCCAGCCCGCGCCGCCCGCGGGCCCGTTTGAGCTTGTCATCGCTGTCGGCGATGGCCTGCAACTCGCTCAGGATGAACCGCGGCACGACAAGCTGGGATTCCAGGATGCGGGTGTCGGCGATGTCGGCGATGCGCCCGTCGATGATCACCGAGGTATCCAGCAGGAAGGGGCGGGCCCCCTTGGTCTGCTTGGAAAACTCCACGTAGGGGATCACGAAGCGGAAATCGTCCTTGGTCTGCAAGACGAACGACACGCACAGGAACACCGAGGCGACCCCCAACAGCACCTTCACCAGGCTGATGACCTGCAGGGCCCCGGCCGTCGTCAACTGCGGGAAGACGTTCACCAGCATGTCGAGGATGACGGTCAATACGTACGCCAGCACCAGGCCCGCCAGGATGCCGAAGAACAGGCCGCTGAGGACCTGCAGCCGTTTGCGCCGCCACAGCGTGTCGGCCACCACCACGCCGATCGCCGCAAAGAACGGCACCAGGATATACGCCGTGACGTACTCCGTGCCTTGGCTTACCACCGCCTGCTGAAAGGCGTACGACATCGTGAAGGCCAGCACCGTCACGATGAACATCGCGCGGACCAGATGGATCAACATGTCGGCATCTCCGGGGATAAAGGACTTATGATGACTTCAGTATACCACGTTGGCGGTCGCCCCGCCAGCGTCCAGGACATGTCCGGGATATGTTCAGCGACACAAGGCCCGATAAGGGCAGAATGCGCAGGCCTCGCCGGCATTGCGGCCAAATCGTCCGCTTCGTCGGGCGGCGATCAACTCCCCGGTCAACCGCTCCAGCCGGCGCGACGCGTCACCCAGGACTGACTCGCTCAGTGCCAGTTCGTGGGCAGTCCCGGGCCGGAGGAAGTACAGCCGCGCGTCGGCGGGGGCGGCGCCATGAAAGCGCCAGGCCGCCAAGGCGTACACGAGCAACTGCAACTGGTAGCCCTCTGCATGCCGGGCCACCTGGTCCGTCGAGACCCGGTCGGACTTGTAGTCCACGAGCCTCCAACGCCCCGCCCGGTCCTCAAACAGCAGGTCGATCTGTCCCCGCAGGACGGCCCGGCCCTGGGCCAGCAGGAAGTCCAGTTCGCGCCGGACCTGGCGGGCGGAGGCCACCTCCTCCATCAGGGCGTGGGCACGCAGCCGCTGGAGCATGGGTTCCAGCTCAGCCGCCACGCCCACCAGGAGTTGCCCCTGCATCTCCAGATCGGCCAGGGCCCGATCGGCGAGGGCTCGGGCGTCCTGGGGCGCGGCGAAGTCCAGCAGTTCCATGCAGCGGTGCAGGATGGTGCCCATGGTGGCGGCATCGACGGCCGCGGCATCGTCCGGGCCGAGGCCCGACGGGGGCCTTGCGGCGGCCTTCGCGTCGACCTGCAGCTCGTATCGCCAGCGATACAGTTGCGGGCAACGATCGAAGTCTACCAGGGCCGTCACCGCCAGCTCGACCCGGCCCACCGAGGGCGGGAGGGGGTCGATCAACAATTCGAGTTCGCGATCCAGCGAGGCCTTCAGTCCCCGTTGAACGATCCGTCGGCCCAGGTCTTCGGCGTCGGCGGACCTGGTTTGGAGCCTGGCCCCATCCGAGGGAGCCAGTCCGGGCTGTTTGGCCTGCCCGGGCCCGGTCGTCAGCCGGGCTCGAAAGCCCTTGCCGTACGGCACATCCGCCTGGCCCGTCTGCCTGGCTGCGTCCATGGCGCGCGACAGCCCCAACACGCCGTCCAGGTTGGAGACGAACGAGCCGGCCCGCTGGAACGCGCCCTCCCGCGTCCGCCAGGCGGCCCCCGCGAGGACCAGGAAATCCTGCGCCCGCGTCAGGGCGACGTAGTACTTGCGGATGTCTTCGCGAAGCTGGTCCTGCTCCTCGAGCCGGTTGGCCATCAGGAACGAGAGCGGCTGGCTCTTGTCCTCTTCGTCTTCCGGTTTGACCTTGAGCGTCAGTCCCCAGTCTCGCCGCTGCAGCAGGGTCGGCGAGTTCGAGCGGCGACCCACGTTCAGGTCGGGCACGATCACCACGGGGAACTCCAGGCCCTTGGCCTTGTGGATGGTGAGGACCCGCACGACGTCCTCGGCCTCGCCCTCGACGGCGGCCTGTTCGTGGCGCTGCTCAGCCGCCACAAACTCGTCCATCTCGGCCAGAAAGTCGGCCAGGCACGTGCCTTGCCCGGCGGCAGCGGCGGCGCGGGCCAGGAGCATCCGCACGTTGCCCAGCATCCTCTTGCCCTGGAACTGGGCCAGCAGGACGGCCTCGTATGCGGTCCGCTCGAGCAACTCGCCCAGCGTCCGGTCGATCCCGACGGCGTCTTTGCGGCGGTGCAGGTCATGGATCATGGCCACCGCTTCGCCCAGGGCGCGGGAGCGGGGCCCGCCCAGCACACTGGCCAGGGGCGTCCGGCCCGCCCGCACCTCCTCCAGCAGCGCGGGAAAGTACGGCGGGCGCAGGGCCATCGCCAGGTGCAGCAGGACGTTGTCGTCCAGGCCCACCAGGCTGCTGCGCAGCAGGCCCAGCAGGGCCAGGTCGTCCAACGGGTTGTCGATGGCCCGCAGGGCGTTAAGCACGTCGAAGACTTCCTGCTGCTGGAAGAACCCCATCCCCGACAGCACGTAGTAGGGCACCTCCATGCGCTGGAGTTCCCGTTCGTACAGCAGGCTGTTGGTCATCCTCGCGAAGAGAATGGCTACGTCGCCCCATCGCACCGCCCGCCAGGCGCCGGCCTGGGCGTCCCACACGCGACGCTCGCCGTCGTCGACCATCCGGCGGATTCGTTGCGCGACAGCCGCCGCCTGGGCCCGGTCGGCCTGGTCGGCCGAGTCGATCGGCCCCTCGTCTCTCCGGGCCAGCAGGATCTCCACCGAGTGTTCAGCGGGCAGAACTTCGCGGCGGGCGCGGATGGGCGAGTACGCCGGACCCATGAGCGGGGCGAATACGTGGTTGACGAACTCCACCACTCCCGCGTGCGATCGGAAGGACAGGTCGAGGTCCTCCTGGCGGTCGGGCCCCAGGCGTTGGCAGAGGTCCTCGAAGACCTCGAGTTGCGCCCCGCGGAAGCGGTAGATCGACTGCTTGGCGTCGCCGACCAGGAACAAGCGGCCCTGGGGAACCTCTCCCTTCAGGCCGCGCTGCGGGTCCACCAGCGTCATCAGCAGCTCGACCTGGAAGGCGTCGGTGTCCTGGCATTCGTCGATGAGGAGCTGGCGGATCTGCCCGGCCAGGCGCGTGCGGAGGGCGGGGTTGTCCCGCAGCATCCTCCCGGCGTGATCGAGCAGGTCGGTGAAGTCCAGCAGCCCGGCCGAGCGCTTGGCCAGGCGGTACCGCTCGATGGTTCGCCGGGCCAGACCCGTGAGGGTTGCCAGGAACGCGGCGGCTTGCTCGTCCAACTCGTTCAGCGGGCGGGTCAGCGGCGACATCGCCATCGCCCGCGCGACGAGGTTCTTCAACCCGCTTCGGACGGACAGGAGCATGTCCTTGCCGCCCCAGGCCTTGCCCGAGCCGATGTTGCCCGGCGCGTCGTCCAGCAGATCCATCGTCTGGGCGGTGCGGCAGGCCGGGTCGTCCAGCAGGCCGCGGACAAGGCGCACCTGTTGGCTGCGATAGTCCGCCAACCTGTCGTGCGGGTCGCTGCACGAGTGTGCCTCCGCGCGGTCCAGCTCGGCGCGGTAGTCGACGTCCGCCGCCAGTCGCGCCCATTCCGCGCGGGCCGTCTCGCGACGAAGACGTTCCCACCGTTGCACGATCGCTCGGGGGTCCTGGTAATCCTCCAGGCGGCAGGTGGTGCGCAACTCGGCCAAATCCACGACCAGCTCCACCACCTTCGGGTAGGCCATCCGCGTCAGCAGTTCGGCTACGTCCGTCTGCTCGCTTTCGACCGCCTCCAGGCACGCGTCGTCGGCGGCCTCGCTCAGCAGGCGGCGGGCCTGGAGCGCGTCGCTGCAAACCGCGAACGAGGGGTCGATGCCCGCTTCGATCGCGTTGGCCCGCAGCAGCGCCGAGCAGAAGCTGTGGATCGTTCCGATTCGGGCCTCGCCCAGCCGGTCGATCCAGCCCTGGACGCGGGCGCGGAACTCGCCCTCCGAGCGGGCGCCGAGTTCCAGCAGCATCTTGCGCACCCGTTGAGACATCTCGAGGGCGGCCTTGTCGGTGAAGGTCAGGGCGACCAGTTCGCTGAGCGGATCGCTGTCGGTCGAGGCCGAACGGAGCAGATGAATGTACCGCAGGGCCAGCACGAAGGTCTTGCCGCACCCGGCCCCGCTGCGCAGGGCGAGGCTGTCGGCGATCCGGTCGATCGCCGCCGCCTGCTGCGCGGGCGTGAGCTGGATGGGCCCGCTCATGAGTCCTCTCCCTCGTCATCTCCGCCCGGTCGCTGCCCGGACGGACGCTTGAGTTCGTCTCGCGCCGGGCTGAACTGGCAGACCTGGCGGAACGGGCAGTAGCCGGGGCAGTCGTCCGTGGGGAGCAGATCGAAACGTCCCTCGCGCATGGCCGTCAGGAATTCCCCCACGCGGGCGAGGACCGATTGCAGCAGTTCCTCGTAGGCCTCCACCTGGCTGTAGCGGCCTCGGATGTAGCGCATCCGGGCGAAGTACTGCTCCTTGAGCTTGCCCGGACCCACGCGATGAAACACGCCTCCCATGGCCTGCTCGCCGAGCATCTTCTCGACCGCCAGGGCGTAGAGCGGCAACTGAAGGCTTCGCCCGGCCTCGATATCGGCGGGCGTCGCCAGCCTGCCCGTCTTGTAGTCCACCACCAGCAGGCCTTCCATGCCGTCAAAACGGATGCGGTCGACGCGGTCGATCTTGCCCCGCATGCGCAGCGGGCCGGCGGGCGTGTCCAACTCCACCGGCCCGGCCCGGCTGGCCTCGTCGCGGGGGCCGCGCTCGCCCTCCAGGGCGAACCCCAGCTCGAAGTGCAGCGGGCGGTTGCCCAGCTCGGCCCGTTGGCGCACCTGGGCGAGATAAGTCTCCAACTCGCGTCGCATCTGGCCCTGCTGGATCCGCCACAAAACCGGGAAGGGCGGGCGGCGGACCTCGACGTCGCCGGAGGCGTCGGCAAACGCCTCGTCCAGTGCCGCCTGCATCTGCTTGTCGCTCACTTCGGCCAGGACGAACCCGCGCCCGCACGCCTGGCGCAAGTGTGACATCACCCCGTGCAGCACGTTGTGGATGAAGGTGCCGCGGGTCACCGCCTCCAGCCGTCGCTGCGGCAGGGCGAGCGGGCGGAGGTTCAACAGGTGGCTGGCGAAATACTGCCACGGGCACTGGCCGAAGCTGTTGAGCCCGCTTGCCGAGAAGACCTCGCCGCCGGCGAACCGTTCGGCCAGGTGCTGCAGCAAGGCGGGGTCGCTCAGCCGGCCATCGAAGCTGTCCGGCTCGTCCGGCCGCCATCGCCGATGCCTGGCCCACAGGCCTCGCCCGGCGCGCTCCAGTTGCTCACGCGCGTGCCGGGCCGCCCACGCCAGGGCGCCTGGGTGGGCCCGCAGGTGAGGCTGAAACAGCCCAGCCACCGCCGCCAGCACGGCCTGCGAGTGGGAGGCCGGCGGCTGGTCCGCGGGCAGGAACTGTCCCATGGGGATCCGCAGCAGATCGCACGCCTCCAACCCGCCCAGGGGGTCGCAGGCGGACAACAGGAACGGGCCCGGCGCGCCGACGCCTCCGGCGTCGTCGGCCTCCAGGAAGCTCAGCGTAAGCTCCCGCTGGGCCCTCGACAGGGCCAGGTAGAAAAGCAGCATCTCGCGGGCGGCCAGGTCGTTGCGACTGTCCAGGGCGGCGCCGCGGGCGGCCCAGGCCTGTCGGTCGGCGTCGTTGATCAGCGAGCCCTCAGACTGTCGGAGGGGGAACTCGCCCTCGCCCAGGCCTAAGAGGAATACGTGTTCGTACCGGACCGCCCGGGCGTCCAGCACGTCCAACACGTCCACGAGCGACTCGGTGCGGGGGCGGGGGCAAGTCACGCGCGTCAGGGCCTGCCGGAGGGTCTCCAGGGTGAGCGGCGTTCCGCCGGACCAGTCGGCCAGGTCGTCCAGCGCGCTGCCCATCGCGTCCAGCGCCCGCAGGTCGCGGGCGACCAGGGCCGGATCGTCATGCCCCTCCGCAACCGCGCGCAGGCCCAGTCGCTCCACCAGTTCCCCTATAGCCGCCGGACGAACCTCTCCGGGCAGGGCCGGTCCGCCGGACGGCGGCGACTGAGCCGCCGACTCCGGATGGGCCAGCACCCCCCGGCCGAGCTCCAGCATCGCCTGGAGCAGTTCGCCCGCCCGGACGATGTCCTCGGCGCTGCAGGCGATCGGGCCCAGCAGCAGTTCGTCGTCCTCGTCCGGGCCGCGGCGGGCCCGCGCCGCCAGCCGGGCCGTCGCGTCCGCATAAGCCGACAGGCCCTCCAGCACGTTGCCCTCGCGGACGATCATCTCGGCTGTGGCAGCCGTCTGCTCGTCGAAGGCGCCCAGCGCGGACGGGCGGAAGTAGCTGCTCTTGAGCACCCGCAGCATGGTGCGGAAGGCGAACCGCGGCGCCATCGCGGCGACGTCCAGAACAAACCGCACGACGCCCACGTCGCTGACGGGCTCGGCCTTGGCCGCCAGGGGGATGCCGTGCTGGGCGAAGACCCGCTCGATCGCGGGGCGGTAGCTTTCCATCGAGCGGGTCAGGACGGCGATTGAGAGCGGCGCCGCGCCCGCCAGCAGCAGGCGCTTGATCCGCCCGGCCACGGCTGTCAGCTCGGCCTGGCGCCCGCAAGCGGCGATTACATGCAGCCCGGTCGGTGCGGTCGCGACGGGCAGGTCCAGGTGAAAGACGTTGTTCCACACGTCGGCCAGGGCAGTGCAGGCATTCCTGCCTGCGATTCGAGACCCGGCGCATTCGCCGGCAGGGGTTTGGGCAGCGGGGGGCGGCGTGGGTTCGGGTGCATCGCGGCCTTGCGTCTCAGGCAGGATTGCCTGAGGTACCTCGATCTCCTCCATCCGTTCGCCCAGGGCGGCGCGGAGCTTTTGCAGGGTCCGCGTCGTCCAGTGCCACATTCGGTGGCGGCCGTCCTGGTCCCAGCAGAGAGTGACGACCACCCGTTCGACGCGGCGGCTGAGCAGGGCGAGCATTTCGAGTTGTGTGGGCGTGAAGTCGGTGAAGCCGTCCACCGCCAGCAGTTGGACGTTCTGGAGCGCGGGCGGCGGCTGGGACGCCTCGATGCAGCGTCGCAACTCGTCGCGGGCCAGCCAGGCTTCGCCCTCGGTGTCATGGAGGTTGCGCGCCTGCAATTGGGTCTGGTATCGCTCGTAGACCTCCAGCAGGTCGCCGGTTCGCCCGCGCCGGGCTCCCAGGGCCCGGCGCAGGTCCGGGGTGTCGAAGGCGGCCCGCTTCAACTCCCCGATCGCCCGTTCCAGGGCGTCGATCACGCCGGGGGTGTCGGCCACCGCGCGCAGGGCAGGGAGCTTCCCCGCGGTCGCCAATTCGCCCACGATCCCGCGAAGCAGCAGATGGAGGTGGAAGGCGGATGCGGGCCTGCTCGTGGCCCCAGCCGCCCGCAGCACCCGCTGGGCCAGGCCCGCAAAGGTGGTCACCTGCGGGTTCATCACGACGCCCGCGGGCGACTGCTCCAGCAGGCGGCGGCGGAGGTCGTTTACGGCGGCGGAATTGGGTGCCAGAAGGAGCCGCTGGAGCGGCTTGGCGTCGCGGAAGAGGTCCAGGATGGCAGACGTCTTGCCGCAAGCGGCCGGGCCGCGCAACAGCACGACCGGCCGGTCCGCGCGACGAATCCGTTCCGCAAGGGGCACGCTCGACAGGCGTCTGTCCATTGCGGGCCATTGTGACGAACCGACGGCGGAGACGCAAACGTTTACCGGACAAAGCGAGTGCGGAAGACGCCTGGGGCAGGGGGGATGCGAGGCGGCGGGGAGGCGCTAGGGCTCGCGGGGGGCCCTGTCCTGTTGCCCGCGGGAACGGGCCTTGCGGCGCCGGCGGGCGATGACGAACGCGACGCACGCGGCCGCCAGGACAGCGGCCAGCAGGAGCTGGTTCGATGAGTCAGTCTCGACCTGGGCCTGGCGGATGCTCAGCGCGTCCAGTGCCGGCAGCGAGGTGAGGGGTCTGGTGGCAGCCGTGGTGGGCCTCGCCATGCCGAAGTCTCCCTCCAGCGAGACGGCCAGTATGAATCGAGCGGTGGTCCAGCGGTCCAGGGCGGCGTCCAGGCCCACCCACTGGCCGTCCACGTACGCCCGGGTCCAGACGTGGGGCAGGAAGACATGCCGGCGGTCGTTCCAGCGGGGCGCATAGGCCAGGCCGAACGCCACATCGGCGGGCACGCCGGCGGCCCGGCAGAGGGCGGCGGTGAGGACGGCATGCTCGGTGCAGTCGCCGCGACGGGTCGTGAGGACCTCGCCAGCCGACCCCCACGCGCCCAGGCCGGCCTGCTTGTCGGTCACGTACAGGCGGACGAACCGCTCCACGTCGTGGGCGATGGTCAGAGCGTCGGACCGCCCGGCCGCGACCTCGCGGGCCAGGCGCGCGATCCGTGGGTCGTCGCTGTCGATCCGCCGACTGGGCCGCAGCGCCGCCAGGGCGGTCGGGTCGCTCCCGGCGTACGGGGCCGCGGACAGCCGCGCGGGCTTCACCGCCTTGACGCGGACCAGCACGCGCCCGTCGGCGCCGCCGGCTACCGTCTGCCCGTCCACAACGGGGATCGCCGGCACGACGCCGTTGGCCCAGGCGAGTTCGAACCGCATCGAGGCCTCGGGCGTGGCCGAGTCAAGAGAGGCCGGCGAGGCAAAGACGGGGAGTCCGGGCCCGGGCTGGGAGATTCCAGGCGCGGGGGCCGAGGAGGGTTCGCCGGGCCGCGACGAGGGCGCGGAGGCCGGCGGGCCCGATGCGGCAATCAGCGGCCAGGCCAGGACCACCCCCAGACAGGCCGCCCGGATGTTCGCACGCGCTTTCATGCTTGCGGTACAGATAGATCGGCAATCCGGAGGCGGTGTGCCCCTGAATCTGCGTCGCGGCGGGGCGGGTTCCATGGCGCTGGCCGCCGGCAGGCGACCGGGCGCAAGGCTCAGTCGGGCGCCGAGGTTAGGGGGCACCGGGCAGCACCTTGGCTTCGGCGATGGTGAAGCAGCCGAGCGTCTGGACCAGTTCGAAGAAGGAGTCCAGGTCGCCGTCGCTGCTGCCCAGGGCGATGCGCGCGGTGTTCATCCAGGGCAGGGCGGCGTCCAGGTAGATCCACGTGCCGGGCTTGCCTTCGGCGCCGGTAACGTAGACCTGGGCCCACGCGTGCGGGACGAAGACGTCCTTCCGCTCGCCGAACCTGGGCACATACGCCAGGCCCATGACCACTTCGGCGGGCATGCCGACGGCGCGACACATGGCGGCCACAAGCACCGCGTGTTCGGTGCAGTCGCCTTCCCGGGTGACGGCGACCTCGGCGGCCGAGGCGTAGCCGACCGAGAGGTTCTTCTTGTTCACGTGCTTGCGGACGAATGCCTCGATCCGCCGGGCGGCGTGGGCGGCGTCCTTGGCGCCCTGGGTCGCCTGGCGGGCGAGGTCCGCGACTTCCTTGCGGTCGCTCTCCAGAAACCGGGCCGGGCGCGTCGCCGCCTGGAGGCGCTGGTCGGAACCGGCGTACGGCATGGCGCCGCCGCTCGCCTTGGCCAGGCGGACGGTCACCTCCAACTGCCCGTCCTTGAGCTTGCGGACGGCCTGGTTGTCGCTGTCAGGCACGGAGATCTCCGCGCCGGGGCGGGGCTGGAGAACGTAGCGCACCGCCTGGCCGGCCTTCAGGTCCGCCAGCGAAACGGGGCAGGCGACCAGTTGACGGTCGAAGAAGTCCACCGCCGCGTTCTTGGAGCGGGCGAAGGCCTCGCTGCACGCGACGATCTCCATCTTCATCCCCATCATGGGCAGCAGCGACTTCTGCATGGTCCCTGCGTCGTCGACATAGCTGGTGACGGTCATCTGACCCAGGGGCGTCTTCATGGTGTTGACCACGCGCCGCAGCATCACGACCCGCCCCAGCAGGTCCACCTTCTCCCGGCCGGCGACCTTCACCTCCACGTCGGTGGCCTGAAGCAGCGACAGGTCGAACGCCCGCGCGGTGTAGGCGGTGCCTTCCGCGAAGCCCTTGCTCTCGCCCAGCAACTGGAGCCCGTAGGGCAGCAAGGCCCCCTCGGGCCAGTCCATCTCGCGCTGCTGGCTCGCGCCGGCCGACGTGATCGTCAGCTTCAACTTGCCGTTCTCGATCACGCCCTCGCTCTTCTGGCCCAGCACTCCCATGTCCATGACGCTGGAGAAGCTCAGCGGTTTGCCCTCGCTGGTCTCGACGGTCGTCTGTTCGTAGCGGATGCGAATGGCGGTGTTGCCCCGGTTGATCTCGAAGACCATGGTCTCGCGGCTGGTCGCCTTGCCTTCGGCCTGGACCAGCGAATGCTCGCTGTAGCCGATCTTCTGGCCGTCCATGAGGACGGCGTAGAAGTCGCGGCCGGGGCGGTCCTGGGCGGGCTTGGAGTCGGCCTGGGCCAACGTCGCGGCCAACAAGGCCAGAAGGATCAACAGACGCTGAGTTCTCATTGTCGCCTCTACTGTATGGCGCCTGCACGGCCGGCAGGACCCGCGTGGCCCCCGCCCCAGGCCCGCGTATCATAGATGCTCATCCGCCCATCGCCAAACGCAATTCGTTCAGCGCCGCCATGGCCGCCCGCTCGCGGATGTGCTCGCGATTGCCCGGGAACAGGTGCCGGGTGACCGTCGTGCCGGCGGGGCCGGCCAACGCGGTATAGACCAGGCCGACGGGCTTTTCCTCGCTGTCCCCTCCGGGCCCGGCGATGCCGGTGATGGCGATGGCCCAATCGGCGGCCAGTCGGTGGCGGCAGCCCTCGGCCATTGCGGCGGCCACCGGCTCGCTCACCGCTCCGTGCCGTTCCAGCAACTCGGAGTCGACGCCCAGCAGGGTCTGCTTGGCCGCGTTGGCATACGAGACCGCCCCGCCAAGATAGTACTCGCTGGAGCCCGCGACGGCCGTGATCAGCGAGCCCAGCAGCCCGCCGGTGCAGCTCTCGGCTGTCGCGAGGGTCTGGCCTTTGCGATGCAGCAGGCGGCCGGCCACGGAGGCCATCGTGTCCTCGCCCTCGCCCACGACCAGGTCGCCCAGGCGGCGGCGAAGCTCGGCCACGAGACGTTGCTCTTCGGTCTGGGCCTGCTCGGCGGTCTCGCTGCGGATGATCAGCCGCACGGACACCATGCCGGAACAGACGGTCGTTCCCACCGTGGTCGACTGCCCGCGGGTCATCAGGTCGGCGATCATCTGGCCGACGTCGCTCTCGCCCCGCCCGAACGTGTGGACGATGTGCGTGCGGATAGTCCGCCTGGGCAGCGAGAGCCGCGGGCGGACCTCGTGTTCGAACACCCACTTCATCTCGTGGGGCACGCCGGGCATGACGAACACGTCGCTTGTGCCCACGCGGGCTGTCATGCCGGGCGCCGTGCCGACGGCGTTGGGCAGGACGGTGCTTCCGGCGGGGAACATGGCCTGGATGCGGTTGGCGGGGGCCATCTCACGCCCGCGCCGGCGGAAGAACTCGGCGATCGTCTCCAGAGACGGCGGGTCCAACACGAGTTCCGCGCCGCCCATGGCCTTGGCCAGGGCTTGGCGGGTGAGGTCGTCGGCGGTGGGGCCGAGCCCGCCGGTCACCAGCACCACCTCGGCCCGGGCGGCTGCTCGGGCCATGCCGTCAGCGACGGTGTCGATGTCGTCACCGACCGTCTCGTGGGCCAGGGGCTCGACGCCGAGTTCGACCATCCGTCCGGCCAGCCAGGCGGAGTTGGTGTCAACGGTCTTGCCCGTGATCAGTTCGTCGCCGACGCTCAGGATGATGCAGTTCATAGGAATCAGGGATCAGGGACCAGGGAAGAGGGAATAGGGAATAGGCGCCGCGGAGAAGGCGGCAGGCCAGGATGATGCGGCGCCGATCACGCCAGGTACTCCTGTTCGAACGTCTGTCCGCAGCGTGGGCAGGGCGTCAGGCCGGACGGGTCGGCCGGGCCTACCGGCGCGAAGAGCGTTCGGCAGTGCGGGCAGCGGATCATGCCGGGCACGTCGCTGCCGGTTTCGTCGTCGGCTAGTTCGTCCTGTTGGCTCTCGGCTTCGGCCGGGCCGGGGTCCACGATGCGCCCGGAGCGACGGGCCTGCTCCTCCCGGGTCCGCGTCCACAGCCAGGAGAACCGTTCGTGGGTCATAACGATCGCGGCGGGCAGCGAGGTGAGCAGCACGCTCAGGACGAACCACAGCCACTGGTTGTGCCCGTTGCGCGCCATCTGTCGCGACACCCGGTACGCGAAGAACACGTACACGACCAGCAGGGCGGCGATCACCAGGATCTGTTTTTGCGTTAACGCCAGCATTGGGCATCCAATCCACAGTCCGTGCCCTCGGGGACGGCCCATCGGGCCGAACTCCGCCATCCGCGCGCTGGTCTGCCTCCGGCAGGCAGGCCGCCGGCCGACAGGTCAGGTTCGTGCGATGGCCCGCACGCGGGCGGCGTGCTCGTCGATCTGCTCGACGGCCTCGAAGCCGACGATCTGGGCGGTTACGCAGCCCAGGCCCAGGACGAACCTGGCCGCGGCGTCACGCTCGGCGGGCGCGTCCTTCCACTTGCCGTTGCCCACGAGTTTCATCCCGATGACGCCCTTGCCCGCCTTGTGGAGCTTGCGGAGGACGGGGACGACCTTCTCGGGCGTGTCGTCCATCATCAGGCCCTTGTGGTTGATCCGGGCATGCACCACGTCCACCCAGGGCTCGGCGGCGGCGGCCTCCAGCGCTTCGATGGAGTGGCACGATACGCCGTGGGCGCGGATCAGGCCCTTGTCCTTCAGCTTGTCCATGATGTCCATCTGCCTGCGGTGCAGTTTCGGCCAGTCGGCCTGCGTCTGGCAGTGGAACTGGAGGATGTCGATGTAGTCGGTCTTGAGTTCCTTGAGGAACCGCTGGACCACCACGTCGGCGTCGGGGCGATCTTCCTCGGGGATGCCCTTGGGGTTGATCCAGATCTTGCTGACCAGGGTGTACTTGTCGCGGGGCACCTTGGCCATGGCCTCGGCGAACATCTGGTGCGTGCCGTACAGGTCGGCGCCGTCGAACAGCCGGATTCCTCGCTCGAAGGCTCCCTGGAAGACGGGAATGGCCTTCTCCTTGCCCATGCGGGTGTGGTTGCTCTGTCGCATCCACCCGTGGATCCCCATTCCGATGCCCGTCCGCGAGGTCTTGACCCCGCAGGTGCCCAGGGTCACGGTCTCGTAGGGGTCCCAGGTCTTCCTGGCCTCGGCGGCCAGCAGGGGGGCCGACAGCACCAAGCCACCAGCGCCGACCACGGCGCCCTTGAGAAAATCACGACGAGCAATGGTCATCGAGCGGCTCCTTGAAAAGGACTCCCGGAGAGTGTACCAAAGACGGGGTGCCTTGTCGATTGGCAGGTCGCGCCCGACGGCGGCGCGGATTTGCGGACGGATAGTTGCCGAAAGGGCGTTGAGTTGTCAGAATATGCACAAGCCGCCCATGCCGCGGAAGGGCTGCCGCATCGGTAGGCCTTGAACGGACGCGACACTATGACATTGGCTGAAGCATTTCAGGTCATGAAGGACGCCGGCTACACCCAGGCTCTCGATCGCTACTCGCGGTTTGCCCGCCCCATCCTGGACTGGATGGAGGAGGCTCGCAACGACCTGGGCGACTGGGTGGCCCACCCCGAGAACGGGCTGATCGAGCAGAATACGCCGCGTCCCACCAACGACTTCCGCTGCACGCGCAACCTCTAGCAGCCCGCTCCAAAAAACTGCTTCCGCTGGGGGCGGACCTTCCGTCTGCGCTGCGGCGTCGTGAGGGTCTGTTGTTTTCTGCGGCTCATGGCATGGGGGCATTGCTCGACAGGTCCCGGACCGGATGTGCGTCAATTGTCTTGTGTCTGAGGCCTGCTTTTCCGTAGCATGGCGGTTCTTACAGGAGAGTGTGCATGACTTGGCGATCCTGCTTGCTTGTGCTCGTCCTGGGGTGGTGTGCGGCGGGGGCGCTATCGGAAGAGGCGGCGCCC
>JAKJER010000102.1 GCA_022705325.1 Planctomycetota bacterium | reverse complement strand
TTGCACTAGAGGTCCGGCCGAAAAGTCTGGTATTCTTGCGGTTGAGGGGGAGGTGGCGATGCCCTCTAAGGGGAACCTTAGTCTCATTCCACAGGTGAGGTTCCCGGTATGCTGGGCAGGCGCTCTCCCCAGATGACGATAGAGCAAGCCGACGCTCTGTACCTTGACCAGATGGACCCCGAGTGGTTCCACTATCGCTTGGCCAAGAATCGGGCGCGTCTGTTCAAGGACGAGGACTTCAAGGGACTGTACTGCTCCGGCAACGGGCGTCCCAGTGTCCCTCCCAGCCTGTTGGCTGTAGCGCTTCTTCTGCAGGTACACGACGACGTGTCTGATGAGGAGGCCGTCCATCGAGCCAGCTGGGACGTCCGGTGGTGTGTAGCCCTTGGGGTGCCGGTTGGCAGCAAGCCTTTCGCCAAGAGCACCCTGCAGTTGTTCCGCAGCCAGTTGGTGCTTCACCCCGAGAATGGCGAAGCGGTGTTTCTGGCGAGCATCGAAGAGGCCAAACGGTTGGGTCTTCTGAAAGACAAGCCTCTCACGGTCGCCGTGGACACCACTCCGGTCTTCGGTAGGGGCGCCGTAGAAGACACCTACAACCTGCTGGCCACGGGCATCGTGAAGCTGGTGCGGGCCATGGCCGCGGCCGATGAGTGCGACCCCCAGGACTGGGCGGCGGCCCACGACCTGAAGCGGTTCTTCGCCGGCAGCATCAAGGGTGAGGCGGCCATCAACTGGGACGAGCAGGCGGAACGCGACGCCCTGCTGGCCAGCATCGTGGGCGATGCGCGGCGGCTGCTTGTGCTGGCGGGCAAGAGACGTGCGGAGCTGAACGCAGGCATGCCCGAGTACCTGCTGATCGGCGAAGCCTCAGAGCTTCTCTGCCAACTGCTGGCCCAGGACGTGGATACCGACGAGAACGGCAAGCCCTTCATCAAGGAGGAGACTGCCAAGGATCGCATACCTTCGGCGCACGATCCAGACATGCGCCATGGCCGCAAGAGCGCCAGCTCACGGTTTGATGGCCACAAGGCGGGCATCGCGGTGGACACCGAGACCGGGCTCGCCGTTGGCTTGGATGTGCTCCCGGGAAACGCGCCGGACAACCACGGTGTCATGGACCTGGTGAAGGACGCCGAGGCCAACACCGGCTGCCCGGTGGACACGACCATCGGCGACTGTGCCTACGGCGATGGCAACACACGCCGCGAGTTCGCGGACGCCAAGCGCAAGCTGGTGGCCAAGGTGCCCAGCCGCCCTCAAGGCCAGTTGTCAAAGGACCAGTTCATCATCGACCTTGACAATGGCTGCGTCACCTGCCCGGCGGGCCACACCACCCGCACCTGCGCGAACGTCAAGAACAACAAGCACGTAGCAAAGAGGTTCTACTTCCCAGCGGACCTCTGTGCTGCCTGCCCCAGACGCTCCGAGTGCGTGAAGTCCAAGACCGGCGGTCGCACCATCAGCATCCACCCGGACGAGGCCCTGCTCCAAGCCGCCCGTGCCTACCAGCGCACCGAGCAAGGCAAGCAGGACACTCGCACGCGCCAAGTGGTGGAGCACTACATCGCCCGCCTGATACAACTGGGCATGCGCCAGAGCAGGTACGTCGGACGCAAGAAGGCCAGGCTGCAGTTGCTCCTGACAGCGACCGTGGCCAACCTCACGCGCACATGGAACCACTGTGAGTCCACGCAGGAGACAGACAACAAAAAGACACAAAAGAAGGCGTCCTAGACGTATTCTGCCACTATTGAGCCCGCATTCGGCGCCCCCAGGCACCCCGTGGGCGCCGTAGGAGCCATCAAGGCCGGCCGTGAAGGGATTCCCGCCCGGGCTGAACCGCCGCCGTGGCGGCGCCCAAGCGCCGCCCCCAACCCCCAAGAAACGGGGGTTTCCGGCCGGACCTCTAGAGCCCGAAGTCGGGTGGGTCGCGCTTCATCAGCTCGCGGAGGATCCTCGCCCTCTCCCGTTCCTGCTGGAGTTCGGCCTGGTGCCGCTCGATGCCCTCCATTCTCTCCTGGTGCCTGCGAAGTCGGTCCACCTCCCACTCGGCCTGCCTTGCGTCCTCGGCGGCGTCGAACTGGGCCTGCATCCGCAGGACGGCTTCCCAGACTGCCTGCTGCTGCTGCATCTGGATCTGCTGCTGCGCCAGGTCGGCGGCCTGCTGCGCCAGGGCCGCCGACTCCGCGGCCTGAGCCTCGGCCTGCGCATTCGCCAGACGCGCGGCCTGGCGGGCGGCGTCGGCCTTGATGGCCGGCTCGGTGTCGGCCCGGGCCACCTGCGAGAAGTGCCCCACGGCCTCCTCCGTACGGCCCTGTCTCACCAGGGCCCAGCCGAGCTTGTACTGGGCCTTGGGGGCGGCTTCGGAAGTGGAGAAGCCGGCGAGGATCTCCTCGTACAGCGCCTGCGCTGCGGCATACTGCTCTCGGGCGTAGAGCTTCTCGGCCACCGCCAGGAGACCCCAGGGCGTTTGGGAGGCGGCCTGGGACTGCGGGTACTTGCGGGCGAGGGTGCGGAAGGCCTCGGCGGCCTCGGGGTCGCCGGCGTCCAGCCTGGACCAACCCAGGCCCGCCTGGGCAGGCGGTGCGGTGGGTCCGGTGGGGTGGACCTCCAGCGCCTGGGAGAACATCTCCGCCGCCTCCGCGGGGCGCTCGGCCTTGCGGAGAGCCTGGGCCACGTAGTACAGCGACAGGGCCGTGGCCTGCTTGTCGGCGCCATGCTTGCGCAGGCCGGTCGCGACGGCTTGAGCGCGAGCCAGCTCGCCCCGCCGGGCGTAGATGCCGACGAGAGC
>JAKJER010000046.1 GCA_022705325.1 Planctomycetota bacterium | reverse complement strand
TCGTCGTTGGTCCGCCAGGTGGGGCGGACGATCGGCTCCTTGAGGTCCTGCCCCTGGAGGATCCGCACCTCGCCGCTGGCCAGCGCGACGAGGGCGATGCGACCCTTCTCGGTCGGCAGGGCGATGCGGGTCTGGTCGGGGCTGAGTTCCATCAGGTCCAGGAGGAAGCCTTCGAGTTGCTTGAGGGACCCAGCCGGCAGCACGTCGGTGATGCCGGGGCCTCGCGCGGGGTCGATCGCGAAGACGCCCTGCTGCATGGCGTCGGGCGGACAGGGAAGCGTCGTCTTGGCGCTGGTGAAGAGGATGCGCCCGTCGCTCAGGCAGCGGACGCGGGCGGTCGGATGGAACAGGACGCCGGCCAGCTCCCTGACTGGCGGCGCCTGGTCCGCCTCGCCGGCCGCCTGCTTTACGCGCCGCCCGTCCGGTTCAAAGATGCGGTGCAGTCGCAGCGTGCCCAACTGCGATCGCTCGCGTGCCCCGCGCGGGTCCTGCCCGGCGACGCAGCAGAGCGACTGTCCGTCCGGCGTCCAGTCGGGATACTTGGCGGCGGGGTTGGCGATCTCGATGACCTCGCGCGTGTCGAGGACGACGCGGAGTTGCTGGCCGGCCACGACCGCCACGCCCAGGCCCTTGGGATGGGCTCGCAGAGAGTGCACCTGCCCGAAGGCCTCGGACAGTTTCCTGGCGGGGGAGACTTTTCCGTCCTGGATGGACGCGACGACAATCGAGTGATACGGGACCGTGAACTCCCGCAGTTCCTGCCGCTCCTTGTCGGTCAGGAGCTTGTCCAGGACGGCGGCGTGTTCATCGCGGAGGCAGAGCAGAACGGTCAGGGAGAAGTCGGGCCTGCTCTCGAGGTCGAGGTCGGCGGCGTCCCACTGGTCTTTCGGCAGGGTCTTCACCCGCTCAGCCAACATGCGGGCCTCCAGGGCGACCTCCGCCTGCTGTCTGGGCGTCAGGAGTCTGCGGGCTTCGTCCCAGGTGGCGACGTCGCGGGTGACGGCGGCGAACAGGGTTCGCGAGTCGCCCGCGAGAGCGGCGCGGCGCCCGCCTTCGATCCGGCCGGGCAGGAGCTTCCCCTGGGCGTCGATGAGTTGCAGGTCGTCGCCGCCGGACAGCAGCCCGACCTGCCCGTCGGCGGACCAGACGATTTCATGTTCGGGCCAGCACCCCGAGCAGCAGGCCAGGGCGGCGGACAGAACGATCGCGATTGCGTGTTTCATGGTCAGTGTCCTTTCACGGGGAGGTCCCACATGGAGCTTCCGGGCGACCGCAGCCGGGTGCTCGAATCCGCGGCCACGGAGTGGCTTGAGGACAGGCGGGCCAGGCGGCGGTAACTCCAGAAATCGCCCGGGACGGCCCTTGGGTTTGACGTCGCGTCAGCCGGGCGGCCGGCCGCCAGGGCGTGAACCGGGGGTGCGGGGGTCGCGGGCGCGAACGACGCGCGGGCGAACCATCCGAGGGCCGACCCAAGGGCCACACAGGCCGCGGCGGCCAGCGCGCGAGTCAGGAACAGGCGAACGCCCGCCAGGTGCGAGGGGGCGGGGAGGCGAGCGGCGGCGTCATACGCGTCCAGCACGCTGGAACGCAGGCTGCGGCGGTGCTCCTGGGACAGCGGGATCTCCGGTGGGCCTTGCAGCAGCGAATTCCACTGGTCAGCGTCGGGATCGGTCATGTCGTTTCTCCTTGGCGTTCGGGCGGCGGCTCGCCCAGCCGCGTTCGCAGCCGTTCGAGGGCCCGGCACAGCCGCGTGCGGGCGGCGCCGGGCTTGAGGCCCACAACGGCGGCCACCTCGGCCATCTCCAGGCCCTGAAGGAATCGCAGTGTCACGATCGTCTGGTCCAGTTCGCTCAACTCGCTGATGGCCAGGTACGTCCGGGCCCAGGCCTCGCGTTGGGCGGCGCGGTGGCTGGGGTCTTCGTGGCGCTCGTTGAACCGCCCGGCCCGCGTTGCCTCCTCCATCACCCGCTGCCGACGGTGCGACTGGCGGAGGTGTGCGTTGACCGCGTTGGAGGCGATGGCATAGAGCCAGGCGCGGAAGCCGGCCCCGCCGCCCCGGAAGGTCCGGATGCCGGCGGCGACCTGGAGGAAGACCGTCGCCGTGACGTCTTCCGCGAAGTCGCTGACGAAGAGACGCCGCAGGCAGTAGGAGTAGATGGGGGCGTACCAGGCGTCGTACAGCCGCCCCATCGCCTCCCGGTCCGTGCGGGCCAGGGCGATCAGACGATCCTCGTCGTTGTTGTCCGCGGACTGCTGCGTCATCGCTCTGACGGCCTTCCCGCCCACGTAGAGATGCGCGGGCTGCCACTATGTTACATCAGCCGCGTGGGAATTCCCGTGATTGGCGGCCGGCACGCGGCAGCGGATCGCCGTCCGCCGCGGGCTCCCTGAAGACAACAAGAGGCCCCGGGCGACTTCGCGGGTCGCCCGGGGCCTTGTTCACCTGCCAGGTCGTTTGTGCGCGGGGCTACATCTGGGAACCGTTGCCTCCGGCACAGACGGTCGCCGAGCGGCGCTCGTGGCGGACGGAGCGGCTGGGCTGGATCTTCGACTTCTGCCCGCAGGCCACCTCCCAGACGCCCAGGGGCTCGGCGCTGGGGACGGGGGCGGCCAGGTCGTCCGGGCCCAAGCCCTGCGGCTCGGGATAGCTGACGATCAGGCCCTCGAAGTTGCGCAGCACCGTGTGCGTGGGGCTGGTCGAGATGATGTAGTTGGGCAGCAGCGGGATCTTCCCGCCTCCGTGCGGGGCGTCGACCACGAAGGTGGGGATCGCCAGGCCGCTCAGCCGCCCGCGGAGATACTCCATGATCTCGATGCCGCGAGAGATCGGGGTGCGGAAGTGCTCGACGCCGCGGACCAGGTCGCACTGGAAGAGGTAGTACGGCCTGACGCGGTTGCGGACCAGCGAGCGACAGAGCTGCTCCATGACCTGCGGCGCATCGTTGACTCCGCGCAGGAGCACCGTCTGGTTGCCCAGCGGGATGCCCGCGTCGACGAGTTTGGCGCACGCGGCCTCCGCCTGCGGCGTCAGCTCGTTGGGGTGGTTGAAGTGGGTGTTGACCCACAGCGGGTGATAGCGTCGCAGCATGTTCACCAGCTCGTCGGTGATCCGCATGGGAAGGACGACCGGCGTACGGGTGCCGATGCGGATGATCTCGACCGAGGGGATGGCGCGGATGGTCCGCAGGACCTCTTCGAGGGCCTCGGTGGCCATGGTGAACGGGTCGCCGCCGGAGATGATCACGTCGTGGATCTCGGGGTGGGCGGCGAGATAGGCGGCGATCTGCTGGAGCTGATTGCGTGCGAGGGTGGTCTCGCGGCTTCCGGCGACGCGCTTGCGCGTGCAATGGCGGCAGTACATGGCGCAGGTGGTGGAGACGATCACCAGCGCGCGGTCGGGGTAGCGATGGACCAGCCCGGGCACGGGCATGTCCTCGTCTTCCTCCAGCGGGTCCTCGCGGAGGAAGTCCGGATCGCAGAGTTCCCGCCCGCGCGGCACGCACATCTGGTAGATGGGGTCGCGGTCCTGGAACTTGCGGATCAGCGAGGCATAATAGGGGGTGATGGCCATGGGGAACCGCGCCGCCGCCTTGGAGAGGCTGGGGGGGACCCGCATGCCGGGGAACGCGTCGCGCAACTGGGGGATGCTGCGCAGGCGGCTTCGCATCTGCCAGCGCCAGTCGTTCCAGTCGGCGCCGGCGGCCCACTCACTCAGACGGGGCGAGAGAGGGCACTCGCGGACGACGGCATCCGTCCCGTCGCCGCATAGGGGAGGCTTGTCGGAGGCGGAATCACCATCCATAGAACTCTCTGTCTTTTTCATTTCGGCTCGAACTCCTTCTACGTGTCGGCCATATATAGATGCCAAGGCTACTGCGTCAGGAACGCGGCAGCCCGCGCGGCGAACACTCGCCGCAGCGGATCAATACTCGTCATGACCTCGTGTCGATTCATCCCCATGGTCGTGAAGGGAGCGAACAACGAGACGAAGGTCATCAGCCCGCGCCCGAGGCGGCGGACCTTGATGGGATCCAGCGGTCCGCCTGCGAAGGCGGCAACGTTCTGGCCCAGATGGGCCAGGTAGCCCGCATACGGCTCGGTGGGCTCATCCTGCGGATCCAGTTGAATGCTGGAGAGCATGCGTTCCTGGAGCAGGAAGAACTGCGCGGGTCGATCGCCGTAGAAGCCAACGTGGGCGTCGACCATCTGGAGGACCGTGTCCTCCAGGGTGGGCGGCATGTCGCCTCCGCCGCACATCCGGTGAATGAGATGCTCGACGGCATCCTCGACCAGGGCAGTCATCACTTCATTCTTGCTGGTGAAGTGGCGATAGAATGTGCCCTTGCCCACGTCGGCCCGCTCGGTAATGTCCTCGACCGTAGTTGCGTCAAAACCCTTGGTCCCGAACATGTCCAATGCCGCATTGAGCAGGCGTCGGCGCGTCCGCGTTGCCCGTCGCTGCGAGCGTGTCAGTCCGTCTTCTGCTTGTTCTTCCTTCACAACCATGTGTGACTTTATAGTCACTTTTGACCAACAGTTCAAGAGTTCGCGCGACATTTGTGTAGAAATATTTGCACTACCGCTTTATCGGCGGAATGCGGCGACACCCAACAACAATATCTTGGGGTAAACCCAAGAGTACAGCGATGGCTGAGCTGGCGGAATAACTGGGGCGTCCTGCGGTAACGTGGACGATGTCTTGGAATACAGTCAAAAGTGACCATTTAGTACCGAAGATGCCGCAAGCATTGACGGACGGGTCGGTTACCGAAGGTCCTGGTACGCGGTGGTGGGGCCTTCCCATTCCGGCAGTCACCTGCGGACGCTGATGCGAGAGGCTGTTGGCGGAAGAAGGCCTCCAGAACAGCCGGATGAGGACAGTACGCAAAATCTCGGGCGGCAATTGCATCGCTTGTCCGGCGTCGGTAGAGTAATGGCCGCTCGGCCATCGGCTGGGCGAGATGCGAACCATACTGGAAAGGGACAGCTCATGAGTCGTTGGAAACCCGCAACTACGTGCCTGCTGGCCTTGGTGTTGATGATGTCGTGCGCGACCCAAGCCGCCGGTCAAAGCGACAAGGAAATCGACCAGATCAAGGCTGCCGCTCCGGCCAAGGCCCGTGTTCAGCCAGCCAAGCCCCGCAAAGTTCTGGTCTTCAATCTCTGCAAAGGCTTCAAGCACAGCTCAGTCCCCTATGGCGCCAAGGCGCTGGAGATCATGGGCGCCAAGACGGGTGCGTTCGAGGTTGTCTGCAGCGAGGATATCGGCATGTTCGCCGCCGACAAGCTCGCCGCCTTCGACGCGGTGGTCATGAACAACACCACCGGGGAACTGTTCGCCGGCGACCCGCGGGAGGATCAGCTCAAGAAGAGCCTCATGGACTTCGTCAGGGGCGGCAAGGGCGTCATGGGCATCCACGCCGCCACCGACTGCTTCTACAAGTGGCCCGAATACGGGCAGATGATGGGCGGCTACTTCCACGGCCACCCATGGAACGAGCAGGTCGGCGTCAAGCTCGACGAGCCCGGCCACCCGCTTAACGCCGCGTTCGGTGGCAAGGGCTTCGAGGTGGCCGACGAGATCTACCAGTTCCGCGATCCGTACTCGCGAAAGGAGCTGCGGGTCCTGCTGAGCCTGGACCTCGCCCGGACCAACATGAACAAGGGCGGCATCAACCGCAAGGACGGCGACTTCGCCGTCGCCTGGTGTCGCTCGTGGGGCCGGGGCCGGGTCTACTACATGTCGCTGGGCCACCGCCACGAGATCTTCTGGAATCCTCCTGTCCTCCAGGCGTACCTGGACGGTGTGCAGTTCGTCTGCGGCGACCTGAAGGGCGACACCGATCCGGCAGCCGCCGCCGCTGGCGCGACGACCGGGCCGGACTCGCGCCTGGGTGACGCGATCAAGGCCGTTGCCGCATATGCCTTTGGGCAATCTCACCAGCCGCTGATCACGCTGGAGGAGATCGTCTTCGCCTCCACCAAGGATCCCGCCGCTCGCCAGGCGGTTGCCGCCGCCCTGGCCAACGTGTTGTCCGGCCAGGCCACCGACGACGGCAAGTCATTCATCTGTCGCATGCTCTGGGTCATCGGCGACAAGGAGTCGGTGCCGGCCCTGGCTGGGCTGTTGGGCCACGAGAAGCTCTCGGACATGGCCCGCTACGGCCTGGAGCGCATGGAGGTTCCCGAGGCCGGGGCCGCCTTGCGCGAGGCCCTGCCCAGGCTCAAGGGGCGTCCGCTGATCGGCGTGATCAACACGCTGGGCCAGCGGCGCGACGTCGCAGCCGGCGCGGAGATCGCCGCGAGGCTGAAGGATTCCGACTCCGCCGTCGCGGAGGCCGCCGCTCGGGCGTTGGGGAAGATCGGCGGGCCCAAGGCCGCCGACAGCCTTCTGGCCGTTCGCGGCAAGGGCTCGGCCAACGTGGACAACGCCGTGGTCGACTCGCTGCTCAAATGCGCCGAGTCGCTGGCGGCTGCGGGCGGCAAGGACCAATCGGCCGCCATCTTCGAGTCGCTCTCGAAGGGGCAGCCGTTGCAGGTGCGAATCGCCGCGCTGCACGGGCTGCTGGCCCTGCGGCCGGAGCAGGGGATGGCGGCCGTGACGGAGATGCTCGCCGGGGCCGACCCCAAGATCGCCGCCCTGGGCGCCCGTTTTGTTCGCGACATTCCGGGCCCGCAGGCCACGCAGGCGTTCGTCGCCCAGTTGCCCAGGCTCGCCCCGGCCGGACAGGTGCTGCTGCTGGACGCCCTGGCCGGGCGAGGCGACGCGGCGGCCTTGTCGGCGGTCGCGAAGTGTGCGTCGGCCGACGACGCTGCAGTCCGCCAGGCCGCCTTGCGGGCCCTGGGCGAGATCGGCGACGCCTCGGTCGTCGGCGTGCTGGCCAAGACGACCGTTGCGGGCGAGGACGCCGACAAGCGCCAGGCCCGCGAAAGCCTCACCCGCCTGAAGGGCGAGGGCGTCGACGCCGCCATCGTCGCCCTGCTCAAGGGCGGCCAGGAGAGCACGCAGGTCGAGTTGATCCGCGTCCTTACCGACCGCCGCGCCGCGGGCATCGAGCAAGCCCTGCTGGAGGCCATCGCGTCCGCTACGCCCGCCGTCCAGGCCGAGGCCGTCCGGGCCATGGGCGTGCTGGGCGATCACCGCGCTCTTGCGCCGCTGGTGGCCACGCTGACCAGGACGCAAGACGACGCCATCCGCCAGGCTGCCGAGAAGGCTGCCGCCTCCGTCGTCGTCCGCGTGAGCAAGCCCTCCCAGAGCGCTCCGCCCGTGCTGGCCGGGCTCAACGGCGCCCAGCCGCCCGCCAGGGTCGCCCTGCTGCGCGTGCTGGCGAAGATCGGCGGACCGCAGACTCTTACCGCGGTTCGAGGAGAAGTGGACAACGCCGACCCCGCCGTTGCCGAGGCGGCCATCCGCGCCCTGGCCGACTGGCCCGACGCCGCCGCCATCGACGACGCCCGCAAATTGGCCAAGTCCGCTCCGGACGCCCGCCTGCGCATCATCGCCCTGCGCGGATTCGTCCGCCAGGCTGCCATGAAGGCCGACGCCACGCCGCCGCAGCGAGTCCAGTTCTACCAGGATGCCATGAACCTGGCCGCCCGCGTCGAAGACAAGAAGATGGTCCTGTCGGCCATCGCCCAGGCCAAGGACCCCGCCGCCCTCAAGCTCGTCGAGCCGTGCCTGGATGACGAGGCGCTGGCGGCGGAGGCGTGCCAGGCCGCTGTCGGCATCGCCCAGGCCGCCATCGCCAGCGATCCCGAGCCCACCAGAGCCCTGCTGGAGAAGGTGGTCCAGGTCGCCAAGGACCAAGGCGTCCGCAACGCGGCCCGACAGATCATTCAGGCGGCCGAGCGGTTCGAGGACTACGTCGTGGCCTGGCAGATCGCCGGCCCCTACACCAACGGCGATCTCTGGGCGACCGCCTACGACCCGGAAAAGCCGAACGGCAAAGTCGAGTGGAAGCCCATGCCAGCCGGCCCGGCCGACCGGCCCTGGTTGTTGGAACTGGACAAGACCCTGGGCGGCGGGAACGACCGCGCTGCCTATCTCCGCACGAACGTTTACAGCCCGAAGGCCCAGGAAGTGGTCCTGGAGGCCGGCAGCGATGACGGAGTGAAGATCTGGATCGACGGCAAGCTGGTCCACCAGAACAACGCTGTGCGTCCGTGCAGGCCTGGCGAGGACAAGGCCAAGGTCGCCCTGAAGGAAGGCTGGAACGCCATCCTGATGAAGGTGACGCAGGGCGGCGGAGAGTGGCAGGCCTGCGTGCGATTCCGCACGACCGACGGCAAGAAAGTCCAGGGCCTGCGAGCCAACCCGACCGGAAAGGGATCGGCCATGCACGGCCTGCCGGCGATGCTGGCGGCGTCGGCCCTGGCGGCGGCTGAAGGGCCCGCCGACCCGATCATGGGCGAGTACGCCGGCGCCCTGTCGGCCGGCAACGCCCGCGCCGAAGCGGTGGGGCGGGTCATCGCCGAGGGCAAGGGCAACTACCGGCTGGTCATCGTGGTCCCGAGCCGCAAGCCGAGTCGGATCGAGTTGACCGGCGCGCTGAAGGACGGCAAGGTCGAGTTGAGCGGCGGCGACGGCTGGAAGGGACTGATCGCCGACAAGAAGGCCCAGGCCGCCGGCAAGGAGATGAGCTTCGAGGGCGTTCTTACCGAACGCAAGAGCCCCACGCTGGGCGCCAAGCCGCCGGCCGGGGCGGTTGTCCTGCTGCCGTTCGAGGAGGGCAAGAAGACCAACCTTGACGAGTGGCAGAACAAGAACTGGACGCTCTGCGACGACGGCAGCATGGAGGTCAACAAGGGCACCAACAAGACGGTCAAGTCGTTCGGAAGTTGCCAGCTCCACATCGAGTTCCGCTGCCCGTTCGAGCCGGAGAAGCGAGGGCAGGCGCGCGGCAACAGCGGCGTGTATCTCCAGGACCGCTACGAGATCCAGGTGCTCGACTCGTTCGGCCTGAACTCCAAGAGCAACGATTGCGGCGGCGTGTACGGGGTGGCCGTGGCGAAGGAGAACGCCTGTCTGCCCCCGCTGGCCTGGCAGACGTACGACATCACCTTCCGCGCGGCGAAGTTCGACGCCGACGGCAAGATGATCGCCAAGCCCTGCTTCGTCAAGGTCCTGCACAACGGCGTGCTGATCCACGAAAACGTCGAGATCCCCAAGGCCACCACAGCCGCCGGCAGCGGCGGCCATGCTCCCAAGGGCCCGCTTCACCTACAGGACCACGGCAACAAGGTCCGCTACCGGAACATCTGGATCGTCGAGCAGGGCGAATAGGAATACGACATGATTGACCTCCGCAGCGACACGATTACCCAACCCACGTCGGCGATGCGCCAGGCGATGGCAACCGCCAAGGTCGGCGACGACGTGCTCGGCGACGACCCCACCGTGGCCGCCCTGGAGCGCCGCACCGCGGAGCTTCTGGGCAAGGAGGCGGCCGTCTACATGCCCTCGGGCACGATGACCAACCAGGTGGCCATCCGCGCCCACACCGAGCCGGGCGACGAGATCATCCTGGAGGCGCAGGCCCACTCGTACTTCTACGAGAGCGGGGCCCCGGCCGCCCTGGCGGGCGTGTCGTGCCGGCTCATCCCGGGTCAGCGCGGGTTGTTCACGGCCGACCAGGTGCGCGGTGTCTTGCATCCGCAGAACATCCACTTCCCCGTCACTCGCCTGGTCTGCATCGAGAATACGCACAACCGCGGCGGGGGCAGCATCTGGCCGCTCGATCAGATCGCTCAGGTCGAAGCCGTCGCGCGAGAGGCGGGGCTCAAGATGCACCTGGACGGCGCCCGGCTGTGGAACGCCTCCGCCGCCACGGGCATCGCCGAGCGCGATTACGCCCGGCACTTCGACAGCGTCAGCGTGTGCTTTTCCAAGGGGCTCGGCGCTCCGGTGGGCTCGGCCCTGGCGGGGACGGCCGACTTCATCGCCCGCGCCAGGCGCTTCCGCAAGATGTTCGGCGGGGGAATGCGGCAGGCGGGCATTGTGGCGGCCGGGGCGCTCTACGCCGTCGACAACCATCGCGACCGCCTCGTCGAGGACCACGCCAACGCCAAGGCGCTGGCCGAAGGCCTGGCGGTGCTGAAGGGCATCCAACTCGACCTTGCCTCCGTCCAGACCAACATCGTGGTCATGCGCGTGACGGCCATGCCCGCGGCCGATCTCGCCCGGCGCCTGGCCGACGCGGGGGTGCTTGTCCTGGCCACCGGCAGCGACCTCATCAGGGCCGTCACGAGCCTGGCCGTCGATCGCGCTGCCGTCGACCAGGCGATTGCTGCCTTCGCTTCGGGGCTGGCCTAGGCGCATACAGGCCGCGTTCCGGGCGGAAAATGAGGCTGGACGCTGGATCGAGGGCGGGTGTATAATCAGATTACCTGACCGGGAGAGAGGAACCGCGTCAGGCGTCCGGAGTGTCCGTCGGTGTAGCGGCAGGGCCGGATCGGCGGATTGCCCGGAGGTCTCACTTCCCCGCTGCAAGTTGCTATCGTGCCAGACGCTCGTGCCACGGTGGTGCGGTTGCCGTCGCACCCGGATAAGTTGAGGAGCCACCCATGCATCGAACACGTTTCCCACTGTTGAACATGCTGAGTGTTGCGCTGACTCTGATTCTGGCCGGGGCGCCCGCCTTTGCCGCCACGCTTACGTGGGACGCCGACACTGTCGCAGGCGGGGCTCAGGATGGCGCCGGCTCCTGGAACACCGTCGCCGCCGACTGGTGGAACGGAGCGGCCGACCAGGCCTGGCCCAACACCACGAGCGACGACGCCATTTTCGGCGCCGGCTCGGGGGCGGCGGGGACCGTGGCAGTCGGCTCGGTCACGGCCAACTCGATCACCTTCAACTCCGCCGGGTCAGGGAACTACGTGCTTAGCGGCGGGACGATCACGCTCCGGGGCCAATTGGGCTGGTCGAACGTGCCCAATGTAACGGTCAACTCGGATGCCGCCATCAACAGCAACGTCGCCATGACCCTGGCCAACGGACTGGTCCTCGGTGGTGCGGGTAAGCTGACGTTTGGCGGCAGCGTGTCCTACAACGGTGGGTTGGGCCTGGCCAACACGAGCACGCTGAGCATCGTTCCCGGCGGGTCGGTCAGCCTGACCGGAACGGTGGGCAACCAGGTCGTCTTCGCCAGCACGGGCACGACGCTGTCGGTGGATGGGGGGAGCTTCTCCAGCACCGGCAACACCGGCCCCAGCGCCGGCAGATTCAGCAACCTGGCCGTCAATTCCGGCACATTCTCCGCCTCCAGCGCCGAGAACAACGCCAGCCGGTTCTACGGCATCAATCTCCTGGGCGCCAACTCCTCGCTCACGCTCAACGGCGGGACGACCAGCGTGCAAGGCATCTCCACCGACGGCAATGTCTCTACCATCCGCTTCAATGGCGGCACGCTGCGAGTGCTGGCCCAGCCGCCGGTGTCGGCGGCGGGTACGTTCCTGCCGGCAACCGGCAACCTGACGGCCCTCGTCCAGGCCGGAGGTGCGATCCTGGACACCAACGGTCAGAACGCCGCCATCAGTCAGGCCCTTATCCACGATCCAGCCCTGGGCGCTACGCCGGACGGCGGGCTGCTCAAGACAGGAGCTGGCACTCTGACGCTCAGCGGGGCCAATACGTACACTGGCGGCACGATCGTCCGCGCCGGGACGCTGCAACTCGGGAACACCGCCGCGGCGGGCGCGGGGGCCGTCACGTTGGGCGACGCGGGCACGGGCGCCAGCAACGTCCAACTCACGCTCGGCGCTGCCAACATCGCCAACGCCGTCACCGTCAGCAACCTCGGGACTGGGACGGCGACGCTGCTTGGAACCGGACAGTACCAGAGCTATCTCGGCGCTCTGACCGTCAACCGGCCCACGATCCTGGAGATCCCCAACACCGGGACGGGGGCGGACTGGTGGTTCGGCTTCGGATCTGGCGGCATCACCGGGACCGGACCGCTGATCATCAAGGGTGGCGCGGGCGGAAACACGGCGGCCGATGCCGGCAACCGTGTCGCGTTGGGCGGCACGAACAGCTACTCCGGCGGCACGGTTGTCGAGTCCGGCAAGCTTCAGATCACGAGTGCCGGCGCCGCGGGATCGGGCCCGATCACGCTGGGCAACGCGAACACCGGTTCGGCCGTCACGCAGTTGCGCGTCGGGGCGAACATCCCCAATGCCATCGTGATCTCTTCGGCGGCGCCCGGTTCTGCTGCCGGCATCGGCTCGTGGCTGGGCCTGCTGACCTTGAGCGGGGGTCTCCAGGTGGACCGTCCCGTGACCCTGTACGGCGGGAGCGATCGTGTCACGTGGTCGGGCGCCGGCGCCGTCTGGTCCGGTTCGGCGGATATCACCGTCAGCGGCGGGCGGGTCACGCACGACGGGACAGCCAACACGTGGACCGGCGACATGACCATCAATGGCGGTTCGACGTTCCAGCCCGGTCACGCCTCGACGCTTTCTGCCGCGAATTCCCTGACCGTCAATGGCACGCTCCAGTTGAACAACGTGCCGCAGACGATCGACGGCCTGTCGGGCGCCGGCGTGGTCAAGAACATCGTCGGGGGCAACACGCTGACCGTCGGGGCCGGCGGGGCGACGTCGACTTTCTCCGGAACCACCCAGAACGGCTCGGGCACGCTGAGCCTGATCAAGGCCGGCGCGGGCACGCTCACGCTGGCGGGCACGACCAGCCACACCGGCAACACGACGGTCAATGAGGGCACGCTGGTGAAGGCCGGCCCGGGAGCCTTGTATCTCAACACCCTCGCTCCGGGCGCTACGTATATTGCCGGGGCCGACACCACCTATGCCAACACGGGAGGCGGAATCCGGGGTGCGGTGCAGATCAACAGCGGGGCCACGTTCCGCAACACCACGGCGCACATTTTCGACACGACCTCGTCGCGGATATGGATCAACGGAGGCACGCTGACGCACGGTCCGGCGAGCTACCCCGAGTTCTACGTTCCGCACGGCGCCTCGGCGTCCGATCCCGGCGTGCAGATGACCGGCGGCGAGTGGGGAGGCTCCAGCCCGCACGAGAGCCGCTTCGCTTCGGGCGTCACCGCCTACATCCGGATCAACGCCGCCAGCACGACCGCAACCATCGCCGATTCGACGCTCAGCTATCAGGGCGGCACGCAGATCTATGACGTCGTGGGTGGCACGGTGCCCTCTGGCGTGGACCTCGACTTCACGGGCGGGCTGGCCCGCAGTTTCGGCGGCGGCACCACGTATGTGATAAAGAACGGCGCAGGCCTGATGAGAGTTTCCGGCACGAGCAGCACGGGCTATGCCTTAGGCGGCATGACGGTCAACGGCGGCGTCCTGGAACTGATGAACAACGGCAACGGCAGCGGCGACGGGTGGCGCAGCAACATCACGCTGGCAAACGACTCAGCCGTCTGGCTCACCGCCACCAGCGGGCAGAGCAGCGACCTGCGGGCGAACATCAGCGGCGACGGCTCCGTGGTCAAGAAGGATGCCGGCGTGGTCCGCCTGGGTCCGTGGGGCGGCGTGACGCAACTCACCCAGAGCGGCGACGTGACCGTGGAGGCCGGCTCGCTCGACTCGGCCGGCCGCAGCAACTACCAGATGTTCGACACGCCCGGCGACCTGGTGATCGCGGGCGGGGCCAACTTCAATTACTCGGCTCTGAACGATTTCAGCGCGGGCACGGCTTCGCGGTTTGGCGCGTTGCGAGGCGAAGGCACCGTCACCACAAGCTACGGGACCCATTACATTCAGTTCGGCAACGCCGACAAGAGCGGCGAGTTCCTGGGCGACGTCACCGGGGCGCTGCACGTGACCAAGATCGGGGAAGGCACGCAGACGTTCAGCGGCGCCAACGCCTACAGCGGGACGACCACTGTTGCCGCGGGCGCCCTGCTGGTCAACGGCACGCACACCGGCGGCGGGACCTACACCGTCAACGGCGGGGCCACGCTCGGCGGCAGCGGCGATCTCGGCGCGGGCTCCGCCTGGTCGGCCGTCAGTGTCCAGACCGGCGGGCATCTGGCCCCGGGCGCCAACGTGGGCAGCCTCGGGGTCGGCACAGCGACCCTGCCGATTGACTCGTTCTTCGACGTCGATTTGGACCCCGTTGCCTGGGACACGCTGGAGGTGCACGGCCAGGTCAATCTGAACACGCCCACGCTGAACCTCTCGGTCCTGTCGTCCTTCAGCCACTACGGCGGCGGGCAGTATGTCATCATCGACAACGACGGCACCGAGGCGATAGCGGGTTCGGGCATGTTTGCGGACCTGCCCGAAGGGTCGAGCATCGAGGTGAACGGCAACCAGTTTATCCTGACCTACCAGGGCGGTACGGGCAACGACGTCGTCCTGACCGCGGTTCCTGAGCCGGTGACGCTGTCGTTGCTGATGCTGGCCTCGGCCGGGCTGGCGGGCTATGCCCGGCGGCGCAGCCGCAGATAAGCGGGCGGATTCGTCGAAGACGGTGGACAATCCCGCCGGGGCGTCCGTACAATCAGGGCGGCTCGGGCAGGGGAGATCAGCGGCTCGTCGGCGGCGCGTCTCCTTCTTCCCGCCGTCGCGATCGGGGCCCGGACATGCGGCGAGCGTTCTCACTGGTGGAGTTGCTGGTGGTGATAGCCGTCATCGCCCTGCTGCTGGCGATCCTGGCGCCGTCGGCCATGTCCATCATCGAACACACCCGCCGCTCCGCCTGCGCCAACAACCACCACCTGCTCTCGCTGGCCTCGGCGTCGTACTCCAGCGACAACCTCAACTTCCTGCCGTACGTCAACTCGCGCGCCCTGGACGCGGGCGGGTACTTCAAGGGCCCCGGCTGGCTGTACGACTGGAGCCAGACCGCCCGCAATTGCACCTACAAGATCGAGGACCTCACCCGCGGCGTCCTGTGGCGATACATCAGCTCGATCAGCGTGTACCGTTGTCCGTTGGAGCAGCCCAGCTACAGCGGCTCCAATGCGCTCACCAGCTACCTGATGAACCGCGGCTTCATCTTCGACGACGACCTGACCAACGTGCATCCCTGGCGGACGGTGGACATCATCGGTTTCGCCGGGGAGGACGTGATCATGTACTGGGAGGCGGCCACCAGCGACTGGAACGACGGGTGCAGCTACCCGCAGCAGGACCTGACCCGGCGTCACAAGGAGGGGGCCACCGTGAGCTGCGTGGGCGGGCACGCGGTGTACATTACGCACCGCCAGTACGAGATGGAACTCACCCGCAAGCCGGGCCGGCTGTGGTGCAACCCGCTACGGGCCGACGGGGTGTTCGACTAGCTACTGCACCAGCCCCTTGGTCAGTTGGAGGAAGGCCTCGTCGAGCTTGATCTGCTCGGGCACAAGGCTGACCAGGTCGAACTCGTGCTGGACGAGCGTGCGGGCGATGAGGGCGTTGGCGGCCTGCCCGTCCTGGAGGATCACCAGGAGTTGGTCGCCCTGCTGGGTCACCTCTCGCACGGCGGGCAGGGCCATCAGCACCTCGGCCGCCCGGGCCGGGTCGGCCGCCACGCGGACGCGGAGCTTGCTGCTGACGCCCATGCGGCTGCGGATGTCCTCGATCGTGCCCTGGAAAACGAGCTTGCCGTGCTCGATGATGCCGACCTGGTCGCACATCTCCTCCAGCTCCGAGAGGATGTGGCTGGAGATCATGATGGTCTTGCCCATCTGCTTGAGTTCGCGGAGCAGCACGCGCATCTCGATGCGGGCGCGGGGGTCCAGCCCGCTGGCCGGCTCGTCCAGGATGAGCGCCTTGGGGTCGTGGATGAGCACGCGGGCCAGGCCCAGGCGCTGCTGCATGCCGCGCGAGAGGTTGTCGACGGCTGTCGTCCGCTTGCCCGCCAGGTCGGTCAGTTCCAGCACGCCGTCGATGACGGCCTTGCGCTTGGAGCGTTCGATGCCGAAAGCGGCGGCGAAGAACTCGAGGTACTCGAAGACCTTCAGGTCGTCGTAGACTCCCATGAAGTCGGGCATGTAGCCGACCAGGCGGCGGACTTTCTTGCCCTCGCGGAGCACGTCCACGCCGTTGATGAACGCCTGCCCGCGGGTCGGCTGGAGCAGCGTGGCCAGGATCCGCATGGTCGTGGTCTTGCCAGCGCCGTTGGGCCCGATGAACCCGAAGATGTCGCCCTCGGCGATCTGGAGGTCCAGGTCCACCAGCGCGCCCAGGTTGCCGTAGTACTTGGTCAGCCGCTTGATGTCGATCATCGGAAGAACCTCTTGCCGGTATGCCGTCACTCTTGCCTGGTGCTGCCCGTCATCGGCACGACAACGCGAGCGAACAAGACGTGGTCGCGCCCGCAGCGTCCCGACTGCACCGTGTGGCTCAGCGGCGGCTGGTCGTACTCCGCCAGCACCACCACGGCGCCCTTCTCGCGGTAGCGGCCGATCGCCTGGGTTCGTCGGCTGACGCCCTGGGCGGACAGCACCTCGCCTTCCAGGGGGCGAACGGTCGCGTGGATCCGCCCCCCCTGCGCCTCGGGGCGGTCCAGGACCAGCCGGGTCGTCGCCTCGCCCGCCAGTGCGGGGAACTCCCAACTCTTCTTGCCGTGCCACACCAGGATCCGCTTGGCCGGGTGCGACAGGTGGTTGGTCACCTCGATCGTCACGGACCCGCCGCCGGCGTCCGCCTTGACCGACAGAGGCGCCTGGGCCTGCTTGGATTCGCCCAGCAGGCACTGCATGGAGTAGATGCTGATGGGCAGGCTGACGGGAAGGTTGGCCCCGTCGCCCTGGCGGCAGTAGATGGACCGCCCGCCCAGGTGGGAGGGCGACATGTACGCGTACTCGTCCCGCATGGGGCTGATGGCCGCCCACCACTGGCCGGCCGCCAACCCGTCCAGGCGGTAGTCGTCGCTGTCGGGGGCGAAGACGCCCGCGTACACCGTTGCCCACGTGCCCTGGCCGTTCACCGAGTCGATCACGCTCACCGCCCGCACCTGAAGGTCGCCCGAGCGGTAGAACTTGACGCCGTAGTACGCGGCGGCCGTGAAGCCCGCGATGATGCACGTGCTGGTCACCCACGTCCAGGGCAGGCGGTCGAGCTTCTTGAGCAGGAAGTAGTCGATCGGCCCGAGCATCAGCGCCAGCAGGGCCAGCAGGCCGACCACGAACCAGATGTTGAGCGGCCTCAACTGCGGGATGGAGAGCAGATGCTCCAGGACCTGGTTGGTGCCGCTTTGATCGGCGACCACGTAGGGATCATAGAAGGAGTGCCGGTCCGTGGACGATGCGCCGTACGCGAACTTCTCCTCGCCCAGCAGCCGCTCCAGGCAGAGTTGCCACAGGCTCACCTCGGCCCGCCGGTCGAGGGCATCCACCCGGGCCGGGTCGAACGCCAGCACCCCGACCTGCCCGAACCCGACCGGCCCGTAGGCGAAGGTCGCCAACGACCCCACCTTCGCGACCTGCCACCCGCTCGAGGCCGGCGGCGCGAGGGGCCACGCGGACACCTGGTGCAGCACCATCCGCCCGCCGGCGAGGTTGGTCTCGGCCAGCGTGTCCTGGCGCAGCGAAGTGGGTGCGAACGGGACAAGCAACGCGGCGGGCCCGTCGGTCGGCCAGGGATGCTGGCCAGGCACCAGCAGCAGCGTGCCTCCCGAGTGAACGTGGTCGGCCACCGCCTGCACCTGCTGCGGGCGGAGCTGGGTCCAGTCCACCTCGCTGAGGACCAGCACGTCGAGGCAGGCATAGCCGGTCCAGTCCCAGGGCAGGGCGGACACCAGCTTGTCGCGAAGGAACAGGGCGCCTTCCCGGTCCGCGCGATCCCGGGCCGTGGGATGCAGGAAGGTGCCAAGCTGGGCAAGCACGCGGCTGCGGGTCCCGCCCGTGCCGATCAATACATCGGTCCCGCGCACCGGCGTGAGTTGGATCCCGCCCGGGCTGAAGTCCATCAGGGAGTAGCTTTCGGACCAGGCGGTCCGGCCCTTCTCGTCGACCAGGCTGAGCCGGCACTCGCTGGCCGTGAAGCTCAACTTGCTGACCAGCGGCACGTGGATGGGCAGTTGACGGCTGACCGTTACCGGGTGGCGGACCTCCATGCGGGTCACGGCGTCCTGCTGGGCCGACAACACCAGCTCACCGCTGAAGCCCTGGCTGCGAGAGGTGGCGATGGTCACGTCGATCGGCAGCCACTGCTGGGGCCGGTGGCAACCATCCCACCCGAAGCGCACGTGGACATTGAACTCCTGTTCGCCGTGGCAGAGGCCGGCCAGGGCCGTCAGCAGGAGCAGCGATGTCAGGGCGCGGCAAGGGATGTTCCCCATGTCGATTCTCCAGGCGCTCACAGATGCGCCCTCCGGTTATACACCACCCATTCCAGGCACGCCAACAGCAATCCCAGAAAGGCCAGCAGGGGCCAGAGTTCCAGGTTGGTCGGCTGGGGCTGGCCCGAGTCGCCAATCTCGCGCCCCAGCAGGCGCAGGCTGTCGGAGGGGGCGATGCGGCTCTCGTACGGGTCCAGGAGATTGACCGCGACGCGCCGAGGCGGACGCTGCTCGATCTGGACGGTGTACAGTCCGGCCCGTCCGGTGGCCGAAAAGTGAAGCGTGCCGGCGCTGCTGGCGCGGAGGCGGTGGTCGTGGCCGTCCGGGTCCGCGATCACCACCTCCTGTCCGGGCGGGAGCTGATCCAGCGAGATGGGCTGGCCGACCCGCAGGGCGGTCTCGGCCTGCGGGCCGCTCTCGAGCCCCAGCCAGGCCGTGGCGTTGTAGCAAAAGAGCACGAAGGACGGTTCGAAGGGCCAGTTGGTCTGGAGGCTGTCGAACGGGGCCAGCAGGAACACGCTGCCGCCATGGCGGACCAGGGCCAGCGCGGGCGCGGATGCGAACTCCGCCAACACGCTCGCCTCCGCGGGCAGCTTCAGCCGCCACGCGCGCTGCGCGTACAGGTTGTCCAGGTTGACGTGCTGGAGGACCGGATGGCGGCTGCGCCAGTCGACGACGACCTGGTCTCGCAGTTCCTGGTCAAAGGCCACGCCGCTGGCGGCGGGGGGGCGGCCGAAGACCAGGAACCGCCCCCGCGGCGGGCGTTCCGGGGTGCAGTTGTCCAGGACGATCACGTCGTAGAGGCCCTGTGCGGCCAAGTCGTCCGGGTCGAGGGCGTCGAACTGGGCGGGCGTGAGCACGTCGAGCTTCTGGAACGGGCAGGCCCGCAGGGCGGAGCGAAGCGGCGGCTGGCCCGCGGTGACCAGCAGGACCGCCAGTCGCCGGGGGCCGGGCAGGACGGCCCACGCGGCGTCGTCGGCGGCCAGCAGGTCCGGGCGCGTCTGGCGGACCTCGACGACGGCCTGGCTGGGTTGCGACAAGGCGAAGGTGAGGGAGGCCAGGCCGGGGCCGCCGCCGGACCGCCCCTGCGGCGTTCGGAAGGCGGGCACCTCCAGGCGGCGCACGGAGCGGATCGCGCCGTCCAGGCTCAGTTGGAGGTCGGTGGTGCGGGCCTCGGGGCCGAAGTTGGCGACCATGGCGAAGATCTCGACCTGGTCGCTCTTCTCGAAGCTGCGCCGTGCTTGCAGCGCCACGACGGCCAGATTGTCGCCGCCCAGGCCGATGCGGTGGAAGGTGATCGCCCCGCCGGGCAGGTCCAATTCCTCGGCATCGGCGATGCGTCCGTCGGAGAACAGCTCGATCTGCACGGCGGCCGAGGCGGCGGATTCGGAGTTCTCGCCGGCGGCCTGCGAGCCGGCGAACGCGCGCGCGACCGTGAGGGCCTCGCCCAGGCGGGAGCGTCCGTCGGTCGGCTGAATGGCGTCGATGGCGGCCTGCACCTGGCGGCGGTCGCTGGTGAAGTTGCACATGACCCGGGCCTGCTCGTCGAACGCGACGACCATGGCCTGGTCGCCGCCCTCGCCCAGGCCCAACGTGGAAGCCCGCAGCGAGGCGGCGATCCGCGAGGCCTGTCGTTTGGCCTGGTCCAGCCGGGTCGGCGAGACATCCGTTGCGGACATGCTGGCGGAGCGATCGATCAGGAGGACGTAGCGTTTGCCCGGGCCCATCGACAGGCGGACGACAGGCTGGCCCAGGGCCGCCAGCATGGCCGCCAGGGCCAGCAGTTGCAGCAGCAGGAGCAGATTGCGTCTGAGCCGCTGGAAGGGGGCGTTGACCTGAAGATCCTGCACCGCCCGGCGCCACAGGAGGGTGCTGGAGATCGCGACCTCGCGCCGGCGGAGCTTGAGGAAGTACAGAAGCACCAACAGCGGCACGCTGACAGCGGCGGCGATCAGGGCGGTCCAGGGGGCCAGGAAGTTCATGGCAGGGCCTCCCCGCCGGATTGCGGATAGCGGATAGCGGAATGAAGGGATTTTCGATTTGCGATATTCGATTTTCGATTTGACCTCGGCGTTCGATGACACAATCGACAATCGACAATCGTCAATCGAAAGTGAATCCCGCAATCCGCGTTCCGGAATCTGCAATTCATTTGAGCAACCCCCTCTTACGAAGCGTGGTCAACACAAGCGTCTCGACGGAGTCGGCGGAACTGGCCCGAACGTAGGCCGCGCCTCGCCGGGCACAGAATCGGTCGAGCTGGTCGCAGTAGGCTGCGAGCATCCGCCGGTAATGGGTCATGAGAGGCGCGGTGACGGTGATTTCGGCGATCTCCCCGTCCTCCACGTCCACCAGACGCAGGTCGCCGGTCAGTTCGGGCTGTATCTCCTGCGGGCTGAGCACCTGGATCGCGTACAGGTCGTACGCGGGCGACAGCAGCCGGGTCAGCGCGTCCTCGTAGCCGTTCTTGAACAGGAAGTCGCTGATCACGATCACAACCCCCGAGCCGGAGCGGGCGGCCTGGAACTGGCGGCAGGCCTTGTCGAAATCGCTCGCCTGCCCCTGCGGCAGCGAGAACAGGAACTCCGCCAGCCGCCTGGTGCTCGGCCGGCCTCGAAGGTTCTCCGCCTGGGCCGCCAGGCCGTCGGCAAAGGCCGACAGGGTGAGCCGGTTGTTGTTGACCAGGGCGACATAGCCCAACGCGGCGGCCAGCTTGCGGGCGAAGGCGTCCTTGCCGCCCTGGCCGCTGCTCAGCGAGAGGCTGCAATCCAACAGGATGTGGACGGTCAGGTCCTGCTCTTCGAGGAAGAGTTTCAGAAAGAGCTGGTCGAGTCGGGCGAAGGTGTTCCAGTCGATCAGGCGGAGATCGTCGCCGACGGCGTAGGGGCGATGGTCGGCGAACTCGACGCTCCGCCCGCGCTGCTTGGAGCGGCGTTCGCCCTGGAGTTTGCCCTGGAGGATTCGCCGGCTCATCACGTCCAGCGCGTCCAAGCGGGTCAGGAAGTCCTGGCTCAGCAGGTCGCCCAGGCGGCGAGGTTGTGCGGGGGCTTCGGTCATGCGGTCGCCATCGTCTTGGGTGTCTTGTCCAGGACCTCCTTCAGGACCGCGTCCGTGGTGATGCCCTCGGCCTGGGCCTCGAAGTTCACGATCAGGCGATGCCTCAGGGCCGGCAGGAGTGACTGCTCGATGTCCTGGAAGCTCACGTGGTAGCGTTCGTCGAGGACGGCCCGGACCTTGGCGGCCAGCACCAGGGCCTGCACCCCGCGCGGGCTGGAGCCGAACCGCACGTAGCGGTTGGTGATGTCGGCGGCGAACTCGCCGCCCGGGTGCGTCGCCAGCACCAGGCGGATCGCGAAGTCCTGGACGTGCTCAGCCACTGCGACCCGGCGCGCGAGTTGCTGGCCGGCCAGGATGCCCGCCCCGTCCAGCACAGCCTGCACCTGCGGCGTGTGGCCGGTCGTCGTGCGGTCCAGGATCGTCCGCAGTTCCTCGCGGTTGGAGTAGGGCACCAGCAGCTTGAAAAAGAACCGGTCGAGCTGCGCCTCGGGCAGCGGGTAGGTCCCTTCCTGCTCGATCGGGTTCTGGGTGGCCAGCACGAGGAACGGTTCGTCCAGCTTGTACACCGTCCCCCCGCTGGTCACCGACCGCTCCTGCATCGCCTCCAGCATAGCCGACTGCGTCTTGGGCGTCGCCCGGTTGATCTCGTCGGCCAGGATGACCTGTCCGAAGATCGGCCCGCGCTGGAACTCGAACGCCCGCCGCCCGGTCGTCTTGTCCTCCATGACCACGTTGGTGCCGATGATGTCGGCGGGCATCAGGTCGGGCGTGAACTGGATCCGCCGGAAGCTCAGCGACAGGGCCGAGGCCAGCGTGCGCACCAACAGCGTCTTGCCCAGTCCGGGCACGCCTTCCAGCAGCACGTGCCCACCGCAGAACAGGCAGATCAGGGTGTCGTCCACGATCTCGCCGTGCCCCACGATCACCTTGGACACCTCCTCCCGCAGCCGGGCGAAGGTCTGGCGGAATTCGCGGCACTGCTGGAGCACCTGCGGGGGAACCTGGGCTTGGCTCTGGGTCATGTCAATGCTCTCCTGTGGAATCGGGGGACCGGCTGTTCAAACGCTGACGGGCCTGCCGCTTGGCCTTGAGCAACTGTTGAAGCGAGTTTGCCTCCGGCGGTGCGGCGGCGGGCGCGGGGCCCTCGGAGGACTTGGCGCCGGCGTTCGTGGCCGAGGCGGGCGCGGTGTCGTTTTCGATCAGTTCCAGGGACTCGGAGGCTTCACGTAGTGCGGCGGGCCGCTCGGCGGACGCGATGCGCGCAGGGGTAGTCGCGGCTGCGGGGGGGGCGGCCTGGGCGCCGCCCGAGCGGGCCGTCTGCTCGCGAAACTCCTGGCGCTTCGCCTTCAGCCGCTCCAGCGTCGCGTCCGCCTGCTGAGGCCGGCGGAGCACCAGCGCTGCACGCAGGGCCCGGGCGGCGGCGGCGAAATCAATCGCCAGTCTCCGTACGGCTACGTCCAGCAGAAAGACTCCCAGCCAGACCAGGATCAGCGTCTCGCTCAGCGGTTGGGTCCACTGCGGGAACTTGACGCCCTGGCGGTTGAACAGATCGCGGCCGCCCGCCCCGGCCCCCAGCACGTGCCCGCCGGTAAGGGCGGCGATCTCGCTGAGCAAGGCGCGGTTGTCGGCCAGGTCGCGGTACTCGACGGCCAACGGGACGCTGACGGCGACGTTCAACAGGGCCGGCGGCTGGGAGGCCTGCGCGCCGAGCTTGCGATAGCGGAGGTTGACCACGTAGCTGCCGCCGCCCGCCTCGGCGCGGAAGCGCCCTCGGTAGCGTCCCGGACCGACCTGCGACAGGGCGACCTCGTGGACGCTCATGTCCGGCCCGATGGCCTGGGCGGCAATCTCGGAAAGCTGCTCGAAGCCGCCCGCGCCGGCCGGCGTCTCCACCGTCAGCGTTACCTCCTGACCGTGCACGTCCGCCAGGACATCGACGTCCTGGCTCTGGGCGGGGCGGGCGGCCCAGCGGACGGCCTGCTCCCAGAAGCGGTTGAAGCCTCCCCACGCCAGCCAGGACGCCGCCCAGCGGCTGTCGGCCGAGCTGGTGAACGCGACGCACCGACCCAGCCCGGCCTGGGTCTGGGCCAGAATGGGGTCGCCGTCCTCGCTGGCCAGGACCACCTGGGCCAGTCCGCCGCGCGGGCCGGTAAGGACATACCCGTTGAGCGGGGGCAGGCGGTCCTGCCCGCGGACGATGTCGCTCAGCCCGTAGGTGATCAGCGGCTGGAGGTTGCGCTCAATGACCAGCGAGCGACGGACCACCTGTGCCTCGCGGATGAAGATCTGCGGCAGCATGTTGGGGTCGTCGGCCGCGTAAAACCGCCCGTCGGTGGCCTGGGCGATCAGCCCCAGCAGGCGAATGTCCGCGTCGGGTCCCACGCCCACCGTCGAGACGGTGATGGAGTCCTTGGCGAACCGCTTGGCCTTGGCCAGGCACTCGTCAGGACCGTTGGTCTGCCCATCGGTCAGCAGGATCACGTGGCGGATGCCGCCGGGCCTTTTGGCCAGCGCCTGGGCCGCCAACTCCATGCCCGGATTCATGTCCGTCCCGCCGCCCTGGGGGATCTGGCGGACGAGTTGAGCGATCTTGTCCTTGTCCTGGGCCTGCTGGAAGGGCACGGCCCACTCCGCCTGCGTGTCGAACGTGACCACCCCGACGTAGTCGAGACGGCTGAGCGCCTGCACCGCGCCGATGGCGGCGTGCTTGCACATCTGGAGCTTCCGCCCGGTCATCGAGCCGGAACGGTCGATCACCAGCACCAGCGACGCCTGGGGCATCTGCTTCTTCTGGGGCGGGTCGCAGTCCACCGGGAGGACCTCGGCCAGGCTCGAGCCGATCCATCCGCCGGCCCCGAAGGAGCGGGGTCCGCCGACCATCACGAGCCCGCCGCCCAACTCGGTGACGTAGCGGTGGAGCATGTCCTGCTGCTGGAAGGTCAGGGCGGCGTTCTCCACGTTGACCAGCACGACCGCGTCGCAGTCGGCCAGTTGGACCAGCGTATTGGGGAACTCGCCCGGGCCCAGGCGTCGAGCCTCGATGTGGGCCTCGCGCAGGGCCGCGAGGATGGGCTCAGCCGACGCGTCGCGTCCCTCGGCGACCAGGACGTGGCCGCTGCCGCTGACGACGGTGATGGCGCCCGCCTGGTTGTTCTCCGCGATGCGGTCGCCCCGGCCGCCCTGGCTGACGAAGGTGGCGCGGAAGTCGTGCACGCCCCGCGAGCCGGCTGGGACCGAGACGGTCTTGACGTTGGTGCCGGGCTGGAGCTGGACGGCGATGCCCAGTTCGTCCGAGGTGGGGTCCAGGTCCACGCTCTTGCCGTTGAGGCTGAGCAGGAGCCGGCCTCGCGCGGGCGAAGTGGCCGTCAGGACCATCCGCAGCGGGATGGTCTGCCCGCTGCGAGCCCGCACGGGCGCCACCAGGCTGCGGAAGATCACCTCGCCCTCGTGGTGGTATTCCAGCGGGAGCACGTCGATGGGGATGTGGTTGGCGGCGGCGGCGCGGGCGGCCTCGCGAAGGTCGCCGTCCGTCTGGTTGCCGTCGCTCACCAGCAACAGGCGGCAGGCGGTCGCGGGCGGGGCGATGGCCATGGCGAGTTGCACGCCGTCGGCCAGGCGGCTCTGCGTGCCTTCCAGGGCCAGGCTGCGCCGGGAGAAGGCGGCGCCCGGTCCGGGCGGCTTGGCGACGGCTGCCTGCTCGGCCACCTCGACCACCGCCGCCTGGTCCCGCGGGGGCTTGTCGGCCAGCGCCTTGTCCAGCAGGTCCATGGCGCGATCCTGCAACTCCTGGGGGACCGAGCGGCTGCGGTCCAGAATGGTGATGAGCGTCAGTTCCTCGCTGCGGCGGCTCAACGCGGGCTGGGCCAGGATCGCCGCCAGCAGCAGGATCGTCGCCGCTCGCAGCGCAGCCGCCAGCGCCTGGCGCACCCGCCCCAGGGCCGACAGGTTCCGCCAGGCCCAATAGACCGCCGGGCCGGCCAACAGGCCGGCCAGCAGCCACCACGGCTGGAGAAACCGAAACTCGAGGGCGCCCAGGGCCACCGCTTACTTCTCCGACTCCTCTTCGAGCTGAGCGAAGTACTTCCGCACCGCGGACTCGTACTTGCGCGGGATCTGGTTCTCGGTGATGGCTTCGGCCGCCTGGTCTTTGGCGGCCTGGAGGGTCTGGCGGAGTTCCAGCTTCGACTCGCCCGTGACCTGCGGGCCGCGGAAGTACCAGCTCGCGACCGCGCGGGCGGACTTGCCCGTGCTGTCCGCGCGGAGGGGGGCGAGCTTGGCCTCCCCGATGTCAGGCGCATCGCGCTTCGTCGAACCGTGCCCGGGCGCGGGCCCGCCCGCGGGCTCGCCCTCGCCGCCTCCGCCTGTGACGCCCGGCAGCGTGCCGCCCTCGCCTTCCTGGCCGGGCAGGGCCAGGGCTACGTCGCTCTCGCCCGCGCCCTTGCCCTTCTGGAGTTGGAGCTTGCCTCCCCGGCCCAGATGCTCGATCAGCTTCTCGATCTCCTCGCGGGTGAGCTGACATGATCGGCCTTGTTCGGCCTCGTCATCGAGCATCTCGATCTGGTCGGCGAACTGACTGAGGTCCACCACGCTGATCGGCTTGCCTTCGGGCGCTGCCTGGTCGAGCTGCCGGACCAGCTTGCGAGCCAACTCGCGGGCGGCTTGGCTGGCTTGAGCCTGTCGCAGCAGTTCCTCGATCTTCTCCTTCGTCAGCCCCTGCCTGCCGAGTTCTCGCCGAAGCTGTTCACCGCCCAGCCCCGCCAGCTCGCCGCTGACGCCCACGCGCTCCATCGCCTGCCGCAGCGCGTCGTCATCCTGGGACAGCTCGGCCAACTGGCGGGAGAGGTCCTGGAGCTGGCGGGCCAGGGCGGCCTCGTCCTTCTGGCCGAGCTGGTTCTCCTCGATCTGCTTCTGAAGCTCGCGGAGGGTCTGGGCGGCCTTGGCGAATTCGCCGGAAGCGATCTGGCGGTTCATCTCGGCGCGGAGCCCGTCGCTGGGCGAGCGCAGACCTCGAAGCAGGTCCTGAAACTCCTGAAACGCTCGCTGCGAGGGGGAATTCTGAAGCTGCTTGAGCTTGTCGGACATCTCGGTGAGCTTTCGCACCGCCTGTCGCTGCACATCCTGGGCCTGTTCCAGGTGAGCGGTATCGGCCAGCCGGGCCAACTCGGCTGACAGCTCCGGGTTCTTCAACGCCTTCACGATGGGCGTGAGTTTCTGCTGGGCCTGCTCGACGTCGACGCGCGCCTGGCGCAGGTGATCCTGGCGACGGTCTTCCCGGCGGTCGCGGGCAAGGTAGCCCAGCAGGTCCAGTTCGGGCAGGAGGAAGAACCCGGCCGCCAGGGCCAGCCAGGCCCCGGCCGCCCACCCCCAGACCGCGGTGGGGCGGACAGGGAAGGCCGACGAGATGCGTAGCCCCTGGATGCGCTCGTTCGCTTCGGCACAGGCGGCGCGGGCGAAGTCGTCGTCGCTGGCGACCAGGCTCCAGGCCGAACTCACTCGCTCGCGCAAGCTCAGCCGGCGGTCGATCATCACGGCGACCTCCAGCGGGCCGGGGCGTCTGCGATACCAGGAGACGCCGGCGGCGAGAACTGCCGCCGCTGCCAGTACGCCCGCCAGGGCGGGCGGGAACGCGCCCACCCCGAACAGACGGTGGGTTAGCAGGGCGGCCAGGCCCGCCGCGGCGGCCAGCGCCAGCCACTTTCCCGCCTGGGTCGCCAGCAACTGGGCGTGGCAGCGAACGGCGGCGCGGCGGACAGTGTTGTGAAGGACGGATTTCATCGCCTGCCCCTGGGGCCTGTTGAACGATTCTCGCATAACCGCCGCGCGTAGACAACAGAATGTCGCATCCTACGCGCCCCGTTCGGCCGGCGGGTCCGTGGGGGCCTGGTCCGGCCTGGCGGCCTGGACCCGCTTGACCCCCTCGACGTGGTCGAGCCAATCGTTGAGGCGATGGGCCACCGACCAGAAACCCACCGGGATGCCCAATGCGATGGCGAAGCCCAAGACGGCCCAGACGACCGTCAGGAGGATGGCGTTGGTCAGGCCCCACGACGTCTTGCTGGACATGCTGAAGGACCACGAGAAGGCGATGCCCGCCCCGGCCACCGCCAGACCGATGATGATCGTGAATGGCAGGACGGATCGTCCGACCCGGTTGGGGTTGAGCCTGCGTCCGTGCAGCCCGAGGACCTTCAGTACGATTCTCCCGATCATGAGCGTAGTGTACCGCGCGGGTTGACCGGCAGACAATGCCGCGCGACAATAGCGGTGCGGGAGCCCCCATGACACTTACTGAACGTGGACGCGGTTTCACGCTGGTGGAACTGCTGGTGGTCGTGGCGCTGGTGTCGCTGCTGCTGGCGCTGCTGACGCCGTCGTTGCGGCGGAGCAAGCACCTGGCCCGCCTGGCCATCTGCGGCAGCGGACAGAAGCAGTACGTTTATGCTTGCGGGGTGTATGCGGGCTCGCAGCGCGGGTTCTTCCCGCGGTTTGACGGCAACGGGTGCAAGGCCGGCCACTCGCGGGGCAACAATCTCTGGGACGTGGACTACTGCGTCTACGAGCACCTGCGGTACCGGCTGGGCGTGCCCCACGAGGCGTTCTTCTGCCCCTTCACCACGACCGACCACGCGGGCGACGACTTCCTCACCGTCGGCTGGAAGCGATACGGCTTCGCCCTGCTGACCTACTCCTACTGGGTGCCGCGGCAGTTGAACTGCGGCCTGGGCCCGCCCGACCTGGACGCGCCGGGCAACTTCCGCATCATCGACACCGAGCCCTTCCGCGGTCCGGCCGGGATGGCCGACGAGATGGTCTCGCGAAACGCGATGCTGACCGACGCGATCATCACGCCCGACAGCCTGGGCCCGACCGCCCCGTTATCCGAGGATTCCACGATTCACGCGCCGACCTTCAAGCTGCACCTGTACGGGGGCAGGCTGGACCGCATCAATCACGCCTTTGCCGACGGCAGCGTCAGGCTGGTGGAGCCGCGCGACGTCCGCGCCCGTTTCATGGGCAACTGGTGGAACTGGAAGTAGCGGCTAGAGCGTGAGCGATTGGCCCGGCTGGAGCAGCCGGGTCTGGCAGGACTCCGCGGCTGCGACGAACCGCTCGGCATCGGCCCGGGAGCCGACGATGTCGCCCCAGTGGTAGGGGACGGCCAGGCCGCAGCCGATATCGCGACAAGCCTGGGCGGCCTGGACGGCATCCATGGTGTAGGTCCCGCCCACCGGCAGCAGGGCCAGGTCGATCTTGTCCAGGCGGGCCATCTCCGGGATGCGGTCGCTGTCGCCCGCGTAGTAGATCCTCTTGTCCTGCAGGACGACGACGGCGCCGATCCACCCGTTGGCCCTGGGGTGAAACGCCTTGTCGATGTTGTAGGCGGGCAGGGCCTCCACCGCCAGCTTGCCGGCCTCGACGCGTTGACCCGGGGCGATCGCCCGGGCGCCGCGGAGCTTGGCGGCGGCGTCCGCCGGGGCCACGACCACGGCGCTCGGGGCGGACACCTTGGCGACGTCGTCCGGGCTGCAATGGTCGTAATGGGAATGAGAGACGATGACCAGGTCGCCGTCAGCCTCGGCCGCCGAGAGCTTCCAGGGGTCGATATACACCACGCCGTCCGCACAGGCCAGGCGGAAGCTGGCGTGGCCGAGCCAGGTTACCTCGATAGGCATGGGTGCTCCCTTCGTCGCTGTCGTATCAGGCGGTTTCCATCGCCTGGCGCACGTGGCGGATGAGGTCGGCCAGGTTGAACGGCTTGGGCAGCCAGCCGAGCACGTCCTTGTTGCTGAAGCGCCGGGTCAGGTCGCGCTCGCCGTAGCCGCTGCATAGCAGCACGCGAACGTCGCCGCGGACCTGGCGCAGCCGGCTGAGCGTCTCCTCTCCGTCCATGCCGGGCATCGACAGGTCCAGCAGCACGCAGGCGATCTGGCGGTGGCGGCGGAAGAGTTCGATGGCTTCCGGCCCGTTGCAGGCAGCCAGGACGCAGAAGCCTTCGTTCTCGAGCGCGCGGCGGACCAGGGTGCGAACGCTGAGTTCGTCGTCCACGACCAGGACGGCCGGCTGCTCGGGCGCGTCGGTGCTCGTCGCGGGGTGAGCGGCCAGCCGGATGCGCTCGGGGCCGGCGGTGGGAAGAAGCACGCGGAAGGTAGTCCCGCGACCCACCTCGCTGCTTACCTCGATGGCCCCGCCGTGAGATCGGACCCCGCCGAAGACAGCCGAGAGTCCCAGGCCCCGCCCGACGAACTTGGTCGAGAAGAACGGATCGAACATCCGCTGGACGGTCTCGCGGCTCATGCCGCACCCGCTGTCGCGGACCTCGACATAGGCGTAGGGTCCCTCGCGGGCGTTGCCGCGGAACACCGCTTCTTCAAGACGCTCGCGGGTGCAGGTGGTCGTGCCGGTGGCCAACAGGAGTTCACCTTCCTGGCCTGCCAGGGCTTCCGCGGCGTTGCGCAGCAGATTCAGAATGATCTGGCGCAACTGGTCGGCATCGCCTTGGACGAGTCCGGCCTGGGGGTCGATACGGACCACCGGCCGGATCGCGCATGTGGCGCAGAACTCATCCAGGGCCGCCTGCACCACCTCGGCCAGGTCCAACGCCCGCGTGGCGGTGGAGCTTTGGCCGGAGCAGACCAGGAGTTGGCGGCACAGATCGGTCGCCCGCCGGGTGGCGCGGACGATCTCGTCGAGGTGGTCGCGGACCTGCGGGCCGGGCTCGCTCGCCAGGGCCATCTGCGCGTAGCCCAGGATCACCGTCAGGAGGTTGTTCACGTCGTGGGCCACGCCGGTGGCCACTGTCCGGAGGCTTTCGACGGTTTGCAGGAGGACCGGATCTGGATTGGCGGTGTCGCTCATGTCGCGCCTGGAGCAGACAGACATGGAAGACAGTTCGGCTCAGCTCCACCGAGGAGCCGGACCTCCGCTGATCGTATGCGAGTCCTCAGGCGGCGTCAAGAACGGCTTTTTCGGTTGCAATCGGGACGGTCGCGGGCAGAATCAAAGGTGAACCTCATCAGACGGGAGAGAAGCATGAATCGGACGCACGGACCCGCGTTGTGGACGTTTATCGCGCTGGCTGCCCTTGGCTTGCCAAGCTTCGCCCAGGAGGCGCGCAACCTGGAACAGGCCTTCCATGCGCCGCCCCAGTCGGCCCGCACCCGCGTCTGGTGGTGGTGGCTCAACGGCAATGTCGACAAGGAGGCCATCAGCCGCGACCTGGCCGAGATGAAGGCCAAGGGCATCGGCGGGGCGCAGCTTATCGACGCCGGCGGGGCGCCCGGCGAGGTCCCGCCCGGGCCGCCGTTCGCCAGCCCCGCCTGGCGCGAGCTGTTCAAACACGCCCTCGCCGAGGCGGAGCGAAACGGCATCGAGCTGAGCGTGAACATTCAGAGCGGCTGGAACCTCGGCGGGCCTCTGGTCACGCCCGAGCGGGCCTGCAAGTACGTCACCACCGCCAGCGTCCGCATCGACGGGGGACGGACCGTCCAGATCGACCTGCCTCAGCCCAAGACCAACGGCGATCACTACCGCGACGTAGCCGTCCTGGCCCTGCCAGCGCGCCAGGCGGAACAGGGCGTGAGCCTGACCTGGAAGGCCAGTTCCACCCAGCCGGGCCACGAGGCGGAACTCGCGGGCGACGGCGACGCGGGGACGTTCTGGGTCTCACGCGGCGCCCAGCCCGGCCAGGGGCCCTCGGCTCAGAAGAAGGAATGGCTCCAGGTCACGCTGGAGGCGCCGGCGACCGTCCGCGGGGTGGTGGTCGTGCCGCGTCCCAAGTACGGGCCAAGAGAATGCACCCTCCAGGTCCGCCAGGAGAACGGGAAGTTCAAACCGCTCGCCAACTTCAAGATGGAATCCGACCAGACCGGGCGGGCCGACATCGAGCCGGTCACGGGCAGCGAGTTTCGCCTGTCGTTCTCCGGCGCGTACGACCCGCGATCCCCGGACAAACCGCGAAACGTCCAGGTGGCCGAATGGGCGCTGGTGGGCGTGAACGCGGCCAAGACGCGCCGGCCGATCCGGTTCTTCGAGGACAAGGCCGCCCGCCGCGAGTTGGGCTTCTCCGTCCCTCGCTCCGAGCACCTGCTGGACTGGCAGGAGGCCGACGACCCCGACGCCCGCCTCGAAGAGGTCCGCGACGTGACCGCCTGCGCGAAGGACGGCAAGCTCCGCTGGGAGGCGCCGCCGGGCACGTGGACGATCGTCCGCGTGGGCTACACGCTCGCCCCCAGGGCCCACGTCTCCACGTCCAGCCCCACGTGGAAGGGGCTGTGCGTCGACTACCTCGACCCGCAGGCCCTGCGGTGGTACTGGAAGCAGATCGTCGAGCCCCTCATCGCCGACGCCGGGCCGCGGGCCGGCACGACCTGGAAGTACGTCCACACCGATAGCTGGGAGCTGGGCGGGGTGAACTGGACGCCCGAGTTCCCCCGCGAGTTCAAGACCCGCCGCGGCTACGACATGACGCCGTGGCTGCCAGTCCTCGCCGGTTGCGTCGTCGAGAGCCGCTCCGCCACCACCCGCTTCCTCACCGATTTACGCCGCACCATCGCCGACTGCATCGCCGACAATCATTATGGCGTGATGGCCCAGCTCGCCGCCCAACACGGCATGGGCATCCATCCGGAATCCGGCGGGCCGCACGGCGCGCCCGTCGATGGCCTCCAGTGCATGGGCCGGGGCAGCATCGCCATGATGGAGTTCTGGGCCCGCTCGCCGCGCCACCGCGTCAAGGACGAGGACCGCTTCTTCGTCAAGCAGGCCTCGTCGGCCGCCAACACCTACGGGCTTCGCATCGCGGCGGCCGAGGCGTTCACCACGATCGGGCCGCACTACCACGAGAACCCGGCCGACAACCTCAAGCCCTCCTTCGACTTCGCCCTGTGCGAGGGCCTCAACCGCGTGGTCTGGCACACGTTCACCTGCTCGCCCGCCTCCATGGGCATCCCCGGGCAGGAGTACTTCGCGGGCACGCACTTCAACCCGCAGGTGACGTGGTGGCCGATGGCCCAGGCGTTCGTGAGCTACCTCAACCGCTGCCAGCTCATGATGCAGCAGGGGCGCCTGGTGGCCGATGCCCTGGTCTACCACGGCGACTGGACGCCGAGCTTCGTGCGGATGAAACGCGAGGACCCGGGCCAGGTCCTGCCCGGCCGGGACTACGACGTGTGCAACCAGGAGGTCCTGGTGACGAGAGCGGCCTGTCGCGACGGTCGGATCGTCCTCCCCGACGGCATGAGCTACGCCGTCCTCGTCCTGCCCGACCGCCCGGAGATCTCCCTGCCGGCGCTGCGGAAGGTCATGGAGTTGGTAGAGGCCGGGGCCACGGTCGTAGGCCCGCGCCCGCAGCGTGCGACGGGGCTGGTCGGCGCCGACGGCGAGCGGGAACTCGCCCAACTCGCAGGGCGGTTGTGGGGCCGGGCCGACGGAGAGAAGGTATTCGCGAATCCCTGCGGCAAGGGGCGGGTGGTCTGCGGGAAGCAGGCCCGCGACGTGCTGGCGGAGATGAAGATCGCCCGCGACCTGGAGGTCGTCGGCGCGGACCCCGCCGCCAAGGCGCCCGTCGACTGGATCCACCGCCGCGACGGCGAGTGCGACATCTACTTCGTGGCCAACACCTCTCCCAAACCTCTGGAGATCGAGGTGCTCTTCCGGGTGGCTGGCAAGCAGCCGGAACTCTGGGACGCCGTCAGCGGCGACGTCCGCGACCTGCCCCGCTTTGCGCAGCGCGACGGGCGGACGGCGGTGCCGCTGCGGTTCGAACCGTACCAGAGCTGGTTCGTGGTCTTTCGCAAGGCGGCCGGACCGCCCCCGGCCGGCAAGATCGCGCCGAACTTCGCGACGCTTCGCCCGCTGGGCGAGATCGCCGGGCCGTGGGACGTGAGTTTCGATCCCAGGTGGGGCGGGCCGGAGCAGGCGACCTTCGACAAACTGCTGGACTGGGCGACGCACGAGGACGAGCGCATCCGTTACTACAGCGGGCGGGCGGTGTACCGCAAGAAGTTCGACGCCCCGACGGCCGCCAGTGGCCGCGTCTGGCTGGACCTCGGCGCCGTTCGGAGCCTGGCCCGCGTGCGGCTCAACGACAAGGACCTCGGCATCGTGTGGTGCGCGCCCTGGCGGGTGGACGCGAGCGACGCCCTCCAGCCCAAAGCGAACAAGCTGGAGATCGAGGTGATCAGCCTGTGGCCCAACCGGCTGACGCGCGACGCGAACCTGCCGGCTGACAAGCGGCTGACGCGGACCAACGTCGAGATTCCGCCCAAGGGGGCCCTGTTGCCCTCGGGCCTGCTGGGGCCGGTGAGCTTGCTCCGGGAGCAGTAAGATTCGTGCGACGCCGAAGGCGGGGATGCTGTATGATTGGGAAACCAGTGGAGCAAGCCGTATGCGTAAGATCGTGCCTGGAGGCCTTCGGGCCTGCATTCTGTTGATGGTGGCATTGGCGGTTGTTTGGCCGGTCGACGCGGCCCGGCCCCGGGGCAGGCGAGCGGCTGCTGCGACCAGCCGGGTGGCGGCGACGCGTCCGGCCAGTCAGCCCGAGGCGACTGTCCTGCGCCCCGTCACGGCGCCAGCCAGTAAGCCGGCGATAGGCGAGGTGAAGGCGCCGGCCGACCTGAGGGCCCTGGAAGCGCGGGTGCGCGCGGTGATCGAGCGGGTGCGCCCGGCGATCATCCAGGTCTCCGGAGGCAGCGGCGTGATCGTCAGCCCCGACGGGTTGGTCATGTCCGTCGCCCACGTCGGCGGGCGGGCCAATCGCCCGGTCACCTTCACCTTCCCCGACGGCCGGCGGGTGCGCGGCGTGACGCTGGGCAACGATCGCGAGGCCGACGCCGCCCTCATGAAGATCACCGACAAGGGCCCCTGGCCCTTCGTCCCGCTCGCTTCTCCCGACGACGTGACGCCCGGGCAGTGGTGCATCGCGTTCAGCTATCCCGTTTCGTTTGCCCGCCGGCGCGCCCCGGTCGTTCGCCTGGGGAGAGTCCTGCGGTCCACGCCGGTGTCCGTGGTCACCGACTGCGCCATCATGGGCGGCGACTCGGGCGGGGCCCTGCTGGATCTGGACGGGCGGGTCATCGGCATCTCCAGCCGCTGCAACGACTCGGTCCGCTTCAACCTCCACGTGCCCACCAGCCGCTTCCGGCTCAACTGGGACCGCCTGGTCAAGGGCGAAGACTTCGACCCGCCCGGGCGGTTCGCCTTCCTGGGCGTCGCCGCCGACCAGGACGACGACCAGCCCCGAATCGGCACGATCTTTCCCGGAAGCGCCGCCGACAAGGCCGGACTGAAGGTCGGCGACGTCGTGCTGAGCTTCGCCGGGCGCAGGATCAAGCAGTTCGAGGACCTGCCCCCGCTGGTCCGCCGCCAGAAGCCCGGCCAGAAGGTCTCGCTGGAAGTCCGGCGCGACGACAAGACGCTGAAGTTCGAAGTGACCCTGGGCTCGGCCGGCGGGTGACCACCGCCAACCACAAGGATCGTCCATGACGCGAAGAACGTGCATCGCCGTGCTGCTCCTGGCTGCATTGACGGCCGGGCCCGCCTGGGCCCAGTCCACCCGCCCGGCTGTCCGCGAAGGGCAACGCCTCCGCGGGCGAGTTCACCGGACGATCGGATATCTCAAGACCGCCCCGGAGGTCCAAGCCGCCTGGAAAGCGGCCCTGGCCCCCGCGGCCGCCGCCACCGTCCGCGTCGTGTGCGACTCCAAGCCCGTTGCGCTGGGGACGTCCGTCGGGGGCGGGCGGATCGTCACCAAGGCCAGCGAACTGAGCGGCAAGGTCGCCTGCAAGCTGGCCGACGGGCGAACGCTGCCCGCCCGCCTGCTGGGGCGAGACGAGGCGACTGACCTGGCGTTGCTGGACATCGACGCCCGCGACCTGCCGCCGGTCAAGTGGCGAGCGGGTCCGCCGCCGCCCGGCAGCCTGGTGGCCGCCGCCGCCCCCGAGGGCGCACCCCTCGCGTTGGGCGTGGTCAGCGACAAGCCGCAGGAGATCCCCGGTTCGCGGCGGACGCCGTCAGGCGACAGCGGCTTCCTGGGCGTGGGGTTGGGCGAGGGCGAGGCGGGCACTGAGATCCAGGTGATCACTCCCGACTCACCCGCCGCCAAGGCGGGCCTGCTGGCGGGCGACCGTTTCAAGCGGGTCGAGGGCCATGAGGTCAAGGACGCCTCGCAGGTGGTGGGGGCGATCCAGAAACTCCTGCCCGGCGCGACCATCCGCCTGCTGATCCAGCGGGGCGAGAAGGAACTGGAGATCAAGGCGGTGCTGGGCAAGCGGGATCTTACGCTACCCCAGGACAAGTGGGGCGGCGGGCCGTTCAGCGCCCGGCGGCGCGGGTTCCCGCAGGTGGTGCCCCACGATCTGACGATCGCGCCTAGCGATTGCGGCGGGCCGCTGGTGGACCTCGACGGGCGCGTGGTCGGCGTGAACATCGCCCGCGCCCTCCGCGTGAGCACCTACACGCTGCCCGCGGCCCTCGTCCGCCAGACGGCGGAGAAACTGGCCAAGGCCGCACCGGCGAGCAGGCCGGTGACGAGCAAGCCGGCCAAGTAGGACGGTTTCTTGGTCGATCGTCGGAGTCGAACCGTCGCCGGCCTGCGTCTTACTCCGCGTCTGGCAGCACCGCCCAACCTCCCGTGGAACGTATCACGATCCCACCGTTGCCGGCGCCGGTCTGGCAGATCTTCCAATTGTAGTCGTACGCCTCTTGGGCGCGGGGGAACTTGTTCTCCACGGCGATGACGAGCGCCAGGCGAACCCAGTGGGCATACATGGAGTCGCCGCCCGGGTTGGCGGCTGCCAGTTGGGACAGCGTGGTGTAATAGTGTTCCTTCCCCGCGGGGCCGACGTGAAGCCAAAGCGGCGTCGCCGCATTCCTCGGAAAGGCGGGTTCGCTGGTGAACAGTCGCAGGACGAACCGGGAGAGCCTGTCTCTCAGCATCGTCCCTCCGGGATAGCCGAGCCGGTTGGCACGATCGATCGCCCACGCAAGCTGGCCGTATCCGCCCCCGTAGGAGACGGAGGTGTGTTTCTCATGGCTCGGAACCCCCGGCTTCTCGAACACGGTGTCGAGCGGCGATTTGTGGCTCTTCGCATACTGGTCAAACCAGGCGAGATTGTTCCTGAGCTTCTCCTCCAGATACTTCTTCATCGCCTCTCCGTCCGGCATGTAGGCGGCCGCGTCGGCAAGGTTCCTCGTGGCCCAGGCTATGCCGCGGAGTTCATTGTGATGGATCAGGGCCTGTGCGCCCTCGTGTTCATAGCTGCCCAGGAGGCAGAAGTTCGCCCAGAATGCCATCTCGTCCACGAAGTAGCGATCGCCCGTGACCAGATAGGGGATGAAGGCGAGGGAAGGCTGATGGGCGATGTCCGGAACGGGCACGCCTTGCCCCCAGCGAGCGTACGCCACAGAGACGGGGCCCGCGGGATGGTCCTTCCCCCGGTTGTCAAACCAGAAATCCGGGCGCTGGTCCAGCGATGTGTATCTGCCCGCTCCGACTCCGCAGTGGCGTCCGGCGTCGGGCTCTCGAAGGTGCATCGGCCAGGACCCCGCCTGCTCGCCGTGGCGAAGGACGAAGGCTTTCTGCTCCTTGCGCTGATGCACCAGATACTCAGCGGCCCAGTCGGGATAGGGGGCCATCTCCGGACGGCCGCCGCAGTCGCACATGGAGGGCGTGAGGCCGGCCAGGCCCATGGGGTCGAAGCCCTTGGCGACGGAGGGCGTTGCCTTGTCGGCGATGCCCTTCCAGTAGTTGGGTATGGCGTGCGCCTCGATCGCGGACGTGAAGTCATGAACCACGGAGGCTCCGGCCAGGGCGACGTCGAAGGTCCGCCGCCATCGGGCAAGCCAAATGTGGTTGATCGGGCCTTGGGCGTAGAGCGTCTTGCCATTGGCGACGATCTTGGCGCCATAGACGACGGATGAGGCCGGCAAGGCATCCAGCACATTCTCCACCGTCACGTCGAGGCGGGCCTGGCCGTCCCGATAGACTCTCGTGTCGAACAGGACGCGAAGCTGCCCGTGGTTGGCGGACCCATATGCGGGGACCACGACCTGGCGCCATTCCTCGACGAGGGGGCCGGAAAGCCAGCGATCGGAACCGGCGGCATTGCCAAGCCGGGCGGTATAGACCGTGCCCTGCACGTCCAGGTCCACCGATGCCGCGGGCACGATGGGCGAGAAGCTTCCCGGCCCGGCCGGCGCGGAGGCGATCTCGAATTCGCCGGCCTTGGATGCGTTGCAGGTCACGACGGCGAAGCGAATCGAGCCATCGGGCCAGCGGTTCTTGACGTCGGTCTGCGTGTCGAACGAGGCCACCTTGACCGCCGATTTGACGGCGCCGGGGGGAAGCGACAGTCCGAAGGTCGCCCAGCCCTTGGAGAGCGTTACCCGCGACACTTCCTGCGCCAAACCGTGAGAGGGGACAATACCCAACAGCAACACCAGGCCAGACAAGCAGGTTCTGATATCCATGCTCGCGCTCCTCTGGAAGCCTATCATAGCCGGAGTCTCCCGGATAAGCCGACATTTCCCTAGGACCTCACGCTGACGACCGTTGCCAGCCGTTCCAATAGTCTTACCTTGGTCGCACGCACTGGACGGCGACGAGACTTGCCCGGGGAGCCCTGGGGTGACGGACGCGTGAAAGGAGGTGCCCGTCCCAAGGACTCTGTTGCGGTGCCACCCCCAAGCGCAGCGCCTGTTGTTACCCACATCTTTACCCCCGCCGCCTTGTGCGGCGGGTGGATCAGTTTGAGCGGGTTAGCTCCAGGGCGTGATCAAACGGACCCCTGCCGCCTTGGGCGGCAGGTGAACAAGTCTGCTTGGCTATCGCAGGCGGCTCCCAAGCGGGAAAACTTCCCCTCCTGCCGGATGAACCGGCAGGGGGCGAGAAGAGGAGCCTACTGGCTTGCTAGCCCACCCAAACTCGTTCACCCGCCGGATGAACCGGCGGGGGTCGGCGTGCGGAAGATGTGGGTAACAGCAAGGCGCAGCTTGGGGGTGCCACAATTCACGCCCTTCATCGTTAGGGCGGCCACCGGCCGATCTAATCACCATCTAGCGTTGATCGTGTAATCACCTGCAGGCAGCTCAAGCGATTCTGTGTACTTACTCCCACCTAGTTCCAACGTCATGTCAGGGACCAGAGGATCCGGACCTACACGGAAGCTGACCCGACTTTCTACACGTACCAAAGCACTCTTGCCACTCTGATGCAACATGTACCTGATAATCCAGTTACCACTGTTGTCCAGACATTCGCTTCCTCGGAACTCTCTTTCGCCGAATGTCCTGGTGGTAGATTCGATAATAGCGACGCCGCCACCTGGGAGGAATGCCGATCCAGAAGCAACGAGCGTTGCTACGGAGTCTCCGTTCGAATCGCGCAGAGTGACAGTCAGCAAGAATGGAGGCCCAGAGGGTCGAGGCCCTTTCACTGTGCAGGATGCAATCGCCAATGATAGGGACAACAGAGTAGCTGTCCAGTTTCGCATTCATTCACCTCTCTGTCATGGTTTATGGAAGGCGGCCGCCAGCCGGGAGCGCGTCAGCCCGCCACGGCCGCTACCGCCGCCGGCGCCGGCGTCGCCGTCGGCGTTGGCTGTAGCCGCCGCCCCAGTGGGCGATGTCCACCAGCACGGCCAGGATGATGAGCACCAGCCACAGCGGGCTGACCGCTCCCGCCTTCAGGGTCGCGCCCATGTACGCCAGCGTCGTGTAGGGCAGGAAGATGAACCCCAGCAGCGGCAGCACCCAGCCGGCGAAGACCGCGTGGAACCACGTGGTGAACAGGAAGATCAGCACCAGGGCCAGCCGCGGCAGCAGCAGCGAGAGAATCACCAGCAGGCACGGCATCGGTTGCTCCTTTGCGCCAGGTGAAGCATGAAATCTCATTCTACTTGAACCCCGAACCAAGGCACTGTCAATCGCATTGTCGGCCGTCCCGGCTTTCGCTACCATGCCATGCATGAAACGATTCGTTCTCTCCCTGCTGATTGCGGCCTTTTCTGCGCCAACTTCGGGTCAAGGCACGCGGGCGGACTATGAACGCTCCGCCGGCCTGGCGGAGTTGACACGGGGCAAGGTCCTCAACCACACGCTCCAGGCGAACTGGCTGGAAGGAGGCGGGCGGTTTTGGTACCGCAAGGATCTGGGCGGGGGGCGCTGGCAGTACGTCCTGGTCGACGCCGAGAAAGGCACGCGCGGGCCGGCCTTCGATCACGAGCGGCTGGCCGCGGCGATGTCGAAGGCGACGGGCAAAGCGGTGGCGGCCGACAGGATCGCCATCGACCGGATGGACATGCCGGGGGACGGCAAGAGTCTGCTGCTGCGGTGCGCGGGCAAGGGTTGGAAGTGCTCGCTGAGCGATTACATCCTTGGGCCGTATGACGGGCCGATCGTGGCCCGCGGGCCGAGTCGGCCACGCAGGCGTTCCAGCCGGCGCGGCGAGGAGACGTTCCTCACCTTCATCAATCGCAGCGGGCGCGAGGTCGAGCTATTCTGGCTGGCCGACGATGGGGACCGCCGATCGTACGGCAAGCTGGCGGCTGGGGCGAGGTACGAACAACACACCTTCTCCGGACACGCCTGGCTGGCGGTCGACGACAAAGGCAACGTCCTGGGGCGGTTCGAGGGCGCCGACGAGCCGACCGAGGCGGTGATCGAGCCGCCGGCCACCCGGTCGGCCACTCAGCCCGCCCGGGCCCGGCGCGAGCGCGACGGCCGCGAGCGCGACGCCGTGCGGGCCGGGCCGCGAAGCCCGGACGGCAGGTACGAGGCGTTCTTCCGCGACCACAACCTCTACCTTCGCGAGCGGGCCGGGGGGAAGACGCACGCGCTCACGAGCGACGGCAAGGCCGACGACGCCTACGGGGGCGAGATCTACTGGTCGCCGGACTCGTCTCGCGTCGTGGTCTTCCGCACCCGGCCGGGCCAGACACGGCGCGTCTACTACGTCGAGTCGTCTCCTCGCGACCAACTCCAGCCCAGGCTGCACTCGTACGAATACCTCAAGCCCGGCGACCGCCTGCCGCACCCGCGGCCGTGCCTGTTCGACGCGGCCGGGCGAAAGCAGATCCCCGTCGCGGACGATCTCTTCGCGAATCCGTACGAGCTGACGCGGCTGCGGTGGGCGGCCGACTCGAAGAGCTTCAGCTTCCTGTACAACCAGCGCGGGCACCAGGCGATGCGGCTGATCGCGGTGGACGCGGCGAGCGGGCGGGCGCGGGCGGCGATCGACGAGCCGTGCAAGACGTTCTTCGACTACGCGCACAAGCTCTTCCTGCACCGCATCGACGCGAGCGGCGAGGCGATCTGGATGTCCGAGCGGGACGGATGGAACCACCTGTACCTCTGCGACCTGGCTACGGGCAAGGTGAAGAACCCGATCACGCGCGGCCCGTGGGTGGTGCGGAGCGTGGAGCGAGTGGACGAGGAGAAACGCCAGGTGTGGTTCCGCTGCGGAGGCATTTCAGAGGGGCTTCAAGAACGTGGCATGGGCGTCTCGCCCATGCGTCCCACGGGCGTCGCGCCCGTGGGGCAGGGCCGGGACGGCCCTGCGACGCACGGCCAAGATGGCCGTGCCACGATGAAACCGCATGTTGTGGGCCAGGATCCGTACTTCATCCACTACGCTCGCGTGAATTTCGACGGCAGCGGCCTGACGGTGCTGACGGCCGGGGACGGCACGCACGAGATCGAGTATTCGCCCGATGGGCGATTCTTCATCGACACGTATTCGCGGGTGGACCTGGCGCCGGTACACGAGCTTCGCCGCACCGTCGACGGCTCGCTGGTGTGCGAGTTGGAGCGGGCGGACGCGTCGGCGCTGCGGGCGGCGGGGTGGCGGGCCCCGGAACCGTTCGCCACCAAGGGCCGCGACGGAAAGACGGACATCTACGGCGTGATCTTCACGCCCACGACCTTCGACGCGAAGAAGAAGTACCCCGTGCTGGAGGAGATCTACGCGGGGCCCCAGGGCAACGCCGTGCCCAAGTCATTCCGGGCGTATCACTCGGCGCAGGCGATGGCTGAGCTGGGCTTCGTGGTGGTCAAGATCGACGGCATGGGCACGTCCAACCGCTCGAAGGCCTTCCACGACGTGTGCTGGAAGAACCTCGGCGACGCGGGGCTGGACGACCGCGTGGCGTGGATGAAGGCGGCCGGCGCGGGCAGGCCCTGGATGGACCTGTCGCGCGTGGGCGTGTACGGCACGTCGGCCGGCGGGCAGAACGCCATGCGGGCGCTGATCACGCACGGGGACTTCTATAAGGCGGCCGTCGCCGACTGCGGTTGCCACGACAACCGCATGGACAAGATCTGGTGGAACGAGCTGTGGATGGGCTGGCCGGTCGGCCCGCACTACGCCGAGCAGTCCAACGTGACGCAGGCCCACCGCGTGAAGGGCAAGCTGCTGCTGACCGTCGGCGAGATGGACGAGAACGTGGACCCGGCTTCGACCATGCAGGTAGTGGACGCCCTGGTGCGGGCGGACAAGGACTTCGAGCTGCTGGTCATCCCGGGCCGGGGCCACGGCGCGGGCTTCGGCGGCTACGGGCGGCGACGGATGCAGGATTTCTTCGTGCGACACCTTCTGGGCGCAGAGCCGCGGGAGAGGTGATTGGCGACCTGCGCTTGGCCCGAACCCACAATCACGGCGAACAGGAAAGGATGATCCATGACTGATCGTAGAATCGCTTTGATCACAGGAGCGTCGGCGGGGATCGGGGAGGCGTCGGCGCGGGCGCTGGCGAAGGAGGGGTATTTCGTCGCTCTGTTGGCGCGGCGCGAGGAGCGGTTGAGGGCGCTGCAGCGGGAACTGGGTGAGACGAACGCGATGGTGTTGCCGTGCGACGTGACGGACTCGGGGGCCGTCGCGGCGGCGGTGGGGCGTCTGGCGGATAAGGCCGGGCGGATCGACCTGCTGCTCAACAACGCGGGCGTCATGTGGGTGGGCAAGTTCCTGGACCTGCCCGCCTCCAGCGACGAGCAGCAGGTGGGGGCCAACCTGTTGGGCGTGATCTACGTGCTGCGGGCCGTGCTGCCGGTGATGGAGAAGCAGGGCGCCGGGCTGGTCATCAACGTATCGAGCATGTTAGGACGTTTCGCGTGGGAGAACGCGGCTGTCTACGTGGCCACCAAGCACGCGGTGACGGGCATGACCGATTCGCTCCGACGTCAGTACGCGCCGGACGGAAAGATCCGCTTCGTGTGCCTCCAGCCGGGCATTGCGGAGACCGAACTGCACGACAGCCAGGGCATCGCCTTCGCCGATTACCAGCAGTCCTGCAAGATCGAAGCGCCGCTGACGGCCCGGGATGTGGCCGAGGCGGTGCTGTACATCGCCCGCCAGCCGGCGCACGTGACGATCAGCGAGCTGACGCTGCGCCCAGCAACGCAGGTGCGGTGACGCGAGGTCGCGAATCGTTGACTTCCGCCGACGCGGGCTCTATGATCGCTCTGGTTCTGACGGAACGGAAAGGAAATGCACATGAGGACTTGGATGCTCATTTGTGTGTTGCTGGCAGCGGGCGCGATCGTGGGGTGCGAGAATAAGCCGAAGGTGGATCCGGCGATGACCCAGCCGCCGACGACCCAGCCGGCGGCCCAACCTCTGCCTGCGGCCCCGGCGCTGGACACGGCCCCCAAGCCGCCCATCCCGCCGGCCCCGCCGGTCGCCCTGCCCGCGCCGCCGAAGGTGGACACACCCGCGGGCGGCACCACCTACGTGGTCCAGGCCCGCGACACGCTGTGGTCGATCGCCAAGCAGAAGCTGGGCGACGGCAAGCGGTGGAAAGAGATCACCGCGATGAACCCGGGCCTGACGCCGGAGAACCTCAAGGCCGGGCAGACCATCAAGCTGCCGGCGAAATAAGACTCACGTTCGGGCCGGGCGGGCGTCGCGCTCGTCCGGTCCGGCTGGGCGCGGCCTGAACACGTGGCCATCGCGTTGGACACCCCCGTGCAGTACGTAAAGGGCGTCGGGCCCACGCGCGCGGGCCAATTGGCCGAGTTGGGGGTTCACACGGTCGAGGACCTCCTGACGTACTTTCCCCGTCGCTTCGACCTGCGCCGCCAGGTCCAGCCCATCGGCGTGCTCCGCGGCACGGAAGAGACGGCGACCGTGGCGGGCGAGGTGCTCGACGTCCGCGAACAGGTCTACCGCCGCCCCCCGTCCTTCCAGTGCAACCTCAACGACGGCACGGGCAGCGTCCTGGTCAAGTGGTTCCACGGGCTGTACCTTCGCGACAAGATCAAGGTCGGCATGCAGATCGCCGTCAGCGGGCGCGTCTCGCTCTACCGCGAGCAGGTCCAGTTCCTTAACCCGTCCTTCCAGGTCATCTGGGACCCGCAGGCGACCAACCTGGACCAGGACGAACTGCTGCCGGTCTACCCGGCCGGCGGCGGGCTCGCCAGCGGCGTTATCGCCCAGGTCATCCGCCGGGTCCTGCCGGACGTGATCGACCTGGTGGACGAGTGGTTCGACGCCGATTTCCTCCGCCGCCGCGAGTTGATGGGGCGGCGCGAGGCGATCGCGGCCATGCACAAGCCGGAGGACCGCCAGCAGTGGGCTGGGGCGCGGCGCCGGCTGGCGTACGAGGAATGTCTGCTGATGCAGGTGGGGGTGGCCTTGCTGCGGATGCGGGAGATCAGCCGGCCTGCCCATCCGCTGGCGCTGAGTGACGAGATCGACCGGCGGATTCGGGCCCGCTTCCCCTTCGAGCTGACCGGCGCCCAGGACCAGGCCGTGCGGGAGATCGCCGCCGACATGGCCCGCCCGCGCCCGATGAACCGCCTGCTCCAGGGCGACGTGGGATCGGGCAAGACGGTGGTGGCGCTGTACGCCGCGCTGCTGGCGGTCGCGCATCGCAAGCAGGCGGCGATCATGGCCCCGACGGAGATCCTGGCCCAGCAGCACTACCAGAAGGTGTGCGCATACCTGGCCGGCAGCCGGGTGCGGGTGGCGTTGCTGACGGGCTCACAGAAGCCGGCCCAGCGCCAGGCCGCGCTGTCCTCGCTGGCAGGGGGGGAGACCGACCTGGTGGTCGGCACGCACGCGCTGCTCTCGCAGGGCGTGCGGTTCTCGCAACTGGGCCTGGTGGTGGTGGACGAGCAGCACAAGTTCGGCGTGCGACAGCGGTCGGGGATCCGCGGCAAGGGGTTCGCCCCGCACTACCTGGTGATGACGGCTACGCCCATCCCGCGGACGCTGGCGCTGACGGTGTTCGGCGACCTGGACGTGTCGACGATCGCGTCGCTGCCGCCCGGGCGAGGCAAGACGACTACCCGGATCGTGCCCCAGCAGCAGATGCCGATGGTCCTGGCCCGCGTCAAACAGGAATTGAAACGCGGGCAGCAGGCGTACTTCATCTACCCGCTGGTGCGGGAGTCGCCCGAACTGGAGCTGACGGCGGCCCAGGAGGCGTACGAGGAACTGCGACGCTCGGAACTGGCTGCGTGGGGCGTGGGGCTGATTCACGGACAGCTTCCCGCGGCCGAGAAAGAAACGGTCATGCGGGCGTTCGGCGAGGGGCGGCTGGGCGTGCTGGCGGCGTCGTCGGTGGTGGAGGTGGGGCTGGACATGCCGAAGGCCAGCGTGATAGTCGTCCTGCACGCCGAGCGGTTCGGGCTGGCCCAGTTGCACCAGCTTCGCGGGCGGGTCGGGCGATCCAGCGAAGACGCCCTCTGCGTCCTGGTCTCGTCCACGGACAACCCGCTGGCCCGGCGGCGGCTGGAGGTGATGGCGGGCACGTCGGACGGCTTCAAGATCGCCGAGGAGGACCTGCGCATCCGCGGCCCGGGCGAGTTCTTCGGCACGCGCCAGCACGGCCTGCCGGAGCTGCGCCTGGCGGACCTGGTGGAGGACTACGACTTGCTGCGGATGGCCCGGCGGGACGCGATGGAGATCGTGCAGGGGGACCCCGGCCTGAACGCCCCGCACAACCAGCATCTCCGCGAGCAGGTGATCAAGGCGTACGCCGGGCGGCTGGAACTGCTTGGCGGGGCGTAACGACCGCGGAACGCCGAAAGGCCGGTTTGACCGGCTGGGCCGCTTGCGGTACACTATCTCGCTTTGGCCGGGCCGGTGGGCCCGGGTCTGGAGCAGAATACGTGGACAAGTTGGAACAGACAATCGCTGCCCTCAAGTACGACGCCAACGGGCTGATCCCGGCTGTCATCGTCGACGCGACCAGCCGGGAAGTGCTGATGGTGGCGTATATGAACCAGACGTCCCTGCTGGAGACGGTCCGCACGGGCAAGACCCACTTCTGGTCTCGCAGCCGCCAGAAATACTGGATGAAGGGCGAGTCGTCCGGGCACACTCAGGACGTGCGGGCGGTCTTTACCGACTGCGACGTCGACACGGTGGTGATCGAGGTGGAGCAGCACGGGGCGGCCTGCCACGACGGCTACCACTCCTGTTTCTACCGCAAGCTCACCCCGCAGGGCGAGTGGGAAGTGACAGGCCACCGGGTGTTCGACCCCAAACAGGTCTACAAGGACTCGAAATAGCTGGCCGGCCGGCGGAGAGGCCGACGACCCCTTATGGCCAGATCATCCGCGACAAGCCGAAAGCAGGACAGGCAGCGAGTGCTGCCCCTGCTGAACGTGGTCCTGGCGTTGACCGGCCTGGCGGCCGTGGCCACGCTGGTGCTGGACTACGGCTTCACGCTTGCGCCGTCGCAGGAGCGCGTAGTCCACATCGTCCAGACGGTGATCCTGGTCGTATTCATCCTGGACCGGGTGCTGAGGCTGCTGCTGGCGCCGCGGCGGCGGGACTACCTGCGGGAGAACTGGATCGACTTCGCCCTGATCGTGTTGGTGGTCGCGGGCCTGCTGGTCGGCTACCGGATGAAGGGGCGATTTCTGTCGGCCGGGGCGCTCTACGTCATCATCACGCAGTTGTACATCCTGGCGACGCTTGTGCTGCGGGGCGTGGGGCTGAACCTTCGGTTCGCGGGCAGCGGCATCCATCCCAGTTGGCTGCTGGTGGGGAGTTTCGCGCTGCTGATCCTGGCCGGCTCTGGTCTGCTGATGCTGCCGGCCGCCGTGGAGGAGGCGTACTACCCCAAGTGGTACTACGATGACGCTCTGTTCACCTCCACCAGCGCCGTTTGCGTGACGGGCCTGGTGGTGCGCGACACGGGAACCCACTTCACGACGTTCGGGCAAGCCGTGGTGCTGGGGCTGATCCAGACGGGGGGTCTGGGAATCATGCTGTTCGGGACGGTGCTGGCGATGGCGGTGGGGCGGGGCCTGTCGCTGCGAGGAACGGCGGCGGTCCAGCACATGTTGTCCAGCGAGGAGCCCGGGCAGATCGGGCGGCTGGTGAAGTTTGTCATCGTGACGACGCTGACGGCCGAGGCGGTGGGGGCGCTGCTGCTGTACCCGATGTTTTGCCGCCCTCAGGGCCCTCCGGACGCCCTGATCACGCTCGACGCGGTCCAGGCAGCCTGGCACAGCGTGTTTCACAGCGTGTCGGCCTTCTGCAACGCGGGGTTCGCGCTGTACGGCAACAGCATGATGCAGGGAACACGCGAGGGATGGGTCCATCCCCTGCGGGAGAACTGGCAGGTATACGGGGTGATCGCCCCATTGATCATCCTGGGCGGGTTGGGCTTTCCCGTGCTGGAGGACTGTGCCCGTTGGGGCAAGCAGGTGCTGGTCCGCCTGGCGAGGCGGCTGCACCCGCGCTACGGGCACCTGGGGTTCATCAATCCCCTGCCGCGGCTGACGCTGCACTCCAAAATCGTCCTGAGCACCTCCGGCGTGCTGATCGCGGGCGGGGCGGCGATGCTGCTGCTGGTCGAGCCGCCGCCCGGGCCGCCCTCCGGCACGGTGGGGCGACACGCCTTTGTCATGGAGGAGACCCGCCAGCGGAGCGACTGGTCGCAGGTGCGAGGCTCGGGCCGCGTGCTCCACGCCGTGTTCACCTCCGTGACGGCCCGCACCGCCGGCTTCAACACGATCGACATGGCCGAGTTGTCCAACGCGGGCAAGCTGGCGGTGTGCCTGCTGATGATCATCGGCGCCAGTCCCGCCAGCACCGGTGGGGGCATCAAGACCGTCACGGCCGCCCTGCTGGTCTTGACGGTGTACTCGACGCTCCTGCGGCGAAACGAGGTGGAACTGTTCCGCCGGTCCATCGCCGCCGAAGTCCTCCGCAAGGCCGTCACCGTTACGGTGCTGTTCGTGGCCATGCTGATCCTGCTGACCTTCCTGCTGTCAATCGAGCTGCGCCAGGAGCGCAGCTTCCTGGATCTGTTCTTCGAGGTCACCAGCGCGTCCTGCACCGTGGGCTTGTCTACGGGGCTGACCAGCCACCTGGCCACGCCGTGGTCCAAGCTCATTCTGGTGATCGGGATGTTCGTCGGCCGGCTGGGCCCGCTGACGCTGCTGGCGGGTTTCGCCAGCCGGGTGCGGCGCGTGGACTACCAGTATCCTCAAGAGACTGTTATCATCGGGTAGGACTATGGAACGATTCGCTGTCATCGGACTGGGGCGGTTTGGGATGCGTCTGGCCAGGCTGCTGGCGGAGGCCGGCGCGGAAGTCATCGCCGTCGACCGCGACCGGGACCTGGTGGAGGACGTGCGTGACCAGGTTGCGGTGGCCGTCTGCATGGACGCCATGGACGAGTCGGCCCTGCGAGCCCAGGGGATCGACAAGGTGGACGTGGCCGTGGTGGGTATCGGCACCGGTTTCGAGGACGCCGCCCTTACGACCTCGCTGCTCAAGACCATCGGCGTGCCCCGGGTGATCAGCCGGGCCACTTCCAACACGCGAGCCCGCATCCTGACCCGTATCGGGGCCGACGACATCGTCAACCCCGAGCGCGAGTCTGCCGACCGTTGGTGCCATCGCCTGCTGGCCCCCACGATCATGGAGAGGCTGGTGCTGGCGGAGGGCTTCAGCCTGGTCCAGGTGGCGGCCCCCGAGTCGTTCTTCGAGAAGACGCTGAAGGAACTGGCCATCCGCAACCGCTACGAGGTGAACGTGGTGGCGGTTCGCCGCACGATTCAGGAAACGGACGACCAGGGCCGCACCACCACGCGACAGTTCATCATCTCCGTGCCGATGCCCGACAGCGTGATCAAGCCGGGCGACGTTCTGCTTCTCATCGGGAGCGACGATGCCATCGCCGCGTTCCCGACCGACTGAACGCGCTACTTGTCCGCGCCGTTGCCCAGCCCGTCGTTGGACGTGTCGTACACGCGGGGGTCGATTCCTCGCTCGATCATTCCAATCTTGCGGACGCGTCGCTCGTGGCGCCCGCCCCGCTCGAACTCGGTGTGCAGCCAACTGAACACGATGCGGCGCATCAGTTCCTCACCCATCACGTCGCTGGCCAGGCACAGCACGTTGGCGTCGTTGTGACGGCGGGACATCTGGGCGGTCAACTCGTCGTGGCACAGGGCCGCCCGCACGCCGGGGACCTTGTTCGCCGAGATGGTCATGCCGATGCCGCTTCCGCAGATCAGGATGGCCACGTCCGCCTGACCGTCGGTAATGGCCCGGGCGGCGGGAAACGCGATGTCCGGATAGTCACAGGGCCGGCTGCTGTTGGTCCCCAGGTCGGTGACCTGATGGTTCTGCTCGGTCAGCAGGCTCATGATCCGGTCTTTGAATGAGTGACCTCGATGGTCCGCGGCTATCACGATTCTCATGGTTTCCTCGTCCGCCAAAAGGCTGCGCACGCCGGTCCCAGCCGTTCCTGCCTTACAGGCCTTGCTCCACCAGACCCAGGCGGAGGCAGTGCTCGATCCGCCGGGCCGTCTGCTCGTACACGTTCACGCCTCGCCCGATCGGGTCGGACAGGTCGTCGTCGCACAGCATCCGAATGTCCGCCGAGGCCGATCCGGCCAGACGAACCGCCTCGGCCAGGTGCACGCGTGTCATGCAGAATACCACATCTGAGGATTGAATCAACTCTTTGGTGAGCTTTCGGCTTCGATGAGGAGAGATGTCAACGCCCAGCCGCCTGGCGGCCTGGACGGCCTCCGGGGTGGCGCGGGACCCGCTCGTGGCAAAAACGCCTGCCGACAACGTCCGCACGCCGCGGTCGGCCAACTGCGGGACCGTACAGCCGAGCTTCTCGGCCAGCAGCTTGGCCGCCAGGCCGGCCGCCATGGGGCTGCGGCAGGTGTTGCCCGTGCAGACGAACAAGTACGTGCGATGGAGGAGTTTCCGGATGGAACGCTCGTTCAGCACGCCCTCACGGAGGATGGCCCACTGTCCGGAAGCGAAGCTGACGATGGTGCTGTCTTTGCCGTAGCGGCAGGGCCCGCTGTCGATCAGCAGGTCGATCTGCCCGTTCATGGCTTGCCGGACATCGTCGGCGCTGCGGGGGGACGGCGCCCCGGCCGGGTTCGCGCTGGGGGCGACGACGGGCTCACGGACGGCCGACAGCATCGCTTCCGCCAGCGGCTCGTGCGGGCAACGCAAGCCGATCAGGTCTTCGCTGCACAGGACGTCGTAGAGGCCCGCTTCTTGAAGGGCGCTGTCGGCCAGACGTCCGCCGGCTGGAAGGATCACCGTGACCGGACCGGGCCAGGCCTTGCGGATCAGGCGCGTGGCGTCGGCGGGAATGCTGGCCACGTACCGCTCCACGTCCTGGGGGCGGCCCAGGTGAACGCTGAAGGGCCGGCTGGGGCGGCTCTTCAGCTCGCGCAGGCGCTCCATGGCCGTCGCGTCACTGGCGACGGCGGCGATCCCGTAGACCGTTTCCGTCGCGAAGCCGACCAGTTGACCGGCGCGGAGGGCCTGCGCTCCCTCGCGGGCGGCCGAGGCAATCTCCACCGCGGAGCGGGCCTGGATCATGCGGGTCGAAGACATCTTCGCCATTATGAGGACCGCGTGGAGGCGAATCAAGCGGTCCTGCCCGGGGCGGGCCGGGCCCGACGACGCCGGGCCGGCGCCAACAACGAATTGCATCCCGCGGCGGCGAGGGTATACTGGTCCGTCCTGCCGGGCGGAGTTCGCGCCGGCCTAGCGAAGAAGAAGGACATCCCATGGAAGACAACTACGGTAATCTGATCAGTTCCCTGGCCAAGGAAAACGACAAGCGGATCGTTCTGTTGGTGATGGACGGCCTGGGTGACTGCGACAATGCGGGTAAGGGCACGGCCCTTCAGCAGGCCAAGACGCCCAACATGAACGCCCTGGCCAGGCGCAGCGCCCTGGGCCTGCACGTGCCGGTCGCCCCGGCCGTCACGCCCGGCAGCGGCCCGGGCCACCTGGGCCTGTTCGGATATGATCCGCTCATCTACCAGGTGGGGCGCGGGGTGCTGGGCGCGCTGGGCCTGGAGTTCCCTCTGACGGCCCGCGACGTGGCCGTCCGCGTCAACTTCTGCACGCTGGACAAGAACGGCAACGTTACCGACCGCCGGGCCGGGCGGATCCCCGACGAGGAGAACCGGCGTGTCCTGGAGAAAGTCCGCTCACAGCTCAAGCCGCCTGCGGACGTGGAGGTGATCTTCGAGACCGAGGCCGAGCATCGCGCCCTGCTGGTGTTGCGCGGCGACGGCCTGGACGAGAACGTGGGCGAGACCGACCCCCAGGTGACCGGCGTGCCGCCCCTGTCGCCCGTTCGCCCGCCGCACGACGAGTCGCGGACGGCCCAGTTCGTGGACGACGTGATCAACCAGGTCCGGCGGATCCTGGCGGACGAGCCGAAGGCCAACATGATCCTCTGCCGCGGCTACGCGAAGTTCCCCACCTGGCCGACCTTCCAGGAGCGTTACAGGCTCAACCCGGCCGCTGTCGCGGGCT
>JAKJER010000045.1 GCA_022705325.1 Planctomycetota bacterium | reverse complement strand
GGCGCGATCATCGACATCGACTGGTACGGCGGCTTCTGGGGCCACGGGCCGTTCGACATCCTCACCGCGGCCAACGGGATCACCAACGTGGACCTCAGCGGGATCGTGCTGGACGGCTCGGGCGCGGGCTACGGCGAGCACGCCTGGGTGGCCTCGATCGTCTCGCTGGGCGGCGAGGCCGAGGCCATCCGCCTGGAACTGGTCCCCGAGCCTCTCACGCTGCTGGCGCTGGGGATGGGGCTGGCCGGCCTGGGACGCTACGCCCGAAGGCGTCGGAAAGACTGCTGATCTGCCCGGCGGCAGGCAGGCGCAGGGACAAGAAGAGTATCGAGAACAGAGACGCTCGGTGAGCGGACTGTCGCAGTTCTTCACCGGGCGTCTGTTCAATCGTGGGGATCAGTCCATCAGGTCTTTGCCGCGGATGCCGTCCCAGGTCCAGTCGAGGTTGTAGTCGCCGTAGTCGCAGGCCTTGTAGATGCGGGCATAGTCGACCCACTCGGTCCGCCCGTCAATGAAGCCGGACTGGATTCCGCCGCGCCCCTCGGAGTGGCTGTAGAAGCAGCGATTGACGATCAACTGGTGGGGGTAGACGATGTCGGCCAGCGTCCAACTGTAGAGCAGGTAGTCCAGGTGCCCGTCGGTGCGGATGCCCCAGTACATCTTGACGTAGTAGTAATAGGTGTAGTTGATCTCACCCGGCTGGCCGGGCGGCAGGGCGACGTGGTCGGACTCCTTCATGGGCACGCCGTACCAGTTCCGCCACCAGACGGCGATCCCGCCGGGCGTCCACGGGTCGCTGGGGCAGTGGAGGAACTCCGTGTTGCGCCCCAATCGCTCGTACAGGAACTTCTCGTAGACGTCCAGCATGCCCATCCAGGGCCAGGTCCGCGTGCCGAAGGGCAGCCGCCCGCGATAGGCCGTCGCGTACACGTTGACCGCCTGCATGATGTTGCGGTTGTTGTTGTGGCAGATCACCTGCTTGGTCATCACGCGGACGCGCGAGAGCGTGGGGGTCAGCAGGGTCAAAAGCAACGAAATGATCGCCACCACCACCAGCAGCTCGACCAGGGTAAAGGCGCGCCGGCGGGGCAACAGAGAGAGGCGAGTTGTCCAGGGTGAACCGGCGACCATGAAATGCGCACCTTTCAGAACGTCATTATACGGTCCGAGCGGGCAGCCGTCTGCATCCAAGACCGAGAACGCCTGGTCGCTCATGCAGAAGCCCACGGAGCTGTCCGCCGTGGCGGGAGGTCTTCCGTGGGCTTTGGCGCCACTTCGCAAGTCAGCGCCTGCCTGTGTCGGCAGGGGGGGTGCTCTTCACTATTCCCTGTTCTCTTCACACCTCGTCGGGGATTTCGTAGGGTTTTCGCCCGCTGCGCCGGACCAGGGCGTTGGCGTCGGCGTCGTTGGTGGTTTCCGTCTTGGGGTCGAAGACGAGCTTTCTGCCGCCCACGCGGTAGGAGACGTTGCCCAGGTGCAGCAGGACCGAGGAGCGGTGGCCTTCTTCGATGTCCGCGTTGGGGGTCTTGCGGCTGCGGATGCAGTCGACGAAGTTCTGCTGGTGCTCGGGGTCGGGGAATCGCCCGTATCGCTGCTCGACCAGCTCGCCCGGCCCGCCTTGCTGCTTGGCCTTGCCGAACACCTGCCAGCCCCCGCCGTGGCGGGCGAGCAGCAAGACTCCCTTCGTGCCGTACAGCTCGATCCGCGTGGAGCACTGCGGCCAGTAGGGGAACTGATCGCTGTTGCGGATGGAGAAGGGGATCTTGTCCATGTACGGGGTGAACTGGGTCATCTCGACGGTCATGATGCAGTCGTCGAACTCCAGGGACATGATCTCCGCGTCGGGGATCTCGTTGTCGCTGTCGGGGAAGGCGAACTTGCCGCCGGTGGCGTACACGCTCTTGGGCCAGTCCTTGCCGATCAGCCAGCGGGCCAGGTCGGTCTGGTGGATGCCGTCGTCGGTGATCTCGCCGCCGCAGTAGGCCCAGAACTTGTGCCACCCGCCGTGGAAGTGGGCCGGGTTGAACGTCCGCGTGGGGGCCGGGCCCAGCCAGGCGTCGTAGTTCACCGTGGGCGGGCAGGGGGCGTTGGCGGGCAGCTTGAACGACGAGCCGGGCTTGAGGTTGAACACCTTGCACAGGTGGACCTTGCCCAGCTTGCCATCCCGGATGTACTTGACCGCCTCGAACATGTACGGGGCCGACCGGCCCTGCGTGCCCACCTGGACGATCCGGTTGTACTTGCGGGCGGCCTGGACCATCTTGCGCCCTTCCCACACGTTGTGCGAGGGCGGTTTCTCGACGTACACGTCCTTGCCCGCCTGGCAGGCGCGGATGGTGGCCAGCGCGTGCCAGTGATCGGGCGTGGCCACCACCGCGGCGTCGACGCCCTTGTCGTCGTACACCTCGTGCATCTCCTTGGTGAAGCGGACGGCCTTGCCGGTCAGCTTGGAGAGCTGTCCGGCCATCGACTCGCCCCGCCGGGTGTCGCAGTCGCAGACCCAGGCGATCTCCACGTCCTTGCGCTCGGCGAAGCCGCGGATGACCCCGCTGCCCCGTCCTCCGCAACCCACCAGGGCCATCACGATCCTGTCGTTGGCCGACTTGGCCCGCGCGACCGAAGAAGCGGTGTGGAACAGGGCGGCCGCCGAGGCGGCGCCGGCGGTGGTCTGGAGGAACGCGCGTCGATTGATTCGTGTCATGGCAGGCCCTTTCGATAGGTTCAGATGGAGTAACGTGGTGGCCGGTTGTTTGTTGTTCGTTGTTGGTCGTCCGCCGGACGGTGCGCGGCAGCGGAGCGCCTGCCTCGCGCACGGCCTTCTCGGCGAACAACCGACAACCAATAACCATAACCGCCTTGCGTTGACTTGTTTGGGTCTTGTACACTGGCCCAGACAAGTTCCACCCTCCAGACTGCACGGCAGCAGGAAAGGCAAGGCAGGAAGCCATGACATCACGCACGCACGCGACCTGGATCCTCACCGCGGTTTGTGCTTCGTTGTTGCTGGGCGGTTGCCCGAGGAAGAAGCTCGAGGGCGACCTGAGTTCGAAGATCGAGAAAGACTACACCCGCCCGCTGGCGCCGGGCGAGCTGGCCCTGGAGAAGATCACCGACCCCAGCCAGATTCCCGACTTCACCCGGGGCCTGGAGAACCCCTTCAACCTCCGCGAGGCCATCGCCCACAGCCTGACCTACCTGGCCAAGCCCTCCTCGCAGAAGTATTTCCCGTACGCGAGCATCACGCACGCCGAGGCGGTGGCCAGCCTGAAGGCCTTTGACGAGTTGCTGGCCTCCGGCAAGACCGCCGCCCAGATGAACGCCGAGATCCGCCAGCGGTTCGACGTCTGGCGGTCCAAGGGGTGGGACGGCAGCGGGACGGTGCTGTTCACGGGCTACTACACGCCGATCTTCGACGCCTCACTCACGCCCACCGACAAGTTCTGCTTCCCGCTGTACAAGCAGCCGCCCTGGCTGATGAAGACGCCCGAGGGGCAGGTGCTGGGGATGAAGACGGCCGACGGGCAGATCGTCCCCGCGCCCGACCGGCGGACGCTGGAGTCCAGCGGCATGCTCAAGGGCCTGGAGGTGGTGTATCTGGCCGACGCGTTCGAGGTGTTCATCGTCCAGGTGCAGGGCTCGGCCAAGCTCCGCATGCCGGGCGGCGAGCTGGTGACGTACGGCTACACCGCGACCAACGGCCTGGACTACAAGAGCGTCCGCAATGCGATGATCGCCCAGGGCCTGCTGCCGAAGACGGCCGGGCTGAAGGACATGATCAGCTACTTCAAGGCCCACCCGCAGCAGGTGCAGCAGTACACGTGGCTGAACCCTCGGTACGTGTTCTTCGACAAGGTGGAGGGCGACGTCCGCGGCTGCCTGAACGTGCCGGTGACGGCGATGCGGAGCATCGCGACCGACAAGGACGTCTACCCGCGGGCGTGCCTGGCCTTCGTGGACGTGCCGCTGCCCCGCAAGCTGGTGGACTCGATCGAGACGCTGCCCTACAAGGGCTTTGCCCTGGATCAGGACGCCGGCGGGGCCATTCGCGCTCCGGGCCGGTGCGACGTCTACATGGGCGTGGGCGACATCGCGGGCCAACTCGCGGGCAGGGCCTACCAGGAGGGGTTCATCTACTACCTGTTCGTGAAGCCCGGAGCGACGATCCCGACGACGGCGCCCGCGATCGGGGGGACTCCATGACCTGTCATTCCGCTACGCGGCTTCGCGGAACCGTTCGATAACTCGGACCTTCCACTTGCGGTCGGCGTCTCCGGGCGATATTCTCCGCGCATGGACAGGCCGCCTCCGGTTCTCGCCTATCACCTGATCTGGACCGCGTATGGGTGGTGGCTGCCCAACGATCCGCGGGGGAGCATGTCGCGGACGATCAGGAACGACATCATCGTGGAGCTGGGCGAGTTGCATTACGGTCGCAAGAAGGTCCAACCGAACTCGCGAGAACTGAAGGGCTTCTTCCACAGGGCGCGTGAGGTGATGAAGTTCGCGCTGCTGGAGTTCTCCGAGGCGGAGATTGTCGCGTTAGGCGGCGCGGTCAGGGACTGTGTCTCCAAGAATCGCTACACGTGCTATGCCTGCGCGATCATGCCCGATCACGTTCATGTCCTGATCCGCAGGCATCGGGACCGGGCGGAGGAGATGGTCGGACACCTTCAGGACGCGACACGGCTGCTCATTCAGCGAGATCATGCAGGACGATGGTGCGGGTCTTCGCAAGAGGCACATCCCGTCTGGGGCGGCCCCGGATGGAAGGTGTTCCTCGATCACCCGGACGATATCCGCAGGACGATCCGCTACATCGAGAGCAACCCGGTGAAGATCCGTCGCCCCGTTCAGAGGTGGGAGTTTGTCGCACCATACGACGGTTGGCCTTTCGCCGGACGGACGCCACCGCCCATTGGATAGGTTCCGCGAAGCCGCGGAGCACCTTCAGCGTTTTGTCGCGACTGCCGCCTTACGCAGGTCTATCGCGTGTTCCACTCCCCGAATCCCTTGCTGACGTGCTGCAAAGTCACGGTGGCCCCGCTGGGGGCGAGGACCTGCCATTCGTGGGAATTGGGCCCCAGGGCGCTGGGGTAGAGGCTGTGCCCGCTGATATCGCGGGCGAGGTAATTGCACGAGTTGCCGACGTGCCAGTTGCCCATGCGGTCCACGTTGGAGTGGCCCGGCTCGATGTTGACGTAGTTGAGGTAGAACGTCGGGTCTTCCTCGACCACCACCGGGGTGGCCGCCTCGCGCCATTCCTTCGTGCCCGGGTCCTGGTAGCGGGCCATAGCCGGCACGCTGGTCATGCGGGCGCCGGCCATCGAGAGAAACATGGAGTAATCAAAGCGTCCGTTGCTGCCCACCCCCGTGTTCCAGACGCCCTGGGCCAGGTCCGGGCAGCGGTACAGCCGCTTGGCGACGGCCGGGCCGCCCACGTACGAGCAGATGGTCCCGTAGTAGTTGACCGTGTACCAGACCTCTTTGCCCATCCAGGACTTCTGCCACTCAGCCGGGCCGACCCAGGAATACGTCCCGGGCAGCAGGCCCTCGTGCTCGCCGGCGAAATGGGTGAAGGCCACGCCGATCTGGTGGAATTGCCCCTGGCAGACGACCTTTCGGGTGTAGCGTTTGGCCCGGCTGAGCGTGGGCGAGAGCATCGCCAGCAGCAGGCAGAGGATCGAGATGACCACCAGCAGTTCGACGAGGGTGAAGCCCCGCAGCCGCCATGTACGCGCCCGGTTCATGATCACACCTCGCCGGCGACGAATCGGATCGCCCGGTGGGGGGTAGTATACCCGAGGCGGGATTTCGCGTCACGATTCATTCGCACCCTTGACCGCCCGGCGGGCCTGCCGGACAATGCCCGGCATGTCCGACATGCATGAACTCAAGAAGCGGGTGTACGAGGCGAACCTCCGCCTGGCCAACAGCGGGCTGGTGATCGAGACGTTCGGCAACGTCAGCGGCGTGGACCGCCAGGCGGGGCGGGTGGCGATCAAGCCCAGCGGCGTGGCCTATGACACGCTGACGGCCGACCACATGGTGGTCGTCTCGCTGGAGACGGGCGAGGTGCTCGACGGCTCGCACCGTCCCAGCGTGGACACGCCGACGCACCTGGCGTTGTATCGCGGGCTGGCGGGCATCGGCGGGGTCGCCCACACCCACAGCCTGTACGCCACCGCGTGGGCCCAGGCGCGGCGCGACATCCCGGTCCTGGGGACCACCCACGCCGACTACTGCCACGGGGTCTTCCCCTGCGCTCGCCCACTGACCCCGGCGGAGATCGAGTCGGCCTACGAGGCGAACATCGGCAAGACCCTGGTGGAGCGGATGGAGGGCCTGGACCCCAAGGCGGTGCCCGGGGCGCTGGCGGCCAATCACGGGCCCTTCACCTGGGGCGGCTCCGCCGACGACGCCGTTCACCAGGCGATCATCCTGGAGCACCTGGCCCGCCTGGCCAGCGAGACCCTCCGCGTGGATTCCTACCCCCGCCTGGTCTCGAAGGAACTGCTGGACAAACACTACCTGCGCAAGCACGGCAAGGGGACGTACTACGGGCAGCGCCCGCCGAAACCCTAGACGTGCGAAAGGACACGCGAACATGGCAGGACTTGGCGTCAATATCGACCACGTGGCCACCATCCGCCAGGCCCGGCGGACCGTCGAGCCGGACCCGGTGTGGGCGGCGGCCGAGGCGGTCCTCGGCGGGGCCGACTGCATCACCTTCCACCTGCGCAAGGACCGCCGCCACATCAACGACCGCGACGCGAGGCTGCTGCGCGAGACCGTCCGCTGCAAGCTCAACATGGAGATGTCGCTGGACGAGGAGATCGTGCAGATCGCCCTGGACCTGAGGCCCGACCAGGCCACGCTCGTGCCCGAGAACCGCCAGGAGATCACCACCGAGGGCGGGCTGGACGTGGTGGCCCACAGCGTCCGGATGGGCGAGGTCGTCCGCCGCCTCCACGGCGCGGGCATCGTCGTCAGCGCGTTCATCGACCCCCAGGAAGAGCAGATCCGCACCTCCAGCGAGCTGCGCTGCGAGGCCATCGAGATCCACACCGGCACCTACGCCAACGCCCGCGCCGAGGCGGTCGAGCCGGCCCTGGCGAGCATCCGCGACGGCCTGGGCCTGGCCCTCGAAGTGGGACTGGTCGTCCACGCCGGGCACGGACTGACCTATCAGAACGTCCACCCGGTGGCGGCTATGGCGGGCTTCACCGAGTTCAACATCGGGCACTCGATCATCTCGCGGGCGGTCTTCACCGGCCTGCGCCAGGCGACGGCCGACATGAAGCACCTGCTGGAGCGGGCGCTGAGGTAGACGGCAAGAGAGAATACTCAACAGGGGAATGGTCAAGGTTCAATGATCAGCGGAAGGACCGATGATCAAGGGCAAACGAGGGTTCCCCAAGGCGATCAGTTACTGCGCGGCTGGATTCCGTTGAACATTGCCCGTTGAGAGTTCTCCTTAAGAATTGAGAATTGAACATTCCACTGTTGGAACTTCTCTTCTTCTTCTCTTACGGCTTCCGCCGGATCGCCAGCCGGCAGGGCGAGCGGGACAGCTTCACTCCCTTGAGCGTGACCAGGCCCCACTGGTCGGCCAGGGCGGTCCCCGTCTGCACCTGCCCACCGTCGACGGTGTTGGTCCAGACGAACGCCTGCCCGGGCTCGCCTTTGAACCGCTGGCAGCGACGCGGGGTCACGTCCACCGTGCACTCGCCCCTGGGCGACTTGTCGATCAGGTAGACGGTCATCTCCCATCGCCCGTCCGCGTCCACGGCGTCGTCGGTTTTCCAGGCCAGGAAGAGGTTGATCTGGCCCTTGGCGTCGCCCCGGTCCGGCCGGCCGTCGCCGGGGTCGTCGTCGAGGCTGCACCCGTTGAACGCCGGCAGCGAGCGGTCCGTCCGCAAGTCCAGTTCCATCACGCGTTCGCCCAGCGTCACGGGCATCGTCGCCCGCTGCCCGTGGCCGGACTGGCCCCAGACGAAGACGAACGGGCGGTGCGTCTCCTGCAACGCCCGCAGGAACTCCATCGCCTGCGGCCAGCCGATGCCGGAGTCATTCTTGCCGTTGGAGAAGGTGATCAGGCCGACCTCGTCGCGCGGGTGGCTGCGGAGGTACTTCGCGTCGTCGTAGTGGTCCCAGGCGCTCACGCCGTCCTCGAACTTCACGCCCCATTCCGGCTCGCCGTAGACCTGGGCGTAGGAACCCTTGAAATGCGGCGAGTGGGCGGGGACGTGCACGCCCACCCACGAGACAGCCCAGGCGATCCGGCCGCCATTGCGGATGGCGAGCATGGGCGAGCCGGATCCGCCCATCGAACTGCCCGCGGCGAACGTCCGCGACAGGTCCACCTCCCAGCGGCTGGCGACGAAGTCCAGGAACGCCATCATCCGCCGTTGCGTGTACGGGCGGACGACGCCGTCGCTCCAGGTCTCTTTGCTGCGCCGCCGTTGGAAGTACTTCTCGTGGTAGCCCGTCCACCAGTCGTAGGGGACCTGGTTGGAGGCGAGCAGGATCGCGCCTTTCTCGGCGTTGTACCACCAGCCATAGCCGCTGTTGAGGTTGCCGCCCCAGCAATGCAGGTGGATGCCGACGGCGGCGGGCTTGGCGAGCCTGGGAGGGATCGCGACGAGGTAATCGTAAGGCCTGCCCGGCTGGCCGCAGTGCGAGGCGGGCTCCCAGCGGACGTAGTAGTGCAGCGTGGGGTTGTCGACGTAGTTGAAGCTCTTGGGCTTCTCGACTCGCTGGAGGACGGGCAGGCCCAGACCGACGGTCTCATCGACCGGCTGGCGGAGCACGTTGGCGGCGTCCAGGCTCTTGTCTTCCTGGTCGCCCCGGCAGGCGGTGACGGCGTACCAGGCCCTGCCCGCCGTGGCGGGGTTGTGGGCCCAGACGGCGACGTTGGGCCCCAGCGGGGGTTTGCCTTCCTCGATGACGTATCGCAGGGCCTTCTGCTGCGGCTTGGGGTCGCCGTAGTACTCGATGTTCCACCCGCTGAGGGGGGAGACCTCGGCGACGCATTCCAGGCCGTCGAGCGTGCGGATGGGCTTGTCGCTGCGGTAGAGGCGGTAGCGGATGCGCTGCCTGGCCAGGTCCTGGGCGAGACGCTTGACGTCGGCGACGGTCGGCTCGTCGCTCGCGCGGGCCGCGGGGACTTCCGTCCACGTCAACAGCGTCTGCCCGGCCCGATGGACCGCCCGCAGTTCGCCCGCCTGCTGGGCGGCGGCCGGCGGGACGGCGGCGGTCAACAGGACTACCAGGCACAGCATCCGCACGCGAGAAGCGAGACTTGGCATGGTTGGCTCCGGCAAGTGTTGTCGACGAAAACGCTGTCCCCGCAAGGTTCTCTCGCGGGTCAAGCCGTCCTCGCCGCGCTGGTTCAAAACGGGCGCTGTCCGCCCACGCCTGTTGAAACGCACCGCCCGCGCGCGCCTTGCATCCGAGACGCCGCGGACCGGGGCCCGCGCCCCCGGCGACGACGGCGCGCCGGGCGCTGGCAATCCCGGGGGGGTTCTCGTAAGCTGGAGGGAATGTCCCGCGCACCGTATTTCGGGATGAGGAAGTGAAGATGAGTGCATCGGTAAGACGGATGGCAGCCGCGATGTCGAGCATTGTGCTGGCCCTGGTCGTGGGGGCGGCCTCGGGGGAGGAGGACGCCATGAAGGCCTTCCAGTCCCAGGCCCGGCAGCGGCACGGGGCGGCGGGGGCGAAGGCGGCGGAGTTCCTGATCGCGGGCATGCCGCAGGCCGACCGCAAGGCGCTGAGCGCGGAGTTCCTCCTGGAGAACCTGCGCCTGGCGCTGGAGGCGCGCAAACGGTTCGCTTGGGCGGCGAGCGTGCCGGAGGAGATCTTCCTCAACGACGTCCTGCCCTACGCGGTGCTCGATGAACCTCGCGACCCCTGGCGGGCGAAATTGCTGGAGCTTGGCGAGCCGATTGTCCGCGGCTGTCGCAGCGCGTCGGAGGCGGCGCAGGCCCTGAACCGCGAGCTGTTCAAGAAGGTGAAGGTGCACTACAACACGTCCCGCAAGCGGCCCAACCAGAGCCCCAAGGAGTCCATCGAGCAGGGCAAGGCGAGTTGCACGGGGCTGTCGATCCTGCTGGCGGACGCCTGCCGGGCGGTGGGCGTGCCGGCCCGCGTGGCGGGCACGGCCTGCTGGACGACTAAGCCGGGCAACCACACGTGGGTCGAGGTCTGGGACGGGCAATGGCACTTCATGGGGGCCGACGAGTACGATGCGAAGGGGCTGGACCGGGCGTGGTTCGTCAACGACGCCGCGCAGGCCCGCAGCCAGCCGTGGGAGCACGCCATCTTCGCCACCAGTTGGAAGGCGACGGGGCGCCACTTTCCGCTGGCCTGGGCGCCGCAGGACAAGTCGGTGGCGGCCGTGGACGTGACCGACCGCTACCGCAAGGCCGAGGCGGACTCGACTCGGCTGTTCGTGCGTCTGCGGGCCAAGGGCGAGCGCGCGGTGGGGGAACTGGAACTGCGAGACGCCGGCGGTCGCGTGCTGGCGGCCGGGCAGACCCGTGCCGGGCGGGCGGACCTGAACGACATGCCCGCGCTGGACGTGCCGGCGGGCGCGGCGTGCCACCTTCGCGTGCGAGTGGGGCAGGACCTGCGGGAGCTGGCGGTGACCCTGAAGAAGGGCGAGCAGCGGACGCTGGACCTGGCCTGGGAGGAGTTGTCGGCCGTCCCGGCGGGCGTGCGGGCGGTGGAGCAGTGGCTGGAGCGTCCGGCGGAGCGGCGCGGGCCGGCGCCGGAGCGGAAGCTCACGAAGGCCGAGGCCCCGCGCGTGCGCGATCTGCTCTGGGCGGACGTGAAGGCGACGCTGGGCGCCCAGCGCAAGGCGGAGTTCGAGGCCCGCTGCATCACGATCGGCGACAAGAAGCTCAAGTGGCTGGAGCGGCGGTTCGGAAAGGCGCCGGCCGGCGGGGCGAGCCTGTGGATCTCGCTGCACGGCGGGGGCGGGGCGCCGGCGGCGGTGAACGACCAGCAGTGGCACAACCAGATCCGCCTGTACCAGCCCGGCGAGGGCATCTACGTCGCCCCGCGCGGGCCGACCGACACGTGGAATCTTTGGCACCAGGCGCACATCGACGCGTTGTTCGACCGGCTCATCGCGGACTACGTGGTCCTGGCCGGGGTCGATCCCAACCGGGTGTACCTGATGGGCTACTCCGCCGGGGGCGACGGGGTGTTCCAGTTGGCCCCTCGGATGGCCGACCGCTGGGCGGCGGCGGCCATGATGGCGGGGCACCCGAACGAGGCCTCGCCGCTGGGCCTGCGGAACCTGCCTTTCTTCGCCTTCGTCGGCGGAGAGGACGGGGCGTACAACCGCAACAAGGTGGTGGCCGAGTGGGGGCTCAAACTCGACGAGTTGCGAAAGGCCGACCCGGCCGGCTACGTCCACCGCACGTTCGTCTACCCGGGCCTGGGCCACTGGATGAACCGCAAGGACGCCGAGGCCCTGCCCCTGATGGCCGCCCACGTCCGCCAGGCGTGGCCCAGAACGGTGGTGTGGCGCCAGGACGACGTGCTCGGCGAGCGGTTCTACTGGCTGGCGGTGTCCCGCGGCGAGGCGAAGGTCGGCCAGACGGTGAAGGCCGTCGTCGAGGGCCAGACCGTTCGCATCGAGGCGGACGGGCTCAGGCGGCTGCGGCTTCGCCTGAGCGACGACCTGCTGGACCTGGACCGTCCGGTGACAGTGACCAAAGACGGCAAGACGCTGTTCGAGGGCCTGGTGGCGCGTCAGGCGGGCGTCATCGTGCGGAGCCTCGAGGACCGGCCCGACCCCGCCAGCGCGGCCAGCGGAGAGGTGGACCTGCAATGGTGAGCAAACATGCATGGAAGAGCTTCGTCCCGGTCCTGGCGATTGCGTCAGGTCTGAGCCTCTGGGCAGGGGCGGCGCGGGGGGGCGACGGAGAGTTGAGTTTTCGCGATCCCCACCCGCAGCGGTACGAGTTGACGGCTCGGGCGAGCGAGATCGACCCGCGGGGGCGGGCGCATCCGGAGATCGGTTTCCTGCTGGAGAAGGACGGCAAGGCGGCGGACGTGGAGCACGCGTCGGTGGACACGCGGGTCGCGGCGCGGGGCAGGCTGGTGATCTGGTTGATGGGGTACAGCGCGCCGCTCTTCGAGCGGGTCAACGGGTACGGCCTGCACGCCATCCGGGTCCATTACGCCAACGGCTGGTTCAGCCGGTTCGGCAACGCCGCCCCGCCGGGCGACGACAAGTTCCTGGGCAGGATCCGCCTGGAGGCGGCCACGGGCGAGGACGTCAGCGAGGCGGTGGACATCCCCAAGCCGGACGGCATGGCCGAGCGCGCGCTGCAACTGGTGAAGTGGCTGACGAAGGCGAACCCGCCGGGGCGGTGGGATCACTTCCTGAGCGACGACGGTCGCTCGCTGCGCTGGGAGCGGGTGATCGTGGCGGGCAGTTCGCACGGTTCGACGACGGCGGCGCGGTTCGCCAAGCATCAGCGGGTGGCCCGCGTGGTCATGTTCTGCGGGCCGCGCGACCAGTTCGAGACCTGGCAGGCGCTGCCCTCGGCCACGCCGGCCGAGCGGTTCTTCGCGTTCAGCCACGTCCTGGACGGCGGCTGGACGGGCCACCACTACGACCGCTCGTGGGAATTGCTGGGCCTGCATCGCTTCGGGCCGATCGTGAACGTGGACCGGTCCGCCCCGCCGTACGGCGACACCAGGCGGCTGATCACGGAGGCCAATGTCAAGGGCGACGCCCGCCGCGCTCACAGCAGCGTGGTTCCGGGCGGGGCGGCGGTCAAGGATGCGTCGGGGAAGTTCGTCCACGAGGAGGTGTGGCGGTACCTCTTCACCCATCCGGTCGACCAGGTGGGGCGGGGCGTTCCCCGCGATCCGGCGATTCCGGCGGACCTGCGCGGGGCGAAAGACAAGACGAAGTAGGCGCGGCGCCGGGGGGGGGCTGCAAAATCAGGCGGGTGTGACAAAACGTCGTTGACGGCGCTCGCCCCGGGGATGCACAATACCTGCGGCCCGCCTGTCCGGGTCACCATTCAACAGCAAAGAAGGCGTTCGGCGCCGTACGCCGGGCGCGTCCAATCGAATCGGTCGCACGCTCAGGTTCTGGTTGCCCCACGCTGGCACGGCCCGCATTGACGGACCGGAAAGGAGTCGGCCATGGATGCCTCGACGAAATCACTCGGCTGGTCTGGCGGGGAGGCTTTTGCCATCGGTCGGGGGCCAGGCGCCGGGGGCGGGGCGGCCGGCGTCCGCGGGAGAGGTCCGGACCCGGCGTTCGAGCCGCTGGAGGAGCGCGTGCTGCTGTCGACGCTGACGTGGGACGGCAACGGGGGGGACGGCAAGAACTACGTCTGGGGCGCCTGGAACAACTGGGCGCCGGCCCGCGTGCCCCGCAGCGGCGACGCCCTGGTCTTCGCGGGGAAATACAAGCGCAACAACTGGAACAACATGTCGGGGCTGTCCATCGCGCAGATCACGGTCCGCTACGACGGTTTCAACATCGACGGCAACGCGATCACGCTGGGCGCGGGCGGCATTCATTTCGTGAGCGGGTCGAACTGCACGATCGGCCTGCCGCTGGCCTTGACGGGCAGCGCGACGGCCGTCGAGGTCACCGGGAGCCGCATGCTCAAGCTCACCGACGTGCTCTCCGGGACGGGCGGGATCAGCAAGAGCGGCAGCGGAACGGCGGCGCTCAGCCAGGCAAGCACCTTCTCGGGCGCGACGACCGTCAACGCCGGGACGCTGCTGCTGACCGGCTCGCTGGCCAACAGCGGCGTGGTCGTCAACGCGGGGCTGCTCACCGGGGGCGGCAGGGCCAGGAGCCTCACCGTCAACGGCGGCACGGTGGCGCCGGGCGCCGGTCTGGGGACCTTCACCGTTTCGGCCGGGGCGACCTTCAACGGCGGGACGCTGGAGATCCAGCTTCAGAGCGTCTCCAGCGTCGACCAGCTTCGAGTCACGGGCGGCGAGGTCGTGCTGGGCGGCAGACTCGCCCTGTCGGTCGGCACGGGCTTCCACCCCGACGCGGACGATGTCTTCGCCCTGGTCAACAACACCGGGACGGGCGCCACCAGCGGAACGTTCGCCAACTTCGCGGACGGGCAGGTGGTCGAGCTGAACGGGCATCTGCTCCGAGTGCGATACAACTATGACTTCGCCGGCGACGGGCAGGCCAACGACGCGGTGCTGGCCCGTGTGAACCATGTGCCGACGGGCTCGGCAGACTGGTACGCCGTGGACGAGGACTCGGCACTGGTTGTCCGGGCGCCGGGCGTGCTGGGCAATGACAGCGACGCCGACGGAGACGCGCTGACCGCCTCGGCGGCCTCCCCGCCGGCCCATGGCGCGCTCGTGCTCGAACCGGACGGCTCGTTCACGTACACGCCGGACGCCGGATTCGTCGGCACGGACGGTTTCACCTACCGGGCCAACGACGGCGAGGCCGACTCCGCCGAGACCGCCGTCGAGATCGTCGTCAGCGCGGTGAACGACCCGCCGGTCGCGGCCGACGACGCGTACGCGACCGACGAGGACACGGCGCTGGTAATCGCCGGGCCGGGCGTGCTGGGCAACGACAGCGACGCCGAGGGCGACAGGCTGACCGCCTCGGTGGTGGCGGGGCCGGGCCATGGCACGCTGACGTTCGCCGCCGACGGTTCGTTCGCGTATACGCCTCACGCCAACTTCCACGGCGCGGACAGCTTCACGTACGCGGCCAACGACAGCAGAGCGGATTCGAACGTGGCCACGGTGCAGATCACGGTGCGCGCGGTCAATGACGCCCCGGTGGCGGTCGGCGACGGCTTCGCCGTGAACGAAGACCAGACGCTCACGATTTCGGGCGCCGGCGTGCTGGGAAACGATCGGGACGTTGACGGCGACACGCTGCGCGCCTCCGTGGCGACCCAGCCCGCACACGGGACGCTCACGCTCAACGCGAACGGCTCGTTCACCTATCGGCCGAACGTCAACTTCAACGGGGTTGATCGGTTCGTGTACAAGGTCGACGACGGTCAGGGCGGATCGGCCCAGGCGACGGCGACGATCACGGTGCGCTCGGTGGACGACGCCAACAGCGGCATCCATCCGGCCGTGCTCGCCTGGATGCTCAAGAACAACCCGGGCCTGGGCGCGAATTTCCTCAAGACCGAGCCGCCCGACAAGGTCGTCCTGCTGCCCAACGGACAGAGGGTGCAGATCTACAAGATCGACCAGTTCCTGAACGTGAACTTCCGGTTCAACTGGGTCTCTCGAAAGAAGGAAGGGATCGACCTGGTCGAAAAGCAGGAGGACCATCTGAGGAAGCTGCTGGCGCTTCCGGAGTTCTACCACTGGATCAGGCAACACCGGTACACCTATCGCATCGCGGGCAAGGGCAAGGTGTCGGCCCAGCAGGCGTACAACTACCTCCGCAACATCAACCGGCGCATCTACGTGACGGCGAGCAAGAAGGTCAAGGCGCCGGTGGGCGGGGGCAACGGGATCAACGCGCCGTCCTGGGCCGTCTGGAAACAAATGAACCTGTTCTGGCACGAGAGCTGCCACGTCATCGGCATCGGGCACAACAGCGGGGGGCTGTCCGGCCCGCTGGCTGGCAAGCTGAGGCAGTGGGACCGGCAGAAGCGATGGGACTACACGACCATAGACATCAATGAGCTTGAGGTTCCCCCCGCGGCCGCGGCGGGCCAGGCAGCCGGAGCGGCCGCTCCGCTCCTGTCCGACTCCGAAGGACTTGCCGCCGAAGCCGAGCCCCTGACGGGCCTGGACGAAGAGGCGGACCTCTACGCCGCGACAGAGGACGCGATGATACAGGACCCGTTTGTGGCACAACCCACCGTCGGCAGCGGGAACGCGGCGCCGTGTCTCCCGGCGGCGCCTTCCCCGGGCCTGGTGCCGCCCCCGCCGGCGGGATAGCAGTCCGTTGAAGAATGGGCTCCGTTGCGAGGGCGCGGAGTTTTGCCGAGCTTTCGCGACGCCGGAGCGCAGGCAAAGGACCCGCCCGCAGCAGGAGCAGCTTCTTCAACGGGCTGCTAGATGGCGCGCGGGGTCTTCAACTGGCGCGAGCGATGACCCCGGGCTTGGGCGGGATCGGCCGGTTTCCGATTGCTACGGCTTGCTCGGCCTGGTGGTCGCGTGCCGCGCGGGCAGGCGCTCGATGACGGAGGCGGCGATCGTCTTGGCGAGGATGGAGTAAGCCGGGCCCTTCCAGTGGAACTGGTCGCCCCGGGCCAGCTCGAGGCGCCCCGCCAGCAGGGCGTACAGGTCGTTGACCGGCACGTCCATCTCCTTCATAACCTCGCCCGCCAGGCGGTTGTGCTCGATGATGACGGGATTGATGTCCTGCGACAGCTCGGTGGGCTTGTTCTTGACCGTCACGGGCGTGCTCGACGCCCAGATCAGCCTGGCCTTGGGGGCGTTCTGGCGGAAGGTTTCCACCAGCTTGCGCGTCAGGGGGGTGAACTGCCCCTCCTTGATCCGTCCCTTCTGCCAGCCGTGCAGGCCCATGTTGAAATGGATCACGTCGTAAGGGCCGTGAGCGGCCAGCACCTCGGCGATCATCTCGTGGAGGCGATAGGAGCCCTGGCAGTACGGGTTCACCCACGCGTCCACGTAGGCCTTGCCGTCCAACTCGGCTGTGACCTCCTTGAGGTACCCGTTGAGGATGGAGTCGCCCATCAGCAGCACTCGCGGGCGCGAGGGGTCTTTGACGTCGGCCTTGCTCAGGCGCCAGCCCTTGCCGTCGGCCTGGAGACGCTTGTCGGCCTCCGCGGGCGGCGCGGCCGGGAGGCCCCGGCACATGCCCGCCAGAAGGATCGCCGCTACGCTTGCCGCAACCGCTCGTGTCCTGTTTCGCATCGCCTGGTCCTTTCGTGAAAGGTCTAACGCAGGACCGCCTTTGGGCTCACCCGCCAGCGGCGGATTCTTCGTAAGTGACCCCGTCCGATTCTCCTGGATCGTCCCTAGGCGCGCTGCGGGGGGCGCGGTAGAATGCAGTATCATTCTTACGCCGCCCGTCGGGGCGGGTTTTTCCGACCTTTCGACAGGCAATGCAGATTCAGTACGCGTGCTGCCCGGACGGAGTGTCCCCGTCCGCGGGCAGGGCCATGTCCATTGGACGTTGGAACAGAAGCGAGGAGCAGACCATGAAGGACATTCTTCTGTCTTCACGGGTCGTGGGCGGGGTTGTGGCGGTTGTGCTGGCGGCAGGGTGGGCAGCGGGGCCGGCCGCGGCCGCCACCTGGGACGGCGGCGCGGGCACGCTCAACTGGGGCGACGGCTCCAACTGGAACCCCGACGGCGTGCCACCCATAACCAGCCTCATCCAGTTCAACGGCGGCGTGCCGGGTGGGACCACGGTCAACGTCAACGTCGGAACGTACTCCTCCCCGGGCAGCCCGCCGACGGAGGTCGACCTGAACAACGCCGCGGGCTTCCGCCTGGGCAACTTCGTCAACTGGACCTATTGGCCCACGCTCAAGGTCCAGGACGCCCAGGCCTACACCATCGCCTCGGGGGGGCGGTTGGCCATCAACGGGACGATGACCATCGACATCGCCTCGGGCGGTTCGCTGACGGTGGACGGGGGCTTCACCGCGGCCGGCTACGGCACGGCCAATGTCACGCAGAAGGGGCTGGGCACGATGTACCTGATCGGCGGGCGGCCCGCCAACGCCAGTTCCATCCAGATGATCGTGCAGAACGGGACGCTCAGCTCAGCCAGCGTGAACAACCTGGGCACGAACTACCTGGCCGCCCAGTTGGGCGGGCGTTTCGAGTACACCGGAACGGGGAGCGAATCCAAGACCGGCTTGCTGTACGCCAACAACGGGTCGGGCACGTTCGACGTCGTGTCGGCGACTGCGGACCTCACCTTCAACATCACCGGCGGGGACCTGAGCAGCGGCGGAGGCACGCTGACCAAGGCGGGCGCGGGCACGATGACGCTGGCCACCTCCGGCGTCGACATCGCGTTCAACAAGCCGCTGGCGATCACGGGCGGCACGCTGGCCCTGCAGGCCAACGGCTCGAACATCATGCGAATACAGACCGCCGTCACCGGCGCGTCGGGCACGACCATCCGCGTCCTTCCGGGAGGCGGCACCGGCACGGTCCGCAACGACTCGCTGGTCGCCAACTGGTCGGGCAACCTGGCCAGCCTCGACGTCCAGGGCGGGGCCACCTTCGACCTGCGGGGCAACCAGGTGACGGTGGCCGGGCTGAGCGGATCAGGCACGATCATCAACTCGTACTATCGCCCCAACAGCGGCATCCAGGGCGATACGCTGACGGTGGGGGCGGACGACGCCTCCAGCACGTTCGCCGGATCCATCACCGGCACGGGGACCACGTCGGGCGCCCCCGGGCAGGTGAGCCTGAACAAGATCGGCTCGGGCACGCTCGCGCTCACGGGCGCCAACACGTACGGCGGCTCGACCACCGTCAGTGCGGGCACGCTGGCGGTCGGCCCCGGCGGGTCGATCAACAGCGTCTCGCCCATCAACGTCGGCAGCGCCTCGGCGGGCACGCTGGCCATCAGCGGCGGCTCGGTAACGGCCTCGCACGCCAACGCGCTGGTCCTGGCCCCGGGGGCCGGGGCGGGCACGCTGGAACTGTCCGGCGGCGAGTTGAACCTGACGGCCAACCCCGCTTTCGTCGGCATGGGCACGGGCTTGGGCACGTGGAACCAGTCGGGCGGGGTGGCCAACGTCACCGGGCAACTCAACGCCAGCCAGGCGGCTGCCTCGCAGGCCGTCTTCAACTTCACCGGCGGGACGTACAACCAGACCGGCGGCAGGTTCTACCTGGGCGTGTTCGGCCCGGCCAGCATGACCATCGCCAACACCGCCAGCGTCAACCTGGAGGGGATGTGGATGGGCTATGACGGGTCGGCGGCCACGTCGTTGACACAAACCGGCGGGACGCTGGTCTCCAACGGCTACACGGCAATGGGCTACGCGACGGGCCTGTGCACCTGGACGCAGCAGGGCGGATCAGCCGCCATCGCCGGTCAGATGAACATCGGGCAGAGGCCGGGCGGCGTGTCGCGGCTGGACATCAGCGGCGGGACGTTCACTCAGAGCGGCGGGACGTTCTACCTGGGCATCGCGTCGGATACGGCGATGACGGTGAGCGGCTCGGCGGCGGTGAACGTGGGGACGATGAACTTCGGCCTCCAGGCGGGCGGTCCGGTCGCGCTGAACCTGGCGGGCGGGACGCTGCGGACGACGGGGATGACCTATGGCGGATCGGGCTATGCGGGGCCGGCGACGGTCCGCTTTGACGGCGGGACGCTGGAGGCGGGGGCGAGCTTCTCCACGCCCACCAGCGGCAACTTCCAGTTCGTGGTGGACGGCGGGGGGGCAACCTTCGACACCATGGGCAACTCGCTGACGATCCCGGGCAGTTTCGGCGTGGGCAGCGGAGCGGGCGACCTGACCAAGACGGGCGCGGGCACCCTGACGCTCAGCGGCGACTACAGCGGCCTGCGGGGCGACACGATCATCAATCAGGGCACGCTGGTTTTCGCCCGGTCGCTGGGGCAGAATGCCTGGCACGGCGGGACGATCACCGTCAACGCGGGCGGCGTCCTGGATTCGCCCTCTCACATCCCGTTCGGCTATCCGGGCAACCGTAGCCTGTTGACCGACTTGTTCGTCAACGGCGGGTCGGTCCGCTATCACCCGCCCTCGGGCTCGACCCTGCAGTTCGCCAACCTCCGCATGGCCGGCGGGACACTGGACCTGCTCAACAGCGGGGGCGTTTTCCTGCCCTACGGGGACGTGACGGTGGACGCGGGCACGGCGGCGGCGATCCAGAGCACCGGCGGCGGCGCAGGCGCGCTGCTGCTGCGAAACAACTCCCACCACACCGTCTTTGACATCGGCGCCGGCGGTTCGCTGGACGTCTCGATCCCGGTGTGGGCTGACGGCTGGGGCGGTGGATACACCGGGCTCAACAAGACAGGCGAGGGCACGCTGACTCTGGCGGGCGTCTCCACGTACACCGGGCCCACCACCGTCAGCGCCGGCACGCTGCTGGTGGACGGGACGATCGTCAGCCCGGTCAGCGTGGTCGACGGGGGCACGTTGGGCGGTACGGGCGTGATCTCCGCGCCCGTCAGCGTCGCCCCCCGCGGTCACGTCGCCCCCGGCGACAGCGCCGGCACGCTGTCTACCGGCCCGCTCGCGCTGGCCGGAGGGTCGTTCTTCGACGTGGAGATCGACCCCGGCGCCTGGGACTCGCTCCTGGTCGCCGGCGAGGTCGATGTGACCGGCGCGATCCTGAACCTCATGCCGCTGGCCAGCTTCTCCGCCTTCAACGGCAGCCGGTACCTGATCGTGGACAATGACGGGGCGGATGACGTGGTGGGCCGCTTCGACTCCCTGCTGGAGGGAGCGCTGCTGGAGGTGGGCGGCTCGCAGTTCGCGATCACCTACTTCGGCGGGACGGGCAACGACATCGTGCTGACCTCCGTCCCCGAGCCGCTCACGCTGGGCCTGTGGGGCCTGGCCCTGGGCGGCATCGGGCGGTACGTCCGGCGCCGCCGGCGGCAACGCTGAGGGCGCGACACAACCCTCTACGTAAAAGGCGCGATAAGACGCGGACCTACCGCGCTCCGATGCAGTACAGATACCGCTCGCCGCGGACGTACATGCGTCGCCCGTCGAAGACCGGCGGGGCGTTGGCCAGCAACTCCTGTGCGCCGATGGGCCAGTCGCGGTGCAGCAGCGTGCGGATGCGGTTGACGGCTGTCACCTTGCAGCGGGGTCCCAACTCGACCACGACGCAGACACCCTGGTTGTCCAGCAGGAACAGGTGCTTGCCGGCCAGCGTGGGGCTGGCGCCCACGCCGATGGCGTTGTAGTGGTGCAGCTCGTCGAAGCCCGCGTCGTGGGTGTAGAGCGTGTTGCCCGTGGCCAGGTCCACGGCATAAAGCACGCCGTACTGGTCGATGTTGTAGTAGGTCCCTTCGTGGACGACGGGCGAGCCGGCCGTCGAGCGGTCCAGCCACTCGCCGCTGGGCCTGCGGTGGTTGGCCTTCAGGCCGATGTGGCGGGTGCGGGCCTGCCAAGGCTCATCGCGGGTCTGCGAGAAGTCCGCGACCATCAACTCGCCCACGCCGCCCCAGGGCAGGTACATCACGCCGTCCTGCACCAGCGGGGCGGCCCAGCCGCCGTTGCCCGTGCGGATGCTCGGGTGCTGCCAGACCCGCTGGCCGTCGCTGACGCGGAAGCCGTGGCCCTTCTGGGTGAAGACCACGTCCGTGTCCGCGATGCGGGCGGGGATGAGCGACGCGATGGACGCGGCGTCCTTGTTGTGCCAGAGCTGCCGCCCCGTCGCGGCGTCCAGGCCGCGCAGGCCGTCGAACACCACCATCAGCCGCCCACCGACCAGGGCGGGCGAACAGGAGTAGGCGATCTCGGGGGTCGCCAGTCGGACGCTCCAGCGGCGGCGGCCCTCCAGGTCGAAGCACGCCACCATCCCGTTGCCGAAGAACGCCCACACGTGCCGCCCGTCGCTGACGGGCGTGGTCGTGAAGCCCACGATGGCGAAGTGGCTGGCCAGGTGCCCGTCCCAGCGGAGCTTGAACCGCCGCTCGTCGATCGACTCGAGGGCGTCGCGGACCTGGCGGCGCAGGGCGAGGGCGGCCAGGTAGTCGGCGCCGGCTTCGAGCGCGGCGACGGCGGGCGCGATCTTCTCGCGGCAGGCGGGCGCGGCCCGCTCCGCCTCGCTCAGCGTGTCCTGAAACCCCACCACGCGCCGCCAGAGGACGCGTCCGGTCCGCTTGTCCAGGCAGACCAGCTCGTCCGGTTCGGCCGGCGTGATCACGCGGTCGCCGATGACCAGCGGGGCGGCGTTGGTCCGCTCGCCGAGGTCGGCGACCCAGGCGATGTTCGTGTCGTCGTAGCGGACCGGCCCGGCGTCCATCAGGCGGACGACGAAGCCCCAGTTGGCCTGGCCCGGGTGGGGCCAGGTGGCGACCTTCAGCAGCAGGCGGTTCCAGCCGGCCCGCAGGTCCAGGCGCACGCGCGGGGACGGGGCGTGCGTGAGGTTCTGTTTGAAGCGGCTGAGGGCGGCGTAGGTGCCCAGGGCCCCCGCCTGACGAGGGTGACTGTAGAGCGGACGCCCGTTCAGCCAGAGCTTGAGACCTTGCCCGTGCTCGAAGGCCAGGTCCACCGCCTGGGCCTTGGGGCTGTGAAGGTACGTGCAGGCGTAGGCGAGCTGGTTGGGCTTGTAGGGGAACAACTCGGCCAGGTCTATCCACTCCAGGCCGGCCCGGCCCCATTCCTCGTAGTCGGGGTTGACGGGGAGGGTCAGCGCCTTCCAGGCGACGCCGGCGGCGGACGCGCCGTCGGCCCCGGCGAGGTCGGCTTCGTCGGGCACGTGCTCCTTGTCGATGTTTCGTGAGGCGTCCGTGTCGGCGGTCGCCACGGGGCCCAGCAGGAGCCACTGTCGGACCAGACCCTTGTGGATGGGCAGGGCGTCCTTCGTCTCGCTTTCGGAGGCCAGGGCGCTGCGGAGGGTCTCGACGGCGCTGTGGGGCTGGCGGCCCCAATGCAGCGGGGGGTCGGCCTGCGGATACCGGCCCGTCCAGTTGCCCCGCCAGCCGAAGGGGGCGACGGCAGGGGCCTGGCCCGAGGTCGCCGGCGGGTCGGCATGGAGGCCAAGCGGCACAAGGAGGAACAACGAAGCGAGTGACGGGCCCCAACGTGCCATGGCGGACTCCGCGGTAAGGGGCGGGCGGACGCCGCCCTCGAAAGGGACAACGCAGGCGAGGGGCCGCTCATGCGGCCGAGCCGTTGGCTCCTGTGCCCCGGCGGCAGGGGGCGCCGAATCATGCCCCCGCCTGTCCCTCAGGGGCCGGGACAAGGGCGACGGCAGCCAACAGCCGGCTTACCGGCTACAGGCTACGGATTACTACTTGTTGTGCGCGAAATACTCCCGCACAAGCGCTTTGATCATCGCGTCGCGCTTGTCGTAGAGGCGCTTGAGCTTCCGCTTGGGGTGGCGCGAGAGGGCGTAGTGGGTGATCATCGGCAGGGCCAGCGTGGTGTCGGTGTAGCAGACCACCGCGTCGGGCAGGCGGTTGGGGTCCACCTTGCCCCAGCTCACCGCCTCGTGCGGGGTGGCGCCGCTCAGGCCGCCGGTGTCCGGGCGGGCGTCGGTGACCTGGAAGAAGTAGTCCTGGCCGACCTCCTTGATCCGCAGCACTTCCTGGATCTGCGGCTCGGTCTGGAGCATGAAGTTCTTGGGGCTGCCTCCGCCCATGAGCATCACCGCGCTCTTGCCGCCGGACCGCTTGGCCGCCAGGACGATGGCCGTGCTCTCGTTGACGTCGATCGACGGGTTGACCCGCAGCTTGTTGCCCCGCAACTCCACGCCGGCCACGTTCATGCCGATCGTCGAATCGCCGGGGCTGGAGGTGAACACCGGCACGCCGCAGCGGTAGGCGGCCGCCAGCACCGAGACGTCCTTGAGCTTGTTCTTGCGCTCCCACTCGGCCATGTACTTGCCCAGCAGGTAGTGCAACTCGGCCGTGCCCATCTCCTTCTGGAACTCGCTCTGGACGAGGATGGCGCGGAGGATCTCGTCGGTGGCCATCAGGCAGTCGGTGTAGCCCAGCAGCACGTCGTAGATGCGGACGACGTCGTTGGCCCGCAGGTCCGAATCGTCGACCAGGTGCGAGCCCACGTGCAGGGGCATGTTGAGGGCGAAGTGCATGTCGTGGTAGAGGTTGGCGCCGGTGGCGACGATCCAGTCGACGAAGCCCGCCTTGATGAGCGGGACGACGCACGAGCAGCCCAGGCCCGCGGGGGTGAGCGCCCCGGCCAGGCTCATGCCCACGGTCACGTCGTTCTCGAGCATCTTCCGGGTGTACAGCTCGCAGCCCTCGCGGAGGCGGGCGGCGTTGTAGGCGAGGAAGGCCTCGCTCATCATGTCGGCGAGCTTCTCGCGGCCGGTGATGCCCTTGGGCAGGATCCGCTTGCCCGCCAGGTACTGCCCCTTGCGGGGGCATTTCTTCTTCTTCATCCAGTCGGGGGTCTCGGAGAGGTTCTCGCGAAGTCGGTGCATTCTCTTCATGGTTGTTCTCGGTAGTTGGTAGCCGGTAGCCCGTAGTCAGTAGCGGGTCCGCAATCGAACGTCAGGCGGTCATAATCACCTGGGCGGGCTGGATGCCGTTGAAGGCCGTCGCGCTGGCGGAGCTGTAGGCGCCGCAGTTCTCGGCGTACACGACGTCGCCGACCTCCAGCGGGGGCAACTGCTCGCCGCGGGCGATGATGTCCAGGCTGTCGCAGGTGGGCCCGGCCAGCGTGGACAGTTGCGTCCGTCCGCCCTTGAGGACCTTGAACTCGTACTTGGCGTGGTCGAAGATCTGCCCGCTGAGCGATCCGTACACGCCGTCGTCGAGGTAGTACCAGTGCTTGTTCTCGCGGATGGCCCGCCCGATGACGCGGAGGATGAGCGTGGCGGCCGGGCCGGCGAGGAAGCGCCCGGGCTCGGCGATGATCTGGAGCGAAGGGTCGAACAGGCGGTCGATCTCGCGCGAGATCGGATCGGCCATGTGCTCGAACCAGTCGGGGTCGTCGTCGAAGTGCTGGATGGGGAAGCCCCCGCCGATGTCCAGGATCTCGATGGGCAGTTGCTTGAGGCGGGCGTCGCGGACGATGATGGCGGCCATCTCCAGCGCCTCGACGAAGTTCTCGATCCGGGTGCACTGGCTGCCCACGTGGAAGCTCACGCCGGCGGGCTTGAGCCCGAGGTGGTGGGCCTTGATGAGCAGGGGGATGGCGTCGGCGGGGTCGATGCCGAACTTGAGGCTCAGCTCGACGATCGAGCCGATGTTGGGCACCTTGATGCGGACGATGACCCGGCAGCCGGGGGCGTTCTCGGCGATCTTGTCCAGCTCCTGCTCGCTGTCGAAGGTCATCAGGTCCACGCCGTGGGTGACGGCGGCGGCGATGGACGAGGCGGGCTTGATGGTGTTGGCGAAGATGAGGCGGTCGGGTGGCGCCCCGGCGGCCAGGGCGGTCTGGATCTCGCCGATGCTGGCCACGTCGAAGCCCGCGCCGGCGGCCACCATGACCTTGAGCACTTCCGGGTGCGGGTTGGCCTTGATGGCGTAGTAGGGGGCCACCCGAGGCAGGTGGCGCCGGAAGCGGTCGACCTGGGCCTTCAGCGCGGACCGGCTGATCGCCATGATCGGCGTGCCGTGACGCCGCACCAGGTTCTGCACGCGGCGCTGGCTGGTTGTCAGTCTGTGCGTGGCCAAGGGGCTCCTGCCTGTGCTGGTTCAGGCCGGTATTCTCCAAATGCAGGGCGGGCGATGCAAGAATATATGACCGGGCGGGTCCTGTTTTTTTGGTTCGTCCGCCGTCCGCGTGCGGCTCGGGCGGACTGCGAAGCATCCTCCGCCTCCGCGGGCAACGGCAGTACAGACAAGGATCGCGCCGTCGCCGTCTTCAATTGACAATGGGCAATCGACAATTGACAATCAGGAAATGATCCCGCTTGACCGTGCCATCGCGATCGTGGAGAAGCAGATCGAGGGTTTCCGCCCCAGGGGCGAGTGGCTGCCCGTGCGTCGGGCGCAGGGGCGGGCGCTGCTGGCGCCGGCCCGGTCGCGCCTGGACCTGCCCCCGTTCGACAAGTCGGCGATGGACGGCTATGCGCTGGCCGCGGGCGACGTGCGGGACCGCTACCGCTTGGTGCGGACGCTTGCGGCGGGCGAGGCGCCGCTGCGGGGGCGCGTCGAGCCGGGCACAGCCGTCAAGGTGATGACCGGCGCCGCCGTTCCCGCCGGGGCGGGCGTGGTGATCCCGATCGAACGGACGCGCCTGGAGGGCGACGAGGTCGTGGTGCTCAGCCGCGGCCAGGACCCCAACATCTGCTCGCACGGGGAAGACGTGCGGCGAGGCGACAAGGTCCTGGAAGCGGGCACGACCCTGGGCCCGCTCGAGGTGGCCGTGCTGGTCTCGTGCGGGCTGGAGCGGGTCCGCGTGGGGCGGCGCCCGCGGATCGCGATCCTGGCCACCGGCGACGAGATCGTGGACGACCCCGCCAGACTGGCGGCCGGACGGATCATGAACTCCAACGGCCCGCTGCTGGCGGGCCTGGCCAGGCAGTACGGCCTGGATGTCGTCCTGGAGCGTCGCGTGGGCGACGACGCCCGCCGCACGCTGGCGGCGATCAAGACCGCCCTGGCCGGCGCGGACATTGTGGTGATCACCGGCGGGGTCTCGGTGGGCGACCACGACTACGTCGGGGCGGCCCTGCCCAGGGCGGGTTTGAAGGTCCACTTCAACAAGGTGGCCGTCAAGCCGGGGCGGCCCATGACCTTCGCCACGCGCAAGGGCAAGGCGGTGTTCGGCCTGCCGGGCAACCCGGCCTCGGCGTTCCTGATGTTCCACGTGTTCGTGCTGCGGGCGGCGGCCAGGCTGGGCGGCGGGGCCTGGCCCGTCCGGGAGTTCGTCATGGCGCTGGGCTTCGACTACAAGCGCCGCAGCGGCGAGCGGAGCGAGTTCGTCCCGTGCCGCATCGCGCCCAACGGGCGGCTGGAGAAGGTCGAGTTTCACGGCTCGGCGCACCTGTCGGCCCTGACGCAGGCGGACGGGTTCTTCTTCGTGCCGGCGGGGTGCGTGATGGTGGGCCTGGGGCAGAACGTGCTCTTCCTGCCGGTGGCGAGGGCGTGGCGATGATCGACCCGTTCGGGCGCCGGATCGACTACCTGCGGGTCTCGGTGACCGACCGCTGCAACCTCCGCTGCGTCTACTGCATGCCCGCCGAGGGCCTGCCGCTGGTCTCCCACGACGACATCCTCCGTTACGAGGAGATCGCCGAGGTCGTCCGCGAGGCCGCCGACCTGGGCGTGACCAAGGTGCGCCTCACCGGGGGCGAGCCGCTGACCCGGCGAAACATCGAAAGCCTGATCGTCCTGCTGGCCCGCATCGACGGCGTCCGCGACCTGGCGATGACGACCAACGGCACGCTGCTGGCGCCGCGGGCGGTCACGCTCAAGGCGGCCGGCCTGATGCGGGTGAACGTCAGCCTCGACTCGGTCGACCCCGACCGCTACGCCGAGATCACCCGTGGCCGCTGCGCGGCGCGGGACGATGGGACTGAGGCGCCGGACGCGGGCGCTTGTAGTGCCGCCGTAAGGCGGTCGCCTGGATTGAAGGACGTCTTGGCCGGCATCGACGCCGCCCTGGCGGCCGGCCTGACGCCGGTGAAGCTCAACTGCGTGATCGAGCGGTCGGTGGACGAGCCGGACGCCCGCGGGGTGGCCGACTACGCCCGGCGTCGCGGGCTGGAGGTCCGGTTCATCCCGCGGATGGACCTGGCCACCGGGCGGTTCGGACAGGTCGTGGGCGGAGACGGCGGCGCGTGCGGCCGGTGCAGCCGCCTGCGCCTGACCAGCGACGGGTACCTCCGCCCGTGCCTGATGTCGGACGTGGGGTTCAGCGTCCGGGAGCTGGGCCCGCGCGAGGCCATCAGCCTCGCGGTCAAGTCCAAGCCCGAGGCGGGGGGCGTTTGCGAGAAACACTGGATCCGCCGCATCGGCGGCTGAAGCGATCTTCGATTGACGACCTGCCTGCCGGCAGGCAGGTTTCCGATTGGACGAGGCCAGCATGACAGATCTATCGCACACTGACGACGCGGGCAAGGCGAGGATGGTCGACGTGGGCGCCAAGGCGCCCCAGCGGCGGGTCGCCCGGGCCGAGGGGCTCATCGAACTGGCGGCGGCCGCCGTCGAGCTGGTGCGGGCCAACCAGCTCAAGAAGGGCGACGTGCTGACGGTCGCCCAGATCGCGGGCATCCAGGCCGCCAAGCGGACGGCGGAGTTGATCCCGCTGTGCCACCCGCTCACGCTGGACCACGTCCAGGTCCGCCTGGAGGTGGTCGACGCGGGCGTGCGGGCGGTGAGCGAGGTCGCCTGTGTCGGCCGCACCGGCGTGGAGATGGAGGCGCTGACGGCCGTCAGCGTCGCGCTGCTGACCGTCTACGACATGTGCAAGGCCGTCGACAAGTCCATGCGAATCACGCAGATCGTCCTGACGGAGAAGACCAAGAGCGATGTCGAATCCTGAATCCAGTCGCGGCGAAGTGGCGTCGGTGAACGTTTCGAGCGTCAAGGGCGTGCCCAAGTCGCCCGTCGAGCGGATCGTGCTGAACGGCCGGGGGGTGGAGGGCGACGCCCACGCGGGGGCCTGGCATCGGCAGGTGAGCCTGCTGGGCGAGGAGTCGATCGGGCGGTTCGTGGAGCAGACGGGCCGGCAGACCGAGCCTGGGGAGTTCGCCGAGAACATTACCGTGCGCGGCCTGGACTTCGCCGCGCTGGGCATGCTGGACCGCATCCAGGTGGGCCAGGCGGAGTTGGAGGTCACGCAGTTCGGCAAGGACTGCCACGGCAGCAGGTGCGCGATCTTCGAGCAGGTGGGCAAGTGCGTGATGCCCAGCGAGGGCGTCTTCGCCAGGGTGGTGAACGGCGGGGAGGTGAAGCCGGGCGACGCGGTGCTGCACCGGCCCCGCCCGCTGCGCGTGCTGATCGTGACGCTGAGCGACCGGGCGGCCGCGGGCGAGTACGAAGACCGCAGCGGGCCGCACGTGCGGCGGCTGGTGGAGGAATTCCTGGCGGGCAAGCGGTGGCATCCGCGGATCGAGAGCGTGTTGATCGGCGACGACGCGGCGCGCCTGCGGGCGATCCTGCTGGAGGCCCGCGAGGCGGGCGTGGACGTGATCGTCACCACCGGGGGCACGGGCGTGGGTCCGCGCGACATCACGCCCGAGACGGTCCTGTCCGTCTTCGACAAGCCTATCCCGGGCATCATGGAGAACATCCGCGTCAAGTTCGGACAGACCAAACCCAACGCGCTGCTCAGCCGGTCCGTCGCGGCGGTGGCCGGGGCGACCCAGTGCTACGCCCTGCCCGGAAGCGTCCGCGCGGTGGAGGAGTACATGGGGGAGATCCTCAAGACGCTGGAGCACGTGATCTTCATGCTGCACGGGATCGACACGCACTAGAAGCGCGGAAAAGCAAACTTCCTGGAAGTTGTTGTCGCGAAAGGGAAGATGGCATGGTCATCGGCCATCACCTCATGTTCACGGGGTATGGACACTGGTTGCCCAACGATCCGCGGGGGAGTTTGTCCCTTCGCGCATACCCCTTCGTCAAACCGTACGATGATTGGCCCTTTCAGGGGCAGATCAAGTCGAAGCGGTAGGACCTTCGTCCCGTTCTACTTCTCCGCGTTGCCCAGCGCCTCGATCGCTTCCCCCAGCGCCTGCTTGACGCGGAAGACGGCGTCGGGGTCGGGGAGGAGCTTCGTCGAGTACCGCCCGCCGGAGTTGGGGATGCTCACCAGTTCGCTCGCCTGCTTGAGGGCGGCCTCGGCCTGCTCCAGCCGCTTCCTGCGCGCCTGGGCCTGCTGGGCGGTGAAGCGGGCGGCCGCGTCAACCGCCTTCCACGCCTGCACGCGCTGGGCCAGCGTGGCCAGGTACTCGTAGTCTTCCACGCCCTCGCGGGCCTGCTCCAGGCGGACCGACGAGACCGGCCCGGCCACGCCGACGGGCCCGCCCGGGTAGATCAGGAACCCGTCGCCGTTGGGATAGCGGACGTGGTAATGGTTGGTGGGCGTGTCGCTCTGGGAGATGAACGCGTGCCAGCCGAAGCGGTAGGGGTCGTATGTCAGCCACGTGATGCCCCAGAACTCGTAGCCCTCGGCGCCATATTGGAAGCAGAAGTGCGGCAGGAGACGCTCGACGGCGCAGTAGGGCGTGTCGGTGCACATGTGCCCGTCGGTGGTCCAGAGGAACCGCTTGCCGGCCTGGCGGAGCTTGTTGATCTGCTCGACCGGCACGACGCCGTGGATGCCGATGCCCCATACGTCGAGGGAGTTGTCCCAGGCGGGCACGTGATGCCACGTCGAGCTGTAGATGGGGATTTCCCTGTCCACCTCGTGGACCATGTCGCAGAGGGCCTTCATCTGCTCGATGATGTGCGGCTTGGTGTAGAAGGGCTCGTCGCTGATGTAGAAGATCACCCGCTTGTGCCAGCCCTTGGCCTTCATGTGCTCCCAGTACGCCCGCAGGCAGGCCTGGTAGACCCGCTTGAACTCCGGGCGCAGCTTCGAGCGGTCCACGCCGTCGAAGGGCCAGTCGCCCTCGTACGCCTTCTGGGCGAACTTGTCGCGCGGGGGCATGCCCCAGCCGAACAGGTAGAACGGCCAGGGCGTGTACGCGTGCGGGAGTTTCAACTCGTCAAAGTAGTATTCGGCCGCCTTGTCGAAGTCGGCGAAGTCGGCCACCACCTTGCCGTCTCGATAGTCGATCTTCGGGCGCGGGAAGACCGTGTCCGGGCAGAGGCGGCGCTCGGCCATGAACCGGACGAGCTGTTTCCACGTCTCCTTCTCGTCGCTGCCGGGCGGCTTCCAGAGCGGATGGTTCACCCGGACGTCGTAGATGGCCTTGCAGCGGCTGACCTCCGGCAGGGCGAAGTCCCAGACGCGGACGGTGAAGGGCAAGTCCGCGAGCGGTTTGCCCTCCGCGGTCAGGCTGACCCATCCCATGTATTTGCCGCGCTCGGCGTCGGCGGGGACGGAGACGGTGATCCAGATCGGCTGGGTCTGGTTGGCCTTGAGGTCGAACGTGTCTCGCGGCAGGAGCGGGTCGGGCCACCAGCCCGCCCAGCCGTCGCAGCCGGGGCTGCGCGTGGGGCGCATCCGGTGCCAGGCGGGCTGGCGCGACTGGTAGTAGTTGGTGGGGTAGTCGACGGGCACGTATCCGACGACGGCGACCGAGCAGTCCAACCTGGCCTCGACGGCGCTCTTCGGGCGGACGACCTGCACGCGGACGTTGCGGATGTCGCGGTCGCTGCGGACGGCCAACTGGAGCGGCTCGCGCTCGTTGCGGGCGGCGTGCAGCGAGGCCGTCAGACGCTGGGCGTTGTCTCCGGCAGACGCCCTTACGGGCGCACTACGAACGGGCGGGGTGTCCTCGCGGAAGACCTTGACCACCGCGTTGACGGGCCAGAGGCTGACGCCCCCGGCGGTGCTGCGGGTCTCGATTTCGCCTGGCGAGGCCGTGTGCAGCGGGGCCAGGATCGCGCCGTCGTAGTCCACCGTCCCGGCAGCGTTCATCGTCAGGTGGCAGGTGATGCGCTGCGTCCCGGGCGGGGTGCGCAGCGACCCGGCCAGCAGGGTCCAGTCGGCGGTCCCGCCGACGGGCCTGCCGGAGCCGAGGAATCCGCCCTGGACGATCTTGCCCTTGGCGTCGGCGGCGTGGGCGTGCAGGCTGACCTTTCCGCTCACGTCGCGGCAGCGGACCCACGCGGCATAGAGGTAGGTGGTGTTGGGCTCGGCGGCCGCCCCCTGTATCCAGCCGGTCCATTGCTTCTTGTCGTTGGAGGCCACCTGGAGGCGGGCGGCCTTGGCGGCGACCTTGCCGCCGTCGATGATCGAGCCCTGCCCGGGCCCGGTCGGGGCCTGCCACTCGGCGGGCAGGGACGTGCCTTCCTTCTGAACCGCCGTCTCGAAGCTCGAGTTGCGTAGCAGGTTCACCGCCGACGCCGTCAGGGCCGCGTAGGTGTCCTGCGACGCCTCGGCCGGGCGGGGCGCGGCGTACGCGTACAGCCGCAGCAGCGACCGTGCGGGCAGGCGGACGGCGGCGTAGAGGCGGTCGTCGCGGAGGCAGCAGCTCAGGTCCCGCGCGCCGTCGCTGAGGCGGATGTCGGGCGTCGCGTCGGCGGCCAGACCCTGGCGCCGTGCCTGGCGGACCAGGGCGGTCACGTCCACCTGGACCAGGCAATCGCGGTCTTGCCCGTTGGAGCAGGGCAGCAGGATCTGCCGGCGAATAGGCCACCTGGCCGGATCGGCCCAGGCGTCGCCCGCACCGGCGGGCTTGAGCGAGAGCGATTCGACCGCGCCGGCGGAGACGCCGAGGGGCGCGGGCTTGCTGGCCGGTCTGGGGCCGCCCCGGGCGGGCTTGAGGAAGTCCGGCGTCGCCCACGCCTGCGGGTTGGCGAAGTAGAGGTAGTAGGTCGTCTCGGATCTGGCGGCCGCCTCGACGGGCAGGACCAGCCGCCCCGCCGGGGGGATCGCGCCGTCCTTGAGTTCCTTCCTGTCCGGGCCGATCACGCGATAGAGCAGTTCCGTGCCGTCGGCCTTGCAGAGCCGCAGTTCGCGGATGTCCGCGCCGGCCAGGTCCGCCTGGGGCGGGGCCTTGCCGACGGCCAGCTCGACCTGTTCACCCTCGACCGCTTCGCCTCGCGGATTGGCGATCCGCACGGGGATTCGCTTCTGCCAGTAGCCGCCTCGGCCCAGGCAGAGGGAGTCGTGCCAGGGCGTCTCCGCGGCCGCCGCCAGGGCCTGGGCGGCCATCACCACCGTCGCTGCGATCAGTCTTCGCATGTCGCTGCTCCTTGAACCAGGAATAACGGTACGGGGGGAGGTTTGTTCTCTTGTTTGAGCGGACGATCGAGTATGGTAAAACGACGATCCGAAGGAAGGAGCACGGGATGTCGAATCGATCGTGGCGCCTGGCGGCTTGGGTGGCGGCGGGACTGATGGTGACGGGGTCGGCGCGAGCCGAGCGGCCCGCGCCGGCCGTCCAGGACACGTTCTCTCCGCTGCCGCCGGCCAGCCTGGTCATCAGCGGGCCCGCGGGCAGCCGGATGGACCTCTGCATCCGCAACCGCGTTCGCGTGCAGCGCATGGAGCCGCTGGTGGCGGCCCTGGCATCGAGCCAACTGGGGGACGACGACGCGCGCCGCGCCACCTGGGGCCGATGGGTCGTCTCGCTGGCCCAGGCCTGCCGCTACCGCAACGACCCCAACCTCCGCCGCCTGCTCGACCAGGCCGTCCAGGCCGCCCTGAAGGCCTGCCAGGGCCAGGATCGCCCGCAGGTGCTCGACGGCCTGGCCGCCGCGTGCGAGGTGTCCGGCGAGGCGGCAAGCCTGGCCGAGGCGACCAGGCGGCTGGACGCCGCCATCGCCGCCGGCCCCGCCGCGGCGCGGGGCAAGCCCGCCGAACTGCTGGCCCGACCGGCGGTCCGGCTCTACGGCCTGACCGGCGAGCGGAAGTACCTGGAGTTCGCCCAGTCGCTGGCCGGCGCGTGGGCGGCTGACAAGACGCTGGCAAGCCAGGACGCGGTCGAGCAACTGGTCCGCGCGACGACCCTGCTGGAGGTCTACCGCTGGAGCGGCAAGGAAGAACTGCTGGCCGCCGCGGTCGGCCTGGCGGACGTCATCCTGCGGGACCAGAGCTCGCTGGTCGGCCCGCTCAGCAGCGGGAGGCTGTGGATGGGGGCCCAGAACCAGGCGGCGCCCGTGGACAAGCCCATGGAGACGTGCGTGACGGCCGCGTGGATGGAACTGCTGGCCGAACTGGTGAGGCTCAAGGGCGACCTTCGCCACGTGGACGAGTTGGAGAAGTGCCTGTTCAACGCCCTGGCCGGCGCGATGGTGAGCGACGGGAGCTGGTGGGCCCGCTACACCTCGCTGATGGGGGAGCGGGTGCCGGGCGAGCTCTCGCACCTCGACGTGGGCGTCAACTGCTGCGTGCTGAGCGGCCCGCGGGGCCTGCTGCTGACGCCGGATTGGGCGGTGATGACCAACGCCGAGGGAGCGGTGATCAACCTGTGCTTCAGCGGGTCGGTGGAGTTGAAGACGCCCGCGGGCAAGCCGCTGACGCTGGTGATGGAGAGCGAGTATCCTCGAAACGGCACGACGCGCGTGCGCCTGAAGCTCGCCCAGCGCGAGGAGTTCACCCTGGCCTTCCGCGTGCCCGCCTGGAGCGAGAAGAACTCCGCCCGGGCCAAGGGCGAGGCCCTCGACCCGCGCGCGGGCGAGTATCTGAAGATGCGCAACACCTGGCAGGACGACGACCGCATCGAACTGTCGCTGGACATGCGCGGGCGGATCGTCGACGGCCCCGGCGGCCAGGCAGCCGTCGTCCGCGGTCCGATCGTGCTGGCGATGGACAGCCGGCTGGTCCCGGCGGCCGAGTCGATCCGCTCGCGCGGGCGGCTGGACCGCTCGCAGGCGCCGACGATCGCGCTGATGCACGACCAGGAGACGGCCCGGCGGATCGGGGCGTTCGTGGTGCTGGAGACGCCCTTCGAGATCGACGGCGCCCGAAAGATCCTGCGCCTGTGCGATTTCGCGTCGGCGGGCGGGCAGTGGACGTCGCGCAACTGTTTCCGCACGTGGATGCCCCAGCCGCTGAACATGGGCAAGCTCTACGACACGGGCGTGAGCTGGCAGATGCTCAGCGAGGGCAAAACCCGTCCCCGCGCGCCGGGGCGCTAAGGTAGGACAGGCGTCTCGCCTGTCCCGACATCCGACCCGCCGCCGCGCTAAGGTAGGACAGGCGTCTCGCCTGGCTCGACAACCAACCCGCCGCCGCGCGCCGGGGCGCCAGCCCCGGCGGCGGGGCGGTCACCGGCCGATGGCCTCCTCAAGGGCCATCAGGGCGTACGACGTGGTAAGCACGGCGTCGCCCTCCCACCATCGGTCGGAGTCGTTTACCCAGCTCCCGTCTTCCTTGACCTGTTTGGCCAGCGCGTCGATCAGCTCGCGGCGCCAGTTGTGCTTGTCGCCCTTGGCGTCGGTGATGACCGGTTCGCCCCACACCCGCAGGGCCTTGGCGAAGACGTGGTAGTAGTAGAACAGCCCGCTGCGGGACTGCGTCTGGGGCATGTTGGGGTTGGCGTCCAGGCGCCAGTAGCGGCGGATCCACTGGTAAGCGGCGCGGACGCGGGCGTCGTCGCGGGTGACGCCGGCGTACAGCATGGACTTGAAGCCCGTGTAGGTCATCGATCCGTAGCTGCGCCCGGCGGGGGCGGAGGGGCCGCGACCCTTGCCCGCGTCCTTGGACGGGAAGGTGTAGATGAACCCGCCGTCGTTCGTGCCTTCCTGCGCCCAGGCCATCTTGTTGGTCTCGCTGTGGTTCTGGAGGCGGGAGACGAACGCGACGGCCCGCTGAAGGGCCGGGTCGTCCTTGGGCACGCCGGCCTCATGGAGCGCCTCGGCCCACATGCCCACGTTGCTCAGGTCCGGTCGCATGGGCCCCCGCCCGTACGACACGCCGCCCACGCGGGGATCGTCTTCCTCCATCTTCTTGCCGTCGGCCGACTCCGAGCCGGGCACGATCTGGAGGCTCTTGAGGTAGGCCACCAGATCGCGGACCTGCCCGGCGTGCCTGGGGTCCTTGGCCGCCGCCAGCGCCATCAGGGCGACGGCGGAGGTGTAGCTGGTGCCCCCTTCGCGGGGGCTGTAGACCCCGCCGTCATCGCGGCGATGGCTGAGCAGGACCTCGAACCCCTTGGCCACCGCGGCGTGGGAGGCCCCGAAGTCGGGATGCTGGACGAGGGCCTTGAGGACCATGGCGGTGATGGCGGGCTCGGCGGCCCCGGTCGCGGTCGTCCAGCCGCCGTTGGCGTTGCGTTTGGACAGCAGGAAGGCGGCGCCCTTGTCCATCAGGGCCTTGGCCCTGGCGTAGTCCTGGGCGTCCAGGCCGGGCGGCAGGGCGCCGGCGGGGTCCTTGGCGGGCGCCGCCGGCTCGGCGGCGGGGGCGAACGGGGCGGCTGTCAGGGCCGCCAGGGCCAGCGCGGCCAGGCACAAACGAAAGTGTCGCATGCGATGTCCTTTCCGGTGATTGCGGTTCATTTCAGGTCCATGTCGGGCCAGAGCCCGCGAGAGCCCGCGGTGCCGTCGGTCTGCGAGGCGCCGACGCCGAAGGGGTAATAGCACTTGTACAGTTGGGGGACCGAGCCGGGGATGCTCCAGTTGACCCCCTCGGCCAGGTCGTGCCCGCGCTTGTCGAGCTTCACGGTGGCCTTCATCTCGCCCACGTGTCCGTCCAGGAAGGAGGCGTTGGAGACGTTGTCGAGATGGCGGAAGCACAGGCTGCCCATCGAGCCGGTCTGGGGCTTGACCACCGCGTAGGTGGGCACCTCCAGGAACGGGTTGTTCTGCCAGTCGGCCCAGACCATGAGTTCGGCGGGCTTGCCGCAGATCCGGTCGCGATCGACCCAGAAGGCCATCGGCCCGAACCGCGTCATGCGGGCGCTGCACGAGAGCATGTTCTCGTTGCAGCCGATGCTGAGCAGCAGGTCATTGAACTGGGGGAACGCGCCCAGGCGGTTGAGGGTCTCGGTGGTCTGGTCGGCCGGACAGCGGGCGACCGCTTCGGCCATGATCTCGCTGCCCCAGTACTTGGGGATTCCCGCCTCGCTGTCGAGAAAGTTGTAGGAGTCCATCATCATCTGGCGGTTGGCGGCGACGTACATCTCGGAGGCCAGGGCGTAGCCGCGCATGAGGCTGGCGCACATGACCGTCCGGGTCAGTTCCCGGGCCCGCCCCAGCGAGGGCACGAGCATGCTCACCAGCAGGGCGATGATGGCCACGACGATGAGCAGCTCGATGAGGGTGAACCCTCGGCGGGCGGGCTGGTCGTGGCGGGATGGATGGGGAACGAACATTATCGGCTCCTACTGGCTGGAACGTCCTTCCTGGAGCAGGCGAAGAGGCTGACTCAAGGCGACTGTAAGGGCCGGCCAGACGCTGGCGAGCAGGCAGAGCGCGACGGCGGCGGCGAGCCCCAGCAGCAGTTGCGGCCAGGGGATCACCAGCGGGGCGAGCACGGCCATCGCCCGGCTGGAGGCGACGATGCCCACCCACGAGGCCAGCAGGCCGAACAGCAGGCTGGTCACACAGGCCAGCAGGGCGATGAGGAAGCCCTCCGCCAGCACCTGGCGGAGCAGTTGCCCGCGGGTCAGGCCGAGGCTTCGCAGGATCCCGAACTCCCAGCTCCGCACGCGGACCGAGACGGTGACGGTGCTCACGACGGCCAGCGAGGCCAGGCCCAGCGCGAGCAGGGGGTAGACGGTCATGGCCTGGATGATGCCCTCGCTTCGCTGACGGATGGCCTGGGTCATGGCCCGCGTGTCGGTGAAGCGACAGTAGACGGAGCTGTCCAGGGGGGGCAAGGCGCTGGCCGGGCCGGTCATGCCTCCGGGCGGTCCGCCGCCGGGGCCGTCTCCCCGTCCGCCGGCGAAGCCTCCGGGTCCGCCGCCCGGCCCGCCTCGCCGCCCTCCGCCCGGCCCGCCGCCGGGCCCGCCCCGTCGCCCGCCCATGGCGGGCCTGGAGGTCGGCCGGCTGGTCGGACGCATCGGCCTGGCGTCCGGGTCTACGATCTTGATGAGCGAGCGCTCCAGGACGGCCGGATCGGCCTGCTCGTTCAGGGCGAACCAGAACGTCTTGTAGGGCGCCTGCCCGTAGGCGGCGCGGGCGGTGGCGGTGGGGACCATCACGATCCCGCCGACGCGTCCCAGCCCGCGCCGCATCTGGGCGGACTTGGTCAGCAGGTGCCAGCCGGGCAGGTCGATCACGCCGGCGATGGTGTAGGTGAGGCTGCGCCGGGGCTCGTCGACGCTGTCGAGCACCAGCGGCTTGCCCACGTCGTACCGCTCGGGCCAGCGCAGGTAGAGGCTGTCGGTGATCAGGCACGCGTCGCCCCCCTCCAGACGCTTGAAGGCCTCCTCCGCGTTGCCCCGCAGGAAGCTGGCGCCGATCATCCCGTCTTCGGGATCGACGAGCTTCCGCAAGTCGCAGCCGATGTAGATGAGGTCGCGACTGGCGAACACGCCGCCGGCCTGGCTGTCCTCATCGTGGCCGGCCAGGGCGGGGTGCTGGAGGACCATCGGCAGGGCCGAGCGGACCCCAGCCAGCGCGGCGACCGCGTCGAGCTTGTCGGCGGGCACGCCGTCGGGGAAGACGGTGGCCACCGCGTCGGGGCTTCGCGAGCTGACCAGGAAGGGGACCATCATGGACTGGCCCCAGATCTGGATGGTGACGAAGAGGCCCAGGGCGACCATCAGCGCCGACGTGCAGCCGACCGTGCGCCAGACGTTGGCGGCGAGCTGTTTGCCCAGCAGGCGGTGGTCCAGGCGGAAGACCATGGCCGCCGCGCGGGCGAAGAGCCCCTGGCACACCGCGACCAGCGCGGGCAGGAGCATGGCGAAGCCGACGATGGCCGCCAGCAGGCCCAGCGGCAGGACGGTCCGCAGGGCGGTCCTGTCGGTGACCAGCGAGGTGTGGACGATCACGGGGTTGGCGAGGATCAGGGGCAGGGCGATCAGGGGCAGCCAGCGCGGCGCGCGGGAGGTCCGCGTCAGCGGCGCCCCGCTCATCACGTCCAGCGGGCGCTTGCGGACGGCCAGCAGCGTCGGCAGGGCGGCGGCCAGGAACGTCGCGCCGTACGCGACGATCGCGCCCATGCCCGCCCACAGGCCGGCGTGAAGCGAGAGGTCCTGCTGGCCCAGGCCCGGCATGGCCGCCAGGCTGCGATCCATGAGCACCTGTCCGGCGATCAGTCCGCCCGCCCAGCCGACCGTCGCCAGGACCATCGCCTCGGCCATCACCAGGCCCATCATCTGGCGCCGGGTCATCCCGATCGCCCGCAGCATGGCCAGTTGCCTGGATCGCTCCCGCAGGCCCATGCTGAAGGTGGCGAAGACGATGAACATGGCCGTCAGGATCGCCAGGTTCATCTCGACGTCGCGCAGGAGGGGGAAGAACCCCATGGCGGATCGGGCGGGCATGGACGCCCACCGCATGGCCTCGGCCTGGTAGTCGGCGGGCGTCTCGACGCGGACGGGCGAGCGGAGGCGGTCGCCCTGGGCGACCAGGCGCTCGGTGAACGACTCGACGTCCTGGTCGTCGGCCAGGTCGATCCAGATTCGGTTGACGCGGACGCCCTGGCCCGTCAGCCGCTCGAACATCGCGGGCGTGACGTAGATGCCCGCCAGGCCGCGGAGCCCCCCCGGCGTGTCCAGGATGCCGGCGACCTTGACCTGATGGCGGCCTGTCGTGGCGGCGAGTTGGAACGGCTCGCCGAGCCCGCACCGCGCCATCCGCGCGACGGTGCGGTCCACGACGACCTCGTCGGCCTCGCCGCCGGGCCAGGCGCCCTCGGCCAGCGGGTAGGGCGTCTTGCCGGTGGGCATGGCGTACAGCGGGCAGGTCATCAACTCGCCCGGGCGGTACATGGCGTACTGGAACATAGCGCCCAGGGAGCGTGCCTCCACCTGGGCCTGGCAGCAGTCCAGGCGGGCCTTGACGCCTGGCTGGGCGGCCAGCCACGCCAGCAGTTCCTGGCCCAGGGCGGGGTCGGGCGCCGCGGCCCCCATGCGCCATCGCTGGGCCTGGGCCTGCTGGGGCGAGCCGGAGATCGCCACCAGGTCGTAGTCGCCCAGGGCCTTGGCGGCCCGCCCGGCGGCGGCGGTCGCGCGGGCCATGGCCGCGTCGTACCCGCCGACCACCACGATCACCATGGCCACCGACGTCACCAGCGCCGCCACCGCAAGCAGAGTCCGCAGCCAGTGACGCCGCCAGTGGGCCAGCAGGAGCTTCGCGGTCAGGCGCATGCGCCGGCCTCCTCGTCGCGGGCGATCACCGCCAGGAACCGCGCCCCCAGCTCGGCGGGCGAGGCGAAGGCCGAGGGGCGAAGCGTGTCCACGATTCGCCCGTCCTTGAGGACCATCACGCGGTCGGCCCACATGGCGACGGCCGGATCGTGGGTGACGGTGATGATCGTGCGCCCGTGCTCGCGGGCCAGCGAGTGCAGCAGTTCGCACAGGGTGCGGCTGCTGGAGGAATCGAGGTTGCCGGTCGGCTCGTCGGCGAGGATGACCGTCGGGTTGGTGATCATCGCCCGCCCGACGGCGGCCCGCTGCTGCTCGCCGCCGCTGAGCTGGTCGGGGCGGTGGCGCTGGCGGTCCAGCAGGCCCAGCACCCGCAACAGCGTCTCCACCCGCCCGTTCTCCGGGCCGTGGCGGCGGTCCAGCAGCAGCGGCAGGCGGAGGTTGTCTTGCACGCTCAGCGTGGGCACCAGGTTGTAGGCCTGGAAGACCATGCCGACGTGACGGCGGCGAAAGGTGGTCAGGGCGTGGTCGCCCAGGTCGGCCAGGTCCTGCCCGGCCACCACGACCGTCCCCGCGTCGGCGAACGTCAGGCCGGCGATCAGGTGCAGCAGCGTGCTCTTGCCCGAGCCGCTGGGTCCGATGACGGCCAGGTGCTCGCCCGCGCTGACGTCGAGCGAGACGTCTCGCAAGGCGCGGACCTTGTTCGGTCCGACGCCGAAGGATTTGCTGAGACCACGTACCGATACGGGTGGGGCGACTTCTGGGCCTGAATTCATGCGATCGATTCTCCCTGGACTGTCCCCATGCGGAATGCAAGGGACGTGCCAGGGATGGATCAGAGGAGAAGAGAGGACTCAGGGGCTCGCCCGGGCGGACGCCAACGACTTTGCCCGCGCCCGGTTGAACAGTCAGTGTTCAGCGGTGACGCGCGACAGTGCACGATCCGCGCCGGGAACCGCCCACGCGGACGCCGGCGGACGAAACAACCTGAGAATCGGTCGCTCCACTTGGGATTGCCGCTACAGCCCGTCCACCTCGGCTGCCGGCTCGGGCAAGTCGCGATGAATCTCGTCGACGCGGTAGCCGAAGCCGCTTCCGGAGAGCGTGTCCAGGCGGACCAGCCCGTCGCGCCGGCGGTAGAGGCCGGGGTGGACCTGCTGTTCGGGGAGCGACGCGTCGGGGTAGAACTGCATCGCGTTGGTCTCCACGCCCATGATCGTGCCCACGTGGGCGGCCAACTGCACGTGCGGGATCTGCGCCAGCATCGGGTTGGTCAGGTCCTGGACCATCAGCGTCATCCCGTGCGCCTTGGCCCAGCAGGCGCTGAGGATCGCGCCCGTCTGCGTCTTGCACGTCTTGAGGGCCACGCCCGTCCAGCCGAGCGAACGCCCCAGCCGCACCAGGCGCCAGTCGTGGGCCGATTCGTCCATGAACAAGGGCTTGCGGGCCGACACGCTCCGCACGTCCAGCGGGCAGGCCTCCAGGTCGTAGGGGAAGGGCTGCTCCACGTACAGGATCATCCCGTACGTCCGCGGCTGGTCCGCCAGCAGCCGGTCCAGCGTCCGGTTCACGTAGTCCGGCTCGGTGACGGTGCAGTTGAAGTCGGCCGACAGCCACAGCACGCCGTTGTCCTGTGCGATCCGCCCGACGCGGACCAGGCGGTCGTAGTCCCACTCGGCGTCGTCGCCGCGGAGCTTGACCTTGAGGCAGGTGAGCCCGTCGCGCCGGATCCAGTCGCTCAGCAGCACGGGGTATCCGTCGTCCGGAGGCGGGGCGGTGGCGTCGCCGGCCTCCAGCGGGTCCATCCCGCCCACCAGGTGCCAGGCCGGCAACTGGCGCGGCGGGTCGGAGACGAGGAAATCGCACGGGAACCTGCCCAGGAAGGGCGAGGCGCTGCGGTCGGACGATTCGAGATACGCCGACAGGTCGTTGCTCATGTATTCCTGCGTGTAGGTCTCGTAGACGCCCTTGCCGTGCAGGTTGGCGTACGCGTCGTGCAGGGCCAGGTCGAACGGGCTGCAGCACAGCAGGGCCGCCAGGTAGGGAATCTCCTGGCCCTGCTCGCGGTCGGCGTTGTGGGTCGACAGCAGCGTCGGCAGGGCCGCCTGCTGGAACCCGTGGGAGATCTCCATCGGATGGCCCGTCGCCTCGTAGCCCGCCCAGGCCGGGACCATCGCCTTGGCCAGGTTCACCAGGGCCCCGTGCCGTTCCTGGTAGCCCAGCGCGCTGGGCCAGACCCACTGCACGCTCAGCGGCGTCTCGCCCCAGCCGACGGCCGAGCGGCCCTCCTCGTCCTGCACTTTCAGACAGACGCGGGCGCAGGTGACGAAGGTGAGCGTCTCGCGCCCGAACTTCAGGGGCACGCGGGTCTGGACGGGCAACAGGTACAGGGCGGCGGCGGTGATGCGGACGTCGGTGGGCTTGGACACGATCACGTCTCCTTTACGCCTTCATAGCCAGGGCCTTCGATTGTCGATTTCAGATTGACGATTTTCGATTTGCACCCGGCGTCCCAGCGCCGACTCCCAATCGAAAGCCTGCCGGCCGGCAAGCAGGTTGTCGATCTGCAGATGGCGCTCGAACACCAGGTCCCAATCGAATATCGGAAATCGACAATCGAAAACCGTCAGTCGAAGTACTCGTCTTCTTCGCGGAACGGCGGCACGCCCACGATGAGGGCCTTGAAGTCGCCCTGCCCGCGGTGGCGGGTGAGCGGGTCGATCCGCACCAGCAGACCCGGCGAGAGGGGGATCTGCGCGTCGGCGACCTCCAGCACGCCCGAGCCCTCGATGATGTAGTAGTACTCCGTGCAGTCGCGGTGATAGTGGCGGCGGGAGTCGCGGATCTCGGTCACGTGGACGTTGGCCGGGCCGCCGTCGCGCCAGGTGAACACGCGGAAACTCTGCCCGCACGGACAGGCCACCGGCGCGACGTCCGTCACGTGGCGAACCTGGTAGCCCGGGCCCTGTATGATATCGCCGTTCGGATTGCCCATGAACGCATTGTGAACCGCCGCCCCGCGCAGGTCAATGGCCAACACCGCGCCGCTTCGACCAGATCTCGCATCAGTCGTCCCAACCTTTGCCGTAGTTGTTGAGCGGGTACTCTCGCCACCAGGCCGCCAGCACGTCGCGCCCCACAGCCTCCAGATATTCTTGCAGGCTGCACCACGGCCAATCGTTCGAGTCTGCGACAAAACCGTGCTTCACGGGGTTGGCATGGATGTAGTTGACCGAGGCGTAGAAGTGCCTTTCATCCCTGATCCGCCGGTCTGAAAAACGATGCCACACTTTCCGTCCCGGCGTGCGATCCTCGCGATTCCACTGGGTGGACTTGCCATTGTGTTTCCGCGCAGTCCACGCCCGAAAGTCCTTCAGATTCACCGATGCCAGCACATGATAGTGGTTCGGCTGAACCACCCACGCATGGACTCGTCCGCCCAGCTCGTGCTCGACCCCGTCCAGGAGCGCGCGGGTCCACTCGCTCAGGCGGTTTGGCGTCACAAGCAGCTCCCGATGTTCAAAGCATGCTGCCGAGAGCATGTACGCCTTTGCCTCGTCACCTCCGAAGTGGGGCGGAGCATGCCAGGGGTATCCATTCGCCTTTCGCTCAGCCACGACTTCCGCTCTCTGCTGCGGGGTCATAAGGCGATATTGATACATGTCGTTCTCCCGCCTGCTGTACGCTCAGATTCCTTCTGTAGGTTAACGTCACGGCCGGGCACCGTAAGGCGGTCCAAACTCGAAGCGGCGTTTGTAGTGCCGCCGTAAGGCGGTCTTCGTCGTTTGGGCGTCCTCACGCGCGTCAACGCACGGGGCGTCTGCTCTTATGCCCTTACGGGCACACTACAAGCGTCACTTCGGCTGCGTTCGCACGACGGCGGCGCTTGTAGTGCCGCCGTAAGGCGGTCCTTTGCGCATGTAGCCTGGCTCCCGCCGTAAGGCGGTCTTCTTCGTTTGGACGTCCTCACGCACGTCAACGCACAGGGCGTTTCCTCTTATGCCCTTACGGGCACACTACAAGCGCCGCCTTCGACGCTGTCTATTCGCCGGAGGCTCTCTCCCCGTTGAGCCTCAGCAGGTTTTCCAAGACGCGTCGGTCGATCTCGCTCCCGTGGTCGGCGAGGGGGCTGGACGGCGAGGATGAATTGCGTAACCCATTTCAGAAGAGATAGTAACGTCAAGAACGCGACGGCCGAATGTCCCATTTGGGGCGCAACTGTCCCATTTCTGCGCCTGGTTTTCAGATAAATCAGACTTTTAGCACTTGCGCTCAATCTTCGTAAATTATTTATTCACAGAATGTTAAATGGAATTCGAGCGTCGAGCCGATGCGGTCTGATTTTCCGGAAAAACGGGACATTGGCCTTGAACCGGGCGCCGGGTCCGGGAGGCGTCGGGGTGAGCAACCCGGCAGGCAGGCCGTGCCTCCGGCAGGCAGGCCGTGCGTATAGCCGACTATCCCGCCCGGGACGACCCGCGGAGTCGTCGGGCGGGAGATCGTGCGGCCAGCGGGCAGCCAGGGGGGTTGCTGACGCTCCAGCCGGCCTGTCGGCGGGCGGGAGGAACGGCGGGGCTATTTGGCGGTGTAGGTGTGCTGGGCGGGCGTGGCGGTCAGGCCGAAGCGACAGTTCTCGAACCGGTTGCCGCGGAACTCGACGTTGGTGGCGGCGTGTCGCCACCAGCCCAGGCGGAAGGGTTGGAAGTCGGCGGGGGCGTTGGGCGACTTGACGATCCGGTTGTCGAATACCTTGACGTTGGAGGCGGCCCCGTATCGCGTGGCGATCCAGAAGGCGGGGACGTTGGTGGTGATCATGTTTCGCTCGTAGCGCCCGCCGTTGTCCGAGCCGCCGATGTAGAAGGCAGTGGCCTCGGCGGGCGTGCCGGGGGCCTGGTGGTCCACGGTGATCTCGTTGTCGTGGACGTGGTTCTCGCAGGCGCCGACGCTGACGAAGAGGGCGGTGGCGATGGGGACGTAGCCCTTGTAGCTGGTGTAGTGGCGGCCGGTGACGTGGATGCGGTTGTGATGGATGCGGTTGCCGACGGCGGGGTGTGCGGGGTCCGGCTTGGCATTGTAGTCGGTGATGCGGATGGCGTTGGTGGAGTAGTCGGCGGTGGCGTACTCGCAGTTGCCGTTGGCGGCGGCGACGCGGAAGGTGTTCTCGCAGACCTCGTTTCCGCCCGAGCCGTACATGAGCAGGCCCGAGCCGATCTCGGGCTCGAAGCGGTTGCGGAAGATGCGTGCGCCCTGGCAGCGGCCGAGCATGAGGCTGTAGTGGTTGGTGACCCTCTGGCGATTGACGAAGAGGTTGTCGTGGATGCGGATGTCGCGGTTGCCCATGACGCAGAGGTTGCCCTGCCCGCCGATGAACTCGCAGTGGGCGACCTCGGAGCCGTCGGCCTCGATGAGGGCGACGGGGCTGTCGGCCAGCCGGTGCCGGTCGATGATGAAGGGGGTGTCGATCTCGAAGCGGCAGTTGGCGATTCGGGCGCGGGGGGCGTAGAGGGCGTTGGTGTTGATGCCGGCGGCCTGCACCTTGACGTTCTCCATCACGAGCATGGCCTGGCGTGCGGTGGACTGGACGGCCCAGGAACGGATGCCGTCGAACCCGCAGCGGATGGTGCCGTTGCGGATGGTGATGGTTCCCGCGCCGGCGGCTCGCGGCAGGGCGGGCAGCGGATCGCCGGTCGTGCCGGGCTTGAGGAAGTCGAAGAAGGCGGCGGCGTCTCCGTCGAGGATGCACTTGTAGTAGGCCCAGGGATAGACGCGGTCGACGACGGCCACGCCGACGTCCATGGCCGGTCGGATGTCGACCTCGTCGATGAGGCAGTCGGTCTCGGCCCGGACGCGGATGCGATACTTGCCCGCGGGCAGATGGTGGAGGTGGGCGAAGACGAAGCCCCCGCCGAGCTTGGGGCTGCCCGCCTGCGGGCAGCTCGGGCGGACGTTGGAGCCGAAGCGGAACTCGCAGCGGACGGGCCGGCCGTCGGCGTCGTCCACGCCGATGACGACCTTCATCCGCTGGTCGAGCACGCCGCAGGTGGCGTAGTAGGAGCGATCGGCGACGGGGAGGCGGACGTAGGGCGAGACGATCTCGTCGCCGGCGCGCAGGCGGAGAATCTTGTGCCCGACGAAGGGGCGGACGGTGTCGGCGCTCTCGACGGCGGCGCCGGCGGCGCGGGAGACGTCCCACCCGGCCAGGCCGTCCTCGAAGCCGCAGTTGGGCACGTGCTGATAGGGCCCGGCGGCGTAGGAGACGCTGTGTCCGTTGAGGTCGAGCGTGACGCCGTCGGCCAGGAACAGGGCGGTGGTGGGGCTGGCGATGTCGCGCGTGAGGACGTAGGTCTTGCCCGGCTGGTCGCAGCGGCCCGGCGCGGAGAGGGCGATGCAGCCGTCGGGCACGGGCCCGGGCTGGACGGGCTTGTACTCCGCCCGTCCCTGCGCCGCCATCGCGAGCAGGCCCGCCAGCAGGGCGGCGCGGACAAGTGGATTGCCCGGGCGGCGCGGGGGCATGGTCACTCCAGGGTGGCCTTGACCACCTCGCCGCGGAGCTGGGCCTCGCCGCCTTCCTTCTCGTAGACGCCGTAGAACATCGAGCACAGGTCCAGCCACAGGCTCAGGCGGTGCATGTCTTCGGGCGCGAGCTTCAGGTCGTGGTGGCCCTTGGCGAGCATGGCGTGGAGCTTCGAGCCGTACGCGCCGAACTTGCCCGGCGTGGTCCGCAGGTTCTCGCCGTAGTCGGTGAAGCCGTACTTGACCAGCGTGTTGTACGAGGCGTACCACTTGTTGGCGATGGGCTCGCGGCCGAGGTTGGGCGCCTTCTTCTCTTTCGTGTGGCAGGGGACGCAGTTCTTGTCCAGCACGGGCTGGACCAGCCGCGGATAGCTGAACGGGTACGTGCCGTCGACGTCGGACGTGGGCTTGGACGGCGCTCGCCGCAACGCCAGCGGGAGCTGGGTCATCGCGGGCGGCGTCCGGTATCGCGGCTCGTGGCAGCCGCCGCAGACCAGCCGCTCGCCGTCGTGGATGTACGTCGCCGACCGCATGGACTGGACGGCCAGGCCCTTCTCGTCCAGGGCCTGGAAGAACATCTCGCGGTTGGCGGGGACGGTGAAGTAGGCCGAGCCGTCCGCCTCGACCGGGACCGTGCCGATCACCCAGCGGGCGGGCACGACGCTGTCGCCGGCCAGGGCGATGCGCTTGCCCGTCTCATGCGGTCTCTTGCCGCCGGAGGGGACGGTCATGGGCAGGACCTGGAGGATCCGCAGGGCGGTGATCTTCGTGCCTTCGGGCCACTGGCGGTGCGTGTCGTAGACGTTCATGACGGCCATCGTGCCGCTGCCGACGTCATTGACGACGGTGGGCTTGTCTCGCGGGCCGGGGGCGCTGCGGGTGAGGGCGGCGCCGGCGACCACGCCTGTCGGCGGGGGCGTGGTGGGGCGGACGGGGATCGGGCTCATGCAGGCGATCTGCGGATCGCGGTAGAGCAGTTCCTTGTTGCCCCATGAGTCGACGAGGTAGATGCCGTAATTCCCCCCGCCGCGGCGCAGCTCGTTGTTGGCGTCGTAGGCGCAGAGGTAGTAATCCCGACTGAGAGGATAAGCCTGGCCGTAGGTTTCCGTGCCGCCCTGGCTCTCGGGGAACCCGACCTCCGGGGTGATCCGCCGGATCGGGCCCATGGCGTCGTCGTCCGGCACGTCCGGGTCGATCATCACCAGGCTGCCGAAGCACTGGCTGTGGTGGGGGGCGGCGGTGGCGATGAACCGGTTCTCGCCGGGGATCGCGCGGCAGTCGAGTTCCATGTCGGGACGGGAATTGCGCGGGGCGAAGTTGCCGTGCACCGCGCGGCTGTCCGCGCCGTCCAGCGTGGTGATCCACGGGTGGTGGGCGGTGCAGCCGAAGCGGTCGACGTAGTCCCAGCGGGTGTAGAGGATCCGCCCGTCGTTGGTGACCGACGGGTTCCACTCGTTGGTCTCGTGGAAGCTGAGGCAGTTGACCTCGTTGCCGTCGGCGGCCATGTCGTAGAGCGTGTAGGTGGGGCAGGTCCGCCCGCAGCGGAGATAGCCTCCGCGTCGCTCGGACATGAACGCGATCCGCCCGTTAGGCAGCCAGCAGGGGTCGAAATCGTTGAACGTGCCGTCGGTGAGCATCCGCAGATCGCTGCCGTCGAGGTTGACGCTGAAGACGTGGTAGCAGCGGCCCTCGTGCCAGTGGCCCTGGGTGGGGTCGACGTGGAGGCGGTGCAGCCGGTCGCCCTGGCACTCGACGTAGGCGAAGGCGATCCGCTTGCCGTCGTAGTGCAGGTCGGGCGAGAGGAAGCTGCCGCCCTCGGTCTCCTCGCCGTGCAGGTTGCCCTCGCCGTCGAAGCGGATGTTCCAGCGACGCGTCGGGCCGCCCGAGAGCCTCTGGCCTTTCAGCCGGCCGTTCTGGACGACCGAGTCGGCCAGCACGTCGCGCACCCGGGGGGCCGGGCCGAACGCGTCCTCCAGGACGTACATTCCGCCTCCGGGGTGCTGGGCCATGCCGTAGTACTGGTCGCACATGTGATTGTAGATGGCCCGGTGACGCTTGATGAACAGGATGCGGTCGAAGTCCAGCAGGGGGTTGCTCAGAACGATCTGGCGCCGAAGCGAGCAGGCCCGCAGGAACAGGTCGAAGCGGGCCGCGGCATCGGTGACGGCCACCGTCTTGGCGGCCTCGCGGAGCTGGTCGAGTTGCTTGGCCCTGGCGGCCAGCTTGTCGGCCGCCGACGTGCCCATCAGGTCGTCCAGCAGGGCGGTGGTCCGGCGGACGACGATGTCCAGCGGGTCGCGGTCGCCCGGCAGGATCGTCGCCTCGACGCGGTAGGCTTCCTTGGCGTACTTCTCGAAGTGACTGGTGTTCTTGATGTCGTGAACCAGGGCATCCCATTGCGTGCTCAACTCGCGACGCTGCACGGCGTGCTGGAGAAACTCCGCCCAGCGCGCGTCCTCGGCGCCGGGCTTGGCGGCGACCAGAGCGGCCAGGTCCTTCGCCAACGCGTCCTTGATCTGCGGCAGGGTCACGCCGCCGACCATCTGGCCGGCCTCCCGAAGGCGACACGCCTGGGCGTACAGGTCCAGCCAGCGGGCGTCGCCGGCGCCCGCGCCGGCCTTGGCCAACGCCTCGGCCTGCGCCTTCAGACCAGCCGTCAGTTCGGCCGGCGCCTGCCCGATCGTCCGGGCTGCCAACTCCTGCTCCAGGGAACTGTCCGTTCGCGGGCGAAGGTACGTCACGATGTCGCTGCAGTCGTGCTCCAGCCAGGCCGACAGTTCGGGGAAGTCGCGGCGGCACGACAACCAGAACGCAGGCGGCGGCTCGGCCGTGCCGCTGGTGACCTGGAAGCGGACCTGCCCGGTGGCGCGGTCCTTGTCTTCGCCCACCCAGCACTCGAAGCGGACATACTTGCGGTCGAGGCCGTAGACGAGTTCACTGTCGGCGTGGACCCACAGGCCGCGCTGGAACTGCTTGTCGCCCACGCGCAGGGGACGGTCCTGCCAGTTCTTGTTGAGCAGCAACTGGCCCCAGCCCACGCGAATGCTCTTGGGCTTGAGGCTCGTCAGCGACGTCTCCTTGCCGTCCTTGTCGATCAGCCGCGGGTCGCCCCAGATGTGGCAGTTGCCCGTGCCCCGAAGGCACAGGCCGATCAGCCGGAGGTCCTCCACGTCTTCGACGTTCAGCGAGACCTGCACGCCCGGGCCGTCGCCCGGCAGGACGCCGCTGTCAAACGGGACGAACGTGCCTTTGACTTTCGGCTGGCCCGCCAGCGACTGGCAGAACGCCGCCCGACTGGCGGCGACCGTCTCCGCCCACGTGGCCTTCTTGACGTACGGCGTGGCCGCCCCCGGCGCCTCAGCCGACGTCGCCGGCGCCGGTAGCAGCACCCAGGCCATCGCCAGAACGCCCGCCGTCGCCGCACAGAGCAAGACCTTGCCCATCCGTCCAGCCGTCGCCGAATCTCGTCTCATCTCTGATCCTTTCAAACACGCCTGTCGCGCGCAGCCTCCGCCGCAAACACGAGTGAGCCAGCCGTCCGTTATTCAGGCAAAAACGAACCGGACCGGCCGCGAATTGCCGCCTCGGCATTATAACGCCAGGCCGGTCAGACGCCCCACGCGTTTCTGAGACCGACACGCGGAGGCGCAGACGTGTTCGACGTCCCGCCGGCATCCGCTTCTCCAGCCGCGGCGGTGAAAAGAGGACCAGGACCGCTTTGACGCGGGCGTTACAGACTGCTCCGCAGCGGCGTTGTGCAAAAAACTTGCCGAAATGGCCATCGCCCGCTTGACACCCGTCCGCGTGCACACTAGGATTAACTTAACCAAGACCGCGGGGTAGAGCAGTCTGGTAGCTCGTCGGGCTCATAACCCGGAGGTCGGTGGTTCGAATCCACCCCCCGCTAGTGAGGCCAACCGGCCAAAACCGGTTGGCCTCGCGTGTTATCAGCAAGCGCCGAGGACGACGAGCCTCGGCGTTTCGCGTTCTACGCAAGCAGCCGCAACACCTTACGCACGCTCGCCGCTCTGTCGCTGTCTCTCGCCCACCGCCGCAGAGACACCCCGGCCAACCGGCCCCTCCGATCCCGATGGCCACTTCCGGCCGGAAGTCTCTGAGTCTCTCGCTGGTCCCGCCTGCCGGGTTATGGGCAGGTTGCACACGCCATGGGCACCCAAACCGCGAGGGTTCGATTCGCCCGATGTAGAACAACCAACCCCAGAGAACGAGTGATCTATCTTCCAACTCATTGGCTGACTCGGGTAATCGAGACGACGGCGCGCGCCAGCGTAATCCGTCGTGATCATCAGTCTGTCGGGATTCGGGCTTGACAACCAGGTCGGCGGTGCCTATTATGTGAATAGCTGTTCACAAGGAATGCAAGATGGCGACCGAGAAACTCGACACGCAGGTACGGCAGGAACAGATCGCCCAGGCAACGCTGGAGCTGGTGGCCGCCGGCGGGCTGAAGAAGCTCAGCGTGGCCGCTGTCGCTCGCCGGGTGGGTCTGGTCCCTTCGGCCCTGTACCGCCACTTCAAGGGCAAGGACGAGGTGCTGGACGCCACGCTGGGGCTGATCCAGGACAAGCTCCGGGACAACGTCCGGGCGGTCAGCGAAGAGACCGACGACGCACTGGAGCAGCTTCACGGGCTGTTGATGCGGCACGTGCGGATGATTCGGGAGAACCGCGGCATCCCGCAGATCATCTTTTCCCAGGACTTCTATACCGGGCATCCCGACCGTCGCAGCCGGGTGTACCGAGGCATCCGCAGTTATCTCGCGGAGGTAGCCAGAATCGTTCGAGATGGCCAGGAGGCCGGGCGGATCGGCCGGGAGGTCGATCCCGAGGCGGCCGCCGTGATGTTCCTGGGACTGGTCCAGCCCTCGGCGATCCTGTGGCATCTGAGCGACGGCGACTTTGACGTGACGCGGCAGGCGCAAAGGGCGTGGCCGCTGTTTCTGAAGGCGATTCAGGACGGGGCCGCGAGCCCCCCGGAAGAGGCCAGAAAAGGCCGAGAAGGAGAACGGAAATGAACGCGATGAAGAGGATGTCGAGCAAGATCGGACTGCTGGTCGGCACGCTTAGCCTTGTGCTGATCACGAACGGAACGGCCTTCGCCCACTGCGACACGATGGACGGCCGACCAGATACTCACCGCCAAGGACCAGCAGGAGCTGGCCGAGGCATTCGAGCGGATCGAGGCCGAGGAGATGGGCGAAGGTGTCCACGAGAAGTACCACCAACTC
>JAKJER010000014.1 GCA_022705325.1 Planctomycetota bacterium | reverse complement strand
CAGGTACGGCCAACTCGAAATCCAGAAAATCGCACGACGCAAGGATCGACTCTTGGTATAAGACCCCAGGCACAGGGATGACATAATCGCTGTGGCGAAGGGGTGACATAATCGCTGTGGCACGACACCACCGGAAATGACCGTTGACAGGTAGGAGATTGCCCGTATAATCGGGTTACTGCACCTCGGAGTCGCAAGGCCCGGTTGTTGTCTGGTGAACGCTCCATATTGAGGAGATCGAACGTGAGGACATGGTCTAGGACTATCGTTTCGATTCTGGCCGTCGTGGTTTCCTGCCTGTATTCCCTCCCCGCTTCCGGCGACACCGCCATCTGGACCGGTTCCGGCGGCGACGGCCTCTGGGGTAACGGCAACAACTGGAGCACGGCTCCAAGTGCGCCCGCCGCTGCCGACGTCGCCTCGTTCACCAACGCGGGCGCCGGTGCGGTCAACCTGGGCGGCGGGACCCAGACGGTCGCGGGCGTGCAGTTCAGCAACGACGCCGGCTCGCCCTTTACGCTCCAGAGCGGCACGCTGGCCGTCGGAGCAATCACCCAGGGCGGCACGGGATCGAACACGATCTCCGCTCTGCTGAACGCGACCTCGCTGGCCGGCGGCGTGTCTGCGGGCCGGCTGGATCTGAGCAATACCGCCAACTCCACCGCCGGCGGCACGTGGACCGTCAGCGGGGGCACGCTGGGCGCCGTGGGCGTCGTTGGCGGCACCGCGCTGGGCACGGCGAACGTGACGCTCTCGGGCGGCACGCTGGAACTCCAGGCCGGGCCGATGGGCATGGTGAACGGCGTGTCGGAGAAGATCTTCGACGGCGTCCCCTACAACGCCCAGGACAACATCGAAGGCTACCGCGGCGCGACTCTCGGAACCGCCGACGCTCAGGGAACCCTGACCGGACAGATTCATTACAACAGTGACGGAGACGTCAGCACCCGGGCGGCGGCCCTGGGCGCCGTCGGCTTCGACAACAACAACTTCTCCATGCTGTGGGTGGGCGAGTTCACCCCCACCGAGAGCGGGTCCTGGGGCTTCCGTTTCAACCACGTCGACGACAACGCCTCCATCTGGGTCGATTTTGACCGCAACGGCGTGTTCAGCCAGAGCGGCACCAACGGCATCGAGCGCATCTATTCCCGAGGGTGCTGCGCCGGCAGCGGCGACATCTACACCCTGACCAGCCTCACCGCGGGGACGACCTACAAGTTCGGCGTCGTCATGAGCGACACCGGAGGCGGCGGGGACTTCCGCGACATGGAGGTCAAGGCCCCCTCCGGTTCCTGGGTGGACCTTACCCCCTCCGCCCTGGGCGGACTGTTCCAGACGCAGGCCATCCCCGAGTGGATCGGCTCCAACGCCGTCGCCGTCACGGCCAACTCCGCCATCCGCATCGGGACTGACGTGCCCACCGCCAGCCTGGGCAGCCTGACGATGGCCGCCGACACGACCCTCACCGTCGACTCCGCCAGCAAACAGACCCTCGCCATCTCCGGCTCGACCACCCTCCAGGGCGGCACGGCCACGTTCAACCTGGCCAACCAGAGCGTCCTGGTCCTCAACAACGTGGGCGAGTCGGTGGCGTCGAACCTGACGGCCAGCGGCAACGGGACGCTTCGCCTGGCGACTGCCAACACCTACACCGGCGTGACCACGATCGCCGCCGGCGCCACTGTCGAACTCGGGAACAACGCCGCCCTCGGCGACGAGGCGGGCAAGACCGTCATCGAGTCCGGCGGGACGCTGGACATCAAGGGCTATCGCGCCGGGGCCAACGGCAACGAACTGGTCGAGGTCCAAGGCGCTGGCGTCGGCGGGCTCGGGGCGATCAAGAACACCGGCGGCGGCCAGACCAGCGCGTTCCGCCAGATCACCATGACCGGCGACGCGACGTTCCGCGCCGATTCCCGCTGGGACATCCGCAACACCGGCGGAGCGGCGACCTTCGACATGAACGGCCACACGCTGACCAAGGTCGGCGGCTCGGAGTTGTGCCTGGTCAACACCACCGTCGCCAACCCGGGCAGCGTGAACGTGAACCAGGGCATCTTCCGCATCGAGGGCTCGACCGTGTTCGACGGATCGGGCACGATCGCCGTCGCCGGCGGCGCGACGCTGGACTTCTACGCCAACACCGCCACGCACAGCCCGAACGTCACGCTGCAAAACGGGGCCAACCTGACCACCAACGGGAGCGGCGGGCCCACGATCTCGGGCGCCGTCACGGTCAACGGAACGGCCAACGTCGTCACCAACTACAACCTGACCCTCTCGGGACAGGTCAGCGGAGGCACGATCCAGAAGAGCGGCAACAACACGCTTATCCTGACCAATCCAGCCAACAACTTCTCTTCCGTCGTGCTGAATGGCGGCGCCGTTCGCATCGCCAACCCCGGCGCCCTGGGCAATACGACCAGCCTGAGCATCGACGGGGGGCAGGCCCTCGAGTTCGACGGAACCATGGCCGCCAGCGGCACGGCCCTGACCTCCATCGCCGTCAACGGCGGCAGCCTCAAGGCCGTCAGCGGCACGACCACGCTGGACGTGCCGATCAACGTAGGCCTCCAGAAGAACATCACCTTCGGCGGCGCCGGAAACCTGGTGGTAACCCAGGGCTTCGGCAATGGCGGCACTCCAATCTGGGCCGACATGCTCAACCACTATGGCTACCGCCGCGACACGGGCGACGCCGTCTTCAACCTCGACAGCAACGGCGGGATGATCAACGCCGGGAATCCCACCGCGCATCCGACCTTCACCGGTCAGGACCTGCTGATCGCCGGCCCCGCCGGGCGCGGGCTGAACTTCGACAGCGACCAGGATTTCATGTCCGCCGTCGGCGTGCCGAGCGACAACTACTCCAATCTCTGGATCGGACGCCTCCACGTCACCGCCGACACCCTCGGCACCTGGCAGTTCCGGGACGCCGACCGCGACGACTGGTCCGGGATCTGGTTCGACCTCAACAACAACGGGACCTTCGAGTCCACCGTCGCGGGGCTGGGCTCCAACCGCGGCGAGCAGCTCGCCTACAACGACCAGGGCGCCAAGAGCGTGAACATCACGACTCCCGGCGACTACCTCGTCGCTTTCACCCATCTCGAAGGCGGCGGCGGCTCCCGCATGGAATTCCGCTTCAAGTCGCCCACGATGGCCAGCGAGACCACCATCAAGCCGGGCGATCCCGCCCAAGCCGGGATCTGGCAGACCTTCCTGGGTGTCATCCCCAGCAACAACGTCGTCAAGAATGATACGGGTGTGCTGACGCTGGCAGGCGAAAACACGTTCGACGGCGCAGTCCAGCTGTCCGGCGGCACGGTTATCGCCGCCCATGACCGCGCCTTCGGCGTCGCAGGCGGCCATGTCCAGATGGCCTCCGGCACCTCGGTGGGCTTTGTCGGCGGCATCACGGTCGCGGGCGAGAACATCACCGGCGCCGACGGCCAGGCCGCCGGACAGAGCGGCACGCTGGTCAACGTCAGCGGCAACAACACGTTCCTGGGCGATATCTCGGCGTCCGAGGCACCCGTCCAACAGAAGCTCACGATCGCCTCGCAGTCGGGCACCCTCACGGTCGGCGCCGCCGGGGGCGGCAACAGTCTCAACCTCAACTTCAGCCAACTGGCTATGGACGGCCCCGGCGACATCGTCCTCAATAGCGACATCAGCGGCCGGAGCGGATCCAGCTACGGCGACGGCCTGCGCCACTACGGCTTCCATATCAACAATGACGGGCTGGCCATGGACCTGAACAACAATGCCGGCATGTACAACCTGGGCAATCCGCCCGCATTTACCTCCTTCTACGGTCAGGCCGTGCTGACCAGCGGGCCCGGCAACCGCGGGTTGGACTTCAACGACGACAACGACTTCATCAATACCGGCGCCATCGGCCAGGTGGACAACTACAGCAATCTCTTCGTCGGCTACCTCCACGTGGACGCAGCCACCGCCGGCGACTGGAACCTCCGCATCAACCAGCAGGACGACCCGACCGGCATCTGGATCGACCTGGACCGGGACGGCGTCTTCGAGTCCGCCACGGCGGGCCTGGGCAGCGACCGGGGCGAGCAGTTGCTCTGGAGCACGGTCGGCACGCGGACCGTCAGCCTGGCCGCTGGCGACTACCTGGTCGCCTTCACGCACCGCGAGGGCGGCGGCGGGTCCGGCATCGAGGCCCAGTTCCAGGCCCCGGGCATGAGCGCCCTGACCACGATCAAACCGTCCGACCCCGCCCAGGCGGGGATCTGGCAGACGCTGTTCACCCCGACCAACGATCTGACCAAGACCGGGACCGGCACGGCCACCCTGGCCGGCAACAACAGCTATGCGGGCCTGACCAAGGTGCAGGCCGGCACGCTGATCGCCGCCCACAACAACGCACTGGGCTCGACAGCCGCCGGCACGGTCGTCTCCGACGACGCCACCCTGGGCCTGCGCAACAACGTCACCATCGCCGGCGAGAGCCTGACCATCGGCGACATCGGCTCCTCCGGGCGGGGCGGCCTGCGGAACATCGCCGACACCAACACCTGGGTGGGCGACGTCACGGTGACGCCCAAGAGCGGCGGGCAGGCCGGCATCGGCAGCGACGCGGGCACGCTCACCGTCCAGGGCGGCGTGAACCTGGGCTACTCCAAGCTGATCGTCAACGGCGCGGGCGACACCGTCATCACCGGCGCGATCGGCGGGCTGGGCACGGGCGAACACTTCATCGCCGGCGGGCTGCAGGGGAACTACTACGATCTGACTTCGCAGGCGACGACGGCCCTGCTCGACCCGTTCAGCAATCTCACGTCGCTGACGCCCACCGTCACGCTGCTGACCCCGCGCGTGGATTTCGGCACGGACACCGAGACCGTACCTGGCGACGGGACCGTCCTGGACCGGGGCGGGACCAACGGCAACCTGTTCGGCGGGCTGGGCGTCAACGTCGGCACGGAGGATGTCGCCGGCCTGTGGACGGGATGGATCAACATCACCACCGGCGGCGCCTATACCTTCACCACCCGCAGCGACGACGGCAACGTCCTGTACGTGGACGGCTCGCTGCTGGTGAACAGCAACTACATGCAGGGCATGACCAACCGCAGCGGCACGGTCACGCTGACCCCGGGCCTGCACGAGATCACGCTGGGCTACTACGAGCGCGGCGGCGGGGCCGGCATGCAGCTCAGCTACGCCGGGCCCGACTCGCCTTCGCGCCAGATCATCGGCCCGGACGTCCTGGGCGAGCGCTACCTGGCGGACAACTCGCTGATCAAGCAGGGCACGGGCACGCTGAGCCTGAACGGCACGAACACCTATGACGGTCAGACCGTCATCGAGCAGGGCCGGCTGAACGTCAACGGCTCGATCGTCTCGCCGACGATCGTGCAGGCCGGCGGCGTGCTGGGCGGCACGGGCAGCGTGTTCAACACCGTCAGCGGCGACGGCCTGATCAGCCCCGGCACCAGCGCGGGCACGCTGACGATCAGCACTCTCGACCCCTCCGGCGGGATGGACTTCGGCTTCGAGTTCACCGAAGCCAACGTCGGACCCGCCGGCGTGAACGACGTGCTGGCGATGGGCGCCATGACCAATCCCCTGGGCGGCGCCAACACCGTCGGCATCTACCTGAACACGGCCGTCAACTGGGGCGACGTCTTCCTGGGCGGCTTCGCCATGCCCGGCCTGGACCTGACCATGCTGGCCGCCGCCGACTGGGAGTTCTTCGTCGCCGGCGACGGCAACGGATTGATCACGTTCGAGGGCAACCGCTACTACCCGCTGACGGGCTTCTACGGGCTGGACTGGCACGTCGGGGTGGGCGTCAGCGACGACATGCTGAGGCTGGACGTGCAGGCCCCCGAGCCAGTCACGCTGGCCTTGCTGGCCCTGGCTGCCGGCGGGCTGGGCGGCTACGTGCGGCGGCGTCGGGTCGCCTGACGCAAAGACAAGCCTGCCTGACAGGCTGAAGAGAAATAGAAAGGACCCAAGGGATGACCTTGGGTCCTTTCTATTTGTCCCTTGAGTCCCCAGGGCTTGTGGGGTCCGTCATGGTCTTCGCCTTGGCCTCGAACATCTCCAGCCAGCCCAGCGTGATGGCCTCGCCGATGCTCGCCTTGCCCTTGCGATACTGCTCGGGTGTCTTGCCCCAATAGAACCCGATCCACCCGCACGCGTGCTCCCGCGAGCGATCGAAGAACTCGCCCAGTTCCTTCGGGCCGCACTTCAGCGGGAAGGTCTCCTCGATAATGACGGGCTTTCCCGCGGCCGCGAAACCTCTGAGCGTCTCCATGGCGGCGTCGAGTTTGCCGGCCTCTGGGTACAGGTGCACGGCCACGAAGTCCAGGCCGGGCGTGACTTTCTCGGGAATGAAACCCGAACTCAGCCCCGGGCGGTCAAGGCCTGCCTGACCGGCAGGCAGGCTCCACGGCACCAGGCCCACGGTGACCAGGGCCTCTTTGTCTTTTCGCCGCACCGCCGCGGCCAGGCGATTGGTCCACCGGCGCGCGATCTCGTGTCGCGGCCGCCCGGCGGCCTCCAGCGCGATGAACTGGACGAAGTGCTTGCCGCCGAACGCCCCGGCCAGCCAGTCGTCGCGTTTACCCTTGCCGCCCGGCACGACAGGCTCGTTCATGAGGTCGTAGAAGAACACCGCCTTGCGCCCGGCGCACGCCCCGGCCACCGCCTCCCAGAACTTCTCCTGGGCGGCCCAGCGGGCGTCCTCGTCCAGCTTGTCGTACCACGCGGGCACGTCCTTCTTGTGGTAGCAGCCCAGCCCGGTGATGTCGAGGTACAGCCCCGTTCGCTCGGCCAACTCCACCAGCCGCACGAGTTGCTTGAGGGCGGCTGCGTTGGCGGTCCGAGGGTCGGTCATGAACTTGCCGAACTGCAAGTGGACGCGGACGACGTTGGCCCCCAGGGCCTTCATCTCGGCGAAGTCCTGCTCGACGGTCGCCCACTCTCCCTCCCAGTAGTCCTCGATCAGCCGCCCGTCGGCGTCGTGATCGTAGTTGAAGCCCCAGGGCGTAAAGCGCTTTCCCGAACCCTCCAGCACGAAGCCCTTCTTGTCCGCCGAAACTCGAACGCGCTCCAGCCTGGGCGGCCCTTCACCTTGGACCGCGCCGGAAATCAAGGCAAGCGCGAGAACCGCAAGACATGCTTGCCTGCTCCCCTCTCCAGGTCCCACAGGTTTCATGGCGTCCATCGTTCAGGACCCGCCGAATGACAACCAGGAACTAGTTCTGGCTCGCGTCCAGCGTCCGCAGGACGGCCAGGGCCAGGCGGTACTGTTCGGTGTAGCGCTCGCGGTTGACGGCCTGGAGCTGGTCCTTGTCGCTGTGGATGAGCTTGAGGTCCTCGCGGCGCAGGCTGCACAAGGTGAGGGTGGGCACGCCGGCCCTGATGAAGACGAAAGAGTCGCTGAGCCCTTCCTTCTGGGGTTCCGGATCGACGGGGATGTTGAGGTGCTTGGCCAGGGCCTGGGCCAACTCGACCAGGTCGCTGGAGGAGACCCGCCCGATGATGCGGGCCGGCGAGACCCCCAGCGAGTCCAGGCAGATCATGGCCTTCATCCGCCCGACCTGTCCCGGGGGAAGGCTGGCCAGGTAGTGCTTGGAGCCCACCAGCCCCGCCTCTTCGAGGTCAAAGCCGACGAAGACGAAAGTGAGAGCGGGCTTGTGGCGGGCCATCGCCTGGGCCAGGTTGGTGATGGTGCAGGCGCCGGTCCAGTTGTCGATCACGCCGGCGCCCTTGGGGACGAAATCGAAATGCGCCCCCACCAGGATCGTATCGCTGCTCTGCCCGGGGAGCGTGGCGATCACGTTGGCTGCGCCGGTCCGGCCGGGGATCTCCTGCTCGCGAATGTCGCTCAGCCCGGCCTGGCGGAACAGGTCGCCCAGGACGCGCCGGCGGTCCTTGCCCGCCGGGGCCAGCGCCAGCTCGTCCATCAGCTCGCCCTCGCTCACGGCGGAGTGTTCCACGTAGGCGGCCGCCTTCTTCAACTCGGCGGGCACGACCTGCTTGATCTTGCGCGTGGTGGGCTGGCTGGCCGGCGCTCGGGGCCCCTCACGGGTCGCGGGGGCGGTCGCCGGGCGGTCGGGCATGGCCCCCAGCGTCACCGTCAGCGTCTGATATTTCCCGTCGCGCCGGATCTCCACCTGGATCTTGTCGCCGACCTTGCGCTTCGAGACGAGTTCCAGCAGGTCGCTCTGGTCGACGATCCGCTGGTTCTCGGCCTTCACGATCAGGTCGCCGACTTTCATGCCCGCCTTGTCGGCCCCGCCGCCGGGCAAGACGCTCATGACCTTGAGCCCCTCGCTGACCGGCTGGAGCATGACCCCCAGGCAGGCCTGCTTGGGCGCCAGGCGGGTGACCACCGGCGTCTGCTGGCGGACCCACGCCTTCCACTGCGTCTCGATCTGCCCGAGGTCCTTTGCGAAGACCTTCTCCAGGGCCTTGATGCCGGTGCTGTCGTCCTCGAAGCCGTCGGTGTAGGCGTCGTAGAACGCCTTGAGCAGATCCCGGTCTTTGAGGAACATCATGATGTAGCGGGCCTGGCTGTATGAGACCAGGGCCGTTTTCATGAACTGCGGATGGCTGGCCCGGAAGAACTCGCTCCAGGGGATGGTCTGGCCCTTGTCCACCAGGTCTCGAATGATGTTCAGGCGGTGGTTGGGCTCGCACACGCTCTTGCCGTTGACGATTGAACTGCTCTCGAACAGGGTGGCCAGACCCTCGATCATCCAGATCGGGTGCTTCTGGCCGAGGGCGTCCTGGTCGGCGAAGTGCAGGGCGTGGGTGAACTCGTGGATCATCACCATGCCCACGCTCTTGCACACCAGGGTATGGGAGGGATGGTTGTAGAAACCGCCGATGGGCCCGGCCTTCCAGTCCTTGGGCACCACGACGATGATGTACTCCTCGATGTTGTTGCTGAACAGTTCGCCCCACAGGGCCCGGGCGTGGGCGACCAGGGCGGCCTTCACCTCGTCCAGCATCCGCCGGTCCACGTTGGTCGCGAAGACCATCCGGCTGGCATGGTCGACCTCGCAGATGTACTCGCTGCCCATCTTCTGGCGAAGCTCCGCGAGGATCTTATCGGCCCGGCCGCGGAGGATGTCGTCCTTGCGGGCCAGGAGCTGCTTGAACGTGCTGGTCCATCGCAGGGTGGTCAGGTCCGGGTCGTTCTCCATGTGGCGGAAGGAGGTGAAGCCCTTCTCGACGGCCATCGTCAGGCAGGCCAGGCCCTCGGGGATGTTGCCCAGGCGGGCGTGGGCGCAGGCCAGGTTGTACCAGGACGTATGGTTGTCGGGGTCGAGTTCCAGGATCTTGTGGGCCAGGTCGCGGGCCTTGTCGTATTCCTTGTTCTGGAAGTGGCGCTGGAGCGTCTGGGTCAGCGCGACGATCTTGCGCTGCTGGGCCGTCAACTCGCGCCTGGGGAACTGTGGCATGGCCATGGGCCGGCTGGCCGGGCGGGAGGTCGGCTGACTCGTCGGACGAGTCGACCCCTCGGGGGCGGGCTTGGGCTTGTCGGCAGGCTTGGGGGCCGGGGCTGGCTTTCCTCCGCGCAGCCGTTCCAGCAGCGCCTTGTAGGCCGTCAGCCCGCGGAGGGGGGCAAGGTCTTCATCCTTCTCGATGTGGTCGGCGTCGCGGAAGCCCAGTTCCGTCGCTTTGACCAGGCTCTTCATGGCGTCGGCGGTCTTGCCTGTGCGGCACTGGGCGCAGGCCAGGTTGTACCAGGCCAGGGGATGGTTCGGCGCCAACTTCACCATCCGCTCCAGCAGGCTCAGGGCCTGATCGTACTTCTTGGCTGTAAAGGCCTCGATGACCTGGCGGTGCAGGCGGCCAAGCTCCTGGGCCTTCTCCTGCTCGGACATGGGCTTGTCCGCGGGCTTGGGCTGCGGCTTGGGCGGGTCAGCCGGCTTGGGCTTGTCCGCGGGTTTGGGCTGCGCCTTGGGCGGATCGGCCGGCTTGGGCTTGTCCGCGGGCTTGGGCTGCGCCTTGGGCGGATCGGCCGGCTTGGGCTTGTCCGCGGGCTTGGGCTGTTCCTTGGGCGGGTCAGCCGGCTTGGGCTTGTCCGCGGGCTTGGGCTCGACAGCCTTAGGTTTGTCCGCGGGTTTGGTCGTGGGGCTTGCCTGCTTGCCGCCAGGCAGGTCAGGGGCCGCGACCGCCAAAGAGAACACCAAAGACAGACACACCGATGCCGCTGCCCAACCAAACCACGAGCGCATAAGATTTCTCCAGGGCGCACAAACCGGTGCGCCGCCTTTAGGGCCTAAGACGCACGCGGGACGCGCTACCTGTCACTGTAGCGGAAATCGCCCTGCAAGAACAGTTTTTCATTTCGCGTCCGCTGCGCCGCCCGACAGCGACCTGTCCCCATGCAGTCGGTCAAGAAACGTCCCCAACGGGCTGCCAGGTGAAGGCCAAAAACGAATAACCTCCCTTGCATGAGCGTTAACCTTCCAGAACGAGTCTATCAACGACCATTCACCTGCCCACAGGCAGGCCCGGGAGAGATCATGGCGGCACACGTCGGTTTGGTTTTGCGCATTTCCACGGTCTGGCTCCTCGCGGCGCTGACGGCCGGCCCAACCGTCCTGCGCGCCCAGGAGGAAATGGACGCCGCGGGCAAGAAGCTGTTGGCGGCCAGCGGCTACTACGATCGCGGGTTGTACAAGCCCGCCGCCCAGGAGTTCGCCGAGTTTCTCGCCCAGTACCCCAAGCACGCCCAAGCCACCAACGCCCGCTACGGGCTCGCTGTCTGCCGCTATCGCCTGGCCGACTACGGCCAGGCCGCCAAGCTCCTGGGCGACCTCCTCAAGGACAAGTCCTTCACGAAGCGGGACGAAGCACTGGCCGTCCTGGCCCACTGTCATATTCAACTCAAGCAGTACGAGCCCGCCTTGGCAGCGCTGGACGAGATGGCCTCCCGCCACAGCGACAGCCCTCACTTCCCCGCGGCCGCCAACAACCGTATCCAGGTCCTCTACTTCATGGGCCGCAAAGACCGCTGCCTGGCCGCCGCCCAGCAGTTCCTGGCCAAGTTCCCCGATTCGGGCCTGGCGCCGGCGGCCCGCTACTACGAAGCGCTGGCCCTGGCCGGCCTGGACCGCCATGAGGAAGCCGCCGCCTCCCTCCAGAAGCTGCTGGGCGAAAAGGCCAACCTGCCCTTCGAGGGCGAGGCGCTGCTGCTCTGGGGCCAGTGCCTGGAAAAGCAGAACAAGCTCGCCGAGGCCTGCGAACTCTACAAGCGACTGGCCAGAATCTCCCCGTCGCGCGGAACCTACAGCCTGGGCCTGGCGCTCTACCGAATGGGCAAGTTCGCCGACTCCGCCGCCGCCCTCCGCCCGCTGGCCTCCAAGAGCGACGACCCCCTCCAGGCCCAGGCCCGCCTGCAACTGGGCCTGTCCCTGCTGGCCGACAAGAAGACCTCCGACGCGCGCGCCTTGCTCAAGGACATCGCCGCGGGCGACACCGCCCGCTCGGCCGCCGCCGGCTACGCGCTCGCCCAGTGCGACATCGCCGACAGCAAGTACGAGCCCGCCCTGGCCATTCTCGACAAGCTCCTCCAGGCCAAGCCCGCCAACTCGATCGACCTCCTCCGCGATCGCGCTTTCTGCCTGATGAAGCTCGAGAAGTACGACCCGGCCGCCGCCGCCTACGACGCCTACCGCCAGGCAGCCCGCGAGCAGAAGGACCCTCCGGTCCAGCCGGACGACCTGGCCCAGGCCCTGTACCATCACGCTTTCTGCCTGCACAAGCTCGGCAAGTACGAGGCCAGCAACACGCTCTGCCAGCAGGTCCCCGCCGATTCCGCTCTGGCCACGTCCGCCGGCGAGCTGACGGCTGAGAACTTCTTCCTGTTGGGCAAGAACGATCAGGCCGCCCAGGCCCTGGCCCGCATGGCCCAGTCGGCTACCTCCGAACCGCAGAAGCTCCGCTACGCCCTGCGCCTGGGGCAGTGCGCGTACCTCGACAAGAACTTCGAGCAGGCCGTCGGGCATCTCAAGACGGTCGTCGAGAGCCGCCAGGCCGCCGAAGACCCCGCCCTGCGCGAGGCCCTCTTCCTGATGGGCGACTGCCTGCTCCAGTTGAACAAACCCGAGGAGGCCGCCAAGGTCCTCGACCGCTACTGCAAGCTCTCCAAGACCCCCCGCGACGAGGCCCTGTACAAGCTGGCGGCTGCCCAGGCGCGGGCCGAGGACTTCGACGACGCCGACAAGACCCTTCAGCGCCTGGCCAAACTGCCCGCCGATTCGCCCTGGGTGCAGCGGGGCCTGCTGGACCACGCCCAGATCCTCTACAATCGCAAGCAGGCCAAGAAGGCCGCGCCCGTGCTGGCGGCCCTGCTGGCGGCCAAGCCGGCCGACGACCTGCACGCCCAGGCCCTGTACCTGCAGGGGTGGATCGACTTCGACGCGCGTTCGTTCGACTCGGCCGCGGCGAAGTTCGCCTCGCTCGCCGGACAGTTCCCCAAGCACGCGCTGGCGGGCGACGCCCGCTACCAGCAGGCGCTGGCACTCAAGGAGGCGGGCAAGAACGAGCAGGCCGTCGCCCTGCTCGAAGGCTACCTCAAGGACTTTCCCCAGGGGGCTCACGCCCAGAACGCCCGCCAGCTCATCGGGGCCAGCCTGGCCCAGATGGGCAAGGGCGACGAGGCCGTCAAGCGCCTCTCGGCCATGGCCGCCGACCGATCCTCCGTCAGCGAACAGGTGCTCTACCAGCTCGCCTGGGCCCAGCGACGAACCGATCAGAAGGACGCCGCCGCCGCCACCTACCGGCGCATGCTCACCGAGTACGCCGACGGCAAGATGGCCATCGCCGCCCGGGCCGAGTTGGGCGATCTGCTGCTGGCCCTGGACAAGCACGCGGAGGCGGCGGCTGTGCTCGAACAATGCCTGGCCGCCAAGGACGTCGAGCCCGCGCTGGCCCTGGGCGCCCGCTACCGCCTCGGCGCCTGCTACGCCAAGCTCGACCAGCACGACAAGGCCGCCGCCGCCTTCCTCGCCTTCGCCGAGGCCAGCGACGATGCCGAGATGGTCCCCTCGGCGCTGTACCAGGCGGCCGTATGCCTGGCCCAGTGCAACAAGTTCGCCGACGCCCGCAAACCCCTGGCGACGCTGCTGGCCAAGTACCCCAGGCACGAGCTTACGCCGGCCGCCCAGCTCAAGCTGGGCGAGGTGCTGGCCGAGACGGGCAACTACGAGCCCAGCGCCGAGGCCTACCAGGCCTACCTCCAGAAGTTCCCCAAGGGCAAGTTCGTTCACCTGGCCCAGTTCGGCCTGGGCTGGTCGCTGGAGAACCGCAAGCAGTACGACCAGGCCCGCGCGTGGTACCAGAAGGTCATCGCCGCCCACAACGGCCCGACGGCGGCCCGAGCCCAGTTCCAGATCGGCGAGACCTATCTCGCCCAGCAGGACTTCGAGAAGGCCGCGGCTGAACTGCTGAAGGTGGACATCGTCTACGCGTATCCCGAGTGGTCGTCGCGGGCGTTGCTGGAGGCGGGGACGGCCTTCCGCCAACTCAAGCAGTTCGACCAGGCCCGCCAACAGTGGACGCTGTGCACCACCAAATACAAGGACCGCCCGGAGGCGGCCCTGGCCCGCAAGTATCTCGACGCCCTGGCCAAGGAATCCAAGTAATCGCCGACGAACGGCCCGCCGACAGGCGGGTCGTACAACCGAACACCCGCAAGAAGGAGATGCCCACGTGAAGCGCTCCAGCAAACTGTTGACGTTCCTCCGCCGCCTGCCCCCCTACCTGGTGCTGGCCCTGGTGGTGGCGGCGGCCGGCCCGTACTGCGCCGCCCAGGCCGACAAGGCGGGCGCCCCCGCCCCGGGAGGGACCGCCCGGCCCGAAGCCGATAAGGCGGACGCCACGCCGCCCTCGATGTCCATGCTCGAACTCTTCGAGCGAGGCGGGTGGTTCATGCTGCCGATCGTCCTGGCCAGCCTGGTGGGCCTGGCCCTGATCATCGAGCGGCTGATCTCGCTGCGCAAGGACAAGATCATCCCGCCCCGACTGCTGGATCAGCTCAAAGACACTTACAAGCCGGGGCAGGAGGACCGCTCGGCGGGGCTGAACTACTGCCACGCCAACGCCTCGCCGCTGGCCCGCGTGCTGGCGGCGGGGATCGGCAAGATGCACCGCGACGAGCAGACCGTCGAACAGGCCATCGAGGACGCCGGCGCCAACGAAATCGCCAAGCTCAAGCGCAACCTCCGCGGGCTGTTCGCCGTCGGCAGCATCGCGCCCCTCCTGGGCCTGCTGGGCACCGTCTCGGGAATGATCAAGGCCTTCCAGGTCGCCAGCGTCAAGGGCCTGGGCAAGGCCACGTCGCTGGCCCAGGGCATCTACGAGGCCCTGGTCACCACCTACGCCGGGCTGCTGGTGGCCATCCCCGTGCTGGTCTTTTACTACTACTTCCTGGGCAAGATCGACCGCATCGTCTCCGAGATGAACGACCTGTCGATCGAGTTCGTCGAGCACTACATGGCCGAACCGGCCAAGGCCTAGTGAGCGCCCGCTACCGAGAACTACCATGCGAATCCGCGACGCCAACACCGACGAAGAAAACGCCTTCAACATGACCCCGCTGATCGACATGGTCTTCCTGCTGCTGATCTTCTTCCTGGTGGCCACCACCTTTGCCCAGGAGGAGCGCGAGCAGGACATTCAGTTGCCCGCCACGTCGACCATTCAGCCGCTGTCGGCCCCGCCGCAGCAGGTGATCGTCAACATCGCCCCCGACGGCTCGATGAAGATCGGCGGGCAGGACTACACCATGGCGGGCCTGTCCGTTCTGCTCCAGCAGATGGTGAAGGACGACCCCAGCCGGGAAGTGCTGATCCGCTGCGACGAGAGCGCGTTCCACCGGTACTTCGCGGCCGTGGCCAACGTCTGCCGGACCAACGGCATCGGGCAGCTCAAGATCGGATACGTGCTGGATGCGCCGACGGCGCAGAAGGTGCAGCCGTAAGAAGCCGGCAGCAGGAAGACGACCGGCGACATGACCAGCCTGTCCGACCGCAGGCGGGCTCGACAGTGATGGGATGCTGACATGACCCAGCAATCGACAACCTCCAATGCGTTCCGTCCGCCGGGGACCAATCGCAAGTGGATCCCGGCGGCGATCGCCACCGCGCTGATGCTGGCCTTGCTGACGGCGGGCGTGGTGGTGTGGCTGCGCGGCAGGCAGGTCTGGACCGACGACCAGACCCTTCGCGTCCAGGATCGGCAGGCCCACCTCCGCCAGGTGCTCTGGAGCGAAGGCAGCCCCATCGAGGGCGACCTGAACTCCGCCGACCAGGAATACGAGCCGGCCGCCCCGAACGAAGGGGCGGAACTGTTCTTCGTTCGCGGCCTGCCCGGCAAGGGGGCCGACCTCTACGTCTCGACGCGGCGCGAGGGCAAGTGGTCCTCGCCAACGCCTCTCAAGGAAGTCAACACCCCGCACGACGAACTGGGCCCGCGGCTGACCCCCGACGGGCGATTTCTTTTGTTCTACTCGGACCGTCCGGGCGGGCTGGGCCAATACGACCTGTGGGCCTGTCCACGAGAGAACGGGCGGTGGGGCCGGCCGTTCAACCTGGGCCCCAACGTCAACAGCCCGTACAACGATTACAGCCCGGCCCCCAGTCCCGACGGCAAGCGGCTGTACTTCGCCACCAACCGCAAGGCGGCGGCCAAACAGGAGGGCGTGGCCTGGCGGGCGACGATCCGCGAGGCTGCCCTGGGCGACTACGACCTGTTCGTCTGCGACATGCACGCGCCGCCCGCCGCCAAGGGACAGAAAGCCGAGCCGTCGACCCAGCCGGGCGCGGCGCTCTCGATGTCGCCCGCGCTGGAGTTGGTGGGCGTGAACACGCCCTGGCACGACGGGGCGTGCAGCGTTTCGCCCGGGGGCGACTTCCTGTATTTCGCTTCCAATCGTCCCGGCGGCCAGGGCGGCTTCGACCTCTATCGCTGCCGGCTCCACGAGGGCGTCTGCGAGCGGGTCGAGAACCTCGGCCCCCAGATCAACACCCCGCACAACGACACCGACCCCCAGCCGGTGATGGGCGGGTTCACCCTCTACTTCAGCAGCGACCGAGAGCAGTCCCAGGGCGGCTACGACCTCTTCCAGTCCCACTCGCGCGAAGTCTACGCCCTCCGCGAGCCGCGCCCGCTGCCCCAACTCGGCTGGAGCTGGTACGCCCTGCTGATCGCCCTGGCATTGCTGATCCCCCTGCTGCTGTGGCTGCGGGCGGTCGGCTATCGCCATCTCAGCCTGCTCCAGAAGTGCCTGGCGATCTCGCTGCTGATCCACCTGCTGCTGACGGTGCTCTTCAGCACCGTCATCCTGACGCAGAAACTGGTGGAGTACGTGGCCCGCGAGGCGGGCATGACGGTGGCGGTCAATCTGGACCTCTCGCGCCAGGTCGAGGTCAGCCTCCAGGTCCGCAAACAGCTCACCGACCTGCCGGTGAACCAGGCCGCCCCCGACGAGATCCGCCAGGTCGAGCTGCCCGCGCCGCCGAAGGTCCAGCCGCAACTCGCGCCGCTGAACGTGCCCGCCGCCCAGGTCCAGCCGGCTTCGTTCACCATTCAGCCGGAGGCGCCGAAGCTCCAGACGCCCCGCCCGGCTGAGGCGGTCTCCCTGCCCCAACCGGAGCTGCTGGCCCAGGCGCCGCAGATCCAGATCCAGCTCCAGCGCCCCGTGCGCCAGGACGAACCGCCCCCGCCGCCCGCCCCGACGGCGGTGCGGGAGCTGGCGGCCAAGCCCGTCGAGGCCCCGCCCGCGCCTGACCGCCCGGTGCTCAGGCCGGCCCCGATCGTGCCGGTCGCCAGCGTCGAGCCCCAGCCGACCTTCGAGCCCGTGCTGCTGGCGCCGCGTTCCGCCCTCCAGCCGCGCCCGCAAGACGCACAGCAGCCCCGACCCGTCGAACTGATGGCCGCGGCGGTCGCGCCGGCCAGCCCCGTCCAGCCGACCACCCAGCCCGTGCGAGCCGCCGAGGCCAGGCCCGACGCCCAGCCCGCGCCGCCTCAACCTATCGAGATCGCCCAGGCCCCTGCCCAGCCGTTGCCCACCTCCGGGCCCGGGCCCAAGACCAACCCTTCGCCCCAGGCCTTGCCCGCCGCCCAGGTCGTGCCCCACTCGGCGGTCACGCTGGCCGACGTCCGCCGCCAGGCGCCCGCTCCGCCGAGGGAAACGCAACTCGCCCTGGACGTGCCCTCGTTGAGCGAGTCGATCCGCATCCAGTTGCCGGTCGCGGCCGCGCCCGCCCAGCCCGCGCAAAACGTCCCGCCGCCCGTCGTGGCCGCGGGAGTGGCCGCCCCGCGACCGATCGAGGCCAAGGCGGTCTCCCTGACGCCCGCCGAGCGGCCTTCCCAGACCGCCCAACCGGCCCCGGACGTGCCAGCCAGCCACCTGGCCCGCACGTCGATGATCCGCGATCCGTTGGGCAGCATCCCCCGCGCCACCTCCATCGACGTTCCCGTCGAGACGCCCATGGAAGTCGCCTTCGTCACACCCATCACTGCCCCCATCGGGCCCGGCCGGCTGGCCTCGCCCGAGTCGCTCTTCCAGCGATCATTCGAGCAGCGGCAGAAGCTCATCCGCGAGATGGGCGGCTCGAAGGAAAGCGAGGAAGCGGTCGGTCGGGCGCTGGGCTACCTCGCCCGGCACCAGCAGAAGGACGGGGGCTGGCCTGCCGGCGGGCGAGGAGGCGGGGGCAAGGGCAGCCGGGGCCGACCTCACATGGCCTTGACGGGCATGGCGACGCTGAGCTTCCTGGCCAGCGACCACACACACACCAAGCCGGGCCCCTATCGCGAGGTGGCCTCCAAGGCGGTGGAGTATCTGCTGTCCAAGGCGAAGGACAACGGCGACCTTCGTGACGGCGGGGACATGTATTGCCAAGCCATCGCCACGCTGGCGGTCGCCGAGGCGGCCATCATGACCGGCGATGATCGCTGCCGCCAGATGGCCCTGAAGGCAGCCGACTTCATCGTCCGGTCCCAGAACCGCCAGACCGGCGGGTGGCGATACGACCCGGGCGATCCGGGCGACACCAGCGTGGTCGGCTGGCAGGTCATGGCGTTGCACAGCGTGGAGATGCTCGGCTATCGCATTCCGCAGGAAGTCCGCGACCGGGCGTTCCGCTGGCTGGACCATGCCTCGGTGCCCCCGCTGCGGATGCTGGCCGGCTACCAGGGGCCCAACCCCCTCCCGTCGATGACCGCCGAGGCCGTCTTCACCCGCATCCTGCTGGGGCAGCGCTTCAGCCCCCAGCAGGAGCAGGCGGCGGCCGACTACATGCTCAAGAACCCGCCCGGGCAGGGACAGAAGCATTACTACTACTGGTACTACGCGACGCTGGCCCTGTCGCAGATGCGCGGCGAGGCGTGGGAGAAATGGAACAACCAGATCCAGGAGTTCCTTCGCCGCACCCAGCAGCGCGGGGGCGAGGAGGACGGATGCTGGGACACCAACAGCAAGTACGGCAGCCGCGGGGGCAAGGTCTACACCACGGCCATCAACGCCCTCACGCTCGAGGTGTACTACCGCTACCTGCCCATGTACAAGGCCAAGTGATCGCCCGCGGGCTCACTGGTTGGCCAGCCGGCTGGCCAGGCGGACCAGGGCGTCGGACTTGTCGTAGGGGTCGAGGTGGACGTTCACGATGGAGAAACTCCCCAGGTGCGTCCTTGCCTGCGCCAGGGAGCATTCCAGGTCGCCCTCGGTCCGCACCTCCAGGCCCTGCCCGCCGCGCAGGACCTGCGTGACGGCCTGATACGACCATTCGTGGATGTCGTTGAACGGACCGTCCTGGATGAACCGTTCGGTGGTGTAGCCGCGGTTGTTGAGCACGAAGACGATCGGGTTGAGCCCGCAGCGGACGATCGTGGACAACTCCATGCCCGTCATCTGGAACGCCCCGTCGCCGACGAAGACGATCGGGCGCAGCCGCCGGTCGCGGATCTGGGCGCCCAGGGCCGCCGGGATGCCGAAGCCCATCGACGTGTAATAGGCCGGGCTGATGAACTCGGTGCGACGGTGGATGGTCAGGTCGGCTGCGCCGAACAGGCTGTCGCCGATGTCGCTGATGACCACGAAGTCGTCCTCGAGGAACTCGTTCATGCGGGCGAAGAACCGCCGGACGGTGATCGGCCTGCTCTTTCGAGGGGTGTATGGTCGGGCCGACACTGCGGGGGCTTTCTTCTGTCGCCGTCTGGAGCGGGGCAGTTGGCGGATCAGTCCGCGGAGGAAGTCGCCCAACTGGACGCCGTCGAAGTGGTGGTGCTTGATGGCGATCTGCTCGCTGGTGGCGTTGATGGTTCGCGACACGTCCAGGTGGGCGGTGAAGACGCCGAGATTGATGTCCGTCATGAACGCGCCCAGGATGAGCACGCAGTCCGCCGACTCGACGGCCCGCCTGACCTCTTCCCGGCCCATCGCTCCCTCGTAGATGCCCAGATACTGCGGGTGGCGCTCGGAGATGACGCTCTTGCCCAGCAGCGTGGCCGCCACGGGGTAGCCGCTCTTGTCGACCAGGTCCAGCAGCAGGTCCTGCAGGCCGAAGCGATGGATCTCCACGCCCGCCAGGATGACCGGGCGGCGGGCGCGGCGGAGCATCTGGGCGGCCTCGGCGACGGCCTCGCCCAGGCTCGCCTTGTCGCTGGGCGGGCTGGAGACGTCCAGGCGGGCGGGCTTGGCGCAGGGACGGTCGCACACGTCGGTGGGCAGCTCGATGTACACCGGGCGCTTGGTCCGCAGGCAGGCCGCCAGCGCCTGGTCGATCTGGGCGGGCGCGCGGGCCGGGTCGTTCAGCACGGCGGTGGCGGCCGTGACCTGCTCGAAGATGAGCGCCTGCGTGTTGAAGTCCTTCACGCGGTGGTGCAGCAGGGGCGAGCGGACCCGCCGCCGCATCGCGGGCGAGCCGCTGATGACCACCAGGGGCGACTTCTCCGCGTACGCGCCGGCCACCGCGTTGATGGTGTTCAGTCCGCCCACGCAGTAGGTGATGCAGACCGCCCCCAGACCGTTCACCCGGGCATAGGCGTCGGCTGCGAAGGCCGCCCCCGCCTCCGTGCACGTGCCGACCACGCCCATGGAACTGCCCAGCAGCAGCTCGTAGAAGCCCAGGACGTAATCGCCGGGAATGCCGAACACGTGCTTGAGCCCGCACTGTTCCAGCCGGCGAACCAGGTATCGACCGACCGTCATCGACTCCGCCATGCGCGTTTCCTTTCGCCCCCTCGCCAATTGCAGGCGCTGCCGCCCCAACGCCGGCGCAGCGTCACTTCCTGGTGCGTTCGCAGCCCTTGAGGATGGCGTCGGCCCATCGCTGGGCGTGAATCTTCAGACCGGCCTCGCTGAAGTGCACCCCGTCGTGGCGATTGGCCTTGCCTAGCAGGTCGTCGGTGACCGGCCCGGGCAGGCAGATCTTCGACTCCCAGAGCAGTTTCTGTCCCTCCGCCACCGGCGCCTCCTGCTCCCGCGTCGAGCCGGGATGGAAGGACGCCTGGGCGACGAACCAGTCTACGTCGTAGCTGATATCCTTGCGCATCGAGCGGATCACCGTCGACAGGCGATCGCGGTATTGCTCGGCCGTCGTCCTGGCCAGCGAGTCCGACTCCCCCTGGTGCCACAGTACGGCCCGCACGCCGCGGGGGCCGAACTGCTTGACCCGCTCGACGAGCGTGGCGTATTGCTTGTGCTTTGCGTGCGGAAGCCACATAGCCACCGGCGTGTAGGTCAGCGTGGCCGAGCGAAACGCCACGGGCACCTTCCACCTCTGAGCCAGCAGGTCGCCCAGCAGTGCCCAGGGCGACCCGCCCCCGCCGAACCCGCCCGGGATCGGATCGCGGGCCGGCACGAAACTCTTGCCGTCAAAGTACACCACGCGGTCGTCCCGGGCTGACTGGCGCTTCTGTCCGAAGTTGGCGGAGTTGGACTGCCCCGCCGTCACGAAGACCTCACCCACGCCCACCTTTCCGACCACGCCCCGCGCCAGCACGCTGCGGCCTTTCATGGCCCGCACTTCGAGCTTGTACCATCCACCAGGCGAGGCGGGCAGTTCGCCCGAGACAAGGCCACTGGGCCCCCGTTGCGGCGAGAGGAGCATCCAGTCGGTCGCCTTGCCGGCGTAGGTTGGACTGGCCAGGCTCAGGCGAGCCTCCAGGCCGTCGGCGCCTTCCGGCGGGGTGCAGACGATCAGGATCGCGCCCGACTCGAGACTGGCCCGCTGGAATACCTGGCATTCCGTCGGCGTCGACAAGGACAGGGCTGCCGGGTCCGCCGCCAGGACCGATGGACCACAGAGGCCAAGGACAATCAGACAGGCGAAGATCAGTGCTCGATGCGCTCTCAATGGTCATTCCTTCGGAGAGGATTCGGTCCCTTCGACCAAGCCGCATTGTACAAGAAAAAGGGAGATTAGCACCCTGTCTCGTGCCATAATCTGCCGGACGAGAAGGACCTGGTTTTCCCGGAAGGCGAGCCTATGAACAGGTTGTTTCTGTGGACGTTCGCGGCAATGGCGATGGTGGCTGCGGCCGACGCGGGGGCGGCGGATAAAGCCGATCCGCCCCAGCCCTCTTCTCGCACGACGCGCCAGGTCCAGGGCTGGACGGTGCTGGTGGACGACCGGCTGCTGGCGGCGCCCAACGAAGCCCTGGGCACCAAGGCCCTGCGGGTGCTGGAGGCCAAGCTCTCCGACATCCGCGCGGTGGTGGCCGAGGACCGCCTGGCCAGGCTCCAGGGCGTCCGCATCGTGCTGGACCTCACCTGCGGCAAGCTGGGGTGCATGCAGTACCACCCCAGCGCAGACTGGCTGAAGAAACACGGCTACTCCGCCGACCTGGCCAAGTGCGTCCACATCCCCGAGGCAAAGGACCTCGTCTCGGTCCGCAACGTCAACGAGCAGCCGTGGGTCGTCCTGCACGAACTGTCCCACGCCTACCACGACCAGGTGCTGGACTTCGACGAGCCCCGAATCCTCCGGGCGTGGCAGCGATTCAAGGCCAGCGGGCATGGCGACAAGGCGCTGCTCTACAACGGCAAGCGGGTCCGCCACTACGCCCTGACCGACCAGAAGGAGTTCTTCGCCGAGATGACCGAGGCGTACTTCGGCATGAACGACTTCTTCCCCTTCAACCGGGCCGAGCTGCTGACGGCGGAACCGGAAATCCACGAGCTGATGCAGACGATCTGGGGCCCGGTGCCAGGCGCCCGCCCGCGGACCAGGCCCCAGCCGAAGAGCACGACACGACCCCGGTAACGCAGGCGTTCCTGCCTGCGATTCCAGGACCCTGTGCGCACACAAGCGCCTGTCCCGAGCCCTCCGTTCTGTGGCGGGGGGCAGTTTGACGCTATGCTTGCAAACGCCTCTGAATCTGCCTGTCGCCAGGCGAGTCTCAGGCAGGTGCCTGGGTTACCGGCCGTACAATGACCTGGGGGTGACGCGCATGAAGAAGGTGCAGATCAAGCGGGTGTACGACAAGCCTTCGCCGCGGGACGGCACGCGGGTGCTGGTGGACCGCGTCTGGCCCAGGGGCATGAAGAAGGACAAAGCCCACATCGACCTGTGGCTGAAGGACGCGGCCCCATCGGCCGACCTGCGGAAGTGGTTCGGCCACCATGTGGCCAGGTGGAAGGACTTCCGCCGCCGCTACGCTGCCGAGTTGGACAAGCACCCGAACGCCATGGACGAACTCCGCCGCCTGGCCGACAAGCACACACTCACGCTGATATTCTCGGCCCGGGACGAGGAACACAACAATGCCGTGGTCCTGCGGGAGTATCTGGCTGGGGAGAATTGAACGCGAACAAAATGATTCCACGACTGCCGCCGCCAACTATAATAGAGGCGGTAACACCCGGAGACGATGATGACGTACCGCGGGCGAGTAAAAGACGGCATCGTAGTGGTGGAAGGACCGGAGTGCCCCCCCGAGGGAGCGCAGGTCAGTATCCGCGTCCTGAAGGGGCGCCGCAGGAAGCAGCGGAAACCGTCGTCCATGTACGAGCACTACAAATCAGTGATCGGAACGGCCAAGGGACTGCCCCCGGACGCGTCAGTGAACCATGACCATTATCTCTACGGGCTGCCCAAGCAGAAATGAAATGCGTCTTTGCGGACACCTCGTACTACATCGCCTTGGTCAACCCTGACGACTGCGCCCACGATAAGGCTGCAAGATGGCTTCTGGGGCAAACGGGGCGGGTGAAGACAACGGAGTATGTCTTGCTGGAAGTTGGGAATTCGCTTTCCAAAGTGATCGACAAACCCGCGTTCGCCAGACTCATCGACCGCATAGGAACGGATCCCGCGACAGAGGTGATCCCGGCAAGCCTTGATCTGTTCGACGCGGGCTGCAGGTTGCACAGAAAGAGGCTCGATAAAGACTGGTCCCTCACCGACTGCATATCCTTCGTCGTGATGCGGCGGGAAGGATTGAAGGAAGCGCTTACTGCCGACAAGCACTTCGAACAGGCAGGCTTCACGAAGCTCCTCTAAGCAGTCTCAAGGCAGCACATGAATCCCGTGCCCGGCCGGCAGGTGGATAGGCTTGTCGTTGCTGGCCCACGCGACCTTCTTGTCTCGCGAGAACTCGATGAAGCCGACCTTGCCCCCGGCGTTGCAGCAGAAGATATTCCCGTTGGGCAGCACTTGCAGGCCCGCCAGCCATCGCACGCCCAGGTCCGGGTAGTCCTTGCCGTCCAGCGACCAGACGACCTTGCCGGCCTTGTCCAACTCGACCAGGTGCGTCTTGCCGCTGGTAAGCGTGTGGCCGTTGGGAAGGCGGCAGACGGAGAACGGGGGGAAGGGCACGGTCATCTCCCGCACGAACCTGCCCTGGGGATCGTACTCGCGGATGGCCTTGGCGGACTCCTCGGCTACCAGGATCGTCCCGTCGGCCAGGGCGCGGGCGTGTCGCATGCAGCTATGCCCGGGCGCGTTGCGGAGGCGGACCTCGCGGACGATCTTGCCGGCTGGGCTGACGATGAGCACCTTGCCCTGGCTGGCGGCGCCGATCAGCGTGTTGCCGTCGGCCAGCCGCTGGCAGGCCCAGACCTGGCCCTTGGTGTCGAACCGCCAGACCACCTTGCCCGCGGGGTCGACCTCCATGACGCCGCTCGGGTTGTCGTGGCCCTTGGGGTCGTACTTCTCGTTGAAGGCGAACAGGACGTTGCCGCCGGGCAGTTGCCACACGTCGCGGCTCATCGGTGCACGGAAGGACCAGTCGATCTCACCCTGGCGGTTGAAGCGGAGGATCCACCCGCCGTCGCCCTCGGCTGCGTAGAGGAAGGCGGGACACGGCGTCTTGAGCGGGGCGGCCAGCGCGGGGCGCGCGGGCGCCTGCGCGAGCGAGAGCACGGCGAGCAGCGCGGTGATCCACATGGTCAGGCCAGGTCTTTCCACACCCCGCCCAGGGCCTGGACGACCTTCTGGTAGCGGTCGAACTTGGCCTGGTAGAGGGCGGCCTTGTCGGATTGAGGCTCCTGGACTCGGCTGAAGCGGACCATGGCGCCGACGGCCGCCTCGTAGGACGGGTGGACGCCGGCGGCCACCGCGGCGCAAATGGCCGCGCCCAGGGCGCCGAGTTCCGTGCCGTCGGGGATCTCGACGGGGGCCTGGAGGGCGTCGGCGAAGATCTGCACCCAGGCCCGCGACCGCGACGCCCCGCCGACCAGGCGCACCCGCTTGAACGGCGGGCGGAACTTCATCAGCTTGTTCACGTGGGTGAGGTGACCGAACACGACGCCCTCGTACACCGCCCGCAGCACGTGCCCGCGGGTGTGCCAGCCGGCCATCCCCACCAGGCTGCCCTTGGCATCGGCGTGGGCGTTCGAACCGTACAGGAAGGGCAGGAAGACGATCTTCGCGTCCTCGGGTTTGGTCTGCTCGACCCACTCGTTGCACACGTCGTAGACGCTCGTGCCGCGCTGGGCGGCCGTCGCCTGCTCGGCCTGGAAGAACTGGTTGACGATCCACTCGAGGTTGCTGGCCGAGGTGGCGCTGCCCTCGAGGATGAGGTAGTACTCGGGCATGGCGTAGCAGGAGGTCATGAAGACGTCCTCGCTGACCACGGGCGTCTTCGAGATGTACTGGTTGTTGCCCCAGGTGCCGGCGATCATGCAGAGCTGGCTGTCGTCGATGGTGCCGGTGGCCAGCCCGCAGGCGTCGATGTCGAACATCCCGCCGGCGACGGGGGTGCCCTCGGCCAGGCCCGTGGCGGCGGCCGCCTCGGCGGTGACCGTGCCGCAGACTTCCTCGCTGCGGACGATCGGGGGCAGCAGGTCCATCATCTCGCCGATCCCGAACGCCTCCAGCACGGCCTGGTCGTAGCCGCGCGTCTGAAGGTTCATCAGGCTCGTGCCGGACATGTCCGTCAGCTCCATCTGGATCTTGCCGGTCAGGCGCGAGCGGGCGAAGTCCTTGCACATGAGCACCCAGCGGGCCTTCTTGAACGTGTCCGGCTCGTTGTCGCGGAGCCACGCCAGCAGCGCGTTGGGCTGGGCGGGCCAGATGCTCTGCATGGTCATGGGCAGCACTTTTTGCCCGACGCCTTCCGCCTGCCAACGCCGGATATATTCTTTGGCCCGGCCGTCCATGGACAGGATGCCCGGTCGAACGGGCTTGCCCGCCTCGTCGACCAGGTACAGCCCGTTGCCGTGCCCCGTGCAGGCGACGGCGGCGATGTCTTTGGCATCCACGCCCGCCTGGGCGATGACCTGCTTGACCGCGGCGGCCGTCGAGGTCCAGACCTCCTCGGTGTCCCGCTCGTACCAGTCGGGCTTGGGGGAGGTGGCCTGGGTCTTGGCGGAGGCGACGGCGACTTCCTTACCGTCGGCGGTGAACAGGGCGGCCTTGGAAACCGTGCAGCCGTTGTCGATTCCCATCAGGTACTGGGGCATAACGTCTTCCTCATGGTGCGGCGGCCCCGGACTTCGCCGGGGCCGCCTGGATTGCGTTGCTGGTTTTTCGTCTGGCCGACTCAGGCGGCGGCTTCGGGGGCGGGCTGTTCCTCCGCCGGCTTGGTCTTGTCATGGAAGAGCAAGGCGAAGAGCACCATGGCCACGGCCGATGCCACCGTCGTCCACATCCACACCGGTTCCCAGTGGCGCACGCCATTGACCTTGTAGGCGTCGATGAGCCAGGCGCAGAGGAAGTTACCGATCAACAGGCCCACGCCGAAGGTGGCCAGGAACATGAAGCCCTGCGCCTGGGCCTTCATCTCCTTGGGGGCCCGGCGATCGACATATATCTGCCCACCGACGAAGAAGAAGCCGAAGATCAGGCCGTGGACCAGGATGGCCACGTAGCTCAGGGCCAGGGCGCCGCTGATCTCACCCAGGTAAAGCGAGCCATAACGTGCGAGCTGGGCCAGCAGGCCGATCACCATGGCCCACTTCAGTCCGACCTTGGCGATGGCCAGCGGGACCGCGAGCATCAGGAGCATCTCGGCGACCTGTCCAAGGTTGGTGGTGAAGGTCAGCAGCGTGAACCCCTTGTCGGTCAGGTACTCCGAGAAGTACGACCAATACATGGAGAAGGCGACCGAGACCAGGATGGACACCAGCACGTACAGCGTGAAATCGGCGTGCTTGAACAGACTGAAGGCCCGCAGGCCGAGCACGTCGACGACGCTGGCCTTCTGTCCCTTGGCAGGCGGGGGCGTGTGCGGCAGGAAGAGCGAGAAGATCGCCCCGGCGAAGGCCGTCCCCGCCCCGCAGTAGAAGATGATCGGCGTCTTGTCAATCTCCACCTTCATCAGGTACAGGCCGACCAGACTGAACGCGCCGGCCGCCACCCAGCCGATTGATCCGAAGACGCGGATCTGGGGGAACTTCTCCGCCGGGCTGTGGGCCATCGAGACCGAGCTGGTCAGGCCCCAGGTGGGCATGTAGCACAGCATCGCCAGCAGCAGCACAACGAACAACATGGCCGGATTGGAGATGTTGGCCGCCACCAACAGCAGGACGCCGGCAGTCAGGTTCAAGCCCGCCAGCACGTGCTGACTGGCGAAATGCCGGTCCGCAAACATGCCGATCAGCGGAGAGGCCAGGCAGCCAAGGGCCATCGAACTCATGATCCACGGCTTCCAGAAGCCGGCCGTCCCCCCCAGCCCTACGACATACGCCGCCAACGGGATCCACCATACGGGCAGCATCATATACTGCAGGAACATCATGACGCTCAGACGAATTCGGGTGTCCAGGGACATGCTTGCCATGACGCGTTTGCTCCTTGTTTGCGAACCGAACCTGCCTGCCGGCAGGCAGGTCTATGATGCAACCGCCGCCCGACGCCGGGCGGCGTCAACGTCGCGTACAGGCCGGCGAATCCATCCCTTCACCGGCTGCTTTCAAAACGCACGACGACACAGGCCATTTCGGATTACCGGCCACCGGTTCACCAGCCGCCGGCTACCGGCCACGGTCTCACCTCATGAGCATCCCGCCGCTGGCGTCGTAGGTGGCGCCGGTGACGTAGCTGGCGGCGTCGCTGGCCAGGAACAGCACCACGTTGGCCACCTCGCGGGTGTCGCCGATGCGACCCAGCGGGATGCTCTTGTTGTATTGCTCTTCCTTGACCTTGAGCGACTCAGCCACCATCTCCGTCCGCATCATGCCCGGAGCGACGGCGTTGACGGTGATGCCCTCGCGGGCCATCTCCTTGGCCAGCGATACCGTCAGCATTACGATGCCCGCCTTGCTGGCCGAGTAGTGCGACTTGCCCGTGGCCGAGCCGTTGAAGGCCGCCTGCGAGACGATGTTGACGATGCGGGCGGGGCGCTTCTGCGCGGTCGCGCGGCGGACCAGCTCGCGGCTGCACAGGAACGTACCGTTGAGGTTGATGTCGATGGTGGACCGCCACATCTCGTAGGGCATGTCCTTGATGAACGACACGGGGCAGATGCCGGCGTTGTTGACCAGCACGTCGACCGGGCCAAGCTGCCTCCAGGCCTGCTCGAACAGGTCGGCTACGTCCTGTTCGATGGACACGTCGCCTCCGACGGCCATGGCGGCTGAGCCGCGCCGCTGGAGGTCCGCGACGACCGCCTCGGCCTCGTCGGCCAGGTTCACCGTGCCGTTGGCCTGGCGGTAGTAGCTGACGACGATCTTGGCCCCCTCGTCGGCGAAGCTCTCACAGATGGTCCGGCCGAGTCCTCGACTGCCCCCCGTCACCAGTACGACCTTGTCTTTCAGGTTCAGGTCCATTGCTCTCCCATCGCTCGCCGACCGCGGGCGCACCGGTCTGCACCTTTTCCCGCGGCAGACCGGCGCCTCCCGCCGGCCGGCCAGCCTGCCCGCAGGCAAGCCGGGCTGTAAACTTATCCGCTGGCGAGAGCTTTGGCAAGAGGTTCTAACGGCAGGGAATAGGGAAAAGGGAATAGGGAAAAGGAAACAGCAGGTCAGGCGGTCGGGGCGGTGGACACGACGACCAATAAGGCCAGCAGTGACATGATCCCGCTTGCCACGGCGACCACGACCCAGACGTCGTACCTCTCCCTGAAGCTGGCGACCAGGCCCCACACGAAGTGCCCCGCTGCGGCCAGTAACGTCAGCAGCAGGAGCATTGGCCACGCACTGGCCCAGTGCGACCACACGTCCATGCCCGATGCACTGTAGGCGACGAACTGGCGAACCGCTTCGCCACGGTTCAGGACGAACACGTAACCCGCATCGAGGGCCACCAGCGACGGGACGATGGCGGAGAAGGCCGCGATTGCCAGGCTGTGGCGCTTGCGCCGTACATACCAGAGGATTGCGGGCAGATACACAGCCCACAACACCAGGTAGAAAACCGTCGTCGAGTGAGCCTGCATAGCCTTATTGTATCCGGACAAAGACTGCGGGAATAGGCCCGCCGCCGGCAGCGTTGAACCCACTGGGCCCACTGGGCCACCCTCGGCAAAGGAGCACGACGATGACGGCAAGACAGAGCAGGCGAATCGGATTCCTTCTGGCGGCGGTGCTGGCGGCGTTGAGCGGCGCGGCGTGGGCGGCGGATGCGCCGGCCACACCAGCCGATGACGAGGCGGGCTTCCAGACGCTGTTCAACGGCAAGGACCTGACCGGCTGGGAAGGCGACAGCCGGCTGTGGTCGGTCCGCGACGGGGCGATCCACGGCGAGACGACGGCGGAGAAGGCCGCCCAGGGCAACACGTTCCTGATCTGGAAAGGCGGCAAGCCCAAGGACTTCATCCTGCGCCTGAAGTTCCGCGTGGGCGACGCGAACAACTCCGGCGTGCAGTTCCGCAGCAGCGTGGTGGGCCAGCCGGGCAGCCGCAACCCGTGGGTCGTCTCCGGCTACCAGGCGGAGGTGAACGAGGGACCCGGGCACGTCGGGCTGCTCTACCACGAGCGCGGACGCAAACGCCTGGCCAGCGTGGGCGAGTTCGTGATCCTGGAGGCCAAGGACGGAGAAATGGTCAAGGAGGTGGCCGGGCAGGTGGGCGAGCCAAAGCAGATGATCCAGGCCGGCTACTACAAGAGCAACAAGACGCCCGAGTGGAACGAGTATGAGATCACCTGTCGCGGCAACCACGTGATGATGAAGCTCAACGGCGTGCAGACCGTCGAGTTGATCGACAATGACAAGGCCGGGCGGTGCATGGAGGGCGTGCTGGCGCTGCAGCTCCACGCCGGGGCGCCGATGAGCGTGGACTTCAAGGACATCCGCCTCAAGGGCCTGCCCCCTCACTACGGCGAGGCGGTGCGGTTGTTCAACGGCAAGGACCTGACCGGCTGGACGTATTCCTCCGACGCCCAGAAGGACGTGTGGAGCGTCAAGGACGGCGTGTTGTGCGACGCGGGCCGGCCGGCTGGATACCTCCGCACCGAGGCGGACTATCGCGACTTCGTCGTGCGGATGCAGGTGCGCCACCTGAGCAAGGGCAACGGCGGGGTGCTGCTGCGGATGACGGGCAAGGACGGCGTCTGGCCGCGGTCCATCGAGTGCCAGGGCATGGTGGACAACAAGGGCGACATCTTCAACATCGGCCAGTTCCCGATGAAGACGGACCCGGCCCGCACCAGCGGGCGGCGGACGAAGAAGATGCACCCCAGCAACGAGAAGCCGCTGGGCGAGTGGAACGAGTACGAACTGATGCTCGACGGCGGGCGGCTGGAGATCCGCGTCAACGGGCTGCTTCAGAACTTCGCCGACGACTGCGAGCACATCGCGGGCAAGATCTGCCTCCAGAGCGAGGGCTCGCGGATGGAGTACCGCAATATCGTCCTGATCCCCATTCAGAAGGCTAAGGACTAGGGAACAGGGATGAGGGATGAGGGATTAGGGAATAGGGATGAGGGAATAGGGACTGGGGGATACACAGGGATCAGGGACCAGGGAATAGGCAAGAGGGAGGAGTTCGTCCCAAGTTCTCTTTCCTATTCCCTGGCCGGTGGGCTCTAGTCCCGCCCGTCGGCCCAGCACTGGACGCTGCCGTCCTGGAGGCTCATGTACAGCTTGCCGTTGGCGGCCGACAGACCGTCGAAGACGGGCAAGACGGGCAGCGGGGTCTCGAAGACCTGCTTGCCGTCGGCGGCGGAGATCACCCGCAGCAGCACGCCGCGGCGCCCCTCGAAGGCGGCCAGGGCCTCTTCTTCGTTCTCGAAGGCCAGGATGTCCTCGGTCTTCTGGCCCAGGTCCTTGGGCCCGGCCACCACGAGCTTGTCGCCCGCCAGCACCATGGCCCGCGCGATCAGCGAGTTCGTGTCGGTCCACTCATATTGCTTGGGCGGGTCTTTGGGCTTGGCCTGGTCGTCGCCCTTGCCGGCCCGCTTGGCCTTCTTGCCCTTGGCCTTGGGCGCGTCGGAGGCCGCACTGGACTCGGACTTGACGGCGGCGCCGGGCGGGCCGGCCGGCGGCTGGGCAGTCGTCGTCCGCCGCGCGGCGTACAGGTGATACGCATCGGCCTTGTGACCCGTCGGACCGCTGAGGATCCGCACGCGTCCGTAGCCGCACACCCGCTGGTCGTTGAAGCTCATGATCCGCCCGAACCAGGTGCGGGCTGTCGGAACCGTCCAATGGCCCCAGCCGGCGCCGGTGGTCTCGGCGATGGTCCAGTACGACCGCACGAACCACTCCTCGCCCAGGAATCCTGTCACGGCGAACAAGTGGGGTTTGGGCTCTTTCACCGGTTGGCAGTGCGCGTCGAAGCGCAGATGCTTGATGAACACCGACTCGCCGTCGCCCGAGAGCACGTCGGTGGCCGTGCCCTCCATGTCGAAGGCGCCGAAGCCCTTGCCCTCCCTGGCGGTCTGCTTGTCGCTCTGCGGGTCGATATAGGTCACCACGTGGCGGTGGAGCTGCTTGCCCGTCTTCGGGTCCAGGGCGTACAGGACGAGCCCGCCGTCCAGGTACGTCGATCGCCCCGCGGAGGCATAGAGGAAACCGTTCTGCATCAGCACCGCGCCGTGCACGGGCCAGACCGACTCGACCTGCTCGTAGGCGACGGTCCGGTGGTCCGCCGGGGCGGCGCGGAAGCGCCAGGCCAGCTTGCCGTCCATGCCCCGCAGGGCGTAGACGTACCCGTCTGCCGAGCCGAAGTAGACCATCCCCGCGTGCAGGACCGGCGGGCTGTCGACGCGCCCGCCCGCGGTGAAGGTCCAGCGGGGCTGGCCGTTGACAGCATCCAGCGCGTGGACCGTGTGGGTGTCGATCGCCGACACCACCGTCAGGCCACCGGCAACAACCGGCTGGGTCAGCCGCCCGCCGATGCGGGCCGACCATTGCGGCTGGAGCTTGTCCGGCAGCTTCGTGTTCACCGACCCGCTGCGGGCTGCGTCGCGGCGGTACATGGGCCAGTCGGCCGGGACGCCGGGCGTCGGCTTGATCATGGCCGATTCCCCGTAAACGGGGCCCTTCTCCAACGGCTCGCCGGCGAAGGGCATCGACCCGTCGGCCCGCCTCTTGCCCGCGGCCGCGAACATCCCCGGCTGCTTGACCTTGCCGAAACACGCGCACGCGTCGGGCGGGGCGTAGATGAGCCCGTTGGCCGGCATGATCCCGTATTGGCAGGTGCCGCGGATCCAACTGTTGTTGCCGATCCAGCCGGACTCGTAGCTGACCACTTCCACGCCCGAACGCCCGGTCAGGATGTACTGCTCGGTCGCCTTGTCGCGATAGCAGCGGTGATGGGCCATGCCCACGGCGGCGCCCTTCCAGTTCAGCTTGCCCTTGGACTGGCCCGTCTTGAGGTCATAGCCCGTGAAGTCGCTGCCGACCCAGACGGTTTGGCCAACCACAAAGACATCCACCGGCGAGTTGTAGCCCTCGCTGCATGGGGCCGACCACAGCTCCTTGCCCGTCTTGGCCTCGTAGGCCCGCAGGGTGCAGGGGGGCTTTCGGTCGAAGCCGTTCTCGCCCCACCCGTGGACGCCCCACTCGACGGCGCCGGCGGCCGGCGCCTGGCCCGGCTTGTCGCCGGCATTGCGGTCGGCCAGCAGGACCACGCCCTCGCGGACCACAAGCGTGGGAGCGGAAAACGACATCCGCCGCTGCGGCGTCTGCCGCGGCGTGCGCCACTGCTCTTTGCCGTCGGCAGCGTTGAGCTTCACCAGGCCCGTCGTGTCCTGGTAGTAGATCGCTTCGCCCGCAGCTGCCAGCGTCTGGGGCAGCAGGTGCTCCTTGGGCCCCAGCGGCTTGGTCCAGATTTGTTTGCCCGTGTCAGCCTGGTAGGCGGCGATGAACCGATCCTTGGGCAGCGGGGGCTCGTTGCGAACGTAGAGCCCCCCGCCGCGGCGGTTAGCCTCCGACGCGCTCACGGCGACGTACACCACGCCGCCGTCCACCACAATCTCCTCGGCCTGCTCGGTTCCGGGGTACTCGCGGAGGGTCTTGCCGGTGGCTGCGTCGAGCTGCGAGACGCTCGCCGCCAGGCCGAGCGTGACATACACGCGATCGCCAACGGCGACCAGGCGGCGCGGCAGGTGGAGAGGCCCGGCGCGGAAATGTCGCAGGTGGTCGCTCCACAGGGAGATCTTCCGCGTCCACAACAGCACGCCGCTGAAGGCGTCGCGCCCGGTCAGCTCCCATTGCCCGAGGAAGCGGATGGAGGCCAGGGGCGCCCGGTCCATGATGGTGAAGATCCGCCCGTTGGCGGTCACGGCGGCGGACATGCTGGCCAGTTCCTCGTGGCTGCGCCCCCAGCGCGGCTCGGCCACCCACTGGATGGACCGCGGCTGGGCGGCCCGGTCGCGGGCGACGGCGTTATTGCCGGGATCGTGCAGGTAGTGCGTCCACTGGTCGATGTCGTCGGGCCAGGGCTTGACGAGTTTCTGACCGGCGACGAGGGCGACCCCGCCGGGCGCCAGCGCGCGGAGAAGTTCGTCTTTCGGCACGGAGCAGGCGGCTTCGCACACGATCAGGTTGACCAGATTGTCCACGTAGGGCAGCTTCTTGCCGTCGAAGCGATCGGCGCTGACAGGCCCGTACAGGCCGGCCTGGCGGACGGCCTCGCGTGCGGCGGCGACCTTGGCGGCGTCGACGTCCAGCGCGTGGACCACGAACCGCTCGTTCAGCCGCAACGAAGCGATGGCCCCGGGGTCGTCGCATCCGATCCGCACGACCAGCCCGCCCTGCACCCCGCTGTCGCGGACGACCTGGGCCAGGTCTGCCTGGACAGGCGGGCAACTACTGAGGACGGCCCATAACACCGCTGCAATCGCCAAAGGTCGTGGCATGGTTATACTCCTGCAGGTCCACCAGTCCAACGGAGACAGTCCCCGCATGTTGTCCTGAAAGGACCACGAAGAAGGTTCAACAGCAGAACGTTCAAGTTTCAATATCCAAGGATACGGAAGAAACGCATTCCTTGGACATGGAGAATTGAGAATTCATCTGTTGGGACTTCTTTGTTTCCTATTCTTTTCGCGTTCCCGCCCGGAACAGCCAGATCGCGACGCCAGCCAGCAGGATCAGGCCGGGCCAGACGGGGATGGCCTGGAGGCCCACGTCGAGCGGATTGCGGCCCTCGCACAACCAGATGGGGACGGCCAGGGCGATGCCCAGCAGGGCCTCGCCGGTGATGAGCCCCGCCGCCAGCAGCAGGCCTCGGCGTTGGGCGTCCTGCTGCGCCTCGGCGAGCGAGGCCCGCAGGCGGACGTCCACCTGGCGGGCGATCCGCCCGCGCCAGTAGCGCCCCCCGGCCCAGGCGATCAGGCCGCCCACCAGCAGGGCCGAGCCCAGATACAAGGGCAGGTACAGCCCCACCGCCACCGCCAGCACGGGCGTGCGGAACTCGCTCTTGCGGCGCTCGAGCACGAGGTCCAGGACGATGACGGCGACGGCGGCGACCGCCCCGATGCCCACCATGGCCCAAGGCAGTTCGCGGTGGAACACGCCGCGGGCGACCGAGGCCATCAGCGTCGCCTGCGGAGCTTCCAGCGGCGTCTGGCCCTCGACGGTTATGGTCCCGATCCCGTAGGCCTCCAGCAGCACCGTCAGCACGGGGGCCATCACCACCGCCCCGGCCAGCACGCCCACCATCTGCATGATCTGCTGCTTCCAGGGCGTGGCGCCGACCAGCAGGCCCGTCTTGAGGTCCTGCATGTTGTCGCCCCCGATGGCGGCTGCGCAGCAGACCACCGCGCCGATGAGGATGGCGGCGCCCGGCCCGACGGCCGCCGACGTCCCCACCGCCATCAGCAGCAAGGCCACGCTCAGGATGGTCGCGATCGTCACGCCGCTGATGGGGTTGTTGGACGAGCCGACCAGCCCGGCCATGTACGACGCGACCGCGCTGAAGACGAAGGCGGCCACCAGCATGGCCAGGCACATGAACAGCACCAGGGCGGGCGAGGCCTCGGGCAGGATCAGGCGGAAGATGAAGAACATCGGCCCGACGCAGGCGACCAGCGCGCCGGCCAGCCAGGTCACCGGCATGTCGCGCTGCTCGCGGGGGAGGGCGTCCTGCCGGCCGCGGCGGCGGTCGCGGATGGCCTGCAACCCCGCGGCCAGTCCCGCCACCAGGTTGCCCCACATCCGCACCAGCGCCCACAGCCCCCCCACCACCATCGCCCCCACGCCGATGTACCGCGTCTGCGCGGACCACAGGCCGCGGGCGATCTTGTACGGGTCGGCCGCCACGTCCGTGCCCTGCAGCCAGCCGACGATCGGAATGGCCACGAACCAGTTGGCCGCCCCGCCCAGGAAGACCAGGACCGCGATGTTGAAGCCGACGATGTATCCCACGCCCACCAGGGCGGGCGCCAGACCCAGGGCCGCCGACCAGACCGTCCGCCCGGCATGCACGGAGACGCCGGCCACGTCGCCGAACAGCCGCAGGCCCGCTTCGCCCAGCTTGTACAGTCCGCCGGCCAGCGACCCAGCCACCAGCGTCCACAGGCCCGTGCTCGCGCCCTTGCCCTCCGCCGCCTGCCTGCCGGCAGACAGCTCGCCCACGCGGAGCACCTCGGCGGTGGCCACGCCCTCGGGGAAACGCAGCTCCGAGCCCAGCACCAGGGCCCGCCGCAGCGGCACGGTGAACAGCACGCCGATGATGCCGCCCAAGGCCGCAATCGCCGTCGTCGACCAGTAGTCGAATCTCTTCCAGACGCCCAGGATCAGAAGAGCCGGCAGGGTGAACAGCACTCCGGCGGCCAGGCTCTCGCCCGCGGAGGCCGCCGTCTGCACGATGTTGTTCTCCAGGATGCTCGGGCGGCGGAAGATCCGCAGCAGGCCCATGGACACGACGGCCGCCGGAATCGACGCCGCCACGGTCATGCCCGCCTTGAGCCCCAGGTACACGTTGGCCGCCCCCAGGATCACGCTCAGCGCCGCCCCCAGCAACACGGCCCGAACCGTAATCTCGGGAAGGGAGCGCTCGGGCGAAGCGTTCGGCGCTGACACGTCCGGTTTGGTTGGCGATTGGTCCATATGGGCCGTCACTCTCCGCTGGCAATCTCGGAACCGGGGGGCCAGGCGGAAGAGGCGATCCACTGCGAGACGTGCTGGCGGATGAAGCCGCTGTGGGTGGAACTGGCGTGCGCCTCGCCCCCGCCGGTCAATTCGCTGGTCAACTCCACCTGGTGGAGCTTCTGATAGGCCAGGCGCTTCTCCTCGGGGTCGTCGTCGTCGGGGGTGGAAAAGCCCAGCGCGCCGGCGGCCGGGCCGCGGGCGCCGTCCACGTTGCCCGCCAGGATCGTCCCGATGACCAGGAAGCCCACGTCGGCCTTGGAGTAGAAGTTGACGATCCCGCTGCGGGTCTTGTTGAGGGCCTTGGTGAGGTTGTACGTGCGGGAGATGCTTGCCGACAGCAGCACCAGGCCGTCGACCTGGTTCCCCTCGGGCAAGGCTTCGGCCGCGAACACCGCCACCCCCCCGCCGCCGCTATGCCCGACCAGGTGGACGGGCCGGCCCGGGTGGGCCCGCTGGTAGTTGACGATCATCTCGGCGATCCGCTGCCCGGCCAGGCGGTTGCCCAGGAAGTCCATCTGGTTGATGAGCGGCCCGGCCACCGGGATGGGCCTGCCCCAGCGGTGGATGGGCAGTGCGCGCCCCAGTCCGGACTGCTCCAGGCCGCGGCGAATGTCGCGGTTGAGCGGGCTCTCGCCCTCGATGCCCGGCAGGATGATGACCAGCCCCTTCTCCAGTCTCTCGGTCACCAGGTACGGCTCGTTGCCGCTCGAGCAACCGAGACCCAGAACCAGCACGCACGCCAAAATGGGCCAACTCGCCAGACGCATACGATTGTCTCCCGAGACGACAGGAGGATGCGACAGATCGTAACCGAAGGGGTGAGTCCAGGCAACGAGGAAAGAGAATTCCGCCGCGCCCCCGAGTTGAACTCCCGACGAAAGCTGCGGACGAGGCGCTTTTTTTGCCGATAGAGGAAAATGGAATCGATAGAATTGAGTAACTGCTGGAGAAAGTCATGAGCGATGCCAATCAGTCGGACGCTCCCTTCGACGGCCCCGACCGCCGTGGGGGCCCGGCGCAGGACCGACGCCAGGCTGACCGGCGCCAACGAGAGCGCCGGGACGTCGTCGACCGCCGCAGCGGGCTGGACCGACGCCGCGGGCCCGGGGTGCGACGAAGCGAAGATCGACGCTCCGCCGAAGAAGGCGAGATGACCGAGGAGCAGTTCGAGTTCATCACCGCCATCAACGAGTACAAGCGCGTGAACCGCCGGCCCTTCCCGTCCTGGACAGAAGTACTGGACGTGATGAAGGCTTTAGGGTATCGTAAGGTAGCTGAACCAACGTCTATCAAGTAGCGGAGTTAACCCGTGCTGCTCGGGAACGAACAACTGGTCTGGTCGATGAGGATCGCCACCGTGGTTCTTCCGGTGGCCGTCTACTTCTTCATCCTCGGCCTGCTCAACAGCCGAAAGACCCCCCAACTGCTCACCGGACGCCGCGACTTCGTGCTCATGATCGCCGCCCTCAGCCCCCTGCTGCTGCTGCCCCTGGTCGAGGCGCTTCGCCCCTGGCCCCTGGCGGCGGCGCTGGCCCTGGCCGGGGCGGTCGGCGCGGTGGCCCTGCTGGCGCCGCGGGGCCAGAACTGGGTCGTCTACAACCTGCCCGCCGACCAGGCCCGCCAGATCATCGCCCGCTCGCTCGAACAGCTCGGCGTGGACTACCAGCGCCAGGGCGCATCCTTCCGCCTGGACGGCTCGGCCCGACTGCGCGTCAGCGGCTTCCCCATGTTGCGGAACGTCTCGCTCTATCTCGAGGGCGGGCGCGACGACCTGGGCAAGCGATTGGAAGATCAGCTCACGCGAACGCTGGCGACCGTGCCGGCTGAGACGACCCCCATGGGCGTCTCGCTGCTGCTGGTGGCCACCGCGATGCTCGTCGCCCCGCTGGCCATGGTCGCCCACCGCGTGCCCGAGATCGTCCGCATCCTTGCCGACCTGCTCCAGTAGCAGGCAGCACTACGAACAGCCGGTGCACGCCGAGATCGCTGGGGGCCTTCAAGACAACCTGCCGCCGGTGTTCCGCTCACGCCATCCCGGCTACCGGTCACGCTTCCGCTGGGCGACGGGGGGGCCGTCAAGCCTCCTCACCCTCTTCCAGCGAGCCGGTCACCCGGACGTCCTGGCCTTCGCCCTTGGCGAGCACCTGGATCTTCCGCTCGGCCGATTCGAGGATGGAGCGGCACTGCTTGATCAGCTCGATGCCCTGGGCGTACTTGTCGATCGACTCTTCCAGCGGCACCTTGCCGCTCTCGATCTGGTCGACGATCTGCTCCAGGCGTTCCAGCGCCTTCTCGAACGACAGTTTCTGTTTCGCGTTGGCTTGATTGGCCATGGTCTTTGGGTCTTTCAGTCAAAGAGTCCCGGTTCGCAGGTTGGCGGCTTCTTTCTGGGTGCTCTGGTCCGCGCCGCGGGCGTCTCGCTCGCGGGCGGCGGGACCGTGGGGCCTGGCTCGGCGTCGGCTGTGCTGCGGACCCGCCCGTCGGCGAACTCCGTTTCCATCGCCTGGGCGGGCTGGATGTCGCCGGCGGAGCGGACGATCCGCCCGCCCGCGCGGGTTACGCTGAAGCCGCGTCGGAGCACCGCGCGATAGCTCAGGGCTTCGAGTTGGCGGCTGGCGGACTCGACCTTCTGGCGGGCCAGGGCCAGGGCGGCCCGCGGGTGGACGGCTTCGAGCCGCCCGGCCAGTCCGCCCAGTCGGTCGCCCTCGCGTTTGCTTCGCCCGCCCAGGGCCCAGGCCATGCGACCGGCCAGGCGGTCCAGGGCGGCGCGGGCCCGCTCGGCCAGGCGGGCGGGGTGCAGAGCGGCCAGTCGGTTGGCTGCCGGCTCGAGCCGGCGGCGGGCGGTAGCCAGTTCGTTGGCCAGGCCCACTCGCAGGCGGTGGGAGATCTCGTCCAGTCGCTGCGCCTGGGTTCGCAGGCGCCCGAGCGGATCGCGGAAGACGGCGGTGCGCAGGAGGGCGTCAAGCTGCTGGCGGGAGCGGGCCAGGGCGTGGGCGACGTGCTGGGCGAGCTTGGCGCGGGCGGCCTGGAGGTGGCGGGCGACGTCGGCGCGGTCGGGGACGGCCAGCTCGGCCGCCGCGGTGGGCGTGGCGGCCCGCACGTCGGCGACCAGGTCGCAGATGGTGACGTCGACCTCGTGCCCGACGCCGCTGATGACGGGCGTGCGGCAGGCAAAGACGGCGCGGGCGACGGGCTCTTCGTTGAAGGCCCAGAGGTCTTCGAGGCTGCCGCCGCCCCGGCCGACGATGATGACGTCGATGCCCAGTCGCTCGGCGTTGGCGTCCAGCAGGGCCAGCGAGCGGGCGATGGACTCGGCGGCGTCGGCCCCCTGCACGGGCGTGGGCATGAGATAGGCCCGAGCGGCGGGCCAGCGTCGGCCGAGCGTGCGGGCGATATCGCGGACGGCTGCCCCCACGTCGCTGGTGACGATGCCCACCGCGCGGGGGAACCGCGGCAGAGGTTTCTTGCGGCTGGGGTCGAAGAGGCCTTCTCTTTCCAGGCGTTCGCGGAGCTGGCGGAAGGCCAGTTCGAGGCTGCCCTGCCCGCGCGGGGTCATGCGGTCGACGTAGAACTGGAGCTGCCCCCTCACCTCGTAGACGTCCACCCGCCCCTCGACGACGACTTCGAGCCCGTCGCTGGGGGTGAAGCGCAGCGTGCGGGCGGCGGAGCGGAACATCGCGGCGTCGATGCAGCCGGTCGCGTCCTTGAGGCGAAAGTACACGTGGCCCGACGAGTGCAGGTTGAGGTTGCTGATCTCCCCCACCACGACCAGGCGCTGGGGCAGGGCGCGGGCCAGGGCGCCCTTGATCCGGCCCAGCAGGTCCGACACGGTCAGCGGCGCGGCGGCGGCCTCGACGAACTCGGCTGTCACGTCCCGCCCCGCCGGCGCAGGCCCGTCCGAAGCGCCGCCGATGGTCGGCTCGCGGCGTGGCCCACGAACAGCTTTGGGATCAAACAGAAAGTCCTTGGCGCACATGCGGGCATTGTAAGGCTGCACGGCGAAATGTCCAACAGTCCGGTTTGAACCGGGAAACCCCGTTTGACCGGTGGCGGCGGGATCCAACACAGTCCCGCCGCCCCGGCACTGGACGTCCGTGTCTCGCCAGCCGGCGAGGCCCGCGTCTCGCCGGGCTGAACTCATGCCGCCACCGCCGCCCCAGGCCTCCCGTACTCGACTATCTCGCACAGCCCAACCCGCCGCCGCAAGCGTCAGACCCCAGGCAAGCCCCCTGCGAAGCTCGCGTCGGTCGTAACAGGATCACACCGCAGCGACAGGACGCGTCACGGAGTTCTGCGCCGCCTGAGCCTCTTGTCGGCCCGGTCCAGGGCGGCGCACAGCAGTTGCTGGTTCCAGCCCTGGAGCACCAACATCGCCTGGAGCAACTCGTGCAGGCTCGGCTTCTTCTTGCGGGCGCTTTTCTCCGCTTTTGTACTTGCCATGGCCGCCACTCCAGCTAGAATGACTTTCGATACTCTGGTTCGTGGAGGATTATATTCGCGTTTGCGAATATTATCAACATAATTATTCGCAAAAAAGTGCTTCACATGAAGAATTCTTCGCAGAAAGACGTATGTGCCCGGATAGCCCAGGTTCGCATCGAGCTGGCCGGACCGAGAGGCAAGGCAGCCTTCGCCAAGCAGTTAGGGCTGTCGCCCAGCACGTACGATTATTACGAGTCGTCGCGGTTGCCTCCCGTTGACGTGCTGGTTCGGATCGCCGAACTCGCCGCCATCGACCTCCGCTGGCTGATCACCGGCGAGCAGGCGGGCCAGGCTATCCCCGCCGATCACCCGATCCTCAGGCGGGCGGCTGAGCTGCTGTCGCGCAGTCCCTCCGCGGCCGCCTCGCTGGCTGCCTTCATGGACATTCTCGACCAGGCCCTGAAGTTCCCCGCCAAGCCGCAAGAGAGCGTTGTGCCGGCAGAAGCCGAACAGGCCGGCGGGCTCCACGCCCCCGAGGCGGCATCGGCGGGTCGCGAGCCCCCGCAACCCTCGCCTCGGCAGGCCCGGAAAGACTGGGTCCCCATCCTCGGGCGCAGCGCCGCCGGGCTGGCGCAGTTCTGGTCCACGCGGGACGCGCAGGCGGGCGTGACAGCCCTGTCCGATCTGATCGCCCGCCACGTCGGGTGGTCCCCGCGCCAGGCCCAGAGCGTCGAACTCACCGGCGAGACCGGCAGCGACGTGGTCCAGTTGATCACCCTTCGCTCGCCGCGCGAGGGCGAACTGGCGGAGTACCTGGCCGCCGCGAGCATCAAGGCCCGCTTCGGCGACGCCTTCGCCCTGCGGATCGACGGGGACTCGATGAGCCCCGACATTCGCCACGGGGACCTGGTCCTGCTGAGCCCGTCAGCCCCGGCAGCCGACGGCCGGCCCGCCGTCGTGCAGCTTCGCGGTCAGATCGGGGTGACCTGCAAGCTCTATCGCCGCGAGGGCCGCGACGTCCACTTGATCCCGCTCAACGAGCGCCTGGAGGCGCAAACCTTCCCCGACGGGCAGGTCGAATGGGCCCTGCGCGTGCTCGCGCGCGTTCGCGTCGGGCCGTAGGGCGTCAGGGCATGGAACGCGGTGATTCAAGACTGAAGAATCGCAATCGGCGCGGGGTGCTTTTTCATTCCTTCCTCATCGGCCGGGTGTAGAATATGGCGGCTTGGCCCGCACGGGCGGGCGACACCCATCGGCCCCTGGGGCCAAAGGAGTCCAGCGATGCGACGAATCTCACTGATCCTGCTAGGCTTGGTGTGCGCGGGGGCGGCTTTGGCGCCGGCGGCCGAGGAGGGGCCCAGAGGGGCGCGATCGCTTCGGGTGAAGTTCCTCCGCCTGGTCGAGCAGCGGATCGAATCTCGCGAGCATCTGGCGATGATGGTCCAGCAGGTCGAGGGCTCCCAGACTGCCACCGTGATCGTGCCCGCCCGCAACCAGGATTTGCTGGCGGCTGTCCGCAAACTCACGCCCGGACAGGTGGTGGAGTTGCAGTATGTCAACGAGGGCAATCAGAAATGGCTCAAGAGCATCGCCGCCGCGGGCGGGGGCGAGAGGGATCGGCGTGAGGGAGGAGCTGACGCGCCTCGGCGCGAAGGCGGGGGCGACGTGCCCCGCGTCCGTCGTGAGGGCGAAGGCGAAGTGCCCCGCGTCCGGCGCGAGGGGGAGGGTGACGTGCCCCGCGTCCGCCGCGAAGGCGAAGGCGACGTACCCCGCGTCCGGCGCGAAGGCGGGGAAGGCCGGGAAGTCCCGCGTGTCCGGCGTGAAGGCGACGGTGAAGGGGAAGGTGCTCGTGTGCGACGTGAGGGCGAAGGCGATGTCCCGCGCGTCCGCCGCGAAGGCGAAGGCGACGTGCCCCGCGTCCACCGTGAGGGCGGAGAAGGCCGGGAAGTCCCCCGCGTCCGTCGCGAGGGCGACGGCGAAGGGGAAGGCGCTCGTGTGCGACGCGAAGGCGGGGACCGCGTCGAGGCCGATCTCCGCGAGCAGATCATTCATCTCCGCCGCCAGGTGGAAGAGATGGAGAAGGCCCTGAAGGAGATCCGCGAGCAGTTGCGGCGAAGGGATGCCGAGCGGTAACTCGCCTCGGTCTATGAAGCTCCCACGCGCGGCGCCTGACCTTTCGTCCGGCGCCGCGTCTTTTTGGCTGCTTCCGAACGCCGATTCGCACTGGACAGTTTCCGCAACAAGGGTAGAATAGGGGGAATAGCGGGCGGTGTTTGCACCGGCCGCTGAACGGGCATCTCCCGGCAGGAGCGCACGAGAAAAGTGAAGGAGAGCGGACTATGAACCCGCGAAATGCATTCTGGGTAGCCGTTGTGGCTTGCGCAGTGACGGGCACGGTATCGGCGGCTGGGGTCGGCTATTGGCAGTTTGACGACGCCGCAGCCGGCACGACGGCAAGCTCGCTGGTCTCGCAATACAACAGCCTGACGGGCACAGCCGTCGCCAGCGGCTCGGGGGCCGCGCCGGTCCACAACGCCGACGTGCCCGGCGCGCTGATCTATGACGGACTTCTGGGGGCCCTGCTGAACGCCTCCAATGACACGTCGCTGAAGTTCGACAACACCGCCATCCCGGCCAATCCCAACACAGGCGACGGCGGGCGGGTGAACGTGGCGGACCCGGGCGGGGCCACCTCGGTCCTCAAGCCCCGCAGCTTCACGGCGGAGACGTTCTACAAGGCCGAGGGCCACGTGAACTATCCCAGCCTGTTCGGCAAGAACCGCGCCGACGCGGGCGGATGCACGTGGCTTCTGGACACCAGCAGCAATGACACCTTCCGCGTCCGCGTGGACAGCCAGCCCCTGGGCAGCGGCAGCGGCAGCGGTTTCAACCAGTCGTTCGGCACGAGCACGAGCTTCGCCCTCAACGACGGCAAGTGGCACCACCTGGCGTTGACGTACAACGACACGACGCGCCGGGTCGAGCTGTACGTGGACTACGTCCTTCGGGGCAGCGGCACGACAACCAATCCGATCGTGTACGACGACAATCCGCTGTTGATGGGCCAGGGCGCCGGCGGGCGGGCGTTGGACGGGTGGCTGGATGAGGTGCGCTTGAGCGACACGGTCCTGGCGTCTTCGCAGTTCCTGCGGGCGGGGGCCACGCTGCACTGGGACGGCGGCGACGCCGACGGCTCCAACGGTGCGGGCGGAGGCAGCGGCACGTGGGACACGGACACGACGGCCAACTGGTACCCCGGCTCGGGCACGAGCGACGTGGTCTGGAGCAGTGCCACGCTCAACAACGCCGTCTTCGGCGCCGCGGGCGGGACGGTCTCGATCTCCGGCCCGGTGGCCGCCCGGTCGGTCACCTTCGACGCCGCCGGCTACACCGTCCAGAGCGGCACGCTCACGATGACCGGCCCGTGGGTCACGGCCAACCAGAACGCCACGATCTCCTCGGTGATCGCCGGCTCCGCCGGGCTGGTCAAGGACGGCGCGGGCACACTCACGCTGACCAACGCCAACACCTTCACCGGCGGCACGACCATCAGCCAGGGCACGATCCAGGTCAACGCCAACACCGCCCTGTCCTCGGGCACGATCACCCTGGGCGACGCGGCAACCGGCGCGGGCAACGTGTCGCTGCTGGCGGGGTTCGCCAGCGGCTCTGCCGCCGTCACCAACCCGATCCTGGTCAGCAGCCAGGCGGGCGGCGAGGTGCGGATCGGCACGATCCAGATGAATCCCGGCGCCGTGCCCACGTACTACGACGGCACGATCACGCTCCAACGAGACGTGATCCTCCAGGCCGGCTCGAGCGACCGCACCACCTTCCGAGGCAAGATCACCGGCACGGGCAACGTGATCATCGACTCGCAGGGCACCGGCCGGCGCGTCACGCTGGACAACAACACCAACGACTTTGTCGGCAACGTAACGGTGAATCCGAGCACGATCCTCCAGCTCAACGGCACGAGCATCATCCCGGACGCCTCGAACGTGACGGTCAACGGCACGCTGTACTTCAACTCCACCGGCGAGACGATCAATGCGCTCAACGGCACGGGCGTCATCCAGGTCCACCCGTCGGTGGGCACGAGCCCGACGCTGACGGTCGGCGCAGCCGGGGGCAGCGGGAGCTTCGGCGGGACGATCCAGAACGGCGGGAACGGTTCGGCGAAGGTGGCGCTCCGCAAGATCGGCGCCGGGACACAGACGTTCACGGGCATGATGAACAACACCGGCGGAACGATTGTCGACCAGGGCGTGGTGGTGTTCAACCGCGGCGGGATGGGCTTCCCGGGCGGCACGTCAACGGGACAATTCGGCACCGGGCATACCGTCACCGTCAACAGTGGCGCCGAGGTGCAGTTCGGCGCCAACTGGGTCACCGGCGGCGGGCTGGTCAACCAGATCGTGGCCAATGGCGGGACGATCCGCTTCCTGAACAGCGACAACTACGCCGGCAACATCGTTCTGACTGGCGGCAACATCATCGCTTCGGGCTCCAGCGGACGGGCCTGGCGGACGGGCAACTGGGGCGACGGTCTGATCACGACCAACGCCAGCTCGACCACCTCGACCATCTCCGGCACGCTTTGCCTCGTCGGGACAGACTCGGCCACCAAGACCACGTTCGACGTAGCCGACGGAAGCGTTGCCACCGATCTGCTCGTGTCATCGGTCATCTCCGATCACCCGGGTTTCGAAAACGAGATGGTCCTGGTGAAGACCGGCGCCGGTAGAATGTCGCTGACCGGCAACAGCACCTGGGGCGGCGGGATCCTGCTCAGCCAGGGCACGCTGTTCCTGGACACGGTCAGCAAGACGCCGGCCGGGACGGGACCCCTCGTCCTCGGCGACGCCGCCACGGGGGCCAACGATATCCGTCTGGAGATCGCCCCCAGCACGAGTTGGGGCCCCAACAGCATCCTCAGCAATCCCATCACCGTCAGCAGTCAGGCCGGCGGCAAGGTCACCATCGCCCATCTGGCCGGAACGGCCCTGGCGGGCGAGCTCCGCGGTCTGATCACCCTCCAGAACGAGGACCTCGTCTTCCGTAACGAGAACAACGACCGCCTGAGCATCGCCTCGAAGATCACCGGCACGGGCAACGTCACGTTCGAGGGGTCGGCCGGCCGGATCACGCTGAGCAACACCGGACACGACTTCATCGGCGACGTGACGCTGGCGCCCGGCGGCAACGTGCAGTTGCAGGGCCCGGCGATCCCGGCCGGGGCGGACCTGACCGTCAACGGCGGGCTGTGGTACAACAACCTGAGCGGGGCCTTCACGCAGACGGTGGCGGGCCTGTCCGGCAGCGGCCTGGTCCGCGTGAACTGGGGCAGCGGGACCAGCACGCTGGAGGTGGGCCAGCTCAATCACGACGGGACCTGGCACGATGCCGGCTACGGCGGGCTGATCGAGAACGGCCCGACCGGCGGCGCGTTGGCCCTGCGGAAGATCGGCGAGGGCACGCAGACCCTGACCGGCGCCAGCACGTACAGCGGCGGGACGACCATCGTCGATGGCACGCTGCTGGTGAACAACACCACCGGCTCGGGCACCGGCAGCGGGCCGGTCCTGGTGGCCGGCGGGACGCTGGGCGGCACGGGCGCCATCGGCGGGAGCGTCACCGTCCAGAGCGGCACGATCGCCGCCGGAACCAGCCCCGGCAAGCTGTCCATCGGCGGCAGCTACCTCCAGCAGGGCGGCGCGATCCTGGAGGCCGAACTCAACGGCACGGCCCAGGGCGTCAGCTACGACTGGATCGCCGTCAACGACACCGCCACCTTCGAGCCCGGCTCGATCATCGAGGTCGTCCTGGGCTTCGAGGCGACGCACGGCATGAGCTTCGACATCCTCACCGCCGCCAACGGGATCACCAACGTGGACCTCAGCGGCCTGGTCATCGACGCCAGCCGGGCCGACGGCGGACGGATCACCTGGGTGGCCGAGATCGTCGACCTGGACGCTCAGACCGGCGGGGCCGAGGCCCTGCGGCTGACGGCTGTGCCCGAGCCCGCTTCGCTCGCCTTGCTGACGCTGGCGGTCGGCGGGATCGGCGGGTACATCCGCCGGCGACGAAGGTAAGACTCGCGGCTGTCCGCTCCGCAGAACAAGCCCACGGGAAACCTGCCCTCGGGGCCGGGCCCGTGGGCTCTGCGTTGCGCCGGCGCGTGCGGGCAGTCCGCGTGGCCGGACTGTGATTCTCCCTGCCCGCCGCGCCGGGCCATCGTACCAGGTTCCAGGCCCCCTGACCGCCGCCCGGTGACGGGAGGGCAGCCGGCGGCCACGGACCCATCGAGGACCGCTTTGTTGAGATCGTGTTAAGCCTCGTCGTGACGACGGCGGCGTCGTGCCCTTTCCATGTCTTCCTCTCAGGGGTAGAATGCAAGGTCTGATATGGGCGGTTTCCCGAAAAGGCAGATCGACTCCTCGTCCTCCGCGCCGGGCGCTCCCGCGTGCGACGCCGCCACGCGCCTGCTGGCCGCCGAGGCGATGCTCCATCGCCTGGAGGCATTGGGCAAGGAGATGGACGGCACGGCCCGGGCCGAGGACATCGAGTGCGTCCACCGAATGCGGGTGGCCAGCCGGCGTCTGCGCACCGCGCTGGAGCTGTTCGGCGACTGTCTGCCGCGCCGGCGGCTCAAGGAGTGGGCCAAGGAGGTCCGGCGCATCACCAGGAGCCTCGGCCGCGCCCGCGACGCCGACGTGCAGGTCCTCTTCATCGAGCAGTTCCTGGCCGGCGTGGAAGACGGCAAGGCCCGTCCGGGCCTGGCGCGGCTGCTGCTTCGCCTCCGCCAGCACCGCGCCGCCCTTCAGCAAAGCGTCCTGAAGATGGTCCGGCGCGTCGGCGAGTCGGGGCTGATCGACCGCATGACCGATTCGCTGCTACGGTTGCGGGCGAGGCAGCGCCTGGAGCGGGCGGAAGACGCGCCCCCGCTCACCGACGCCCTGCTTCAGCGGGCAAGCCAGACGATCGCGGCCCGCCTGGAAGATCTGCTGACCTACGAGCCGTTCCTCCGTCAACCGCAGGCCGCCGACCGCCACCACGCCATGCGGATCGCCGCCAAGCACCTTCGCTACGCGATGGAGATCTTCGAGCCGCTCCTGGAGCGGGCGCTGGCCGAGCCCGTCCGCTGGGCGCGCAAGCTCCAGACCGTCCTGGGCGAGATCCACGACTGCGACGTCTGGCTCGAACGACTGCCCGAGTTCCTCAACCAGGAGCGACAGCGGGCGCTCGAATACTCCGGCTCGGCCCGCGGGCAGCGACGCCTGCACCGCGGGATCCACCTGCTGGAGCAGGCGTGCGCGGGACGACGGCGCGAGTTGTTCGACCGCCTGGGCCAGGAGTGGGCCAAGTGCGCCCACAAGCGCGTCTGGACGAAGATGCTCAAGGCCCTCTCGCAGCACGCGCCGTGCGGACAGGCCGGCCCCGAGGCGCCCGCTTCGGCGGCGCCGGCCGACGGCGAGGCACAGCCGCCCGCGGAGGCCGGGCCATGAGGATCGCCCTTCTCGGCGACGCCCACGCGAACCTGCCCGCCCTGGAGGCGGTGCTGGAGCACGCTCGGGGCCAAGGGGCGACAGCCGTCTGGAACACCGGCGATTTCGTCGGCTACGGGCCCTTCCCCGACCAGACCGTCCGCCTGCTGCGCAGCGTCCAGGCGGTTTCGGTCGTCGGCAACTACGACCTGAAGGTCCTCGACGTCCCCCGGCGGCGGGCCAGGAACAAGCCCCCCAAGCAGACCCTCAAGCGCCTGGCGGCGAGCTGGGCCTACAACCACCTCAGCGCCGACAGCCGCGACTACCTCGCCTCGCTGCCGGTGCAGCAGCGACTCGAACAGGCCGGGCGGCGCGTCCTGCTCTGCCACGGCAGTCCGGCCTCCGCCGACGAGCACCTGTACGGCGACACGCCCGACGCCCGGCTGGAGGAGCTGGCCCGCTCCTGCCAGGCGGACCTCGTCGTTTGCGGACATTCCCACCAGGCCTTCGTCCGCCGCGCGGGCGACGTTCTCTTCGTCAACACCGGCAGCGTCGGGCGCAGCGACGACGGCGACGCCCGCGCCTGCTACGCCCTGCTGGACCTCGCGCCCAAGACGATGGACGCCGCCCACTTCCGCGTCGAGTACGACCTCCAGCGGACCGTCCGCGAGCTGCGCAAGTTCCGCCTCGACGCCGCCTTCGTCCAGATGGTGGTCCAGGGCCGCAGCCTCGACCACGTGCTCCAGTCCGCCCAGCCGCCGGCCGGGCCCGTCAGCGAGACGGCCACGTTGCGGGCGGCCCGCCACCTGGCGGAGGAATGCAACAGCGAGGCCGCCCACAGCGAGCAGGTCACCCGCCTGGCGCTGAGGCTGTTCGACGAACTGGCTGGTTTGCACGGCCTGGGGCCGCGACAGCGATTGTGGCTGCATCTGGGCGGCATCCTCCATGACATCGGCTGGGCGGAGGGCCGACAAGGCCATCACAAGACCTCGCAGCGTATCATTCTTCAGAGCCCCCTGCCGGGCCTGGACGAGCGCGAGCGGCGGATCGTGGCGTGCGTTGCCCGATATCACCGCAAGACCTTGCCCAAGCCCGCGCACGAGCCCTACGCCCTGCTGGACGGCAGCGACCGCCACAGCGTCGACGTGCTGGCCGGGCTGCTGCGGGTGGCCGACGGGCTCGACTGCGACCACCTGTCGGCCGTGAGAGACCTGGACTGCGAGGTCCTGCCCCGGCGGATCATCGTCCGCTGCCAGGCGCGATTCCGCGTTGAGGCCGAGCGACAGAAGGCCCTGGACAAGGGCGACCTGTTCAACGCCGTCTTCCGCCGCAGGCTGGTCGTCCAGTGGCGGCTGAGCGGCCCGGCGGGAGCGACGGAGCAAGCGACATGACGACGACCCCTCGAAGCGAAACGGGCGAACCCGCCAAGGCAGGCCAGGAGCGAGCCGCCCCGGGCGACTATCTGAACCGCGAGCTGAGCTGGCTGGAGTTCAACGCCCGGGTCCTGCACGAGGCCCTCGACCCGCGGACGCCCCTGCTGGAGCGGGTGAAGTTCCTGGGCATCTTCTCCGCCAACCTCGACGAGTTCTTCATGAAGCGCGTCGGGGGGCTCAAGCGACAAACCCTCCAGAGCGTCACCCGGCGCACGCCCGACGGCATGACGCCCCAGCAGCAGTTGGCCGCCATCCGCCAGAAGATCCTCCCGCTGCTCCAGCGCCAGGCCGACGCCTACCACCGCGAGATCCGCCCCGCACTGGCCGAGCGCGGCGTGCACTTGCTGACCTGGGAGGACCTCACCAAGGAGGAGCTGGTCTGGGTGGACGAGTTCTTCCGGGCCAACGTCTTCCCCGTGCTCACGCCGCTGTCGGTGGACCCGGGCCACCCGTTCCCGTTCATCAGCAACCTGACCGTCTCGCTGGGCGTGACGCTCCGCCCCAGCGACCAGGAGGAGGAGTTGTTCGCGCGGATCAAGGTGCCGCCCGTCCTGCCCCAGTGGGTGCGGGTGGAGGGCGGAGCGCCCCAGCAGCACCGCCTGGTCTCCATGCTCGACATCATCCGCCACAACCTCGACGATCTGTTCCCCAACATGACCGTCACCAGCACCATGCCCTTCCGCGTGACCCGAAACGCCGACGTCGAACGCGAGGAAGAGGACGCCGACGACCTGCTGGAGATGGTGGCCGAGGAAATCCGCCAGCGGCGCTTCGAGAAGGCCATCCGCCTCGAACACGCCCCCGACGCCGACCCCTGGCTGCTCCAGCTTCTCATGGAGGAGTTGGAGTTGACGGCCGACGACGTCTACGAGATGCCCACCGAGCTGGACTTCACGTCGCTGCGGCCCGTGTGGGACCTCAACCTTCCCGAGCTGCGCTACGAGCCCTGGACGCCCGTCGTGCCGCCGCGCCTGGCGGGCGAGGAGCCGGACGTCTTCAGCGTGATCCGCTCCAGCGACCTGCTGGTCCACCACCCGTACGAGGACTTCACCGCCAGCGTCGAGCGGTTCGTCCGCGCCGCGGCCGAAGACCCGGAGGTGCTGGCGATCAAGGTGACGGTCTACCGCACGGGCGACCAGAGCCCGTTCATGAAGTCGCTCATCCGCGCCGCCGAGGCGGGCAAGCAGGTGGTGTGCCTGGTGGAACTGAAGGCCCGCTTCGACGAGGAGCGGAACATTTTCTGGGCCCACGCCCTGGAGAAGGCCGGCGTGCACGTGGTCTACGGCATCGTCGGGCTCAAGACGCACACCAAGGGCGCCCTGGTCGTGCGGCGCGAGGGCGGCAAGGTCCGCTGCTACGCCCACCTGGGCACGGGAAACTACCACGGCGGCACGGCCCGCCTGTACGACGACGTCGGCCTGTTCACCTGCCGAAGCGAGATCACCGACGACGTGGTCGAGCTGTTCCACTACCTCACCGGGCGGTCCCTCAAGCGCACCTACCGCAAGCTGCTGATCGCGCCGGTGAACATGAAGGAACGCTTCATGGAGATGATCGACCGCGAGATCGCCCACGCCCGGGCGGGCCGAGACGCCCGCATCATCGCCAAGATGAACTCGCTGGAGGAGTACGACATCTGCCAGGCCCTCTACCGCGCCAGCGCCGCCGGCGTGTCGATCGACCTCATTGTCCGCGGCTTCTGCTGCCTCCGCCCCGCTGCGCCCGGTTTGAGCGACAACATCCGCGTCATCTCCGTCATCGGGCGGTTTCTGGAGCACTCGCGGATCTTCTACTTCCGCAACGCCGCCGAGGACGCCCGCGACGGCGAGTATTACATCGGCTCGGCCGACTGGATGTACCGCAACCTGGCCAATCGCGTGGAGATGATCACGCCCGTCGAGCACCGCCCGGCCCGGTTGCGACTGTGGGAGGTCCTCCAGACCCTGCTGGCCGATCAGCGCCAGGCGTGGGACATGCAGAGCGACGGCAGCTACGTCCAGCGCCGCCCCGCCGAGCCGGACCAGCCGCCCGGCGCCTCGCCCGCGCCCGAAACCACCGGCTCCCACCAGGTACTCATGAACCTCGCCCGCAGCCGCAAGGAGTAAGTCACGCTTCCGGACCGCGGGGCCGGAGGTTCAAAGATCCGCGCGTCGGCAATGCATCCTCTCCCGCCGCGTATGAGTCTGTTGGAGAGTCCAGATTCGGCTGGATCCGTTTGGTCCCAAACAGAGAGACGCGATGAGCTATCAACAGTTCTGGCTTTCAGCCCTTGTCCTGCTTGTCTGCCGCCCGCTCCCATCCGCTGTTGCGGAGGCGTTGCCGTCCCAGCCGGGGGCCGCCCAAGCCTGGGAGGCGGAATACGGGGAGTTGCAGGGCCAGATCCAGCGGCTGGACAAGTTGAACCGGGGATTCCGCGAGCGTCTCTCGGCCGAGGCGCTGGACGCCGAGGCGCTGATCTGGCCCGGCGATCGAGACCCCCTGGACGTCGTCCTGCGCCGCACGCGGGCGCTGGTGCAGCACTACCGGCGGACGGGGGCCCTGCCGGCCGAGCGACTGGCCCGGGCGGAGGCGGAGTTGGCCCGCCTGACGGAGTCCGCCAAGGCGGCAGCGCCCGGCCCGGCCGTGCCCGCGGGCGCCGACAGCAACTACCGGTTGAAGGACCGGGCCAGGGTCCGCAAGAAGTCGTCGGCCGGCTTTCCCGCCGATCCGCGCAGCAGACTCTTCCTGGAAGTCTGCGCCCTGCGCCGCCGCCTGGCCTTCGCCAACCCGTTGCTGGACTTTGACTCGATCGTGTGCATGCTCGAACAGCCCGGCAACGCCCGCATCATCGAACAGGCGCGGGCGTGCTTTCCGGGGCATGTCAGCGGCGGCGGGCCCGTGCTGCTTCGCAACTTCAAGGGCGACCTCGACGCCCAGCCGCTGCTCAAGGGCGCGGCCGTGAGCGACGGGCCCTGGCGGGGCAAGGAGCTGACGGGCAAGTTTTCCGGGCTCGAGCTTACCTACGACGCGGACGAACTGCTCTTCGCCGCCACCACGGACGCCGACGTCTGGCACGTCTTCCGGTTCAAGCCGGGCGACCGCCGCCTGGCGCAGCTCACCGACGGCCCGTGCGACGATTTCGACCCGTACCTGCTGCCCTCGGGGCGAATCGTCTTCACCTCGACGCGGCGCGGCGGGATCGGGCGCTGCCTGCTCACGCCCAAGTCATTGACCTACACGCTGTACTCCATGGAAGGCGACGGCGGCGACATCGTCCCGCTGAGCTATCACGAGACCAACGAGTGGGCCCCCGTCGTCACCCACGACGGCAAGATCGCCTACACCCGCTGGGACTACGTCGACCGCCACTGGGGAACGGCCCACCACTACTGGGAGTGCTACCCCGACGGTCGCGACCCGCGGAACTTCCACGGCAACTACCCCTTGCCGTACTGGGCGATCCCCGAGGGCGTCCAGCCCGAGCAGTACGGGCAACGGGCCCTGGTCCACGGGCGGTTCCTCCGCCCGGACGTGGAGATCTCCTTCCGCCCGATCGGCGGCTCGCACAAGCTGACGGCCACCGCGGTCGGGCACCACGAGGGGTTCTCGGGCAGCCTGGTCCTGCTGGACCCCCGCATCCCCGACGACGGGCGGATGGCCCAGCTCAAGCGGATCACGCCGGAGTACTTCTTTCCCGAGGTCGAGCCCGGCGGCGCCCATGCCTACGGGACGGCCTGGCCGCTGAGCGAGGACTTCTACCTGTGCAACTTCCACACGGGCCTGTACCTGCTGGATCGCTACGGCAACCGCGAGTTGATCTACGAGTCGCCCGACGGCCGCTTCCGCGTCCGCGATCCGTTCCCGTTGCGTTCGCGGGCGCGCCCGCCGGTGCTGCCCGTGCAGACCTGGCAGGGCAAACGCGAGGCACTCCCCGACCACCACCGCGCCGTCATCAGCGTGGGCAACGTCTACGCCGCTGACGACGCGGCCAGGCTCCCGCCGGGCGTCAAGGTCAAGTGGATGCGAATCGTCCAGGTCATCCCCCAACTGTTGGAGCGGATCGACCGCAACACGATCAAGATGATCTCCTACGCCGACGACTCCATCGGGCGCATGCCGCTGGGCATCGTGCCGGTCGAGGAGGACGGCAGCGTGTACTGCGAGGCCCCGGTGGGCAAGGCCCTCTACTTCCAACTCCTGGACGCCAAGGGCATGGCCGTCCATTCGATGCGGTCGGCGACGTACGTGCACCCGGGCGAGCACCTCTCGTGCCTGGGCTGCCACGAGGACAAGTGGCGCGCGACGGCGAGCTACTCCCGCCCGATCGCCATGCAGCGCCCGCCGTCGAAGCTGACGCCGGAGATCGAGGGCGGGGCCGTGCCGTTCAACTTCATCAAGCTGGTCAAGGAGCCGGTCTTCGACAAGTCCTGCCTGCCCTGCCACAGCAAGCACCCCAAGGCGCCGGACCTGGGCTACGCCTCGCTGGCCCGCAACGATCGGGCGTTCAGCTATCCCGGCGAGCCGGGCCTGAACCTGCTGGGCGTGGGCGGCTCGCGGACGACCCCCGGACGGTTCGGCGCCCACGTCTCCGGTCTGATGAAGATCCTGAACACACGCCCGCAGCACAAGGACCTCAAACTCACCGACGACCAGTGGCGCCGGATCACCCTCTGGCTGGACCTGAACTCCAACGAGATCGGCTGGATCGGCAACGACCGCGCCCAGATCGCCGCCCAGAAGCAGGGCCAGGCGCTTTGGCCGCCCGTGGACGTCGACCCGGCCCACCCCACCGGCGTGGAGAGGGATCGCCCGGTGCGGATGAGATAGCCCGGAGCGAACGTGGCGGCCCGATTTTCGCTCCGGCGCAGGTGCGTTCTGGTACAATACGGACGATGCTTCCGATGCCCTCGAACATCAGTCTGCTGGACAGGATGGTGCTGGCCGTGGAACGGGTGCGCGATCGACTGCTGCGAGCGGCGGCGGCGCTGGAGGCGGCTGGGGTTCCCTACGCTGTTGCCGGCGGAAACGCCGTCGCCGCGTGGGTGGCCACGGTGGATACCGCCGCCGTGCGCAACACCCAGGACGTGGACATCCTCCTTCGACGCGACGACCTGGCCGCCGCGAGCGAGGCGCTGGAGAAAGCGGGGTTCGTTCGCCGTCACGTCGCGGGCATGGACATCTTCCTGGACGGCCCCGATGCCAAGGCCCGCGACGCCGTGCACGTGGTGCTCGCCGCGGAGAGGGTCCAGCCGGAGTATCCGGCGGCGGCCCCCGACGTGAGCGAATCCGCTCGCCCGGGCGAGGGGCAGATCTGCGTGCTGGCCCTGGAAGCACTGGTACGAATGAAGCTCACGTCGTTTCGGCGAAAGGACCAGGTACATCTTCTGGACCTGCTGGAGGTCGCCCTGATCGGACCGGACTGGCCCGCCCGCTTCGAGCCGCCCCTGGCTCAGCGCCTTCAGGAACTCCTTGACTCGCCGCAAGACTGACAGGACACTCGATTGGACGTTGCTGAGCGGCAGCGTACGGGGGGAATCATGCTCGCCATCTACTAGCGGAGAAACGCCATGTTCACACAGCCGCACGTCACGCGAAGACAGGTCCTCGGGGCTGCGATGGCCGGCGCGTCGGGCCTCGTCGCCGGAGGGATCGTTCATGCAGGCGAACCGCAGAAGACCCCGAGCGTCAACGCAGCCGCCGCCGACCCCAAGGTCCAGGGACCGTTTCCGATCCTGTCGACGCCCTTCACGGACTCGGGTAGCGTGGACTTCGACGTGCTGGCCAGGCAGGCGCGATTCGTCGACTGGTGCGGGTGTCCGGGGATGATCTGGCCGCAGTCGGGCGACAGCGTCGACCTGCTGACGCGGGACGAGAAGCTCCAGGGGATGGAGGTGCTGGCGAAGGCGGCTGGCAACTTCCGCACGGCGCTGTGCCTGGGCGTGCAGGGCAAGGACACAGCCGACATGCTCGTCTACGCCAGGCACGTCGAGAAGCTGGCGCCGACGGCGATCATCTCGCGGCCGCCGGACTCGGGCAAGACGGAAGACGACATGCGCCAGTACTGGCGGGCGCTGGCGGGCGTCGTGCGTCGGCCCGTGATTATCCAGACCACCGGCGGCGTCGCGTACAAGGGGCCGACCCCCTCGGTGCAGCTCCTGATCGAACTGGCCAAGGAGTTCCCGTGCTTCGGGTACGTCAAGGAGGAGGCCGGTCCGATCATCTCGCGGACGCGGGCCCTGGTGGCGGCTCAACCGCCCATCCGGCGCGTGTTCAGCGCCCGCGGCGGGCTGGGGTGGTTGTACGAGTCGCGGCTCGGCACGCGGGGCCTGATTACCGAACGGGCCGTCTACGCGGACCTCCTCACCCGCATCTGGAACCTCCAGCAGAGCGGGTCGGACCCCGCGACGCTCAAAGACGCGTACAGCAAGTTCCTGCTGATGACGAACCTGAGCCAGACGCATCCGGGCGGCGGGCTGCGCGGCCCGCACCTGTACGTCTGGAAGAAGCGCGGCGTGTTCCGGAACACGGTCTCGCGCCACTACGGACCCGGCGGCAGCGTCCCCGCCAAGCCTGTCTTCTCGGAACTGAAGCTGAGCGAGGAGGACATCGCCGAGATCGACTTCCGATTCGACGCGCTCAAGCCGTACCTCAAGCCCGGACCGTTCGCGTAGGCCCCGCCGCTCAGGGTTTGACAATCTCAAACGGAATCGCGGGCAGCGCGCCGAGCGGAACACGGCGCTTGTTCTCCGGCACGTCGGCGGCGGCGCGTTGAACGAACGTCTCGACGATCAGATTGCCGACCAGGCCCGGTTTGATCTTCGCGGCGTCGACTTCGATCACGAGCGTTCGCCCGCTGAATTCCTTGAGCGTGATTCCGTCCGGCGCGCCGTTCAAGGAAAACCCGATCTCGCCAGCCATCGGCGGCGCCGGCACACTCACCTCAACGCGAGCGGCGCCGCCAGGGGGAATCTTGAGCGGCACCGCGCTCACGATTCTCGCCGCGGCGTTCGGCGCCGCACGACCCCAGACAGCGACTTTCAGCTCCTGCGCGGGGACAAGATGACGGTAGGCAAACGCCTGCATCACGTTGTCCGCCGGAACAGCGGTCCGCACGATTCCGTTGGCGCGCCCCTCGATCTGCAGTGTCAGCGGCTCGGTCGTGGGCGCCGGCGGCGCGCTCAACGTGAACCTCACGTGGTCTTGACCCGCCGGCACCTCGGCGCCGGTCAGGACAAAGCCCTTCGGCGCGCCTTTCAACGCCAGTGCAATCGGGGCGTCGAATCCGTCACGGCGCACCGCGTACACGGTGAGCGGCGCGCTGGCGCCGGCGCGGACGTTGACACTCGACGGCGCAACCCGCAACGCGAAGTCCGGCTGCGGCTCGCTGATGCGCAGCCGGTAGGTGTGACCGGGCCCGCCCTTCCGCTGCGTGTCGCTGAGGTGAACGACGTAAGCCCCGCCCGCCGGCAGCGTGACGAAGATGTAGGAGTCGGCGTGGTGCGTATTCAACCCGGCGCCCTTGTCTTCGAAGTCGTCATTCGATGCGATCCGTTTGCCGGCGGCGTCGGTGAGCACCAGCATGGAGTCGAGCGGAGAGTCGAGCCGGCGAGCCACAACTTCCGCCACGACGCGCTGCCCGGCTCGCCCTTCGAACCGGAACGCGTGCCGGTCGCCCGGACGTGCGACGCAGCCGTTGACAACGGCAGGCAGCGTGACGGTCTGAACGCCCGTCTCCACGCGGCCGCCGGGCAGGCTGCTCGCGGCAAGAGGCAGTTCCCCGATGCTGATTCGGTAGACGAAGTCCTCGCGGCCGCGATAGAGCGAGTCCTGGACTTGGAGTTGATACTCGCCGTCCTTCGGGACGTGGAAGGCGAACATCGGGTCGGCGTGCAGGCGGTTCTCCTCGGTCCACGCCACGTCCTTGCCTTGCGCGTCAAGCAGTGCCAGCTTCATCTGCACCCAGCCGGGCGAGGCGTCGGCGATGAACGGGATCAACTCCCGCGCCTTGACGATGAATGCCAGTCGCTGTCCTTGCTTCGCCGCGAAACGAAACCGATCCACCCCGCCGGGCTGGATCTGGCCGTTGACGGTGACCGGCCACGCGATGCGCAGCTCGTTCGGAACCGCACTGAGTTGGGAATCCATGCTGCCGCGACCTTTGGGGATGTTCTTCCAGTCGCCCTTGCTGAACTCGGGCATCTGTCCGACGAAGAACACAAGCGGATTCGACAACCCAACCGGCGTGCCGAGGCGGATCTCTCGCTGGCCGGGCGCCGCGTCGGGCGACACGGAGACCTCAAGCGTGACGAACTCGCTCAGCGCCGGGTTGGCCAGTCTTCGCCCGAAGCCGTCCAGCTTCCGCCGAATTTCCGAAGCCTGTTTCTCCTGCGAAGCCGTCAGTCCCCTCTTCTGGCGTTTCTCGCGGAGCGCGGCGAGTTCCTCCACCAGTTGCTTCTGCTCGCCCGGCGTCACCTGACGGTCATGGCGCACAAACACGGCTCGAATTCCGGCGCCGGAGAAGAATGCGCTGGTCGCACCCTCCAGCGAATGTCCGCCAAGCGTCACGGTGAACGTCGTGCCCTGTTGTCCGCCGGCGGGATAGACGTAGCCGACATGCGGCACCCGCTGCGCCTCCGCCGCCAGCGGGAAGAGCAACAACACGCTCAGACATCGCGATATCGTTCTTGGCATAGTCTTTGACAGGGAGCTTGACTGGGCTCCACTGAGCGACGGCTTCGGGGGAGTCGGGGGTGGCGGGCGGATATCCGCAGCCTGCCTGTCCGGCAGGCAGGCCCCTGCCTCACACGGTCCGTCGCACTCTGAAGACAGTATACCCCCGCCCTGGGAGGGGGCAAGCGCCAGGCGGGCGTGAGCTCTCAGCCGGGGCGGCGATAGCCGCGCTTCGCGTTGAACGCGCAGCCGCTTCGGGGTACACTGCCCGCACGGTGGAGGCTGCCATGAAGATCCGACTGATCGCCGTTTCTGTCATCGTTGCGTCGCTGGCTGCGTGCGTGGGGGCCCAGGACGTGCCCGCCCCGCTGGAGCCCGTCCGCTTCGCCCACGTCAAGCTCGACGGGTTCTGGAAGCAGCAGGTCAAGCGACTGACCGAAAAGTGGATCCCCCACTGCATCCGGCAGATGGAGGCCGGCGGCAAGGGGCAGGAGCTGCTCAACCTCGTCCACACAGCCGAGGTGCTCCAGGGCAAGGAACTGACGGGCAAGTTCACCGGCTGCCCGTGGAGCGACGCCTACATCTACAACACCATCGAGGCGATCTGCCTGGCCCTGGCGGTGGACCCTGCCGGCGACGCGGACCTCGAGCGGGCCCAGCAGGCCCTGCGGGCCAAGATGGAAGAGTGGATCCCGATCATCCTGGCCGCCCAGTGCGAGGACGGCTACATCCACTCCTTCCACGTGGTCAACAAGTTTCCGCGGTACTCGAAGATCCAGAACCACGAGTTCTACGTGCAGGGATACTTCATCGAGATGGGCGTGGCCCACTACCGCGCCACCGAGGGCAAAGACCTCCGCCTGTACCACGCCGCCCGCACGTGCGCCGACCTGCTCTGCGCGACCTTCGGCCCGGCCCCCAAACGCACCTGGGTGCACGGGCATGCGGGCATGGAGATCGCGCTGTGCCGCCTGGGCCGGCTGGTCAACGAGGTGGACGGGGGCGGCAAGGGCGACAAGTACATCGCCCTCGCGCGACACCAGTACGAGACCCGCCACACGGTCAAGGAATATCGTAACGCGTACCACCAGTCGCACCTGCCCGCCGTCGAGCAGGGCGAGGCGCTCGGGCACGCGGTGCGAGGGACGTACTTCTTCGCGGGCATCGCGGACATCGCCATGCTCCAGAAGGACCCCGCCTACCTGCGGGCTGCGGACCGGCTGTGGGACTCCGCCGTCAACCGCAAGCTGTACCTGACCGGCGGGGTGGGCGCGTCGCACCGCGGCGAGGCGTTCGACGCGGACTACGAACTCCGCAACGACGGCTACTGCGAGGCGTGCGCGGGCTGCGGGCTGTCGTTCTGGGCCGACCGCATGCACCGCATCCACCGCAGCGGCCACTGCGCCGACGTGCAGGAACGCGTGCTGTACAACAACGTCCTGGGCGCCATCGAGCTGAGCGGCGAGAACTTCTATTACCAGAACCCCCTGACCGGCGACCGCGGGCGCTACCCCTGGCACGGCTGCCCGTGCTGCGTGGGCAACATTCCCCGCACGCTCATCGCCGTCAAGGACCTGGCCTACTCGCTCAACGACGCCACGGACACGCTCTACGTCAACCAGTTCGTCGCGTGCGAAGGCGTGATCGCCGAGGTGGCAGGCACGCGGCTGCGCATCGTGCAGCAGACCGACTACCCGTGGAAGGGCGAGGTGACGCTCACGCTCCACCCAGCGGCGAGGAAGGACTTCACCGTCAAGCTCCGCGTGCCCAGCCGCTGCGACAGCGCACTGTACACGTGCAGGCCCGACCTGGCTGGGCGATGCACCGTCAAGGTCAACGGCCAGGCGTGCGAGGCCAAGGTAGCCGACGGCTACGTCGCGGTGCAACGCGGCTGGGCCGACGGCGACCGCATCGAGCTTTCTCTGCCCATGGATGTGCAGCGGGTGTACTGCGACGAGCGGGCCAAGGCCAACGTCGGCCGGGTCGCGCTCCAGCGCGGGCCCATCGTCTACAACGTCGAGAGCGCCGACCACAAGGCGGACATCCGTTCGCTGGTCCTGCCGCCGTCGGCCCCCCTGCGGGCCGAGTGGCGCAGCGACCTGCTGGGCGGCGTGACGGTCATCCGCTGCGACGAGCCGCAACTGCAGGCCGTGCCGAACTACGCCCGCCTCAACCGCGGCGGGCGGTCGCAGGTCTGGCTGGTGGAGGACCCCGCCAAGGCCAGCGACGACCGGCCGTCGGTCCGCAAGGACCTCGACAAGCGGACGATCGACGCCGTGCTGATCGGCGACGAGCAGTCCGAGAAGCAGCACGCCCTGAGGGGCGAGCGGACCAGCAGCGGGACGTTCCACGACCGCCCCTGGCGCCACGCCGTCGGCGGCGGGTGGTTCAGCTACGACCTGGCCGTCAAGGCGGACCTCAAGCTCGCCGTCCTCTGCACGTACTGGGGCGACGACGTCGGCAACCGCCGCTTCGACATCATCGTCGACGGGCAGAAGGTCGGCAGCCAGACGCTCAACCGTAACAAGCCGGGCAAGTTCTTCGACGTCGAATACCTCATCCCTTCCAAGATGCTGTATGACAAGAAGAAGGTCACCGTCCGCCTTCAGGCCGAGAAGGGCGCCACGGCCGGCGGGGCGTTCGATGTCCGCATCGTGCGGGTGGAGTAACGCAGGCATTCTTGCCTGCGACGTGCTTTCCGGTAGAGTCCGCGCACGGTCCTGAACCTGCCTGTCCGACAGCCTGGTCTCAGGCAGGAGTGTCTGAGTCACGGTGGCCGGCCGGTCTTGCCAAAGCAAACACGTGCACGTGCCGATGATACGTGCGCAGCATGAACCAGCCACTCCACAACAGTCAGGGGCCCGAGTGTCCCGCGCCCGGCGTCTGCACGGGACGCGCGGTCAAGCGCGCCCTGGACGTCCTGGCCGCCCTCGTGCTGCTCGTGCTGACGTTCCCGTTCATGCTGGCGGTGGCGGCGGCGATCCTGGTGCGGATGGGCCGGCCCGTGCTGTTCAGGCAGCCGCGCCCCGGGCTGCGGGGGCGGGTCTTCGGGCTGTACAAGTTCCGCACCATGACGCAGGCCCGCGGAAGCGACGGCGAGTTGCTGAGCGACGCCCGGCGGCTGACGCGCCTCGGGCGGCTGATCCGCGCGACCAGCCTGGACGAGCTGCCCCAGCTTTGGAACGTGATCAAGGGCGACATGAGCCTGGTCGGTCCGCGCCCGCTGCTGGTGGAGTATCTCGGCCGCTACACGCCGCGCCAGGCCCGACGCCACGAGGTCCGCCCGGGCATCACCGGCTGGGCCCAGGTCAACGGGCGAAACGCCCTGTCGTGGGAGGAGCGGTTCGAGCTGGACGTGTGGTACGTGGAGCACTGGTCGCTGTGGCTGGACCTGCGGATCCTCGGCCGGACGCTGCTGAAGGTGGTGCGGCGCGAGGGCGTTTCCGCCGCGGGCGAGGCGACGATGAGCGTGTTCATGGGAAGCCCCGCTTCGGCCGATAAGGGCGAAGTACGGCAAGACCCATGAACGCTGAACTCTTCATTATCGGATCCGGGGGGCACGGGGCCGTGGTGGCCGAGATCGCCCGCGCGGCGGGATGGACCGTGGCCGCCTTCATCGACGACAAGGGCGAACGCCAAGGCCAGACGGTGCTCGATTGGACGGTGATCGGCGACCGCCAGGCCGTTCCGGACGGCGCCGCGGTCGCGCTGGCCGTGGGCAACAACGCCGAGCGATTGGGGTTGCTGTTCTGGGCTGAGTCCCGCGGACTGGACCTGCCCGTGCTGGTGCATCCCAGCGCCGCCGTCTCGCCCAGCGCCCGCCTCGGCGCGGGCGCCGTGGTGATGGCGCAGGTAGCCGTCAACGCCCGCACCGCGATCGGACGCGCCTGCATCCTCAACACCTCCTGCTCGGTGGATCACGACTGCGTGCTGGGCGACGGCGTGCACGTCGCGCCTGGGGCGCGGCTGTGCGGCCACGTCGAGATCGGCGCAGCCGCCCTGATCGGCGTGGGCAGCTCGATCCTCCCCTCGCTGCGCGTGGGGGCCAACAGCGTCGTCGGCGGGGGCTCGGTGGTGGTGGCCGACCTGGGCGACAACGTCACCGCCTTCGGCAATCCCGCCCGCGTGCGGGTCTGACAGTTTTTGGTAGGACAGGCGTCTCGCCTGTCTCAGCAAGGGCGCCCGCGTACAGGTATGACAGCAAAGCCCACGGAAGGCCTTCCGTGGGCTTTCTTTGTGTTTCGCCCTGCCCCCACGTGGGGCACCTCGACCGCCGCTACTTCCGCTCGCCGTGCTCGGCCTTCATGATCCGGGCCATCTCGGCCACGATGTCCGGGTGCTGGTCGGCTACGTTGGTCCGCTCGGAGAGGTCCCGGGTGATGTCGTAGAGTTCGAGCGGCCCGTCGGGTTTCTTCTGCGTGTTCAGGCGGATGCCCTTGAACTTGCCCTTGAGGACGGCCTGCTTGCCGCCGCCCTCGTAGAACTCCCAGTAGAGGTGGTCGTGCTGCTTCTGCCCGCCCTTGCCCAGCAGCGTGGGGGCGATGGAGAGGCCGTCGGTCCTGGGGCACTCCGCGCCGGCCAGCTCGGCGAAGGTGGGCAGGATGTCCTGGAAGCCGGACACGTGATCGCTGGTCCGGCCCGGCTGGATCACGCCGGGCCAGCAGGCGATGGTCGGCACGCGGACGCCGCCCTCGTAGAGGTCGCGCTTCATGCCGCGAAGCTCGCCGTTGGAGTCGAAGTACTCCATCTTGTGCCCGCCTTCCTGGTGCGGGCCGTTGTCGCTGGAGAAGATCACCAGCGTGTTGTCGGCCAGTCCGAGGGCCTGGAGCTTGTCGAAGATCTCCTTCACGTAGGTGTCGATGCGCCGCATCATGGCGGCGAAGCCCTTCTCGGCGTCGGGCCAGTCCTTGTCGGCGTACTCGCCGTACGAGGGCACCTCCATGCCCTTGGCCCCGCCCTCGTTGTTGGCGTGCGGGATGTTGAGGGCGTAGTAGAGGAAGAACGGCTGGCTCGAGCCCTTCTGCTTCTGGATGAACTCCAGGACTTCCTTCTGGCAGAGGTCGGGGACGAAATCGACCTTCTTGGCGGCGACGCCCGCGCCGGGCAGGGTCTTGCCGTTCTTCCACCGCTCCTCGAGCACGTTGCGCAGGGGGACCTGCTCGCCGTTGCGGATGACGAACTCCGGGTAGCAGTTGTGGGCGTGGTTCATGCAGACGTAGCCGTAGAAGTAGTCGAACCCGCGGTCGTTGGGATCGCTCAGGGGCGGCCGCCCGACGCCCCACTTGCCGATGCAGCCGGTGGCGTAGCCGGCCTTCTTGAGCACCTGGGCGACGGTGACGTCGGCGTCGGTGAGCTTCTCGTTGCCGTTGGTGCGGACGCGGCAGTGCCCGGTGTGCATGCCCGTCATCAGCACGCAGCGCGACGGCGCGCAGACGGTCGAGCCGGCGTAGTGGTTGGTCAACTGCAAGCCGCGCCTGGCCATCGCGTCCAGGTTGGGCGTGGCCAGCGTCTTCTGCCCGAAGCAGCTCGCGTCGCCGTAGCCCATGTCGTCGGCCAGGATGAAGATGATGTTGGGCCTGCCTGCCGTGGCAGGCCTGCCTGCCGGGGCAGGCTTGGCCGCGGGGGCCGCCCACACGTTGCGCCCCAGTCCCATGGCGGCGGCGCTCAATCCGGCGAATTCGAGAAAGTCGCGTCTGCGCATGAATTGTTCTCCATTCAATCGATCCTTCCACAATCGGAGGATCGCCCGGAACTGTTCCTTCTTCAAAACGCCGAGTCGTGCCGGCCAATGCCGCGACATGAAAAACCCGCGGCAGGTCCGAGGCGGACGAGGGACACTCTTGTCGTCCTTATTCCCTGCTTCCCGTCCCCAGGGCCTGGTGCTCGGTGCGGGTGATGATCTCTTCCTGCAGCTCGGCGGACAGGTCGCAGAAGTAGTCGCTGTAGCCGGCCACGCGGACGATCAGGTCGCGGTGAGCCTCGGGCTGTGCCTGGGCCTGGCGGAGCGTGTCGGCCCGGACCACGTTGAACTGCACGTGGTGGGCGTCCATCTTGAAGTAGCCGCGGACCAGGTGGGCGAGCTTCTCGATGCCGCTGTCGCTGTCCAGCAGCGAGGGGGTGAACTTCATGTTCAACAGCGTGCCGCCGGTCTTGACGTGATCCATCTTGGCGGCCGACTTCATGACGGCGGTCGGGCCCATGCGGTCGGCGCCCTGCACGGGCGAGATGCCCTCGCTGAGGGGCAGGCCCGCCCGGCGCCCGTCGGGCATGGCGCCGGTGACCGAGCCGAAGTAGACGTGGCAGGTGGTGGGCAGCATCTCGACGCGGTAGCACCCGCCCTTGCCGTTCGGCACGCCGTCCAGCTCCTCCAGGAGCATGGCGAACGCCCGCTTCATGATCGAGTCGGCGTAGTCGTCGTCGTTGCCGTACTTGTGCGTGCGGTTGACCAGGAACGCACGCAGCGGCTCGTGGCCGTCAAAGTCCGCCGCCAGCACCGACCGCAGTTCGTCCAGGCCCGTTCGGCCGTCCTCGTACACCACCTGGCGCAGGGCGGCCAGGCTGTCGGTCAGGCTGCCGATGCCCACGAACTGGACGTAGCTGTTGTTGTAGCGGGCGCCTCCGGCGTTGTAGTCCATGCCCTTGGCGATGCAGTCGTCGGTGATGACCGACAGGAACGGCGCGGGCATCATCGTGGCGTACATCCGCTCGATGATCGCGTTGCCCTCCAGCTTGATCCGAAGGATGTGCTGGAACTGTCGATGGAAGGCGGCCAGCAGGTCCTCGAACGTCTCGAACCGCTCCGATTCGGGCAGGCCGAGCTGCTTGCCCGTGCGCGGGTCCTTTCCGCCGTTCAGCGTGAGTTCCAGGACCTTGGGCAGGTTGAAGTACCCCGTCAGGATGTACGCCTCCTTGCCGAACACGCCGGCCTCGACGCAGCCGGAGCAGCCGCCCGTGCGGGCGTCCTCGAGGCTCTTGCCCATGCGGACGTGCTCCTGGACGACGGCGTCGGCGTTGAAGATCGACGGGAAGCCGTACCCCTTGCGGATCACCCGCAGGGTGTGGTGGAGCACCGCGTCGGGAGTCTTGCGCGAGAGCTGCACGTTGCTGCTGGGCTGGAGCAGGTGCATCTCGTCGATGATGTCCAGCAGCATGTGGGTGATCTCGTTGGAGCCGTCCGACCCGTCGGCCAGCAGGCCCGCGAGGTTGATGTTGGCGAAGTCGGTGTACGTGCCGGACTCTTCGGCGGTCACGCCCACCTTCGGCGGGGCGGGGTGGTTGTTGAACTTGATGAAGAAGCACTCCAGCAGCTCGCGGGCGGACTCTTCGGTGAGCGTGCCGTCGGCCAGGCCCTTGCGGTAGAACGGAAGGAGATGCTGGTCCAGATGGCCCGGGGAAAAACTGTCCCACCCGTTGAGTTCGGTGATGACGGCCTGGTGGCAGAACCAGTAAGCCTGAAGGGCCTCGTGGAAGTCGCTCGGGGCCTGGGCGGGCACGCGGGTGCAGACGTCGGCGATCTTCTCCAGCTCGGCTCGGCGCTGGGGGTCGCTTTCGGCGGCGGCCTGCTGGCGGGCCAGCTCCGCGTGGCGCTGCGCGAAGTGGATCAGGGCATCGCAGGCCACGGACATGGCCTGGAGCTGCTCGCGCTTGTCGTACGCCCGCGGATCGGCGACGAAGTCCAGCTTGTCGATGGCGGCCGCCATCTCCGCCTGGAGGTCTCGCAGGCCCTTGCGGTAGATCTTGTCGTCCAGGACGGTGTGCCCGGGCGCCCGCTGCTCCATGAACTCGGTGTACAGTCCCGCATTGTAGCAGTCGAGCCAGTCGCGGCTCATGGCCGCGAAGATGCGGTCACGCATGGACCGCCCGCGCCAGAACGGGATAACCTTGTCGCGGTAGGCGCGGATGCAGTCGTCGCTGACGGCGTAGCTGGTCTTGGGGCGGCTGTTGAGGATCTGGAGGTCCTCGACGCTGTGGCAGGTGAGTTCGGGGTAGGTGGGGACGACCTTGGGCTCCGGCCCGCGCTCGCCCACGATCAGCTCGCCGTCGCCCAGGTAGATGGCTTTGCGCTCGCACAGGTAGTGGTAGGCCCTGGCCCGCATCATGGGCGGACTGAGCCGTCCCTCGTGGGCCCGGTAGAAGTCGGTCATCAGCTCGGCCCGCTCGCTGGTGATGCGGGGGGCGGCGGCGAGGCTTTCCTGTCGGAGTCTGGCGGTGCGTTCAGTCATGGTTCACCTTGGAGCTTTCATCCACCGATGGTAACGGTCAGACCGCGTTTGCGGAACGGCCAGGCGGCCCGGTCCACCGCGTCCGGGTGCAGCGGCCTGGCGTCGCCCAGGCGGTAGTCTTCGCCCAGGCGGCGGAACTTGGCTTCGCCGCTGGCGTGGTACGGCAGGAGGCTCACCCGGCGGATCGTGCCGATCTCATCCGCGAAGGAGGCCAGCGCCTCCAACTCGGCGGGCGAGTCGTTCACGCCGGGCACGAGCGGCACGCGGAGGCAGACGTTCCTGTGCGTGCGGGCCAGGGCGCGGAGGTTGCCCAGGATCAATCTATTGTCCACGCCCGTGTAGCGGAGGTGCGCCTGCTCGTCCATCAGCTTCAGGTCGTACAGGACCAGGTCGGCCAGCGGGGCGATCTCCAGCAGGCGATCGGCGGGCACGTGCCCGCAGGTGTCCAGCGCGGTGTGGAGACCCGCCTTGCGGCAGCGTCGCAGCATTTCGGCGACGAACTGGGGCTGGGCCAGCGGCTCGCCGCCCGAGAACGTCACCCCCCCGCCCGAATCATCATAGAAGACGCGGTCCTTGAGCACCTCGTCCATCAGCCCGGCGGCGTCCATCGACTGGCCGATCATCCGCCGGGCGCCCGTCGGGCAGGCAGCCACGCACGCGCCGCACAGGCGGCAGCCGTCGATGGGCAGCGGACGGCCGTCAAAGGCCACGCCCGGGTTGAGCGGGCAGGCGGCCCGGCAGGCCCCGCAGGCGGCGCAACGCGATTCGATGGTGACCACCTCCGCCCGGGCCGAGCGCCCTTCGGGGTTGTGGCACCACCAGCAGTCCAGGGGGCATCCCTTGAGGAAGACCGTCGTGCGGATGCCGGGCCCGTCCTGGATCGAGAAGCGCTGAATATGGAATACCGTGCCGCTGAGCATGCCGTCCTGTTCCGCCCGCCGACCGGCGGGCCCAAAACAAGTATTTTACCATCATAGGCCCGGACACGGAAGCTCGGGCGCGAGACGGGCGGATCTCTACGCAAAAGTGGCAGACCGTTGCGCATTATTGGCTAACCGCCCCCGCCGCCGCCGGTACAATGCGGGGCATCGAGACTGCTCGCTCAGGAACACAGGAGAACGATCCATGTTCAAAGTCGCCGCCCTGTTCACGTTGGCCGCCCTGGCGGCCATCGCGCGGCCCGCGCTGGCCGACAGCATCACCCGCCCGGCGGAGAACAAGTCCAAGGCCCCGCTGAAGATCCAGCCGCAGGCGTACGCTTTCGGCCTGCAGGACGTCCGCCTGCTCCCTGGGAGCGAGTTCCACCACGCCCAGGAGCTGGACCGCAAGTGGCTGCGCGAGCTGGACGCCGACCGCATGTTGCACAACTTCCGCCTGACCGCCGGCCTGCCCAGCGACGCCAAGCCCCTGGGCGGCTGGGAGGAGCCCAAGTGCGAACTCCGTGGGCACGCCGTCGGGCACTACCTCACCGCCGTCGCGCTGGCCTGGGCGTCCTGCGGCGACGAGGAACTCAAGGCCAAGGGCGAGCGGATCGTCGCCGGCATGGCCGAGTGCCAGGCCAAGGTCGGCACGGGCTACCTCAGCGCCTTCCCCGAGAGCTGGATCGACCGCGTCGAGACCGGCCAGAGGGTCTGGGCCCCGTGGTACACCCTGCACAAGATCTACGCCGGGCTCATCGACATGTACGTCTATTGCGACAACGACCAGGCCCTGGAGGTCGCCCGCAAGTTCGCCGACTGGTACGTCAAGCGCTCGGCCAGGCTCTCCGAGCCGCAGTTTCAGAAGATGCTCGCCAACGAGCACGGCGGGATGAACGACTGCCTGGCCGAGCTGCACGCGGTGACGGGCGAGCAGAAGTACCTGGACCTGTCCAGGCGGTTCAACCATAAGGCCGTCCTGGACCCGCTGGCGGCGGGCGAGGACAGGCTGACCGGCCTGCACGCCAACACGCAGTTCCCCAAGGTCATCGGCTGCTGCCGCCAGCACGAGCTGACGGGCGAGGAAAGCCTGAAGAAACTGTCGGTCTTCTTCTGGGAGGTCGTCACCCGCGAGCGGTCGTACGCGATCGGGGGCAACAGCGACGGCGAGCACTTCAGCCCGAAGGAGCGGCTCAGCCAGCACATCGGCCCGTCGACCACCGAGACGTGCAACACCTACAACATGCTCAAGCTCACGCGGCACCTCATGAGCTGGCAGATGAAGTGCGAGTACGGCGACTACTACGAACGGGCCCTGTACAACCACATCCTGGCCTCGCAGAACCCCCGGACCGGGATGGTCTGCTACTACATTCCGCTGCGCAGCGGGCAGGCCAAGACCTACAGCTCCGTGAACGACGCCTTCTGGTGCTGCGTGGGCACGGGCATCGAGAACCACGTCAAGTACGGCGACTCGATCTACTTCCACGATGGGGCGGGCAAGAACCTGTACCTCAACCTGTTCATCCCGTCCACGCTGAACTGGAAGGACGCGGGCGTCCAGGTCCGCCAGGAGACCCGCTTTCCGGACGATCCGTCGACGAGTCTGCGCGTGAGCTGCGCCAAGCCGAGGCGGTTCACCCTCCACGTCCGCTGCCCGTACTGGGCGACCGCGGGCATCACGGCGGACCTGAACGGCGAGCGGCTGGCGTTCGAGGGCAAGCCGGGCAGCTACGTCGCGATCGACCGGACGTGGAGCGACGGCGACACGCTGAGGCTGATCATGCCGTTCACGCTGCGGACCGAGGGCTTCCGCGACAACCCGCGCAAGGTCGCGCTGATGTTCGGCCCGCTGGTGCTCGCCGCGGAGACGCCGGCCGGCAGGACCGACACGTATATCCTGGGCGAGGTCGAGAAGATCCCCTCGGCCCTGGCGAAGGTCGCCGAGCCGGGCCAGCCGTGGGCCCTGACGTTCGCCGGATCGAAGGACGTTTTCCGCGTGGGCGGCGAGGAGCCGCGAGACCTGATCTTCCGTCCGTACTACCGGATTCACGACAAGCCGCAAGCCGTGTACTGGGACGTGCTGACGGCGGAGGAGTATACCCGGCGCCAGGAGGCCGCCCGGGCTGAGCAGGCCCGCCGCCGGGCCCTCAAGGCCCGCACGGTGGACGAGGTGGAGATCGGCCGGGCGGAGTCGGAAAAGGCCCACGCCCTCAAGGGCGACAAGACCGGGGCCGGCGTGTTCAACTCGCGTCGCTGGCGTCACGCGACCGACGGCGGATGGTTCAGCTACGAGTTGAAGGTCCCCGGCGACGCCGCCAGCGAGGTGATGGTGACCTACTGGGGCGGCGACGGCGGCAACCGCACCTTCGACGTGCTCATCGACGACAAGAAGGTCGCCACCGTCAAGCTGGAGCACAACAAGCCGGGCGAGTTCTTCGACGCCTGCTATAGCGTCCCCGCCGACCGCGCCGGGCAGCAGAAGATCACCGTCCGCTTCCAGGCCCAGCCGGGCAAGTGGGCCGGCGGGGTCTTCGGCGTGGCGGTGCTGAAGAAGAATTGACCATTGAACATTGACTATTGACCATTGAAGACCGCAACAAGAAGCCCACGGACCTGGCAGTGGGCTTTCGCGCGATTGCGTCCTCAATACTCAATGATCAATGTTCAGTCAGTGACCACACCCATAGGGCGTGGCCTGAGGAAGGCCCCCCAAGGGGGCCATGCAGGAGACGAAGCCCCCTGATGGGCATGAAGGATCCCCAGGGGATGAGCCGCAGGAAGACTCCGAAAGAGCTGCCTTGCACGAATCGAGTGCGCCTCGATCTTGATGTCCTGCGATCGTCCTTGATCGAGAGCCTCAGCCGCGACGGGACGAAGAAGCCCGAAGGGCTGACGGAGAGTAGCCGGGGGCGACCGAAGGGAGCCCCCGGTCGGCGCCCCCAAAGGTCCCAGCCCCGAAGGGGCGACGGAGAAGAACGACTCGATCATGAGGCCGCCGCCATCTTCTCCCTCGCCCCTTCGGGGCTCTTCTGGTCGCCAACGCGTACCGGGGGCTCCGCTCGTATCGCCTTCGGCGATCCTCGCTCCACCCCCGGCTACTCTCCGCGGCCCCTTCGGGGCCGAATGCGCCAGCCGTGTCTTGGGATGTTCGAAGGTCCTGCCGCATAGGCGACTCTGCCTGGCGACCAAACATCCACGCCGGATCGGCAGAGCCTCCCAGCCTCGCACGGCCAGACGCCGTGGTTTCATCAGGTAATGATCAATATCACGCCCGTTCGACGAGCGGTTCGATGGCCTCGATCTCGGGCAGGACGGGCTCGTCGGGGCCCTTGACGCGCGGCTTCATCCACAGCAGCAGGGGCAGGCAGAGCAGGCCCAGGGCCACGTCGGCCAGGTACATCGTGCCGTAGCCCAGTTTCCATTCCCCGACCGCCAGGCCGGTCCACCACTGCGAGTAGGTCAGGACGACGTTCTGGACGGCCATGTAAGCGGTGAACTGCGTGGCGGCGACGCGGGGGTTGACCACGTCCATGTAGAGTCCGGCCCGGCTGCCCCAAAGCAGGCCCTGGAAGACGGAGAAGCCGATGTTGACGCACCAGAACATGGTCAGGAACGTCATGGCCGGCGCGGCGTATCCGGCGGCCTTGGGGTTGAGGGTGAAGTCGACGCCGCTGGAGAGCATCCACCCGGCCAGGACGAGGTTGGGCACGATGGTCAGGGCGGCGTAGATGGCGATCATGCGGCGCTTGCCGAACTTGTCGGCCAGCAGCCCCCCCACCACGCAGCTCGCCGCGCCGATGCTGGCGGTGACGAGGTTGAGGTTGGCCAGGCGGTTCTCGTCGAAGCCCAGGTTGGTCGCGAGCTTGGTGGTGACGGCCATGCCCAGCGCGTAAGCGCCGGTGGGCAGGATCGCGAAGGCGAGCGCCGCCAGGGCGGTGCGGGAGGCGAAGAACGAGCGCCCCGCCTCGCCCACGTAGGTGGTGAGCCTTCGTCCGGCCTGGCGGAAAGACGAGTGCAGCGGCAGGTCTTCCGTGGGCTTCTCGCGCATGGGCACGACGAAGAACAGGGTGATCGCCAGCAGGACCGCCACCAGGGCGATCATGGCGGCCGGCAGGCCGATGGCGGCGTCCACGTTGGCTACGCCCGGAGCGGACAGGTCCGCCGCCAGGCGACTGATGTAGAGCACGCCCGAGCCGCCGGCGGCCGTGCCGAGGTACGCCCCGGCGAACATCATCCCGTTGATCTGCCCGCGCTCCTTTTCGTCCAGGGTATCGCAGGCCAGGGCGTCGATGGCCACGTCCTGGGCGGCGGCAAAGCCGTTCACGAACACCATGACCATCTTGAACAGGTCCAGTTGACTGGCGAAGTCCAGCCGCAAGGCCGCCACGATCCCGACGGCCATCAGCAGTTGGGTGCCCAGGATCCACCCGCGACGTCGCCCCAGGCGGCGGCTGAAGATCAGGTCCACGAACGGCCCGACCACCCACTTGAACGCCCAAGGCAGCGTCATGGCGGCGGCGAAGCTGCCCACGGTCCTCTCGTCGAACCCTCGGCGGCTCATCAGGCCCACGATCGCCACCAGCGTGAACCCCTGGGGCAGGCCCTCGGTGAAGTAGAGCATGAAGAACGTGATCTTCCGTCCCCACGACGACGCCAGCGGGTTGTATCCGATCATAGGCAGATGCTCCTGTGTTTCGCGAGGCGACATGCGTTCACCTGGACCACTGAAGTGGCCAGGCCGTCCACCGACGATGGGAAAGTCCCGCGTCTACGAACGCCCACGGATGACTCTCCGTGGGCCTTGGGACACGCGTCGGGGTCACGGCACGAGAGGGAATCCCGCATCCGCCGTTCCCGCGATGCGCTCCACCTCGTCCAGTTCCAACGGACAGGCCGCCGTCAGGACCTCGATGCCGTCGTCCGTGACCGCTACCGTATCCTCGACGCGGATGTACACTTCTTCTTCGGGCACCCAGAGCTGGGGGTCCACTGCGAAGACGGTTCCGACCTCCAGCGGCAGGCCGCGGTAACCCTCCGGGTCGTGCACCGACAGGCCCACCGGATGCGAGAGGTGGCCCGAATACTCGAGCGTTTTCAGGGCGGCCTGGCGGTAGACGGGCTTGGACCACTCCCGCCGCTCGATCTCGCCGCGCATCCGCCGGGCGGCCTCGGCCAGCACGTCGGCCGCCAGCCGGCCCGGCCGCAGCAGGCCCAGCAGCGTCTTGTGGTAGTCCACCATGAAACCGTACAGCTCTCGCTGCACGGGCGAGTATCGCCCGTTGACGGGGAACATGCGCCCGATGTCGCTGGTGTAGTGGGCGACCTCCGGGGCGTAGTCCATGAGGACCAGCTCGCCGTCGACCAGCGGCTGATCGTTTCGGAAGTAGTGGGTGAACCAGGCGTTGTGCCCGCAGCCGATGATGGCCTTGTAGCCCACTTCGCGCGCGGCGTTGGCGCGGTAGACCCAGTCGGCGAGGGCGCCGAGCTGGTCTTCCAGCAGGCCGGGGCGGCAGATGGCCATGGCCCGCGTGACCGCCTCGGCGGCCAGGCGTCCCGCCCGGCGCATGAGCGCCACCTCGGCGGGGCTCTTGACGCGGCGGAGCTGGTCGAGGATGGGCGTCAGATCGCGGAACTGCGCCTCGGGCCAGCGCGACCGCAGGTGATTGACGAAGTTGTCCTGCCGGCTGGGCCGGGCGTCGAAGGGGTCGTCGGCGACGATCTTGCGGGCGCCCAGGATGGACGCCCGGCAGGCCCCGCGCCCCTCGACGGGGCCTTGGAGGACGTACAGCTCCCGCGGGTCGCCCAGCACGGCCGGCAGGTCCGCGACGGGTGCGACCGCCTCCACGCCGCAGGCGGCGCGGGCGAGGTCGGCGTCCTCGGCCCAGAGCAACGGGCCCTCGTTGCGTTCCTCGCGGGCGTTGCGCGGGCGAAGCAGCAGCGTCGAGCGCCCGCTGCGCGCGTCCAGCACGAGGTACGCGTGCGGGACGTCCAGCCCGCAGAGGTAGTAGAACTCGTTGGTCTGGCGGAACAGCTCGTAGCCTTCCGGGGCGGCTGCCCCTTGCAGCACGACCACGCCGGAAGGTCCGATGCGCTCCAGGACGCGCCGGCGGCGTTGGATGAACTCGTCGGCCGGAAGATGGGCGTTCAGGCCGGCCTTGGGCAACTCATGTCGCGTCACACACGGTCTCCTATGGCGGCTTCGAAGCCGCCTTGAAACGTGGCATGGGCGTCTCGCCCATGCGTCCCACGAGCGTCTCGCTCATAGGGCACGGCCAAGATGGCCGTGCCACGGCTATGCGCGGGTCTTTCCGGGCCAGTCCAGGACGGCGCCGGTGTCGGCGGAGGTCGCCTGCGTGGCGTATCGGCCGAGCCCGCCCCAGGTGATCTGCGGCGGGCAGGGCTTGTAGGCCTTGCGCCGGCGGGCCAACTCGGCCTGGCTGAGCCTGACGTCGAGCCGCCCGGCCGGGATGTCGATCTCGATGAGGTCGCCGTCGCGGAGCAGGCCGATCTCGCCGCCGCCGGCGGCCTCGGGCGAGACGTGCCCGATGCACGCCCCGGCCGTGCCGCCGCTGAATCGCCCGTCGGTGATCAGGGCGCACTTGTCGCCCAGGCCCATGCCCTTGATGTAGCTGGTGGGGGCGAGCATCTCCTGCATGCCGGGTCCGCCTCGCGGGCCCTCGTTGCGGATGACCACGACGTCGCCCGGCTTGACCTGCCCGCCCAGGATGCCGGCACAGGCGTCTTCCTGGCTTTCGAAGATGACGGCCGGCCCGGCGTGGCGGTACATCTTGGGGTCCACTCCGGCCAGCTTGACCACGCTGCCCCGCTTGGCGATGTTGCCGTAGAGCACGACCAGCCCGCCGGCGGCGGTGAAGGCCCGCGCGATCGGGCGGACGACGTCCTGGGCGTTGAGTCGCCCGGCGTTGCGGACGGGAGCGGCCTTGAGTTTCTTCTTCGTCGCCGCGGAGAGGCCCCCGCGGGCGCTGGCGGCGGCCTCGCGGTACATCCGCTTGACGTCCTCGACCTTGCGTCCGGTGGCCAGCCCGCCCTCGCGGTACATCTTGCGCGCGGCGGGGCAGAGCTTCTTGCTGCGGACGGACCACTTCTCGAGGTTCTTCATGAGGCTCTCGCCGGTGACGGTGAGGCAGCCGGCGTGGAGGAGTTTGGGGTTGTCCCACCAGAGCTGGCCCATGATGGTGTGGATGCCGCCGGCGCGGTGCACGTCCTGCATGTGGTAGATCCGCCCCTCGGGCGTGGAGGAGGGGGCGACGCGACAGATGTTGGGCGTGCGCTTGGAGACCTTGTCGATGTCGTCAAGGGTGAAGCTCACGCCGCCCTCGCTGGCCAGGGCGAGCAGGTGCAGCACGGTGTTGGTCGAGCCGCCCATGGCCATGTCCAGGGCCATGGCGTTCTCGAACGCCTTGCGGGTCATGATGTTCCGCGGCAGGAGGGGGTACTTCTTCGAGCAGCCCGAACGGCCCCACTGGCGGGCCATCTCGACGATCCGCGAGGCGGCGGCGCGGTACAGCTCCATCCGCGCGGGGCTGGTGGCCAGGCACGTGCCGTTGCCCGGCAGGGCCATCCCGATCGCCTCGCACAGGCAGTTCATGCTGTTGGCGGTGAACATGCCGCTGCACGAGCCGCAGCCCGGGCAGGTGCTGTTCTCGAACTCGAGCACCTCGGCCTTGGTCATCTTGCCGATCTTCTGCTGGGCCACCGCGTAGAACTGGTCGATCAGGTCGACGTCCTTGCCGGCCACGCAGCCGGCCTCCATGGGCCCGCCGCTGGCGAAGATCGTGGGCACGTTGACCCGCATGGCGGCCATCAGCATGCCGGGGATGATCTTGTCGCAGTTGGGGATGCAGATCATGGCGTCGAACTGGTGGGCCTGCAACATGGACTCGACGGTGTCGGCGATGAGTTCGCGGCTGGCCAGGGAGTACTTCATGCCGGTGTGGCCCATGGCGATGCCGTCGCAGATGGCGATGGTGTTGAAGACGAAGGGCGTGCCGCCGGCAGCCTCGACCTGGGCCTTGACGAATTCGCCCACGGCGTCGAGGTGGGCGTGCCCGGGCACGACGTCGGTGTAGCTGTTGACGACGGCGATGAACGGGCGGGCGATCTCCCGGTCGCTCAGCCCGGTGGCCTTGAGCAGGCTGCGGTGCGGGCCGCGCTCCATCCCCTTCTTCACTCGGTCGCTGCGCATCATGATGATCTCCATTCCAGCGGGGCTCGCCCGCCTGCAAGATCGGGAACACAAGCCCGCCCTGCCTCCGGCAGGCAGGCTGCCGGCACGGCGGGGCCACAACTCCAGACCGGTTCCGCGGATCGTCGAAGGAGGGATTATCGCGAATCGCGGGTGGAAATTCAAACACGCTCTTGCGCGGGCCGCCCGCGGGGGAGGCCGCAACTTTCCGCGGCGGCTCCGGGCGCCGCCGGCTGGACTTCGCGGGCGGGATCGGGGATAGTGGCAGCCAGGAGAGCGAATTCGACTATGGACCTGGCCGAGAAAGACTACATCGTCATCGTACAGTGCGACATCGTGAAGCAGCGCTGCTCGGGCTACTTCTGCGAGCGGAGCTTCTCGCAGCGGACGGGCGGGTTCGCCGCCTACCCTCGCGAGCGGGCCTATCGCGTGACGTACATGACCTGCGGGGGCTGCTGCGGGCGGGCCCTGCACCGCAAGCTGACCCACCTGAAACGGATGCTCAAGAAGCACGAGGGGGCAGACAAGGACCGGATCGTCGTGCAGTTGTCCTCGTGCATCACCCAGGACAACTACCACGCCCCGCCGTGCCCGCACCTGGACTATCTGCGGACCCTGCTGAAGAAGACCGGCATCGACTTCCGCGAGGACACCCGCATCAGCGACAAGGCCCAGAAGCGACGCGAGGAAGGCGTGTACAAGTGCGAAGAATGCCCCGAGCCCTGAGGGCAGAAACGACGGTACCCCTTGCGGTTCTGCAACAGCGGGAGCAAGGCCATGGACCCACGCGATATGGACGAGCCGCTCGCGGAACTGTGGCGGCCGAGAGACCTTTTCCAGGCGACGGCGATCAAGCAAGAACTGGAGGCTCAAGGCATTCCCTGTACGATCGAAAGCAATGCCTATGCGTGGCTGTACGGCGGGAGGCTGCGGGTGATCACGTTCCTTCGTTTCCGCGAGCGGGCCCTGGAGATCATCCGTGGCCGCGACTGGCCCTCGTACGCGCCGTAACACCCGCCCCTGCCAACAACGAACAACAAACAACCGCCTCCGCTTACAACCCCTCCAGGTACTCGGCGGCGTCGTTCATCGTCGGGAACCCCTCGATCGCGGTCAGCACGTAGTTGGTCGTCGAGTCGTCGCGCAGCGGGCGGATGGCTGCGAATTCCGGATCGTGCGAGAGCTTGCGCAGGTCGTCCAACTCGCGGTAGCCGATCAGCCCGCAGTATTCCTGCGTGCAGCCCCCCATGTACACCTGTCGCGTCCGCCCGTACAGGAGCACCTTGGCCCCGTAGCGATCCAGGATGGGCTGGACGCGGCGCAGGTATTCGGCGTATTCCTTCTGCTTGCCCGGCACGATGTCGAACAGGTTCAATACGACGATCACGACACTCTCCATTGGCGCCAATCAGGCCGCGATAGACTACGCGAGGAGGGGACGATTTGCAATGTACTTCACCTCGCGGGGGCGGAGGAAACCCGCAGAACGCTTCCGCGAAGCCGCGAGCCGCAGGGCGCCCGCGCCGGGGATACGCGGCCATCACCATGTCGTACAACCCAACGGCCTGGTCACTCTAGTGATCCAGGACGGTTCGCAGTTGCCCGCGTGAATCGAAAATCGGACAATGTCGCCGCCCGAGTAAGGAGCACGAACATGACGCGTCGCACTCTGCCCCTGCTGTTGGTCGCCGCCTTGATCGTCCCCGTCTTCGCCCAGCAGCGCCAGCCGGCGCGGCCCGGCGAGCAGCCGCAACGCCCGCTCCTGCGACCTCCGCCGCGCCTGCCCGAGGGGGTGGCCGTCCACCGCGACCTCCAGTACGCCCAGGCGGACGCCAAGGCCAACCGCCTGGACCTGTTCGTGCCCAGGAACGAGGGCGGCAAGCCCCTGCCGCTGGTGATCTGGGTCCACGGCGGGGCGTGGCGGGCCGGCACGAAGAACAACTGCCCGGCCCTGCCCCTGCTGAGCGAGGGCTACGCGGTGGCCAGCGTGGAGTACCGCCTCAGCCAGGTCGCCATCTGGCCCGCACAGATCCACGACTGCAAGGCCGCCATCCGCTACCTGCGGGCCAACGCCGCCAAGTACGGCCTGGACCCGCAGCGATTCGGCTCCTGGGGCGGGTCAGCCGGCGGGCACCTGTCGGCCATGATCGCCGTCAGCGGCGAGGTGAAGGAACTCGAGGGCGACCTGGGCCACGCCGACCAGTCCAGCCGGGTGCAGTGCGCGGTGAACTGGTTCGGGCCATCCAACCTGCAGACGATGCAGTCCGACAGCGACAAGAACGCCTTCAGCCGCATGCGCCACGACGGGCCGAACTCGCCCGAGTCGCTGCTGATCGGGGGCGACGTGATGAAGGACAAGGACAAGGCCGCCTCCGCCAGCCCCATCACCTACGTCAGCAAGGACGACTGCCCGATGCTGCACATGCACGGCGACAAGGACCCGATCGTTCCCCCCCAGCAGAGCCAGGTCCTCCACGACGCGCTGACCAAGGCGGGCGTGGCCTCGACGCTGGTGTTCGTGGAGGGAGCGGGACACGGCTTCCGCGGGCCGGACCATATCAAACGCGTGCGGGAGTTCTTCGACAAGCACCTGAAGAAATGAATTGCGGAATGCGGAATGCGGATTGAGCGACAGGACGCAGAGAAGCAGAGGCGCAGAGGAAGAGAGAGAGAGACTGAACGGTCCTCCGCTTCGATAACATCCAGAGCGGCAGAACACAAAGCCCACGGAAAGCCTTCCGTGGGCTTTTTCCTCTCTCTGAACTCTTATTGCCCCTGCGTCTCTGCGTCTCTGCGTCTCTGCGTCCGGTTGCTGTCGTTCAATCCGCAACCTGCCTGCCGGCAGACAGGTCCGCAATCGGTCACCAGACGTTCAGTTCTTTGGCCAGGGCGGTGATGTGGTCGCGGGCCTTGGCGTACTCCTGGGCGTTGGGCAGGTGTTCGAGCATGAGCGGCGGGTGGTGCGGCAGCTTGGCCAGCTCGGTCAGGAACGTGCGGTAGTCAAAGACGCCCGTGCCGGGGCGGCATTCGTCCATGTGCAGGGCGCCCTTCTCGCGGGCGATGATGTCCTTGGCGTGGCAGCTCGTGATCCACTCGCCCAGCAGGGCGAAGCATCGCCTGAGCAGGTTGGCGGTGTTGAAGTACACCCGCGGGCTGGTCACGATGTTCACCGGGTCCATGTGCACGGCGAACGCCTTGCGGTCGACGGCCTTGAGCACGTCCAGGCAGACCTCCGGGCTGTCGGGCAGGCACCACTGCATCATCTCCAGGCAGAACTTCGCCCGCGTGGGCTTGACCGCGTCGATGATCGACCGCACCGTCTGCACGCACAGGTCGAACCCCTTGGCCGAGAAGTTGTCCGGGTGCGGGCCGTAGTTGGTTCCGGGCACCTCCGAGCCCAGATAATCCACGCAGCACAACGCCCCGATCTCGTCGGCCAGCGCCAGCCGCTCGCAGATCATCTGGTGGTTCTTCTTGCGGGTGGCCGGGTCGGCGGCCAGCATGTTGCACCAGGCGCCGACCTCGGCGATGACGACCTGCTCCTTCTCGAACGCGTCGCGGATGGCCTTGATCCGCTCCTTGTCGCCGATCTTGACGCCCGGGCAGTACGCAGCCCGGTAGCCCTGTTCCTTGTGGGCGCGGGCAAAGGCCGCGGGGTCGTCCTGCTTGACGCCGAAGATGGGTCCGCCGAATCGAATCATCGTTGGTCTCCTGTAGCCTGTAGCCAGTGGTCTGTGCGATTGCCCGCCCGGCTCATGTGATCTTGCCAACCGCAGCGTTCAGGTAAGATCGTACCCGATTCTGGCCTTCTTCGCCTTGATTCATCAAGTTCATAATACACTGCTGGCCCAGAGCCGGCACTGGGCACCAAACAAACTGCTCCTCATCCCCATTTCTTATGAGTTGCACGGGCTGCCTGACCCATCGGGGAAGGTCCGCAAAACCTGAATACTCCGGTTCGGTGCCCATGTCAGCACGCTCCATCTCCCATAGAACCTGCACTGGCTACGGACTACTGGCCACTGACTACTGGCTGCGGGCTACTGTCGTTCAAACCTCATCCACCCGCCGGCCCTTCACGGTCTGCTTGAGCACCTCGTCCATCTGCGCCTGGGTGAGGGGCATGGCGGCCTGGTTGGCCCGGCCCATGGCCTCGTAGAGGGCGTCGGCGTCGTCGCTGTCGATCTTCGCCTTCAGGTCCGCGACGGCGGCGTCCAGCTCGGCCCGCTGGTCGGCCGACAGGACGTGAGCGGCCTGGGCGAGCGCCTTGTCGACGGCTGCCAGGACGCGGTGGGCCTCGTTGCGGGTGTCGATCAGGCGGTGGACCATCAGGTCCTCGATCGCGTGCGTGTAGGACTCCTTGACCATCCGGTCGACCTCGTCCCTGGTCAGCCCGTGGGCGGGCGTGATCTGGACCGAGGCCTCTCGCCCGCTGCGCAGTTCGCGGGCGGAGACGTTCAAGATGCCGTTGGCGTCGATCAGGAAGGTCACCTGGATTCGCGGCGCCCCCGCCGGCATGGGCGGGATGCCCCGAAGCTGGAAGCGCCCGAGGCTGCGGCAGTCCTTGGCCAGCTCGCGCTCGCCCTGGAGGACGTGGATGTCCACATTGGTCTGCCCGTCCAGGTAGGTGCTGAAGGTCTCGCCGGCCTGGCAGGGCACGGTGGAATTCCGCATGATCAGCTTGCCGACCGCCCCGCCGAGCGTCTCGATGCCCAGCGACAGCGGTGTGACGTCCAGCAGCAGCGTGTCGCGCTTCTGCCCGGCCAGGATGCCCGCCTGCACAGCCGCCCCGAGCGCGACCACCTCGTCGGGATTGATGGCCGTGTAGGGCGTGCGCCCGAAGAACTCGCCCACGCGCCGCCGCACCAGCGGCATGCGCGTGACCCCGCCGACCATGACGACCTGGTCGATCTGGTCGGGCGTCAGGCCCGCGTCGGCCAGGGCGAGCTGGCAGTGCTCGATGGTGTGGTCCACCCACTTGCCCGCGCGGGCCTCGAACTCGTCGCGCGTGATCGCCCGCTGGTAGAGGCGCCCCTCGCCCAGGTCGATCTCCACCGTCGCGGAGGCCTCCTCGCTGAGGCGGATCTTGGCGGCCTCGGCGAAGTTCCGCAGGGCCTGGCGGGTGGCCGGGGGAAAGAACGACCGCACGAACGCCATCTCGGCGGCGGAGCGGTCCGACGGAGAGAGGTCCGGCGGGACGTCGGTCAGGAACTTCTCCCGCGCCTGGGGGAAGAAGCGCTCGACGATCTCGGAGGTGATCAGGTCGATCAGCTCGAGGTCGAGGTCGTCGCCGCCGAGGTGCGTGTCGCCGTTGGTGGCCAGCACCTGGAACACCCCGCCCGAGACGCGGAGGATGGAGACGTCGAACGTCCCGCCGCCCAGGTCGTAGACGGCGATGGTGGCGTCCTCCTTCTTACCTGCCTGTCCGGCAGGCAGGTCCAGGCCGTAGGCGAGGGCGGCGGCGGTGGGCTCGTTGACGATCCGCTTGACCTCCAGGCCGGCGATTCGGCCGGCGTCGCGGGTGGCCTGGCGCTGGGCGTCGTCGAAGTACGCGGGCACGGTGATGACGGCCTGGGTGATGGGCTGGCCGAGGGCGGCCTCCGCGCGCTGGCGAAGGTCGCGGAGGATCAGGGCTGACAACTCCTGCGGCGTCATCCGCCGCTGGCCCACCTGCACCACGACCGTGCCGTGAGGCCCCTCGTGCACGCCGTACGGCAGGAACTTCAGGTCCTGCTGCACGTCGCGGATGCCCTTGCCCATGAGGCGTTTGACGGAATAAACCGTGGCCAGCGGGTTGGCCACCGCGTGGGCCCGCGCTTCGCTGCCGACGGTCACCTGGCCGTCCGGCGCAAAGGCCAGCACGCTGGGCACCAGGGCGTTGCCCGCCTGGTCGCGAATGACCACAGGCCCGGCCGGCGACATGTACGCGCCAAGCGAGTTGGTCGTGCCGAGATCGATGCCGAGAATGATGTTGGAGTCAGGCATGGGTATTCGTTGTTGGTTGTTGGTTCGCAGCCGATGTCTTTCGCTTGTCCGTTGTTGACTGTCCGTTATCGGTTCTTGGCCGACCGTTTTCAGTTGTCGGTCACTGATTGTTGCTTGCCGCCTGTTCGTTGACCGCTGTTGGCAGTCCCGAAGGGGCGCCAGCGGGTAGCCGGGGGGCACAAGCCCGCGGTATGCGGTTGCGGGAGAAAAAGACCCGAAGGGTCGAAAGCAGGTAGCCGGGGGCGCAAGCCCCCGGAACGCCGACGCCCATCCAAAGAAGCCCCGAAGGGGCGACAGAATGTCTCATATGTATTTCGGGTCATATTCGATGCCGTGCTTCTTCAGGAACACAGCCAATTCCTCTTCGAAAGTCACGCGCCGGTGGTGGGCTTCCTGGTCGGCAATGTACGCGACCACTTCCGGAAGGACGCTCTCGGAGATGCTGAAGGCTGCGTACGAGTCCTGCCAGTGGAAGTCCTTCATGTCCGGGAATTCCTCGTGAATCCATTTGGACGAATTCGTCTTCAGGAGCCTCGTGAAGTCGGCGATCGCCAGCGAGGCCGGCAACTTGACGGCCAGGTGAACGTGGTCTTCCGGACCATTGACCCGAATGGATTGTCCGCCGAGTTGGCGCACGATCCCGCCGAGATACGCGTGAATCCTCTCGCGAGCGGGGTTGCAGAGCCAGCGTTGCCGATTCTTGGTCGCGAAGACGACGTGATACGCCAGGTTCACGTAGGCCATCTTGGCACGCTTTCTTTCGCCCCTTCGGGGCTCTTTCTTTCTCTCGCCGCTTTCCGGGGGCTTGCGCCCCCGGCTACTTGCTGCCGGCCCTTCGGGCCTAAACCCCCGGGCGCTCTTCTTCGGCCCTTCAGCTTTCCGGGGGCTTGCGCCCCCGGCTAATTGCTACCGGCCCTTCGGGCCTGACAACGCTGCCGGGTCTCGATCGCCCTTCGGGTCTGAGCCACCCCGCTGCTCTCTTTCGCCCCTTCGGGCAAGGGCATGCGGGGTGCTTCTTCCTGCGCTTGCGGCTCCGCAGGCACGGTTGTCAGTCTTCACTTGCCAATCTTCGCTCAAAGCTGCGACAGCAGCTTTCGGACATAGGAGACCGCGTTCAACTGCTTGCGGGCCTCGTTGAGGATGTCGGTTGTGACGGCCTGGCAGGCGACGGCTTCCTGGTAGTCCTCGAAGAGCTTGGCGATGCGCCGCAGCAGGCCGTCGCGCTGGGTGACCAGCACGGTGCGGGTGCGTCCCAGCTCGTCCTGGTCGCCGCCGGTCTTGGCGTCGGCCATCGCTTCCTGAAGCATCATCATGGTGTTCAGGAATCCGTCGGGCACGGACTTGTCCTCGGCTGAGCTTTTGCCCCCCAGCAACTCCAGGAGGTAGGCTGCCCGGTTCGCGGGGTCGCTCAGCGCGCGATAGGCGTCGTTCAGGGCGGCGGAGATCTGCAACGACAGACCCTGGACCTCGGGGCTCTCGCCCCCGTGGAAGTCCGGGTGAGCGTGGCGGCTGAGCGCGACGAACTTGCGGTGCAGTTCCTGGAGGTCGATGTCGTAGCGTCGCGGCAGGCCCAGCAGCGTGAAGTAGTCGGTCACCGTGGCCGCGGCTGGGTTGAGCGTGTGACAATAGTCGCACACCAGCACGCTGCTGGTGGGCTTGTTGCACTGCTTGCACTTGGCGGGGTGGACGTTTTCGTTGGTCATGGGTAGCCTGTAGCCTGTAGCCAGTAGTCAGTAGCCTGTAGCCAGTAGCCTGTAGCCAGTAGCCTGCAGCCAGTAGTGGTAGCCAGTTGCATTGAACGGGCTACTGACTACGGGCTACCAGGTCCTGCCTCCGCCGTCAGGCGGAGAAACTCGCCCCGCAGCCGCAGCTTCGCTTGGCGTTGGGGTTGTTGAAGACGAAGCCGCCCTTGAGCAGTTCGTCGTTGTAGTCGATCTCCGTGCCGTCCAGGTACAGGCTGCTCTTGAGATCGGTCACGATCCGCACGCCGTGGCTCTCGTAGACCTGGTCGTCCTCGGCCGGCTTGTCCGTCACGTCCAGCGTGTAGGAGAACCCGCTGCACCCGCCGCCCTTGATGCCGATCCGCAGGCACGAGCCCTCGGGCATCTTGTGGGTCTCAAAAACCGTCTTGATCTTCTGGGCCGCTCGTTCGGTCATGGTAATCATTCGCTTGCTCCTTACAGCTACCGCGCTTCCGCCGCGGAGCTTATGCCGCCCTTTCAGGGCTCATTTCTCCGACGCCGCTGTCCCAGGCCTGCGCTTCGCTCCGGCCTGGGCTGTGCTATCCCGGCCCTTCGGGCCTGGCTGCAAAACCTTCGGGCCTGACTGCAGAATCTTCGGGCCTGGCTGCAAAACCTCGCCTCTGTTCTTCTGCGCCTCTGCGTCCTGTCGTCTTCTTCAATGGTCAATGGTCAATAGTCAATGGTCAATTACTTCCCGTTCTTCCGCTTCCAATCCTCGATAGCCGCCTTGACCGCGTCCTCGGCCAGCACGCTGCAGTGGATCTTGACCGGGGGCAGGGCCAGCTCGTTGGCGATGTCGGAGTTCTTGAGTTCGGTGGCCTCGTCGACGGTGCGGCCCTTGAGCCACTCGGTGGCCAGCGAACTGGCCGCGATGGCCGAGCCGCACCCGAAGGTCTTGAACTTGGCGTCCACGATCCGCCCGTCTCCGTCGACTTCGATCTGGAGCTTCATCACGTCGCCGCACTCGGGCGCCCCGACGATGCCGGTGCCCACGTGCTCGGAGTTCTTGTCCATGGAACCCACGTTCCGCGGATTGTTAAAGTGGTCGATGACTTTCTCACTGTAGGCCATACGTTCCTCGATTCGCTCTGCAAGCGCCCTCGCACGTTGCTATTGCCGAACGGCAAGCCCTCCGGCCGGCCCGTCCTCTGCATCGTGCTTGTATCGCTGAAGGTCTCACTGCGTCCTCTTCATATCGTCTACTGGCTACGGGCTACTGGCCACTAATGGGGGGCCCACTTCACCTGCTTGAGGTCCACGCCTTCCTGGGCCAGCTCGTACAGCGGGCTGAGCTGGCGCAGCTCCTGGACGGCCGTCACCACCCGTTCGACGGCGTGGTCGATCTCGGCCTCGGTGGTGGGCCTGCCCACGCCGAAGCGGATCGAGCTGTGGGCCAGGTCGTCGCCCACGCCGATGGCCCGCAGCACGTAGCTGGGCTCCAGCGACGCGCTGGTGCAGGCCGAGCCGGAGGAGACGGCCACGTCCTTCATCTTCATCATCAGTGCTTCTCCCTCGACGTAGGCGAAGGAGAGGTTGACGGTGTTGGGGGTCCGCTCGATGGGGTGTCCGTTGAGCTGGACGTGGTCGAGGCGGTCGGCGATGCCCTTGTGGAGGCGGTCTCGCAGGGCGGCCAGTCGGGGGGCCTCGGCGTCCATCTCGGTGCGGCAGATCTCGGCGGCGGCGCCCAGGCCGACGATGCCGGGCACGTTGAGCGTGCCGCTCCTCATGCCGCGCTCGTGCCCCCCGCCGTCCATCTGGCAGACCAGGCGGACCCTCGGCCCGCGCCGGCGCACGTACAGGGCGCCGACGCCCTTGGGCCCGTAGATCTTGTGGGCCGACAGGCTCAGCAGGTCGATCCCCGTCGCCTCGACGTCGATGGGCACCTTGCCCACCGCCTGCGTGGCGTCGCTGTGGAAGATCACCCCGCGATCCTTGGCCACCTTGGCGATCTCGACGATCGGATGCAGCGTGCCGATCTCGTTGTTGGCCGCCATCAGCGAGATCAGGATCGTGCGGTCGGTGATCGCGTCGGCCACCTGCTGCGCCGACACCCGCCCGTACGAATCAGGCGTGAGCCACGTCACCTCGTAGCCCTGTTCGGCCAGCCGCTTGCACGGGTCGATCACCGCCTTGTGCTCGGTGGTGCAGGTGATGATGTGGTTGCCCTTTTCGCGGTACATGGCCGCGGCGCCCTTGATGGCGAGATTGTTGCTCTCGGTGGCGCCGGAGGTGAAGACGATCTCCTTGGACGAGGCGCCCAGCAGACGGGCGATCTGCTCGCGGGCGGACTCGACGGCGGCCTCCGCCCTCCACCCGAAGGCGTGGTTGCGGCTGGCGGCGTTGCCGAACTCGCTGGTCAAGTACGGCATCATCGCCTCCAGCACCCGCGGATCGATCGGCGTGGTCGCGTTGTAGTCGAGATACACGGGCATCTGTACGGGCATAGTCGTTTCCTACTTTCCAGCCGGCGCAGCCGTCGGATCGACGATCTCCGCCAGCGTGACTCTTCGCAGAAACTCCATCAGCCGCCGCTGGACGCGATGGACGGGATCGGCCACCGGACAGCGGGCCATCACCTCGCAGGTGCATTCGCGGTCGTCCCGCTCGCTGTCGCTGACGCACTCCGCCATCCGGACCGGGCCCTCCAGCGCCGTCACCAGATCGGCCAGACTCACCTCGCGGGGGTCGCACGCCAGACGATAGCCGCCCTTGGCCCCGCGCACCGAATCGACGTATCCGGCAGCCGACAGCTCCTTCATCACGTTCATCAGCAGCGAGGGGGGCACGCCGAACTGGTCGGAGATCTCCCGCGCGCTGGCCAGTTGCTGCTCGGGCAATTTGGCCAGGTGGCACATGGCCACCAGGGCGTAACCGGTCTTTTTGGTCAGAGAAAGCATTCGTCACGCGTCTCCTCGAACCACACGTCTGCTTCAATATAGGACCAAACTGGTACGCATTTCAAGTGAAATGGGATTGTTTCGGTACGAATTATCTGACGTGCCTGGTTTACGGGTAATACCCGATGTCTCGGCCGGTCCTCATGGGCTAAGGTAGCGACATGGACTTGACCCAGGCCAGCGACGTGGAACTCGTGGAAGCGTTGGCGAGCGGCGACGCGACCGCGCTGGCCGAGTTCAACCGCCGGTATCACGACCGAATGCTCCTGCTGGCCAAGCGGGTTCTCGGGCAACACGACGGCGCCGAGGACGTGGTGCAGGAAGCGTACCTTCGCCTGCACCGCTCCGCCGACCGCTATCGCCCGACCGCCCGGTTCTCCACCTGGCTGTACCGGATCGTGCTGAATCTCTGCCGCGACCGCCTCCGCCAGGTGCGGCGCCGCCCCCTGGAACTGAAGATCGACGCGCCCGACAAGGCGGACAGCCAGCCGGCCGTCCGCCTGGAGAAGAGCGAGACCGCCCTGCGCATCCGCCAGGCCGTCCAAGCCCTCCCCGAGCGGCAGCGCATCGCGTTCGTCCTTCACCGGTACCGTCGTCAGAGCCACCAGGAGATTGCCCGCTCGACGGGCTGGAGCACGTCGGCCATCGAGTCGCTGCTGTCGCGGGCGTATCAACGACTTCGCGACAGCCTGCGCGATCTGGTTTGATTCGACAATTGGCGCACAGGAAAATGACGCTGGACACGTTCAATTCATAGGATGCGGAGCATGGCTGAACAGAACCACCCGCGTGACTCGCAGTTGCTGGACCTGCTGGCCGCAGGCGAGCAGGCCGCCCATCTGGACCTGCGCAAGCACTTGGAGCAGTGTGCCTTGTGTCGCAGCCGGCTGGACCGGTTCGCCCAGATGTGGGACCTGACCGCCCAGGCGTCGCCGCAGGACATAAGCCAGTGGTGCGCGGACCTGCCCCACCCGGGCCGGCGCCCAGGGCTTTGGACCGCCTGGTATGCGCGGGCCGCGGCGGTGGTTGCCCTGGCCGTGCTGACCGGATTCGCCGCCGGACGGTTCAGCCGCGTCGGTCCGTCCCCGGACGGCGGAAACCACCAGTTGGTGGCGGCGCCGGCGGAGGTGGCGGCGGCCATGCATCTGGATCTGCTCTCCGCCGACCCGGTCGGACTGGACCGGATCTGGCCCTTGACGTCTCAGACGCCGCAGGAGACCCGCCCATGACGAAACAAAGCATGATCATCCTGGCCCTGGCCCTGGGCGGGGGAGGCGGAGCCTTCCTGCTGGGGCGGACGGCGGGTCATGAGGACCCGCCCGTCCAGGCCCGACCGGCGGACGATGAACCGTGCTGCGACCAGGACGACCTCTGCCACTACCTGCGCCTCTCGCCGTCGCAGCGGGGCCGGGTCTGCCAGGCCGACCCGCAGTTCGCCCGGGAAGCCCAGGACCTGCGCCGCGCGCTGGAGGAGCAGCGGGCGGAACTGGTCGCAATGCTGGACGATCCAGCCCGCACGGATGCAGCGATCCTGACCCAGGTCGATCGGGTGGCCGCCACGCACGCGGCCCTGGAAAGGCGCGTGGCCGCCCATTTGCTCGCCATCCGCAAACTCCTGACCCCTCAACAGGCCCGCCAGTTCATGGGCCTGGCTGCCGACAGCGTGCGCGAAACCAGCCGAGGCCAGCACCGCCGCGGCTACGGACATGCCCAGACCTCTCCCGCCAATCCTCAAGACGGCCGCTCGCAGCATCGCAATCGGCGCGGCGTTCAGGGTTTACCCTAGAGCCCGCAGGATTCTCCCCGCCGACTCGTTCAATGAATGACTTGAGCGAGAACGCGATGGCCAAACGCCGGGTTGCCACGAGTTGCTCGTTCAAGACGGCAACACGAACATCGGGATGGTCCCGTAGGTTCCGAACTTGAGGAGATATTGATGAGCAAATTGATGGCAGTGGCAGCGGCAGTCCTGTTCACCTGCGGGACGTTCGTCCTCGCCGGGCAGGGAAACCAGGGAGTCTCAGGAGGCAAGGGCACGAAGCGGCAGATCAGAAAACGGGACCAGGTCTCCCGTACCGCCGCCCCGACCGCGACCAAGATCCAGCAGCGCGACCGCCTGAAGGACGGGAGCTGCGCCACCGCCCGGACGGCCGCCCCGACCGCGACCAAGATCCAGCAGCGCGACCGCCTGAAGGACGGGAGCTGCGCCACCGCCCGGACGGCCGCCCCGACCGCGACCAAGATTCAGCAGCGCGATCGCCTGAAGGACGGGAGCTGCGCCACCGCCCGGACGGCCGCCCCGACCGCCACCAAGATTCAGCAGCGCGACCGCCTGAAGGACGGAAGCTGCGCCACCGCGCGGACGGCCGCCCCGACCGCGACCAAGATCCAGCAGCGCGATCGCCTGAAGGACGGAAGCTGCGCCACCGCCCGGACGGCCGCCCCGACTGCCACCAAGATCCAGCAGCGCGACCGCCTGAAGGACGGAAGCTGCCAGTAATCGGTTTGTATCCCCCCCGCGCCGCCGGGGCGATCCGTGGAGGATCGTTCCGGCGGCTTTCTTTTTCGCGCAGTCAAACGGGTTTCCACCTGATCTCTTGATTCGCGGAGGGGGATGTCGTCTGATATCGCCATGACGGTTCGATTGAGCCAACGTGACGAGGAGATGCTGGCCGGCCGGCACGGCGCCGGGGCGCGGTTGGCGATGTCGGTGGTGGCCCGGATGGCCGACGCGTGCGGGGCCGACGAGTTGATGGACATCACCGCCGCCCACATCGACGGCTGCGGGCTGCTCAGCGACGCGGGCCTGGAGTTCGCCGAGACTCTCGCCGCCGGCGGCGCCCGTGCGCGCGTGCCGACCACGCTGAACATGGGCCCGCTGGACCTTCAGCACTGGCGCGACTGGTCGATCGACGAGGCCTTCGCCGCCAAGGCCATCCGCCAGGGCAAGGCCTACGCCGACATGGGCTGCGTGCCCACCTGGACCTGCGCCCCCTACCAGGGCTACCTCACGCCGCGCTTCGGCCAGCAGATCGCCTGGGGCGAGTCCAACGCGGTCGTCTACGCCAACTCCGTGCTCGGCGCCCGCACGAACCGCTACGGCGACTACATGGACATCTGCGCCGCCGTCACCGGCCGCGTGCCGCGCCTCGGTCTGCACCTGGACGAGAACCGCCGCGGGCAGGTCCTCGTGCGGCTGCGGGGGTTCGGCTCGGGCGACTTCGACCGCGAGACGTTCTACCCCGCCCTGGGGCACCTGCTGGGCCCGCTGGCGGGCGAGAAGGTGCCCGTGATCGAGGGCCTGCCGCCCGTGGTCAGCGACGACCGCCTCAAGGCCCTGGGGGCTGCCGCCGCCTCCAGCGGCTCGGTCGCCCTCTTCCACGCCGTCGGCCTGACGCCCGAGGCGCCCACGCTCCAGGCCGCCCTGCACGGCCGGGCCGCCGAGCGGACGGTCGACGTGGCGCCCGCCGACCTGGCCGCCGCGTGGGCGGACCTGTCCACCGCGGGCGAGGACGACGACCTGGACGCGGTGCTGCTGGGCTGCCCGCACTTCTCCTTCGCGGAGTTCCGCGAGCTGGCCGAGCACATCGCCCGCGCGGGCGGCAAGGCCAGGGCGGACGTGATCGTCATCTCGTCCACGCAGTCCTGGGCCCTGGCGCAGCGAGCGGGGTTTGACCGGGTGCTGGCGGAGTTCGGCGCCCGCGTCACGCTGGACACCTGCATGTTCCACACGCCCATGCTGGGCGGCGAGGTGCGGACCGTCATGACCAACTCGGGCAAGTGCGCGTACTACGCGCCGGGCGAACTGAACAGGAAGGTCGCCTTCGGCAGCCTGGCCGACTGCGTCCGCTCCGCCATGCTCGGGCGCGTGCGCCGGGAGGAGCAACCATGAGCCGGCGCCTCCAGGGCCGAGCCGTCGTGCCGGGCCGGGCGGAAGGCGTCGCCCTGGTCTGCCGCCAGCCGCTGAGCCTGTGGGGCGGCTTCAACCCCCGCACGGGCGAGATCGTCGACCGCCGCCACGAGCAGTCCGGGCAGGTCGCCACCGGACGAGTCCTCGTCCTGCCGCGGACCAAGGGCTCCAGCACCGGCAGCGCCTGCCTGCTGGAGAGCATCCGCTCGGGCACCGCCCCCGCCGCCATCATCACCGCCGAGGTGGACGCCATCGTCGCGCTGGGCTCCATCGTGGCCGACGAACTCTACGGGCGCTGCGTGCCGGCGGTCGCGCTGGACGCCGAAGCGTTCGCCTCGCTGCGGGACGGCGACGTGATCGCCGTCGCCCCCGACGGCACGGTCACCATCGGAGAGCCGCCATGCTGATCCTCAACGCCGCCGACGTGCGCGCCTGCCTGCCGATGCCCGACGCCATCCAGGCCATGCGCCGGGCGTTCGTCGCCCTGACCGCGGGGCGGGCGGACGTCCCCCACCGCATCCACCTAAACATCCCCCGCCACGAGGGCGTCAGCCTGACCATGCCCGCGCTGGTGGACGACGACGCGGGGGCGGCCCTGGCGGTCAAGGTCGTCAACCTCTTCGCCCGCAACGCCGAGCGCGGCCTGGCGCGGATCCAGTCGGCCGTCATCGCCATGGAGCCGGACACGGGCCGGCCCCTCGCGCTGCTGGACGGGGCGGCCCTGACGGCCATCCGGACGGGGGCGGCCTCGGGCCTGGCCGCCGACCTGCTGGCCCGGAAAGACAGTCACGCCGTCGCCCTCTTCGGCGCGGGCGTGCAGGCTCGCACGCAGCTCCAAGCCGTCTGCTGCGTCCGCGACATCCGCACCGCCTGCGTGTACGACACGTCGCTCGACGCCGCTGGCGCCCTGGCGGAAACCCTCGCCGGGCAACCGGGCTTCCCCGCCGCCATTCGCCCGGCCGACTCGCCCCGCGACGCGCTGGCCGGCGCGGACATCGTCCTGGCGGCCACCACGTCCCCCGCGCCGATCTTCGACGACGCCGACCTGCGCGACGGCACGCACGTCAGCGCGATCGGCTCGTACCAGCCGCAGGTGCGGGAGATCCCCCCCGCCACCGTCGCGAGGGCGCGCGTCTTCGTGGACAGCCGCCCCGCCGCCCTCGAAGAGGCCGGCGATCTCATCCTCCCCATCCGCGAGGGCCTCATCACGAGCGACCACGTCGTCGCCGAGCTGGGCGAACTGCTGCTGGGCCAGGCCCAGGGCCGAACGGCGCCCGAAGAAATCACCTTCTTCAAGTCCGTCGGGGTGGCCGTCCAGGACGCCCTGGCCGCCCAGGCCGCCCTGACGCGGGCCATGGAATTCGGCATTGGACAGCAAGTCGATTGGTGATAAGCTATTGCCATGGGGAAACGGCATATGATAGCCATATGTCCTTGTTGTGGGTGCGGGAGCTTGCGCAAGCGGAGGGGGTCATTTCACTTTGCGCCTCCTGGAAAGGTCCCCGCTTCATCATCGCTTGTCCCAGATGCTGAGTGGCTGCAATGCGAGGCCTGCCAGAAGCGGATTGTCCCCTACCAATTGGTCCGTCGCCTAGAGCTCTTGCGGTACGATACACTCGGTTTGCTTCGACCATCCCAGATCAGAGCAGCCAGGAGAGGAGCCGATTTATCACAGAACGCGTTGGCCTCCTTGCTCGGGGTTGACCTGAAGACTTACAGACGCTGGGAATCTGGAAGATCGTACCACAGCAAGGTAACCGATCGGGCAATCCGGGGGCTGCGTCTCCAGAAGCACAGGTAGCCAGCTTATGAACATTGAGAAGAAGCGCAAGAAGGAGTCCCATATCGCAGAGATATTCTGTAGTTTGATGCAGAAGCACTGGCAGTCATGCCACATCTCCAGAGAAGGCGAAGACCCTCCGGACTTCTGGATTATGGCTAATGGACACGAAGTATTTCTTGAGCTCGCAGAATACCGCGAGAATTGCCCCCATATCGGGCATGAAGAAGACGACCTGCACCTTCGGCTGAGAATCTCTGATCATTGGAGCGAAAGGTCGGAGCTCCAGTATTTGACTCCGATACTCAAGTACAAAGAACGCAGGAATGGGTTTCTCGTTCCTAGGCACCAGGAGACTCACGTCATCCATGCGTTCATTCAAGACCTTCATAAGCTGATCCTGGCAACAGGCTCCACCGACACATTCACCACCGTGAGACTCCGGCCCGGAAGGACGCTCAGCAAGTTCAGGAAAATCTGTGCGCACGATGTGTTCGCCGCAGAGGAAGACTATCCTGTCTTGGCAAAGTACTGCAGCACGATAACCGTGCATTTCCATCCGGACGTCAGATCCTTCTTGCCTTCCAGTTCATTATGCACACGGTTTACAGGAATATCTTTCGATAATATTACACGAGCGATAAGGAAGAAATTGGCTTTGGCAACCCGGTACAGAGAAATCGCTCAAGGGCGACCTATTTGGCTCCTCTACTACAGTACTCCCTTTCCCTCCTCAGCGCGGTTTGCCCTGGTTGACCGCGTTGCGGAAGTCATCGGGCACATTCGCAAGTTGCTCCCGCTGAGTGGCGGCTTCGATCGGGTGTGGTGGGGAACGAATTTGGGATCGGTCGGGCACACCATCTATCCCGTCATCATCCGTGATTCGGAAGAAGGAGAGGGCACTGATGGCATTGTTTGACTTCCTCCGGAAGAGGCCTACTGTCGAGACGATAGCAGAGGATTTGAGCAAGACATTGATTGCCGTGCTCCGTTCGCAGCCTGCCGACAAGACCGAGGTGGCTCTTGAATCTCTGCTTCTTGGGTATTCCGAGATTCGCTGCGCTCTTATGCTGCGAGCAAAACCGTCTTCCCGAGCTTTATTCAAGAGCGTTCATGAGGCCTTCTGCGATCGCTTCTCGAAGGACAGCAATGGAATCTCGAACCGGTATGGTGAGCAGAGATGCAGGGCGTACTTTGATCTCATAGAGGCTTCCGGGATCAGTATGGACAGTGAGCTGGGGACGAAGTTACCTGCCCTGTTTGTCCAGTTCGTGTGGGGGGCTGAACCGAATGGAGCGGTTATAGTCGGGGACGTATTTCAAGACATTCAACTTCGTGCGCACTGCGTGGATATCTGGGCCGGAGTGGCTGGCGGGATTGCGCCTATACTCGACAGAATAGAAGAGATAAGCAAACCAGCTTTGTGAAGCGAGAATCGATGGAACAGTTGAAGGAATAGTCGCGTTTTCCCTGGAGAAGACCATGAACACCCATCGCCTCGTCGTCGCCGCGTTGCTGCTCCTGCCTTCGATTGGCCTGGCCGCCGAGGGCGACTTCCCCATCGCCGACGGCCCGTACAAGTCGAGCATGGACTCGCTCAAGCAGCACCAGTGTCCCGAGTGGTTCCGCGACGCCAAGTTCGGCATCTGGGCCCACTGGGGCCCGCAGGCGGTTCCGATGGCCGGCGACTGGTACGCCAAACACATGTTCGTCCAGGGCCACCGCCAGTACCTCCACCACCTGGAGAATTACGGGCACCCCAGCGAGCACGGCTACCGCGAGATCATCGACCTGTGGAAGGCCGAGAAGTGGGACCCCGAGCGCCTGATGGCCCTGTACAAGAAGGCGGGCGCCCGCTACTTCGTCTCGATGGGCTGCCACCACGACAACTTCGACCTGTGGAACAGCCGCACCCACAAGTGGAACGCGGTGAACTACGGGCCCAAGCGCGACGTGGTGGGCGACTGGCAGAAGGCCGCCCGCAAGCAGGGGCTCAAATTCGGCGTCAGCGAGCACATGGGCGCCAGCTTCACCTGGTGGCAGGTCAGCCACGGCTCGGACAAGACCGGGCCCAAGGCCGGCGTGCCCTACGAAGGCGCCAAGGCCAAGTACGCGGACCTGTATCATCCCCCCGGCGCGCCCGACGACAAGGGCTGGTACAGCAAGAACGCCGACTGGCACCGCGAGTGGTTCCGGCGCGTCCGGGACTTGGTGGACCACTACGACCTGGACCTGCTCTACACCGACGGGGCCGTGCCGTTCGGCGGGGAGATGACCGAGCCGGGTTGCAGCCTGATCGCCCACCTGTTCAACACGAGCATCAAGCAGCGCGGCAGCCTCCAGGCGGTCTACACCTGCAAGCAACGGTCCGAGGGGCGCTGGGTGGAAGACCTGGAGCGCGGCGTCATGCCGGGCATCAACCCCCATCCGTGGCAGACCGACACGTCCATCGGCGACTGGTACTACAACAAGAACTGGAAGTTCCGCCCGGTGAGCTGGGTGATCCACATGCTGGCCGACATCGTCAGCAAGAACGGCAACCTGCTGCTGAACGTGGTGCAGAGGCCCGACGGCTCGCTCGACGCGGAAGTGGAGAAGATGCTGGAGGAGCTGGCCGCCTGGATCGCGGTCAACGGCGAGGCGATCTACGGCACGAGGCCGTGGCTGGTCTACGGCGAGGGCCCGGTGCGGGCCAAGGGCGGGCACTTCAAGGAAGACTTCGCCTACTCCGCCCAGGACATCCGCTTCACGACCAAGGGCGGCTCGCTGTACGCGATCGCGCTGGGCTGGCCGGAAGACGGCAAGCTGGTGGTGCGGTCGCTGGCGCAGCAGGCCGGGCGGATCACGGCTGTGGCCCTGCTGGGCTGCGACGACAAGCTCACCTGGCGGCAGACGCCCGAGGGCCTGGTGGCGACCCTGCCGGACAAGCGCCCCCGCGACTGCGCGATCGCGTTGAAGATCGCGGGCGAGGGCCTCAAGCCCGTGCCCGTGATGAACCCGATCCTGCCGGACGCGAAGGGCGCGGTGACGCTGACCGCCGATGCCGCCGACCTGCACGGCGTGAAGATCCGCACCGAGCTTCAGGACAAGAAGACGCCCAACATCGGCTTCTGGGACGACAGCGACGAATGGGCGCAGTGGAAGGCGAAGCTGCCGCGGGCCGGGCAGTACCGCGTGGCGGTCCGCTGCGCGACCGTGCACGCCGACGCGCTGCTGGTGCTGGAGGTGGGCGAGGCGAAGATCGAGTGCAAGCCGCCCAAGGCGTCAAGCTGGGCGGACTTCCGCGAGGTGGACCTGGGGACGATCGAATTGCCCGCGGGCGAAGTGATGGTCAAGGCCCGCCCGCGCGACGCGGAAAGCTGGAAGGCGATCAACCTGGCGAACGTCACCTTGCGCCCGGCGAAGTGACCGGGCGGCATTCAGCGAGTCTTACCGCCGCCTGCGGCGGACGTAGCCGCCCAGGCCGCCCAGCGCCAGCCCCGCCAGGGCGAGCGTGATCGGCTCGGGGACGGAAGTGGCGGTCAGGTCGAACGACGTCTGCTCGCCGTTGAGGCCGGTGAAGGTCAGCAGGGCCGAGTGAGGCCCCTCGCCGCCGCCAAGGAATTCCACGTCGAAGCTGACGGAGTCGTCAAACCCGGCCTGGAGCAGGGCCTCCGCCCAGTTGGTCACCTGGAACAGGGCGGCGTCGGACCCGGTGATGGAGAAGCCGGTCAGGGCGATCAGGCTGTTGTGGGCGCCGGTGTTGGTCACCGTGACGGCGTCGGCCAGCAAGGCGGATTCGCCCTCCAGCAGCACGCCGAAATCCACTCCCGCCGGGCTGCCGCTCAGCACCGCTCCGTCGATGTGGGCCAGCACCCAGAGGTTCTTGACGGTGTAGCCGGAGGCGGTGTATCCGCCCTGCTCGGCGAATGTCCAGTCGGGGTTGTAATTCGTGCGGCCGGTGTTCGGATCGTTGCCGATCCCGACGACCGGGGATGTGGTGTTCCAGTGGTTGTAGGCGAAGAGGGTCTGGGCGGCGCCGTAGTTGTGGATCTGCATGGACCCGTAGGTGCCGTTGCTCGGCGTGTCGTCGAAATCATAGGTCCCCCCGTTGCCACCGATGCCGTTGTTGGCCGCAGCGGTGTAGTTGCTGCCCCAGAACTCGATGTTGCCCGTCGTGATGCCCGTGCCGGTGACGATGCCGGAAGCGTTCGAGATCACGTTCATGTTGCTCAGGAGCTTCTCGATGGCGGCCGTGTAGGCGATGCTCTGGGGCACGCCGAGCTGGTCGGCGTCGGCGGCGAAGGCGTCCGCCGAGACGTAGACGAATCGCGACCCCGAGCCGGTATCCAGCTCCAGGTAGTAGGCCACGCGGTCGAAGCTGCCGTCGACGATGTACTGGGCCATGTTCTGGGCGTATTGCGAGGGCGAGAAGGCGCCGTTCTGGATGGGGAGTTCGTAGACCACGGTCATGGTCTTGGCCTCGGGGGCGTTGGAAACGATGCCGGCCGGGGCGGAGGGCAAGGGCAACTCGCGGACGAGGACCTGGAGGTTCTTGGTGGTGTAGAGATTGGCGGAATTGGCGAAGGTCCAGTCCGGGCCCCCGCCCACGCTGACCGGCCCGCCGGGGGTGACGACCGTGCCCGTGTTGGTGCCGATGCCCAACTCGGTGTACTCGTTGATGTTGTTCCCGCCCCAGTCGCTGTAGCCGATCAGCGTCTGGGCGGCCCCATAGTTGTGGACCTGGAACGATCCATGGCCTGTGCCGGTCCCCGCCCCGCCGTCGCCGAAGTCGAAGCCGCTGGTGTCCCCGGCACTGCTGGCCCCGGGGATGCTGATGGCGTTGGACTGGTTGTAGTTGGTGGACCAGAACTCGATGTTGCCCGTCGTGATGCCCGTGCCGGTGACGATCCCCGCCTTGTTGGAGACCACGTTCATGTTGTTGACGATCTGCTGCCACTTGACGGGGTTGTCCGCGTTGTGCGGCAGGCCGATCTGCTTGACGTTCTTCGTGAAGGCGTCCATCGAGGCGTAGACGAACTGGAGGCCCGTGCCGGTGTCCAGCTCCAGGTAGTACGCGATGCGGTCGTAGTAGACGGGCATGGCGCTGTTGTCCACAGAGTACGGCACGGCATTGGTGTTGCGGAAGTTGGCCTTGTCCGGGATGGGCAGCGTGTAGATGAGCTTGTAGCCCTCCGTCGTCGCCTCGGGGACGTTGCTGTACACGTCCGCCCGCAGCGGCCCTGCCGCCATCACCGCGCACGCGACCACCACGACCAGACGCCCAAGTACCCTCTCTCTGTAGGACATCGTTCGCTCCTTGCTGCTGGTGCTCTTTTCGACCTCGCATTACGACGCGGGGCAACAGAACAGATGATATGCAGGTCCCCCAAGCGCCTTGGGACCTCCCGCGAATCAACGTGGACAACTATCCAGTCTACGGGAAGTGCGGGATTTGTCAAGGTCCAAAAGCGGCGGATCGCGGCTGGGCGGGGCGGCCCGGGCGGCCGGAAAACGCAGCCGGCCGTCCATCCTGGACGGCCGGTCGTGCGGGTGCGGGTTGGAATCGGTCCTGGCGGCCGCGTAGCCAGCCCGGCAGGGGCGGCGGGCGGCGGCCTTGCGGGGCGGCTCAGGCGACTGTGACCTTGGCGCCCTTGACGCGGAGGGGGGCCGACGGGGTGATCTTCTTGCGTTTGCGGCGCCGGCCGGGCTCGGGCACGTCGGGACGGGGGACGCGGACGGGATGGTCGTCGACGATCTGAAGGGCGTCGCGGACGTTGTGGGCGAAGAGGTCGGCCTTCACCTCGTCGGCCAGGCCCTCGGCCCGGTTGAAGACCCCGCCGGTGACGAGAATCTGCATGTCCGGGCAGACGCCGACGTTGCGGATCATCTCGATGAGCTTGCGGATATTGGGCACGCCCACGGGCTGGGCGCCGTAAATGCACAGGATGTCGGGCTCGATCTTGCCCACGAAGGTGAGGATTTCATCGTTGGGCACGCCCGAGCCGAGGAACCAGACGCTCCAGCCGGCCGCCTCGAACAGGTCCGCGGTGATCTGGGCGCCAAGCTCCTCGATCTGCCCGTCGCCGCAGGTGACGACCATCCGCTTGCCGGTCTTGGGCTCGCGGGCCAGGAAACCCTGGAGCTGGTCGGCGATCATCCGGTTGATCCGGGTGGCCATGTGCTCCATGATGCGGGTGATGTGATTCTCGCGGTAGAGCTTCTCGACCTGTTCCATGGCCGGCCAGATCACCAGCCGCAGCAGCCTGGAGGCGGAAATGCCCCGGTCCAGGGCGGCAAACATCAGTTCCCGGGCCTCGCATCGCTTTCCGGCGAACAGGTGCTCCAGATACTGCTTGAACAATTCCGCGATCATCGTGTTTGCCTTTCCGTTGGTTTCCGTGATGTGCGTTTTGTCTGCCATGATTTGCCTTGTTAATCTGGGTAACCTGCGTAACACAGCTAAGATCGGGTGACTGCGCAAAAAAACTTGAGGGAAAGTGTTAATCTGGGCAATTTGAGATGAATAGATAAACTTTGCCAGCCGTCCTGGAGTGATGTAAAGCTCTTAAATAAAGATAGTTACGATTTTACATCACAGGACCGGGTCGGCCGCGACTTTTTTTCTCGCTTGCTAAAGTCGGGCGTTCAGAAGGTGCGATCTGCCCCGCGGTCCCCCTGAAAAGCCGTCTGCCCTGATCACGTGCGGGCTGGACGGTCGGCCAGGGGGACATCCTGCAGAAAGAACCCCGTGGCGACCTCCGCCTGACCCGCCAGGAGGCGTCCTGCTCTCTTCCCCGAAGGCACTTCGAACTCGGACCCGGCGGGAGAATCTTCAAGACAGGACTAGGCGCATTTTCCGGGGGGGGTACAATATATTGACTCGTTCGAAAACGGAGCCGGGCAGATCACCTGAGAGATCCCAGGTTAAAGGAGTCCTACTCATGAGAACGCGCCTAGTCATTTGTCTGATTCTAAGTTGTTGCGCGTCCGCCCAGGCGGGCACGGTCCTGGTGGACTTTTCGTCGGCCCAGAGCACGCCGGCCGGCCCTCAGGGCGGAAACTACTGGAATACCGTCGCCAGCACCTCCCAGAGCGACCTTCTGGATGCGGCAACCGGGTCGGATTCCGGGTGGAACATTCAGGTTGCCCTTGGCGGCGGGTCCACCGGGTTCGGGGGCACGGCCATCAACGGCGACGGTGCGGGCGCTCCCTTCGACCAATCCTTCGCGATCGTCGACGGGATCTACTCGAACCGGGCCACCGGCGCCGGGACTTCCACGATCACCATTACGGGCCTGGCGGGCAACACGAGCTACAAGTTCTCCACCTACTCGGACCGGGCCAGCGGCTGGGCAGATGGAGTGATCGCCACGACTGTGGGAACCGCCCCGTCGTCCGTCGCACTCCTGAAGGACAGCGTTACTGACTTTACGATTGTCTCCAGCGGATCGGGGGCCATCGCGTTCACGTTTGTCGAGGGGCCTGGCGAGAGCAGCACAATAGGGGACAACTGCGTTCTGAACGCGTTGAGCCTGACCGGGCCTCCGGGACCGCCGTACGCCGTGGTACCCTTCGTCGACAATGGCGGCAAAGGCGCCAATCTCGTCACAGTCTCCGGCGGCGACCTGTACAACCCTGACGTGGGCTCTACCACAACCGGCGTCATCGGGTCGAACAGCGCCGACAGCAACAGATGGGGCACCGGGAGCACCTCGACCGCCACCGGGCCGGACATTGTCGCCAACGGCAGCACGTGGCGGTTCGCCGCCCTGGCCAAGGTCGGGGCCATCCTGGACGCCAGCAGCAGCGACATGCTGGTCAACCCGGGCGATCTGAGTCGTGCCCTGGCGATCAGCCTGACCCTGTCCGGACAGACGGCGGGGGCGAACACCTCCAGCGGATACGCGCCGCTGGCCTACCTCTACGGCATCGACGCGTCCGCATCCGGAACCGCCGGGTGGTGGGGCTCGGCCGACCTGGTCGCGCAGGCCGTTTCCGACAGCACGCCGCTGACCGCCGGCGTCTGGGATGCCGTCGCGGGCACGTGGACCTTCACGTTCACGTCCCCCGGCCTGCTCACCGCCGACGCGGGCGACCTGTTCGGAATCGCCATCGTGGGCAACGAGGACGCCGTTGGCGACGAGTGGCTCAGTTTCACCGAGGGGGTAGACTCCTACCTGACAGTCGAGGTGGTGCCCGAGCCCGCCTCCGCCCTGATGCTGCTGCTGGCCGTGCCGGCTGTCGCGGCCCGCTTGCGCAGGCGAGTGCGCACCGGCTCATAGAAGGGCTTCGGCCGGCTGGCAGAAATTCCAAGAGACCTGACGTCTCTCAACAGTGCATAGACGCCACGCGATTCCAGGCGTCAGCCGCTCTGCGGACGCCGGCAGTACATATCGCTGCGATTTCCCTGGCTGTCGATCCGTCGGCCGGGCTATTCAGGAGCGGGGACCACCTTCGGCGTCGAGGCTGTACCCTCCGCCCATTTGCTGATTCGGTCAAGGTCCTCCTGCGTTATCTTCTTCTCCGCAAACAGGCGCTCGTAGTATCCCTTGATTTCCTGCTTGAAGTAGTCTTTCCAGGAAGAGTCGCCTGTAATGATCATATTCTTCAATTCGGTATTCTGTTGGACGGCCGCATGGATGGCGCCCTTGATCGAGTAGGTGAATGCATAGTCGTACGCCTGCCGGAGCACCTTACTCACGGCATCGGACCCGGGCTCGGCCGTTTCGATGGCCGTGAGCATCTCTCCCTTCTTGACCTCCCGGTATGTCGAAGCGGCCTCCCGGAGCGAGGCATACTCCTCGATATTCAGGTCCCCGGTGAAATCGGTGACGAACGTGTCAACCGCCAGTCCGCTTCCGGCAAGCGACGCCCCGACAACCGGCGAGATGAAAGCCGCCGGAACGGCCGCCCCTATAATCACCTTGGACGCGGACTTGGCCGCCTTGTACGTTTGAAGGAACGTCGTGAGATGCCTCCAATAGACCTCACCGTTCCAGTCAGCCGCGGTAATCAGCAACGCAGCGATAGCGTTCAGTCTCTTCCTGAACAGGCGTATTCCCGCCTCGTCCGCATCCGCGCCCAACGTCGGGTCGCGCACGACGTTCGCCACATCGACAATCATGTAGTAGGCGATCTTTGACCTGTTGGCATCATCCACAATCTTAGGCGGGCAACTGAAAGGCCCGTAATACGCCACCCGGACGAGCGGGACCTTCTCGCTCGTCTTCTTGCCACTCGGATCGAGCTTGTAGACAAAGAGGTCCTCGTTATTGGGGTTCCCTTCGATCCCGATCGCGTTCTCTCCTACGGAGAACACGACCGGCAACTTGCCTTGAGATCGCGCAATGACCTCACAGCCCGCCATCGGCATGAGGACAGCGACCAGCAGTGCATGAATCAGACCCCGTGACGATACTTGTCGGCACATTCCCATTTGAGTTCTCCCTATTCTGGACCTGTGGAGCGGCGCTGACTGTATTGTTGCACCTTCATGTATCTCAGTCAATGAGATTCCGTCTGATTTGAGTTGGTTATTGAATTTCTGAGTCTTGATGTTCCAGGGAGAAGCAGAGCCTTGGAAACGGTCGATCCTGAACCTCCGTTCTGCCGGCACGCAAGCAGGTCGCGGGCGGCTTGAGGAATGCCTGTCGCGCAAGCGACCGGGGCACTCCCGCCGGCGTTGGGCCGGTAGTGAGTTCCCAAGACCTGATGAGGCACAACCCTCATTCCCCTGCACTGTCTTCCCTACGTTAACGCACGCAAGGACACCTGTTCACCCCGTTCGCCTCGCGTCGCGAGCATGCCACCGCGCGTGTTCTGCCCGGGGGCTGGCCACCAGGCATAGTATGGGAGGCCGGACTCGGCTCGCGGTTGGCCTCAGCGCCACTGGAGGCGGGCGGTCTTGTTGCGGATGTCGACGCGGACGTCGAGGTGCTCGAAGCGGCGGGTGTAGACGAAGCCGTCGCGGACGGGCGGTCCGAGCGGCCGGCCCAGCGGCTTGTGATACTCCGGGTAGTCGTGGTTCTCCAGGGCCCCCAGGAGGGCGTCCGGTCCGTCGGTCCACTCGAAGTACGAGCGTTGGCCGGCCACGATCAGGAAGACCCCCAGCGGATAGTCGATGTGCCCGCGCATCCACGCCCGCATGGCCTGCGGCGCGGACGGGGTGGACGTCCGGGGGCCGAAGGCGTCCGGCCCGGCCGAGAACAACAGCAGCTTGCTCCGCTCCACGGTCTTCCGCATCGCCTCGATGCCCCTGGCGACGTAGTCCTCGTAGCTCTCGCCGCCGACGGGCACGCCCCACCGCTCGACGTAGCTGCCGTCGAGGTAGTCGAGGTGGTCGAGGTTGCAGCCGTTCTCGCCGGCCCGCACGGCGTTGCCCAGCAGCAGCTTGTCCGCCGGCCAGCGGGCGCGCAGGTCGGCGGCCATGCGGCGGTAGCCCTGGCTGTAGGCCTGGCCGTGGGTGGCGGTCTTGCAGATGGCGTCGATGAACAGCCCGTCGATCTGGTCGTGGGCGGCCATGCCGCGGGCGGTGGCGATCCACCAGGCCCGCACGTCCGGGCGGGTGAGGTCGAAGAGGCGGTAGCGGTCCTTGAACGTGAAGACGGCGCCGCCTTTGCGCAGGGCCCAGGCGTCGGCGTGGCGGTCGAACTCGGCGTTGGCCTTGTAGTCGCCGTAGCGGATCACCGCGTTGTAGTAGAAGATGACCTTCGTGCGGGGGTTGATCTGCTTGACGGCCCGCCCGGCCGCCAGCGTGCCCGACTCGACGTCGCCGCTGGTCCGGTGGCCGTTGGCCTTCTCGAAGACGACCAGCGGGAAACCCGCGATCTGCTTGAGCTCATCCTGCGTGTAGGCGGTGCTCTTTCGGACGCGCAGCCAGACGGGCACGGTCCGCCAGTCGAAATCGGGCCACGTGGCGGCACCAGCCTGGGCGGGGGGCACGGCGGCGGGGTTCGTCGCGCCGCCGCCGGGCGAGCCGCTCCCGTCGGCCGCCCGCGCCGACGCACCAGCCAGGGCGACGCACAGGAGAACCGCCGCTACGAGCCCAGAGAATGTCTTCATGGAAACCACCAGCCTCGCCGGCGATTCTATCACGCCGCCCACGCACGGCCAGCAGCTTTCCGCCCGGACGCACATGGTGATCCTGCGGCTGGGGTGCGGGGAGCCGCACGGCCGCGGGCCCATCGGCCCCGGACACACGCACGCATCGCTCTTTCGCCCCGCCGGGGCTCTGGGTGTCTTGGCCCGTCTGCCGGGGGCTCGGCCTGAAGGCCTCACCCCCGGCTACCTTCCTGCGTCCCTTCGGGACTATCCGCGCGGGCGGTGGCCACCACGGAACTTCTCACCTTGGGAAGGCTCGCCGCCCCGAGCCTTCGCGAGACAGCCTACTGAAAACCCGGACCATCTTCATGCTCCGCGGGTGAACGCGCGGTTCATGGTGGACTGTCACCGGTTGGTCCGCTCGATCTGCCGTCCGCCCCATATGAGAAGAACTCGCACTTGGGGTTGACAATCACCAGGCGAGGCCCAAGCGTCCCGCCGGTGATGTACTCACCATTGGGACCTATCGCAGGCCAGGGCCGATCGCGCACCTCCACCAGGGTGCCTGTCACTCGAACCCCGGTGCCCCCGGTGAGTGCCTTTTCCGGCCAGGCCCGCATCCCTCCGACGAAGATGTCGTAGGGCATGATCGAGGGCCCCAACTTCTCGTGTTGGTGTGGCGCCCCTTCCACGGTCACGGCATGCCCGATCCATGCTCGCAGGGCCTCCCCGACGTATGCCCGTTCGAAGTAGTCGTTCTTTCCGAAGAACTTCGGCTCGAGGTGCGACGGCCCGACAACCTCCCATCGCGGATCCAGGATGACGTACTGCTCACCAAACTGTCCGTTGCTGACGACCGCGCCCTCGTCGCTTACGACCGGATCGGCAATGATCTTCTGTCTCGTCAATCGGCCCGACACACGCAGCCCCGCGCCCTTGGGCAGGCCTTTGGGCCACTCGTCCAAGCCGACGACGTAGAAGGTCTGTGTCTGGCCTCTAAGAAAAACGAACCGGGAAGCATTCGTGTAGCTGGGTCGGCCTTGAATGGTGACCTGGTTTCCTAGAAACGGCCACAGATCGGCGTCGCTCAGGTTGCGACTGATGTCCACGGTCCCGGACAGCCCAGGATAGTGCGCGGCGTCATGACTCGCACACCCTGCCGCCAGCGCACAAGCTATGGCCAGGCCGGATTCCAGGATTACGCATTTGTCCCACATCGGCCACCTTTGGAGCATAGGCCCGCCGCTTCGCTGGTTGGGTTGTCGAAGGCGGGGCAGTCTCTCGGGGACGGCAATGGTTTGAGGGTGCGGCAGCGGCGCGGTCTGTCCCCGAACGTTACCATGTGTGGGTCTCGGATGACGTTATGGTATCCGCCAGCGGCCGGGGTGGAAAGCAAGAACCGGGCAATCGGCCGTTGCTGAGACCCGCCCGACAGATGGATCGAGTTAGAGCGCGAAAGTCGCCTGGCGAGCCCCGAATGTCCCATTTCGCCCGGAAGTGTCCCGTTTTGGCGATGATTATTCCTAAATTTCCCATTTTTGTGATTTGTTTCACATGAACGTAAGATATTAATTTGCAACATCTTAAATGCGACTTTCGCCTGCAGTTAACGCCTTCCGATTTTCCGAAAAAATGGGACGTTCGGGTTCTCGATGCCCCCGGCGGGTCGTCGGGCAGGCGGGCGGAGTCGCGGGTCAGCTTCCGGGCGGTCTGTACCAGAGCGACTGCCAGTACTTGCGGTCCATGGCGTAGACGTCGATGGGGTCCTTGGCCAGGTCGAAGGTCTCCGGCAGCAGGCCGTAGCGGACCATCTCGCGGACGTACTCGGGGCGTGGGCGGAAGCCGGGCATGTCGAAGCGTTTGATCTCGTCGAGCCTGGCCTTGCCGGCCTGGACCATCGTCAGCAGGAGCTTGTAGTCGGCGTCGTCGCGCGAGGCGAAGACGGTGCTGTCGGGCTTCTTGTCGTCGGCCTTGGCGGCGTCGGCATCCTTGGCGTCGGCGGGTTTGCAGAGCCCGTAGCCGCCGGCGGAGCGGGCCAGGGGAGCCAGCAGGATCAGCGACTTGTCCGGGCGTGTGAGGTTGAAGACGATGTGTCGCGCGTGCGGCAGGCGCGGGTCGTTCATGTCCGGCCGCCAGAACGACAGGCCGATCTCGTCGGACAGCGTGTGGGGGATGGCCGTCTTGCCCGCGTGGCAGGAGTTGCATCGCCTGGCGTAGACCGGCTGGGCGACGAGGGTGGTGGGCCACTTGGCGTCGTTGTGGAGGTGCTGGCTGTTGTGCTCGTATCCGCCGATGGAGCCGGTGCCCAGCGCCGCGTACGTGCCGGGGTACGGGGCGCCGATCTCCAGCCACAGCAGGACGGTCTGCCGCTCGGCCGGCGAGAGGGCGACCTTGTTGTGGTGGTTGTCGATCTTGTCCATCAGGGCCGAGCCGCCGCTGCCCAGGGCCCGCGGGGGGTAGTTGTTGCGGGCGTAGTTGCGGCCGTCGGCGAGCTGCCTGCGGATGGTGAGCGTGTAGTAGCTGTGACTGAACATGGGCCCGCGGTCGCCGGTGAGCAGGACGCCGCCGGAGCGCTTGTCCACGTCGTGGCACTTGAGGCAGTGGCGGTCGAGGATGGGCTGGACGTCGCGGGGGAAGTCGGGCAGGTCGGGAACGCCGGCGAAGGGCGTGATGGGGCTTGGCGCGCGGCGGGCGGCCTGCACGGGCTCGCCGCTGACAGCCGACCGCGCCTGGGTGCGTTGCTCGTGGCAGCCGACGCAGCCGACCGTCTCGCCGGGCTGGACGCCGGTGAAGCTCTGCATCCGCTTGACGGACCGCCCGCGCTCGTCGAGGGCGACGAAGAAGAGGCTCCGCAGGGCGGGCGCCGTGAAGTGGGCCGACCCGTCGGCCTCGACCGGCACGGTCCCCAGGACGCGTTCCAGGCTGAACGTGCCGCTGTAGCTCAAGGGGTCCATGCCGCCGGTGAAGTTGACCGGCTTGGGCAGCGACTCGACGATGAGCAGCTTCTTGATCTCGCCCGGCTTGATGCCGGCTGTGTTGCGTCCGAAGTAGACGTTCTCCAGGAAGAACGTGCCGTCGGCCTTGGACAGATCGACGTGGGACGATATGTTCCGCTCTCGGGGGCGGCGGATGAGGGGGCGCGGTTCGTGGACCCAGACGTTCTTGCCGGCCTCGGCGAGTTCGAAGAGCACGTCGGTCCGCCCGTCGGCGTCGGCCAGCACGAGCTGGTGGTTGCGGGCGGCGAGGAAGCACTCCTCGCTGAAGGCCCAGGGGTCGCGGTAGTGGGCCTCGCGCGTGAGGTTGCGGAGGCTGTCGCGGTCGTCGCTGCCGCGGGCGACGTCGAGCGTGGCCAGCCAGCCCTGGTGCTCAGCCTGCCCGTGCCCGGGGGAGTGGATGAGGACGACCTTCTCGCTGTTGGGGATCGGCTTGGCGTCGATGTAGACCCCGCCGCCCCAGTTGTTGCCGAAGAACACGTTCTGGACGGCCCCGTCGCCGTACATCGTCCAGAGGTGGTGGTAGTCCACCTGGGAGCGGTCGACGTACTCCCATCGCATATAGAGGATGCGCCCGTCGCTCAGGAGCCAGGGGGTGTTGTCGTGCTCGAGGTTGGCCGACAGCGGCCTCATGTTCCTGCCCGCCAGGTCGCAGCGGTAGATGTTGCCCACCTGCGTCAGCCAGCACTGGACCCACCGCCTGGCGCGGGTGGAGACGAAGACCAGCTCGTCGTCCGGCAGCCAGCAGGGCTCGTAGTCGTCGAACTTGCCGTCGGTGATCTGTCGCAGGCCCGTGCCGTCGGAGTGGATCAGGTAGAGGTGGTACTGCTCCGTGCCGCCCTTTCGCCAGGCGAAGACGATCCGCTTGCCGTCGTAGTGGACGGCGGGATCGCGGACGCTGCCGTCGGGGTCGTTGACCAGGTCGGTAACCTTGCCCGTGCGGAGGTTGAGCTTGCAGAGGCGTCCGTTCTTGCCGTACATGGCCCGGTTGCGGTCGGTGGAGATGTAGCCGATGTTGGCGTACCAGTGCTCGTGGACGATGCCCCGTACGGCGAAGACGATCTCGTCGACGCCGGCCATCGGACCGTCCGGGGCCAGGAACGCCTCGCGGAGCTTGCCGCCGGCGTCGTCCGGGGCGGCGGCGCGTTTGCCCTTGGCCGCCTTGGCGGGCTTGGCGGGCTTGGCGGCCTGGACGGCGGGCGGCGCGGCGGCGGGCGTGAGCAGGACGTAGTCGTAGATGATGAAGCTGCCGCCCTGGAGTTCCATGGCGATGGTGTTCTCGCCCTGGCGGAAGGAGGCGGGCTCCAGTCGGAAGCTCTGGCAGGCAGCCGAGCCGCCCCCACCCAGCGGGTCGGACACGAGGCTCCCGCCGGCCTCTTGCCCGGCCGGGCGGGCGGGCAGGGCCCGGGCGTTGAGCGAGACGGTGAGCGTGCCGGGCTCGTGGACGGCCAGCGTGCCCAGATGGAGGAACAGGGGCTCGGTCGGCTGGGCGGGCAGGCTGAAGCGGATGGTGAACGTGTGGGCCCGCGAGCCGCCCCAGACGTCGCGGTTGCTGGGCTGGACGTAGGGCCAGTCGGCCGGCTTGCTCGAACCGGCGGTGTAGACCACCGGCTTGGGGAAGACCTTGAGGTACTCGGGCCATTTCTGCTGGGTCAGGCCGAACTCGGCGGCCCGCCCGTCGGGTGTGCCGATGCAGAAGACGGGCTTCGCCTCGCCCGCGGCGGGCGCCGCCACGACCAGCAAGGCTACGATCAGCAACATCCGGCTTATTACTACTGGCATTACAGACTCCCGCAGCCCGGGCCATGCGCACGACCCTGCCCTGACACGTTGTGACGCGGGCAGCCCCCGCGACAAGGGGCAAAACGGTCCGGCGAAAGGCGGTATTGCCGCGCGGGTCGAGCCGCCGACCTGCGGGCGGATCATCCCAGACGCCGCTGGCGCCGGTACTCGCTGGGGGTGATGCCTTCGAGCCGCTTGAACTCGGTGCACATCTGCATGTCGTCGCGGAAGCCCGCCTCGGAGGCCAGCCGTTTGATGGGGGTGCGGCCCTGGGCAAGCAGCCGCTTGGCCCGCTCGATGCGAAGCCGCACGATCTCGTCCCGGATCGACCGCCCCAGAACCGCGCGGAAGCGGCGCTCCAGGGTCCGGCGGGTCACGTGGACCGCGGCGGCCACGTCGCCGACTTTGATTCGCTCGTGCCCGTGCTCGGAGGCGAACCGCAGCGCCAGGGCCACCAGCGGGTCGTCCACCGCGAGGACGTCGGTGGACTGGCGGGGCAACAGGGCGGCCGGCTCGATCAGGATCTCCTCGACCGGCGTGGGCGTACCGTCCATCATCTGGTCAAGCAGTTCAGCCGCCCGGTATCCCACGCGCTGGTATCCCAGCTCGATGCTGGTCAGGCTCGGCTCAGGGTGGGCGCAGATCAGGGGCTCGTTGTGCGTGCCCACCAGGGCCGCCTCGGTGGGGATCCGCACCCCGGCGCGGAGACAAGCGCAGGCGAGGTAGCGGCAAAGCAGGTCGTAGGTGACGTACACGCCGATCGGACGCTGCCAGGCGGCGATCCACTGGTCCAGCCGATCATTGAAGGTCCCCCAGTGGCCCGGGCGTTCCGCATAGCTCGGCGGAACGGTCAGCGAGGAACACGAGAACCCCGCCCCCGCCACCGCCGCCTCGAACGCCTGGCGCGAGGTCTTGTTGGATCGCTGGCGGGTGAAGCCGAGGAAGCCGAAGTGGCGAAAGCCTCGCCCGATCAGGTGCTCGGCCGCCATCCGCCCCGCGGCGGCGAAGTCCGGCAGCACCAGGGGCACGTCGAGCACCGGCGAGCTGGTCCAGACGTTCACGACCGGCACGCCCGCCCGGCGGGCGGCCTCCGCCAACTGCGGCGTGACGCGGGCGATGATCCCGTCGTACGCCGCCTTGGCCCGCCGCGGGCCCGCCAGCGTTTCCTGGGCCTGGGCGTCGACGATGCACTCCCAGCCGCCCTTCTCCTGGGCGTACTGCTGCGTGCCCGCGAACACGTCGTGATGGCGTTTGAACGGCCAGTCCAGCTCCAGCATCAAGGCCACGCGCCTTCGTTTGGCCATCGCAGAGGTCTCCGCGTTTCGAGCGTGGGCCTCGGCCCACAGGCACATGATTATATAGTCCGCTTGTCGCAATAACAGTGCCGATTGTCGCAGAGAGCACGGCCGTTCGCCTTGATGAATCCCGGGGCCTTCCAGTAGGATGAGGAGCGGTTGAACCGTTCGCTGCCTGCGCAGTACGACAAGTCCCCCGACAGGAGAAACGCTATGACCAGACCGGCCCGGATCGGCGCGATGTTCTTGCTGGCCGCCGCGGTAATGGCTTGTATGCTCGTTGCCGCCTCAGCAAGGGACGTCCCCGCTGTCCTGCCCGCCGGCGACGGCAAGGCGGGCAACGCGAGCAAGCCGGTCAAGGTGTACATCCTGGCTGGTCAGTCGAACATGGTGGGCATGGGCGAGATCTCCGGCGGGAACAGCCGGCACAGCCTGTTCTTCACCGCCGCCGAAGGAGACGCCGGCGGGGTGGTGGTGTCGGTGTACGCGGGGGCGTACTCGCCCACCGCCGACTACGACAAGCTCCCCGCCAAGGCCACCAAGACCATCAGTTACGGCGGGTTGGGCCAGGACCCCCTGCCGAAGATCGAGGGCGAGTCCACGACCGTCATCCGCGGCTTCATCGCCGTCAAGACCTCCGGCGCCTACGCGTTCTCGCCCGGCTACCAGGACTCCAAGCACAACGTCATGGAGTTGGAGGGACGGGAGGTCTACCGCAAGGAACCCGGCAAGGACGCGGTGCAGACGCCGACGAAGCTGACCGCCGACAAGCGATACGCCTTCAAGGTCACCTTCCTGACCAAGGCGGCCAGCGGCCTGTTCTGGCTGGGGCGGACGGACGTTCCCGGCACCCTGGAGACCCTGGTCAAGCAGGAGAAGAAGTTCCCTCACCTCGTGGACGACCAGGGTAAGTGGACCGTGCGGAACGATGTCTGCTTCTACGAAGCGAGGATCTCGTTCAAGGGCGGGCCGCTGACCGTTCCGTTGCGGGAGCGGAAGACCACGATCGGCCCGGAGCTTCAGTTCGGGCACATCATGGGCTGCTACCACGACGAGCAGGTCCTGCTGATCAAGACGGCCATGGGCAACCGGGCGCTGGCGTGGGACTTCCGCCCGCCGTCCAGCGGGAAGCTGCCCGACGTGAAGGAGGAACTCAAGAAGTGGGAGGGCCTGGAGTACCGCCTCATGGTCGAGGGCGTGCGCAAGACGCTGGCCGACATCGCGAAGATCGTCCCCGGCTACAAGGGGCAGGGCTACGAGATCGCCGGCTTCGCCTGGTTCCAGGGTCACAAGGACGGCGGCAACAAGGAGTGGATCGCCGAATACGAACGGAACCTCGTCAACCTGATCCAGGACGTCCGCGCGGAGTTCAAGGTTCCTCGCCTGCCGGTCGTGATCGCCACGGTCGGCTTCGACGGCAAGGAGATGGGCGAGAACTACCTCCAGATCCGCCAGGCCCAGATGAACGTCGGCGACCCGGCCAAGCACCCGGAACTGGCCGGCACGGTCCTGACCGTGGACACGCGAGACTTCTGGCGCAGTGTCGAGGAGTCTCCCAGCGGCCAGGGTTATCACTACAACCGAAACGCCGAGACCTACATGCTCGTCGGCGACGCCCTCGGCCGGGGCATGGTCAAGTTGCTGGAGCAGAAGCCGCAGAAGTAACCCGCCTGCTGGCGGGCGGCAAGGGAACCGTTGCCAAGACGAATGAAGTTGCATTCGGCAACCGGCCGACCCGCTGAAGGCCAAGAAGGACCGGCGCGGGCGAAGGCCAGACCGGAAGACCATCACATGAACCGGCGGGAGTTTCTCAAGTCGGCTGGCGGGGTCCCGCTGGCGATCGCCCTGGGCGATCTCGCCGGCGCGTCCGAGTCTGCGCCCCTCGACGCGGGATCGCTCTTCCAGGCCGGCAGCGCCGACGTGCTCGCCCTGGCCGACCGCGTCATGAACAAGTGCGTCCTCGAAAAGATCATGCCGCCGACCCCGCCGCTGAAGAACGCCTGGATCGTCCCCGGCGGGCCGTACTACAAGGGCCAGTGGATCTGGGACACCATGTTCGTGGTGGACCTGCTGAGCCTCCTGCCCGGCCGGCAGAAGCTGATCCGCGACGTGTTCCAGAACTACTGGGACTTCCAGGACCGTTGGAACGCCGCCGCGCCCGAGTGCGCCCGGGACATGATCACCGTGGCCATCAAGACCGAACCCCAGGAGGTCCGGCAGTTCTCGCAGATCCCGATCCTCGCCTGGGGCGTCGAGCGAGTCTATCGCCGCAACGGCGACCGGGAGCTTCTGCGGCAATGCCTGGCCCGGCTGGAGAGGTTTCACGACTGGTACTGGCGCGAACGGGACCTGCACGACAACGGGCTGATCACGCTCGGCGCCTACACGGGCAAGCTCCAGCACGCGAAATGGGAAACCTTCGACTATGAATGCAACATGGACGGCATGAGGATGACCGTCCATCCCAGGCGAAAAGGTCCCAAGGAAGGCCCCTGGTACGCCGACGTCTGCGTGCCCGGCAACACCGCCTATCTGATCCTGGGCGAGAGAAGTCTCGCCCGGCTGGCCGAGATCGCGGGCGACAAGGAGATGGCCGCCAGGCGCAAGCGGCGCGCGGAAAAGGGCGCGCGGGCGATGCGCGACCACATGTGGGACGAACAGGCCGGCACGTTCCTCTCCGTCCGGCGCGACACGCTGGAGAAGATACCGGTCGCCACCATCGGAAGCTGGATTCCGCTGGCCGCGGGCGTGCCCACCGAGGCGATGGCTCGCCGCATGGCCGAGGTGCTCGCCTCGCCCGCCTGGATGACGCCCCTGCCGGTGCCCACCGTCGACCGCACCGACAAGCGATGGAAGTCCGACGCGTTCTGGCGCGGCGACGTCTGGCCGCCCACGAACTACCAGATCGCCTCCGGGCTGGCCGACTTCGGCCACCGCGACCTGGCCGCCGACATCGCCGACAAGACCGTCGCCAACGCCATCCGCAACGGCGTCAGCGAACACTACGACTCCGTTTCGGGCAAGCCGCTCGGCGTCCGCGACTACTGCATGAGCAGCACGCTCGTCACCATGATGCTGGATGGACTGACCCGAAAGCACACGCTCCGGCTGCGCAACGTCAATCAGGCAGAAGGAAGAACAGGATGACAAGAACGCGTTCCGCAAGCACCATCGTATTCGCTCTCGTCGTGGCAGGCGGGTTCGCCCTCAACGCCGCCGCCAAGGACATCCCCGCCGTCCTGCCCGCCCCCGACGGTAAGGCGGGCGACGCGACCAGGCCGGTCAAGGTCTACATCCTGGCCGGGCAGTCCAACATGGTGGGCATGGGCGATCTCGCGGGGGCCCGTCCGCCCTGGCCGAGCGTGCTTCTTTGTGCCGATCCCGCCGTCATTCCCGGCGTCATGCCGATCGGCGGCTCGGCGCTGGCGGCCCACGGCGTCTACCAGTCGGCCGACGCGGGGGCGGAAAAGGGCGCACGGGTCTGCCTCTACGCGGGCGCCTGCGATGCGAACGCGGACTACGCCAAGCTCCCCGAAAGGGGCCCCAAGGGCAAGCCGATCAAGACGGGTACGGTGGCCCTGGGCAGCGTGGGGGCGAACCTGCCCGCGATTGACGGACCGCACACCGCCGTGGCGACCGCCTGGATCGACGTGCCCCAGAGCGGCGTCTACACCCTGCATCCGGGCTTCGGCGACAGCACGCATGCCGTCGTGACCCTGGACGGCAAGGAGGTCTACCGCAAGGAGCCGGGCGGCAAGCCCGCGTGCGAGAAAGTCGCGCTCGAAACGGGAAAGCGATATCCCATCCGGATCATCTACTTCAAGGGCGGCTCGGCTGCGTTCTGGCTGGAACAGGTTGACCTGGAGGGCAAGGGCGATCTCGAGACCGTCACGAAGAAGGACAAGAAGTTCCCGTACCTGCTGGACGAGTCGGGCAAGTGGACGGTGCGCAACGACGTCTACTTCCAGGAGGCGCGCCTGACGGCCGGCGGGCGGGGCTGCCCCCTGAGCGCCACCGCGAACGGGCGGTCCATCGGGCCGGAGCTGGGCTTCGGCTACGTCATGGGAACCTTCCACGACGAGCAGGTGCTGCTCATCAAGACCGCCCAGGGCAACCGGTCGCTCGGGTTCGACTTCCGTCCGCCCTCCAGCGGCAGGACGCAACCCGACAACGACTTCGAAGGGGCGGAGTATCGCCTGACGGTCAAGGGCGTGCGGGAGACGCTCCAGAAGATCGACAAGATCGTGCCCGGCTACAAAGGGCAGGGCTACGAGATGGCCGGCTTTGTCTGGTTCCAGGGGCACAAGGACAAGGACTCAACGAAGGAGGAGTACGCCAAGCACCTGGTCAACCTGATCAACGACCTGCGCAAGGAGTTCAACGCGCCGAAGATGCCGGTCGTCGTGGCCACGATCGGCTTCAATGGATACCGGTTGAATGATGGGCCGTGGAAAGGGGTGTGGGAGGCGCAGATGGCCGTGGGCGATCCCAAACAGCATCCGCAGTTCGCCGGCACGGTGGCGTCGGTGGATACGCGCGACTTCTGGCGCGAGGTAGAGGAGTCGCCCCGGGGCCAGGACTACCACTACAACCGAAACGCCGAAACCTACATGCTGGTCGGCGAGGCTGTGGGGCGGGCGATGGTGCGCCTGCTGGGCGGGCAGGCCGTCGCGATCCCCAAGTCGGATCGCCAGGCCCGCCTGGCCGCCGAGTTGGCTGCCCAAGCCGCCAAGCCGGCCCCCACGGAACAGCAGAAGGCCGCCTCGATCGCGGCGATCAGGCCCATGATCCTCGACGGCGCGCTGGCTGTATTCCTGGGCAATCCGCGGAACCAGCCGCTGCTGCAGGCCGCGGTCAAAGGGGACAAGCCCGCCCGCGTCTCGCCGATCCTGGCGGACACCCTGGACGAAGCGGCGGCTTACTATCGCGCAGCCGGCATCGACGACTACGACTGGAAGCCCTTCGGCCCGGACATGAAGAACGCCACCTGGGATTACCTGGGCTTCGACCTGCCCAAAGCACAGGGCGACGCCCAGTCCTCGGACAAATCCAAGGTCAAGCTCGTACCCACCGCGGCGGTGACCTACCCGGCCGGGATGGAGAACTGGTTCGCGCCCGACTTCGACGCGAAGAAAGCGGGGTGGAAGAGCGGCGCGGCCCCGTTCGGCCAGTCGGATGAAAAGATGGACTGGCCGGATTGGATGCCCCGCTGCCGCGTGGCGCCCAAGACGGTGTGCGAGAACGACGTGCTGTTGTTGCGCCAGACCTTCGAACTGCCGCCGCTGAAGGCCGGCTGGCGGTACCGCATCTGCGTCCAAGGCAGCGCCCACGTCAATATGGGCGAGGGGTATGCGATCTACGTCAACGGCACGTTGCTGGCGGAGTCGAAAGGCGGCGTCGTCGCATGGCGGAGAGAGGCCCACAAGCCTCACGGCGGCCATGTCTGGACCGATGGCCGCGACCTCTTTAAAGGCCCCAAGGTGACCATTGCGGTCAGCAACTTCCCGATGAACAACAGGCCCGTCGACCGTCCTATCCCGCATACGACCCACCTGAGCGTGTGGATGGAAGAGATGAAGATCCCGCCGCTGGGCAAGTGACGACGAAGACGCCGATCGCCGGATGCGCCGCCGAACAGAGGGGCCGCCAGGCGAGCTGTCGCCCGCCGGCCCGGCGAGTCCGCCTGAAGGCCGGCTCGGCATGGTCAGGAACGCGTGTTTTCGCCGGGAATGGCCTGTCGCAAAATATGGATACGATTGTCGCAAATACTTTGCCGATAGGCCTTGACGCCCTGCGGATACCGAGTAGCATCGAATATAGTGAATACTCGGGCTGTCTCCCTATGGGGAGATGGCACGGAGTGCGCAAGTCCAGTCTGAGAACAACGTGAGGCAGGCACATACCCGGGACGGCGGCCCCAGGCCGCCTGAGAGGGACTTGTTGTCCTCCCCGGTGTGGGTGTTTTTGTTCGCCGTGAGGCCCAGCCGCGACGGCTCGGTTCATGGTTGGCAGATCGAGTCGTCGCAGGAGGCCATGTGACCATGCGCGACGAAGGCTGTGCGCAACGACAGCGTTCTACCGACAAGCGGGACATTGTCTCGCCTGCGCGCGCATCATGGCTGAGCCCCCCTGCCCCATCGCCTTTCGCCACATCAGCCGGCCAACGCCGGACCGGAGACAGCCACCAGAACATTTCCGCATGTGCAGCCGCGAGGTAAAGGAGCTGAAGCGATGAAGAGAGCACGGAACACATTGACAGTCGTAACGATGATCGTGGCGGTCGGCCTGCTGGCCGGCGCGGGCAAGGCGGCCGTGATCCAGGTCGTGGATGTTTATGGCCACAACGAGAGGAACAACTACGCCGGAATGATCAATGACATGATCATCGGCTCAGGGATGAACGGGTATGGCAATGACGGCGTTGTTGGTTGGCCTGCCGGAGAAGGCGATCCTTCGACGTGGACGGCAACGAGTAATGCCTATCAAGCCGAGTGGCAGTCAATGGGGACGCTGGATCCCAGTACCTCTATCAATGGCAAGATCGCGTGGACCGTCTTCGATCTAGGGAGCGTGACGCCCGGGCTCGACAAGTTTCACATCTGGAACGAGCGTGAAAGGCTCGACCGGTCTGTGGACCAGTACAACGTCTACTACGCGGCGACGCCGTCGGTCGCTGTGGTCCATGGTCCAACATCGGGCAGTTCGAATCTCGATTATGATTTCTCGAGCGCCGGTTGGACGCAGCTCGGCAGCACCGCGTCGATGCCCTTCCGGTCCAGCGGTGACGGCGGCGCCGCTCAGGCGGTCCTTGACCTCGGCGGGGCCACCGCACAGTACCTTGCTGTCGAGATTCTCTCGAACAGGGGTTGGAATGGCAGAACGGGATTGGCCGAAGTCGGCATCACGGCCAGCGACGCCCCGCCGAAGGGCTTCCTGCACATCTTCAAGTTCTGGGACATCAACGGCGACGGGGGCCGCGACGAGCAGACCGAGCCGCTCCTGCTGGAAGACCCGTTCCTGTTTGAGATCCTGGACGAGAGCGGGCAGGAGGTCCTGACGACGGTCTTGAGTTGTACGGAGATCGAGATGGAGCCCGGCACGTACTGGGCCCGGGAGATCTTGGAGGGCCGGGGCGACTGGTACTCCACGTCGCCCAACCCATACCCGTTCGAGATCACCCCGGGTGAGCAGACGAAGATCTACTTCGGCAATAACGTCCCCGAGCCGGCGACGATGGCCCTGCTGGGCCTGGCCGCAGCCGGCCTGGGCGGGTACGTCCGAAGACGCCGCAGGGCCTGAACGCAAATCGCGAAGACCATAGAGAAAGATCTACACCCAACATCAAGAGGCAACAAGGAGATGAAACGATGAAGACGAGGCGGAGTATTCTGACAGTCGTGACGCTGATCGCGGCGATCGGCCTGTTGGCCGGCTCGGTGCAGGCGCAAACGACGACCCTCACCGGCACGGCGAACGGCCCGGGCGGCAGCGACGACAACTGGGACAACCCCGCCAACTGGACCGCGGGCATCCCGGCCGGCACCCAGGCAGCCGTCATCACCAACGGGTTATTCGCACAGATCGACGACTCAAGCGGCTTGGCGACCCCCTACAGCGGTGGACTGACCCTTGGGACCGGATCGAGGCTGCAAGTCGGGTGGACCACCAACTATGCCACCAACATCAACGCGCTGGGCACCGGCACGATCACGATGAACGACGGCTCCCAGATCATCGCCCGGTCGGGCCTGGGGACGTATACTTTCAACCAGCCGTTTGTGCTGAACGCCGGCAGCGCCGTTCTCTGGGGCGGGATCTCGACGGCCAATCACGGCACGACGAAGACGTTTTCCGGTGGGATCAGCGGCCCCGGCAAACTCATCTACAACGGAGTCAATAACACCGTCTTCGTCTTTAACACGGACAATTCCCTGTGGACGGGGGGCTTCGAATCCGCCGACCCGCAGAACCAGCGCCACAATGTGCGGGCTTCCGCCAACGGCGCCTTTGGCACCGGCAATGTGGCCATCAACAACAACTGCTCACTGGAAATTGCCGCCGGGTTGAGCAGTACGATCAACGACACGGCAACACTGTACGTCACTGGTGTCCGGTCCACGACATCGGGGTGGGCCACCAAGTTGATCCTGAAGTCGAATGAGACCGTGACCGATTTCTGGCTCAACGGAGTGCAGCAGGCCCCCGGCACCTACGACAGTTCCAGCGGGCTCCTCGATTCGGGCGGAAACCCGTTGATTTCCGGCAGCGGCATTCTGACGGTCCTGGGCAGTTCTCCGATGGTCTACTGGGACCTCAACGCCAGCGGAGGCGGCGCGGGCGGGGCGAACCCCGCAGGGACGTGGAACGCGTCGAACACGTATTGGAACGCCGCAGCCGACGGCACCGGCTCCACGGCCGCGTGGACGGCGGGGCGGACGGCCGTCTTCGCCGCCGGCGGCGACGCCACGGGAACCTACACGGTCGCCGTCAGCGGCACCCACGACATCGGCGGCCTGGGCTTCGAGGAAGGGACGGTTACGCTGTCGGGCGGCGGGCTCCGCATGACGGGCGACTCGCTGGTGAACGTCGCGTCGGGGTTGACCGCGACGATCGCGACAACGATTTCCGATGACGCCACGCCCCGGCTGCTGTCCAAGGCGGGAGACGGCACGCTCGTCCTGGCCGGCGCGAACACCTACAGCGGCGTCACGGCGATCGGCAACGGCATCCTCTCGGTGTCGAGCCTGGCCAATGCCGGATCCAGCAGCAACCTCGGCGCTTACCCGACGGCCGGCGCGGGCGGCCTGATCCTCGGCGGCGGCACGCTCCAGTACACCGGCGGCACGACGGCCATCGACCGGGGCTTTACCCTGACCAACAGCAGCACCATCGACATCACCACGCCCGGAACCGCCTTGACCCTCGGCGCCTGCGAATCTTCCGGTTCCAATGGCACACTTACCGTCACCGGCGCGGCCGGCAGCAGCCTCGCCCTGGGCGAGGTGAAACTGGTGCAGGGGATCGGCATGACCCTGAACCCGACCGTGAGCGGCATGACCGTGGCCTCGGTGGTGGGCGACACCCGTTACGGCCTGCCTGCTCCCACCCTCACGCTCGGCGGCACGACGACCGGCAATGTCATCCCGGGCAGCATCACACATATCAACATACATCCCAGCGGATGGGACCCGAGTGTGAACGTGGCCAAGAGCGACTCCGGCACGTGGACACTCGCCGGCACGAGCACCTATACCGGCACAACGAGCGTCAACGAAGGAACGCTGATCGCCGCCGCCAACGCTCCGAGCAACTCCAACGGGGCATTCGGCAAGGCCACCTCGGACGTCAACCTCGGCGTGGCGGGCGGCAGCAACGATGCCGCCCTCCTCATCGGCGGGCCCTACACCGTCGGGCGCAACATCCGCCTGCTCACCAGCAACACCACCGACGCCGGCACGCGAGTCTTGACCCTTGGTGGCAGCACGGCCGCCAATAGCGTCTTCTCCGGCAACATCTACCTGGGCACGAACAACAACGCCGGGCGAGGCGTGACGTTGACGGCCGCCGCCGGCGGACAGGTGACCTTCTCGGGCGTGATCCAGAACCCCAGCGGCATGGACCCGACCACCTACACCGTCACGAAAGCGGGGGCCGGAACGGTGGTCCTCTCCGGCAACAACACCTACACGGGCCTCACCGAGGTCCAGGCGGGCACCTTGAGACTTGACCGGTCCGGCGGGACGATCGCCGACACCTCGGCGGTGCAGGTCAGCGGCGGCACGCTCGACGTGGCGCAGGATGACGTCGTCGGCGATGTCACGCTGTCCAGCGGGACCATCTCCGGCGCCGCCACGCTCACAGGGACGTCCTACGCCCTGACGGACACGGGCCTGATCAGCGCCAACCTCGGCGCGAACTCAGCTGCGCTGACCAAGACCGGGGCGGGCACGGCCACCCTCGCCGGCACGAACGCCTACACCGGCGGGACGAACGTCAACGAGGGCACGCTGATCGTGAACGGGAGCGTGCTCGGGGCCGTCAACGTCGCCGGCGGGGCCACCCTCGGCGGCACCGGCACGGTCGGCGGGGCGGTCGTCAGCGGCATCCTGGCCCCCGGCGGCTCGATCGGCACGCTGACGATCGCGGGCGACGCGACCATCGGCGGGAAGCTGCTGATCGAGGTGGACGGCGCCGGCGCGGGCTCGGTGGACGTTCTCAACGTGGGCGAGTTGCTGAACATCACCGGCGCCACGGTGGAGTTCGACGTGCTGACGGACCTGGACGACCCGTTCTACGTGTTCGCTTCGTACGGCTCGCTGGGCGGAACGCCCTTTCTTGATGTGCTGGACCTGCCCCCCGGTTACGAAATCGACTATGACTTCCAGAAAGAGAACCTGATCGCGCTGGTTGAAAAACAGGCTGGCGACATTCCCGAGCCGGTCACCATGGCCCTGCTGACCCTGGCCGCAGCCGGCCTGGGCGGATACGTCCGAAGACGCCGCAAGGCCTGAACGCAAACGGCTCCAGGCCGTGAAAACTCTTCCTTACGCAAAGCCGAGAGGCAGAGGAGATGAAACGATGAAGACGACACGGAACATCCTGGCATTTGTGACGCTGATCGCGGCGGTTGGTCTGACGGATGGTGCGGCGAAAGCGGGCCTGGTCGGCCAACTCGGCGTCCTGGATGTCACCAATGCCAACGGCGGCATCAACCCCGCCACAAGCAACCCCTGGCAGGCTGGCGATACGTATCACCTCGCCTTTGTCAGCAACGGCACAAGGGATGCCACGGATCCGGACATTGCCACTTACCACGCATTCGTTCAAGCTCAGGCTGCCGCCGCTGGTATGGGCGGGACGACCTGGTACAGCATCCTCCAGACTTGGAGCGACCCCGTTCGGGACACCAATGCCCCCCCGATGACGACGAGCTACGGGATCTTCCTCGTTAATAGCGACAAGCTCGCAGACAACGGCGCGGACCTGGCGAATGGCCCCGATGTCACGTTCAGCCAGACTGAGATCAACACGTACTACGACGGCAGGGTTGCCTCGGGGTCAAACCGCAAACCCGGCGATCCGACTCCGGGTCAGACGAAGATCGAGCACGGCGTCAGTTGGGCTACGGATGGTCGCTGGTGGCAGCAGTACAACGGCTTGCAGACCGACCAGTGGCACTTCTACGCCATCTCGGATCCGCTGACGGTGCAGCAGGTGGGCCCGCCGACGGTCCAGCCCACCCTGGCGCTTGGATCGCGGGTCCTGGTCTCCGAGAACAACGCGAACTTCAACATCTCCGTTTTCGACGGCAAGGCGGGGTATGACAACACCGGCACGGGTCAGCCGCTCGTGCAGACCCCGTTCGGGGACGGCACGGTGGAGGACTACAACTTCATCGTCTCCCGCAACGGTCAGACCGACCCTCTCAGCTATGCCAATGGCGGGGCCGGGCTGACGCCCGACCCCTATGACCCCAATCCAGGGACGGGGGGGTGGTCGAACAACAATGGTCAGAACTGGGCCAACGTCTGGACGACATCCGACCCCGATGTTGACCCGAAGGACTTCATCAGCGGGTCGATCAACACGACCCACGCCGGTCATGGAGAGGTCCAGGGAACCGTCGACATCTCCGGCCTGGTGTCGGGGACGCTCTACTTCCCGCATGGCACGTACATCAACCAGTGGAGCCTCACCCTGACCATGACCGGCCCCGGGCAACTGACGCTCATAGCCAGCGACGCTCAGACATCCAACGGCCCGGGTACCAACTACGGGTGGATCACCGACTTCAGCTTTGCCAACCCAGACCTGGCGTACGACACCATCACCTACACCTACTTGAACGCCGACCTCGACGGCTCCCGCGCCCGCTTCATGGGCGTGATCCTGGACGGCCAGGCCGCCGGCGAGGTCCCCGAGCCGGCCACCATGGCCCTGCTGGGCCTGGCCGCGGCCGGCCTGGGCGGGTACGTCCGAAGACGCCGCAACCCCTGAACCCGAACCGGCAAAGACACCGAAAACACGTCCAGACAAAGCCAAGAGGGTAAGAAGGAGATGACAACGATGAAGACGACACGAAACATGATGAGGGCCACGATGGCGGCAGCCGCCCTCGTGAGCATCGTTCTGGCGCTCAGCGGTTCCCTGCAAGCCGCCGCCGTGATCTATGAACCGTTCGACGACAGCGAATCGAACCTGAATGGGAATGCTCCCGGAACAGGACTCGCCGGCACATGGTCAGGTAGTTCCTACACTGTCAAAAGCCCGGGTCTTTCTTTCGGAAGCCTCCCAACGTCCGGGAATTACGTCCTCAACAGCGGAGGCGCATTGCGGTCTGCCAGCGTCACCTTGGGTCCGGATCTGGCCGGCGCCGGCCTGCTTGATCACGGTGCTGAGCTGTGGTTCAGCTTTCTCGCCGAAATCCAGACTGCAGCTACGAATACAGCATATGAGTTCTCCCTGGGCACAGACCCTCCCAGCTTCTTCAGTGGAATGCCGGCTGGCGGCCAAGGCATTGGTGTGAATCTCTGGCGGGGTACCGGGGTCGAGGCGGCTACATGGGACAACACCAGAACCGTAGGTAGCCGGCAAACGCTCGCTGCATCCAGCACGGCCCTGATAGTCGGCAAGATCAAATGGGGCGCGGACGCCTCGGCCGCCGACACGATCGAAGTGTACTTGCCAGGCACGGACCTGGTGCTTCCGGTCACGCCGGCTTCCACCAAGAGTGCCGTCCTCAACCAGTCGCTGTTCGATACGCTCGGCTTTGATGGCAAGAGTTCGCCATACGATGGGGCTGCGCGGATCGACGAAATCCGTTTCGGCGCGACGTATGATGACGTGATCGGCGTCGCCGGGGGAATCGCCGTGGGCGAGACCTTTGGAGACTGGGGCCTGGAGTGGTCTAACGACCCGACGGAGCAGCTTAACCTCGTCAAGACCGCCACGGACCTGCTCCCGTTCGACAAGGAGATCACCGTCACCGGCGGCCTGGAGTCCATCATCATCGACGAGACGGTCCTCAACGCCTCCGGAACGGCATGGACGGACTATCACCTCATCCTCGGCCACGATCTGGGCGGGCAGTTCGAGCCGATCGACGGGCTCGACGGGCTGGCGTTCCTGTCGGCCAGCAGTACCGCCTTCGACGGCGCGATCCAGGTAAGCCCGGGCGAGTTCCTGTTCCACGGCGGCCTTCTCGCGCCGGGCGAGGAGGCGACCTTCCGCCTGGAGTTGACCATGCCGCAGGGCGACCAAGTCACGTTCACGCTGCGCCAGATTCCCAGCGTCCCCGAACCCGCCACGATGGGTTTGCTGACCCTGGCGGCGGCCGGCCTGGGCGGGTACGTGCGACGACGCCGCAAGGCCTGAACGCAAACCGGAGTAGACCGTGAAGAGAGTTCCCCACTCAACGCCGAGAGGCAAGAAGGAGATGAAACGATGAAGACGAGGAGAAGCATTCTGACGGTTGTGATGGCCATCGCGGCCATCGGCCTGTTGGCCGCAGCGGCGCAGGCGGCCACGCTGAGCATCAGCACGACAACGCCCACAGTGGACGGCGCGGACATCGCAAACCTGGCCCCCGGAACCGGCGGCGAGAAGCTCTGGACCGACACGAGAGCCATCGGCCAGTCGTTCACGACGGGGAGCGACCCTCTGGGCTACGTACTTGACGCGATTACCCTGCAACTCTGGGGCAGCGCCCAGCCGACGAAGAATTACACCCTTACCATCGGCTCGGTGTCGGGCAATACGTACACGAGCGTGCTGGCTACGGAGACGTTCACGGAGAGCGTGGCCACAGCCGCCGGCGACTACTTCACCATGACGCTCGATACGCCGCTGACGCTGTCAGCGAATTCGCTGTACGGGTTTGACCTGGCCATGGACAGCTCCACCTCCGGCTGGCAGTCGGGAATCCCGTACATGGCGCGGACATCCGATTCCGCGTACCCGGGTGGGCAAGCATTCAGTTCGACCGTCAACCGCCAGAGCACCTCGCCCTTCAACTACGTCAACTCGGACAAAGTCTTCCATCTCAACTTGACCGTTGCGGCGCCTCCCTACGATGTCGCCGTTGGCGCCACCGCCGGCAACTGGGGCCTGGAGTGGACCTACGAGCCGCCCGAACAGCTTATTCTGGATAAGATCGCCACGGACCTGCTCCCGTTCGACAAGGAGATCACGGTCACCGGCGGCCTGGAGTCCATCATCATCAACGAGACGGTCCTCAACGCCTCCGGAACGGCATGGACGGACTATCACCTCATCCTCGGCCACGATCTGGGCGGGCAGTTCGAGCCGATCGATGGGCTCGACGGGCTGGCGTTCCTGTCGGCCAGCAGCGACGCCTTCGACGGCGCGATCCAGGTGAGCCCGGGCGAATTCCTGTTCCACGGCGGCCTTCTCGCGCCGGGCGAGGAGGCGACCTTCCGCCTGGAGTTGACCATGCCGCAGGGCGACCCGGTCACGTTCACGCTGCGCCAGATTCCCAGCGTCCCCGAACCCGCCACGATGGGTTTGCTGACCCTGGCTGCGGCCGGCCTGGGTGGGTACGTGCGACGACGCCGGGCGTAAAGATCGTTCGAAGATCGCACGACCGAAGCCCCGTCCCCTCCGGGGACGGGGCTTCTTGTCTGTATCGACGCCGCATGGGGCAGCGTTCCCTGGCCCGGTGACCGCCGGCGAGGTACAATCGTTGAGCTTGCCAGGGGTCATTCCCGGCAAGAGAGCATGTCGGAAGCGACGGCCAACACAAAGGACACGCGTTGACCATGATGACCGGACAAGACAAGAGACTTGCGCATCTGGCGCTGGCGGCAGCCATGGTCCTGAGCGGGTGGGCGACTGTGGGCCGGGAGGCCGCGGCGGAGGAGAGCCCTGCACCCGCCATCGAGTTGGGCGCTCCCTTTGCCGACAACGCGATCCTTCAGCGGCAGATGCCCGTCCCCGTCTGGGGCTGGAGCAAGCCGAGCACGAAGGTGACGGTGGCGTTTGCCGGCCAGAAGAAGACCGCCATGGCCGGCGACGACGGCAAGTGGATGCTCAAGCTCGATTCGCTCGAAGCCAGCGCCGAGCCGCGTGAGCTGGTCGTTGCGGACAGCGAGGGCAACAAGGCGACCCTGAAGAACATCCTCGTGGGCGAGGTCTGGATGGCCTCGGGCCAGTCAAACATGGACTGGCTCGCCCAGAAAAGCTCGTGCAGCCTGATCATCAAGGAGCTGGCCGAAAAGGCCAAGGCCCAACAGGGCAAGCTGCCGCCGATTCGCGAGGGAAAGGCCAAAGGCGTCTTCTCGTCTCTGCATCCCATCGAGCACGCCCGCAGCGAGTGGAAGGACGGCGACTTCGGCAATTACAGCGCCATCGCCTTCGCCTTTGCCTACGAGCTCCACAAGGAACTGGACGTTCCGATCGGCATTCTGAACTGTTCGCAGAGCATGACGTCCATCCAGTCCTGGACTCCCCGTGAAGGTTTCGAGGGCGCGACGGATGACTACACAAAGGCCCTGCGCACGCGGGTGCTCGAGGGCGATTTCCGCTCGCCGGAACACAAGGCGGCGTGGGACCGGTACTACCAGGACCTGGGAGACTGGGCCAGGCAGAGCGCCGAGACGTGCAAGAAGGGCCTGCCGGCTGAAGCCGCCCCCTCCTGCCCCGGGAATCTGCACGGCAACCGCGACATCTCCTGGATGTACAACGGCAAGATGAGTCCGATGGTCCCCTACGCCATCCGCGGGGCGATCTGGAACCAGGGCTACTCCAACGCGAACGAAGGACTGGTCTACTACAACAACCTGCATTCGCTGATCCGCGGGTGGCGCAAGGTGTGGGACAGACCCGACCTGCCGGTCTACTTCCACCAGTTCTACTGCCCCGGCAACTTCAATGACGGCTTGAGCCTGACCAGCGCCGCCGAGATGCGGCTGGGCACCTGGCTCGCCCGGGACATCCCCCACGCCGACATGGCCAGCCAGATCGACATCACCGGCGGGGTCCATTACTACAACAAGGTCGTCCCAGGCCGGCGCCTGGCCCTGCTGGCGCTGAAAAACCAGTACCCTTCGACCAGGCTCAGGGCAGGCGGCCGGGCGGCGGACATCGTCGCCAACGGCCCGATGTTCAAGTCCTACAAGGTGGAAGGCGACAGGGTGATCGTCGAATTCGACTTCGCCGACGGCGGCCTGGTGGTCGCCAACACGACGATGGGGCAGCGCTTCGCGATGCCGGCCGTCCTGGACGGCGCCGAGGACAAGGTGACGTTGTTCTACTTGGCGGACAAGGACCGCCTCTGGCACCGGGCCAGGATGAAGATCGACGGCGAGAAGGTGGTGTTGACCGCGCCCGGCGTGTCGCAGCCGCGCGGCGTGGCCTACGGGTGCAACGGCGTGGGCACGCTGCCCAATCTCTACAACCGCGCCCTCCTGCCGCTGACCCCCTTCATCTACTACGATCACAAGCTGGTCACCTCCGACACCTGGCCGGACAACCCCATCCGGGTCGCCGGCGTGGATCTCGCCCCGGCCTGGAAGCGCCGGAGCGTTTCGGTGGCCTCGCAGTACCGCGATGACTGCGTGATCCAGGCCGGCGTGGCGACGCCGTTCTGGGGCGACGCGGAGGCGGGCTCGGTGATCAAGCTGAGCTTCGCGGGCATCGAGAAGACCGTCACGGTCGGCCCCGGCGAACGAGGCTGGCGGATCGTCATCCCGCCGCTTCCCGCGAGCGCCGAACCAAAGACCCTGAAGATCGCCTGCGAGCGGGACGGGCAGCCGTATGCCGTCACGGAAGTGCCCAACATCGTCGTCGGCGACGTCTGGTACGTGGCCGTTCCCGACTTCGACTTCACGGCGCCCCTGGAGACTCAGGACCAGAACGTTCGCCTGTTCGCGGCGAGAGCGGCCAAACGCTCCAACCGCCTGCCCTACCGCTACAAGCTCGAGATTCCGGGCAAGAGCGACAGACGATACGCGATCTGGCGGCCCGCCGCCGATCTGAAACAGAACTCCGCCATCGACGTGTTCGCCGGCGTCTTCGGCGCCCGCATCCAGGCCAAGACCGGCAAGCCGGTCGGCATCGTCGTGATGAACACGCGGGACGCGGACGAGGCCAGGATCAGCAATTGGATCGGCTACGAGTGGCTCAAGCAGACGCCGTCGTTGATGCCGTACTACCAGGACATGCGCCCCCGCTACCATCCCGATCCCCAGGAATACATCGACAGGGCCCGTCAATGCGTCTCCGACTGGAAGAGATTCTGGAAGACGACGGCTCCCGGAGTGCTGGCGTCAAAGCGGTTCGAGGAAGGTGCGGCCAGCATCGCGATACCGGGCCTCCCGCCGGCGGCGGACGGGAAGACTTCGGCGACCGAGACGTACAACATGCTGATCGCCTCGTTCAATCCGGCGAACTTCAAGGGCGTGATCTGCCTGACTCCGCAGAGCTTCTTCGCGGAGGACCAGGGCGCCACCTTCGGCCCGGATTTCTCGGTCCTGGCCAACTGCTGGAAAGAGAGCTTCGCGGGAGAAGACCCGCACTTCTTCTACACGATTCCCGGCAAGACCCTCGCCCCGAAGATCACCCAGCCCCAGGGAATCAAGGGCAAGAGCGCCGCCTTCGAGATCAATCATTGGTTGACCGCGAAGCGAGGTGATAAGAACGATCTCGACGTGGTGAACAAGCAGTTGTTGCGGCTTGTCGATCTGGTCGTCAACGAGGCGTACAAGTAGGACGTCCCCAAGAGAGAAGAACATGAAGACAACCATCCTGGCAATCAGCGTGCTCCTTGGACTGGCCGGCGCGGCCCTTTCGGCCGAGCCGCACAAGGAAGATGTCCCCCCCGCGGCGTCGGAGATCAAAGAGATCAAGGCCTACTGCCTCGATTTCAACTGGGGCGGCCGGCGGGGGTTTGCCAAGCCCGGCTCGTGGGCCGGCGCCGACCCGGCGCAGCACGTGGCCTGGTACAAGGCGATGGGCGCCAACGTCATCCAGACCTTCTGCGTGTCCTGCAACGGCTACGCCTGGTACAAGAACGGCTTCGTGCCGGAGCAGCCGGGGCTGAAGCACGACTTCCTGAGCGAGGTGGTGAAGCTCGGACACAAGGAAGGCATGCTCGTGATGGGGTACTTCTGCATCGGCTCCAACACGAAGTGGGGAACCGACCATCCCGACCTGAGCTACGGCACGCCGAGCACGTATCACATCCCGTATACGGACGAGTATCTCGCCTACCTGTCCGCCTCGATTGGCGACGCGGTCAGGAAGACCGGCGTCGACGGCTTCATGATCGACTGGGTGTGGATGCCGAAACGCCAATCGACCGGCGGCAAGTGGCTGGAGTGCGAGAAGAAGCTGTACAAGCAGCTCATGGGCGAGGAGTTCCCGGGCGAGGACAAGCTGTCGAAGGAGCAGGACACCGCCTACAGCCGCAAGGCGATCGACCGGTGCTGGAAGGCCATCCGCAAGGCCGCCAAGGACGCCAACCCCAAGTGCATCATCTGGCTGACCAGCAACCATGTCAATCACCCGCACGTGGTCGACTCGGACATGTACAAGCAGGCGGACTGGCTGATGAACGAGGCCGGCGACATGAAGCGGATCACCGCGGTCAAGTCCATGGTCGGCCCGCACACGCGCCTGATCACCTGCCTGGCCCGGTGGAACAACCAGGACGCGACGAAGGTCGTTCCCGAGGCGCTGAAGGCGGGCGTCGGGCTGTACGGCTTCACCAAGCCCACCAAGTCCAGCGGGCTCGTGCCGTTGGACGGGATCCTGTCGCGGCCCGTGAGCGAGCTGAAGGCCGACGAGCGGAACATCGCGGTCCTTGCACGCGCCTACCACGGCGTGTCCATCGATGCTGTCAGGAATGACAAGGGAGAGTTTGTCGAGCCCAGCAAGTGAGCGCGACGCGCGGCGTCGCAGGCCGGGAACCGGTCAGGGGGACAAGGCTTCCAGGGCCCGCTCGTGGGCCCCTAAGGCGTCGCGCCCCCAGAGCACGAAGCGGATGAGTCGCACGTGCCGCAGGCGGGGGGCGGTCTCGGCGGCGGCCTTCAACGCCACCCTCGCCGCGGCTGCCAGCGGATAGCCGAACACGCCCGTCGAGATCGACGGGAACGCCACCGACTCCAGCTCATTCTCGTCCGCCAACTCCAGCGCGGCGCGATAGCACGAGGCGAGCAGTTCCGCCGACGGTTCGTCCCGGCCGTAGACCGGACCCAGGCAATGAAGCACGTGCTTGTTGGGCAGGTTAAAGGCCGGCGTGATGACCGCCTCGCCCGGGCCGATGGGCGCCAGCGGCCGGCACGCCCGGTCGAGTTCCGGCCCGGCCGCGGAGTGGATCGCGCCGGCCACCCCCCCGCCGGGGCGAAGCTGGGCGTTGGCCGCGTTGGCGACGGCGTCAAAGCCCTGCTGGTCGGTGATGTCCCCCTCGACGCACTCGATGGTCACGTTTGCGACGGTTCGCTTCATGGGCCTGCTCCCTCGCGCAGCAACAGCGGCGCGCGTTCCATACTCCACCATGCTGTGCGGCGGGTCAAGCTTTGTGCACCGTCGTGCGAACCCGGAAGCGGGATCGACGCGCCCGTCTGCCGGCAGGCAGGTTGACCGCGTGTCGCCGGATGGGTAGGATGAGCCGAACGCCTTTTCGAGGAGACGTATTCATGTCCGACACGCCCGCCGAAACCGTTCGCCGACGAGAGTTGTTGGGCCGCGCCGCCGCGGCCGCGGCCGCACTGGCAGCCGGCACCCCCGGCGCCGTCCGCGCCCAGGTGGCCGGATCGAAGTCCGCCCAGGCGCCGGCCGGCGACCGCCCGAACATCGTTCTGATCCTCAGCGACGATCACCGCTACGACTTCATGGGTTGCGTGCCGACCTGCCCGCAGTTCCTGGAGACGCCGCACATGGACCGGATGGCCCGCCAGGGGGCCCGCCTGGCCAACGCGTTCGTCTCCACCTCGCTCTGCTCGCCCAGCCGGGCGTCGATCCTGACCGGGCAGTACATGCACCACCACAAGGTGGTCGACAACCAGCGGCCCGAGCCCGAGGGCATCGTCTTCTTCCCGCAGTATCTCCGCCAGGCGGGCTACCAGACGGCGTTTGTCGGCAAGTGGCACATGGGCCACGACAGCGACGAGGCCCGCCCCGGCTTCGACCACTGGGCCAGCTTCAAGGGCCAGGGAACCTACGCCGACCCGCTGATCAACGTGGACGGCCAGCGCAAGCAGTTCAAGGGCGCCACCACGGACATCCTGACCGACCTGGCCCTGGAGTGGATGGACAAGGGGCGCGACAAGTCCAAGCCGTTCTTCCTGGAGCTTTCGCACAAGGCGGTGCACTACCCCTTCGAGCCGATCCCGCGCCACAAGGGCCGCTACCGCGACAAGCCGGTCCGCCGTCCCGAGACGATGGCCAACACCGAGCGCAACTACCGCACCCAGCCGCGATGGGTCCGCGACCGCCGCTTCGGCATTCACGGCGTGGACCACATGGAGACCGGCCAGCTCGACCACGACCCCGTGCCGGACTTCGACGCCCTCTACCGCAGCTTCTGCGAGACCGTCCACGGGCTGGACGAGAACGTCGGACGCGTGCTGAAGTACATCGACGACGCGGGCCTGGCCCGCTCGACCGTCGTGCTCTACATGGGCGACAACGGCTTTGAGCTGGGCGAGCACGGTTTCTACGACAAGCGCGACGCGTTCGAGCATTCCATCCGCGTGCCCATGCTGGTCTACGCCCCCGGGCGGATCAAAGAGGGCGCGGTCGTGCCGCAGATGGTGCAGAACATCGACGTGGCCGCCACGCTGCTGGAGGCAGCCGGCGTGAAGGCGCCCGCGTCGGCGAAGTTCGACGGGCGGTCGTTCTGGCCGCTGCTGACGCCCGCAGGGCCCCTGTCGGGGGGCAAGCAGGTCCCCTGGCGCGACCACATCCTCTACGAGTATCACTGGGAGTGGAACTTCCCGGCCACGCCCACGCTCTTCGCCATCCGCACCGACCGCTACAAGTACGTCTACCACCACGGCATCTGGGACCTGGACTGCCTGTACGACCTGGAGAACGACCCGGTGGAGCGTCACAACCTTATCGAGGTCCCCGCCTTCCGCGAACTGGCGGAGCGGCTGAGGACGCAGTTGTTCGAGGAACTGGGCAAGAGCGGAGCACTGGACATCCCGGTGCGCACGCCGGCGGGGGAGCGCCTGGACCAGCGCAAGATCGAACGTTGAGTTGCGGAATCCCGATTGCGGATTCTATTCCGCCATCAGGGCCGAGATCCTGGCTGTCTCGAAGCGATAGGCCTTGCCGTTGAGGATCACCAGGACTGCCTCGCCGGAGGCCGCGAAGCGGGCGTCGGCGCCCTTGGCGGGCGGCTGGCCGTCGCCCATCTCCAGCACGTGCACGAGCGTGAGGCGCTCGCCGGCGTCGCAGGCGTAGACGACGCGGGAGGTGTCGATCATGGCCCAGTTCCGCCCGGCCGGGGTGCGCAGGCCCTCTTCGATCAGCACGCGCGGCGCGGCGGGACCGACGGGGCGACAGCGGAGGTAGCTCTTGCCGTTGGTGGCGGTGACAGTCAGCCCCTCCACTGTCGGCTTGGCCGGCACGTGGAGCAGCCAGCGGACCTCGCCCAGCGACTTGCCTGCCGGGCCGGCCAGACGGTCCACGATCACCACGCGGTCAACGCCCCCCGGTTCCTCCGGGCGGACGTAAAGCAGTTGACGCACCGCGCTGAGGACGATCTGCGGGTCGTAGGCCTGGGCGAACTGGCCCGTGATGGCAGCCCACGGCCCGGCGTCCTTGTAGAAGAGGACTTCGCCGGTCTCCAGGCCCTTGGGCAGGCGCGACAGAAAGGCGTCCAGCGTGGCAGCGCTCTGGTAGCGTTGAGTCCGCTGGCCCTTGCCGGCGATCAGCAGCGTGTTATGGGCATCCGTCGCCATGGGCGGTCCGGCCACCTTCTGGTAGCGCCCCGCGTCCAGGGCGAGCAGCCCGTTGCGGTAGAGGATGAAGCTGCCCTGGTCGAGATGGTTGTGCTGCCCGAAGAAATCGGTGCAGCGAAAGCCCACGACCGTCGAGCCTTCGTCCCACCCGCTGCGGAAGATGGCCTGGCCGCCGTTCTTGTCGCCCGCCAGCATGCCCAGCGGGGGCGGCGAGGCGTGGGCGGGCAGGTCTCGCCCGTAGAGGAAGTAGAAGATCGCCGTCTCGCCGTAGTAGCGGGCCGGGCCTCGCTTGGACGCCAGCCAGCGGCTGACATATGCGCCCGGGCTCGAGCGGAGGGCCCAAGCCAGGGCGTCGATCTTCTCGGCCATCTCGTGCGTGATCCCGCCGTTGGGTCCGGCAACGGTATCGCCCCAAGGGATGAACCGCAGATCCGGCAGGATGCTCAGCAGGAGGTAGTCGTACTGGCGGGCCAGCCAGTCGCCGTGCTCGCGTTTCACCGCGGCGACCAGGTCCTGCCCGGTCGCGCTCTGAGCGGCCAGCAGGACCATGACGGCGGAGTTGTGGCAGTACAGCCACCAGTAGCCGCCCGAGTCGCCGTTGCCGCCGGCGAGATAGCGCATCGCCCCGTACAGCTCGCGGTTGAAGCGGTCGCGGAGAGTCGCGTACATCTTGTCCGCGGCCGGGTCTTCGCCCACGGTCGCCAGGGCCCACATCATCGCCCCGCCGTTGAACATCCAGACGTAATTGTGGAAGACGTGGTCGTTTCCGCTCTTCACGCCGGTCTCCGCCAGCGGCAACGCGCGGCGGCGCAGGTCGGAGCGGGCCTGCTCGTCGAAGCCGGCAAAGTCGTGCAGCCAGTCGTAGGCCAACGCCAGGTCCCACAGCGTGAAGTAGACGTAGAACGGGTCGCGGGCCTTGCCGCCGTCCATCCGCCAGCTCTTGAGCAGGTCCACCGCCTTCTGGGCGGTCTCGGCCTTGCCCGTCAGCCGCCACGCCAGGGCCAGGGCAGCCGGCTTGCGCAGGCCCTGGACCTGGGCCAGCAGGGTCGAGTACTCCCTGGCGCTCTGGGCGTCGGGCGGCGCCTTGAGCCGGCCCAACGAGATCGCCAGCGGTGCGCCTGCCTGGCCGGCAGGCAGGTCGGTGGGCGTCAGCAGCAGTCGCGGGCGGTCGCGACGGATGGCGTCGGCCGGAGGAAGCAGATCCGCCGCCTGCGCGCAGAGAGGGCAAAGCAGCAGCACGACACCGATAAGAACTGAACGAGAACGGCTCATCATGGTCAGGCTCCTGAACGACTCGGCCATCGGTCGACGCGAGTGGCATCGCCCCCGTCAGCCCTGCTGCGCAGCACTTCGTCCCTGAGCGGATTGGGGACCTCGGGGCTCTTGCGGGTGCGCTGGATGGTCCGGCGACAGGCGGCGTGGTCAACCTGGAAGCCGCCCGGGCCGGGTTTGTAGATGCCGAACTTGAAGTAGGGGCCCGGCGAATCGTTCTTCCCAATGTTGCCCCGCCAGTCGGCCACATGCTTGCCGTTCATCCAGATGGAGTTCATACGCGGCGATCTTATCGCACGAGTATCGCCGTCGTCAAAGCCCTGGGAGCATGAAGGGGGAGACATGAAACTCCTATGGACCGGCGAAGAGGCAAGGCCTGTCGGCTTTCGACGGGACAACCGACCCCTCAATCGCCCCGCTCGAACTGCACCCAGTGGATGGCGGTCTTGAGCAGCTCGGTGGCGTTGTCGAGCTTGAGCTTGTTTTTGATGTTCTCGCGGTGGGCGTCGATGGTCTTGATCGACAGGTGGAGTTTCTGGGCGATCTCGCGGGTCTGCATGCCCTGGCCGATCAGCTCGAAGACCTGAAACTCGCGGTCGCTCAGGCGGTCGATCGAGAAGCCGCTCGCGTCCGCCCGCCCGCCGCCCATGAGTCTGCCGATCATCTTGCTGGCCAGCTTCTCGCTGACGTACACCTCGCCCGCCAGCACCTTGCGCAGGCCCTCGATCACCTTGCCCGAGGGCTCGCCCTTGGTCACGTAGCCCTTCGCCCCGGCCCGGAAAACCCGCTCCGCGTAGAACGACTCGCTGTGCATCGACAGCACCAGGATGGGCAGCTTGGGCCAGCGGATGAGCATGTCCTTGATCAGGTCGATCCCGTTGCTGTCGTGCAGCGAGATATCCACGATGGCCACGTCCGGCTGGGTCTCCTGCGCCACCTTCAATGCCTCGCCGGCGTCGGCGGCCTCCCCGCACACCGTCATGTCATTCTCCAGGGCGATCAACTGCGCGATGCCCTGTCGAAGCACCGGGTGATCGTCCACGATCAGGATCTTTCTCCTGCCGGATGTCTTCTTGGCCATCGCTTCGTTCCTCACCGTCTGATTTCGCCCGCACACAACCGCCCGAACCAAGCCTAGGAGAAGCCCCGGTAAACGCCTTCGATCAACGGTCCAACATGCCCACCGGGGCCCGCAAGCCAGTCTCGCGGTTCACGAGGAATACCAGTCGGCCCAAGGAGTCCCAACCCGAAAGGTCAGGAATGCTACCAGATACTATGCAACGCCGTGGGCCTTTTGCGAATGCACGGCCACAGAAAAATATCCCTCCCCTACCCCAGCCGTGCCGGAGAGTTAGCCAAAAACCAGAACACGCCAACACCACAGATTCCCTCCAGGCGTTATTATAGTATTTATACATTGACGTAAGTTTGCTGTTTGATTAACATTCAATCTGGTCTATTATGCCTTCACAAGAGGATGTTAACAACTTCGTTCATGGCGTCCGCCAAGCCATCCTGTCCGGGAACACGCGGATCCTGATGCTTCATAACAGACTGGGGAAACAAGAGTTCTATCGACCAGGAGGGTGGATCAAGAACCTGCGGATCCTGGATGACATAGACTCGACGGTGCTGGCGGACTTCAACTTGCCCTTGGAGCAGATGCCGGACGGCATGCGGCTGGAGATCGGCCAGGGAAGCGAGGCCTCCCCCAGTGAGGCTGCCTGCCCGATCAGCCCGTTGCTGCGTATCGGCCAGGGGGAACAGGCTGTCGACGTGCTGGACGACTGCCTGGCCGACGGGGAACTGCTCGATGAGTTGGTCCTCGCCGAACTCGAACTGCATTCGCTGACTTCCCAGGACGGCTGGGAGGACCTGCACCGGGGCTACACCTGGCGGGGTCGCCTTTACGCCGACAACAAGGGCCTCCACTGTCGCCTGACCGTTCGTCTCAAGGCTTCCTGACCTTACCCAAAGGAGAGTGCGTTCCATGATCGCCCACGCCGAGAACTCACACGCAGCCGTTCAGGCCGAGCCGGACTGGCTGCGGATCGTCCGCCACTTGGTTCGCAAGGCCGTCGCCAGCCGCATCCCCCTGCCGCATGAGGAACTGCTGAGCCTGGCCGGGCTGGCCGTCGCCCAGGCCCGGCACCGCTTCGACCCGACCCGTTGCCGCTGCGGGATCGGCGTCTGGACCTGTCACACCGCCTGGCTGCGGCTGCGGTCCCTCATCCGGGACGAGCGGCTGCGAGCCCGCCGTCGGGGCATTTGCATGAGCGACTACTGTCGCGGCGATTTCCCCGGCCGCACCGAGAGTGACCTGGCCCCCCCGGTGCCCGACGCGGCCTGGTCGCTCGAACCGGACTGGCTGGAGCGTCTGGACCCGCTGGACCGGCGGGTCCTGCGGATGCGGACCGACGGCTGCACGCTGGCCCAGATCGCCCGCGACCTGGGCCGCACCCAGGACGCCGTCCGCTGGCGTCTGCGACGGGTCCGCTCGTTGGTCGCCCGGCTGGACGCCCAGGCCGTGCCACGGAACCGAACGACCCGGAATGAGGCGATGCCTTGAAGGCGGGGAGATTCTCCATGCCGTCCAGAGGACTCCAATCTCGCGCGGCGTTTCGCTGCCCCAACTGCAAGAAGACGTACGGCGACCCAGCCTACCACGGGCCCTCGCCGCACGCCCCAGCCCGGTTGTGCTTCGGCTGCTGGGCGGAGAAGTGGGCCGAGTTCGAGCAGCGGGCCAGCCGCGGGGGCGACTGGACGGCCCTGGACGAGGCCCTGTGGCTGGTCTGCATGGGGTTCTCGCAGTCGGAGGCGAGCAACCTGATCGCTCGCGACCGCAGCTTTCTGGCTCGCTGGCTCCAGCGAATGCGCAAGTACCCGCACCTGGTTCCCGACTGGCTGGGCAAGAGCGACTCATGAGAGGAGACCAACGGATGTACACGTATCTGTACCCGCCTTCGATGTCGGTCCGCGATTTCCGCTTCGTGCCGGCCCGCCTGCGCGAGGACGCCATCCAGGAGGCGTGGGTGGCCTACCTGGAAGGGCACAACCCGAGGCGGCAGGTCCAGCGGTTCGTCCAGCGCCATCGCCGCTGGGAGCGCCGCCAGAAACCCGGCTCGCAGTTGCTCCCGCAGGAGCGCCTCCAGACCGGCCCGGGCGCCTGCCGCCACGGGTGGGTCTCGCCCGTTCGCGGGCGGCGCGGGCAGATCGACCTGGCCGGACTGGGCAGCGACCTGCACCGCAGCGCCGAGGAGCAGACCTGAGACCGCCCCGCCGCACCCGGGCGGCCTGCGCGTCCGCTCTGCGCAACCTTCGTGATGTCCACGTTCCACCGATTCCAGCGAGGAGAACATGAAACTCAAGATCGACATGGTGGACCCCGCCAGCCTCAAACCCCTGGACGACCATCCGCGCCGCGACGCCCGCAAGTCGCTGACCGCCCTGGGCCGGCTGCTGGATGCGTACGGGTTTGTCCAGCCGGTGATCGCCCGGCGTAAGGACCGGCTGCTCATCGACGGGCACGAGCGCCTGAAGGCCAACGCCCTTCGAGGCCGTCCGGACCGGCTCGTCCCGTGTGTGTTCCTGACCGCCCTGGACGACGACCAGGCCGCCGCCCTGCACGTGGCCCTCAACAACCCCGCCGCCCAGACCCGGTTCGACAGCGACAAGCTGGCCAAACTGCTGGGCCGTCTGCTGGACGGGCGCGAACCGGACGACGAGCTGGCCCGGCTGACCGCCCTCTCGCCGCGCGACGCCGCCCGTCTGCTGGAGAACCTCCAGCCGCTGCCCGCCGAGCCCATGAGGCCCGCGGCTGAGTTCCTGCGGCTGCTGGAGCGACCCAGGACCGCCCGCCCCAAACCCGCCGCCTCCGCCGTGCTGGTCTTCGAACTCAACCAGCGCAAGTTCCGCAAGGCGAAATCCGATTTCGACAAGCTGATCGCCCGCCACGACCTGACGTGCAACGTGAGAATCGAGTAGTCGGTAGTTGGTAGTCAGTAGTCGGTAGCCCGTAGCCGGTGACGGCGATGCCGTGGAAACGCGCGCGGTATGAACGTCACACAGCATTCGCATCGCCGGCCGCCAGTTTGCAGCACAGACCCCTGATTACCGGCTACTGACTACCGGCTACTGGCTACCAAGCACAAGGAGCAATCATGCGTCTGAACGTCGAGTACGAATTCGCCCCCAAGCGTCCCACGTGCAACACGTCGTACGTGCAGTCGGTGTTCGGCATCGGCTTCGAGGCGGGGCGCAACGTCATCGCCCGCGATCTCGAGTTGGACTTCCCCTGCAAGGCCCAGCCGGGGCGGCGAGGCAAGATCGTCCTGTTCGTCGGGCCCAGCGGCAGCGGCAAGAGCAGCCTGCTGCGGGCGGCCGCCCGCCAGGTCGAGGGGCTCGTCTGGCTGGACGAGCGGGCCGCGGGCCGGGCCGCCCTGATCGACACGCTCGGCGCCGACGTCCGCCAGGCCGCCCACCTGCTGAGCCTGTGCGGGCTGGGCGAAGCGTTCCTCATGCTCCGCAGCCCGGCCGAACTCAGCGACGGCCAGCATTATCGCTACGCCATCGCCCGCTGCCTGGCCGGCGAGGCCCCCGCCGTCGCCGCCGACGAGTGGTGCGCCAAGCTCGACCGCGTCACCGCCAAGGTCATCAGCCGCAACGTCCGCAAGATCGCCGACCGACGCGGCGTCGGCTTCCTCCTGGCCACCACCCACGAGGACCTGTTGAGCGACCTCCAGCCGGACATCGTCGTCCATTGCCGCGGCCCCTTGGGGGTGGAGGTGAAACCCCGCCGCCCTTTCGCCGAAGCGTCAGTTTCCTCCGCCGCCTGCGAATCACCGACGGCGCCCTCGCCGACTGGCCGTACTTCGCTCGGTGGCATTACCGCGGGCACCGCGTCGGGCCGGTGCGGCGTGTGATGCTGCTCTGGCACGACGACCAGCCCGTCGGCATCTGCATCTTCGGCTACGGGCCGCTGGCCAGCTCAGCCCGCAACCGCGTCTTTGGCCTGCGCGGGCGCGGGCTCACCCGCCACCTGGCGCGGCGCATCAACCGCAACTTCGCCTCCGTCGTGCGGCTCGTGATCGACCCGCGCTATCGCGGGGCCGGCATCGCGGCTGCGTTCCTGCGACGCTGCTGCGAGCTGACCGACTGGCCCTGGATCGAGCTGATCAGCCAGATGGCCGACCTGGTCCCCTTCTGCGAGGCGGCCGGATTTCGGCGCGCCGATGACAGCGACAACGGCGGACGCAGAGGAGCAGAGACGCAGAGAGAAGACAAAGACAGGAGAGAGACAGCGAGCGGCGCCGCCAGCACCCGGACGCCCGGCGCTTCCTGCCTCGGCCGCCAGCCCAATCGCGGCCATTACGGCCGATCCAACTGGACCGACGCCGCCTACTCCGCCTACCTCCGCCGCAGCCGCTTCAGCAAGCCCGCCTACTTCCTGTTCGACAACCGGGCAAACCTGAGTGTGGACGCGAACGGCGGCTAGACGCTATCCTATGGACGTCAGCACGAAGCTCGGGACCCAATTACAGGCGGGAACCTCTATGCCCACCGCCCCGGCAAACAACCGACCGCCGCGACCGAAGGGCGTGGCGATCGTGAGTCTGCTCGCCTGCATCGCGTTGATCGGGTGCAGCGAACCGCTACGGGATGCAGGAATATCGCCGCCCGTTACCGCAGAAAGACTGGCCCAGTTGGGCGAGGCGGCACGGTGCGACGACTATGAGGTATGGTCTCGCGCGATTCGTGAATTGAGCTGGTCTCCCTCAACACAAGCGGCCGACCTTCTGATTACCGCCCTCACAGGTCCGCGGGAGCTTGACAGGGACAAGGAGGCACTGCTCTTGCGGGCGGTGGAACGAACGAGCGGCGAGCGGCGGCGGCAGATTCGTGCAGCACTGCTGAGGTCCAAGCCCGGCCCCCAGGCATCGGGGCGCGCTCTGCAAGGGCTGGCCCTGTTGCGGGACGACGACGGAAAGAAGGAGGAACTCGAGTTCTTCTGGCGTCTGGCGGAGACGTGGGGAGCGAAGCGTGATCCCCAGGCCGTCACCGGTCCCGCTCTGGTCCTGCTGGCGTGGCTTCTGCCCGAGAACCAGGATGTCGCCCGGCGGCTGGTCGCCGAGGCAGGTTCAGCCGGGGATCGACAACTCGGGTTCCTTCACATGATGTCCGTCGCTGGAGTACCGCCATCTGCGCGAGGGGCTTTGGTCCCTGTGCTGGCCCAGCGCCTGCAAAACAGTACGGATGCATCAGCGTACGCGGTCGTCGCCGTTGCGCACCATCCGCCATCGCTCTCGGCTGAGGTGCGAGCGATCATCCAGTCAATGGCTGCCAGACACGAGAAGGCGGGCAACGAGGGGCTCCACATCCTCTTTGCCATCGCGCGCGCTCGCATCGATCCGGACTGTCGCAGGGTCTGTTTGCGCGGTGTGGCGGCAGAGGAGTTGTCGGGGCATGTCGTTGCCGCAGCCTTGGAACTCTCTTCGCGAGTGTTCACGCCGAGCATGGAGGCTGACCTGATCGCGATGATTCATGACGACGATCGGGCGGTCGCGGACGGCGCCATTCTTACCTCGGCCTTCCTCGGGCTTGACCCGCCTGCGGTGGCTGACGCCATTCTCTTCAGGCTTCCTCAGATGAAGCAAGATGCCTCCAGGCGGGAGGCGGCACGGGTGCTGAGGTGGTGCGCGCCGCTGCCGCGCCTGCCCCGTCTGCGGGCCCTGCTGGCAGAGGAGTCCGACGACGATGTCCGCCTGGAGATACAGGACACCATCCGAATCATCGAATTGAAACCGAAAACGAAACCCTAAACCCTAGTCCCTATTCCCTAGTCCCTGTTCTTTCTTCGCCGGCACAATGCCGATCTGGCGCATGAGGTCCAGGGCGTCGACGATCTCCGGGGCGGCGCGGGTGCCGATGCGGTCGGCGCCGGCCAGCATGAACACATAGGCGTTCTGCGGGCGGGGGAACTTGACGCCGGCGACCTTGAGCTTGATGGGCAGGCCGGCCAGCGTGTCGCGCATCACCAGGAACTGCTCGAGCGTGGGGCCCTCGAACTGCCCGCTGGAGGTCTTGGCGTAGTCGATTTCCGCCTCAGCGATGAGCTTGCAGCCGGTGGCGATCTCCTCGTGGGTCAGGAAGCACGTCTCGAGGATGCACTTGGTGACGGCGGGCCCAGCCGCCTCCTTGAACGCGACCAGTTCCTCGCGGACGGCCTGGCGGTTACCGTCCTTGAGGGCGCCGATGTTCATGACGATGTCGACGGCGGTGCAGCCGCGTCGGACGGCTTCTTCGGTCTCGAAGGCCTTGACGGCGGCTGTCTGGCTGCCGAAGGGGAAGGCGATGCCCGTGCCCACCTCGATGTCCGTGCCGGCCAGCTCCTCGGCCACCACCGGCGACCAGTACGGGCTGGAGGTGTAGAAGGCGGCGAAGCCGTACTGTCGCGTGATGCGGCAGCCCTCGCGGATCTCGGCTTCCTGGCTGTTCTTGGGCAGGATGGAGAAGTCCATGGCCTTGGCGATGGTCTGTTTGTCGGCGGCTGCAAGGTCGATCATCGTGTGACTCCTGCTGAAACGGCGAGCAAGCTCGCCCGCTGAACGAATTGGTGACTACTGGCTGCTGGCTACTGGCTACTGGCTACCAACTACAGGTTACAAGAATCGTGCGAACGCCTGCTGGAACTCTTCGACGGTCAGGCCGCGCTCGCCCAGCTTCCGGACGGTCTTGGCGCCCTTCTTGTGGTCGGCGTGGTAGTCGCTGCCGCCGCTGAAGAACTTCACCCGTCCGGCGTAGGTCGCCCGCACGTCCTGCTCGACCTGCTCGGGCGTCTGCGTGCCCTTGTAGCTGGTCTTGTCGTACGTGTAGCGCGCCTCGATGCCGTCCAGGCCGGCCTCGATCAGCCGGTCGATGTACGCCGCCCGCGAGATCGCCTGCCCGCGGTTGGGGCGGACCTGTTCGTCGATCAGGTGCGGGTGGGCCAGCACCGCGATCCCGCCGCAGCGGTGGATCAGCTCGATGGCCGCCACCGGGTCGATCTTGCGCCGCGGGATGTTCAACTCGGGATCGTCGCGGACGAGGATCTTCGCGTCGGACCACGTCTTGCAGTGCCCGCGGGCAGCCATCGCCTCGAACACGTGCTTGCGCTGCACCTCGTCCGGCTCGCGCCGGGCGGTCGCGGCGCCGGCGGCGTCGCGGACGGTGAGCACGTCCGCCTCCCAGTCCAGGCTCATGCCCCGGGCCGTCAAGGCCTGGCAAAGCTCCTCGTAGGCTCGGCTCTTGGACCGCTTGGCCGCCTGCACCTCGGCCTGGAGGTCCGCGTGATCCCAGTCCAGGCCATAGCCGCAGATGTGCACGTCGTCCACGTGCGTGTCGCACGAGAACTCGTAGCCGGGCACGAGCACCAGGCCGCGGCCGGCGGCGTAGGCGACCAGGTCAACCTCGCGCCCGCTCTGATCCGGAATCGTCCTGGGCGGATCAATGTCGTGGTCGGTCAGGCCGATGGCGTGCAGACCCAGGGCGACGGCGTTGTCGATGAGTTCACGCGGGGTGTCGTTGCCGTCGCTGCGGAGGGTGTGGCAGTGCATGTCGCAGCGGTAGGCTGGTGCGTCGCTCATGTCAGGCCTTTCCTTCGCTCCCGAGCAGGGCCATGTACCCGCCGATCATCTCCCGCAGGCGGTCGTAGGCGTGCTTGAGGACCTTGAGGATGTCGTATTCCTGGCGGTGGGCCTGGATGTACTCGTCCATCGCGTCGATGTAGGTCTGCTTGATCTGCGTGGAGAGGTTGAACTTGCTGCCGCCGGAGGCGACCAGCCTGCGGACGACGTCCTCGGGCAGTCCCGTCCCGCCGTGGATGACCAGCGGGAAGTCGGTGTTCTCGCGCAGCGCGACCAGCGTGTCGATGTCCAGCCGCGGGGCGACCTTGTAGAACCCGTGGGCCGTGCCGATGGCGGCCGCCAGGAAATCCACGCCGGTGCGGCGCTGGAACTCGACGGCCTCTTCGGGGGTGGTGTAGATGGCCTTGTCGGCCTTGATGACGATGTCGTCCTCGACGCCGGCGACCACGCCGACCTCGCCCTCGACGGCCACACCGGCGGCGTGGGCGGCCTGGACGATCTCGGCGGTGCGGCGGACGTTCTCGTCGAAGGGGTGCTTGGAGGCGTCGATCATGACCGAGGGGTACCCGCAGGCGATGGCCTGGCGGATGACGGCGGCGTCCGTGCCGTGGTCCAGGTGCAGCGCGACGGGCACGGTCGTCTCGGCGGCGATATCGCGTGCCATGGCCGCCAGGGCCCGCACGCCGAACCGCTTGATCACGCCCGAGGAAGTCTGGACGATCACGGGCGCGCGCCGGGCCTGGGCCTCGTGCACGACGGCCTCGATGGTCATGTAGTCCACGGCGTTGAACGCGCCGACGGCGTAGCGGCCCTCGCGGGCGGCTCGCAGCATCTCGATGGGGCTTACCAGGGGCATAGGAGTCTCCTGCGAACGTGTAGGATATAGGACGACGCCGGGCGTGTCAAACGGGCGGGCAATCACCAAGACCACGAAGTCCACCAAGAAGACCATGGAGAGACCACAAAGGGGGTGTCTTTGTGATCTGGTCCTTCTTTCCTGGCGGGCTTGGTGGTCTTTGTGATGTTGCGGCCGGCCCGCTGTCGGTCTACGATATCGCCAGAGAGCGAGGTTGTCATGGCCAAGGTAGCGGTGATCGTGCCGGCCGCCGGCGCGGGCAGGCGGTTCGGCGGGAAAGAGAACAAGATCTTTCAGCGGCTGGGCAAGGCGCCGGTGTTCATGCGGACGCTGGAGGCGTTCGCCAATCGCGACGACGTGTGTCAGATTCAGATGGTGGTCTCGGCCGAGGACATGGCGACGATCAGCGAGCGGTTCGCCGGCCCGCTGGGGTTCATGGGCGTCAAGCTGGTGCAGGGCGGGTCGGTTCGGACGGAGTCGGTCCGCAACGCGCTGAAGACGGTGAACGAGCAGGCCGACCTGGTATGCGTGCACGACGCGGTCCGCCCGTGCGTGGCCCAGGAGTGGATCGACGCGGTGTTCGAGCGGGCGGCGCGAACGGGGGCGGCGATCCTGGCCTACCCCGTGCACGGGACGCTGTGGAAGGTGGGCGACGCCCAGGACGAGCCGCAGAGCGACACCAATTCGGTGGCCGCCGCCCTGGGCCTGCCCGCGCCGCCGAAGCCCGCGGCGCCGAAGAAGCTGCTGGCCACCGTGGACCGCGAGGCCCTGTGGGAGGCCCAGACGCCGCAGGTGTTCGCCCGCGAACTGCTGCTGCGGGCCTACGCCCAACAGGGCGAGGCCACCGACGACGCCGCCATGGTCCGCCGCCTGGGCGTGGACGTCCACGCCGTGCCGGGCGACGCCCGCAACGTCAAGATCACCACCGCCCGCGACCTGGCCTTCGCGGCCGCGATCATCAACACGCTGCCCAAACCCAAGCCCGCCGGGGGTTTGCACCCCTTCGACGAGGGACAGTGGTAGGGTCACGGGCCCGCTCCCGAGCGATCCTCCGCCGGACGGGGTGTTTTTTGCACCTGTCGTGCCACAGCGATTATGACACCCCTTAACGCCACAGCGATTATGTCATCCCTGCCGGGTATGATGCCTCCCCCCATGGAGGCATCGCGTGATCGCTCAGGAGTGTACGTTAACCGTGGCGC
>JAKJER010000044.1 GCA_022705325.1 Planctomycetota bacterium | reverse complement strand
GGACCATGCCCGCCGCGGCGCGCCTGTGGCTGGACGCCTCCGATACGTCCACGCTCTACCAGACCGCCGACACCTCCACCCCGGTGACCGCGAGCGGGCAGAGTGTGGGCTACTGGGCTGACAAGAGCGGCATGAGCAACCAGGCGACGCAGAGCGACGCTGCCCGCCGTCCGGTCTACACCACCACCGGCACGACGATCAACGGAAACCCCGTGCTCCTCTTCGACGGAGTCAACGACCGCATCGTCAGCGCCCTGGACACCAACTCCTCGGTCCTCCCCGACTTCAGCCTGTTCATCGCCTATCGACAGGTCGCCGACACGACCAACAGCGGCCTGTGGGGCCAGGACAACGGTAGCTGGGACCGCTTCCAGTTGCTCAACTTCTCCGCCGGCGGGGCGCCGACCGGGTACGGCATCTCCAACGGCTCCGGCTGGACCGGCGTCAAGGGAATGCACACGACTGATCCGCTGGTGTACGCGGCCCTGATTCGGCAGGGCCTGACCAACGGGTCCGCCGTGTATATCAACGATCTGGCCGACGCCTCCAACGGCCTGCCGGCCTTCACGTGCACCACGGGGAGCGGTCATGCGAACATGTCGCTCGGGTCGATCAGCACGTCGACGGAGAATTACTTCGGCAACATCCAGATCGGCGAGGTCATCGCCTACGGGCGGGCCCTGTCGGACATGGAGCGGGCCAACATCGACGCGTACCTGGCCGTCAAGTGGGGCCTGGTCAACCCCCTGCCCTCAACCGGCGACATCATCGTGGGCACGGAGGTGGCCACCCCCGCAACGTTGGACGTGACCAACCTGCCCGCCGGGCTGGTCCTCCAGCCGGGGCAGACGCTCCGCGGGTTCGGCACGGTGATCGGAAGCACGACCGCCCTGCCGGGGGCGACCGTCAGCCCGGGCCTGAGCGCCGGAACGCTCCACACCGGCGACATGACGCTGGCGCCCGACTCGTTCTTCGACGTCGAACTCGCCCCCGAGGCGTGGGACATGCTGGACGTGGCCGGCCTGGTCAGCATGGACGGGGCCAACCTCGTGCTGGACGTGACCGGCAGCTTCGCCTCCTACGGCGGCAGCCAGTACATGATCGTCAGCAACGATTCCAGCGATCCCGTCATCGGCATCTTCGACGGGCTTCCCGAAGGCGCCCGCTTCGAGGCCGGCGGCGCCCAGTTCGCCATCACCTACGTCGGCGGAACGATGGAAAACGACGTGGTGCTGACGGCTGTGCCCGAGCCGGCCTCGCTGGCCCTGCTGACGCTGGCTGTCGGCGGGCTCGGCGGCTACATCCGCCGGCGCCGCACGGCCTGAACAGCGGACGCAGAGGAACAGCCGACAGGCCCCTTCGGGGAGACACAGAGCAGAGAAGAAAAGAGAGAGGAAACGGTCCCCCGCCGCTTCCTCTCTCTTCTTTTTTCTCTCTCTTCTCTCTGCGCCTCTGCGGCTCTGCGTCCTCTTCTACCGCTTCTTCAGCGAGACGCTGACGCCGGCGGCCTGCATGTGGACGAAGAGCGTCTCCAGGTCCTTGTTGCTGGTGATGGCTTCGAGGAAGGGCTTCATCGAGCCGGCCTGCTGGGCCACGTTGTGGGCCAGGATGAGCCCGCCCGGGCGGACCAGGGGCAGGATGGTCTTGAGGTAGTCGATGTAGCCGTCCTTGTCGGCGTCGAGGAAGACGACGTCGACGCTGTCGACGGTGTCCTTGAGCTTGGGCAGTTCCTTGTGGGCGTCGCCCTCGATGATCGTGACCAGCTCGTCCACGCCGGCCCGCTTGAAGTTCTCCCGGGCCAGCTTGGCCCGACCGGCGTCGATCTCGTAGGTGTACAGCTTGCCGCCCGTCTGGCGCAGGGCCAGGCAGAACCAGATGCCCGAATACCCGTTGGACGTGCCGATCTCCACCACGCGCTTGGCGCCGACGGACTCGGCCAGCACCCGCAGCAGCCGTCCGTCCTCCTTGGGCACGTTCAGCATCCCGCGGCGCTGATTGCGGTCCATGTCGTCCAGCACGTCGAGGATCTTCTTCTCGGCGTCATCCTTGGGCAGGGGGGAACTGGCGGGGGCGTCTGCGCGAGGCCCGCCAGGCCTGGGCGGACGACCGTACGGCTGGGCCAGACCCACGTACGCCAGCAGACCGACCACACCGACCGCCGCCACCGCCAGTACCGACTGTCTCATCGCACGTCTCCTTTGCTCGGACGCAAAAGACCCGGCCCGGCGCCGCCGCCGGACCCAGCCGCCATTCTTCATTGGCCTTCGGCCTACCCGGGGTTTATACCCGCAAACCGAATCCAGGGGAAGCGCCCCCGGCGCCGCCCCGCGGACACCGAGGCACCGCCTTCGCCGTCGGCAAAGGTGGCTGCCGATACAATCCGCCCCGCCCAACGGGCGTTAAGCCCACGGTGACCCATAGGAAGGACAACGTCATGAACGCATCTCGCACCACCCGTCGCCGATTCCTCCAGTCCGCCTGCACCGCTGCCGTCGCTGCCGCTGCCGCCCCTGCCGCCCGGGCCGCCAACGTGGCCCCCGCCTTGGCCGGCGCGTTGCCCGCAGCCGGGGCGCTGGCGGGCAAGAGGCCCAACGTCATCCTCATCATGACCGACGACCAGGGCTACGGCGAGATCGCCGCCCACGGCAACGAGATCATCCAGACGCCCAACATGGACAAGCTGCGGGGCCAGTCGCTGCGGTTCGAGGAGTTCCACGTCAGCCCCACCTGCGCCCCCACCCGCTGCTCGATCATGACCGCCCGCCACGAGTTCCGCTCGGGCGTCACCCACACCATCCACGAGCGCGAGCGGATGAGCCTGCGGGCGCAGACGCTGCCCCAACTGCTCAAGGACGCCGGCTACACCACGGGCGTCTTCGGCAAGTGGCACCTGGGCGACGAGGACCCCTACCAGCCCGGCAAGCGAGGCTTCGACGAGGTCTACATCCACGGGGCCGGCGGGATCGGGCAGACCTACGCCGGAAGCTGCGGCGACGCCCCGAAGAACAGCTACTTCGGCCCCTACGTCCGCCACAACGGCACATTCGTCAAGACCGAGAAGTTCTGCACCGACGTGTTCTTCGACGGGGCCCTCAAGTGGATCGACCAGGTCCGAAAGGGCGATAAGCCGTTCTTCGCCTACATCCCCACCAACGCCCCGCACGGACCCTACCACTGCCCCGAGAAGTACACCAAGCTCTACGAGGGCAAGGGCCTGGACAAGAATGCGATCGGCTACTACGGCATGATCACCAACATCGACGACAACCTGGGCAGGCTGCTGGAGCAGATCGGCCAGTGGGGCCTGGACAAGAACACGCTGGTGATCTTCATGACCGACAACGGGCACTCGATCGGCAAGCTCTACAACGCGGGCATGCGCGGCAACAAGGGCACGCCCTGGCGCGGCGGCACCCGTGTGCCCGCCTTCTGGCGGTGGACCGGGACCATCCAGGGCGGCCAGGCCTGCGACAAGCTCACCGCACACGTGGACATCCTGCCCACGCTGGTGGAGCTGGCCGGGGGCAAGCTGCCCCAGCCGAAGAACGACCCCAAAGATCCGGACCCCAACCGCACCAAGCTCGACGGGCGGAGCCTCGTCCCCCTGCTGAGCGACCCCAAGGCCGACTGGGCCGAGCGGACGCTGGTCAGCCACGTCGGGCGCTGGGCCCGCGGACAGGCCGAGGGGGGCAAATACCGCAACTGCTCCATCTTCAACAGCCGCTTCCGCCTGGTAGGCAACAAGGAACTCTTCGACTATCGAGCCGACCCGGGCGAAAAGACGGACGTGGCCGACAAGCACCCCGAGGTCGTCGCCCAACTCAGCAAGGCCTACGACCAGTGGTGGAGCGAGATCCTCCCCTGCCTGGAGAACGAGGACCTGGACGGCCCGAAGGTCAACCCCTTCAAGGAAGCCTTCTGGAAACAGTACGGCAACCGCCCCGCCGACGCCGACCTGGAGAAACCCATGCTGCCCGCGGAAAAGAGGAAGGGCAGGGCCAAGAAGAAGTGAGCCGCTCCGCGGCCGTTGGCTGTTCGCTGTTCGTTGTTGGTCCCACGGCTCCCATAGCTCCCACGCAAACGCGGCAGAGAATCGTCGCTTGCGAATTGTCCGATTGGATGGTATAGTTGCTCCCGCAAGAGGGCTAGCATGATACGAGTCTTCGTCGAGTCGCCTGCATTCACCAGCGCCGTGCATGCAGAGGGAATTGCCGACAAGGCTATTCGTGATCTGCAGGCCGACATTTTGGCCGGACGAGGAGACACGGTGGCTGGCACTGGAGGTCTCCAGAAGATCCGTTGGGCTCGATCAGGCAGCGGCAAGAGAGGTGGCAGACGGGTCCTTTACGCCGACTATCCGGCATATGGCATTACGATTCTGCTGAGCTTCTACGCCAAGAATGTGAAGGAGAACCTCTCCCCGGCGGAAACAGCCCAGTGGAAGCTCGTCAAGGAAGCGATGGACGCGAGGATGGAAAGAACCTATGGCAAGCAACGATAAGACGTTTTACGAGATTGGCCTCGAAGCCATGAACAGCATGATTGAGGCCCTCGATGCGGGGCGCCCGCTGACAAGTCGGGAGGTCGAGGTTCCTGACGCGCCCAAATCGCTGTCTGGGGACGAAATCGCTCACATCCGGACGGATCAGTTCGGCGTGAGCCAGGACGTTTTCGCCCGGTTGCTCAACGTTGCCACCAAAACCGTGCAGGCATGGGAGCAAGGACGGAATTCCCCCACAGGAGCAACGCTTCGTTTGATCCGCATCGCTCAGGAGGATCCGAGAATCCTTCTTAAAGACATCCGCGTTTCGCGCCCGCGTGCGACCCGGGGCCGGTCCAAGCCGCACTTCAGCCAAGGCTCCCGAGGTGCGACAAGATCGTCAAGAGTCCGGAACTGACACCAACAACGGACGCCCCCAAGGGGCGCCTACTTCGGCTTGACGTTCCGCACCTCGTAGAGCGTGCCGTCCTCGGCGATCAACAGGACATCGCCCGCGCCGTCGCCGTTGACGTCGCCGCCGGCCATCGGCGTGGCGGCCGCGATCTTGAACGGCACGGCCTCCGCCTTTTCGCCGATGCCGAAGGGCTTGCCCGCGTCGTAGTCGAACAGGAACCCGCCGAACCCGCGGTTGACCATGAGGATCCCGCCGGCCTGGCTCAGCAGGAGCAGGTCCGGCTGGCCGTCACCGTTAACGTCCAGCACGCAGCCAGAGGCCTGGGCGAAGCCGTCCTTGTACCGGGGATAGGTCTTGCCCAGGTCCACGCCGGTCAGGCGCTGGAAGTCGGCCGGCGCCGAAGCCTCCGGCGCCAGGCTGTATCGCGTCAGCCCGCCCGCGCCCACAACCAGCACGGAGGCCTTTCCCGCGTGGTCGAACGAGCCGAAGAACGCCGCCTGGGCCGTTCCCTGCCACAGCGGCTTGGCCGGCGGGGCCGGCTGGCCCGTGACGGGGGCAGCCTCGAACTTGCCCGCGCCGTCGCCGCGGAAGACCCGCAGTTCGCCGTCGGCCGACACGTACACTGCGTCCAGCTTGCCGTCGCCGTCGGCGTCGATCAGGGCGGCCTTGAGGCACTTGGCCGGCGGGCTCAGGGCGGCCTTGGCGTCGGTGAATCCGCCCGCGCCGCCCAGGTAGACGCTACTGCCCACCAGCAGATCCACTTTGCCGTCGCCGTTGACGTCCCCCGCCGCCAGCGTTGCGCCGGATACCGGCGTGGTGGAGCTGGCCGAGGCCGCCCCGCCCCCGCCGGCGAGCCCGGCGTTGGCGGTCGCGTCCGCCAGCCCTGCCTCCCCGCCGATCAGCAGGTGCGCCTTGCCGCCCGCCGTCGCGACGTAGTCCGGCACCTTGTCGCCGTTGACGTCCACAGCCAGCAGCCCGTCCGCCTTGGCGATAGGCAGCTTCTCGATCTTGCGGACGTTGCCGAAGTAGTTGGGGGCCATCGCGTCCAGCAGCAGGTAACTGTCCTTGGCCCGCTGGGCCAGCAGGTCCGCCAGCGCGTCGGTCCGCCCGGGGAACGCCTGGGCGTATTCCGGCCCGAACTGCTTGACCACGCGCCAGATGTTGGTCTGCCCCGCCCGCTGGGCCAGCAGCCACGTGTCAGCCAGGTGCAGCACCCCCATCCCGGCACGGGCGGAACTGGTCATCAGCACCACGCTCTGGCCGGCCTTGACCTGCGCGATCAGCTCCGCCGGGCTGATGATCTGCACGCGAAGCTGCTCCCCCAGCGAATCGCCCTTGAGCGTCTGCTGGACGGCCACGTCGGCCACTCGGGCGTCTGCGTTGACGGCCGTCACCTTCCCCACGACCACCGACGCCGACACCTCCCACATGCCCCGCTTGCCGCTGACGGGCAGGTCCACCTTGATGACCGCCCCAGCCGGACCGGCCAGCAGCAGCAACAGCGCCATCAGCCACAGAGACGCAGAGGACACGGAAGAACGCTTCATAGAGGAAACCTTTCGTCCTGTTCACATTGAACTCGTGACGCCGGCCCGGCGGTCTGCCAGCCGGGATAGTTTAACTCATCAGGCGGAGATTTATGCGCAGGTCACCTCACCAGCGGAAGAAGCGGTAGGGATCGTCCCACTCCTCGGGGGTGTCCAGGTACAGCCCGTCCAGCCAGCGCTTCTCGCCCCTGGCCTTGTCCACGCCGGAGGCGAATCGCTCCAGCAGCGGCGTCCGCCCGCCCGCGCCGAGGTTGCCCAGCAGCCGCATCATCAACACCGACGTCCGCCGGAAAGTCCGCCGCAGGTTGTACTGTTTGGGCGAGTCGAACCGCCAGGGCGCGAGCTGACAGAAGATGACGTTGTGCTTCGTGGACGCGCCGAGCACGCCGTTGCCGACAACGGCGAGCTCCGCCTGGCCGGCTGCCAGGAGGGGCAGCTCGCGCGGGTCGCGGTTGTGCACGTCGGCTGGGCACACGCCGGCCAGCGGCGAGTCGGGCCCGAACGGCTCGAAGATAGCGGCGATGTGCTCGGCCTTGGTCATCTTGACCTTGAACGGAAGGATGCTGTTGGCCTCGGACTCGTCGAGCCCGACGGCCAGCAACCGTCCGCCGCCCTTGAGCCACTCAGCCAGCACCGTCGCCCGTCCGGCCAATTCCTTGGCCCCACCCGGCCCGACCACCAGCACGGCATCCTTGGGCAATTCGCCGCCCGCCGGCTTGACCTCCAGCCCCATCCGCTCCAGGTATGCCTTGCCCGCGTCTTCGCCGATGTACGCTACCGAAGACCCGCCTGACGGCGGAACTACGAGCGCGGACGCTTGCAGTGTGCCCGTAAGGGCATCTTTCGTGACGCCCTGTGCGTTCGGCGCTGGCTGAAGACCGCCTGACGGCGGGACCTGCCTGACGGCAGGCAGGCTACGAAGCGCCGCTCGCCGAGCGTCTGAGACATACGAGAGGATGTTGCGGGCGATTCGCTCGGCGGCCGGGTCGCTCTCGGTCCGGCCCGTCACGTCGAGCTGGCAGAACAGGACCGAGCCCTTGCCCTCGCGGTACTCCATCAGGGGCGAGTACTGGAGGCTGAACCCGCCGTCGACGATCGGCAGGAAGTTGCCGCGGGCCGGCTTCTCGATCAGCACCGACGCGACGTTGCCGTAGCACCCGCAGCGCCACGCCCGCGGCACGTCGATGCCGCACCACTGAACCGTCGGGCCATGCATCGGACGAACCGTGTACGGGAGCTTGGGCGGCAGGATCGTCGCCTCGCCGCGCCAGTCGCGCAGGTGCTCTGCCGTCAGGCCCTCCAACAGCGGGTGGTCCTTCACCCGCGGCCAGGCCTGCCGCAGGCCGTACTCGGTCGTGCGGAAGCCCAATCGCTTCTCCAGCACCTCGGCCGTCTGCTCGAAGACGACCACCCGCAGCCCATCGCGGACGCATCGCAGGTCCGGGCCGGGCCCGTCCACTGTCAGCGCCGCCTTGCCGATCACCAGCACGTCGAACGCCGACAGGTCCGCGCCGGCCTGTACGGCCTGGCACTTGACGCCGAACACGGCTAGCTGTTTGGCCGTCTCGCCTTCAGGGTCATACAGTGCGATTATTGCCCTTGCGCCGGGATCTGGCGCTTTCGTCACCCCCAAGCCAGCAGCATGCTTGGGGGCGCCGCCGTCCAGCACGTGGAACTCGAAGGTATCCTTCTGCACCACGCCGCCGGCGAACGTGACCGCCAACTTGAGCAGGTACTCGCCCGGCGCGGCTGAGGCCGGCAGGGCGATCTTCAGCGGGGCCCTCTTCTGCCGGCCCGTCGCGAGGGCTTCGATCTTCCCCTCGCCCGACAGGGCAAGGCGGTCGATCGTCCAGGCGAAGTCGCCGCCGACAGGCACGCGCGAGTTGTTGATCACGACGATCTGCTTCTCAATCGTCTCGCCGGGCAGGAAGATGTGATCCTTGCTGGTGAAGCGGTCCGGCTTGCCCGCGATGTACGCCAGCAGCGGCTGGTTACTGGCGAGCAGGGCCTGGGCGTCGGCCGTCGGCTGCCAGTCGTTGCGCTCGTAGGCCAGGTCGACCCGCTCGTAGCGTTCCTGGACGTAGTCCGCCCTGAAGCCCGGCTGCTGAAGCTTCTCCCAGTCCGTGCTCAGTTCCTGACGCTGATTGCGGTTCATGCCCGCCCGCAGCTTCCAGAAGTGCCCGTGCTCCCAGGGCGAGATGCCCGAGACGCCCCAGGTGCGGAAGGCCCGCCACGTGTCGCGGAGGTACATGGCCATGACCTCGTGGCGGTCGTCGAACTCGCGCGAGCCGATCTCGTGGGGGTAGTCCCAGCGATGCCAGACGCGCCCCGCGCGGAATTGCTTCGCCTCCCAGCGGACGTTGGCCTTCTCCGGTTCGCCGATCTTGTACGCGCGGTCGCCCAGGAACTGGGCGTTCCACTCGGCGAAGACGAACTCCCACGGCACGGCCGCCGAGCCGAACGAACGCTGGCCCTTGTACCACCCGCGGTAGTTGGACCAGTCCCACGTGAACGGCCCGCCGTACTCGCAGGTGAACACGGGCTTGGCGCCGGCGGCAGCCCAGTGGCCGAACCAGTCGCACAGCTCCTGGATGGGGACGAAGTTGGGGTAGAAGTTGCTCGTGTGCATCGCACCGAAGTTGCCCCCGGCGTGATGGTAGACGATCCGCCCGCCGTCCAGGCGGCGGACGATCGCCTCGGCCCGGCGGGCGAGTTGGACGTTGTTGAGCGCCCACCGGTCGCGCGGGGGCTCGCGCCCGTCCATCAGGTGGGGGTTCATGTCCTCGCTGTAGCCGGTGGCGTTGTGGCTCATGGAGTACATCACCACCGACGGGTGGTTCTGGGCCGCCCGCACGTACCACTCGGCGTGGCGGGCGTAGCCGTTGGCGAGGTCGGCGTCGGCGGCCTTCCAGTCATAATGCGAGAAATGCGGCTGGGACAGCGCCACCATCATGCCGACGTCGTCGGCCGCCCGCAGCACCTCCGCGAAGCCCAGGTGCGAGCCGGGCTCGCAGCCGTAATTGTGCGTGTAGACGAAGTTGATGCCGATGGCCTTGAGCCGCTCCAGGCTCTCTCGCGCGCCCTCGTAGCCGGCCAGGCCCGCGCTGATCTGGGCATTGTCCAGCGGCACGGCGCAGAGGAAGACCCGGCTGCCGTTGAGGTGGAAGTCGCGACCGTCGATCCAGAACTCGCGGAAGCCGAACCGCACCGGCAGGGCGGCGTCCAGCGGCTTGTCCGCGCCGCCGCCGGCGCCGTGCAGCGAGACGCTCACGTGGTAGACGTTCTGCGGCGTGTGCAGGTCCCACGGCTTGTCGGCCTTCCACGCGTGGGAGAAGCTCAGCCGCCCGTCCTGGAGCTGGGCCGGGCCGAAGGCAGGGCTGCTGAACGCCGCGACGGTCCGCCCGGCGTCCGCGATCTCCGCACGGAGGACATACTGCCCGCCCTGGGCCAGGCCCGCCACGGCGGCGTCCAGCGTGATCTGGCCGCGACGAACAGAGGTGTCGACCTTCACGTCCGCGATCCGGGGTCCGGCCGGCGTGGACTCCAGGTACGCGTCGCCGCACAGCCCGCGCCGCGCGACTCGCCCCTGCACCTCGCGGGCCGAGGCCGTGTCGTTGTAGGAGAGCATCACGCCCTTCAGCGGCAGGGCCGTCACCAGCAGACTCAGCACGTGCTTGTCGCCCGGCTGGCAGACGGCGGTGACGTCCAGCTCGCCGCCCGGGTAGCGAAGCTCGCCCGCCTTCTGGCCGTCGATGTAGACGCCCGCCAGCGAGTTGAGATACTCCAGCCGCAGCACGATCCGCCGGCCGGCCCACGTCTGCGGGACCGCCAGCTCTCGCTGGTACCAGGCCGAGCGGACGGAGGCGAGCTTGACGGCCTTCCAGCTCGGGTGGGCGTAGACCGTCTGCGAGTCCTTCTGCATGTAGTCGGTAATCCCCGGCCAGGGCCCGGGGACCTTGAAGAACCCCCAGTTGCCCGCGGGCACGGCCTGCCCCCCGCCGTCGGCCCCCTGCCAGCGCCACAGGCCGTTCAGGCACACGCGCTCCCGCGTCGCCGTAGCCGCCCGCCAGGCCTTGTCGAGATCCCATACCGCCCGTACGCCCGGCGGCAGGGCAACCTCGCCCGGACCAGTCGCGGCGGCGCGCGAGGGACAAGGCAACAAGAGCAGGAAGAACGAGTGAATCAAGACCAGGGCGCACGAGCGGACCGGCGAGACGTTGGTACGCATGGGAGCTCTCCGATGGGAGGACATGCTACTGCGGCGAACGGACCGGCTCAAGCGGAAGGTGCCCCCCCGCCGCCGGGTCACGGCGCCACTTTCACCTTGGCCAGGTAGATGGCCGTCTTGCCCTCGTGGCTGGAGTAGTAGCTGACCCACAGCAGGCCGTCGTGCCAGACGAGCCCGGCGTAACTGGTGTCGCCGCCGGAGGGCAGCCGCAGGGCCTCGCTCAGCGTGCCCTTGTCTGGATCCAGCCAGCACAGCGACGTGCGGACGGGCTTGTCGTACAGTCGCACCGCCGCCAGCAGCCGCCCGTCCGCCAGGCGGATCATGTGCGGGCCGCCGATCTTGCGGTCGAGTTGCTTCCACGTCCACTGCGTGTACGGCGGGCGCGACGTTCCGAGGTAGCCGTTGCTCGGCTTGCCGTCCTGGCGGAGCAGGCAGAGGCACGTGTCGTCGGCCAGGAAGAGCATCGACGTCTCGTTGGGGTAGGTGCCCTCGACGTCCACCTTCTCGATCAGCGTCTTGAACGTCTTGCCGTCGCCGCTGCAAAAGAGCGTCAACCCGCGGGTCTTGCCCGTCCCGTAGCCGAACCCGTACGCCTTGCCCTTGTGCCAGGTGATCCGCCACAGCCAGTTGTCCCGGCTGCCGACCTCGTGCTTCTGGCTCCAAGTCTTGGCGTCGGCTGAGAACCACACCAGCGACTGGTGGCGGTGCGTGGTGGGCTTGTTGATCGCCTCCGCCCCGGCCAGCATGAGCTTGCCGTCGGGCGTCACCGTGATCTTCGCGTCGCGCAGGTCGGACGTGGGCGAGGAGATCAGGGCGGCGGACTGCCAGTCCTTTCCGTCGCTCGACGTGATGACGCGCAGAGACCCGTCCGGCGAGACGTGGCCCTTGCCCTCCCGGAAGACGCAGTACCAGCGGTCCTGGAAACGGATCAGGTCCGTGAATGCGTTGTGCGGGGCCTGGTCCCAGATCTTCCGCGACTCGACAAGCTGCAGCGCGGGCGGTTCGCTCTTTGCTGGAGACGCAGCCAGCACCATCAGGACGAGACTGACACAGCGTGCCGGTTTGACTATCGACATGGCGAATCTCCTTCTCCGATCGTGAACGCCCACGTTACTTCAGTCGGGCGCTGACAGCAAGGTGCAATTCGCTGCCGAACGGCAAGCCCCTGCGGGCCCTGCGCGCTCTCGAAGGGCTTGCCGTTCGGCAGCCTGCGCTATTCCTTTGCGCTCGACCTGATCTTCTCAGGCATCTGGGCGGCGGTCTGCTTGAGCCATCGTTCGAGCTGCCCGTCAAGCCGTTTGGCGAGGTCCGGTTTGGAGGCGGCCAGGTTGTGCTCCTCACCCAGATCCGCCGACAGGTCGAACAGTTCCAGCGAGCGGTCGTCGTAGCGGCGGATGAGTTTGTATTGCCCGGCGGCCCCGCCGGGACGGTTGGAGCGGTGGAAGGCATAGTGCGGGTAATGGAAGTAGAGAGCCTCGCGGTCCAGCCGTTTGCCCTCCAGCAGCGGGCGCAGCGTCGTGCCGTCGAGAGACTCACCGGCACCGAGCGTGCCGCCCGCGGCGTCCAGAGCGGTGGCGGTGAGGTCCATGCTGACGACGGGCGTGTCGTTGGTCGTGCCGGGCGCGGCGGGCCGGCCGGCGGCGATCACGCCGGGCCAGCGGATGATCAGCGGGACCCGCAGGCCGCCCTCGTAGAGGTCGCCCTTGCCCGAGCGGAGCGGGCGGTTGTCGGTGGCGCCGTCCCACCCGCCGTTGTCGCTGGTGAAGACGACGACGGTGCTGTCGGCCAGCGAGAGGCGGTCCACCTCGTCCAGCACCCGCCCGACAGCCCGGTCCAGGGCTTCGAGCTGGGCGGCGTAGACGGGGTTCTTCAGGCCGGGCCCCTCCTTGCCCTTGTACTTGGGGATCAGGTCGGCCGGCGCCTCGAAGGGGTAATGCGGGTTGTACGTCCACAGGCAGATGAACATCGGCTGGGTGCGGTTGGCCCGCATGAAGGCGATGGTCTCGTCGGCCAGCCGGTCGGTGAGGTACTCGCCCGTGCGTCGCGGCTTGATCGCGGGGATGCGGTACGGATCGAAGTACGTGGGCGGCCCGCCGAATCCGCAGCCGCCGACGTTGAGGTCGAAGCCCTGGTGCTCGGGCCAGAAGGCCGACCCGGTGCCCTTTTCGCGGTCGCGATCGTCGCCCGAGAGGTGCCACTTGCCGAAGAACCCCGTCGCGTAGCCGCGTTGCTTGAGCCGCTCGGCCAGCGTGAGCGTCTCCAGCGGCAGGACGTAGCGGGAGACCGGCGGCTGGATCGGGCGGTCCTTGGGCCAGAAGGCCGGGATGTCCTTGCCGTGCTGCGTGATGTGCAGCCGGGCCGGCGCCAGACCCGTGATCAGCGCCCCGCGCGTGGGCGAGCAGACGGGCGCCGCCGCATAGGCGTTGGTGAAGCGGACGCCCTGTCTGGCCAAGGCGTCCAGCCGCGGCGTGTTCAGCTTTTCGTTGCCCTGGCAGCGGAGGTCCATCCAGCCCAGGTCGTCGGCCATGATCAGCAGGATGTGCGGCGGCCGGGCGGGCGAAGCGGCGGAGAGCTGCACAGCGAGCACCGCGAATGCAGCCGACGCTGAGAGAATAGTGCGGTTCATGGCTGTCATCCTATCACTGTGGTCGGCCCCGGGCGAGGGTGAAACTCGCACGCGGCAGCGGTCGCGGCGTCAGGCGACTCTCAGCACCCAGCGGGCGGCGAACATGGCCGGCAGGTAGACCAGCAGGTAGACGCTCAGCCAGCCGAGTTCCCAGTGGCCCAGGCCCAGGAAACCCAGCGGGGCCCAAAAGACTTTCCGCACGGGCGGGGCGGGGTAGACCACGCGGAGCGAGCGCAGGGCGCCGCCCGGTGAAGCGGCGACCTCGGCGGGAGCGGGCGGATGCGAATCGCCCAGGACGATGCGGGCCGTCAGCCGCTCGGAACCCCGGGTGACGGCGACGGCAAACGCACCGGCGGTGTCGGCGGGACAGCGGAGCAGCCACGAGGCAGCCTGAACGGCGCCGTCGTCGAGGAACGCGCGGAGACTCTGGGATTGGGCGGAGGTGAGTTGTTCCACCGGTTGGGTCGCCGCCGCGGATGAACCCGCCGAACGCGGAGCAGGCTCCGCCGCTGAACGTGTTTGGGCGTCCAGCAGGCGGCGCAGCGGCGGGCGGATGTCGGGCGGGATGAAGTCGGCGGGCGTGGTCTCGTCCAACTCGAAGGGAGCGGGCACGTCGATGCGGAGCGGAGCGGGCGAGGAATCGTCGCCGGCGGCCGTGGCGGACTGGGCGACGATGCGAACGCTCGAGCCCGGAGGGGCGTTCCACGAGGCGGGGTCGACGCGCCCGGGCAGCCACAGGAAGACCAGGATCATGGGCCCCAGCAGCAGGGCGATGGGGACCATGGCCGAGCCCAGCAGCCGTGCCTGGAGCCCGCCCGAGGCGAGCAGGAGGGCCCGGCGGCGCGGGGCGTCGGCGGGCAGCGCAGCCGCCTGGCGGGCCAGCAGGGCGGAGCGGCGCCGGGCCTCGCGGAGGCGGCGGTTGTCGCAGAGGGCCCGTTGGAGGAGCATGGTCGCTATGGCCATGGCGCCGGCGATGGCGGCGACGGCGCCGACCTTGCCCAACGCGGGCACCAGCGGCCAGAGGGCGGCGTCGAGGGCGTCCATGGACGGCTGGTAGAGCCACGCCTCCGGCAGGGCGAAGGCGGCAGCCAGGAACAGGGCCCAGAACGCGAAGGCGTAGCGGCGGACGCGGGCGAGTGTGCGCTCGCGGGCGGAGCGAGGCGGGATTCGCAAAGCGGGCGCGATGCGGACGTCGGCGGGACTGGCGCGGCGCGGGGCCGCCTGCGCCGCCGAGGAACCAGCCGGTCGCGAAGCGGGCTCCGCCGCCGAGCGCCAGACCTGGCCGTGGCGCCCGTCGACGCCGACTTCCTCGCCCTGCTGGAGCATTCGGGTCGCCTGGGGCAGGACGACGGCGGGGATGCCCATCTCGCGGGCGACGATCGCGCCGTGGCTGAGGCTGCCCCCGCACTCGAGGATGAGGGCGGCGGCGTTGACGAACAGCGGGGCCCAGGCCGGATCGGTCGACGGGCAGACCAGGACGTATCCGGGCGGGCGCTGCTCGGCCTGCGTGGGAGAACGCACGATCCACGCCGGCCCGTCGGCCTGCCCGGGCGAGATGGGCAAGGCCTGGTAGCTGTCGGCCGAGGCGGGCGGCGCGGAGCAGCCGAGCGTTTCGACGGCGGCGGCATCTATGATCCGCGGCAGGGAGAGGCGGCTGTGGGCCTGGTACTCCCGCTTGCGCCGGGCGATGGCGTCCGCCCACGCGGCCTGCGGCGTAGCATGGGCGTCCCGCCCATGTGTATCACGGCCATCCTGGCCGTGGGTCTTGTTGTGGCTGTTGTCGTTCTCGCTGCAGTCCCTGCCGTCATCCCGGGCGCCGCACACGGGCGGGACGCCCGTGGGACGCACGGCCGAGACGGCCGTGCCACCTTTGATCGCCTGCTTGACTTCGGCGTCGGTCAGGAAGAACACGTCCTGGCCGACTCCCAGGCGCCGCCCGGCTTCCAGGGCCAGGTCGCGGAGCAGGTCGTAGCCGAGCATGAGGTAGTGCTTGCCGTCCTCGCGGAAGGCGAGGTAGCGCCGGGCCAGGCTGAGCAGGTCGTCGAACTGGCGGCGGGTCGCCGCGTCCAGGCGGGCCGACAGCGACTCGACCTGGGCCTGCGTGCGGTCGAGGTGGGCCCGATGGAGTTGCTCGGGGTCGGCCCCGCCGTGCAGTCGACCGGCCATCGCAAGCACCTGCTCGCTCTGCTCGCGCCAGCGGGGCTTGGCGAGGTCGAACTCGCCGGCGGCGCGGTACCCGTAGCGGTCCAGCCACTGCGACAGTTCCAGCCGCCCCTGGGCCAACGCGAACAGGTCGATGTTGGACTGGAGCGTCATGTCGCGGTGTCGGGGCGCGGCAATGGCGGAGGCCAGTTCGTCGACATCCTCGTCGAGGTCCCAGAAGTGCTCCGCCAGGAAGGTCCGCAGGTCCTGAAGGGCCATGGCGGCGATCAGGCTGGGCAGCAGCGACAGCGGGGCGAACTCGCCCAGGACGGACTGCTCGAGGCGCTCCCAGCGATCGATCCACTCCTGGCTCGACAGGGCGGCCAGGTCGACGGCCTTCTCGGCGCGACAGAAGTGCGCGAATGCGGGCATGGCCTCCTCGACCAGACGACGATCAAGGTCGCGGGCCTGGAGGCGAAGCGTCCGGTTGGCATGATCGGCCAGGCGCCCGCATCGCCGGCGGGCGGCAATCGAGCCGGCCGGCACGGTGGGCGGGGCCTGTGATGCCTCGACGTCCACCCGGAGCAGGTCCAGGTCGTAGCGGTACGGGTAGCCCTCGCAGAACATCTCGCCCGCCCGCGAGGCGTCCATGTAGATCCGCCCGGCGATCAGGGTGAGGAAGCCCTCTTCGCCCAGCTCGGTCGAAGGCTCGAAGCCGGCGTCGCGGTAGAGCTTCCCGAACCCGCCGACAGGCGACATGAACCGGCGCATGAGCGACCAGGTCAGCGGCGAGGGCTGGCCGAGCGTCTCGGCCAGATTATGCAACACCCACGGCCCGCGCTTTTCGCTCAGCAACGCGCGAAGCTGCCGGCGCGCGGCGGCCAGCGCGTCCTCCTGCGCCTGGGCCTCGTCCAGGCCCTTGATGGGCCGGGCCTGGAGAAGGGCGAAACGCCCGTCGGCGAGGCCCCACTCGATGTCGACCCCGTGGCCGAAGAACCGCTCGACGTCCAGGGCCATCTTCGCCAGCTCTGCGAGCTGGGCCTGGTCCAGCGAGGGCGCGTCGGGCTCGACGCTGCCCTCGTCGCCCAGGGCGAAGACCACGTGAGACTTGTGCCCGATCCGCGAGGACTTGACGGCCAGCGTCTCGCGGTCGACGAGGAAGGTGTCGGGGTGGACGTCGCCGCTGACGACGGCTTCGCCCAGGCCGAACGACGACTCGATGATCATCTCCCCGGCGGGCAGGTTGTTGGGGTTCGCGGTGAAGACGATCCCGCTGACGTGCGAGGGGAACATGGCCTGGATGTTGACGGCCGTGCCGACCAGGCCGGTGACGTTCTGGCGGGCGCGGTAGGCGATGGCCCGCTCGCTGTTCCACGAACGAAAGACCGTGTTGACGCACTCGACCAGCACGTCCCACGGGTCGAGGGGAAACTCGCGCCCGGTGCGGCGGCGGTAGAGTTCGTGCCAGGCGGCGACGAGACGGCGATGGCGATCCACGGCCGTGGCATGGGCGTCTCGCCCATGCGTCGCAGGGCCGTCCCGGCCCTGCGTGGCCAACTCATCCGCCACGGGCGGAACGCCCGTGGGACGCACGGGCAAGATGCCCGTGCCACGTTCGTCGGCGTCGATCGCCTGGCGCGCCTGCTCCAACTCGGCTGGGTCGATCCCGCCGGCCGTGCGGGCGAACATGAAGACGAACTGGCTGTAGACCCGCCAGAAGCCTTCGGGGTCGGCGGCCTGGTCGGCGTGACGGACGTCGAGCCCGCAGTTGAGGATCGTGTCCATCATGCCGGGCATGGAGACGGCCGCCCCGCTGCGGACGCTGACCAGCAGCGGCTGGGCTGGATCGCCGAATCGCCGCCCGACGGTCTCCTGGAGCCGGGCGAGGTACTGCCGGACCTGTTCGCGCAGGCCGTCGGGCCAGCGCCCGCCTGCGCCGAGGAAGCTCCGGCAACACTCGGCGGAGATGGTGAACCCGGGCGGGACGGGCAGGCCCGCGCGGCACATGGCGGCCAGGCTCGCGCCCTTGCCGCCGAGGATGTCCTTGCGAGCGGGGTCGCCCTCCGCCTGGCCCGGCGCGAAGAAGTAGACCAGGGAACTACTCATGACTCACGCTGACCTTGGCCGGCTCGGTGCCTTGACACAGGAACGCCCGCAGGCCGCCGGTCTCGCTGCCGACCAGGACGAGGTTGCCCGCCAGCGTGGGGGTGCTGATGGACAGCCCCTGCTGGCCCGGGCGGGCGGGGTCGTTGACGTAGTGCTTCTGAAGCAGCCGCCCGTCGCGGGCGTCCAGCAGGGCCAGGTAGCCGTCGCTGCTGAGGGCGAGGGCCTTGTCGCCCGCCAGGACGCACCCCGAAAGCACCGCAGCCTTGCCGCTGATCCGCTGGCTCCAGATCAACTTGCCGTCGGCGGGCGAGAGCGCGACCAGTTCCCCCGTGCGCACCGGACAGAGCGCGATCTTCTCGCTGCACGCCAACGGGCCCAGCACGGCGTCGCCCATCGGCGCCTGCCAGAGGATCCGCCCGTCGCGGCGGTCCAGGGCGGCGACCATCCCCGCGGGCTTGTCCGACGAGAACGCGTAGTCTCCGTTGCCCCCGCCCACCAGCAGGCGCTCGCCGCACAGGCTGATCGCGCCGGTGACCGGGTAGGGCAGGCTCGTGCGCCAGATCTGCCGGGAAAGCCCGGCCGCCTTGAGCTCCGCGTCGCTCCCGCTTCGCAGCGCCACCACGGCGCTGCCGTTGAACCCGCTGCCGATGTAGACGGTCCCGTCCTCGCCGATGGCGGGCGAGCTTTCCGGGTCGGCCAGCTCGTGCGTCCAGAGCGGCTTCCCGTCGCTGATCCGAACAGCCAGCACCAGCCCGGCGTGCCCGGTGGGCTTGCGATCGGGCCCCTCGATGGCCCCCGCCCCCACCACCGCCACGTCGCCGCGGATGGCGGGCGAGCTTTCGATGTGCAGCGGCGTGGGCGACTGCCACAGCACCTTGCCGGTCGCCGCGTCCAGGCACAACAGGGCGCAGTCCTTGTCGTCGTGCAGGCCCTGGCCGATGATGATCCGCGTGCCGTCGGCCGTGACGGCGGGCGAGGAGATGATCGGCTTGAGGGGCAGGTCGCCCGCGTCGGTGGTCTCCCAGAGGACCTTGCCTCCGGCGGCGTCGAGGCACACGACGCTGCCGAACTTGCCCGTCAGGTCCACCAGGGCCGTCCCCACGTACACGCGCTTGCCTCGCAGGGCGGGCGAGGACAGGAACATGACGCCCTCGCTCTTGTGGGCCCAGAACGGACAGATGGACCGAGGCGGCGGACACCCGTCGTGGCCCCGGCGGGAGAAGTCGCGTCCGAAGACGACGTCGCCGGCCGGTCCCTCGCCGCCGCCCACGGCGGCGCCTGTAGCCAGCGCCTGCTCCTGCTGGAGGATCTCCTGCCCCTTCAGGGCCCAGTCGATCTGCGCCCCCTTGGGGGGCGGGGTCATCCAGGCGGAGGCGGCGGCCACCGCCCACGAGCCGCCGAACCACAAGGCGGGCAAGGCCAGCACCACGCCCACCGCCACGCCCGGGCGTCGCCGGCAGGCCCGCGCCAACTCGCGCGGGCGCAGCAACAGGGCCAGGAAGCTCGACACGCCCGCCAGCACCGCCGGCAGGATCGCCGCCCCGGCGTTCACGAAAATCGGGATGACCGCCAAGTCAACCATACGGAGTGATTATGGTCAGGGCAACCGGGCGAAAGCAATGGGGGACTGACCAGAAGCGTAACGGGTAGTCCTCCCAGGCGTCACCCTGCACTGGCCAGTGAAAAATGCGTAAAAATTATTGGTTTTTTAGTGGTTTCTTACAGCTAGAACGTTTATATTAACGACGTAACGCGGGCGGTCCGCGGAACAGGCAGCGAAAGAACATCTGGTTAGGAGAATGCCAACGCGGCGGTTTTGAAAGTTGACCTGAAACAAGTTGGTGATGAGGAAAGACTGGAAAAGAACCGGTCTTTCGGTTTGGTGTAAGAGGATGTTCATAAGGAGATCGTCATGGAAAGCTGTAAGGTAAAACAGACAACGAAGCGAAACCTAATGGGAGAGACATGCAATGATCAGGGACACCCTCCCGGAACCTGGCAGGAACACCAAAGATCTGGTTGAATTGTTAAACGACCCGATTTCGAAAGAGGTAATTCTGAAAGGGTTGGAGAGAAGAACAACCGACTGGCTGACGAAGTTCCTTGTAATTGGTTCATCTGTTGCTTTGGTAGTTGCTGCTATCGTAGCGTTATGCTTGGCCTCAATAGCGCCGCTTGCGGGGGCATGGAGCGTAATTGGGCCAATACTTGGTGCAATAATAGGACATTACTACCCCAATAGGGGATTTGGATAGACTTTGAAGAAGGACAGAATTCAACTCGATGTGACACAGCCGATGACGGAATTGCTCGAGCGACTGACTGAAGAGACAGGGGCGACCACTCGTTCCGAAGTGATCAGGCGAGCTATCAGCATCTACGCGGTCCTGGTGGACGAGCAGAAGAATGGGTGCAAGATCGAACTAGCCGCCCCTGACGGGAAGGTCATGAGAGTTCTACTGACACCGTGAGTGAACCGTTTGACCGCCTTGACGAGGGGCCAGCAAGGAAGTCCCTTGCTGGCTCCTCGTCTGGCCATTTACACCTTTCAGCCGCACCAAGCCACCCCACCAGACGGTCTCCCGTCGGAAAGGAACCGGGTGCGTCACAGGAGCCGATGGGACTTCTAACCGTTTTCGCGAAAGCCCCGAGGGGAAGACGGGGTTTGCTGATCTACGAATTCCCGGATTTTTTGATCGTCCAACAGGGCCTCTGGGTACGATTTCCCGCTACGGTTCAAATTCCGTTCAGGATGGATTAACGGACGATGAGAAGCGTTTATATCTTGCAGTCGAGCGAAACCCCGATGTGTGGAGATTCGGAACTATGAGGACTTCGATCGTCCAGGCATTGGCTCTTTCGGCCCTCGTGATCGCCGCCTCCACGCCGCTTCTCGCCCAGCCGCAGTTGACGGCTGAGCAGCAGGCGGTGATGGTGATCAACGCGGGGCGAAAGGCCTTCAACGAAAGGCAGTACAACGTCGCGGTCGATCGTTTCCGCGAGTACCTGGGCAAGTTCAACGGACAGAAGGACACGCCCAGTGCGCACTACGGGCTGGGCACCGCCCTGCTGGAGATGTCGCCCACGGACTATAAGGCGGCCGCAGACGCCTTGCGTCACGCGGCTGGGGCGAACTTCCCCGAGCGCCCCTTCGCGATGTACTACCTGGGCGTGGCCCAGCGCGGGCTGGGACACGCTTCCACCGCCCTGGCCAAGGCCAAGCCGCCCGAGGCCCCGCAGCATCTGAACCAGGCCAAGGCGCACTATCAAGAGGCCCAACAGAGCTTCGCCCAGGCGGCGGGACTGTTCGCCGAACGGGTGAAGGCGGCCCCTGCTCCACCGGCCCCGCCGGCCGGCCAGCCGGCGCCCCCGCCCTCACCGGACAGGGAATGGCTCGCCCGCTGCCAACTCGACCAGGCCGAGATGCTCCTGCGGCTGGAGAAGTGCAAGGAGGCCCAGGTGCTGGCTTCCACGTTCCTGGGCGACCCCGCCCAGGCCGCCAGCCAGTACCGCCCGCTGGGCCTGTACTACGAAGGGTACGCCAATTTCGCCATGCGGGACTTCGTCGCCGCGGGCAAGGCGCTGAGCCAATTGGCGCCCTTCGCCCAGGAATTCGGCGTCCACGCCCGTTACCTGCTGGGTCGCTGCCATCATCTGGCCGGCGAGCGGCCCGAGGCGGCCAACATGTACAAGGCCGTCCTGGCCGCCCAGGAGGAGCTGAAGAAGAAGGCGGCAGAAGCGTTGAAGAACCCGGCAGCCCTTCAACCCTTGCAGAAGGTCCTGTATGAACAGATCGTCCAGGGCCCGCCCCCGGACTACATCCCGCGGTCGCACTTCTATCTGGCCCTGCTCCAGGCCGAAGGAGGGCAGTTCGCCGAGGCGCTAGCCGCCTTCACCGCGGTCATCCAGCAGAACCCCAACACGCCCCTGGTGGCCGAGGCCCAGCTCCGTCAAGGGTACTGCCACCTTCAGACGCGCAACTTCGCCGAAGCCGTCAAGTGCCTCCAACCACTGGCGGGCCACCCGCAGCTCGGCGACCAGGCCACCTGGTGGATGGGGCGGGCCATCGCTTCCGGCGCCGACCCCAATAACGCCCAGGCCTACGCCCAGGCGCTGGCCCAGGCCTGCGATCACCTCCGCCGGGCGGCGGATCTGGCCAACCAGCAGAAGGACAAGGACCCCCAGGCCAAGGTCCGCCGGGGCGACATCCTGATGGAGCTGGCCGACACGCAGGTCCTGGCCAGGCAGTTCAAGGAAGCCTCCGCGACGCTTCAGCAGGTTCGCCAGGAGAACAACAATCCCGACCGCGTGGAGGAGGCCCTGCAACGTCAGATCGTCGCCCTGCAACTGAGCGGGATGTACAAGGAATCCGACGCCCTCTGCGGCGAGTTCGAGAAGACCTATCCCAAGAGCACGCTGCTGGCCTCGGTACTCTTCCGCCACGCCGAGAACGCCTATCTGACCGCCGTCACCGCCCTGAACAAGAACGACTTCCCCCGCGACCAGTTGCCCCCGCTGTTCACCGAGGCCCAGAACCGCTATCAGCGGGTGCTCAAGCAGTTCCCCGAGTACCCCCACGCGGGCCTGGCCCGCCACGCCCTGGCCTCCTGCCAGCACCATCTCGGCCAGTACGCCCAGGCCCAGGCCACCCTGGCGTCCATCCCCGAAGTGGAACGAAACGGCGAGCTGGCCAGCACCAACTACCTGCTGGCGGAGTGCCTCATCCGACAACTGCCCAACGAGGCGGAGGACGCCCTGCGGGCGGCGGAGGTTGTCCAGCAGGCCGAAAACGCCGCCAAGCTGCTGGAAGCGTTCCTGGCCAGCCAGGCCGCCAGCCCCCAGGGCCAGGACGCCTACCTCAAGCTGGGCTACTGTTACCAGCGGGTGGCCGCCCTGCTGGCCGATGCCGCCGAGTTGAAGAAGCTCCGCACCCAGGCCCGCGAGGCCTACGAGAAGTGCCTGGCCAATTTCCAGAACACGCCCGCGCAGCAGACGGCCGTCTTTGAACGGGGCAAGCTGCTGGCCTTGCTGGGCGACGTCGGCGGGGCGACAAACGAACTGGGCCGTTTTCGCGGCGACCCGCTGCGAACCAGCCCGGTTGCGCCGATGGCCCTGGTCCGCTTGTCGGTGCTGATGCGGGCCCAGAACAAGGCCGCCGAGGCCGCCCAGCTCATGCAGGAATGCCGCTCGCAGCACGAAGCCGCTTGCGCCAAGGACCCCGCCCGGGCGGGCTGGGTCCACGCGATGCAGTACGAGCACGCCCTGGCCCTCAAGGACGGCGGGAAGCTGGCCGAGGCGCGGGCCCTGCTCGAACCGCTGACGAAGGTCGCCGGGCCCACCGCCGTCAACGCCACCTGGCGACTGGGCCAGGTTCGACGCGAGGAACTGCTGGCCCAGCTCCAGACCGCCCGTGAGCAGCTCGCCAAAGCGGGCAATCCGGACCAGGCCAAAGCCGCGCAGGCCGCCGGCGACAAGGCAACCGCGGACCTCCGCCAGGCGGCGGCCGCTTTCGAGGCCCAGGCCGCCGAACTGGGCAAGAAGAACGAGTTCAAACAGGCCGAGCTCAGGCTGATCTACGAGGCGGCCTGGTGCCACCGCGCGGTCGCCCAGGTCGAGATCGACGCCGCCCGCGCCGCCCTGGGCGAGCAGGCCCTCAAGAAGGTCATCGAGCGACTGGCGAAGGAGAACCCCCTCCAGCAGCCGCCCGCGCTGACGGCGCCCGAGGTGGCCCTGGAGAAGGTCCCCCAGCAGCCGGGCGAGAAGGCCGCCATCGCTCGTTACAACCAGCTCCTGGCCGCCGCGGAACCATCCCTGGCCCTTCAGGCGCGCCTGGAGTTGGCGGAGATGCACGGGCGACGCCAGAATCCCGAGGGCGCCCTGGAGGTGTTGGCGGGGGCCTTGGACCAGGCCCCCTCGCCGGAATTGCTGGAGCGCATCCGCCTGAGGCTGGCGGCCGCCCTGCTGGACGTCAAGAACGCCAAGGAAGCCCTCCAGCACGCGTCGGCGGTCCTGGCCAACCCCGCCAGCCCGCTGGCTGGCGAGGCCCGCTACCTGACCGGCGAGGCCTGTCTCCAACTCAAGGACTACCCCAAGGCCGTCGAGACGCTCCTGCCCTTCCGCGACAAGGGCGAACTGCACCAGATCGCCGACGTCAGCGACCGGGCCATGCTGCGGCTGGGCCAGGCCTATGCCCTGCTGGGCCAGTGGGACCCCAGCCGCCAGGCCCTGGAGGCCCTGCTCAACCGCTACCCGAACAGCCCGTACGTCTACGAAGCCCGCTACGGCATCGGCTGGGCGTGGCAGAATGCCAAGAACTTCGACCAGGCGATTGCCGCCTATCAGGAAGTGATCAAGCGGACCGCGGCCGAGCCGGCCGCCCGCGCCCAACTCCAGATCGGGCTATGCAGGCTGGAACAGAAGCGCCCGCAGGACGCGGTGACGGCCCTGTTGGTGGTCCCTTACACCTACGACTATCCGGACCTGGCGGGTCAGGCGCGGTGCGAGGCCGCCCGGGCGTACGTCGAACTCAAGCAGGGCGACCAGGCCCGCAAGTTGCTCAACCAGGTCGTCCAGGACACCCCCGACTCGCCCTGGGCGAAGGTAGCCCAGCAGCGGCTGGCCGAGATGAAGCAGGCGGGCGTCTGAGTATCCGGACCTGGTCCGGCAGATGGGTTGCGCGTGGAATCATGAGGCCGTCAATATGACACGATCATCCAGACGAACGATCGCGGTGCTATGCGGCTCTTTGCTGGCGGTGGCGCTGCTGGTGCGCCCGCAGCCGGCGGCCGGCTATGTCGAGGCTCCTTTCACCCTGGGCAAGCTGGTGAACGACTCGACGAACATCCTCCTGCTCCAGGTCGAGAAGGTGGACAAGGAGAAGAACCTCATCATCTATCGCAAGGTGCGGGACATCAAGGGCAAGCACCCAGGCGAGCAGGTCAAGCACAACATTGGACGCGGAGGGTTTCATCCCCGCGAGTGGCAGAACATCATGGCCTGGGCAGAGACGGGACGAATGGCCCTGTTCTTCCACAACGGCGGAGCCAGCGAGACCTGCATCCAGAACTACTGGTACCAGACCTATGCGGGGGAGTGGTGGGGCATGAGCCACGCCGAGCCCTACCTGCTGCGCAGCTACGCGGGCAAACCCGAGAAGCTGGCCAGCCACGTCGAGGCCCTGCTGGCCGGGCAGGAAGTGGTCGTCCCCTGCATGGTGGACGGGGACAAGAACGCCCTGCAACTCCGCACCGCCCGCCTCCAGCGGATGAAGGCCAGCCTGAAGCTCCAGGACTATAACGCCCAGCGGGACTTTGTCGGCTGGGGGGCCGAGGAATTCCGCGCCGTGCAGGACATGCCCGGCTTTGCGATGTACGGCGGGGCGGCCCGTGTCGATCCAGGCGCGGTAGCGGTGTCCGCGGCCGACATGGACGGCGACAAGAAGCTCGACCTCTGTCTGTACGGCCTGGGCCGGGCCGTGTTGCTGCAGAACGCGGCTGGCGCATTCAACGAGTTGCCCCTGCCCGTCCAGGGCGGAGCCCGGTCAGCCGCGTGGGGCGACTTCAATAACGACGGCAAGGTCGACCTGTTGCTGGCCACCCCCAGCGGACCCAAGCTGCTGCTCAACGAGGGGCAGGCCAAGTTCAAGGACATCACCGCCTCCATGCCCCTGCTGGCCTACCACAACACGACGGCGGCGGCCTGGATCGACTACGACGCCGACGGCAAGCTGGACATCCTGCTGGCCGACGGGTTCCGCGGGTTGAGGTTGTATCGCAACAAGGGCGGCGCACCGTTGGCCGGGGCAACGGCATGGCAGTACGCCGGACCGCTGTTCTTCGACGACGTCAGCGACGCGGCCCGATTGGGCGACCGCGGGGCGGGGGGCAACCTCAAGGGCGACCACCTCGCCGTCGCCGACGTCAACAACGACGGGCGGGCGGACGTGTTGTACTCCGCCGGTACGGGCCTCCTGCTGCTCAACACCCCGCAGGGGTTCGTCCCCGCCGCCAACAGCGGCATCGCCTATGCCTGCGGAAACGTGGCGCCGGTGTTCGGCGACTACGACGGCGACAAGCTGGCAGACCTCTTTGTCCCCCAGGCGGGCAAGTGCCGCCTCTTCAAGAACGCCGGCGCGGGCAAGTTCGTCGAGACGACAGACCAGGCCGGCGCACTGGCCGGCAGCCTCGGCCACGCGGTCTGCGCCGCCTGGAGCGACTTCAACAACACCGGGCGGCTGGACCTGGTGATCGGGTGCGTCCGCGGGCCCAACCGCTATCTGCGCAACAACGGCAACGGGACCTTCACCGACGCCAGTGAGGAGATCGGGCTGTCTCACCGCGTCTTCAATACCCGCGGCCTGGCGGTGGTGGACCTGAACAACGACAACGTTGCCGACGTGGTCTTCAACAATGAGGGCCAGGAGTCGGCGATCCTCCTGGGCAGCCCGACCCGCGTGCAGCCCAAGGTGGCGGGGAAGTAATTGCGAACTGCGGACCTGCCTGCCGGCAGGCAGGTTGCGATTGTCATTGAGGTATCGGGCATTGACTGGTCATTGGACATTGCGTCATTGGTCATTGCGTAGCTGGGCGCTGGCCGCGTGTCTTGCGCTGTGCTGGGCCGTGCCGGCCCCGGCCCAGGTGGCCTGGGTGACGGGGCGCGGCAACGCAGAGCGGACCGGCTGCATCGACGACGTGCCCGGCCCGGCCGAACCCAAGGTGCTGTGGGCCTTCAAGGCCCGCGAGGACTTCATCGCCTCGCCCGCGGTGGGGACCGGGCAACTGTACGCCTCGGCCCTGGCGGGGTTCAACACGGCTGCCTTCCACTGTCTTTCGCTCGACGGCGCGGACTCCGGACGCATCCTCTGGGCGCGCGGCGCCCCGTTCATCAAGATGCCCACCGTCTGTTCGCCCGTAGTCGCCGAAGGTTACGTCATCTTCGGTGACGGCATGCATCAGACCGACGGGGCCTCGCTGTACTGCCTGCGCGAGACCACGGGTCTGCCCGTCTGGCAGTTCGACGTCCCCGGCAAGCTGGTCCACATGGAGGGCTCGCCTACCGTCGCGAACGGACGGGTGTACGCGGTGGCCGGCGATGCGGGCATCTTCTGCGCCGACACCCGTACCCTGGTGGCCGGCGGAAAAGACGTGCCCTTCGCGACCCACTATGCCGCGGTCAAGGCCAAGTGGGCGGAGTTGCAGGCCAAGTACGAGGAAGACAAGAAGAAGGACGCCGACCTGGCCATCCCGCCCAGCGAGGACCTGCTGCCCAAGGCGGCCCCCAAGCTCGTCTGGCACAAAGGTAAGGGCGTCTGGCACATCGACGCCCCTGTCGCGCTGGCCGGCGAGCGGGTGATCGCCGCCTCCGCCTACGTCGAGGCCGACAAGGTCGGCAAACGCTGCCTGGTCGCCCTCAACGCCGCCGACGGCGCGACCGCCTGGGAGGTGCCCCTGGCCATCAACCCCTGGGCCGGCGCCAGCGTCGCGGGCAACGTTGCTGTCGTCGGCTGCAGCAGCGTGAGGTTCGAACGCAAGCTCATCCCCCAGGGCAAGGGGCAGGTGGTGGCCGTCCAGGTCAGCGACGGCAAGATCCTCTGGCAGAAGGACGTCCCGGGCGGCGTTCTCTCCTCGGTAGCCCTCAAGGCAGGCCTGGCGATCTACACCGCCACCGACGGGAAGGTCCGTGCGTGCGACCTGGCCACGGGGGCCGACCGCTGGACCTACGAGGCCGGGGCGCCCTTCTTCTCCGGCCCCGCCGTTGCGAGCGACACCGCCTACGCCGCCGATCTGGCGGGCGTCCTGCATGCGATCCTGCTGGCCGACGGCAAGAAGAAGTGGACGGTGAATCTTCCCGCCGACGTGGCCGTTCAGTCGCCCGGCGGGTCCTACGGCTCGCCTGTTGTTCATGGCGGTCGGGTCTATCTGGCCACGTGCAACATCGAGAGCGAGCACGCCGACAAGCCCTGCGGCGTGTTGTGCGTGGGAGAGAAGGCCGACGCGTCGGTGCTGGCCCTGACCGCCCCGCTGGAGATCGACAAGCAGGCGGGCACGGTGGCGGTGCACTGTCGCATCGCCCCGCGGAAGCTGCCCACGTTGAAGGAAATCTACCCCATCGAGGTGGTGGCGACGCTGCCCCACCCGCATGGACAGAAGGCCCACGAGACCATCTTGACGCTCGATGGCAAGCCCAGCGACATTCACAAGGCGCTGGAGCAGCTTGGGCTCAAGCCGGGCCAGCCCGCCCGCGGCGAAGGCCCCCCCGCCAGCGGACCCGCCGTCCGACTGTTCATCGAACTGCCCGGCGTCAACGGGAGAAAGAGACTCATCCCGATCGAGCGGGCCCTGGCCGACCGGCGCACCGGAAAGACGATGCCCGCGCTGGTGTGGCATTTCACCGGATCGGCCATGCGACAGGTCGATCCGTCCAAACCGGATCGCACCTACGGCGCCGACCTGTCCGGTACCCTGATCTCGCTGTTCCCCGTGACCGACGAGTGCGTCTTCCAGTCCAACCTGACCATGCGCGAGGAATCGATGCTCAAGCTGGACACGAACCAGAATCTCCTGCCGCCCGAGGGCACGCCCTGCCGGCTGATCATTCAGGTGGTGAAGTAACATGAAGCCGCAAACCGTGAGTTGGCTGCTGCGGTGGGACCTGTTGGCGGCCCTGGCCTTCGTGGGCGTCCTGGCCGCCGTCCCGATCCTGATCTCGTCCTGGCACGCGGGCCCGGACCAGTCGCGACCGCTGGGCGATCTGTCCAAGTCGACGGACGCTCCGGCAACAGCGCCGGCGGCGGCTCTCGCTCCCCCGCCGCCCGTCCCGGCGCGACGGTTCATTCTGCCCCACCAGGCGGTGGACGCGACCCTGTTGGTCGCCCAGCCGGTGACGACTCTCCTGCCGGCCACGCTCGTCCGCGGCGAGCCGGTCGGGCTGACTTCGCCTCGCGGGCCGCTGATCGTCCGGGCGGTAGCCGACCTGAGCGAACTGGCCGACGTGTCCCCACGCGACGTTCGCCTGAGCGAGTTGCCGCTGGCGGCACAGAGTTCCGCCGACGTGGCCCGCATGGCGGGCGTGGCCTCCGGCAACCGCCCTGCCACCGACCGGCCCGGCGCCACGGACGACCCCACCCGCGGGCGCTGGCTCCAGGCCGCCACGCCCGCCATCCTCTCCCCGCGCCGCGCGGGCGACCTGCGGCTGGGCGAGTTGCGGGCCCGAGGCATCGCGGACCCGCCCGAGATGGTCCTGCACGCGTCGGCCACGCCAGGGCAAGTGCCCGCTCATCCGTATCTGCCGCTCGCACAGGCCCTGTCACGCGACATCCGCGCCCCGATCGGCCCGCCGATGGCTGGGCCTGACGCCCAGCGGGCGACCGTCGTCAGCGACCCAACGGAAGACGCCTCCAGACAAACGGCGCTGTCGGCAGAGGCGCCGAGACGACAGACGCAAGCCCCCTCCCTGCGCGTGGGCATCCCCGACCCGTTCGAGAACCTCACCAACCTGCAGATGCGCACCGCGATCAGCGACGACGACCCGGCCGCAACCAGTCCTCTGCTTCCGCCGCGCCCGCCGCTGGACCCTCTGCCCATGCCGCCCGCGCCGCCACCCCCCGCCGCGCCGCCGCCGGCCCCCGCGCCGCCCAAATAGCCGCTCGCGCATTCCGCGACCACGCACGGAAACCGCCTCGCCTTTTCCCGCCTTGGGCTTCGCAGGCCAATATGCCTTGCGCATGACGTGCCATGCGGGAAACTCCCAATAGCTCCCGGCGAGCGCGTGCCCCTATAGTACGGACAGCAGGAATCAATCCGCAGTGTTGCACCAGACGGGCATGGGGCCCGTTTGGAACAAAGGAACAAAGGAGACGAATGATGAAGTCGGTATATCTGGTTCTGTTGCTGGCTGCCAGCCTGATCGTTCCACTGACCGCCGCCGGCGACGAGGTCACCGACATCGCCATCCAGGTGTCGCCCAACGTGATTGCCCTTCGCAGCAACGGAACGTGGCTGACTATCCACGCCGACATCTCCTTCGCCGTGGTGGACAAGGACTCGGTCCAGTTGGAGATCGAAGGCGTCACGCTGGCCCCGCAATCACTGTTCGCCGACGACTGCGGCGACCTGGTGGCCAAGTTCCCCCTCAACGCCGTCAAGGACATTGTGAAGGACAAGACCTCGGCGACCATGACGCTCAGCGGTTTGACCATCGCTGGCGACGCCTTCGTCGGCAGTGCGACGGTAGCGGTGCGGTAGCCGCCGCCGCACGCCCAGGACAGGTCGAGAATATCGCCACAGGCGCCGTGCGACCGGGGAGAGTGCCCGGTCGTGCGGCGCCGGTCTTTTTCGGTGTCCGCGGTTAGTCAGGGCGAGGAAGACTCTGCGGACCTCCTCGGCCCGCTTCTGGGCGGCCGTGATCGGGTTGTATCCCCTGCCATTGGTCGGGCTTGATGCGCTAGCCCGTCTGGAGAATCCCCAGTTCCTGCAGCCGTCGCAGACCGGCGCCGCGCTCTTCCGGTTCCGTGCCGTACACCTCGTCCATCGCCAGGTTGCACGGGCAGCCGGTGAGGATCTCCCAGATGGCGGCTGGACGCGCTTCGCATTCGACGGCGTCGCAATGAACGGCAAACACCTTCAGCCCGGCCCGCTCCAACTCATTGGCCACGTCCGCCATCGAGGCGAAAGGCCGGTCCCGGAGGTCTTGGCGCCGCCAGAACGCGCGGGCCTTGAGTTCCGTGACGACAAAACGTCCAGTGTCCTTCCTGTACGGTCCGCTCATGTACCGATCCTCACTCCCAGTCTCTATGCCCTGAGCAGGCTTCTCACGAACCGGCCTGTCCGTCGGCCGGACGAGAGAACAATCGGACCACTGGCGGTATGACTTGAGTCGAACCCGCACCAGTACCGGGAGAACTCGATTTTGCGGGTCCGGCATGGGCTTGCACTGGAGGACCGGAGGGGGGATACTCTGTTCATGGAGTACTCCAGTCGGGAACTGTCGGCCGAGGCACTGTCCGCACTGGTGGACGCGTCGGCGGCGATCAACGGCTCGCTGGGCGTGGATGCGACGCTCCAGGCGATCGCCCGGGCGGCTGCCGCCGTGCTGAAGGCGGAAGCGGCCAGCGTGATCGTGTTGGACGCGCAGCGGCGCAAGCAGGTCTTCGCCGCCGCGGTGGGCGACCGGGCGGAACAACTGCTGGGCGTGGAATACGAGCAGGGCACGGGGATCAGCGGCAAGGCCATGAAGCTGCGCCAGGCGGCGATCATCAACGACGTGGCCCGCGAGAAGTCGCACTACAAGGGCATCGACGACAAGCTGGGCTTCCAGACGCGATCGGTCCTGGTCGCCCCGTTGGTGCACGAGAACAAGGCCCTGGGCGTGGTGGAGGTGCTCAATCCGCTGCATGAGTCGCACTTCGCGGAGAACGACCGACGCCTGGCCATGGTGTTCGCAAACCTGGCCGCCATCGCGGTGGCCAACGCCCAGCGGGTGGAGCGGCTGGGAAAGGAGAACCGCGGGCTCAAAGAGAGCAGCCGCAGCGGCGAACTGATCGGCGCCAGCCCGCAGATGCTCAAGGTCCGCGACCTGATCGCCGACGTCGCCCCCACCAGCGCGACCGTCCTGCTGCTGGGAGCGACCGGGACGGGCAAGGAGTTGGCCGCCCGGCAACTGCACGCCCAAAGCCACCGCAGCGGCGGGCCCTTCATCGCCATCAATTGCGCCGCCCTGCCCGAGACGCTCCTGGAGAGCGAACTGTTCGGGCACGAGGCCGGGGCGTTCACCGGGGCCACCGAACGCCGCATGGGACGCTTCGAGCTGGCCGGCGGGGGGACCATCTTCCTCGACGAGATCGGCGAGGTGCCCCTGAACATCCAGGTCAAACTGCTCCGCGTCCTGGAAGAACGCGAGATGTTCCGCCTGGGAGGCACGCGGGCCATCGGCTGCGACGTCCGCGTCATCGCCGCCACCAACCGCGATCTGCAGGCGGAGATCGCCGAAGGCCGATTCCGTCAGGACCTCTTCTACCGCCTGAACGTGTTCCCGATCGATCTGCCCCCGCTGCGCCTGCGGACCGGCGACATCCCTCTGCTGGGGCGGCACCTGCTGGGGCAGCTTTCGGTCGAACTCAAGCTGCCACTGCCGGACATCTCGCCCGACGCGATGGCCGCACTGGAGGCTTACGACTTCCCCGGCAACGTCCGCGAACTGAGAAACATCCTGGAGCGGGCCTGCCTGCTCGCCTGCTCCACCCGCGAGGGGGAGTCGCTGGAACCGGTCATCCACCTGGTCCACCTGCCCTCCAACCTCAAGGCGGCTGTGCCTGCCTCCGCCGACAACGCCTCGCCCCAAGCCGCCGCCGGCGGCTCGGTGTTGGCCGACCACGAGAAGACCATGGTCCTGGCGGCCCTGCGCGATCACAACTGGAACCAGACCCGCGCAGCCGCCGCCTTAGGCATCAGCCGCGACAATCTCCGCTATCGGATCAAGAAGTACGGCCTGAAGCGATAGAGTCGTGGCCAGCCGGGTGGTCTGCCCGCGAACCCCGATGGCTTCCGGGTCAAGACCCGTGGAAGGCCTTTCCATCGGCATTTCACGGTTCCGGTGTTCGTGGGATCTTCCCCATTCTTCCCCTGATTGATGGGCAATATTACCCAGTTGGTTGCTTCGTTTTCCCAGCCGCCGCGCCGGCGTTTGTCGATGGACGATCATAATGCTTTGAAATAGCAGGCCTTGCGGACGCGTCTCTGCCGCGGCAGGCGGTGACGCGGGGGTTTGGCACACCTGATGCATCATGGAGGGGCAGAGGGCAGGCCGGCAAGAGAGGGGCAGGCCCAAGGTCGCCTGAGAACACGCGGATGGCAGGGGCTGCGGGAAAGGCGAGGGACGGGCGCCAGGGCCTGAGCCGGCGGGGGGACCAGGAGCCAAGGAGAGGGTGCAGTGGTGCTGTAGGAAAGGGCTCGCGGACAACCCCCGCGGGCCTTTCCTTTTCTACTGCCGGAGGTGGGAATCGAACCCACACGCCCAGTGAAGGACTCAGGATTTTGAATCCTGCGCGTCTGCCAATTCCGCCACTCCGGCGTATCGTTTTTTCAAGGACTTACAGCGTTTGCAGCACCTGCCACAGATAACTTTGGCAGCAGTTCGGCAGAACAGCCTCGCATCAGGCCGTCCCCGCGATCTTCTTCATCGCGTTGCGGAGAACCTCGGGCACCTCGCCCGTGTAGTGCCTCTCGACCACGGACACCTCGGACCAGCCGCCCAGATCCTTGACCGTAAACTTGTCTACGCCGCGACGCTGGGCCAAGGTCGAGAATGATCGCCGAAGATCGTGTAAAGTGCAAGAGGCAATCTTGCAGCCCTTGACCAACACCCGAAACGTGCGGCTAACCCAGTCCGGCTTCCACTGCCTGCCGTCAGGCCAGCAGAACACGTACGGGCTGCATGGGACTATTGTACCGTCGATGATCTTCTTACTGGTACAATTCCACAATTCCGTCAAGTCCCGGTGCACGAGGGGATGCATGGGAACCATCCGGTTTTTGCGGCTCTTCGTCAGTTCGCCCGCTTCCGGGACATTCACCACACCGATGACGCTGTTCTCGCCGCTCTCATCCAGCCGGACGGCATCCCATCGCAGATTCACCAGTTCCTTCCGCCGCAGCCCCCCACGGTAGGCGACCTGGAGGGCGGTCTTGAAGGTGGTGTCGTCGCAGGCCGCATACAGCTTGGCGAACTCGTCCTCCTCCACGACCCGAATGACGAGCTCGGGCTCCTTGAGGAGGAACTGCTTCCACCGCAGCAGCGGGTTGGCTCGCAGCAGCCCGGCATCCACCGCATACGACAGGGCCGAGCGGATCTGCCGCAAATCCTTGTTCACGGTGGCGACCGATGCCTCTGCCTCCAGCCGCTTGGAACGGAAGGACATGATCACCGCCCTGTCGATGTCGGCGATGGTCGAGGGCTTGCACAGAGCCTGAAGCTCTCGCAGGCTGCCTTGGGTGCTGGGGATGGTATGCGTGGCGCTCTTGCCCGCCATGAGGACCGGGAGCTGGTCGATCAACCCCTGGACCGTCGTCTCGGGCAGCTTGCCTGTAAGGCCGTCCCGGAGTTCCTGACGTACCTGATCCCGGCGTTCCCTGGCATACGCCAAGTCCCGGCCACAGGCCTCCGCCTCCCATTCGCCAGTCCTCGGGTTGATCCAGCGCAGGCGATACGTCGTCCCCCGTTTGCCCCTGTAGGGCACGATCCACACACTGGTTGGCGTCTTGGTCTTCACGCGGTTTCTCCTTCCTGCTCCATCCGGAGCTCTAGTTTCAGGTATCCGCAGACCTTGTCCAGCGTCGGCGTCGTCAGGCCCCTCTCGGCCCGCATGAACCGGCTCAACAGCCCGTCATTGATCCCTGCACCAGCCGCAATCCTCACCAGCGACTGTCTGCTAGCGCGGATGGCGCGCCTAAGCTGGTCGCTGAAGGTTTCTTGGACTCGCTTTCCCATGTCCTGTTCCTGTCATATGACAGGGTAGTATAGGCTTGGCTAAGTGTCCCGTCCACTCTGGCCCGCGGCAGTTACGGTGTTTCGGGCGATGAACTCCTCGACGTCGGCCCGCCGAAATCCGTAGACCCCGCGGCCCTTGCGGACGTAGCCGATCCGCCTCATCCGCATGAGCCACCGCAGCGCGTTCTTCGGGCTGCGTCGGTCTCGGAGGCCCAAAATGTCGATCACGTCATCTTCCGACAGCAGCGGCTCCAGGTTCTGTTTGCCCACCAGTCTCAAATCCGTCATCTGGTATACTCCTCTCGGGCTACACGGCCCGCCATACTGATCAACAAAGGACATTCACACACGGCACCTTCAGCGATCCCCCGCGTCCCCTTTGTCTGTCCCCCTCGCCGTGCCGATCTGCTTGAGAACATTTGCTCGCGTCATCGCCTCCGCCTGCTCGCGGGGCATATTGGCGTCGAACTCCCGGATGGCCGCCCGCTCCTCGAAGACCCCCCGCAGCTCCTCGGGGATGGACTGTGGCTGTGTGGTGGCGGCTGGATCGGATGGCACCGAGTCGTCGGCGGGATAGGCCGAGACCATTTCTACCCCTTCCGTATGCGGCCAGACCCAAACGTCCGGGCTGACCTGGGGCCCGTTGTACCCAGCGCAATACTGCCACGCGTCAGGCGGCGGATCACAAACCCGCTCCCCCGTGCCCCACGTGACCTTCACGCCCCCGATCCCGGCCCGGCAAGCTCGGTCGGCGGCGACCCACTTGCGACAGTCCAGACAGCGGCAATGCCGTAGGACGGTCACCTTCAGCGACGGCACCGGGTGCGAGCTTCGCGAGCTTTGCGAGGCTCCTGCGCCCGGCGCTACTGTACGGGCGCGCGCGCCCGCGCACGCGCAAGGCAGTAAAAGAAGCTCGCGAGGCTCGCAGGAATTGCGTATCTTTTGTTCCGGCAATGGTTTGTATTGCGAGCTTCGGCCTTCTGAAGCTCGCGGAGGGTCGCCGAGGCTCGCAAGACGGTCAATAACGCTGTCCAAAGTCATTCGATTTCCTCCAGGCGGTAGCAGGGGCGATTGGAATTGCTGCGGTATCGGATGCGCCAGTTCCCCACCGGCGTATCTGCGTGCCGCTGGAGCATCCGGCCGAACGCAGTGGCGATCGCCTGTGGGTTGCGCCTAGCGAAGAGGCTCGCGAACAACTCCTCCTGCTCGGCCAGGTTCAGCAGGTCCTTGGGCACGACCTCCACTGGGCCGAACCGCTCGTGCCAGAGCTCCACGAAGCGGAGCATCTCGCCTCCCCCGGTGTTGGCTCGGCATCGCCACTCAGCCTCGTTGGTCCGCCATACCCGCAGGCCGTTCACCTGGAGGATGCCGCCAACGGTCTCGGACCACGTTTCGAAGCCGCCCAGACGGTTGGCGTGCTTCGGGCGCCCCGCGGCGAGCCAGTTTTCCACCAGCCCCAGCAAGCATTCCAGTACCGTCCGACGCTGCTGCCGCACATAGGCCCGGATGTCGGGATGCTGGAAGTCGGTCCGGGCCTCCGGGTTGGCCGAGGTCGGCTCGATCATGATGGGGACGATCCGCTTGGCGATCTCGCCGGACGCCTGGACGTTGTTGCCCGTGCCGACGATGGTCAAATTGTTGGGCAGGGACACGTTCCGCGAATAGCCCAGCAGCCTGCCCAGGAACCGCTGGGTCGTCAGCAGACTCGCCAGAGCCGGGGAGTCGATGTAGGCGGGCAAATTGTCGAGGTGCATGAGCGTCTCGCCCTGGAAAAGCATCGCCAGGATGCGCTTCTCGCGTTCCTCTTCGCGGTCGGTGATCTGCATGGACGGCGTGTCCCGCCCGGTGATGACGCCGCCGAAGACCTCGTTCACCAGTTTGCTTTTCCCTGTCCGTTCCAGCGGGGCGTTCAGCAAGTGCATTGGCCTGTTGCCCTCGATGGCGGGCGCGATGAGGGGCGTCAGCAGCAGGCCGAAGAAGTTCTGCCGGTCAGCCTCGGTCTTGAAGGGGAAGTCCGCCACCAGGTCGTGCAACACGTTGGCGATCACCTCGCAGTCGGTCTCCGGCTGGAGGTCGCTCAGCTCGTCGGGCGGGTCGTAGAAGAGACCGTCGTGCCAGCCCGGCTCGACCCGCACGAAGCCGGGCCCGTACACCGGGTAGGACACCATCAACGACAGGTCCCGAACGCCGACCGCACCGCTCGTGTAGGCGATCACTATCCCCGCGACGTCCTTGCTGGAAGCCTGATAGAGGAGCGACTGCCCCTTGGCCTGCCGGTTCGCGATCCACTTGCCCAGCTTGACGTGGCTGTCGATGACGATCCGCATCCGGTCACAGGAGAATTCGACCCACTTCCGCCCGCCCGGTGAGCCCACGATCTCGCCGGGGATGAAGTCCCGCCGATAGATCGCGTCGGCGGGCAGCCGGGCCAAGACCTCAGCCCCGAACTCCGCGTTCGATCGCTCGACGCTTGTGCCTTCGTCATCCGTGTGAGGCCCCGGAATGAGAACGTATTCCGACTGTTCGGGCAGGTCTGCGGCCGCTGCGCTAGCGGGCGCCGACAGCTCTACTACCCGCGGCTGAGCGATCCCGGCGTCGAGGCCGGAGCGGATGGTCGTCATGGCCTCCATTCGGGCCAGACCCACGGACTCGGCCGTCGCGAGTAGAGTCGCCTCGACCTCGACGCGCGGCAGGTACCCCCCGCCGACCAAGCGCCCCAGGCAGAATGCCGCCCGGTTTAGGGTGTGGTTTCGGGTCCCGTTCGCCGCAGAGCGGACGGCGTGAAGCTCCAGTTGGAAAGCGGTCCGGACGTAATCACGCACCTTGCCGTCCGCAGGAGCGTTTGGGACTCTTCGAGCGGTCGACGGCGATTGGACCGGATCGGAGGGTGTTTCGTCGTCGGGCGCCGGGCCCGCCGCGTCCTGGGCGGGCCGATCCGCTGAGGTAAGCAGGTCGACAATATGGGCGGGCAACTCGGCTACCTCGACATTCCAGGGTTCACGTCCTTCTGCCCAGCCGTAGACCGTGCCGGTATCGGGGTGGACAGACCCGGGGAAGACGACCTGACCGCGGTCGGCCTTCACGTCGATGTGCGGCCCCAGCTTTCCGGACGAGTTGCCCAGCGGCTTGTCGCAGGCGAAGTACAGATGAAGACCGCCAGGGCGCCCCGTGAGGGCCGTTACCGTGCCGGGGAGATTCAAGGGCTCCATGTCGGCGCCGGGGTCCACGTCGATCACGACGATGCCACTGGCCCGCCCGGTACGGAGTCCGACGTTGCCCTGATCTGCCCAGGCGAGGGCCTCTTCCAGCGACTCGCGCGGCGCGGCCTGCCAGCCCTTCGAAACCGGGCGCTTGCCGTCGAGGGGTGTAAACGACCAGCCTTGACTGTATCCGTAGCGGACGTTCGTCGCGAGATCCTGTTGCTGACATGTCGACATTGACATCCTCGATCATCCGCAGCCGCTTTGGCGGCCGGGCGCGAGAGTGGTTAACCGTGTTTGACCTATGGCCTTTCTTCCGCGTACTGCCAGCCCGCCTCCCAGCAGCGGGCATCCTCGCTGCCTGGGGGGAACGGGTTACCCGCGCAGCCACCGCGACGGGCGTTGGCACCGCGACAAAATGCTCCGTATCGTCTGCCTTCTTTAGCGGCTCGGCTTCGTTCGACCAGTCGTTGGCGAAGTCTGTTCATCTTGGTTCCCTTTCCGGGTGGACCAAGGGCGTCCGTTCCCTTGGCCCGTCCCACAGTGTAAGTCGACGTCCTTGTCGTCTCGCTTGGCCGGGCTAGAAGGGAATGATCTTCCCGGGACCCTGGTCCCGCATAACGGCCCAGTCGCCCGGCGTGAGCTGCTCGGGCTGCTTAGCTGGGAACAAGTCAGCGATGATCCGGTACCACTCCTTTTCGACCGCCGCTTGGTCCCACCCAGGCGGGCACCGGCGACAGAATTCGTCCCAAGCTTCCTCCGGCATCGCACCCTTGGGATCGGCTTGCGGGGCGGCCGGTGCCTGAACTTGCTCAGGTCCTTGAGGACTGGGAGGCGGGCTCATCGGCGGCGCCTTCGGTTTGGCCGGGGGCAGTTTCAGGGGGACCGCCGTGCTCGTGGCTGTCGCGATGCTGGGTTTGGAGGAGGCCTTCGGCGCCACCTGGGCTGACCCGAACTCTGCCCGGAGCTGGGGAGCCAGACGATCGGAGATCGACTTGCGGGTGGGTTCATCGCCCTTTGCGACGCCGATTCCGCCGGTGCTGCCGTGCGGATTCAGAAAGTCGACCTTCAGGCGAGTCTTGCCGTTGTGCTCGTGGTATCCGAGCTTCACTTGGACAGGGTGGTTCGACAGGTCTACCTCCTGGAGCCGCAGAACATCCTGCTCGCTGCAATTGAGCGAGTCCTTGAGCATGGAGAAGCTGATGGGGTTCAAGGACCCGTCTTTTCGCTCCAGGTAGAAATAGCCGACGATCTCCAGGTTCTCGTCCCCGCAGGCCCGCCACTTCCCGTCGGACTGTTGCTCTTCGAATAGCCTGAAGCGGATGACGCAAGTGGCGAGCTTGTTCGGGCCGGTATCGGCGATTCCGATCTCGACCGGATAGGCGTTATAGAGGCCCTCGCTGGTGGGAAGCATGGTTAGTTTCCTTTCTTGGCCGTGTCGGCCAGCAGTTGATTCCACAGGGTCGTATCGAACTTTACCAGTTCGACGGGGGTGGTGAGGGTCCGGCTCTTCGCCATGGCCCATGGGGTTTCCTGGGGGTAGACCGTGCGCGTCCCGCTGCCGCGGGCTTTGCCGTCCTTGGCGGCCAGGTCGTAGCTCGCGAAGAGCAGATGATCCAACCACTCACGCACTCGTAACCGGATCGACGCCTTGCCACTGGAAGGGTTCTGGAGTCGGGGCTCCCAACGGAGATAGTCTTCTCCCTTGGGGTTCGGGACCGTTGCCGTGCAGTCGTGCATGATGAGCACGACGTTTCGGCCAGCCCGGACGTGTCCGTCCAGGTCGTTCAGCAGCGGCAAGAAGGTTTCGAATACGTGCTGCCATCCCTTCCCAAAACCGAAGTCCTCCAACCGGCGTATGACCACGCCGTCTCTCTCGTGTCGCACGTTTCGGAGGGTCCACTCCAAGGCCAGTTCCTCGGCCTTCGTCGCCGAGTCGACCACCAGGGTTTGAACCTCATCCCAGCCATCGCTGCACAGGGCATCGCGGAGATCCTGCCAGCCGGTGATGCCGGTCACACGGCGGATGTCCAGTTCGCCCAGCGACGGCCGGAGGATCGGCAGGGAGTCGTCGAGGTCGATGAAGCCGACCGGGCCGGGCGCCGTCGCGGCCAGCGTCGTCTTCCCGATCCCGCCCGGTCCATATAACCCGACCCTGTGTCCCTGGGACTGGATCGCCCCGAACGCCACCCGCCGCGGGGGGGACATGTGGGGAGGGCGCAAGGGGACACTGCTTGTGCGATCACTCATGAGGCTGCCCTCCCTTCAGCCATTCACGCAGCTCGTCCACCGAGTAGAGGACGGCCCGTCCCGCCCGGCGGTGAGGCATCTCCCGGCGAATTGTCAGCTCCCACAGCTTTCGGGGCGATATCCCCAACGCCCGAGCCGCTTCCTTAGGCCGCAGGGCCATCTTGGGGAATTGCTGACAGTCATCTTCTTTGTCCATCTGATCGGTCTCCACCGGGCTAACCGGCCCGTACTCGGCTGTTGGCACGCCTCGCCACCAGGCGACGCTTGGATGCCATGCCCGTCTTGTACAAGCCACGAAAGGCCTGGAAATGCGGAGGGAGGCGGGTTCCTGCGAGAGTCCGTGCAGACCTCGCGAATTCCCGCGAAAACGGGGGAAATCTGGGCAAAAAGAAATGAGCCGACCGTTCGTACGTGGAAATAGACTGGAAGTAGCTATCGCCGACGCTTGTCCTTCTTGGGCGGAGGGACGGCGATTAACTTGCTGGGCTTGCAGCACTTAGGGCATTCTGGCGTTGCCATGCCGGTCTCGGGGTAGCGAAGGCCACAGGCAGTACATTCCCAAAACATCCGGTTCTTTCCGCTCTTGGCACCGCGCATCCACAACATATACGCCGCCGCCCACTTCTCGTCCCGTTGTTGGCTCTGGAGGTACTTCCGCAGGTCGCCCAGATGAAGCTTGCGGCGCCGTCCCTTTCGCATGTAACTGATATGGCCGCCTTTGCAGAGGCGACCAAGCGTTTGCAGGCTGACCTCCTCGTCCATCAGTTTCCGAGCCTCCGCCGCTGGAATGTACTCGGGTGCGTCGTCCCGCCATGGTACCTGCAAGCCTGTGGGCCGCCGGGCCTCCTGCCTGAGCCGCTCGGCCCATTTGCGCATTTCGTCTGGAATGGACACGGGTTTCGCTTCACCGCAGAGATGCTGATCGGTGTAGTCACGGGCGCGGACCCAATAGCCGCCCCTGTCCTGACCGCCCAAGCCCATGCTAGCCTCGTCCAGAAGACGAGTCAGCGGCTCACGGAGGAACGGATGGCATCCATGCTCGTTCAGCAGGCCGCGCAAGACCTTTACATGTTCTCCGACCAACGCGTACACCTCACGCGTGGCCTGTCGATCTGTCTCTGTCACGTGGCGGGTGGGGTCGGGCACATCCCTGAAGACGGCATGCCCGGTGGCGGGGTCGGTGTACGGGATCTTCCCATCCAGCAGTCTGCCCCAGTCTCGCAGGGCTTGCACCATGGCCTCAATGGCCTTAGCCTGCATCATCAGTTCTTCTGCATTTGCCATCGTCAACCTCTCTCTCGGTACGCTAGATCACCACTACTTACGAGCGAACAGCCACGCCATCGTCTATTTGGCCAGGAGGGGGCCGTGGCACACAAACCGCCGCCTCCACCTGCGGCAACTGCGCGCAGGTATTTCATCTGCCCCCCATGCGTCCTTCATGATCCGGTACGCCGTGGGCCGCCGTAGCGTTGTCTTCTCCAACAGCGCGTCGGCCAAGGCCTCCACCCCATGACGGCGTGCCCAGCCTCGTGGTAAGCCACTTCTTGCTCGTCGTCGAGGATCGCTCGGCGGCGAGGTCTACTTTCCAACAACTCTTGTCTTGCTGTAACAACCTGTTTCTTGTTCTTTCTTCTGCACATATTCGGCTCTTCTTCCCTTCTGTCTGCGCGCGGAAATTCCGCGGAGGTAGTCATTCAGCTCTTACAGGGATGAACCTGTCCAGAGGCCTACAGCTTCGGAGCCTCTGCTATATGACAGGCAGGCAGAAAATGACCGATACGTCCGCCTGCCCGGCTTGCTGGGCGTGCAAGCCAGATTCCGTAAGCGAACAGCACGATCATGTGGGGAGACTTGAACATCAACTGCAGATCATGGTAGGGAGTAGCGGGGCTGTCAAGCCAAATCCGGGGAACGGCGAGGGGATATCGCCTCGGGTATCGTGACCTTACCCTTGCCCTTCAGGCACGCGGCCAGCGCATCCGCCAAACCGACCTTGTTCTTTGCCCGCCGGTGCCAACGGGCCTTCTTGGGCGCCTTCGGGGCTACCGGTTCATCGGCCTTCGCAACATCCAGCCGTTGCAGTTCCGAGATTTGCCGGTTCAGATTGTCGCGCTGGACAATCAGCTTGGGCAGCAGCTTCTGGCGGCGGGAGATTTCCGCCTGGAGTGCGGCAAGCGGCACTAACGCGAGTTTGGCTCTTGGCATCGGTGCTTCCCTGAGCAGTAGATTCGGCACAACGTCCAACTGATACCGGCTCTCGGCCAGGAAATCCAGCCTCTACTGGCCGTTTGTTGCTCCTCTCTTCCGGCCGGTTGTTCCGTCTATCGGATGACTTCGTGCGGGATAGCCGGAATCGAGAATCGGGCGCTTATGCGTGGCTCCTGGAGGGGCAGGACGAGGAAACGCGAGATTTTGAGATTGGAGGGCGAAAAGCCCGATCCCTCGGCTCTTTAGTCAGGTCGGTTCGGTCGCAGCGTCTCCTCGCTCTGCGACTGCCGTGCGACCGAATCACGCGATCGGGGAGTAGCGGACGTGGGTGTGGCGGCTGGCTGGGGCCGGGGCATGCCCAGGTCGATCCCTGCCGCACGTGTATTCTGTCTCTCCAGGTTGAGAGTGTGGCATCAAGGCAATGCCCATATCTGTCAGGACGATTCCTCGCCCCGAACCTCTTAGAAGGTATGACCATTCCTGTTACGCCGTCTCTGTACAATGCCACCCGGCAAACGGGCAGATTGAGATCGGACAATTGACAGGGCGGCAGATCGCCTGTCTAATGACTTCAACTGGCGCGGACAGTGGGTGATGTCCCGCATGAACACTCCCTGCGGGCATGCACGGTCAGCAATGACGACACACGTGGTGCCCCTGCCCGTCCAAGCGTCGTGGCAGCAACAGAAACAAAACACTCAGCCGAGCAGATATGGATAGCGGACAACTTAACTGGATCGCCGGTTTCATCTGGAACATTGCGGACGACGTGCTCCGCGACATCTACGTCCGGGGCAAGTACCGGGACGTGATCCTGCCCATGACCGTCATCCGCCGCCTGGACGCTCTCCTGGAGCCCACCAAGCAGGCCGTTCTGAAGCTAAGCACCCAGCTCGACAAGGCCAGGATCGCCAACAAGCACGCCGCCCTGTGCCAAACGGCCGGGCAAGCCTTCTACAACACCTCGCCGTTCACCCTGCGCGACCTCAAGGCCCGCGCCCGCCAGCAGCAGCTCAAGGCCGACTTCGAGGCCTACCTTGACGGCTTCTCCCCCAACGTCCAGGAGATCCTCGACAAGTTCAAGTTCCGCAACCAGATCCCCACGCTCGTCGAGGCCGACATCCTCGGCAGCCTCATCGAGAAGTACCTCGACAGCTCCATCAACCTCTCTCCGCGCCCCGTCCTCGACGCCGACGGGCGCGAGCGCCTGCCCGGCCTGGACAACCACGCCATGGGCACCATCTTCGAGGAGCTCATCCGCCGATTCAACGAGGAGAACAACGAGGAGGCCGGCGAGCACTTCACCCCGCGCGACGTGGTCAAGCTCATGGCCAACCTCATCTTCCTCCCGGTCGCCGACCGCCTGGAGTCCGGCACGTATCTCGTCTACGACGGCGCGTGCGGCACGGGGGGCATGCTGACGGTCGCCGAGGACACCCTCGCCCGCCTGGCGGCCGGGCACGGCAAGGAAGTCTCCATCCACCTCTTCGGGCAGGAGATCAACCCCGAGACCTACGCCATCACAAAGGCCGACCTGCTGCTCAAAGGCGAAGGCGCCGAGGCCGAGAACATGAAGTTCGGCTCGACCCTCTCCGCCGACGCCTTCCCCACCCGCGAGTTCGACTTCATGCTCTCCAACCCGCCGTACGGCAAGAGCTGGAAGACCGACCTGGAGCGGATGGGGGGCAAGACCGGCTTTTCCGACCAGCGATTCGTCGTCCAGCACGACGGCGACGAGCTGAGCCTGGTCACCCGCTCCAGCGACGGACAGCTCCTCTTCCTGGTCAACAAGCTGGCCAAGATGAAGCCGCCCACCGACAAGAGCCCCCTGGGCAGCCGCATCGCCGAGGTCCACAACGGCTCGTCGCTGTTCACCGGCGACGCCGGGCAGGGCGAGAGCAACATCCGGCGCTGGCTGATCGAGAACGACTGGCTGGAAGCCGTCATCGCCCTGCCGCTGAACATGTTCTACAACACGGGCATCGCCACCTACATCTGGGTGCTGACCAACCGCAAGCCCGAGCACCGCCGCGGCCGGGTCCAGCTCATCGACGCGACGGGCATCTCCACGCCCCTCCGCAAGAACCTGGGCAAGAAGAACTGCGAGCTGTCCGACGAGCAGGTCCGCGAAATCACCGACATCTTCCTGGCCTTCCAGGAGACCGGCCTGCCCGCCGAAGCCTCGGCGAAGGCGGGGCAGTCCAAGATCTTCCCCAACCAGGCCTTCGGCTACTGGAAGATCACCGTCGAGCGACCGCTCCGCCTGGCCGTGGACCTGTCCCCCCAGGCGATGGCCCGCCTCAAGGCGCTGTGCAAGGAGTCGAAGGAGCCCGAGTTGATCGAGGCCGTCGAGACGCTGGCTCGCCGCATCGGGCCCGGGCCGCACCTGGACTACAACAGCTTCCTGAAGGCCGCCGAGATCGAGGCCAAGGAGCTCGTCGGCAAGCTCACCGCCAAGCGGGAGAAACTTCTCCGCACCGCCCTCACCCAAAAGGACGAGCAAGCCCAGCCGGTGATCGCCCACCTCGGCCCGGCCAGCGCCCCAGCCGACCCCCTGCACGGCCGCTACCAGGCGACCATCGCGGGCAAGCCCCGGAACGTCCAGTACGAGGCGGACAGCGACCTCCGCGACACCGAGCAGGTCCCCCTGCTGGAGGAAGGCGGCATCGAGGCCTTCTTCCAACGCGAGGTCCTGCCCCACGTTCCCGACGCCTGGATCGACCCCGGCAAGACCGAGATCGGCTACGAGATCAGCTTCACCCGGCACTTCTACAAGCCAACGCCGCTACGGACGCTGGAGGAGATTCGGGCAGACCTGCTCGCACTTCAGAACGAGTCAGAAGGCCTATTGAAGCAGATTATCGGGGGTCAGCATGACTGATCAAACTCACAACTACACTTCCTATCTGTTCGAGAAGGTTGATTGTTTCGACATTCCCGATTCGTTCAATAAGGGGTGGGTCTTTCGTGGTCACAAGAAAGCTTGCTGGAACCTTTCTTCGTCGCTGGAGCGGGAAACCGGCCGATTGGGCAATACGGATCGAGCGGCTTTCGAGGCGGTGACGCTCGACCAGGTGAAGCTTGCGGCTTCGTATGGAGAGACCGGCGGGATCGATTCCGCCGACTACTTCTCTTGGCTGGCTCTGCTGCAGCATCATGGGTGTAAGACCCGGTTGCTCGACTTCACCGAGTCCTTCTACGTCGCCCTTTACTTCGCCGTGCAGGACTGTCCTGCGACCGATTCCGCTGTCTGGGCCATCGCTACGGGCGCTCTGGACGCCAGAATCGCCGAGGTCCGCGCTCAGGGAGGCTTCGTCCTCACGGAAGAAGATATTGCACGCCGCCTCGTCAACAACGCTATCGAATATCCCGATCGTTATAAAGGCGAAGATACACTCGCCATCACCTATGCCAAGCCAAGTAGGCTGAATCAACGCCTGATCGCCCAGCAGGGACTCTTCCTTTGCCCACTGAACCTGAACAACTCGTTTATGGAGAACTTAACCAAAGGTCTTGGGTTGACCGGAACCAAGAAGCCTGTTAAGAGGCTGAGCGGCCTCAACGATCTTCGCGCCGCAGCAGATCAGGAAAAGGTGGTCAAGTTCTGCATTCCGCAACGGCTGCATCAAATGCTCCTCTTCCATCTGCGAAAGATGAACATCACGGATGCCACCCTGTTTCCTGGTTTCGATGGCTTTGCGCGTAGCATCAACTACTTCGCCATGGGGAGGGAGTAGGCGCAGTGAAAGCATCGCTCAAACCATACCCTCAATCCAAGGACTCCGGCCTGCCGTGGGTCAGGCGGATTCCGGCGCACTGGGAAGTCCGCAGGAACGGGCGGCTGTTCGCACAGCGCAATGAGATTGGCTACGGCAAGCTCCCGATCCTCGAGGTCTCGCTCAGGACGGGCGTGCGTGTCCGCGACATGGACGACCAGAATCGCAAACAGGTGATGTCCGACCGCGAGAAATACAAGCGAGCCGTCAAGGGCGACATCGCATACAACATGATGCGGATGTGGCAGGGGGCTGTTGGTGTCGTGCCGGAGGATGGGCTGGTCAGCCCTGCCTACATCGTGGCGCGTCCGTACCCGAAGGTCGAACCGCGATACTTCAGCTACCTGTTCCGCACAGACGACTACAAGAACGAGGTGGACGGCTTCTCGCGCGGAATCGTCAAGGACCGCAACCGGCTCTACTGGGAGGACTTCAAGCGGATGCCTTCCTGCTTTCCGCCACTGGAGGAACAGAAGGCCATCGCGGACTACCTTGACGCCCACGCGATGAAGGCCCGCCGTTTCATCCGCAATCGGCGGCGGCTGATCGAGGTGTTGAACGAGCAGAAGCAGGCCATCATCAACCGAGCCGTGACCCGCGGCCTCGACCCCAACGCCCCCCTCAAACCCTCCGGCATCGACTGGCTCGGCGACGTGCCGGCGCATTGGACCGTGCATAAGCTCAAACACACTGCTCGGTTCCTGAACGGAATCGCCTTCAAGCCAGTGGACTGGCGATCAGCCGGTGTCCCGATCATTCGCATACAGAACCTAAACGGTGGCCCCGACTTCAACTACACCGACAGAAGGGGTTTATCACAGGACCTTCTGATTCAGCCAGGGGAGTTACTCTTCGCATGGTCTGGAAACCGTGGGACCTCGTTCGGTTCATTCATGTGGGAAAGACAGTTTCCCGCGTACTTGAATCAGCACATCTTCAAGGTTACCGACTATTCGCTGGATCGCAGTTATTTCTACTATGTTCTTCGGGCAGTGACCGCGCATGTTGAAGAGCAAGCACACGGCATCATTGGTTTGGTCCACATTACCAAGCCTGAACTCGGGGCGATAAGCATCCCGGTCCCTCCTGAGGACGAGCAGAATCAGATCGGGCTACACCTCGACGAAGTGCTATGCAGCATGAATCAACTTGCAGATCGCGCAAGACGTGAAATCGACCTGATTCGCGAGTACCGCACGCGGCTGATTTCTGATGTGGTGACGGGCAAGGTGGACGTGCGGGAGGTAGCACCGGCTGAAACCCAACCGAAGACGGAACTGAACGCTCTGGAAGACTCCGAGTGGGTCTCGGATGAGCCGGAGTCGGACCTTATTCAAGATGCTGCCGACCAAGTAGAAACGGCAGAATGACACGGGGCCAACATGAGCATTTGGAGTGTGGATGCAATCGAGAAGGTACAATTAGACAGTCGAAGGCCGATGATCTTGTCGAGGTTTGTTCACTACAAACCCGAACCCGAGGGGACGCCAGGTGTTCGATATTTTCTTTCCCCTGTTGAGGCACGCGAGTTTCTGGACTGGGGGCGGGCTTACTATCTCAGCGGAGATTTTCTTCAAAGCCTGCGACGGGACGGGCAGACAATGTTCTTGGAGCGGCCTGGGGATCCACTAGTTGAAGTAGAATTGGAGTTGCGTGCGGAGGTGCGTGCCGCCTTCGAGTCCCGGCGCAGTGAACGTGGCGACGAACGGAATCTCCCACGGGCTTCACCATTGCGACGCCGGGACAGTGAAACAACTCCTCCTTGGGCCCGTATACACGTACACAACGTTGGACAGGGGGACACAATCGTAGTCGAATTGCCGGACAACCAAGTCTGGCTTGTCGACGCAAGGCTCTGGGGAGAGAGAAGGCGCAGGGCCTTCGAAGAGTGGATGGATACAGAACTCCAGGGTCGTAAGCGATTCGACAGAGTCATCATAAGCCACCTGCACTATGACCACATCCATTCCATCCCGTACATTCTCGACACATTTGACGTAGGAGAGGTCTGGGTGCCGGATTCCTTGGACCATCCCACGTCTTCTGTTACCCGTGTCTGGCGTCAGGCTGGGCAACGTTTGCGGACCGGGATCAATGCTCGCACTGAAGTCTTTGGCGGCGTAGAAGTCCAGACAATATTCACCAAAGACATACCCACCCTGAAGGCAAGCGTAACGGGCAGCCGGGATCCGAACGACCACGAAATCGCAATAGTCCTGAAGACCCAGAAATCTGGGGCTTTCTTGGCTGGTGACATCCCAGGTGCGTTCTGCCGCGAGATCCTTACACACAGCATTCTCAGTAACCCATCAGGCCTAAAGACGCTCTACTACAAGGTAAGCCACCACGGGAGTAACACTGGTTACGATGAGGCCTTCTTTGACGCCTATCGGTCAAATTACGCAATCATTTCTTGCGGCGCTGCCAATCGTTACCAACACCCACACAATCCCCCACTCAAGAAGTTGCCAAGGTGGCACAATATAACCCATCGTGATGGCGAGGAGGTCTACACCTGCCGTCTGCTGTAAGGGGTCAATCATGAGTTGTTCAGATACATCCGAGAAAGGTCTGGAATCCCTGATCGTCGAAACGCTGGCGGACGACGCCGGGTACGTCCTTGGGCGAAACGAGGACTTCGACCGCGACCACGCGGTGGACCTGGCCAAGCTGCTGGCGTTCCTGACAGCGACCCAGTCGAAGGCGGCCGAGGCGCTGGGGCTTGCGGAGGACGGCCCCAAGCGGACGCAGTTTTTGCACCGGCTCCAGGGCGAGATCGCCAAGCGGGGCGTCATCGACGTGCTTCGTAGCGGCGTCAAGCACGGGCCGGTCAGCGTGGAGTTGTTCTACGGGACGCCGACGCCCGGGAACGCCAAGGCGGCCGAGCGGTTCGCGGCCAACGTCTTCAGCGTTACGCGGCAACTTCGCTACAGCAAGGACGAGACGCAGCTCGCCCTGGACCTGGCCGTGTTCATCAACGGTCTGCCGGTGGCCACGTTCGAGTTGAAGAACCGTCTGACCAAGCAGACGGTGGACGACGCCATCCAGCAGTACAAGCGGGACCGCGACCTGAAGGAACTGCTCTTCGCCTTCCGCCGGTGCATGGTGCATTTCGCCGTGGACGACGCGGAGGTGCGGATGTGTACCCAGCTCAAGGGCAAGGATTCGTGGTTTCTGCCCTTCAACATCGGCTTCAACGACGGGGCGGGCAATCCGCCCAACCCGGGCGGCCTCAAGACCGATTTCCTGTGGAAGCAGGTCCTGACCAAGCCGGGGCTTACGGACATTATCGAGAACTATGCCCAGGTGGTCGAGGAGACCGACGACAAAGGCCGCAAGAAGTACAAGCAAGTCTTCCCGCGCTACCACCAGCTCCGCGTCGTGCGGAAGCTGCTGGCCGACGCCAAGGCGAGCGGGGCGGGCAGGCGGTATCTGATCCAGCACTCGGCCGGCAGCGGCAAAAGCAACTCCATTGCCTGGCTCGCCCACCAGCTTGTGGGCTTGGAGAACGGCGGGGCGGACGTTTTCGACTCGGTGATCGTCGTCACCGACCGGCGCATCCTTGACAAACAGATCAAGAACACGATCAAGCAGTTCGCCCAGGTGTCGGCGACGGTCGGCCATGCGGAGCACTCGGGGGACCTGCGGCGGTTCATCGAGGGCGGCAAGAAGATCATCATCACGACGATCCAGAAGTTCCCGATCATCCTGGACGACATCGGCGACCAGCACCGCGGGCGGAAGTTCGCCATCATCATCGACGAGGCCCATTCCAGCCAGGGCGGGCGGACCTCGGCCAAGATGAGCATGGCGCTGTCTGAGCACGGGGGCGAAGAAGAGGAAGAGACGACCGAGGACAAGATCAACCGCATCATGGAATCGCGGAAGATGCTGCCCAACGCCAGCTACTTCGCCTTCACGGCCACGCCGAAGAACAAGACGCTGGAGATTTTCGGCGAGCCGTACCCGGAGGGCGGCAAGGTCAAGCACCGCCCCTTCGACAGCTACACGATGAAGCAGGCGATCCAGGAGGGGTTCATCCTGGACGTGCTCAAGAGCTACACGCCGGTGGACAGCTATTACCGGCTGATGAAGAAGGTGGAGGACGATCCGCAGTTCGACACCAAGAAGGCCACGAAGAAGCTCCGTCGCTACGTGGAGTCCCACGAGCACGCGATCCGGCAGAAAGCGGAGATCATGGTGGATCACTTCCACGAGCACGTGCTGGCCCGGCGGAAGATCGGCGGGCAGGCGCGGGCGATGGTGATCTGCGCCGGCATCGAGCGGGCGATCCAGTATTACCACGCGATCTCGGCGTACCTCCAGGAGCGCAAGAGCCCCTGCAAGGCGGTTGTCGCGTTCTCGGGCGAGCATGAGTACGGCGGGCAGAACGTGACCGAGGCGTCGTTGAACGGGTTTCCGAGCGGGCAGATCGAGAAGAAGTTCCAGGCCGACCCGTACCGGTTCCTGGTCGTCGCGGACAAGTTCCAGACCGGCTACGACGAGCCGCTGCTGCACACGATGTACGTGGACAAGCAGCTTTCGGGCATCAAGGCGGTGCAGACGCTGTCGCGGTTGAACCGGGCGCACCCGCAGAAGACGGACACGTTCGTCCTGGACTTCATGAACGACGTGGACACGATCACGGCGGCCTTCGCCGACTACTACCGCACGACCGTTTTAGGTGAAGAGACGGACCCCGACAAGCTGCACGACCTGAAGGCGGCGTTGGACAACAGCCAGGTCTACGCCTGGCCGCAGGTCGAGGAACTCGTGGGGCTGTTTCTGGGCGGGGCCGAGCGAGACAAGCTGGACCCGATCCTCGACGCCTGCGTGGGGGTCTATCTGGCCGACCTGAACGAGGACGGGCAGGTCGATTTCAAGGGCAAGGCCAAGGCGTTCGTGCGGACCTACCAGTTCCTGGCGGCGGTCTTGCCGTACTCGAACGCCGAATGGGAGAAGCTGTCGATCTTCCTGAACTTCCTGATCCCCAAGCTGCCGGCGCCCGTCGAGGAAGACCTGTCCAAGGGCATTCTCGAATCCATCGACATGGACAGCTACCGGGTCGAGGTCAAGGAGGCCATGAAAGTCGCCTTGCCCGATGCGGACGCGGAGATCGGGCCGGTGCCCGCCAGCGGCGGCGGGCGGAAGCCCGAGCCCGAGTTGGACCACCTGAGCAGCATCATCAAGGCCTTCAACGACCAGTTCGGCAACATCCCGTGGCAGGATGCGGACAAGATACGCAAGGTCATCGCCGAAGAAATTCCCGGCAAGGTGGCCGCGGACAAGAAGTACCAGAACGCGATGAAGAACTCCGACAAGTCCGCGGCCAGGCTGGAGCACGACCGGGCGCTCCAGGCGGTGATCGTCGGACTGCTGGCCGATCACACGGAGCTGTTCAAGCAGTTCAGCGACAATGCGAGTTTCAAGAAGTGGCTGTCCGACACCATCTTTGGGGTTACGTATGAAGGCGATGCCGCGTAAGGCTTCTGGCGTGAGCGGAAGAATGCAATGAAAGCCGATGGCGAGCGATTGCGGCTTTCAGCGTCGAACACGGTCCGTCTGATGGAGTTCGATTACTGAGCAGGTAGTGCAACTGGATTTGATGTGAGACGAGTATATGAAGGTCATAGTAATAAAATGCGGCCCAGCGGCAAATGCTAGCGAAGAAGCTGCTATTGACCACTTGCGGCGGCGCCTTGAGAACGAGCCAGGTGATGACCAGTGGTTTCTTCTGACGAATGTAGCATTCTCGGTCACACATCGTATGCAGTCGGATGAGATCGATATTATTGCGATCGGCCCGCCTGGAGTGCGTGTCATTGAGGTAAAACACTGGTCGGGCGAATGGATCGGCGAACACCGCTTTGACGTGGAGCGGGAGGCCGATCTGGTCACGAGCAAGTCGAAAAAGGTGGGCACCACGCTGCGAAAAGAACTTCGTAAGCTGCCCCATGTTAGCGCTGTCTTCTTCCTGACCCAGGAGGCCGCCAAGGTGAAGCGATTCGCCGGGGAGACCATCCGTGGCGTGACGCTGTATGGCTGGGCACGGTGGAAGGACATTATCGGCTTGGATGGACCACGGGCGCTCGAGCCGCAGGAAGTACGACGCCTCAGCCAGTTCCTGGAGCCGCGCAGTGCCATCGCCATCGACGGCGGCGTCCGCCGTTTCGCTGGATACGTCAATTTAGCCCGGATTTCCCATATAGATCCTCAATTTCAAGTATAATGAGGTGGCGATTGGCCGCATGAACACAGGGTTTTCTCGCCATCGAGACACGGA